>NZ_BCSJ01000011.1 GCF_001570805.1 Brevibacterium epidermidis NBRC 14811 | reverse complement strand
GGCCCAGCAACCTCGCGCGAGGTTGCTGGGCCGCCGTCAGGTAGTAATTAGAGGGAGTTTTCTAGGGTGAGCAGGTGTCGCTTGTTGGCCTCGCCCCAGGCGTAGCCGGTCATGGAGCCGTCCGCGCCGATGACACGGTGACAGGGGACGATGATGCTGATCGGATTCTTGCCGTTCGCCGCGCCCACTGCTCGCGCAGCGCCGGGTCGGCCCAGCATTTCGGCGAGTTCTCCGTAGCCGGCGGTGCCGCCAAAGGGGATGTGGGTCAGCGCCTCCCACACCTGCCGCTGGAATTCGGTGCCCTTCGCCGCCAACGGCAGATCGAACCGGGTGCGCTCACCGGCGAAGTACTCCCCCAGCTGGGCCTTCGTGCGCTCGAAGATCTCGAGGTCGTCGGCCGGTGTCGGATCGACGCCGAACGTCTTGTGCAGGCGCGCATCGATCGCCTCGGAAACGTCGAGGTAGAGACCGGTGAGGTGGGTTCCGTCCGAGGTGAGGAGAACCGGTCCGATCTCCGTGTCGATGATGGTCGAATACACCGGCGCCGAGGCGACCGGCAGTCCGATGGTTCCGCTCGGTTCCGTTGTCGGATCAGTGTGAGACGACGTGTTCGTCGAGGTCGTCATATCAGGGTGTCCTTTCGACACGGCGGGAGTGATGGGCCCACAGCAGATGGGTGAGGTACGAACGCCACGGGCTGCAGTTCTTCGAGAGCTCTTTCCAGTCCCCGATGAAATCTGAGGTCTCATTGAGTTCGGCGATCGCCTTCTTGACGCCGAGGTCGGAGTCCACGAAGACATCGGGGTCGCCAAGTGCGCGCATCCGGATATAGCCGTTGCTCCAGGGGCCGATCCCCGGCAGTGCCAACAGATTCCGGCTTGCTTCATTCCGGTCGGCCCCAGCCCCCAAGTCCACGCTTCCATCTGCCAAAGCCGACGACAGAGCTGCAATTGTGCGGATCCTGCTCTCTGGCAGAGCCCAGTCCGATGCGGGGACAGCAGCGATCGCCTCGGCGGTGGGGAACAGTCTGTCCACGCCGTTGACTACAAGTTCCGGCGGCAGCGGTTCTCCGGCTCCTGCTACGAGTCGCCCCAAGTGAGTACTCGCCGCGGCCAACGAAATCTGCTGCCCGAGTACGGTGCGCAGGGCCAGTTCGACAGGGTCGCTGTGCCCTGGCGAACGGATTCCGGGCCAGTCGTCGACGAGGCGGGCCAAGCCTGCGGATCGCAGAGTCTCTGCCACCGCCGCGGGGTCGGCATCGAGGTCGAAGGTTCGGCGAGTCCGGGCTACAGCGCTGCCGAGGTCTCTGGTATCGGCCAGGCGGAGGCGACAATCGACGAAATCCCCGGCTCCTTGTCGCACGGTGATCACTGCCGGGCCATGGGGCAGTCGCAGCGAACGGGTGTACGCCCCGTCCGCGACCGTTTCGATCCCGGGCACGGCTCGGACAGCGAAGTACTCGAGCAGATGTGGGAAGTCGAACGGCGGACGATAGGCCAGTCTCAGGTTGAGCTCATCGGCCACGGGTTGGTCGGTTCCGGGGCTGCGCAGCTGACGGGGACTGATCGAGTACATTTCGCGGAAAGTGTCGTTGAACTGTCGGATGCTGGAGAATCCGGCGGCGAAGGCGATGTCGCTCATCGGCATCGATGTGACTTCGATAAGTGTTCGGGCAGTCCGAACGCGTTCAGTGCGGGCCAAAGCCAAAGGCCCTGCGCCGAGTTCGGCATGGATGAGGCGTCCGAGCTGACGTGTGCTGTATCCGAGTTCGGCGGCCAGTGTTTCGACTCCCCCGCGGTCGACGGCACCGTCACGGATGAGCCTTACGGCCCGAGCCACAATGTCACCTCGAGTGTCCCACTCTGGGGAATTCGGGCTGGCGTCCGGGCGGCACCGCCGGCAGGCTCGGAATCCGGCATCGGCGGCCGCAGCTGCTGTGACGAAGAAGTCGACGTTCTCCCGCTTCGGTGTCTTCGCCGGGCACGAGGGACGGCAGAAGATCCCGGTGGTGCGCACCGCGGTGAAGAACATGCCATCGAACCGGCGGTCACGCGAGGTGACTGCCTGATAGCACTGGTCGAACGTGAACATAGTCCCATTCTCCGCCGTGAAGCGCAGGAATACTAGCGGTTTTCGGACACGGCAGTCGCGGGAACCAGCCGAGGCAGAATGCGGACGAGGATGAGCAGGACGATCAGTTCCACGAGGGTCTGGGTCACGACTGCGGCGGGGCCGCTCCCCTCTCCGGTGATCGCCCGAACGAGGGGAAGCATGACGAGTGAATTGCGCGTCACCCCGGACAGGATCATCGCTCGGGATTGGTCTGCAGCCATCTGCGTCGCGCGTGTGAGGATCCACCCGGCGGCCGTCATCACGCCTGCGAAGACTGCGAAGGCTAACGCCGCAGTGCCCAATTGCCCAGCAGAATCAGCGATCACCGGAATGACCGAGGCAGTGATGACTAGCAGAGTCAGAGCCATCACCGGGTCCATCAGCTGTGCGGCTGATTCGACGATGCGGCCCGCCCGGGGCTGTCTGCGGGCTAGGGTGCGAGCCAGGACGGCGGCGATGAGCGGAATGACGATGAACAGCAGCAGCGCTTCGCCCAAGGGTCGAATCGGCAGATCGATGCTCATTCGCCCACCGGTGATCGCCCACAGCAGGACCGGCAGCAACAGCAGCTGAGCGATCATCAGCATCGGGGTGAGCATCAGCAGCTGGTCGGCGGCGCCTCCGGCGGCTCGGGTGAACGCGATGACGTAGTCGATGCACGGGCACAGCAGAACGATGAGCACTGCGGGCACGATCGGATCAGCAATGTCGAAGACCGCGATGAGACCAGCGACGACCGCGGGAACGACGACGAAGTTCATCCCGGCCACAAGTGCGAGGAAACGACGATCACGAAGAGCACGCAGACCCGAGTCGAACGGAAGCTCCAAGAACGTGAGGAAGAGCAGTGCGATGAGGCACGGGGTCAGTGCCGCTTCGGCGAGGCCGGCGAAGCCGGTGATCCCAACACCGAGAATGCCCCCGAGCACCGCTCCGGCGAACCACACCAGCACCTGCAGGGTCGAACTGTGCACTTATCGGCCCCTGAGAGTCAGTGAGCGTCGGGCCAGTAGTAGGAATCCGGCAGGGAGCGCTTGCCGAAGATCGCCTGGCCGACGCGCACACAGTTCGCGCCCTCTTCGATGGCGACTTCGAAGTCACCGGACATGCCCATCGACAGACGCCCTGGGCCCAGCAGGTCAGGATCGGTGTCGCGGACCTGGTCACGCAGTGTGCGCAGCGTCTGAAAACAGGGCCGGACGCGGTCGATGTCGGCGGAGAAGATCGCCAGGGTCATCAGACCCTGCACCTTGAGCGTCTCGAAGGCCTGGACCTCTTTGAGGAACGCAGGCAGCTCTTCCGGCGGCATTCCGAACTTCGAGTCCTCGGCCGAAGTGTTGACCTGCACATACACGTCGAGGCTGCGTCCTTCGGCTTCGAGCCTGCGGTCGAGTGCTCTGGCGACCTTGAGCCGGTCGAGGGCTTGGAATTCGCTGGCGAACTGCGCCACGAACTTGGCTTTGTTCGACTGCAGGTGACCGATCACCGCCCAGTCGATGTCGAGGTCGGCCATCTCCTCAGATTTCCGGTGAGCCTCTTGGACCTTGTTCTCTCCCAATTTCGCACACCCAGCGGCTGCGGCGAGTCGGATGCGCTCTTCGGGCACGGTCTTGCTCACGGGCAGCAGTTCGATCTCGGCGCGGTCCCGACCGGAGCGTTCCGCCGCGGCAGCGATACGGCGCTCCACCTCGGCGATATTGGTCCGGAAGTCCTCGACGGTCATCGCCGTCGCATACTGTTCATCGTGATTGAGTCCGCTGTTGTCTGCCATAGTGCCATCGTACTCAGCAGCAGATTTCCTGCAGGACATGCTCACGCGACGATGCGAGCCCGCCCCAACGGTCCCCGTCCGGCCATCGACTTCGCATCGTTCCACGCAGCAGCCAGCCGCGGACCGACCTGGTCGAGTTCAGCATCCGGAACCGTATACGGCAGGCGGATCCACCGATCGAGTCCGCCCGCCGGGGCGAAGTTCGGCCCCGCGACCAGACCGAGTCCGTGGTTCCTCGCAGCGATCGAGAGCACCCCGGACCGTGCCTCGGGAAGTTCGGCCCACAACGCCATACCGCCTGGTGGGATCACGAGCTTCCAGTCCGGCAGCCACTCTCTGACCTGCGCGGCCAGACTGTCCCGCGCAGCCCGCAGGCGGGACCGCGCCTCTGCGACGATGGCCTCGTGGCTGCCCATGAGTTCGACAGTCACCAGCTGTTCGAGGACCGGGGCGCCAAGGTCGAGTCCGAGGCGGGAAGAGGCGAAGTGATCGACGCGGTGCCGGGGAATGCGCATCCAGCCGATGCGCAGTCCGCCCCAGCAGATCTTGCTCACGCTGCCCACCGTCACCGAATCGGGAACGAGCGACGCCATCGGCGTCGGAGGCGAATCCTCCTCCAGCCCGAGGTCGATGAGCGATTCGTCGAAGACAGGGACCACGCGGTGCCGACTGAGCGCATCGGCCAGCTGCGGGCGCTGGTCCTCAGGCAGCAGTGAGCCTGTCGGATTGTGGAAGTCGGGGATGAGGTAGGCGCTGCGCGGCCGGGTCTGGCGGATCAGCTGCTCCAATGCGTCGACATCCCAATGATGGCCGTTGGCACCGAATTCGAGTGGGTACGTCACCAGAGAGGCCCCGGCGCCTTCCAAGGTGGCGATCGCATTCGGGTAGGTCGGGCTTTCGATGAGCACCCGCGATGTCGACCGCGCCGCACCGCGATTCCTGGCCTCATGCGGTTCGACGTCGAGGAGCGCGCGCACAGCGATGGCGGCCGCCCCGAAGGCACCGGAGGTGATGAGGATCTGGTCGGGATCCGTCGGTGCACCGCGACTGGTGTAGCGCTCGGCGATGAGTTCACGCAGCACCGGCAGTCCGGACGGATAGTAGCCGGTCCCGGGCAGGTAGGCGCCCAGACGCGAGAGTGCGCGTTCATAGGCGTCGAGGATCTCAGGGGCTGCGACGGGCGCTGTGCAGGTGAGGTCGATCTCGGTCTCATCGGCACCGGATGGTGAGAGCAGGTGGTCGATGCGGCCGCCGGGGACACTGGGCAGCTGGACGATGCTGCCGGAACCGCGTCGGGTGACGATGAATTCCTGTTCTCGCAGGTGGGCATAGGCCCGGCCCGTCGTCGTCCGGGACACGCCCACGGCCACGGCAAGCTCCCGTTCGCTCGGCAGTCTGGCACCGACCGGCAGACGTCCGTCCGTGATCGCTGCGGCCACGGCCGCCGCCAGGGATTCGAAGGCCGGTGTCTTCCACGGGCCGTCCCCGATGACACTGGCCAGACGTTTCGCTCCGAGGGCCACTGTGCTCATGATCCGACCTCCATAGGACCACTTTCCTGCAAGTGGCTATTTCACGCAAGACCAATTTCGGTCAGAATGAGAGGACCACTACCTCAGAGCACAGAAAGCCACCGGATGACCACGATGAGAGCACCGAAACGTCAGCTGGCCAATGTCGGCCCCATCGCGCAGCTGCGCGGCGGACGACTCTGGATACGCCTCCCCCAGCTGCTCCTCGGCCTCTACCTCTTCGGTGCCTCGATGGCCATGATGGTCAACGCGGGACTGGGCATGATGCCCTGGGACGTCCTCCACTCAGGCATCAAGAACCATGTGCCGCTGTCCTTCGGCACCATCATCACCATCCTCGCGTTCCTCGTCCTCCTCATCTGGATCCCCCTGCGCCAGCAGCCCGGCATCGGCACGATCCTCAACGCCCTCCTCATCGGACCCTCCCTCGACCTCACCCGCCTGTTCCTGCCCCAACCGGAGGAGCTCGGCTGGAACATCGTGCTCATGGTCACCGGCGTCGTCCTCAACGGGGTCGCCTCGGCGATGTACATCGGCTCCCAATTCGGACCGGGTCCCCGCGACGGTCTGATGACTGGGATCTCCCGGGTCACCGGCCGCTCGATCCGACTGGTGCGGACCCTCATCGAAGTCACCGTCGTCGCCGTCGGCTGGCTGCTCGGCGGGGTCGTCGGCATCGGCACGGTCCTCTATGCACTGGGCATCGGCCCGATCACCCAACTCCTGCTGCCGACGTTCACCGTCGAACTCCGTCCCCGCCCCACCTCGACCAACGCCGCCGAGGATGCCCCCGAGGAATGAGGCACCGTGTCCCCCAAATGAGGCTCAGTTCAGGGTGAGATCGACCCCAGACGCAACCGTCACTCCATCGAGTCGAGGATGTCGGTGAGATCGTCGAAGGTCGTCAGCGGGTTGACGATGGCGAACCTGGCGTTCGGCCGACCCTTGTGCGAACTCGGCACCACAAAGGCGCGCTGATCCTCGAGCAGCCGATCCGACCACGCATCGTAGTCAGCCCGCTCCCACCCATCGCGTTCGAACACGACGACGGAGAGTTCAGGTTCGCGCACCAGCCGCAGGTTCTCCCGCCGCTTGATCTCCGTGGCGATCTCCCGCGCCAGGTCGATCGAATGACCGATCGCCTCCCGATAGGTCTCGGCACCGTAGCTGGCCAGCGAATACCACAGCGGCAGACCGCGCGGACGCCGGGTGAGCTGGATCGCGAAGTCCGATGGGCTCCAATCCTGAGCATCGGTGAGCGTATCGAGGTATTCGGCCTTCTGCGTGTGCGCTCGCCGTCCCAGACTCGGGTCACGGTAGATGAGCGCGCACGCATCGAAGGGGGCGAAGAGCCATTTGTGCGGGTCGACGATGAGGGAGTCGGCCGCCTCGACGCCGGCGAACTTGTGTCGGGCCTGCGGCGAGAGCATGGCCGCCAGACCGTAGGCCCCGTCGATGTGGAGCCAGAAGTCGAACTCCTCCTTCAGCGCTGCGATGCCCGCGATATCGTCGATGGTGCCGAAGTTCGTCGTCCCCGAGGTGGCCACCACCGCGATCACGGCATCACCGTGTTCGGCCAGAGCCTCGCGTACCCCGTCGGGGCGCAGGATCCCGTCCTCACCGGTGGCCACGGGTGCGATGTCGACGTCCATGACTTCAGCCGCTGAGGCGACCGATGAGTGAGCCTCGGCACTGCAGACGATGACCCACCGACCGGGGCGAGCGTCCCCGAGCTTCTCCTTCTTCGCGTTGCGGGCGGCGACGAGGGCTGAGAGATTGCCGATCGTCCCGCCTTGGACGAAGACGCCCCCGGCCCCGGCGGGCAGTCCGAACTCCCCGGCCAGCCACCGCAGGACTTCGTTCTCGGCGTGGACGACTCCTGCGCCTTCGAGCCACGATCCGCCGTAGAGGGCGCTGGCGGAGACGACGAGGTCGAAGGCGACGGCGGCTTTCGTCGGGGCGCTGGGGATGAAGGACAGGTACTTCGGGTGGTCGGTGGAAATGCAGGCGGGAGCGAAGATGTGCTCGAAGATCGCCAGCGCCCGCGCGGATCCCAGTCCCTCCTCAGTGACGGTGGGGCCGGCCAACCGGCGCAGCTCCGCTTCCGAGGTCGGGTGGTCGAGCGGCGTGTCTTCAGCCAGGGTGCGACGACGGGAGTATTCGAGCACGAGGTTGACGAGGTTGCGCGTCTCGTCGGAGACGACGTGCATGCGGGAGTGAAGGGACTCGGTCATGGATGCTCCTCGGCGCGGTCGATGGTGATGGGGATCGCCCACCGATAACGAGACTAACGTCATAGAACCGATTTGTGGTGGGTCGGACGGTGCGGATAGGCGCGGATTTCTTTTCGGGACCGCAAATCGCAAGTTCTGACTTCTATTCACATTTCCTTGCGAACGGTCTCGATGCTGAGGTAGGTTCGGCCTCATGAGTGGTGCGCAGACGTCCGACACCGGGGATCATTCCCATCGCGAGGACGGCCCGAGTTCCGAGGCCACCGGACTCCGCGTCCGGGAAGCCATCCGGCGCTCGGGACTCAAGCAGCGCAAGGTCGCCGAAGCGATCGGAATCGACGAGACGAAACTGTCCAAGGCTCTGTCCGGTCGCCGCCGATTCACGGCCGATGAGCTCCTCGGCGTGGCCACCGTCACCGGCGTGACAGTGCGCTGGCTGCTCGGCGACGAGTCACAGGTCTCTGCGGCTCCGCCGAACTCAGCGAACGTCGCAGACACCGACGAGGACGCGACTCCCAAGCGCAGCATCGCGGAGGCGGCCTGGACCCTGTTCGGCCGACACGGCTTCGATTCCGTGCGCATCGCCGATATCGCCGCCGCCTCGGGAGTGTCCGCGCCGAGCATCCACTACTACTTCGCGAACAAATCCGAACTCTTCGATGCCGCCCTCGACTATTCGGTCAAGCTCGCCTTCGACCGTCAGATCGCGTGGCTCGATGACATCGCGAACCCAGCAGAGCGCCTCGAACGGCTGCTGAAGCTGCAGTCACCGTTGGGTCGCACGGAACGCGGCGAATGGTCGATCTGGCTGCAGACCTGGACCCGAATGGCGCTCGAGGGCTCGACATTGTCGAACTATCCGCGCAGCTACGAACGCTGGTCGCGCACCGTCCAAACGACGATCGAGGATGGTCAGCGGACCGGCTGCTTCCAAGCCGGCGACCCGCGGGCCATGGCCGATGAGCTCACTTCTCTGCTCGACGGCCTCGGCATCAAGGTGCTCACCGGAGTGATGGATGCCGAGACCCTCTCACTGCGTCTGCGCTCCTACCTCGACCGCGCCATCATGCACCCGGCAGCGGCAGCTGCGACCACGACCACCGCACCAACCACCACAGAACGCACAACCGATACGTCCACCGATCGACTGAAGGAGTCATCATGAACCGCAAGGTCATCCTCACCTGTGCCGTCACGGGAGCCGGGGACACCACCGGCAAGAGCGAGCACGTTCCCGTCAGCCCCGAAGAGATCGCGAACGATGCCATCGCAGCTGCCCGCGCCGGAGCATCGGTCGTCCACATCCACGTCCGCGACCTCGAGACCAAACAGGGTTCACGCGAGGTCTCCTACTACCGTGAGGTCGTCCGCCGCATCCGCGCCTCCGACGTCGACCCGGTCATCAACCTCACTGCCGGAATGGGCGGCGACCTCATCATCGACCCACAGGATCCGCTGACTACGATGCCCGGCACGGACCTCATCAACGCCCTGGACCGACTCCCCCACGTCGAGGAGCTGCTGCCCGAGATCTGCACGATCGATTGCGGCAGCCTCAACTTCGGTGAGGGATCGAACCTCTACGTCTCGACCCCCGATATGCTCCGCGAAGGATCGAAGCGCATCCAGACTCTGGGTGTGCGTCCCGAGATGGAGATCTTCGATACCGGCAATCTGTGGTTCGCCAATGTCCTCGTCGAAGAGGGGCTCATCGACGCCCCGCCGCTGTACCAGCTGTGCATGGGCATCCCCTACGGTGCGCCCGCCGATCCGGGCCTGCTGGCTGCGATGGTGAACATGCTGCCCAAGGGCGCACAGTTCACGTCGTTTGCCATCGGCGCCAACCAGCTGCCGTGGGTGGCCCACTCCGTGCTCGCCGGCGGTCACGCCCGCGTCGGACTCGAGGACAACCTCTACATGTCCAAGGGCGTCAAGGCCACGAACGCGGACCTCACCGCTCGTGCCGTCGAGATCATCACCAGCCTCGGCTCGTCCGTGGCCACCCCCGAAGAGGCCCGCGAGATCCTCGATCTGCGCGTGCAGACCCCGACCATCTCTGGAGGCGATCTGTGAACGACTCCACCTCTGCATTCCCCGACTTCGATGCGATCGACACCATCACCTGCGTCGGCGCCGGAACGATCGGCGGCGGCTGGGCCGCGTACTTCCTCGCTCAGGGCTACCGGGTGAGGATCTGGGACCCGGCGCCGGACGCCGGCGAGAAATTCTCGCGCCTCCTCGACGCAGCCTGGCCGGCCCTGGCCGAACTCGACATGGTCGTCGGAGCCGATCGGATAGCGTGGTCGATCCACACTGACCTCGCCGAGGCGGTCGCCGGCACCGGGTTCGTCCAGGAGTCCGCTCCCGAAGATCTCGCGCTCAAGCGCG
The DNA here is from genome assembly GCF_001570805.1 of Brevibacterium epidermidis NBRC 14811. Classification (GTDB taxonomy): domain Bacteria; phylum Actinomycetota; class Actinomycetes; order Actinomycetales; family Brevibacteriaceae; genus Brevibacterium; species Brevibacterium epidermidis. The sequence continues at coordinate 332,790 of NZ_BCSJ01000011.1, read as the reverse complement.
GTCTCCTCGCCCAGATCGACGAGGCCTGCCCACCGAATATCGTCATCAGCTCGTCGACCTCGGGTTACAGCATGACCGAAATGGCCACCGAGGCGGCCCACCCCGAACGACTCGTCGTCGGCCATCCGTTCAACCCGCCCTACCTCATCCCTTTGGTCGAGGTCGTGGGCGGTCAGTCCACATCAACTGCCGCTTTCGACTGGGCCGCAGACTTCTTCACCCATATCGGCAAATCCGTCATCCGCATGGACCGTGAGGTCCCCGGCTTCATCGCCAACCGGCTGCAGGAGGCCCAGTGGCGGGAGGCCCTGTACATGGTCGAGCAGGGTGAGGCCACCGTCGAGCAGATCGACCGCTCGATCACCGACGGTCCCGGTCTGCGGTGGCCGTTTCAGGGACCGATGCTCACCTTCCACCTCGCCGGTGGCGAGGGCGGAATGGCGCATATGCTCGATCATTTCGGTCCCTCGCTCAAGTCCCCGTGGACGCGCCTGACTGCCCCTGAGCTCAGCCAGCAGCTGCGCGATGACGTCGTGGCCGGCTGCGACATCGAAGCCGGTGAACGCTCCATCGCCGACCTCGTGGCCCACCGTGATGCCGGGATCATCGCACTGCGTCGGCTCACCGACCAGTTGGCCACCTCCTCGGCGGACTCCGGTGCCGGTCAGTCTGCAGACGGCGTTTCGGCGTCTGCGGCATCCCCCGCTGCCGCACCTGCTCCTTCGTCCAGCGCTGCGACGTCGACGACCGCCTCGGCTTCGACACTGGGTACTTACACCACCGAGGTCGTGCCCGAGTGGATCGACTACAACGGGCACATGTCCGAAGCCTTCTACGTCCTCGTCTTCGGCTTCGCCACCGATCAGGTGATGGACCAGCTCGGCCTCGACGCCGCCTATCGAGAATCGGAGAAGGCGTCCCTGTATACGGTCGAATCCCATATCCGCTACCTCGACGAGGCGGCCCTGGGCGACCGACTCACCGTCGTCCCTCACCTTGTCAGTGCCGGGGAGAAGAAGCTGCATCTCGCCTATGAGATGTACGTCGGGGATCGGCTCGTGTCTACTGAGGAGATCATGGCCCTCCATGTCGATCAGACTTCGGACCGAGTCGTACCGTTCCCGGACACCGTGGCGGAACGGATCGCTCAGATCGACGCACAGCGTCCGGATTGGGTCGGTCGCTCGATCGGCTGAACCTTCACCCTCGGTTGCGGAGACAACCGATACTTCAGCGGCCTGAGCGGACCGGCAGTGACGACAGCTGCCGGTCCGCTTCGCACTCACGGTGGGCGAACGCATCAGGAATCGAGAAGTCAGCCCAGGCTCGGGCCGCTATTCTGAAAGCCATCGCTTCAATAGAAGCCGAGTATCCCGACGCGCGCATCCGTGCTGCCACATCCGTTCCATGAGGAGTCACCATGACCACCACAACAGCCGACATCACGTTCACTGCGAACGCCGAGCTGCTGGGCGCCCGCCCGATTCTGCGCCTGCCGCAGGATGCCAGCGATCAGCTGCCCTCCCGTGGACAGGTCGCCGTGAACGGCACTCTTGATGGCACCGAATTCAGCACTGTCATCGAACCCGACGGTCGTCGCGGCCATTGGATCAGTCTCGATGACGACCAGTGGGAGGCGCTAGGGGCGAAAGAGGGAGCTGAGGTCGAGGTCGGCCTGACTCCGACGAAGAACTGGCCGGAGGTGACGGTTCCCTCGGACCTCCGCACGGCTCTCGATGCTGCTGGCGACCTCGACGACGTGTGGTCCGGCCTGACGCCGATGGCGCGCTGGGAATGGGTGCGCTGGATCAAGGCGACGAAGAACGCCGATACGCGTGCACGTCGAGTCGAGGTCGCGATCTCGAAGCTCGAATCCGGCAAACGTCGCCCCTGCTGCTTCGACCTGTCCTCATGCACGGACCCAGAGCTGTCGAAGAGCGGAAAGCTCCTGGGCCTGTCCTGACCCGGCACACGTCGGATCGCGACGCCGGAGCAGAATTCTCATCACTGTGTCGTGATCCGTCAGTCTGGTTGCGGCGCTCGCAGCACCGCACGTGAGGGGTGCACGGTCAGTGTGAGTCCGGCCCCGAGCACGGAGACGGCTGCGGCCGCTGCGAAGATCAGCCAGAACCCGCCGACCAGGGCGACGAGTCCGGCGCCCAGGAGCGGACCGATCAGCTGTCCGAGATTCGCGGAGCTGTTGACGAGGCTGAGGTCACGGGCGTGATCGTCCGGGTCGAGCAGCAGGTCGGTGGCGAGTGCGAGGCTGACGGCCATATACGCGCCGTATCCGGCGCCCATGACTCCGGCTGCCACCGCTGTTGTGGTGAAGTTCGGGCTGATGAGGATGATGACTCCGGAGCAGGCCTGGACGAGCGCCGACACGGCTGTCCAGAGTCGTCGGCTTCCTCGTCTGTCCGTGACCATGCCGACGAGGATCGAGGCGGTCACCACGAAGACGGTGTAGATGACGATGAGGATGAGCAGACTGTTCTCGGCGTCGGCGGCGGGGATCATGATGCCGTAGAGCAGGAAGAACAGCAGCAGCGACGTGCCGAAGGCATTGCCGACGTTGACGATGAAGCGGCTGACGAGCAGACGAGTGAAGCTCGGGTCGAGAAGTGAGGAGACTCGCGGCCGGATGAGTTCACGACGGGCGTGGAACTCGAGCACGGCTTCATGGGGCAGCGGCGGATCGGGCAGCAGGATCGCGGTGAGAGTGCCGACGACGAAGATGAACCCGGCGAGCACCGTGTAGGACGCGCCCGTGCTCAGACCCAACAGCACGATCGCGGCAACACCGACGACGACTCCGACAGCTTGGGCCGAGCTTGCCGCGGCCGACGCCGCACCGCGCTGGTCATCGAGCTGGTCGGCGATGAGTGCGGTCAGCGCCGACGATGCTACGGAAACTCCTACCGAGGTGACCAGCCAGGCGGCACCGACCAGCACCGGCCCTTCTGCGCTGCCGGTGAGGACGAGACCGAGTGCGGCGAGCACCGATCCCCCGATCGCCCAGGGACGCCTCCTGCCGAAGCGGGACCGGGTGCGGTCGGAGAGCCTTCCGGCCATGGGTGCTGCGATGATTCCGGCCAATCCTCCGGCGGAGAGCACGAGCCCTGACCAGACGACTCCGTCGATCCAGTGTCCGCTCTGAGTGTCGAGTTGGAGCGGCAGGAGGAGTTGGATCGGTGTCAGCTGAACCGTCCAGATCGCCAGCCAGGCGAGGGTGAACCACACCATCCACCCGACCGAGACTCGTGCTCGAGCGGCGGGGCCGCCTCGGTGAGGTGGAGGGCTGACTGTGCTCATGATCGCGCCGCGGAGATGAGGTCCCGATACCAGCGAAAGGACGCCTTGGGCGTCCGCGTTCCTGTGCGCATATCGACGTGGACGAGGCCGAAGCGCTGGCTCCACCCGTCGGCCCATTCGAAATTGTCCAACAGCGACCAGACGGTGTATCCGTCGATGCGCACACCCGCTTCTTTCGCCTCGATCACCGCGCCGAGGTGGTCGCGCAGATAGTCGATCCGATCGGAATCGCTGATCTCCGTGTCCGTGGTGTCCGGTTCGGGGAACGAGGCCCCGTTCTCGGTGATGATGATCGGCGGCAATGCGGATTCGTAGCGCCGAGCCATGTCGATGAGGAAGTCGCGCATCGTATCCGGGCGGATCGGCCACATGGGACCGAACCCGGTGACGGGCGCTCCGGGCGTGGGCACCATCTCGAACGGCAGTGGTCCTTCAGAGGCGCGGACCGTGGTGGGGTTGTAGTAGTTGAAGCCATAGACCTCATTCGGTGCAGAGATCAGCTCCATATCACCGTCCTCGATGGGCAGTTCGACGCCGAAGGCGCTGAGGTCGGGATAGGTTCCCAGCAGCAGCGGGTCGGTGAAGAGCCGGTTGTGGATTACGTCGAGCAGGCCTGCCGCGGCTTGGTCGTCGGCGGCTTCGGAGGCAGGAAGGATGAGACTGTGGTTGAGCGTCGGGGCAGCCTGCACCGCGCCGTTCTCCCGCAGGATGGGTGCGGCGATCCCGTGTGCCAGCAGCTGGTGGTGGACGGTGGGCAGGGCTTCGAAGAGCAGAGTCTGTCCGGGGGCCAGCTCCCCCAGGGCGTATCCCTGCAGTGATGTCGAAGCGGGTTCGTTGATCGTGTACCAGTGGCGGACACGATCGCCGAGGCGGTCGGCCACGACCTCCGTATAGTCACCGAAGCGGTGGACCGTATCGCGGTTTAGCCACCCGCCGCTGGCTTCGAGTGCGACCGGCAGGTCCCAATGGTAGAGAGTCGGTTCCGGAGTGATCCCGGCGGCGAGCAGTCCGTCGACGAGGCGGTCGTAGTAATCGAGTCCGGCAGGGTTGACCGAGGCGTCTGTGCCGACGTTCGGGATGACTCGGGTCCAGGAGATAGAGAAGCGGTACCGATCGACGCCGAGGCCGGCGAGCAGTGCGATGTCCTCGTCGAAGCGGTGGAAGCTGTCGGGGCCCGGTTCGGCAGGGCTGCCGTCGATGACATTGCCCGGTGCATCGACGAAGTCATCCCAGATGCTGCGTCCGCGACCGGCTGCGGTGCGTGCCCCTTCGATCTGGAATGCTGCTGTGGCCGCGGAGAAGTGCATTCCGGCCAAAGCGTCGGCGTCGTTTGGAAGTTTCCCCACCATGAACCGAATATGTCACGGATGGTGAGGGCCTGCAACAGTTCAGTTCCTGGTCAGCCCGGGTAGCCAGAAGCTCGTATGCAGAGAAGAGGCTCGGAACCTCACGGTTCCGAGCCTCATACGTGGAGCTAAGGGGAATTGAACCCCTGACCTCTTCATTGCGAACGAAGCGCTCTACCAACTGAGCTATAGCCCCTCTTCCGGTTTCAGCTTACGCCTCCACCCGGGTCTCGATCAAAATCGCGGCCCGCAGACATGTTGCCATCGGCACAGCATGTCACCTGGGACGGGTCCGGTGGAGACCCTCGATCTTCGCGAGTACAGTCGAAAGTGAGTCCCCCTCTACGAAAGGACCGACAATGGCAGAAGAATTCGGAACAGTCGTCATCGGCGCAGGCCTCGCAGGAGGCACAGTGGTCGAATCGCTGCGCGACGCCGGCTACACGGCGAAGATCGCACTCGTCGGCGCCGACCCTGCGGCTCCGTACTATCGGCCGGACCTGTCGAAGAAGGTGATGATCGAGGGTTCGGATCCTGCGGAATCAGCTCTCCGAGGCGAAGATTGGTACTCCGCTCAAGACGTCTCGACCTACTTCGGCACCTCGGTGACCGCCCTTGACACAAGTGCGCAGAAGGTCACCCTCGATGACGGTCAGGAGCTGTCCTACGGCCAGGCGATCCTCGCCACCGGAGCGGTACCCCGCACGCTCGATGTCCCTGGCGCTCAGCTTGGCAACATCCACACTCTCCGCGATGCCGGAGATGCAGTGGCCATCCGGTCCCAGTTCGGCGACGGCAAGAAGGTCGCGGTCATCGGCGGCGGCTGGATCGGCCTCGAGGTCGCGGCAGCGGCCAAGTCCAACGGCTGCGATGTCACGGTCATCCTCAACACCGACGCTCCCCCGCTCTCTGCCGTCCTCGGACAGGAGCTCGGAGAATACTTCGAGGATCTGCACCGCAAGAACGGAGTGAACTTCCTCAAGAACGCGAACACCACCGCGTTCACCGGTGATTCAGCGGTCGAGGCTGTCGAAACGTCTGCCGGAAGCGTCCCAGCCGATCTCGTGGTGGTCGGCATCGGCGCAGGTCCCGCCGTTGATCTCGCCTCCTCTGCGGGACTGACGACTGAGAACGGTGTGGTCGTCGACGAGCAGATGCGCACCTCGGACGGCAATGTGCTGGCGATCGGCGATATCGCGAATGCGCAGAACACTCTGCGCGGCGAACGTCTGCGCGTCGAGCACTGGGACAACTCAGTGCGCCAGGCCGAGGTCGCGGCCTCGACGATCAGCGGCGGAACCAAGACCTACGACTGGCAGCCCTACTTCTACACCGACCAGTTCGACCTCGGGATGGAATACGTCGGTCGCGGCGGTCCTGAGGACGACGTCGTCATCCGCGGGGATAAGTCCAGCGGCGAGTTCATCGTGTTTTGGCTCCGCGACGGCAAGGTCTCCGCGGCGATGAACGTCAATGTCTGGGACTACGGCGACGAGCTCCGTGCCCTCGTCGGCAAGGAGGTCTCCGCCGATCGCCTCGCAAACGAACAGGTGCCTGTCGGCGAACTCTGAACCTCGTCGATCAGCCCTCGAACGATGCCTCCGCGGGGTCGGTGACAGACTGTCACCGGCCCCGCGGTTTCTGTGTTGCTCTGGCATCCTGGTAGACATGGATTCGCTCTTCGCCGATGAGGCCTTCGACCGCCGACCGAGAATCGTCGCGCCCGGCGCTGTTTGGGTGCCGGGCTTCCTCACCGCCGAGGCACAGCAGTGGATCATCGCCCGCTACGCCGATTGGCAGTCCGGCCCGATTCCACCCCATGCCACGACGATCGCGGGCCATCCGATGAGTGTGACGACGATCGGTCTGGGCTGGCATTGGCAGCCCGGTCGCTACGATCGACGCGCCGTCGACGTCAACGACAAGGTGGTGCTGCCCTTCCCCGATTGGATGACCCGTCTGGGTCGGCAGGTGCTGCAGTCCGCGGTCACGGTCGTCGACGACAGTGCTGATTTCGCCCCGGGAACCGCTGCCGCTTGGGGTTTCGATCCTGCCGGCTACCACCCCGATGTGGCGCTCGTGAACTACTACGACGATCACGCGAAGATGGGCATGCACCAGGACAAAGACGAATTCGATCCTGCCCCCGTCGTGTCCCTGTCATTGGGCGATACGTGCCTCTTCCGGTTCGGCAACACGGAGACCCGCAACCGTCCCTTCGAGGATCTGCGACTGGCGTCAGGTGATGCCTTCGTCTTCGGCGGACCTGCCCGGTTCGCTTATCACGGGGTGAAGTCGATCCAACCGGGAACCGCACCGGATGCGGGACGGCTGGACCACCTCGGCGGGGGCAGGATCAACATCACGATGCGCACGACCGGACGGGACTGACCTCAAGCGATCCATATCGCCCGGCGGACCCAGCTGACATGGCCGGCTCAGGAATCCTGTGCGTCGGGATCGACGTCGACGACACCCTCCGGGGGCGTTGCCAGTCGGTTCGGTGAGGTCTTGCGGTACACCGGTTGTCCGGACAGCAGCGCCGACCGGGCAAGGGTGTTACTCGCGACGGACGAGACGATGATCAGGCACAGCACGGCGATGATCGCCATGATCAACGAGACCCAGGAAAACCCGGACGAGTAGAGGTCGAAGACGTAGGCGGCCATGACGATGAGCGGCATCCCCAGCCCCGTGGCCGGAGAGAACACATTGATCCTCGACAGCGCATCCCGCACGCGGAACATCGCCAGGGCGGAGGCGAGAAGCAGCAGGGACCCGGTGATGCCGAAGATCCCGACGAGGATCGTGGCCAAGGTTTCGTTCATCAGCGGTGCCCCCTCGTAAGGATGCGCGACAGGGCGATCGTCGCGAGGATGCCGACCATCGAGGACAGGAAGATCACGTCGAGGACGATCGACGAAGACACGGCGATGCCGAGCATCGTCACAATGGCGATGGCCGAGAAGTAGATGAGATCAGAGACCACTGCGCGTGAGCCCTGATCGCGTGCGGTGAGCACGCGGACGAGTCCGATGATGATGGCCGCGGCGAGGATGACCGCGCAGATGCTGACGACGACGATCATGAGCGACCTCCTGACGATTCGGCATGCGGTCCGGGGGCCCGACCACGGGTCATGGACAGCAGGCGCGATTCCATGTCGATGAGCCCGGCCAACGCCGATTCCTCGGAGTCTTCGAACAGAGCATGGACGAAGATCACCGGTGGAGTCGTCGACGTGCCGGCGGCGATCGCAGTGACCAGGGTGCCGGGCGTGATGGTGATGGATGAGGCGAAGAGAGTGACCTCGAGATCCGTGGCGCACCGCAGCGGAAGTTCGACGATCATCGGCTCCGCATAATCTGGGCGGAAGAGTCGCGCGACGATGGTCGCTGAACCGGTGATGATCGCCCAGATGATGAAGAACAGGTAGGAGATGCCGTGGATGAGACGCATCATGGCGTCATCACCGCCTGGATGTAGTCACTGTGGTCGAGCAGACCGTCGGCTGCGCGGTGGGTGAGTTCGAGCAGCGGTTCAGGATAGGCGAAGAGCGCGACGGAGACTCCGATCATCACGGTGGCAGGCACGAGCAGTCGGGCGGGGATGCGCACGCTGCGCGTGATCGGCTCGGCCGGAGCTCGGCCGGTCTCGGCGGAATCCGGACGGTACGTCTGCATCGGCGGTCCCCAGAAGGTGTTGCGCCACGTGCGCTGCAGGGCCAGCAGGCTGATGATCGCTCCCACCACGATCGCGGCGACCAGGATCCAGCCGAAGCCGCCGCCGGTGTCTGTGGCGGCGGTGATGAGGCCGACCTTGCCCCACAGTCCCGAGGTGGGCGGCAGACCGACGAGCGAGAAGAGTCCGAGGATCATCAGGATGGTCGCCCAACGCTCGCGGGAGGCCAGTCCGGACAGCCTGTGGAACGAACCGGTGCCGTAGGCCTGTTCGACCGCGCCCATGATGAGCAGCAGCCCTGACATCGTGATCATGTGGTGGATCATGTAGAAGGCACCAGCACCGAGGGCGGCTGAGGTCAGGAGGGTGACGCCGAGGAGGATATGGCCGACTCCGGCTGTCATCTGGAAACCGAGCACATTGCGCACTCTGGCCTGCCCGAAGCCGGAGATCGCACCGATGAGGATGCTGGCCACGGCGATGGTGAGGATGACGGTGGCCCAAGGCGCGGGGTCCCCGTAAACAGTGGTGTAGATGCGGTAGATCGCGTAGAGGCCGACCTTCGAATGCAGGCCTGAGAACAGCGACATCATGCCCGCCGAGGTGTTCGGGTAGCTGCGGACCAGCCAACCGTGGAACGGTGCGCCGCCGGCCTTGATGATCAGCGAGAGCAGAACCACTCCGAGGGCGATCGCCGCCTGACCGGTCGGACGCCCCTGATCGGCGAGGACGGCGAGGTTGACGGTGCCGGTCGCACCGTAGACGAAGCCGACGCCGATGAGCAGCATCGTCGAGGTGAGCAGGTTGACCATCACGTAGAGACGGCCGATGCCGAGCCTGCGCCACGTGCCCGTGACGGCGATGAGGGCGTAGGCGGGCAGCATCATGACTTCGACGAAGACGAAGAAGTTGAACAGATCCCCTGTCAGCAGAGCACCGTAGACTCCGGTGAGCATCATGAGGATGAGCGCAGGGACGAACCGGTACTGGTCCTCGCCGGTGGAGATCAGGAACAGGCTGCTGACGAAGGCCACGAGAGAGGTGAGCACCAGCATGAGTGCGGTGAACGTGTCCGAAACGAACACGATCGCCAGTCCCGGAACATAGTCGCCGACCGAATGGGCGATCACCGGTGTGCTGCTGTGCACGCCGAGCAGAGCGATGCCGCTGCCGCCGACGAGGACGGGCACAGCCAACAGCAGCAGACGGTCGAAGGTGCGTGAGGTGATGAGCACGCTCAGGGCCGAGGCCAGGAGCGGAATGCCGATGAGCAGCAGGAGCAGGGCTGAGATCATGAGTCGCGCTCCTCCCCTGTCTCGGGATGTCGTTTCTGGTCGTCGTCATGGCCGAGGACGGCCAAGGCGAGCATGAAGATCGTCACCGCCAGGGTGATGACGATCGCGGTGAGGACGAAGGCCTGAGGCAGCGGATCGGCCGCCTCGGCGAGATCCCCGCTCCCGGCGAGAGGTTCGCCTCTCCACGCGCCGACACCGGCTGAGAGCAGGATGAAGTTCGCGGCATGGGAGATGAGCGTGAGTCCGAAGACCGCGCGGACCATGGACCGCTGCATCATCAGGTAGACGCCGCCGGCGGTGAGGACGCCGATGGTCAGTGCCAGAATCATGCTTCCTCCTCGTCTCCGTCGGCTGGTGGGTCCCCATAGAGGATGTGCGTCGAGTTCGCCCGCACCTTCGCTTCTTTGGCTTCCTCAGCGGTGAGGCGGCGACTGGGGTTCGGGCGTTCCCCGCGGATGGCTTCCATCGGCCCGCTGAGCTCACCGTAGAGCAGCTCATCGGCTCGTTCGCGGGTGCGTTCGACATCGCGGCGGATGATGCCGTTGGTGAGCACATCATCACCGGCCGGAGTCGCGGCCGAATCGGAGACGCCGAGGAGGTTGAAGGAGAGCAGCATGAGCCCGAGCACAGCCAGGTACACGCCGACGTCGAAGAGCATCGACGTCGTCCAGTGCTGGCCGGCGAATTCGGCGTGCATCGGCTGCAGGAACGAACCGGCGAACAGCAGGCCGATGATACCCGTGACCACCGCCGTGGCGACGCCCGAACCGATGAGGTACAAGGGTGCTCGCGGCGGTCCGATCGCCCGGTCCTTCGGGGTCGACAGATAGGCCAGTCCGATGACGGCCGCTCCGACTAGGGCGGCGATGAATCCGCCGCCGGGAGAGTTGTGGCCGCGCCAGAAGATGAGCAGAGAACTGATCGCGAGCAGTGGGCCGAGGACCTTCAGGGTCAGCTGCAGCGGGATGACATTCGGCCAGGCTTCGTGCACGGCACGGTATGCGGTCGTGCCCTTGGGCCGGATGGAGACCCACGGCGGGCGCGGCGGCTCGGGAATGTTCTCTGCGGGCGGGTCGAGGAATTTGTCCTTGACCGTCGACATCACCGCAACGATCGCGATTCCGGCCATACCGAGCACCGTGAGCTCGCCGAGCGTGTCAAGGGCACGGAACTCGACGAGGATGGTGTTGACGATGTTCTTGCCGCCGCTGATCTCCGGTGCATGGTCGAGGTAGTACTGTCCGAGGTCCGAGCGCTCCCGGCGGCCGTTGAGCGCCAGAGTGAGTCCGGTGACGCTCGCGCCGACGATGATCGCGAGGATCACACGCGGTGTCTGCTTGCGCTTCGGGTACTTCCAGAACGAACGGGGCAGCTTCTGGAGCACGAGCATGATGACGATGATCGTCATCGCTTCGACGAGCAGCTGCGTCAGCGTGACGTCGGGGGCGCCGAGAGCGAGGATCTGCACAGTGGCGAGGATGCCGATGGCAGACAGCGCCACCACAGTGGTCAGTCGCGAATGCGAGGTGCACAGAACGAGCACCGCCACGGTGATGAGGATGAGCAGGACGATATCCACGGGACGGCTGAGGTTCTCCTGCAGCGGGGGCAGATCGGCGAAGACGACGGGAATCGCTCCGATGGCGAGCACGCTCAGCCCGCCCAGGGACAGCGCGAGGTAGGGTCCGGAGTTCATCGGACGGACGAAGGCGGACAGGGCATGTCCCAGCCTCTTGAGTCCCGCGTTCAGACCATCGATGACGTCGGAACCGTCGAAGGGAAGGGTGGCCTTGTGGAAGAAGACGAAGACGCGGGACCGACGGAAGACGATGAGGATGCCGACGGCGATGATGAGCCCCGAGGCAAGCAGTTCGACGTTGAAACCATGCCACAGCGCCAGGTGGACGGGCTCCGCGGCCTTGGGCACCGCCGCTCGCACCACGTGGTCGAGCGGAGTGTCGAAGAGGAAGAGAACGAAGCTCAGCGGAATCGAGGCCAGGATCGGCAGGGCCGCTGCGATGAGCATGACGGGTGAACCGCGATGGATGCGACGTGGTTCGGGTTCGCGGCCGTCGATGAAGCTGCCCCAGACGGTCTTCGCGCAGTAGGCGAAGGTGAGCACGGATGCGCCGACGGCGACGAGCAGAGTCACCCAACCGGTCCAAGGCCCGCCCGGGGTCTCCCCCAGCGCAGTGAACAGGGCCTCCTTGGATGCGAAGCCCAACAGCGGCGGGATACCGGCCATGGAGGCACAGCCGATGATCATCACCGTGAACGCCGCCGGGGCGGTGCGCATGAGCTTCGGAATCCGCGCCAGGTCGCGGGTGCCGGCAAGGTGGTCGACGACTCCGACCATCATGAACAGACCGGACTTGAACAGTGCGTGTGCGATGACGTGGAGCGTGGCGGCGGCGATCGCGGCCTCGGTGCCGACACCGATGACGGCGGTGATGAGACCCAGCTGGGACACCGTCGAATAGGCCATGAGCTTCTTCACGTCATGTTGGTTGAGCGCGAACCAGCCGCCTAGGCAGGCAGTGAGGAGTCCCGCCGTCATGAGCAACACGTTCCATGCCGGTGTGGCGTGGAACGTCGGAGAGAACCGGAGCATGAGGAAGATGCCGGCTTTGACGACGGCGGCAGCATGCAGATAAGCCGACACGGGGGTGGCGGCTGCCATCGCATCTGGCAGCCACGGGTGGAACGGGAATTGAGCGGACTTCGTCATGGCTGCGACGCCGACGAGCACAGCCACAAGCGTCGTGACCTCGGGTTGGCCCGCCCACACCGGGGAGCTGATCGCCTCGGCGAGGTTCGTCGTCCCGGTCACAGCGATGATGACTCCGGTGGCCACCAGTAGGCTGAGGCCGCCGATGAAGGTGAAGAACATCGTTCGCAGGGCCGGTGCCTGCCCGGGGGAACCGGATCGGGCGATGAGGAAGAACGATGCCAGGGAGGTCAGCTCCCAGCACACGAACAGGACGAGCACATCGTTGGTGAGCACGAGCGCGACCATGGAGAAGGTGAAGATCACCATCAGCCAGTAGAAGCTCGTGTTGCGTCCGGGGCTGAGGTATCGGGTCGAATAGACGAACACGACGGCCCCGATGATCAGGGCGATATAGGTGAACACGACGCCGATGCCGTCGGCTCGCAGTGCCAGATCCACACCGAGGCTGGGAATCCACGGATACGACATCTCGGGATTCTTCCCGGCCATCACCTCGGCGGCGGTGGGGGTGAACAGTGCTGCCACGCCCAGATAGGCGACGGCGAGCGGCCAGCCGCTCTCCCTGCCTACAAAACGGGTGAGAAAAGGGGTGAGGATGACGAGTGCTGCCAGAGCGATCAGCGTTAAGATCATGACCGGGCCTCAACGGCCGCGGGCACAGGTGATGATTCCTTCACTCACTGATCCTTCATCGAACAATGCGCATACTGACAGACACAGACTTTCGAAGTTTCAGACTATCGACTCGGAGTTCCATGAGCAAAAGCACAAAGAGCCTTCGCCCCTGCCCGAGGCTGTCGGTCTTCTTCGACGCACGCTTCACCCGCACGACCCATCACGATGGGATCTCCCGGTACGGTTCGTGTCTGCTTTCCGCCCTGCTGCGAGCCGTGGAGGGCACCGAGATCGACGTCACCGTGATCATCAGCGATCAGGCACAGCTGGCGCTGCTTCCCGAATGTTCGTGGGTTGAGCTGAACGATCCCACCTCGCCCGCCGAGGTGGCCATCGCCGGAAAGCTCAATGCGCTGGGAGCCGATGTCGTGTTCTCGACGATGCAGACGATGGGTTCGTTCGGTCGCAGGTACGGGCTCATCCTCACCATCCACGACCTCATCTACTACTCCCATCCGAAGCCGCCCGGCGACCTGCCGCTGCCGGTCCGACTGCTGTGGCGGGCGTATCACCTGAGCTTCGCCCCGCAGCGGCTGCTGCTCAACCGCGCCGATGCCGTTGCGGCTGTGTCCGAGACGACGAAGGACCTCATCGCCGCCCACCGGCTGACGGATCGACCGGTGCAGGTCGTGTCCAATGCCGCCGAGGCGGTCGCAGCGCCGGCGCGGACCGTGAACCGGCACGATGCGAAGACACTCATCTACATGGGCGCGTTCCTGCCGTACAAGAACGTCGAATCCCTCATCCGCGCGCTCGAGCACCTGCCGGGGTGGACCCTGCACATCGCCAGCCGCATCGAAGGCCGGAGGGAAGCTCAGCTGCGAGCCCTCATTCCCGACCGGGCGAAGGTCGTCTTCCATCGGGGGATCAGCGATGAGGAGTATGCACGACTACTCGACGAATCGACGGCCCTCGTCACGGCCTCGCGGGAGGAGGGCTTCGGTCTGCCCGTCATCGAAGCGATGGCCAAGGGAGTGCCCGTGGCCGTGTCGGACATTCCGATCTTCCGAGAGATCGCCGCTGAGGCGGCCGAATACTTCGACCCGGAAGATCCGCGCTCGATCGCGCACGCGATCGAGCGGCTCACCGATGCCGACAGGTGGGCCGAACAGTCCGTAGCCGGCAGGCGTCAGTCACAGGTCTTCGATTGGGCGAAGTCGGCAGACTCGCTGGTCGACCTCATCAGATCAGTCGCTGCCGACCGCAAGAGCGACGGCTGAGTCCGAGCGGACACTGATGCACGGGTGACCGCCTCGGGTTCCGCAAGGGCGCGTTCAGCCGATGGCCGAGCCCGCAGCGGTGCGACCGAACAACTCAGTGGGAGAGCGTGCCCCAACTGCGCAGAACCCATTGGTCGCCGGTGTAGCCGAGCTCTCCGTGTCCGCAGTTGCCGAGGACGCCGAGGCGTCCGGTCCCATTCATCTCCAGGAGCATCTCGGCGGCACCACGCAGCACCGCACCATGGGCGACGATCGCGATCGTCGATGCTTCGGCGGACTCGACGATGTCGGTGATGGCGGCTGCGACTCGGCTGCCCGATTGGGAACGGGACTCACCGCCGGGCGGTGCGATATCGGCTCCGGAGGCCCATTCGGCGAGTTCGTCCGGCCAGGTTTCGGCCACCTCGGCGCGGGTGGAGCCTTCCCACTCACCGAAGGCGGTCTCACGCAGCCGTTCGTCGCGAAGGGGTTCGAGACCGACGACAGCTGCCAGGCTGTCGGCGGTCGCAGCGGCGCGCGAAAGATCCGAGGAGACGATGAGTTCCGGTCCGAGTTCGGCAAGGCGATGCGCGGCCTGCTCGGCCTGTGCTCGGCCCGTGTCGTTGAGGGGGACGTCGGACTGTCCCTGGAAGCGACCTGCGACGTTGAAGTCCGTCTGTCCGTGACGCCAGAACAGAACGGTCTTCGTCATGCGTCCGAACCGGGTTCGGGCAGCTGCAGATCGATGACCGGGACGTCCTTCCACAGCCGCTCGAGGGCATAGTATTCGCGCTGTTCGGCGGAGAAGACGTGGACGACGATCTCTCCGAAGTCGAGCAGCACCCAGTCCCCTCCTCGACCTTCGCGGCGCAGAGGGGTGCGGTCGTGGACTAGCTGCACCTCTTGTTCGATCGCGTCGATGATCGAACCGATCTGGCGTTCGTTGTCGGCGGAGACGATGAGGAACGCGTCGGTGATGTAGAGCGTGGAGCTCACATCGAGGCCGATGATGTCGGTTCCGAGCTTCTCGTCCGCGGCTTTGGCGGCGGTTCGAAGCAGTTGGGTGGATTCGGCGATCTCGCTCACAAGATCCTTTCGCATGGATGCGGTTGTGGAGGTGGTGGGCACCAAGTGATGCTCACATGAACATGACGAGGGCGATGACGATGAGTGCCAGCGCGAAGAACGCTGCGACGCCGAGGACGATATAGGGCATCTTCGAGGGCTCTTCGCCCATGAGGATCTGCCCGTCGTGCCCGGTCACCGAGCTGGCGCGGATGCGTGAACCGGGAGGGTTCACGGTCTCCTCTTCTTCGTAGTCGGCGTTCGGCAGCGACCAGGCCTCGGGAACTGCGTCCATCGGCCGGGTCTCCGGGTTGGCCGCCAGGGCACGTGCCGCATCATCGGAGCCTTCTTCACCGGCCGCTTCGTCGGCACCGCCGGAGCGAGTCTCGTCCACACGACCGGAGTCCGGCGTCTGCGAACCACTGGCATCTGCCTTGCGCGTCTCATCGACTTCGGGGATCTGTGCCGAAGCGGCGGTGACGACACGGACTCCGGACGTCGAGGGCGGCTGCACGATCGGCATCCGACGCGACCGGGACGTCGGCTCGGCATCGTCAGCGGGGTCGGTCTCTCCGGTCTTGTCGGAGGACTTGACATCGTCAGCGCTGTCGGCCTGCTTGTCTTCATCAGCCTGGACGGCAGGTTTCTCTTTCTCAGCAGGCTCGGCAGGCTTCTCAGCATCAGCGCGACCGGCAGGTGCAGACTTCTCGCCGGACTCTGCAGGCTGCTTCTCGGAAGCTTCGGTGCCGAGTGCCGGAGCGTCACCGTCAAGGGCCGAGTACGGCATCGACAGCGCGTCATAGGGTTCGCTGTCCAGTGTCGTCGGACGCGGAGCCGAGGAAGGAGTGACAGGGGCTTCGAAGTCGCGGGCCGCGACCTCTTCGGTGGCTCCACCGAAACCGGCGGTGTCATAGGACTCGTGCTCGGTCCCGACGGTCTTCGCATCCGGCTTCGAATCGGACGACGATGTGTCCGGAGTCTTGGCCGAGGCCTTCGCGTCAACGGCGTCTGATTCCGACTTCGCGGAATCCGAGGTCGAGTCCGCGGATCCCGAATCCGAGACTTCCGGAATCGGTCCGGTCAGGCGACCTTCGGCCGCAGCCTGGCGTTCGGCCAGTTCCTTCTCATCGGCCACAACCGGCAGTGCGCCGGTGGACAGATCGCCGTACAGCGAGAGTCCGTGTTCGCGCAGATACCGCTTCTTCTCAGCACGTGTCTGGAAGTGCGGCAGCGGGTCCCGCGTCGGGTCGAGACGATCCTCGGCATGCACCGGCGGCCGAGACTCCTGCGGGTGGTCCGATGCCAGAGCACCGCGTTCGTGGCTGGTCCGCGGCGAAGGTTCGGGGTCGATGCGCGAGGTGGTGTCATCACTGCTCTCGGCAACGGGCTTTGCATCGGGCTTCTTCGGGGGCAGCGGACTGAGGAGTCCGGCGCGAGAGTTCGGAGCCTCCTTCGGCTGCTCAGGAACCTCTCGTGCTTCGAACGCCTGTTCCGCCGCCAGCCTCTCGGCTTCTCGCCGTGCTCGACGTGACGTGAACTGCTCCTCAGCCATTCTCACTCCTGTACAACTCGTATTTCGCGATGTACTGCACTACGCCGTCCGGTACGAGGTACCAGACGGGTGCACCATCCATCACCCGTTGTCTGCAATCCGTGGACGATATCGCCAGCGCAGGGATCTGCACGAGACTCAGTCGATCAACGGGCAGTCCCTCACCGTGGAGTTCGTGACCGGGCCGACTGACCCCGACGAAGTGGGCCAGGGAAAACAGCTCATCCACATTCTTCCACGTCAAGATCTGAGCCAAAGCGTCCGCGCCGGTGATGAAGAACAACTCGGTGTCGGGACCGTAGCTGCGGGCAAGGTCACGCAGCGTATCGATCGTGTAGGTCGGGCCGGGGCGGTCGACATCGGCGCGGGAGACAGTGAACCGCGGGTTCGATGCCGTGGCGATGACTGTCATCAGGTACCGGTGTTCGGCGCTGCTGACCTCTTCGACGTCCTTCTGATACGGCCGTCCCGTGGGGACGAAAACCACCTCGTCGAGGTCGAAGGTCGCCTGAACCTCACTTGCCGCGACGAGGTGGCCGTTGTGGACGGGGTCGAAGGTGCCGCCCATGACACCGACTCTGCGTCTGTGCTCTGCCATATCAGTGGCGGTGCGAGATGCCCTTCCACGACCGGGACACAAGGCCCATCGTGATGAAGATCGCCAGGGTGATGAGTCCGTACCAGATCGGATCCATCGGCAGCTCGACGTGGGCTGCGTGCTCCCCGCCTTCGGCTGCGGCGGCCATAATGGCTGCGTTCACGTCATTTCTCCTTACTCAGTGATCCGAGGCGCATGAAGCGCATCGGGGTCATTACCTTCTCAGTTTCTCATGAACGACCGGGGAATCCGGCATCGACATGACTTCTTCCTCCTCCGATATCTCCCCTGGTCGGGCTGTTCATGCCCGGATCATGGAGTCTCGGAGCCGATTCTGACTCAGGAACGGACTTGGCCGTTGCCCATCATC
This sequence comes from Brevibacterium epidermidis NBRC 14811, assembly GCF_001570805.1. Classification (GTDB taxonomy): domain Bacteria; phylum Actinomycetota; class Actinomycetes; order Actinomycetales; family Brevibacteriaceae; genus Brevibacterium; species Brevibacterium epidermidis. Next base: position 314,966 of record NZ_BCSJ01000011.1, on the reverse strand, counting down.
ACCCACTTCGTGGTGGTCAGCTGCTCGAGTCCCATCGGACCGCGAGCATGAAGCTTCTGCGTGGAGATGCCCACTTCCGCACCGAAGCCCAGCTCTCCCCCGTCGGTGAATCGTGTGGAGACGTTGACTCCCACAGCTGCAGCATCGATGGCGGTGACGAAGGTGTCCGCGTTGTCGAGGTCCTTCGTCACGATCACCTCGGTGTGGCCGGAACTGTAGGCGCGGATATGGTCGATGGCCTCTTCGATCCCGGAGACGAGCTTGATGGCGATCTCCAGTCCCAGGTACTCCTTGGCCCAGTCGCGCCTGGACACTCGTCGGACCTTCATCCCCGCCGGCGCCAGTGCTGAGACGTCGGAGTCGGCATGGACGATGACTCCGGCACCGTCGAGGCGTTCGAGGATCTTCGGCAGCACACGCTTCGCCGCCTTCTCATGGACGAGCAGCGTCTCCAGCGAGTTGCACACGCTCGGGCGGTGCGTCTTCGAGTTGAGGACGAGGTCGACGGCGGTCTTCACCGTGGCGGTGGAGTCGATGAACATGTGCACATTGCCCACACCGGTTTCGATGACGGGCACGATCGATTCCTGCACGACCATGTTGATGAGGTCGGCGCCGCCTCGGGGAATGAGCAGATCGACGTAGTCGCGGGCGTGCATGAGCACGTGCGCGCCTTCCCGTCCGTATTGGTCGATGCCGCTGATCGAGTCGACCGGCAGGCCCGCCGATTCGACGGCCCTGCGGAGGATGGAGATGATCTCCGTATTCGAGTTCTGTGCGGCCGAACCGCCGCGCAGGACCGAGGAGTTGCCGGATTTGAGTGCGAGGACGGCGATATCGACGGTGACGTTCGGACGAGCTTCGTAGATCGCGCCGATCACGCCCATCGGCACCCGGTTCTGGGTGAGTCGGATGCCGTTGGGCAGGGTGCGTCCGACGACGACGTTGCCGACCGGATCGGCGAGGTCGATGACGTCCTCGACGGAATCGGCGATCGCTGCGATGCGATCGGCGTCGAGGCGCAGACGGTCGAGCAGTGACTCGCTCATCCCGTTCTCGGTGCCGGCGGCGATGTCGGCGTCATTGGCTTTGACGATGCGGTCGGTGTTGCTGCGCAGGGCCTCGGCGATGGCACCGAGCGCCGCGTTCTTCTCCGCGGTCGAAGTCGTCGCCAGCAGACTCGAGGCTGCCTTCGCGTTGCGCACGATGCGGGTGACTCCGCGGACGGTCTTCGGGTGGATCTCGGCTGCTGCTGTCATGGGCTATCTCCCCCCGCTCACCTGTGTGAGAACGAGATCGTTTCGATGGATGACCTCTTTACGGTAGTCACTTCCCAGACGGGTGCCAAGTTCCTCCGTCGTGGCGCGGAACATCAGCGGCAGCTCGTCCGAGGAGAAGTTCGTCATTCCGCGCGCGATGACCTCATCGTCGAGATTGCGGATCTCGACCGGGTCACCCGCCTCGAAGTTCCCGCTGCAGGCGGTGACGCCGGCGGCGAGCAGTGAGGTTCCGCGCGAGAGCACTGCGGTCTCGGCGCCTCGGTCTATCGTGACCGTGCCGAACGTCCGGGCCAGATGGCGCAGCCACAGCAGGCGGGTGCCCCGACGCTTGTGAGTGACCGCGAAGTACGTGCCGACGCCCTCCCCGGCCAGCGCCGAGGCGGCTTGCGGAGCCGAGGTCAGAACAGCAGGGATTCCCGAATCGGCGACCATGATGGCGGCATCGACCTTCGTGGCCATTCCGCCGGTGCCGGTGCCTGCCGTCCCGACGCCGCCGATGGCGAGCTCGTCGAGGTCGCTGGGTCCGTGCACGCGGTCGATCAGCCGTGAACCGGGCAGATCCGGAGGCCCGGAGTAGAGCGCATCGACGTCGGACAGCAGCACGAGCGCATCGGCGTGCGCCAAGTGAGCGACGAGCGCGGCCAGGCGGTCGTTGTCTCCGAAACGGATCTCCTCGGTGGCTACGGCGTCGTTCTCGTTGACGATGGGCAGGGTGCCCAGGGCCAGGAGTTTGTCGATGGCACGCTGGGCGTTCTTGTACCGAGTCCGACGGATCAGGTCATCGGCGCTGAGCAGGACCTGACCGGGGACGAGGTCGAAGCGACCGAGAGCGCGCGTGTATGCGGCCATGAGCAGTCCCTGACCGACCCCGGCGGCTGCCTGCTGGCTGGCCAGATCACGGGGACGCTTCTTCAGCCCCATCGGCTCCAGCCCCGCCGCGATCGCTCCGGAGGATACGAGGATGACTTCGTGACCGGCCGACCGGTGAGCCCCGATGACATCGGTCAGGGCGATGAGTTTGGCCTCGTCGAGTCCGCCGTCGATCGTCGTCAGAGAGGACGAACCGACCTTGACGACGACACGGCGGGCGTGGGCGATGTCGTCACGCACAGACGCTGCGGAGGAGCCCGCCTGAACCGCGGGGCTCACTCCTCTTCGGCTCCCTCAGCAGACCGCGTCGCGGGCGCACCCTGGCTGCTCTCGCGGTGAGAGCGTTCGGCCAAGCGCTCCTGTTCGAACTCGGCCCGCGTCGCGGCCTTCGCGTCCATCTTCTCGTGATAGGCCGCCTTGCGCTCCTTGCGTGTGGCTCGCGCATCCTCGTCGAGTCGGGCGTCCGATCCGCGGGAGCCCAGCAGCTCGGCACCGCCGACGGTCGTGGGGTCCCAGTCGAAGACGACACCGTCGTCTCCGCCGACGACGATCGTGTCACCGGGTTTGGCACCGGCCTTGAACAGCGCCTCTTCGACGCCGAGGTGTTCGAGCCGGTCGGCCAGGTAGCCGACTGCTTCGTCGTTGCCGAAGTCCGTCTGCTGCACCCATCGCCGAGGCTTGTCGCCGAGGACTCGGAACAGCGGTCCGTCGGAGGATCGTTCGGAACGGACTTCGAAGCCGCGATCGTCGACGGCCTTCGGACGGATGACGATGCGCTGCGGTGTCGCTTCGAGCTCGGCGCGACGTTCCCGTTCGGCGAGCACGAGTTCGGCCATGGCGAACGAGAGCTCCCGGAGACCGGCATGGCTGACGGCTGAGATCTCGAAGACCCGATAGCCGGCGGCTTCGAGGTCGGGACGGACGATATCGGCGAGATCTCGGCCGTCGGGAATATCGACCTTGTTCAGCGCCACGAGTTTCGGGCGATCGGAGAGCGGCAGGAGTCCGCTGCCGTCATCGAGGTCGACGGCATAGGCGGCGAGCTCGGATTCGATGATCGTGAGGTCGGAGACGGGATCGCGTCCGGGCTCCCAGGTGGCCATGTCGATGACATGGACGAGACCGGCGCAGCGTTCGACGTGGCGGAGGAACTCGAGGCCGAGTCCCTTGCCCTCCGATGCGCCGGGAATGAGTCCCGGAACATCAGCGACCGTGTAGCGCGTGTCCCCGGCCTGGACGACCCCGAGGTTGGGCACGAGCGTCGTGAACGGGTAGTCGGCGATCTTCGGCTTCGCGGCAGAAAGCGCGGCAATGAGGCTTGATTTGCCCGCCGATGGGTAACCCACGAGGGCGATATCGGCGATCGTCTTGAGTTCGAGGACGAGGCTGAGGCTCTGCCCTGGCTCCCCGAGGAGCGCGAAGCCGGGGGCCTTGCGCTTCGTCGATGCCAGCGCGGCATTGCCGAGTCCGCCGCGGCCTCCGGCAGCGGCGGTGAACTCGGTACCGTCCTCGATGAGGTCGGCGATGACATCGCCGTTGGTGTTCTTCACGACCGTGCCTTCGGGCACGTCGACGATGAGGTCTCGTCCATCGGCGCCGTGCCGCAGATCGCCCTTGCCGATTCCCCCGTCGTCGGCACGCACATGCGGACGGTGATGGAGAGGAAGCAGCGTCGTGGTCTGACGGTCGACGCGGAAGATGATGTTCCCGCCGTTGCCGCCGTCGGCGCCGTCGGGACCGCCGAGCGGTTTGAACTTCTCACGCCTGATCGAGGCACACCCGTTCCCACCTGCGCCTGCGGCGAGGTGAACGGTGACACGGTCTACGAACTCGGTGGCCATAATGTCCTTATATCAGATGAAGGGTGAGTCGTTCGACTCACCCTTCATGCTCCCTCGTTCAGGGAGAGATCATATTGACGACGGAACGGATCCGGAAAGGATCAGGCTCCGACGATGTTGACGATCTTGCGACCGTTGCGGGTGCCGAATTCCACGGCGCCGGCAGTCAGAGCGAAGAGGGTATCGTCTCCTCCACGGCCGACGTTGGCTCCGGGGTGGAACTTGGTTCCGCGCTGGCGGACGATGATCTCGCCGGCCTTGACGGCCTGGCCGCCGAAGCGCTTCACGCCGAGGTACTGTGGGTTCGAGTCGCGACCGTTGCGGGTCGAGCTGACTCCCTTTTTGCTTGCCATGTGAGAAGTCTCCTCTTACTTGATGTTCGTGATCTTCAGACGGGTGAGGTCCTGGCGGTGGCCCTGACGCTTCTTGTACCCGGTCTTGTTCTTGTACTTCTGGATCACAATCTTGGGACCGCGGAGTTCACCGGCGACCTCAGCGCTGACCGAGACCTTCGCCAGAGCGTCGGGATCGGTCGTGACCGTCTCACCGTCGACAAGAAGTACGGCATCGAGTTCGACGCTGTCTCCAGCCTTCGCCTTCATTCGGTTGACTGTGATGATGTCGCCGACGCTCACCTTTTCCTGGTGGCCTCCGGCGCGGACGATGGCGTAGACCATGGTCGAACCCTCTTTCTGTTGAAAACAAACGAACGGCGGTTGTCCCTTGGCTGCCGCAGAACGGATCCTGCAGACATCCCATTGAGAGGAATCACCAGCCGTGGTGCTTCACGCGCACCGACGATCAATTCTAATCGAGAGAACACACCATCGGCAAACCCATCTCCCATGTTCGGCGGCCGATCTGCAGATTGTGAGCCATCTCTCGTTCACCTGCGGAGAATGCGAGCTCCACAGCGCTCCCGCTCAGCTCTCGCGCGACTCCGCGATGCGTTCGTGCCGACGGATGACCTCGGCGACGATGAACGCCAGGAACTTCTCCGCGAACTCGGGATCCAGGTGGGACTCCTCGGCGAGTTCCCGCAGCCGGGCGACCTGCCGGGCCTCCCGGGACTCATCGGCTGGAGGCAGACCATGGTCGGCTTTGAGCTCGCCGACGCGTTCGGTGAGTTTGAAGCGCTCGGCCAGAAGATGGACGAGGGAGGCATCGATGTTGTCGATGCTGCCCCGCAGCTCCTGCAGCCATTCGACTGCGCGTGTTCTGTCGTATCTGTTCTCATCCACGCACCCAGTCTAGCGATGCTCGAATACACCTGTGCGCCGCGTCCGAATGGCCGCGGCGCACAGTGTTCCTTGATAGTGGCTGCCCCCCTCACCTCGAAGAGGAGATTGAGACTCAGGCGGGCTGGTCGACCGGGACCGCGTCGGTCGTGTCCGGGTCGTTCAATGTTCCGGCCTTGCGGTCGGCGAGGTACTTCTTCATCTCCTTCTTGACCACCGGCATGAGCATGTAGAGGCCGAGGATGTTGATGAAGGCACACATGAAGAGTGCGGCGTCCGCGAACTCGACGACCTTCGAGAAGGTCGCCACACAGCCGACGACGACGAAGAGGCAGACCAGTGTGCGGAAGACGGTGACGCTGGCCTTCGCATTGCCGAACAGGTAGCTCCATGCCTGCTCTCCGTAGTACGCCCAGGTGATGAGGGTCGAGAAGGCGAACAGCGCGACAGCGATGGCCAGCAGGACCGGGTACCACGAGGCGACGGTCGAGAAGGCGTCCGAAGTCAGGGCCACGCCCCCGATCTCACCGGCGCCGAGGTCCTCTCGGTAGGAGGCCTGATTGGCGACGATGATCGTCAGCGCCGTCATGGTGCAGACGACGACCGTATCGATGAAGGGCTCGAGGAGTGCTACGAATCCCTCCGAGATCGGACGGCGGGTCTTGACCGCCGAGTGGGCGATCGGTGCCGATCCGATGCCGGCCTCGTTGGAGAACGCCGAACGCTGGAAGCCGATGATCATGACTCCGACAATGCCGCCGGCCACACCCTGCGGGTTGAACGCCCCGGCGAAGATCTCACCGATAGCGGCCGGGATGTTCGAGAAGTTGAGCCCGAGCACGAGGAGACATGAGATGACGTAGAAGATGGCCATACCGGGAACGAGCTTGTCGGTGACCTTCGCGATCGAACGGATCCCGCCGAGGATGACCAGGGCGACGAGCGCTGCGAAGATGATTCCGAAGATGAGCGAGGCGAAGGGCCCGGCGAGGATCCCGTCGTCGCCGCCCGTGGCCGTGCGGACCTGGGCAAAGGTCTGATTGGCCTGGAACATGCCGCCGCCGACGATGCCGAAGATGAGGATGGCGATGGCGAACAGTCCGGTGAGCACCGTGGCCACCGGCTTGGAGAAGCGGCGGAAGGCCACAGGGAGATACTTGAATGGTCCGCCGTGGACCACCCCGTTCTCGTCGATCTCACGGTATTTCACTCCGAGGGTGCATTCGACGAACTTCGTGCACATGCCCAAGAGACCGGCGATGATCATCCAGAAGGTCGCACCTGGACCGCCGAGGGCGATAGCCACACCGACACCGGCGATATTGCCGAGACCGACGGTACCCGACAGCGCGGAGGCGAGAGCCTGGAAGTGAGTGACTTCGCCCGGGTCGGACTTCGAGGAGAATTTGCCGCGGATGATCTCGAGCGACAGTTTCGCCCCTCGAGCTTGGATGAAGCCGAAGTAGACGGTGAAGACCCCGGCCGCGAAGATCAGCCACAGGACGACGAAGGGAAACGAGATCGATCCGATGGTGATCGGAAAGAAGATGACGCTGCCGAACCACGTCGCGATCGGTTCGAACCATGAGTTGATGGCATCGTCGACCGGAGAGACCGGCGCTGCTGAGATATGAAGATTGTTCATAGTGAGACAACTTACTGAGACTTGTGTCACATTCAAGCGTTCCAGCTTATGGAACGCTTTCAGTTATCGAACCGTTACGAAACAGGGGGCTCTGCGGCCATTTGAGATTCGTGTCTCATCAACTGGCCTAAACTGGGAACATGACTCAGAACCCTCAGCAACCAGGTCAGCGGCCGCCTCGAACCCCCAACTCATCCGCCGATCGAGGCCCGATTCCCAGCGGAGATCCGAGCACTCACATCCAATCCGGCCACGGTCAGCCTTCGGCATACCCCGGTGCGGAGGCTGTGACGAATCCCAACGGGCACTATGGGTCCCAGGGCGCTCAGTCCGGGTCGATCGGAGGTTCGGAGTCGACGGCACAGTATGGTCCGCCCGCTGGAGCTCAAGCGAACACCGGTGCCCCGCCGCACCACGGTGAAGGCTCACCTCTGCCGCCGGCACGACGGAGTCGACACCCGGAACAGGGTCTTGGTTCAGGTCCGGGGCCGAATTCCGGCGCTGGACCCGCCGCATCGCCGGCACCGGCCCGCGGGCCCCGACGCTCACCTGTGCAGGCGCCGGACTCCGGTCGGCCTCCCTCAGGGCCAGGACAGCCCAACTCGGCCCCCACGCGCATTGTCTCCCCCGACGGTGAACGCGTGCGCGAGAAGCCGGCCGGCGGGGTCTCCGGCTATTTCGCTATCGTCGGTGCCATCGCCCTGCTCCTCGCCGCTGTGCTCATGGGCATCATCGGCTTCGTCATGAGCTTCGCCCAGGTCGCCGTCGGCGTCGTCCTCTTCATCGTCGCCGTGCTGTGCTTCATCGCCTCGATGTTCCTGTTCAGAGGATGCACCTCGGTGGCGCCCGGACACGCCGTCGTCCTCCAGCTCTACGGCAAGTACGTCGGCACGGTCAGACAATCGGGACTGCGATTCGTCAATCCCTTCTATACGAAGGACCAGATCTCGACGCGCATCCGCAATCATGAGACCTCGACTCTGAAGGTCAACGACCTCGACGGCAATCCGATCGAGATCGGCGCCGTGGTCGTCTGGCAGGTCAGGGACACTGCACAGGCGATGTTCGAGGTCGATGACTTCGAAGAGTTCGTCGCAATCCAGGCCGAGACCGCTGTTCGGCACATCGCGAACTCCTACGCCTACGATTCCTCGGATCCGCGCCGCATGTCGCTGCGTGACAACGCCGACGAGATCACCTCGCGACTCTCCGATGAGGTCGCCGCCCGGGTCATGGCCGCCGGCGTCACGGTCATCGAATCGCGCATCACCCAATTGGCCTATGCTCCGGAGATCGCCCGTGCCATGCTCCAACGCCAGCAGGCCACGGCCGTCGTCGCTGCTCGTCAGCTCATCGTCGAAGGAGCTGTCGGAATGGTGGAGACGGCGATCGAGGAGATCGAAGGTCGACGGATCGTCACACTCGGGCAGACCGAACGCAGCGATCTCGTGTCGAACCTGATGATCGTGCTCTGCGGCGATCAGGCGGCGCAGCCCACCATCAGCACCACGCGCAATCAGCAGTCGGCAGGCTGACTATCCGGTAAGAGGATCGCCTGACACGACAGCGCCCCGTCGACGTTATCCGTCGGCGGGGCGCTGTCGTGTCTCAACGAGGGTGTGGTGCTCAGTCCTCGCCGATGATGACGAACGAAGTCGGCAGCTGTTCCTGCTTGGGTGCAGGAGCCTTCTTCGCCGGTTCGCTCTTCTTCGCCGGGGCGCGCTTGACGGGTGCGGCAGCGGCGACCTTCGTCTCGCTGTCCGTGCCGATCATCAATGGCAGGTCCTTCGGCTCGTCGGCAGCCGGCTTCTCTTCCGCTGCAGGCTTCTGCTCGGCTGCGGGCTTCTGTTCGGCCGCAGGCTTCTCTTCCGCAGCCGACGACTGCTCGTCCCTGCTCGACTTCTCGTCTGACGTCTCCGTCTGCGATTCGTCGTTGCGGTTCGAACGAGAACGGCGCCGCCCGTTGCGTGAACGCGATCGGGGCTTTCCGCCTTCGTCGTTGTTCGCAGAGTCCGCACTATCAGTCTGAGCGTCGGACTTCGACTCGGTCGGTTCCGCGTCGTCCTTCTTCAGAGTGGCCTTCGCGATCGCGGCGACGGCCGACCGTGACGCGTCCGAGGACACGTTCTCCTCTGTCGTCTCGGACTCGTTGTGCTTGGACTTCGAGCCGGAGTCACCCCGACGCTTGCGGTCACGTCGGTTGTCGTGGTTCGACGACCGGTTGCCGCGGTGGGCCTTCGAGCCGTCTTCTTCCGAGCCGGGCAGCAGCAGTCCCCGGCCGGTGAGGTCCTCACCAGCGCTGACGAGGGATTCGGCGAGTCCGGTGCCGATGCGCTTGCGCGTCATCTGCACGAGTCCCAGTGAAGTCACCTCGGCGACCTGATGCTTCGTCCGGTCACGGCCCAGACATTCGACGAGGCGGCGCACCACGAGATCGCGGTTGGATTCGAGCACCATGTCGATGAAGTCGACGACGATGATTCCGCCGATGTCACGCAGACGGATCTGGCGGATGACCTCCTCGGCGGCTTCGAGGTTGTTGCGGGTCACCGTCTCCTCGAGATTGCCTCCGGAGCCGGTGAACTTGCCGGTGTTGACGTCGACGACCGTCATCGCTTCGGTGCGGTCGATGACGAGCGAACCGCCCGAGGGCAGATTCACCGTACGCTGGAGCGCCTTCTGAATCTGCTCTTCGATCCGGTAGTGATCGAAGATGTCCTCGTCCTCGTTGTAGCTGTGCACACGGTCGAGCAGGTCCGGGGCAACGGATTCGACATACTCGTGGATCGTGTTCCATGCACCGTCGCCGTCGATGACGAGCGAGTTGAAGTCCTCGTTGAAGACATCGCGGATGATGCGCACGATCATGTCCGGCTCGCTGTAGAGAAGCTGCGGAGCCAGCACCTTCGTCGACTTGGACTTCTTCTCGATCGTCTCCCACCGCTTGGCAAGACGTTCGACGTCACGCGAGAGGTCGGTGTCGGTGGCACCCTCGGCGGCGGTGCGCACGATGACACCGTTCGAGTCGCCGACAAGCTGCTTGAGCAGCTTCTTCAGGCGTGCTCGTTCATTGTCGGGCAGCTTCCGCGAGATACCGGTCATCGAGTTGCCGGGCACGTAGACGAGGAATCGTCCGGGCAGAGAGATCTGACTGGTCAGGCGGGCGCCCTTGTGCCCGATCGGGTCCTTCGTCACCTGCACGAGAACGGCATCCCCGGGGCTCAGCGCGGTTTCGATGCGGCGCGCCTTGCCGTCCATGCCGAGTGCATCCCAGTTGACTTCACCGGCGTAGAGCACGGCATTGCGGCCCTTGCCGATGTCGATGAATGCCGCTTCCATGCTCGGCAGCACGTTCTGGACCTTGCCCAGGTAGACGTTGCCGATGAGCGAGGACTGCTGACGGTTCTCCTTGAGGTAGTGCTCGACCGCGATTCCGTCTTCGACGACGACGAGCTGTGTCTGGTCGCCGCTCTCACGCACCAGCATGGTGCGCTCGACGGACTCCCGCCGGGCGAGGAACTCGGCCTCGGTGATGATGGGGCGACGACGTCCGGCTTCGCGGCCTTCCTTGCGACGCTGGCGCTTGGCTTCGAGGCGAGTCGAACCCTTGAGCGAGGTGACCTCGTCACGGTCGGTGCTGCGGGTGCGGGACCGGCGACGGCGGCGACGGCGTGAGCCGCTGTCGGAGTCGTCGTCACCATCGTCCGAATCGTCGGAGTCCTTGTGGTCGGAGTCCTTGTGGTCCGACTTCGAGTGTGAGTCCTCATTGTCCGAATCCGAGTTCTGCTTCGAACCGCGATTGTTCGATCGCGATCCCCGCTTCGAGGACTTCGAGTCGTTGCTGTCGGCAGAGTCCGAGGAGTCGTCCTCGGAGTCCTTCGCATCGTCAGCGGAGTCCGAGGAATCGTCGTGGGAGTCGTCGCGATTGCGCGAGCGACGGCCGCGGCCGCCCCGCCGGCGACGCGGACCGTTCGAGTTCTCGTCCTCGTCACTGTCGTTGTGGCGGTTCTCCTGCGAGGACGAGGTGTCGTCATCGGTGTCGTCGGAATCGTCCCAGTCGTCGGACTCGTCCTCGACCTTGACGACCTCGGCGAGTTCGGCCTTCGGCACCTGGAAGATCAGGCCGCCGTCGTAGGGCACTGCAGGGGCCGCGCGGGGTTCGGGTGCGGAAGCGGCAGGAGCGGGCGCGGCAAAGGGGTTGCGCGGGTCGAAGCTCGGCGCAGCCTGCGCAGCCGTCGACTCGTCATCGGAGTCGTCGGAATCAGCGTCGTCGCCGGCATCGGAATCATCGTCATCGCCGTCGTCATCCGAGTCTCCGCGGACGAACTCTTCGAAGACGAGTCCCCGATTGGCCACGGCGTCGCGTGCTGATTTCGGGCCGCCTCGGCGAGGGGCGGGTTCGTCCTCTTCGTCGTCATTGTCATCGGCGTCGCCGATGCGCAGAGATTCGGCCGCCTCGGCGATGTCGTCAAGCCGTGCGCGCACGCTGTCGTCGACATCCTCGTGTTCGGCATTCGTGGCGTTGGCCGACTGCTGCAGATTCGCGAGGTCCGCGAGAATGCCTTCGGTCGGATCTGTCGACTCTGTACCGTCGGTATCGTTCATCAGTTCTCCCATCCGAAGACGCCGTCCACACCGTACGGATCTTCGGATCCTTGCATGGTCCGCAATGGACCGAAACCTGTGGATGGCACGTCCGGCTCGCGCTCAGCGCGTAGGCCTTCCGTGTTGCCTCATCTTGTTGTCGACCTGCGAGGTCATACCCTCGACTCGGTGGAGGCACTTCTCCTGCTCGGTGTGAGAACAGGTATCCGTCCGACCATTATGTCACAGAAGTGCCTTGCACTGAGGTTTCCCAGGGTGCGGAGTTTGCCGCACGGGACGCAGGCAGGCATTCTTGAGGAGTGAACACCACACTGACTCACTCCGATGACCTCGAGACCGCTGATACCACTTCGTCGTGGGTGCTCAGATCGGCCCCGTTCGGCGTCTTCCTCATCATCGCCTCCGTCATCGGCTTCCTCGCCTCTTTCTCGCTGTCGGCGGAGAAATACGAGAAGCTCGCGAACCCGGACGTCGTGCTCTCCTGCGACCTCAACCCGTTCTTCTCCTGCGGTTCGGTCATGGAGCATGCCGAAGCCGAGCTTCTGGGCTTCCCCAATCAGCTCTTGGGTATTGCCGCCTTCGTCTTCCCGCTGCTTCTCGGTGTGCTCATCCTGTCCGGCACTCGACTGCCCCGATGGGTGATGCTGGGGCTGAATATCGGGTTGGCCTGCGGTGTGGCGCTGGTGATGTTCCTGTTCTACGTTTCGATCTACAAGATCGGCGTCGGCTGCCCGTGGTGCATCATCGTATGGACCGTGACGATTCCGATGTTCATGAGCGTCACCGCCCGCAACCTCCTCACCGGAGCGTTCGGCCAGCGAGCCGCCGACAATGCCGTGCTGCGGGTCCTGGCCAAGGAGAACATCGTCCTGTCGGTGCTGTGGCTGCTCATCATCCTCGCCTGCATCGTCGTGCAGTTCTGGGCGTTCTTCTCCAACCTGTTCTGATCTTCTCATCTGACCTGCTGAATGCAGTGAGGGCGCCCCACCGTTTGGTGGGGCGCCCTCACTGATTCGATCGGCACGACTCAGTCGTCGGCCGTGCTCGGTCTCCGGTCGGCGATCAGCCTTCGGCCGGGTACCAGATTCCGATCTCGCGTTCGGCGGATTCGGTGGAGTCGGATCCGTGGACGAGGTTCTTCTGCACCTTCTCACCCCAGTCGCGGCCGAGGTCGCCGCGGATCGTGCCCGGAGCAGCTGCCGTCGGGTCGGTGGCGCCGGCCAGGGACCGGAAGCCGGGGATGACGCCCTGTCCGGAGGCGATGATCGAGACGATCGGTCCTTCGGACATGAAGTCGACGAGCGGCTGGTAGAAGGGCTTGCCTTCGTGCTCGGCGTAGTGGGCTGCCAGTTCGGCGGCGGTGGCCGAACGGAGATCCAGGGCGTCGATCGCATAGCCCTTGGCTTCGATTCGGGCCACGATCTGTCCGACGAGTCCGCGAGCGACTCCGTCGGGCTTGATGAGAATGAGCGTACGTTCCATTCCGGTCCTTCCAATTTCGTGTGGACGTCGGTCCACAGTCTACCCGGGCGCCGAGGCGGTCCCGTACCGACGTTGAAGACGTTCAGTCGCGCGCGGCGACCTCACGATCGATGCGGGCCGACCAGTACACGGCCACGGCCCACAGGGCGATGAAGAGCGCTGCGACGAAGAACATCGAGGTGAGCACGAAGCCCGAGGCCAGCAGCAGCACCTGGACGACCCAACCGAGGATCACGCCGGGACGCCTCTCCCCGATCCGGCGGGGCAGCAGAATGACTGCGACGATCGCGAGCACGGCGATGACCGAAGCTCCGATGAGCAGCTGGGCCAGAGTCAGAGTCTGGGCCGATTTCACCGACAGGCCGAAGGTCGTGAGCACGGCGAAGTAGACGACGACGAGTTCGCAGATGAGGATCGAGCCGCACAGGACGGGGTACTTCGATTTCATCGCTCCTCCCCTCGTCCGAGCAGCAGGCGGGCCTCGGCCACGGTGTAGATGGAACCGGTGACGACGATCCCCGGGCTCTTCGCATCGACGCTGTTGGCCAGGTCGATGGCCTTCATCAGGGCGGCGTTGAGGTCGGAGGCGACAATGACGGAATCTTCGTCGACCCACTCCCGGGCCACCTCGGCGAGGTCGTCGACCGGCAGCGCACGGGAGTTCAGGTTCTCGCTGACGACGAACACGTCGGCACTGCGGTGGAGCTCTTCGATGACGCCGTCGCTGTCCTTGTCGGCCAGCATCGCCAGCACCATGACGACGTAGTCGAAGTCGAACGCCTCGGTGAGGGTCTCGGCGAGCACATGCGCGGCATCCGGGTTGTGGGCGCCGTCGACGACGACGCTGGGCCCGGTGCGCACGAGTTCGGCGCGACCCGGTGAGGTCACACGCGCCAGCCCCTCGGCCACGGTCTCTTGGTCGAGCGGTTTGTCTTCGGCACCGAGGAAGGCCTCGGCTGCGACGATCGCGACCGTCGCATTGTGTGCCTGGTGGACTCCGTGCAGAGGCAGGAACAGGTCGGAGTAGACGTCTCGCCGACCTTGAACGGTGATGAGCTGGCCGTCGACGGCCCGCTGCCGATCGAGGAGGCGGAAGTCGCGTTCCTCGGTGGCCAGCGGAACCTCGCGGCGGGCGGCTTCTTCGTCGAGGACAGCCTGGGCGGCTTCGTCCTGGACGGCAGTCACGGCGACAGGTTTCGGGGCCGGGCTGTCCTCGACGCTGCGGTCGAGGATTCCGGCCTTCGTCGCAGCGATCTCCTCGATGGTGTCACCGAGGAACGCCTGATGGTCGAGGCCGATCTTCGTGAACACGCACACCTGAGCGTCGGCGACGTTCGTCGAATCCCACGCTCCGCCCATGCCGACCTCAGTGACGACGACATCGACGGGGGCATCGGCGAACACGGCGAAGGCCAGGACGGTCAGTGCTTCGAAGTAGGTCAGCTTCGCGCGGCCTTCGGCCTCGAGCTGTCCATCGACGATCTCGAGGTACGGGGCGATCTCGTCATAGATGCGCACGAAGGTCCGTGCGGACACGGGAGACCCGTCCACCGAGATCCGTTCGGTCACCGAGTGCAGGTGGGGACTGGTGAACCGGCCGACGCGGAGGTCGTGAGCCGTGATGAGCGAATCGATCATCCGCGCCGTCGATGTCTTCCCGTTCGTGCCTGTGATCGTGATCGTCGGGGCAGCCGTGTGGATGTCACCGAGGACCTCACACGCCCACCGGGTCGCGTCGAGGCGCAGTTCGATCTGCGTCTCCCCCGCCCGCGCCAGCAGCAAGGCATAGACGCGGGCGAGTTCGGCTCGCGTCGCCTCATCGACGACGGGTTCCGGCAGCGGCTCCGGTTCCGCTTCATCCGCGGTCTGCGGATCTTCGACAGCGGCCAGCAGCTCCTCAGCCTCGGACACCGGATCCTCGGCTGGGGTGTTATCGTCGCTCATGCCCGCTTCACCACCAGACGGGTGCCGCCGGGCAGCTCCTCCGGGGTGAAGGCCTCGGCGTCGGCATCGGCTGTCCCGAAGGTCAGTGATGTCGTCAGGGTCTCACCGGCGATGAGGTCGGCGTGAGGCTCGAGCGCGGCGGTCACCTCGGTGCCGGCTTCGATGGTCACGGCGATCCGGTCGGAGATGTCGAGGTCGAGCTGCTTGCGGATGCCCTGGATGGCGCGAACGGCATCGCGGGCCATGCCTTCGGCCTCGAGTTCCGGTGTGACCCGAGTGTCGAGAGCGAGGAAGCCGGAGTCGAGGGCTGCGAGCTCCATACCGTCGGTGCCGGACTCGGCGACGGATTCGAGCGTGTATTCGCCTTCGACGAGTTCGATTCCGCCGCTGACCACGGTGCCGTCGGTGACGGACCAGTCGCCGGTCTTCGAGGCCTTGATGACCTGCTGGACCTGCTTGCCCAGACGGGGACCGGCGGCACGGGCGTTGACCACGAGATTCTGGGACAGGGAAAATCCGGCGGCTTCCGCCTCGGCGACATCGAGGACCTCGACGGACCGCACGTTGAGCTCATCGGCGATGATCTCGGTGAAATCGAAGCTCAGGTCCGTGTCGGTGGCGACGGTCAGCTGCGACAGCGGCAGGCGCACGCGCAGCTGATTGGCCTTGCGCACCGAGGAAGCCGTCGAGCAGATGTCTCGGGTGAGGTCCATTGCCGCAACGAGGTCGTCATCGGCGGGGAACGCGTCAGCGTCCGGGTAGTCGGCCAAGTGCACCGACCGTTCACCAGTCAGCCCGCGGTAGATCTCTTCGACCGTGAACGGCAGCAGGGGTGCCGCCACCCGGCAGAATGCTTCCAGGCAGGTGAAGAACACGTCGAAGGACTCATGGGTGTCGGCGCCGCCGTCCCAGAACCGGCGGCGCGAGCGGCGCACATACCAGTTCGTGAGCATGTCGAGGTAGCTGCGGACGAGCTCGCAGGCCGCCCAGATGTCCAGGCCGTCCATGGCCACGCCGAATTCGGTGATGAGGTCATGGGTCTTGGCCAGCAGGTAGCGGTCGAGGACCTGAGACGAGTCGTACCGGGTCTGCGCCTGGTATCCGGTCTTCTCACCAGCCGGACCGTCGGCGGCATTGGAGTAGGTGGCGAAGAACTGCCACGTGTTCCACAGCGGGAGCACGACCTGGCGGACACCGTCGCGGATGCCCTGTTCGGTGACGACGAGGTTGCCGCCGCGCAGGATCGACGAAGCCATGAGGAACCAGCGCATGGCATCCGAGCCGTCGCGGTTGAAGACCTCGTTGACATCGGGGTAGTTGCGCAGAGACTTCGACATCTTCTGCCCGTCGGAGCCCAGCACGATGCCGTGGGAGATGCAGTTGGTGAATGCGGGCCGGTCGAAGATCGCAGTGGCCAGCACGTGCAGCAGGTAGAACCAGCCGCGGGTCTGTCCCACGTATTCGACGATGAAGTCCGCCGGGAAGTGGTTGTCGAACCATTCGGAGTTCTCGAACGGGTAGTGCACCTGGGCGTAGCTCATCGATCCGGAGTCGAACCACACGTCGAAGATCTCCGGGATGCGCTGCATCACCGACTTTCCGGTCGGGTCGTCCGGGTTCGGGCGGGTCAGATCGTCGACCCACGGGCGGTGTAGATCGACTTCGCCGGAGTCATTGCGCGGCAGGCGGCCGAAGTCGGCTTCGATCTCGTCAAGCGACCCGTACACGTCGGTGCGCGGGTAAGCCGGGTCGGAGGAGATCCAGACGGGGATCGGCGAACCCCAGAAGCGGTTGCGCGAGATCGACCAGTCACGGGCGTTCTCGAGCCATTTGCCGAACTGTCCGTGCTTGACGTTGTCGGGCACCCAGTTGATCTGCTCGTTGAGTTCGACCATGCGGTCCTTGAACTCGGTGACGCGGACGAACCAGGAGGACACGGCACGGTAGATCAGCGGGTTCCGGCAGCGCCAGCAGTGCGGGTAGGAGTGTTCGTAGGATTCGTGGCGGACCAGCAGCGCGGAACGGCCGTCCATCGGCCCCGTGTGGTTGCGCAGGTCCTTGATGATCGCCTTGTTCGCGTCGAATACCTGCTCGCCGGCGTAGTCGGGGACGGTCGAGTCGAAGCGACCGGCGTCGTCGACGGGACGGGCGGCGGTGATTCCGTAGGAGTCCGTGAGCTCCTTGTCCTCTTCACCGAAGGCCGGCGACTGGTGGACGATTCCGGTGCCGTCTTCGACGGTGACGAAGTCGGCGGCGAGGATCGTGTGCATCCGCTCGCCGAATTCCTCCTGGCGTCCCTCGAAATAAGGGAACGGAGGTTCGTAGGCTGCACCGACGAGTTCGCTGCCGGGGAAGGTCCGCAGAACCTGCGGGTCTTCGCCGAGTTCACGTGCATAGGCGCCGAGGCGCGCCTCGGCGAGGATGAGGGTCTTGCCCTGGAGCTCCTCGGCCCCGTCCTCACCGGGCACCACGGCGACCAGGGGGATCTCCGGGTTGACGGCCACGGCCTGGTTCGACGGAACCGTCCACGGTGTCGTGGTCCAGATGAGGACCCACTCGTCGGAATCCTTGAGCTTGTAGCCGATGGTCACGGCCGGATCCTGACGCATCTTGTATACGTCGTCATCCATGCGCAGCTCATGGTTCGACAGCGGCGTTTCGTCCTTCCAGCAGTACGGGAGGACGCGGTAGCCCTCGTAGACCAGGCCTTTGTCCCAGAGCTGCTTGAACGCCCAGATGACGCTTTCCATGTATTCGACATTGAGCGTCTTGTAGTCGTTGTCGAAGTCGACCCAACGACCCTGACGGGTCACATACTCTTCCCATTCCTGGGTGTAGCGCAGGACCGAGGAACGGCAGGCGTCGTTGAAGGCGGCCAG
The DNA here is from genome assembly GCF_001570805.1 of Brevibacterium epidermidis NBRC 14811. Lineage (GTDB taxonomy): Bacteria > Actinomycetota > Actinomycetes > Actinomycetales > Brevibacteriaceae > Brevibacterium > Brevibacterium epidermidis. Next base: position 297,182 of record NZ_BCSJ01000011.1, on the reverse strand, counting down.
CCCCATGCGGCCGATCTCGGACTTGTCGGTGATGCCCAGCTGACGCTCGGCCTCGAGCTCGGCCGGCAGGCCATGAGTGTCCCAGCCGAATCGCCGGTCGACCTTCTTGCCCCGCATGGTCTGGAAACGCGGAACGACGTCCTTGACGTAGCCGGTGAGCAGGTGACCGTAGTGGGGCAGGCCGTTGGCGAAGGGAGGGCCGTCGTAGAAGACGAACTCGTTCTCGCCGTTCTCGCCGGCGTCGCGCTGAGCGATCGAGGCTTTGAAGGTGTCGTCCTCCTGCCAGTAGCGCAGCACAGCGTCTTCGATGGCAGGGAAGTTCGGGGCACTGGAGAGTCCGAACGTCGAGGTAGAAACCTTGGGATAAAGAGGCTGAGTCATGAGCGTCCTTCTGGGTCACTGCGGTCACTGTCACGAGGACGACAGTCTGCCGCGGTACCACCTCGCTTATCCGCTCTCCGACCGGTTCCGGTCAGTCAGCAGATCGCTCATTGACTAAGACGATGACGGGTCCACCCGTCCGGGTCTACTGAGAACACAGCGCTGTGCACGCTGGCTCCGTTCTTCCGGATGCTCCCCGGTGATAGCCGGATCGACGCAAGACAATCGTATACCGTCGACTCCGCCCGAGACCACTCGACAGGACATCTCAGTCACTTCGCCGAGGCGGCCCCGGGCAGGAGCCGTGCACGCTCAGAGTCCGCGGTTGCGGGCGACTTTGTGCTGGGCGGCCTGGGCGATCGGTCGGATGACCATGAGGTCGACATTGAAGTGGTGCGGTCGGGTCAGCGTGTACACGACGGCGTCGGCGACGTCGTCAGCGGTCAGCGGGTTCTCGACGCCTTCATAGACCTTCGCGGCCTTCGCTTCGTCACCGCCGACGCGTTTGTAGGTGAATTCGTCCGTGGCGACCATTCCGGGGGCGATCTCGATGACCCGCACGGGTTCGCCGGCGAGTTCGAGTCGCAGGGTCGCCGCCATCGAGTGGGTGCCGTGCTTCGCGGCGACGTAGCCTCCGCCTCCTTCGTAGGCCTGATGGCCCGCGGTCGAGGACATGACGACGATGTCCCCGCGGCCGGAGTCGATGAGGGCGGGCAGCAGGGCCTTGACGACGCGCAGGACACCGAGGACGTTAATGTCGAACATGTCCCGCCATCCGTCGATGGACGCCTCGGCGACGGTGTCGGTTCCGAAGGCGGCACCGGCATTGGCCACGAGGGAATGGACGACTCCCCCGGCGAGCACCTGCTCTGCCATGGATGCGACGGCGGCGTCATCGGTGAGGTCGGCGACGATGTAGTCGGCTCCGGTCTCCTCGGCGAGGGCCTTGAGCTTGTCCTCTCGGCGGGCCACTGCCACGACGTCCCAGCCCTGCTCGCGCAGCTGTCGGACCGTGGCGGCGCCGATTCCGGAGCTGGCTCCTGTGACTACTGCTCTGAGAGTTTCCATCTGTGTTCTCCTCTAACGGGTCGGTTGGGGTGGCGAGTCGGGATTCCGGTCGCGAAGTCGTCCTGTTCGGGTTTCAGTCTACGGAGTCGGCTCCCGTCCGGGGGCGGTGTCCCCGGCGTCGAGATCGCCGTCGATCGGGCTGCTTAGAGTCGGGTCGGGTGGAGCGTTTTCAGTCGGAGGTGTCGACGTGCTCGGGCGGGAGTGCGGATTTCGTGGCCCGCCTTCGCCGAAGACGGTGCGGACGCCGGGGATCTTCACGGCTGCCCAGGTGATCGCGGCGCAGACGATCGCATAGGCGATCGGCATGATGACGGCGTGGAGGAGGACGCCGGGCACAGTGTCCGGCAGTCCCATGGCATTGCGCACCGGATAGAGCAGAAGCGGATGGAGGAGGAACACGCCGAAGGAATACGGGTAGAAGCGGTGCAGCAGGCCGAATCCTTCGCGCATGTGGAAGTGCAGGAGCAGGTAGGCGGCCATGGAAGCGATGACGACTCCGGGGGCGAGGTACTCGTACGGGAACATCCATGGTTTCTCACCGGGGCCCAGGCCGGCCCAGACTGCGGTTCCGGCGATCGCGACGGCCAGCGTCGCCCAGGCGACGAGTGCACCGCGAACCGAGAGGACGATATCTCGCAGCACCCAGCCGAGGATGTAGAAGCCTGCCATCGGAAGGAACCGCGTGGCGATATTCGCTTCTCCGACGTCGAAGATCATCGACACCCATTGGTCGGCCATGCCGATGCCGAGGAAGGTCAGACCCGTCCCCCACTGCAGTCGGCGTGAACCGTGGACGCTGAGGAGGCGGAAGAACGGGGTGAGCAGAGTCAGCCCGGCCAGCACGTAGAGGAAGTAGAGCTGGACGAAGGGAGAACCGGTGAGAATCGCGATGCCCGGATTCCATGATTCGTCGTCCGGCTGCAGGTAGAAGCGCCGGAAGAGCACGTAGACAATGGTCCAGAACACGAGGGGGATGCCGATTCGCCAGACCCGTTTCGACAGGAACTTCCGTGGCTTGCTGCCCCGGTCGGGGTCGAGGGCCAGAGCGCCGGAGATCATGATGAACACGGGCACCGACCACCGGCAGGCGGAGTCGATGGCGTTGGCCAACCACCAGTCGGGGCCCATTCCGCCGAAGTTCTCTTCGACAACGGTGCCCAGGGAATGGATAGCGACGACGGCGATGATCGCGAACGCCCGTGCCGGATTCATCCACGCGGTCGACGTGGGCGGCGGATTCTCTGTCGGAATTCGGTCCAAAGGGGCCATGCGTCCATATTCTCATTGCCTGCGACAGAACCGTCTCACTCCCCCTTCAGGGTGTGAGCCGCCCCACCGGACCGACGAAGGTGAGCCTGAGCAGGTGCGCTGCCGTCTCGCGCCGTCGAGGATTCGCATGTCAGCGGGCGCGAACCGGTTTGGCCGAAAGCGAACCGAGTGAGAAAATCAGCAACTATGAACACACCTGCCTTTTCGGACTCGACGCACGAGTCAGTGAACCTGCCCGACAAGCCGGCCCTCGAGGGCCTGCGGGACAAATGGGACGCCGCGTGGAGCGAGCAGAACGTCTACGCCTTCGACGTCGACACCGATCGCGAGCAGGTCTACTCGATCGACACTCCCCCGCCGACCGCTTCGGGGTCGCTGCACGTGGGACATGTGTTCTCGTACACGCAGACCGACATCATCGCACGCTACCAGCGGATGACCGGCAAGAACGTGTTCTACCCGCTGGGATGGGACGACAACGGCCTTCCGACCGAACGCCGGGTGCAGAACTACTACGGCGTCACCTGCGATCCCAGCCAGCACTATGACCCGGACTTCCAGCCGCCGGCGAAGGCGCCGAAGAATTCGCGTGACTTCGTCAAGGTCTCTCGCCAGAACTTCATCGAGCTGTGCGAGAAGCTCTCGGCCGAGGACGAGAAGGTGTTCGAGGACCTCTTCCGCTCCACCGGACTGTCGGTGGATTGGAAGTACACCTACCGCACGATCGATGACGATTCCCGTGCCGTGAGCCAGCGCGCCTTCCTCACCGACCTCAAGAACGGGCACGCCTATTCGCAGGACGCCCCGACCATGTGGGACGTGACCTTCGGTACTGCGGTCGCGCAGGCCGAACTCGAGGATCGGGAACGGGAAGGCGCCTATCACAAGGTGAAGTTCTTCCCCGAGGGCGCCGATGGCCTGGCCGACACCTCGGCGGAGCCGATCATCATCCTCACCTCGCGCCCGGAGCTCATTCCCGCCGTCGTGGCGCTCGTCGCCCACCCCGATGACGAACGCTACGCCTCCCTGTTCGGCACCAACGTCGTTTCGCCGCTCTTCGGCGTCAGCGTCGAGGTCCGCGCCCATGAGCTGGCGAAGTCCGACAAGGGCACGGGCATCGCCATGGTCTGCACCTTCGGTGACCTCACCGACGTGACCTGGTGGCGCGAACTGGATCTGCCGACCCGCGCGGTGATCAACCGCGGCGGCCGCCTCAATCTCGAGGTGCCCGAGTGGATCGCCGCATCACCGAAGGCCGATGCGAAGGCCAACTACGAGGCCCTGGCGGGAAAGACGACGTTCTCTGCCCGCAAGGACATTGCGCAGATGCTCATCGACTCCGGTGACCTCATCGGCGAGATCGAGCCGATCACCCACCCGGTCCCGTTCTACGAGAAGGGCGACAAACCGCTGGAGGTCGTCACCAGCCGTCAGTGGTACATCCGCAACGGCGGTCGCTCGGCCGAACTGCGGGATGCGCTCATCGCCCGCGGTCGTGAGATCGAATGGCACCCTGCGTACATGCGCTCCCGCTACGAGAACTGGGTGGAGAACCTCAACGGCGACTGGCTGGTCTCCCGGCAGCGTTTCTTCGGAGTCCCGATCCCCCTGTGGTATCGCCTCGACGCCGATGGTCAGCCCGACTACGAGAACCCGATCGTTCCGGAATCGCTGCCCTGCGACCCCATCGCCGAGGCGCCTGCCGGCTTCACCGACGACCAGCGCGATGTGCCAGGCGGCTTCACCGCGGACCCGGACGTGCTCGACACCTGGGCGACGTCGTCGCTGACTCCGCAGCTACTCGGCGGCTGGTCGCGTGATGAGGAGTTCTTCGACAAGGTCTTCCCGTTCGACCTGCGTCCGCAGGGACACGACATCATCCGCACCTGGCTGTTCTCCACCGTCGTCCGGGCGAACTCGCTCAATGATGCGGCCCCGTGGAAGCATGCCGGACTCTCGGGCTGGATCCTCGATCCGGACCGGAAGAAGATGTCGAAATCGAAGGGCAACGTGGTCGTGCCCTCGGACATCCTCGGCGAGGCGAAGCCGGGATTCGGTCCCGACGCCGTCCGCTACTGGGCTGCCAGTGCGAAACTCGGCGCCGATACCGCCTATGACGTCACGCAGATGCAGATCGGTCGCCGTCTGGCGATGAAGCTGCTCAATGCGTCGAAGTTCGCTCTGGCTCAGGGCGTGCATGCCGGCCTCATCGGTCAGCTCGGAGCCGTCACGCACGATCTCGACCGGGCCCTGCTGGCGAAGCTGGCCGACGTCGTCGAACAGGCCGGAACGCATATGGCCGCCTACGACTACGCTCATGCTCTGCGTGTGACCGAGAGCTTCTTCTGGGAGTTCACCGACGACTACGTCGAACTGGTCAAGGATCGCTCGTATGGCGGTTCGGGCACCGACGATCAGGTGTCGGCCCACGTCACCCTGGCCACCGCCCTGGACGTGCTGCTGCGCCTGTTCGCGCCGTTCACGCCGTTCGTCACCGAAGAGGTCTGGTCCTGGTGGCGCACCGGGTCGGTCCACCGTGCGCAGTGGCCGGCCGATGAGGCACTGAGCCACCCGGGATCGTCCGTCGATCCCGAGCTGCTGGCTTCGGTGGCTGCGGCCCTGACCGAGATCCGCCGCACGAAGACCGAGGCCAAGGTCTCGCAGAAGACAGAGGTCGCCTCGGTGACCATCCAGGCACCGGCCTCCGTCGTCTCCGCGATCAAGGCAGCAGAAGGCGATCTCACTGCCGCCGGTCGCATCAAGTCCCTGGTGACAGAGGAAGCCGGCGAGGAAATCACCATCGCCGATATCAGCTTCGTCGAACAGGACTGATGACGTCGGGTCGGACCTCTGGCGTCCGGCCCGGCCCGAGACCTGATCGGTCCTCGCATAGCCCCACGACAGCCATTGCTTCGCAGAGTCGGAGCAACGGGTGCCGTGGGGCACTTTGCATGTTCCGGAACGGAAACACGAATTGACGCGGTTCTGCGGTCACTCCCCCGTAATATGGTTCTCGACCACTGAAGAAGTACCGAAGTTCTCCCCGACCGAAAGGCCCCCAGAACCGTGAGAAGCGAACTGTTTTCCAAGCGCAACGCCGAGATCCAGAACCAGGAGCGGTGGACCCTCCAGTCGAGCAAGATGCTGCGTACGGTGGTCACGCCGAACGCTCCGATGATCGCCACCAAGGGGGCCATGGTCGCCTACCAGGGTGATGTCCATTTCACCCACCAGGGGTCCAAGTCGGTCGGCCAGTTCATGAAGAAGGCAGCCACCGGCGAAGGCGGAAATGTCATGCGCGTGGAGGGACACGGAGAGGTGTTCTTCGCTCGGGAAGCCTCGAACATCTTCATGATGGCGCTCGAGGGACCGCAGGACGCACTGACCGTCAACACCTCGAACCTGCTTGCCTTCGACGATGTCCTCAGCTGGGAGATCAAGCGCATCAAGGGCGGCGTCGGGGCAATGGTCAGCGGTTCGGGACTGTTCAACCTCGAACTCGCCGGACAGGGCACCGCCGCCATCTGCTGCAAGGGTGAGCCCATGGTCCTCGACTGCTCGCAGCAGCCGACCTTCGTCGACCCGCAGGCAGCCGTGTGCTGGTCGTCGGCCCTGGCCCCGCAGATCAAGACCGATGTCAGCGTCGGTACGTTCTTCGGCCGCGGCTCCGGCGAGTCCGTGCAGCTGGCCTTCCACGGCCCGGGCTTCGTCGTCGTGCAGCCCGCGGAGAACGCCGTCTACTCGGCCACCACCAGCTGAAGCACGAGTCAGTCACTGACTGACGCTCCCGCCGGCCACCAGGCAGACACCCAAACTCCGAGCTGCCGGACGGCACTGTGACACCCCCCGACCTGCTGCGATGGCAGCGAGCCGGGGGGTGTCGTCGTCTCAGCGGGTCCATCCGCCGACCAAGGTCGCTCACTCAATTCTCGCATCCCTCACCAGCCATCTCTCAATGCCCAGTTGCAACGGGGTGGTTTGCCACGCAGGGTGAGGGATACGAAACTTTCGATGCGCTTTGCCGCTTGCAGGATGGGGTGAGAGCAGCGGTGCGTAATGTTGATAATGGCTCGATCCCTTCGAGCGCTGCTGGCGCGACCGCCTCGGTGATCTGTCTCAGACACTCGACGACCTCGAAAAATCGGAATCCACGAACGATCACGACACAGACTAGGACACAGATCATGACAGACGAACGCACGATCGAAGTCGACCAGTTCCTCTCCCACTCCCCGGCCACAGTCTGGCGGGCGCTCACCGAGCCGGATGTCATGGCCCTATGGTGGGCTGCAGGTGACATCTCCCCTGTCGTGGGACATTCCTTCACTCTCGACATGGGTGGCTTCGGGAAACAGCCGTGCACCGTCACGAAGGTCGATCCGCAGCGCCTCATCGCCTATACATTTGCCGAAGGCACCCTGGATTCGACGCTGACGTGGACGATTGTCCCCGAGGGCACGGGCACACGCTTGTTCTTGGCTCATTCCGGGCTGGACGTCGACACTCCAATGGGACTCCAGGCGTTCAAGGGAATGGGATCGGGGTGGCCAGGAATACTGGCTGCGATGGAGCAGGCCCTCGAAAACGTCGACATACGCTGATCCGAGCCTCCGAACGACTCCCTGCCTTTCCCGCCCGGACGTGGTGGCAGAAGGTCAGACTGTGGGGACGGTGTGCTCGCGGTAGTCGCGCTCGACTCGGTACTTCCGAAATGTCGGGAAGATCGCGGCGCAGGCGAGCACGAGGACGATGACGGCTATGCCGCCGCCCACCGCGGCGACCGTGGTGTTCGTGACGGCCGCGACGGAGCCGTGGAGGACGTCCGCAACACGTGGCCCGCCGGCCACGACGACGATGAACACTCCCTGCATCCGACCACGCATCGCATCGGTCGCGGCTTCTTGCAGCATCGTCTGTCGGAAAGCGCCGGAGACGATATCGGCTCCCCCGCCGACCGCCAGCGCTGCCAGTGCGACGACGAGCGCGGTCAGCCAGAAACCGGACGCAAGCTCGAGTGAGAGTCCGAATACCGTCATCGCCGCGCCCCAGACTGCAATGGCGACGATGACGGCGAGTCCTTGACGCTGCACATGTGAGACCCAGCCCGAGAAGATCCCGGCCAATGCGCTCCCAGCGGCCAGAGCGGCGAAGAGCAGCGAGAAGACGATTCCGCCCTCGGGCGGACCGTTGAAGGTCTCGACGGCGATCTGCGGGAACAAAGCCCGCGGCAGTCCGAAAACCATCGCGATGATGTCCACCAGCAACGAGACCATGACGACGGTGTTCGTCCGCAGATACCGGAATCCGTCAACGATGCCTTTGAACCCCGAGCGAGTATCCGGTTGTTTCTGCGGCAGCAGCGAAGGAAGCCGAATCACTGCATAGAGGGTGGCGAACAGGAACACGGCGTCGATGACGTAGAGCAGCTGGTACCCGAACAGCGGGATCAGTGAGCCGCCGAGAACAGGCCCGATCACGGCACCCAAGGTCATCACTGTCATGTTCAGCGAATTCGCGGCGGGCAGCAGGTTGAGCGGGACGATCGAAGGAATCAGAGCGCCCTTCGCAGGCTGATTCAGACCGAAGAATGCCTGCTGCATCGAAAACACGGACAGCAGCAACCAGACATTGTCGACGCTCAGCACTGCAAGGAGCGCGAGAATCGTGCTCGTGATGATCAGCCCGACGGTCGAGATCACAAGCAGTTTTCGCCGATCGAAGACGTCGGCCAATGAACCGCCCCACAATCCGAAGACGATGAGCGGGACCAGGCCGAACGCACCGGCGAGCCCGACATAGCCGGAGGACCCGGTGATGTGGAAGATCTGGGCGGGAATCGCCACAACCGTCATCTGCGCACCGATGACGGTGACGATGTTGGCTACCCACAGCCTGCGGAAGGGCGTATAGCGCAGTGGTCGCGTGTCAGCCAGCAGTCCCATGAGTCAGAGACTCAGGCAGACTTCTTATTCGTCCTGTTCCGTGACTTCGGCACAAGGGTCGGAGCGACATTGGATTCGACGACATCCTTGGTCACGACCACCTCGGCGATGTCCTCGCGTGAGGGCACATCGAACATGACCGGCTGCAGGACCTCTTCCATGATCGAGCGCAGGCCACGGGCTCCCGTGCCGCGCAGCAGCGCGAGGTCCGCGATAGCTTCGAGGGCCTCGGTCTCGAACGTCAGCGAGACATTGTCGAACTCGAACATCCGCTGGTACTGCTTGACCAGTGCGTTCTTCGGCTCGGTGAGGATCGACATGAGAGCGGCCCGGTCGAGGTTCGACACAGTAGCCAGCACCGGCAGACGGCCGATGAATTCGGGGATGAGACCGAACTTGAGCAGATCTTCGGGCAGGATGTCCGCGTAGAGGTCCTCTTCGTCGTTCTTCGACTGCAGAAGGGCGCCGAAGCCGATGCCGTGCTTGCCCTTGCGACCGGCCACGATCTCCTCCATCCCGGCGAAGGCGCCGGCGACGATGAAGAGCACATTGGTCGTGTCGATCTGCAGGAAGTCCTGGTGCGGATGTTTGCGTCCGCCCTGCGGCGGTACCGATGCCTGAGTGCCTTCGAGGATCTTCAACAGTGCCTGCTGCACGCCCTCACCGGACACGTCACGAGTGATCGACGGGTTCTCCGACTTGCGGGCGATCTTATCGATCTCGTCGATGTAGATGATTCCGTGTTCGGCACGCTGGATGTCGAAGTCCGCGGCCTGGATGAGCTTGAGCAGGATGTTCTCGACGTCTTCACCGACGTAGCCTGCTTCGGTCAGCGCTGTGGCGTCGGCGACTGCGAACGGAACGTTCAGTCGTTTGGCCAGCGACTGGGCGAGGTAGGTCTTGCCCGAACCGGTAGGGCCGACGAGCAGAATGTTCGACTTCGCAATCTCGACCTCGGAGTCGCTGCCGCCGAGGGTCTTCTCGTCACCTGACTGCAGGGACCGGATGCGCTTGTAGTGGTTGTAGACGGCTACTGACAGTGCCTTCTTCGCCGGTTCCTGACCGACCACGTACTCCTGGAGGAAGTCGAAGATCTCACGAGGCTTGGGCAGCTCGAGTTCGGCCTGCTCCGGACTGGATTCGCTGAGCTCCTCTTCGATGATCTCATTGCACAATCCGATGCATTCATCGCAGATGTAAACACCAGGTCCGGCGATGAGTTTCCGAACCTGCTTCTGAGACTTCCCACAGAAGTTGCATTTGAGCAGGTCTGCTCCGTCCGCACTGCGAGCCACTGTCACAACCTTTCGCCAGGACGCTTGGCCCCAACTCTACCGCTCGTGTTTCCTGTACCTCAATAGCTTCCCATACGTGGCTGACACGAACCCCCAGCCACGTCTCGGTGTGTCGGAGGTAGGAACCGAGAACGGGTCCGCACGATCGCAATCGCACGAACCCGTTCTCAGCGTTTCCCAGTCCTCCGAGCGGTGATCAGTTCGCGTTCTTGCGCGAAGAGAGCACCTGGTCGACGAGACCGTAGTCCTTGGCCTGCTCGGCCGTGAGGAAGAGGTCGCGTTCGATGTCGTTCGAGACCTGGGCGGCCTCCTTGTTCGAGTGCTTGGCCAGAGTGCCCTCGAGCCATTCGCGCATCCGCAGCACCTCAGCGGCCTGGATCTCAAGGTCAGAAGCCTGCCCCTGACCCTGCCCCTGCATCGCGGGCTGGTGGATGAGCACACGAGCGTTCGGCAGAGCCAAACGCTTGCCGGGGGTTCCCGCGGCCAGAAGTACAGCGGCGGCTGAGGCGGCCTGACCGAGGCAGACGGTCTGGATCTCCGGCTTGATGTACTGCATCGTGTCGTAGATGGCCGTCATAGCAGTGAACGAACCACCCGGCGAGTTGATGTAGAGAGTGATGTCGCGGTCCGGATCCTGCGATTCGAGGACCAGCAGCTGAGCCATGACATCGTCGGCGGACGTGTCATCGACCTGAGCGCCGAGGAACACCACACGATCGTCGAACAGCTTGGTGTAGGGATCCTGGCGCTTGAAGCCATAGGGGGTGCGCTCTTCGAACTGCGGCATGACATAACGCGACTGCGGCATGTTCGACGCCGTCGAACCCGGCATAAAGTTCATTGAATTCATTCTTCCCTCACTCCTGCTCAGTTGTTCTCGACGTCGGACGCGCGGGTGACCATCTTGTCGATGAAGCCGTATTCGAGGGCTTCTTCGGCAGTGAACCAGTGGTCACGGTCGTTGTCCTTGAGGATCTGCTCGAGCGACTTGCCGGTCTGCTGAGCGGTCAGCTCCGCCATCTGCTTCTTCATGTGCAGGATCAGTTCGGCCTGGATCTTGATGTCCGTGGCCGTACCGCCGATGCCGCCCAGAGGCTGGTGCATGAGGATGCGAGCGTGCGGAGTGGCGTAGCGCTTGCCCGGGGTGCCCGAGGACAGCAGGAACTGACCCATCGAGGCGGCCATGCCCATGGCCACGGTCGAGACGTCGGGCTTGATGTACTGCATCGTGTCGTAGATGGCCATACCGGCCGTGACGGATCCGCCGGGCGAGTTGATGTAGAGCGAGATGTCCGCTTCGGGGTCTTCGGCGGCAAGCAGCATCATCTGCGCGCAGATGGCGTTGGCGTTGTCGTCACGCACCTCCGAACCGAGCCAGATGATGCGCTCCTTGAGAAGACGATTGAAGATGTGGTCGTCCAGACCCATTCCCCCACCGGCGTCGAGGCCGACGGGAGCTGTCATGTCGTATGCGCTCACGTTTCACTCCTGTGTTCTGTGGATGGCTTGCTATGGACTCTAACCGCTCTCCCCCGGGTTTTAGTCCGCGGCGAGGCCTGTGTTCGCCCTCAGCGTGATCGGGACCTGCGCAGATGCAGAGACGGTGGGTACGGATCGCAATCCGTACCCACCGTCTCATCAGGATTCCACCGCCGAGGCGGCTCGTCCTCAGTTCTCTTCGGCGGCTTCTGCAGGTGCTTCGTCTGCGGCTTCCGCGCTCTGCGCGTCAGCGTCGGCATCCTCGGCGTCGTCACCGGCGGAGGTGAAGGCCTCCATGTCGACGACGTTACCGGCGGTGTCCTTGACCGTGGCACCGGCGAGGACGGCGGCCAGGGCCTTGCGGCGCGAGACCTCGCCGACCAGCGCATTGACCTGGCCGGAGCTGTCGAGCATCTGGGCGAACTCGTTGGGGTTCATTCCGTACTGCTGCGACGCGGAGATCAGGTACTCGATGAGCTCGGGCTGGCTGACCTCGACGTTCTCGGCTTCGGAGACGGCATCGAGGATGAACTGGGTGCGCAGGTTGCGCTCGGTCTCCTCGGTGACCTCCTTGCGGTGCTCGTCATCGTCCGAACGGTTCTCGGCTTCGAGGTGACGCTCGACCTCGTCGGTGACGATCTTGGCCGGGACCGGCACGTCGAGGGTCTCCATGAGGTGTTCGAGGACCTTGTCGCGCGCCTGGACGCCCTGCTCGGTCTCCTTGGCCTTACCGGCCTGCTCACGCAGGTCCTCACGCAGTTCGGCGATCGTGTCGAACTCACTGGCCAGCTGAGCGAAGTCGTCGTCGGCCTCAGGCAGTTCGCGTTCCTTGACAGCGCTGAGAGTGATCTTCACGGTGCCCTGTTCGCCGGCGTGCTCGCCGCCTGCGAAGGTGGTCTCGAAGGTCGTGGTCTCTCCGGCGGAGAGCCCGTCGAGGGCCTCGTCCATGCCTTCGAGCATGGTTCCGGCGCCGACCTGGTAGGAGATGTCGGAAGCGGTGTCGATCTCTTCGTCATCGATGGTGGCGACGAGGTCGAGGGTGACGAAGTCGTCCTTGGCAGCGGGACGATCGACGGCGACCAGGGTTCCGAAGCGGGTGCGCAGCTGCTCGAGCTCGGCATCCACATCGGCGTCGGTGACCTCGATGGGGTCGACCTCGATGTTGATCGTGTCGTAGGCAGGCAGTTCGACCTCGGGACGCACGTCGACCTCGACGGTGAAGCCGAGCTCGCCGTCTTCGGTTCCGTCGAGACCGGGAACCTCGGAGATCTCGACCTCGGGCTGACCCATCGGCTTGAGGTCGTGCTCTTCGACCGCATTGCGGTAGAAGTCATCAAGACCGTTGTTGACGGCTTCCTGGATCACAGCAGGACGGCCGATGCGCTGATCGATGATGCGCGCGGGGACCTTGCCCTTACGGAAACCGGGGACGGTGACCTGAGCACCGATGGTCTTGTATGCCTCGTCGACACTCGGCTTGAGTTCGGCGTATGGGACTTCCACGCTGATCTTGACCCGGGTGGGGTCGAGTTGCTCGACGGAGCTCTTCACAGTGTGACCTTTCAAATTCGACAGTCATGCATTTTCGGTCATCTCCGACCTGATCATCCGGGTTCGTGACCGCAAACGGCCATCTCACAGCCTGATCGGTCATCTCGTGACCTTAGAGGGAGCGAAAGTCCACGAATAGTTCGCGCACGTCCGCAAGACGCAATCACCTATGTTACGCGAAACCCCGCCCGTTACGCGAAACAGGGGTGATTTCACGACCCCGCTCCCCTTCGGCGCACGTAGAGCTCGTCGAGGGTGATGATGACGTTGGCCGCCGTCCATGACAGGGGCGCCACGGAGACCGGGGCACCCTCGGCGGTGATCTTCTCCGGCAGGGATCCGGCGCTCGTGCGGTGGGCGGAGAGCCAGTCGAGGATCGACTCGGCCTTCTCCGTCTGTCCCAGGCGGGCGAAGCCGAGCCCCATGAGTGAGGTCGACGGCGTCCAACTGGAACGGTCGATGATCCAGCCGTGCCCGGGCTTGATCCCTCCCGCCGGCTGCTCGAGCCGGTCCCAGACTCCCCCGAGGAGCTCGGGTTCGAGTGCATAGATCGCGTCCACCGCATTCGGCACCAGTCCAGCTGCGGGCAGATACGCGATGGCCGAATCGGGCCCACCCGCGGTCGGGTACCGCTGCATCCCGTTGGCAACGAAGGTCCGAGTGAAGGTCGCGCGGTAGTCATCCGCCGCGCGTCGGACGGATTCCGGATCTCCGCCGAGGCGGCTCCACAGTTCCGGATTCGCCCTCGTCAATGCGGTGAGTGAGTTCATCCCGACCAGAGTGGGTCCGGCCAGACCGAGTGAGACCCGGGATTCGCCGACCTCCCAGTAGTCAGGGCCGACGGGAGGCAGGCTGCGCCCGTAGGCGGTGAGGTTGAAGATGCGCCGGCTGGTCCGTCGCAGCAGGTCATCGAGCTCCCCGAGATCGAACGGAGCAGCCGACGCCTCAGAGACAGCATGGACCTCGGAGATCGCCCAGAGGACGAGGCCTAGTGAGTCGAACTGGGATTCGCGGTCGTCCGGCGCCATTCCCGTAGTGGGGTCGACCCGGGCGGCGAACGAACCGTCGACCGCCTGCACGGACTGCAGGAACAGGAGCTGACTCCATGCCAAGTCCGGCCGGCCGATTCGAGCCAGCGCGATTGCGGAGAAGGCAGTGTCGCGGGGCCAGACATACCGCCAGGGGCCGGCCCATCCGGCCACCGTGGCGGGCAGCTCGTCGCTGAGCACCCACAGGTCGAGCAGAGCCGAGATGGCCAGATCACGCCGTTGAACCGGGAGTTCCCGGAGCCACGGTTCGCAGGCGGCGAGGAACTCCTGCTGCCGACGCGCAGGGCCGGGATCAGCAAGGTTCGGCAAGACTCGCGACTGCGCGGGCAGACTCTGCGCGGATTCGGCGTCGAGGGCTTCACGACGTCCTGAGGAAGTAAAGGCGGCTGTGACGGAACGGACCGGATCGGGCCGGGCCGCCTCGGCGAGGGCTGTCGTGATCGCTGAACCCAGACCGATCGCACCGATCCCGATAGCGGCACCGGTGAGAATCGCTCGCCGGCTGGGCCGCGCGGTGCTCTGTGCATTCTGCGGGAGCGTGCCCTGCACCGGTCGAACGGCGGTGGTCATGAGGAGGATCCTACCTGTCCGAGCATGAGAAAACCGGCCTGACCAACGGGTCAGACCGGCTTGTGGAGGGGATGACGGGAATCGAACCCGCACCATCAGTTTGGAAGACTGAGGCTCTACCATTGAGCTACATCCCCGTGTTGCGAGTTCGACTATAGTCGAGAACTTCCTCGACCGCCAAATCGACATTCGGTGACCTGCGTCACTGGTCGAATCGCACTGTGAGGTGCGTCGCATTAGCGGGTTTGCTCGATTCGCAAGGTGCAAGTCCCGACCCGCCTGTGGTTAGATAGGAGCCGTCGCGGGATGTGGCGCAGCTTGGTAGCGCATCTGTTTTGGGAACAGAGGGTCGCAGGTTCAAATCCTGTCATCCCGACAGACTCCAGCCGCTCGGACCACTTGGTTCGAGCGGCTTTTTCATGCTCCGGATCAGAGGCTCTCATCCCCTTTCACCAGGAAAAACACCAACCCCGGGGTTGGTGGGATGACGCAATCACACGTGTTGTAGCATGGTGCCGTTTGTTCAGACGGAGTGAAGGAACTCAGAGATGACACGGTGGAGACGGGGACAGATTGCGGCTGTGGCTACGGCCATCGGATTGGTGGCAGCAGGGTGCTCCGGAGGAGGCACAGAGGAGTCCAGCTCTGCCTCGCAGGAAGACGAGGGCGCCGGCAAGGCCGATGTGAAGTACCCGGCCGATGGATTCGGCACACCTGCGTGGCAAGCAGAAGCCTTGTCCGTCGACGACGGAGCCAGCGCTGAGATCTACGACGACCGCGTGGTCCGGTGGGGTGGAACTCAGATCGAATCCCGCAATCCCGATGGCTCAGTCGCGTGGGAACTGAACCTGGCCGAGCAGGTGGGTGATGACCAGTCGTTCATCGATGTGCGGCAGATGTCCGGCGGCCTGTTGGGCCTGATAACCGGGGAAAGTGTCTCACCCGACCACACCTTCCTCCTCGATGCGGAAACTGGCAAGAACCTTCAAGAGGTCGATATCCCCGACGATTGGGAGATCTTCGTGCCAGGAACGATCGACCGCCAGTGGGGACTGCCGTTCCAATCCGGAGACGACGATGAGAACGTCTTCGTCGTGAACTCGGACGGCTCGATCGATAAGTTCGCGCACCTCTTGTACGCGACTGGAGAGTCAGTGCTCACGCTCAATGAGGAGTTCGGCGAAAAGATCACGTGGCATCCGACTGGGGCACGTACCGGCGAAGCCACGACTTATAAGGACCTGGCCGGTGCCTCCCCGGACCGAGTCGCACAGCTCGCACCGCGATTCATCGTCGATGCCGATACCGCCGTGGTGCAGTCCGGAGGAACCGGCGAGAGCGCAGCCGAGATGATCGACTTCAGCAAGGGCAAACGCCTCGGCATCATCGAAGACTGCAACCCCGACAACATCAGCGATGTCCACACCACTCAGATCAGCCCCAATGGGAAGTTCATCGCCGCCGGGAACGCCCTGTGGGAGGGAACCGAAGCCACCTGCCTGAGCGCGAAGGGCGGACCCACAGCCCAGGGGAAAGCGGTGTTCGACGACGGCACCGTCATCGCCAACGACTACACGGGCCACGGGGACGCGCAGATCGAGGACTTCGTGAAGAATCCGGTGCTGATGCTCAAAGACGGCGAGGTCATCTCCGAATTCGACAATGCCGAAAGCGATGACGGCCGGCACCAGATCGCGCCTAAAGGCACTCTGTCCAGCGACCTCGTCGTCTACGCCAGTCCCGACGGCGGCGTCGTCGCGCTGCCTCGGAAATAGGGGTCAGAGCTTACGCCTCGAAGTCGATGACCTGCCGGACGACCGTTCCGTCGGAGAGCGAGTCGAATGCCTCGTTGAGCTCGCTCAGTGTGATCGCGTCGGAGATGAGCTCCTCGACGGGCAGCTTGCCCTCCCTCCACAGCTGCGCGTAGACGGGGATATCCCGACTTGGCACCGCCGACCCGAGGTACGAGCCGATGACGGTCCGGGCCTCGGCGGTCAGGGTCACCGGGGTGATGTTCGACTGCGCATCCGGTGCGGGCAGTCCCACCGTCACTGTCGTCCCGCCGACGGCGGTGGCCGTGAACGCGGTCTCGAAGGCCCGAGGATGCCCCACACACTCGATGACGATCGGTGCTTTCCTCTCCCCCAGCTGCTCTGGCGTAAAGACCTCGACAGCGCCGAGTTCCTTCGCACGTACGAGCTTGTCCGGGTTCGCGTCGACGCCGATGACTCCGGCGGTCTCAATGGACAGCGCGGTGATGAGTGCGGCCATTCCGACCCCGCCGAGTCCGACGATCATCACTTCGTCGTCGGGCCCCGGACGTCCGGCGTTGAGGACCGCTCCCCCGCCGGTGAGCACGGCACAGCCGAGCACAGCAGCGATGGAGGCGGGAACATCGTCGTCGACGGGAACGACGGATGCGCGGTTGAGAACCGCATGAGTGGCGAACACGGACGCGCCGAGGTGGTGGAGCACCTCGGCGCCGGTGTCGTCGTGGAGACGCACCTTGTGACCGTCGAACGGCAGGGTTCCGGCACCGTTCGTCGCACTGCCCGGGGTGCAGGGCAGTTTGCCGTCGGTGCGGCAGTTCGCGCATTCCCCGCAGCGGGGCAGGAACACTGTGACGACCTGTTGGCCGACCTCGAGGTCATCGACACCGTCACCGAGTTTCTCGACGACTCCCGCACCTTCGTGACCGAGCAGCATCGGCAGAGGGCGGGGACGGTTTCCGTCGACGACGGAGAGATCCGAGTGGCAGACCCCTGCGGCCGTCATCCGGATGAGCACCTCACCCGGGCCCGGTTCATCGAGTTCGAGTGTCTCGATCGAAATCGGCTGCGAATCGGCGAAGGGCCGGGGCCGTTCCATCTCTCGCAGCACGGCGCCGTGGATCTTCACAGTGTTCTCCCTTTCACAGAGCCTGCTGGCCCTGCTCCTCGTAGTCGGCCATGATCTTGATGCGTCGTTCGTGGCGCTCATCGCCGGAGAACGGCTCGGCCAGGAATGCGTCGACGATGGCGATCGCTTCGGCTTCAGGGTGCTGGCGGGCACCGACAGCGACGATCTGCGCGTTGTTGTGCTGGCGGGCCAGCTTCGAGATCTCCGGGTTCCACGCCAGAGCGGTGCGTGCGCCCTTGACCAGATTCGCGGCCATCTGCTCGCCGTTGCCCGATCCGCCGATCACGACTCCGAGCGCTTCTTGACCGGCGGCCTGATCGTCGACGACGGCCTGTGCCGCGGCGATGCAGAATGCCGGGTAGTCATCGAGTGCGTCAAATTCAAGGGCGCCGTGGTCGACGACTTCGTGCCCGCCCGTCTCGAGGTGGGCCTTGAGCACCTCCTTGAATTCGAATCCGGCGTGATCGGTGCCGAGGTGAACCTTCATATGTCTGCCTTTCGGTGCGTGGTGGGGGGGCGGTCGATCCGCTGACTGCGCGGACCGTCGAGTCTCAGTCGAAGTTCGGGCCCTGGTCGCGGGTGCGCTTGAGCTCGAAGAATCCCGGCGTCGAGGCGACTGCGAGAACTCCATCGAAAAGACGACCAGCATCTTCGCCCTTCGGGGCGGGAGTGACGACGGGGCCGAAGAACGCGGTTCCGGCGACGCGGCAGATCGGTGTGCCGACATCGTCGCCGACCAAACTCAGAGCCTCGTCATGAGAGGCCTGGAGCTGTGCGTCATAGTCGTCGGTTTCGCCGTACTTCTTGAGATCGGCGGGCAGTCCCACCTCGGCGAGGGCCTCGGTCACAGCTTTGTCGAAGTCCTTCTCTCCACCTGGGTGGATGCGGGTGCCGATCGCGGTGTAGAGCGGTTCGGCGATCTCCTCACCGTGCTCGGCGATCGCGGCGGTGACGATGCGCATCGGGGCCAGGGCCCGGTTCATCAGTGCGCGGTAGTCCTCGGAAATGTCCTTGTCCCGGTTGAGGAAGTTCAGGCTCATCGGATGGAACTTCACGTCGACGTCGCGGACCTTGGCCACTTCGAGTCCCCAGCGCGAGGTCATCCATGCCCACGGGCAGGCCGTGTCGAACCACAGGTCGAGTGTTTCTCTGCTCACTGTCTCTCCTCTTTCATCCGCTTGCGGGAACCCTGTCGGGCACCCGAGGTGTCGGTGTTCAATCTACCAATACCGGTCGATCGCGGGTACAGCGGCCGAATACCGATCAGTGGTGCAGATATCGCGCCAGGAACGCTTGTCCATGAAAGAATGACCGAGTACACCCGGTTCCCGAAGCGAAGGTCACCTCACTGTGCCGCAACACAATCTCACCCGCGACGAAGCACGCGAACGTTCCGCCATCGTGGACGTCTCGAGCTACGAGCACACCCTGATCCTCACGGGAGTGGGTGAGAGTTTCCGCGTCCGTTCACGAATCCGCTTCACTGCAGCTCCGAATTCGACGACGTTCATCGACGCCATCACCGCAAGCGTCGAGCGCGTCCGTCTCAACGGCACAGACCTCGACCTCGCCGAGGTGGTCGCACCGGCCCGCATCACCCTTCCCGGCCTCGCCGCTGAGAACGAGCTCATCGTCGACGCCCATTTCTCCTATATGAATACCGGAGAGGGACTGCACCGTTTCGTCGACCCGATCGATGACGAGGTCTACCTCTACTCCCAGTTCGAGGTCCCCGACGCGCGCCGGGTCTTCCCCGTCTTCGAACAGCCGGATATCAAGTCTCCGTACTCCTTCACCGTCGTCGCACCGGAGAAGTGGACCGTCGTCTCGAACTCCCCCACTCCGACTCCGAGCGATCCGAAGGAGACCTTCGCCGAGCTCGGCGAGGCTCCACAGGCAGGCATGGCGGTATGGCAGTTCGCTCCCACCACGCCGATCTCGTCGTATATCACCGCGATCATCGCCGGTCCCTATGAATCCGTGCATTCGCAGCTGACGTCCTCTGACGGATCGGTCGTGCCTCTGGGCCTGTACTGCCGTGCCTCACTGCTCGAGTACCTCGATGCGGAGAAGCTGTTCCGGGTCACGAAGGCCGGTTTCGAGTTCTTCGAACGAGAATTCGGGGTCGCCTACCCATTCGAGAAGTACGACCAGCTCTTCGTCCCCGAGTTCAATGCGGGAGCGATGGAGAACGCCGGAGCCGTGACGATCCTCGAGAACTACGTCTTCCGCTCCCGGCCCACCGAGGCTCTGGTCGAACGACGGACGGTCACGGTCCTCCACGAACTGGCTCATATGTGGTTCGGCGATCTCGTCACCATGCGCTGGTGGAACGATCTGTGGCTCAACGAATCATTCGCCGAGTTCATGTCGACCCTGGCAACAGCCGAGGCGACGGAGTTCGCCGATGCGTGGACGACGTTCGCCACGATCGAGAAGTCCTGGGCCTACCGCCAGGATCAGCTGCCGAGCACGCACCCGATCGTCGCTCCGATCGAGGACCTCGCCGATGTCGAGGTCAACTTCGATGGGATCACCTATGCGAAGGGCGCCTCGGTGCTCAAACAGCTCGTCGCCTGGGTCGGCCGCGACGAATTCTTCTCCGGCCTCAAGAGCTACTTCGACAAACATGCGTGGTCGAACACAGAACTCTCTGATCTCCTCAGTGAACTCGAGGCCACCTCGGGGCGGGATCTGGAGAGCTGGTCGAAGCTGTGGCTCGAGGAATCAGGAGTCAACCTCCTCGAAGCCCTCGTCACCACAGAGGGCGAGCAGACGATCTCGAACCTGCAGGTGACTCAGAAGCCCTGGTCAATTCCGGGGCAGCCCACTCCGTCGCTGCGACCGCACCGGCTGGCCATCGGCTTCTACTCGGACAATGAACAGGGTCGTCTGGAGCGCACCCACTCGTTCCCCCTCGACCTCGACGGCGAGGCCGCAGAGGTCACCGAGGCACGGGGACTCGCCCTGCCCGACGTCATCGTCGTCAACGACGCTGACCTCAGCTATGCGAAGGTCCGCTTCGACTCACGCAGCATGGAGACAGCAGCGCACCGACTGAGCGACTTCGACGATTCGCTCACTCAGCTGCTCGTCCTGGCCACCCTGTGGGATGAGGTCCGTGACGGTGAACGCCCCGTCCACGACTACATCAACACAGTGCTCACCCATCTGGGAGCCATCACCCATTCCTCCGGTCTGCTCACGCAGATGCGTCAGCTCGATACTGCGGTCGCTGCCTACCTGCCTCTGCAGGAGCGGGAGGACAAGCACGCCGAGGTGGCTGATCGTTTCATCGAACTGTTCGAGACGATCGAAGGAGGAACGGATCAGGCCTTCCAATTCGTACGCGGTTTCGTCCGTCATGCGACCACGCCCGAACAGCTGGATCGGCTGAAGTCATGGCTGCGGCCCGAGACGGAAAGCGTCTATGGGATCACTCTGGACACCGACCTGACATGGGAGATCATCATCGGACTGTGCGCAAACGATGCCGTCGATGATTCGGTCGTGGCGGAGATGAGTCGGAAGGACCCCAGCGCCACGGGTGTGCGTCACGCCGCGACCGCACGTGCCTCCAGGCCCACCTCGGCGTCGAAATCCCAGACCTTCACTCGCATCGTCGACGATGCCGATCTGCCGAACTCCGAACTCGGTGCACTCGCGCTGGGCTTCGGAACCGGCCTGCAGCAGGACTCCGGGGAGCTCATTCCCGCCGAAGAACCGCTGCGGTCCTTCGCCGATGAGTACTTCGCCCGAGTGGCCGGCTGGTGGGAGACGCGCACGCTGGAGATGGCGCAGACGATGACTCTGCGGCTCTACCCGCCGGTGAGTTCTGCCACAGTCGACGCCACTTCCCTGTGGCTCGACGATCACCCTTCAGCACCGAAGGGCCTGGTGCGGCTGATGCGGGAGAACCTCGCCGATGCGAAGCGCGCGCTGGAAGTTCAGCGTGTGTCCAGCGCTTCCAAGGGATCATTGAACCTTCGCGGCTAATCTCGAGAGATCATGACTTCCGATGCAATAGACAACACTGTTCAGAACGCAAGTGAATTCGATTGGACGACCTTCCTCCTCGGCGCTCCGCTGAAGATCACCGTCATCATCATCGGCGCCATCGTCGTCAACCTCGTCATCCGGCTCTTCATCCGACGGTTCACCGCCGCTGTTGCCAAGGGCACCGTCGGCAGCGAGAAGGCCGAAAGCGCCGGCCGCACGAAATTCTCGGCCACTGCGCTCGAGGCCCAACGGACCGGGATCGACGAGCAGACGATCAAGGAACGTCGAGCACAGCGGGCGAAGACCGTGGGCCGGATGCTGTCGTCGGTGACGACGATCCTCGTCAGTGTCATCGCAGTCCTCATGATCCTCGATGCTCTGAGCTTCAACATCGCCCCGATCCTCGCTTCCGCAGGTATCGCCGGTGTCGCCATCGCCTTCGGTGCTCAGGAGCTCGTCCGCGACTACCTGTCGGGATTCTTCATCGTCATCGAAGACCAGTACGGAATCGGTGACACCGTCGACCTCGGCGAGGCAGTCGGAGAGGTCGAGGACGTCGGCCTGCGCCGCACCCAGATCCGTGACCTCACCGGCACCCTGTGGCACGTGCGCAACGGTGAGATCCTGCGTGTGGGCAATCTGTCCCAGGGTTGGGCTCGCGCCGTCCTCGACATCCCCATCGACTACCGGACTTCGATGGACGAATACCGCGAGATGACCGAGGAGATCACACGGTCTCTGCGGAAGGATCCGGAACTGTCGAAGGCGATGCTCGAGGACCCGGAGATCGCCGGCGTCCAGTCGCTGTCGGGCTCCCACCGAGTCATCCGCACCATGGTCAAGACCAAACCGAACCTGCAGTGGATGGTCGAGCGTGCCTTCCGTGCCGAACTCATGACCCAGTTGGCCAAGCGCGGCGGACAGATCGGTATGGTTCAGGAGACGGTTCTGCGCACGCTGCCGACCAAGGAAGGGACAGTGGCTCCCGCAGTCGCCACCGACTCCGAGAATCCCTCGCCGCTGCCCAGCGACCAGGAGATCCGCAGCACCGTGCAGGAAGACTCCCCCAGTGAAGGATCCAGTGATGACACAGACAGCTGACGGCTCCATCTTCGCCGCCGTGGGCGGACATGACACTTTCGCCCGCCTCGTTGACGTGTTCTACCAGCATGTCGACGCGGATGCGCCGCTCATTGCGATGTATCCGGACGGCCATGAGCTGGAAGGAGCGAAGCACCGTCTGCAGACGTTCCTCGAACAGTACTTCGGCGGTCCGTCGACGTATCAGGAGGAGCGTGGCCATCCGCGGCTGCGGATGCGGCATTTCGATTATCCGATCGATTTCGATGCCCGGGATCGGTGGCTGCGCTGCATGCGTGCGGCTCTCGACGATGTGAGTCTGCCGCCGCTGTACGACGAGATGTTCTGGGACTACTTCCAGCGGGCCGCGACCGCGATGGTCAACACGAACTCGAATATTCGCTGATCACGGATCCTGTTGCCCACAGGACCCGCTGATCACCGCCCACGTTGATCACCGACCACGACCACGCGTGAGCAGGTGACCGCCGGGGGTGACGAGGCGCAGCCAGCCTCCCGATTCCATAATCCGCAACTGCTTGTCGTCATCGCGACCAGCGGGTGGGACGAAGCGCAGAGCGGTGGCGGCGAACGCCAATCCCCCTGGCATCCCGGTCCCCTGCTCGCCCGTCATCTCACGTGTCCACACCCGAGAGCGCAGCGCTTTGACAGCGTGTCCTCCGGATCCCTCGGGCGCGCCGGTGCTGATCTCCTCAATCCCTGCTTCCGCGGTCTCATGGAGTCGTCCGACCGTGATCGTGTCGTATTCGGCCCAGCCTCCGCGTGGAGGCGCAATCCCCGTCCACGACACGAGCACGGAGTTCGGCGGCACCGGCAGAGTCGTTCCGTTCTCAACGCGCGCGAAGCGGTCGAGGAGATTCGACAGCGGCACCGCCTCGTCGAATCCATCGAGGTCATGGTCGTCCAGGCGCAGCATCCTCATGGCCAGCACCAGCGGTGTCGAATCGCCGAGTCCGTGTGGGAACAGCGGAGCGACGGTAGCCGCGAGGACGTCAGAAGCCACCTGCAGCCGCATCGCTCCGTCGGAATCCGCCCTATGTGCCAGAGAGGTGAACGCGGAGAGGTCTCGCATCGCCAGCGGGTCGTTGATGTGAAGGTCAGTCATCGGCGGGCCCTCCGCAGCGGGACGGGCGTGCCGAGCACCGATTCCATTGCTTCGGTCTCGGCTTCGCTGAGCCGACGTGGTCGGCCGCTGGCAATGTCGATGAAGACGATAACGGTCTCGGCGACCGTATATGTGCGCGAACCGTCCGGTTCGCAGATGACGTATCCCACCGTCACCGAGGCGGGCCTGACCTCGCTGATGACGAGATCGACGGCGATGGGTCCGGTGCGATAGGGAATCGGGGCGCGGTATTCGATCGCGTGGGAGGCCACGAGCAGCTCCGTCGTCGCCGAGGCGTCGGCGAAGATCGTCGGAATCTCCACGCCACTGACGGTGTCGGACACTCCATGCTGTCCAGGCGTGGTCGGTGCATCCGAGCTGTGAGTAGGCGAGCCGAGAGCACGGACACGCGCTTCTTCCAGCAGTTTGAGCTGAGTGACGTTGTTGACGTGACCGTACGCATCCATATCACCCCATCTCAGTTCCAGCAGTACTCGGGTGAATTCTTCGAGAAGGGGGTTGGTGGCGCCTGAATGCATATTTCCCATCATGCCACCTTCATCACCCCGATGCCCCACACGATAGGATCGTCACTCGTACGCATCATTGGCACAGTCATCCGAGGGAGAAACCCATGACCGACGAAGCACCCACCGAGGCGGAGGCGAACGTAGCACGGCTGCACGAGATCCTCGATCTCCGCAAGCTCGAGTTCACCGCGGCTTCGAGCGAGACGGATTTCTTCATCGGGCACAGCCAGTACAAGCCTGACGGTCGGGTCTTCGGAGGACAGGTCCTCGCGCAGTGTGTCATCGCTGCTGCGGCGACGCTTCCCAGCGACCGTCTGATCCATTCGCTCCACGGGTACTTCCTGCGTGCCGGCGATGTCAGCGAACCCATCGAATTCGGAGTCGAGCGGCTGCGCGACGGACGTTCGTTCTCTGCCCGCCGAGTGCACGCGTATCAGAAGGGAGCCCCGATCCTGTCGCTCAGCGCTTCCTTCCAGGACGAACAGCCTGGTCTCAACCATGCCGAGCAGATGCCGACCGGTCTGCCGGCCCCCGAGGACTGCCCGGAGCTGCTCGATTACATCGGTGACGAGGATTCTCCGCTCGTCAGCGATTGGCTGAAGAAGCGTCCTTTCGAAGTCCGACCTGTCGAGCCGTCGCTGCACACTTCCGGGGTCTCCGATTCCTCCATCACCGAACAGCATTCCTGGTTCCGGGCCAGCGCTCCGTTCGGCGACGATCCGGTGCTCAACGCCGCTGCACTGGCCTATGCCAGTGACTTCAATCTGCTCGAGCCGGTGCTGCGGCACCACGAACTGACCTGGCAGACGCCGGGTCTGCGTGTGGCCAGCCTCGACCATGCCATGTGGTGGCACCATCGGGTGCGGGTCGACGAGTGGATGCTCTATGTGCAGGAATCTCCTGCAGCGCAGGGCGGACGCGGGCTCGGCTATGGACGCATCTTCGCTCAGGACGGAACCCTGCTGGCCACTGTGGCGCAAGAGGGCATGGTCCGGGTCAAGGAGGTTCAGTGACGAGTAAGGACCCGACGATGATGGACATCATCGGCAACATTCTCAGCCGGCTGGTGAGCGTGGCGCTGTTCCTCGTCATCGGCCTGCTCGCGCTCGTCGCCTTCGTGGGACGCACCGATCTGCATCTGGGCGTCTGCGTGCTGCTCGCCATCGTCGCGGGAATCATCGGCACGATCCTCGTCCGACTTCTGTTCAGAGGGATAGCAGCCCTCGTAGGATTGTCCGACCGCTCAGAGAGCTGACTCCCCACTCAATCACGCAGTCTGCCGAACCTGCCCGTCGAGGCGAGGCCGGTTGCAGCGGAACCACCGCGTGAACCCTCGAAACAGTTCGAACACAGTGATGCCCCGGTCGCTATGACCGGGGCATCACGTTTGGGATTTCAGAGTCAGAGCCAGATCGGCTCACGCGGGACTGAGATCAGTCGCGGGTGAGTCGGCGGTGTGTGACTCGGTGCGGACGGGCCGCGTCTTCGCCGAGTCGTTCGACCTTGTTCTTCTCATAGGCTTCGAAGTTGCCTTCGAACCAGTACCAGTTCGCCGGGTTCTCCTCTGTGCCTTCCCACGCGAGGATGTGCGTGGCCACGCGGTCGAGGAACCAACGGTCGTGCGAGACGACCACGGCACAGCCGGGGAATTCGAGCAGAGCGTTCTCTAGGGAGCCTAGGGTCTCGACATCGAGGTCGTTCGTCGGCTCATCGAGCAGGAGGAGGTTTCCGCCCTGCTTGAGCGTGAGCGCGAGGTTGAGACGGTTGCGCTCACCGCCGGAGAGGACGCCGGCCTTCTTCTGCTGGTCCGGGCCCTTGAATCCGAAGGCCGAGACATAGGCGCGAGACGGCATCTCGACCTTGCCGACCTGGATGAAGTCGAGTCCGTCGGAGACGACCTCCCAGAGGTTCTTGTCCGGATCGATTCCGCCGCGGGACTGATCCACATAGGAGATCTTCACGGTGTCGCCGACCTTGAGGTTTCCTCCGTCGAGCTCTTCCATGCCGACGATGGTCTTGAACAGCGTCGACTTGCCGACGCCGTTGGGTCCGATCACGCCGACGATGCCGTTGCGCGGCAGTGAGAAGCTCAGACCGTCGATGAGTTTGCGCCCGTCGAAGCCCTTTTCGATCTTGTCTGCTTCGATGACGACATCACCGAGGCGGGGGCCGGCGGGAATCTGAATCTCTTCGAAGTCGAGCTTCTGCGTCTTCTCGGCTTCGGCTGCCATCTCCTCATAGCGAGCCAGACGAGCCTTCGACTTCGTCTGCTTCGCCTTCGGGTTCGAACGCACCCATTCGAGTTCGTCCTTGAGCCGCTTGGACAGCTTCGCGTCCTTCTTGCCCTGGACCTGGAGGCGTTCCTGCTTCTTTTCGAGGTACGTCGAGTAGTTGCCCTCATAGGGGTAGAGGTGGCCGCGGTCAACTTCGGCGATCCATTCGGCCACGTGGTCGAGGAAGTACCTATCGTGCGTGATCGCGATGACGGCGCCGGGGTAGCTCTGCAGGTGCTGTTCGAGCCACAGCACCGATTCTGCGTCGAGGTGGTTGGTCGGCTCGTCGAGGAGCAGCAGGTCGGGCTTCTCGAGCAGAAGCTTGCACAGTGCCACGCGGCGACGTTCACCACCGGAGAGCACGGAGACGTCTGCGTCCGGCGGCGGGCAGCGCAGCGCGTCCATCGCCTGCTCGAGCTGGGAGTCGAGGTCCCAGGCATCAGCGGCGTCGATGGCCTCTTGCAGCTTGCCCATTTCGTCCATCAGGGCGTCGAAGTCGGCGTCCGGGTTCGCCATCTCCTCGGAGATGGCATTGAACCGGTCGACCTTCGCCTTGATCTCGCCGACGCCTTCTTCGACGTTGCCGAGGACGGTCTTCTCTTCGTTCAGGGGCGGTTCCTGCATGAGGATGCCCACGGAGTATCCGGGGCTGAGCCGAGCTTCGCCGTTGGAAGGCTGCTCGATTCCCGCCATGATCTTCAGGATCGTTGATTTGCCGGCGCCGTTCGGGCCGACCATACCGATCTTCGCTCCGGGATAGAACGACATCGATACATCGTCGAGGATGACTTTGTCACCGTGCGCTTTGCGCGCCTTGTGCATGGTGTAGATGAATTCGGCCATAGTGCTCTCAGGCTATCGGTTCGGCGCACTCCAGCGCTACTTGACGCCCGACAACCGCCTGGGATGTTGAGTTTTCATCAAGCTGGCCCGTACTCCGCTGAAGAGGAATCAGCCGCCGCCGAGTGACGGGGCTTCGCCGGAGGTGTCGCCCTCACTCGAGGTCTCCTCGGATCCGCCCTCCCCGGACGTTCCGGCGGTGCCTTCAGAACTGTCGGCGCTGTCGGAACCTTCGGAGCCTGCAGTACCTTCGGCTCCCCCGGTGCTTGTCGAGGAATCGTCTTCAGTCGGCGCGGGGCTCTCGGTCTCACCGTCTTTGCCGTTGATGTCCTCGCCGGGCAGGTGGCCGGCTCCGTTCGAGTCGCCGTCTTCGTCGCGCTTCTCACCCTTGGGCGCTTTGACGCCCTTGGGCCGCTCGACATCGCCGAACAGGCACGAGCCTGTCGACTCCGTGGGCTCAACGAGGTCCGCGCTGGCTTTCCCCGCCCGGATCTCTCCGACGACGCAGCCTTTGTCGGTCTTGACCCCGAACATCTTCGAGGGAACCTCATTGCCCAGCGGTGATTCGTCGATCGTCGCCTCGAGCTGCTCGGGTTCGTATCCGGCGTCGAGCATCGTTGAGAAGAACTTCTTCGTCGACGGCACCGACTCCTTGTCACCGGTCAGCGGCTTGAGTGCTTTGAGCACCTTGTCGACTTCGGCAACGGGCTTCGCCTGGGTCTGCTTCGGCTGGGGCTGAGAATCATCGGCACCGAAGCCGAGAAGTGAACAGCCCGACAATGCCAGAGTCAGTGCTGCAGCACCCAGCACAGGAACGAGACGCATCTACAACCTCGGCAAGAGGGGACGATTGACAGTCTCACTCTAGCGGATCACACGCGTCGGGTGCGGTAGTGAGACGGCCCCGAAACAAGGAATCCACGCGATCAGAACGGCGCCGCGGCTTTCGCGGTCTCACGAGCGATCGGATCCTCTGCGTCGCCGGCGTTGCTGTCGGTTCCGACGCTGCCTCCGGAATCGTCGGTGAAGTCGCGATCGACGGTGCCGTCGGGTTCGGCAGTCCGATCGTCATCCGGGCCTGTCTGCATCGCGCTGTCCGGTCCGGTCACAGCGGGCCGAGCAGCGTCAGCCGGTTCGTCCTCGCCGCCGACTCCTGTCGGCGTTTCAGCGGGGCCCAAGGACCCCCAGACCGCATCACTGGTTCCGGACGACTCAGTGTTCGCCTGTCCGGAATTCGACTGTGAGCGATCGGATGCCTTGGCTCGTTTGTAATGAGCGGTTCCGTATCTCAGATCGGGGCCGATATGCTCCGCGATCACCGTCGGCGAGATTCCGCTTCGCTCATCGGTGGCCCATTCCCGGTTTCGCAGACTGCCCGACACGATCACCGCGGCTCCGGTGCTCAGCGACATCGCGGAATTGCTGGCCAGGTCGCCGTAGCAGTCGACGCCGAACCACGAGGTGCCGTCCGAGACGAACTCGCCCGTGTTCTTATCGACTCTCCAGTGATTCACGGCGAGCCTGAACGAGGCGCAGGCTCGCCCGGATGGCAACGTGCGCGCTGTCGGCTCTGTGGCGATGGTGCCGGTGACGGTGATCGGGATTGCGGACATCGGTGTCTCCAAATCGGTGTGGTGGAACCATACGGTCGTCTGCTTCCGCATGGAGCTCCAGTCAGCCCGATCAGGTCGTCCGGCGTCCAGAGACGGGAAATGCCCTGTGGACAGCAATTCTTCGTCCACAGGGCATCACAGTCCGAGTCGCACACGTCGGTGTGTTCGAGTCGGAAAGACGCGTCTGAATCTCAGCCGAGCATCTCGTACGCCTGTCGATGCTCTCCGATGACACTCTTGACCGGGTTGAGGTAGGAACTCTGAGCAACGCGTCCGACCGCGTCTCGCAACCTGCCGTCGACCTCAGCAGCCGCCTCTTTGGCCCCCTTGGCCCGTGCCGACTTCGCCATCAGCGAGGTCACAAAGGACCCGATGACGCCGATCAGAAACAGTCCCATGCTGACGATCCAGCACCACGCCGGCAAGGCGCCCGAACCGATCACGGCGACGAGCGCGGAGGCGATGATGCCGAGGAGACCGACGATCGAGGCGACGAAGAAGACGATCTGCAGAGTGTGCGCGAGCGACCACCAACCAGGGCTCTGGCGAGTGATCTCCACAGCTGTGACGGCCGAGTCGAGGTTCTCGGACAGTTCGTCCGTGCTCTTCTTCTCCGCCTCCGCGGCCTCGTTCTGCCAGGCCTGCGGCATTGTCGATACGGACTCGGCGATGAGTTCATGCGCCATGAGCCGGACATGCGAGCTCTGAGCCTTCGTCGTCGCCGGCACCGAGGCACGGACGAGTTCGTCCCTGTCCTGACCGTGCTTGGCACCCAAGGGGTCGGGCGCATTGCGCTGTGCCCACGCGAGTACGGGATACCCGGTCTTGCGATAGGCGCGGCGGATGTAATCATCGTGCACGGTCTGTGCCACGGCTTCGACTCCGGCGGCTTCCGACATCGTCTCGACCAAGCGCGATGCGCCTGCCAGCTCGTCCGGGGAGGCAACCGGCTCTCCGAGCTCCTTGCGGATCCGTTTGGCCATCGCCTGCATATCGGCCAGCAGTCTTTCGGCTGCGGCGTCTTTCGAATCGACGGTGTCGGCGAGGATGCTGCGGATCTCCGGGATGCCCTCTCGGGTCACTGCCGAAGAGATGCGCACATTCGTCTCGCTCAGACCATCCTCGTTGAGCAGCTGACGGAGATGGTCGGCTGCGGCCTTCTGCTCTTCCGGGCTGAGTTTGTCGATCTGATTGAGGACGACGACCATGTTCGCGCTGTTCTCGGCGAGTTTCGTCAGGTATTCGGAGTGCAGTGAGAAGTCGGCGTATTTCTGTGGGTCGACGACCCAGAACACGACGTCGACGAGTCCCACCAGCCGATCTGACTCGATCCGGTGTGCGGCTGCCGTGGAGTCGTGGTCGGGCAGGTCGAGAAGGATCAGTCCGTGCAGACGCCTCTGGTCATCGCCGTCGAGTGCCGACTCGCGCCAGGTGCGGCTGCGTTCGGGCACGTGCAGCCAGTCGAGGACATCATTTCCGCCCTCGCCCCAGACACACGCGGTCGGTCGTGAGGTCGTCGGTCGGCGAACGCCCACGCGGGCGATCTCGAGTCCGGCGACCGCGTTGAACAGTGAGGATTTGCCCGATCCGGTGGAGCCGGCGAATGCTACGACGGTGAAATCCTCGCCGAGGCCAAGGCGATCTTCGGCCCGATCCAGCAGATTCTGCGCATCTGTGCGAACGTCCCCGGCGAGCTTGTCGTCGCTCAAAGACAGCGCATGTCGGATGCCTTCGGCCAGTTTCCGGATCTCGGTCTGTGCAGAACTGTTCACAATGCCACCTCAAGTCGTTCACCGGAGGCGCGCAGGGCGCCTGCTTGCCGCGCCGGTACCGCGGATAGTCTCAGTGCGTTGTCGAAGGGAGTGCGGCAGTCCGCCACGATTCCCACAGCGGCATCGAGGAAGCGCTGGCGGATCGATGCGATGAGCCCGGCGGCCTCGTCTGCTCCGAAGATCGTCTCTGCGAGGTTGAGTGCAACACCGGCTCCTTGCCGGGTGCTCTGCCCTGCATCGTGGGCGCGCTGCGGATCCCAGAATGCCGCATACTCCACGACGGCGCAGACGCCTGCGACGCCGAAGGAGAGGATTCGGGCCTTGGACTTCTTGCCCTGGCCGATGTCGCGCACGAGCGCATTGACTTCATCGGACCAGGTGCTCACGGCTGTCTTCACTGCGTCCTCGAGACCTGCGCCGACTGTGCGGAGTTCGGGCTGGTCTTCGATGAGAGCCGCACCGGCCGCCGTGTTGCGCCACTCGGCATTGACCTCGTCTACCACGTCGATGGCCTGTTCGCGCAGGGAGACCGCCGCGCTGCGCAGAATAGCCACATGCAGAGGTGTGGCAGCGTCATGTTTGCCGGTCACCGCTGCGGAGATGCGGTCGCGCATCCGCGCCATAGTCGGCTCCAGGCCGCGGAACAGCTGTCCGGTGCCCACGAAGTCCTGCCAGCGGGCATTGACCTCTCCGTGCAGGACTCGCCCGTCGGAGAAGACCTCGGCGAGTCCGGATTGAGCAGATCGGAAGCTCTTCTCCAACGAACCGGCCAAGGTGATGTGAGCCTGTTCCTGTGTCTCGGCGAAGTCGGCGAGCTCACTGACTCGTGCGGGCAGGGCAGCGATAGCGCCGGTGAGTGTACGATTCCGGATGCGTTCGAGGGAGGTGCCCTCCGTGCCGACCTGAGAGATCCACGAGCGAATCGGATAGATAGCCGCGTGAGGGAGCAGTCCGTCTTCGAGTTCGAGCTCGGCGACGGAGAAGATCGGTGAATTCGCAAGACCTGCTTCGGACAACAGGCTGGACAGATGATGCCTGACTTCGCGGTTGGCTTCGGGCGGAACCCGGTCGAGGACGATGGCCACCGAGGTGCTGCGAGCCGCGGCCGTCTTCAGCAGAGCCCAAGGAGCGGCATCGGCGTACCGGTTCGCTGTCGTCACGAAGAGCCACAGATCGGCGCTGAGCAGCACCCGGCGCGAAAGCGCGCGGTTCGTCTCCGAGATGGAGTCGATATCGGGACAGTCGAGGATGGCGGTGCCGGGTTCGATGTTCTCATCGGCGATGAGAACGACTCCGGGCATGCTCGATTGCGGGTCGGTACTGCGCGGCAGATCAGGCAGGTAGTGCTCCGACTCGAAGAACTTGGCATCGGCGGGGTTGAAGATGACGACCGGGTTGCCCGTCGTGGGCCGACGCACTCCGGCAGGGCTGACATTGCGACCCACGAGGGAGTTGACCAGTGTCGATTTGCCAGCGCCCGTCGATCCGCCCACGGCGATGAGGAAGGGCGTCCGCGAACGGTTGATGCGCGGAAGCACGTAGTCGTTCAGCTCCGCGGTCAGTGCCGAGTGTGCTGTCCGAGCTTCGGCGAAGTCGTCGCTGCGCAGGGTGAAGCGGGTCTCCGAGACCCGCTTGACGATATCGTTCAACGCTTGGCCGACCGGCGGCGTCACGGCGCTCTTGCTCTCAGTCATCACGCCTCCACTCTCTATGTTTTCCCAGCTCGGCACCAACTGCCACGCCGTATCGACGCGGAATTGCTCACCGGCAGCCCTCATCGGTCGGACCCGTCCGATCAGCGAATGCGGGCATGAGAAGCGCCCCCGGCGGGGCTCGAACCCGCGACCTACCGCTTAGAAGGCGGTTGCTCTATCCGACTGAGCTACGGAGGCTCAAATATCGTAACCGATGCCCGGATGAGAACAGAAAGCGGCCCCGGTTCAGCGCGGACTGTCTCAGCCGCCTCGAACCAGGGCCGTCTTGCTGTCGTCAGGGCCTCGAAGGGGAACCTCAGTAGTGACGGGCCGCGTTCTCCATCGACTTGCGCACTGTCACGAATGACACGACTGCCACTCCCGTCATCGCAAGGATGACTGCCACGGCTTCGATGCCGAAAGCGAAGTCGACGATAATCGGGAAGAATCCTGCGAGCATGAAGCCCAGCAACGCGACAAGTGTGAGTGCCGTGGCAACAGAGAAGAGCTTTGCACCATTCATTGTCAATCTCCTTCGATCGATGCATCCGATGAAGAAAGACTAACGCCAGATGAGACTCACGTCGCTGAGAATTTCAGAAGAATTCGCCTCAGTTATCGCCGCGGGCGTCGATCGCCTTTTCCAGACGATCGAGTTTTCCGTCGATCTCGCCGGTGAAACCTGGCCTGATATCGGCCTTGACCACCAGCGCTATCCGCGTACCGAACTCACCGACAGCCTCGGTGGCTTCCTTGATGACGGCGAAGACTTCGTCCCACTCACCCTCGATGGTCGTGAACATCGAATCCGTCCGGTGCGGCAGACCCGAGTTGCGGACGATCTCGACAGCCGCCGCGACGGCGTCGTGAACCGATGCATCGGCCCCTTCTCCTCCGCTGGGGGCGACTGAGAATGCTGCGAGCATGGTGCTGGTCCTTTCTATCCGGTGCGATGAGGAGCCGACTGGCTCCCCATCGCACCAACTGTCTGGCTCGGGTCGAACGCCTCGGGTCAGGCCTGTGCAGGCACTGTCACGATGAGCGAGTCACCCTGGCCACCGCCGCCGCACAGCGCGGCGATACCTGAGCCGCCGCCTCGGCGCTGGAGTTCGAGGGCAAGGGTGAGGACGATTCGAGCTCCCGAAGCTCCGATCGGGTGGCCCAGGGAGACGGCTCCTCCGTTGACATTGACCTTGTCCTCGTCGATGCCGAGGTCCTTGGTGCTGGCCAGGCCCACGGCGGCGAAGGCTTCGTTGATCTCATAGAGATCGAAGGAATCGACTGCGACGCCTTCACGTTCGGCAGCGACCTTGATGGCCTGCGAGGGCTGGTGCTGGAGAGTCGAGTCCGGACCGGCGGTCCAGGCATGCGACCGGATCTCCGCGAGGATCGGAGCACCCAGCTCTTCGGCCTTCTCACGCGACATGACGACAACGGCGCAGGCACCGTCAGAGATCTGCGAAGCGTTGCCGGCGGTGATCGTCCCGTCCTTACGGAAGGACGGACGCAGCTTCGACAGCGACTCGGCTGTCGTATCCGGGCGCACCCCCTCATCGGTGGAGACCGTGACATCGCCCTTGCGTGAGCTGATGGTCACGGGAACGATCTCGTTGTCGAAGGCTCCGGACTTCTGGGCTGCCGCAGCTCGCTGGTGCGAACGAGCGGAGAATTCGTCCTGCTCGGCGCGCGAGAACTCGCGGTCACCGGCATTGGCTTCCTCGGTCAGTCCGCCCATGGCCTGATCGGTGAACGCATCCCAGAGGCCGTCAAAGTCCATATGGTCCTTGGCCACGACATCGCCGTACTTGTAGCCCGAGCGCGATTTCATGAGCATGTGCGGCGCCTGGCTCATCGATTCCTGCCCACCTGCCACGACGACGTCGTACTCGCCGGCGCGGATCAGCTGAGCGGCCTGGGTGATCGTGTTGATTCCCGACAGGCACAGCTTGTTGACTGTCACGGCGGGAACGGACATGGGGATGCCGGCTTTCACGGCCGCCTGACGGCCGGGTCCCTGGCCGTCGCCGGCCTGCAGAACCTGGCCCATGATCACGTAGTCGACGTCAGAGCCCTGAATTCCGGCACGATCGAGAGCGCCCGTGATGGCCTCGGCGCCGAGTTCGACGGCGCTGAGTTTCGACAGCCCTCCCTGCAGTCGCCCGAACGGTGTGCGCGCTCCGGCGACGATCACTGCATCAGCCATATTTCCTCCTCGGATATCCGCACCCGGATTCGTGTCCCGGCACGTATGCATTTCGACATCCACCAGCCTAGTCGAGGCCCATGTGGCCTGCATCACGGGGTCCGTCCGACGGCGGTCGCAGACCCTGTCCACACTCTCGCATTCGCATCCAACACTCATAGAGTCTCCGTTAGAGTAGGACGAGGACAGCCTAAGAACACCCCCTTTCCAAGATGACAGGAGTTCGCTTCAGTGACGCCCACCGAAGAATTCCGCACAGCGATGCGCGGCTACGAGAAGAGTGAAGTCGATTCGCGTCTGCAGCAGCTGCGCACCGAGGTCGAGTCGGTCCGCAAGGCCTTGGCCGATGCGCGCAGCCAGGTCATCAATGCGGATCGGGCGAAGCTGCAGATTGCCGGAGAGCTCTCGGAAGCCAAGGCACAGCTGAAGAAGGCTGCCAACGACAACGCAGAGGCCGCCGGACCTCCCGGAAGCCGCATCGACCACCTGCTCAAGATCGCCGAATCGCAGGCCCGCGAGACCCTGGCTCAGGCCAATTCCGATGCCGAGACGATTCGCAACAAGGCCCGCGCGGAGGCGGCTTCCGCTCGCGCGCGGATGCACACCGAGAGCAACGACACTCTGTCCAATGCACGCTCGGAAGCCGATGCGATCACTTCCTCGGCCGAACTGCGCGCCGAAGAGACGATCAAGGCCGCGGAGAAGCGTGCGGCCGAACTCAGCGCGACTACCGAACGCGAGACCAACCAGGCCAAGGAAGCGAATGCCGCTTCCGCGAAGGAGGCTCGCGAGAGCCTCGATGTCGAGCTCTCCGAGCTGCGGGCAACCGCCGAGAAGGAAGCTGCGGACCTGCGTGCCGAGGCCAAGACCGAAGCAGAAGAGATCATCGCAGCCGCTCAGGCACAGGCCGATGAGCTGCTCAAGTCTGCGAAGGCCCGCGATGAGGCGTCGAAGAAGGCCAGAAACGACTTCGACGTCGAACTTGCGAACAAGCGCAAGGATGCCGAGTCCGAGCGCAAGAAGCGCTACGAAGAGGCTCAGGCAGAGAACAAGAAGCTCGTCGAAGAGGCTCAGGCACGTGCGGCGAAGGCCGACACCGAGGCCAAGGAAGCTGCCGAACGTGCGGAGCAGACCCGCACCGATGCAGTGAAGAAAGCCGACGAGATCATCGCCGACGGCAAGTCCCGTGCCCAGACGCTCATCTCCGAGGCTCGGGCCACCGCCGAGGCGACCATCGAGGAGTCCGCGGCAGAGGCCAAGCGCAATGTCGCCTCCGCACAGTCGCAGGTCGATCTGCTCACGAAGCAGCGCAAGACGATCACCGCTCAGCTCGATCAGCTCCGTTCGCTGTTCGCCATGCCCGGAGTCATGGGCGGCGACTCAGTGGATCCGGCGAAGGCCGAATCGGCTTCTCACGCCACCGAGCAGATCGCAGACGGCCAGGAGCTCGAAGACCTGCTGGCCGACGATGACTCTTCGGATGCGGCGAAGGCCGACGATTCGGCGAAGAAGACCGACGACGCGAAATCCGGCGATTCCGCAAAGTCGACCGGCGCCGAGGCTGACTCCACGAAGAGCGCGTCCGCCGGATCCACCAGTTCGAAGTCAGCCGGACCTGCGAAGAAGGATGACGCCGGAACCAAGGACAGCGGTTCTGCGAAGGCATCGGCACAGTCGACCGACAACTCGAAGCCGACTCCCGGCTCGAAGAACGATTCGGGGGCGAACGCCGACTCCGCCGAAGATGCGGAGAATACGGCGGGCGAGGACCTGCCCAACGGGGCCACCGACGAGGACACAATCTCGATCGATGCTCAGGTCTCCGGTTCGAAGAACAACAGCTCGAAGACCTCACGCTCGCGCAACTCACTGCGCTGAGTCCGACTGAGACAACGACGAAGGGACCTGCCGATGCGGGTCCCTTCGTCGTTGTCAGCTTCGGATCTCGGACAGTTGCGGCCGTTCTGCCGAATGCCTTGACCAACTGCCCTCAGACAGCCTGTTCTCACCGGAAACGGTCGAAACAGCGCTGGTGCCAGTGCCGCCTGCTCTCTACCCCGATTTCGATTCCGTGCGGGGCGTCCTGACGCCACGCAACGATATGGCTCGAGGCTGCGCTGACATCACGTCCGCAGCCCGGGCAGACATAGACCTTGCCGGTTTCGTTGCCCTTCACGGTCTGCACAGACCAAGTTCCGTCCGGCAGCGAACGGCTCGTTCTCATGCCTGCCACGGACTCGGACAGATCACGGGGAGACTGCTGCCATTTGTTCTTGCGACGCGAGGATGAAGATCGTGGCATTGAGTCATTGTCTCACGTAGGCTGAAGCGCGTGCGTCTAGTCATAGCCCAATGCTCCGTTGATTATGCCGGTCGTCTGACCGCCCACCTTCCGATGGCCACCCGCCTCATTATGCTCAAGTCCGACGGCTCGGTGCTCATCCATTCCGACGGCGGTTCCTATAAGCCGCTGAACTGGATGACTCCCCCGTGCACGGTACGGCATATGGAACCTGATGCCGAGCAGGCAGAAGCCGGTCTCACCGAACTGTGGGAGGTCTCGCAGACGAAGACGGGCGACCGTCTCGTCATCTCCATCGCCGAGGTACTCTCTGACGAGACCTATGAGTTCGGAGTCGATCCGGGACTGGTCAAAGACGGGGTGGAAGCCCATCTGCAAGAGCTGCTCGCCGAGCACATCGAGACCCTCGGCGAAGGCTTCAGCCTGGTTCGACGCGAATACATGACTGCGATCGGCCCGGTGGACATCTTGGCTCGCGACGACGGGCAGAAGTCTGTGGCCGTGGAGATCAAACGCCGTGGCGATATCGACGGCGTCGAGCAGCTCACCCGCTATCTCGAACTGATGAATCGCGACCCCCTCCTCAGCCCCGTCCAAGGAGTCTTCGCAGCTCAGGAGATCAAGCCGCAGGCACGCACACTTGCCGAGGATCGCGGCATCCGCTGTGTCGTACTCGACTACGATGCTCTGCGCGGAATGGACGACCCCGAGACCCGTCTCTTCTGACAATCTACGGTCGACGCTGTCCGACCTGATCGACGTTCAGCGCCGACTGCAATTACCCGAAAGGAAGCTGGCGGTCCGCACACCATCAGGCGGACGTGGCCGGCTCAGTCCGACGGCTTTCAAGCGGAGAACAGAGAATCGGGAGCAGCGACCCTACCGATGAGAACTTCTGGGAACGCTCCTTTTCAGGAGAATCAATCGAAGCTGAGGACGTCCGGTTTCTCGACGCGTTCGATGTCGACACCGAGGCTGCGGAGATTGACGACGAAGTTCTCATAACCGCGTTCGATGTGGTCGATACCGGACACTTCGGTCACTCCCCCGGCGCGCAGCGCAGCCATGACGAGGCCCGCGCCTGCTCGGATATCGGAGGCTTCGACTTCGGCGCCTGAGAGACCTTCGCTGCCGGTGACGAGCGCATGATTGCCGTCGATGCGGACCTTCGCACCGAGGCGGGCGATCTCCTGCACGAAACGCCAGCGCGCTTCGAACAGGTTCTCCGATAGCAGCCCGATTCCATCGGAGACAGAATTCAGGGCGATGACAAACGGCTGCAGGTCGGTCGGGAAACCCGGGAAAGGCATGGTGGCGACCCGAATGGCATGAGGTCGCTCAGCGCCTATGACGCGGAATCCTTTTCCAAGGGTCCCGTCACCGAGGGTGATCTCGCCGAGGTCTTCGACAGTCGCCCCGGAGTCCCGCAGCTTCATTCCGATGTTCGGCATGATGTCGAGTCCGACTCCGCGCACAGTGACGTCTCCAGCGCTCAGAGCAGCGCCGAAGGCGAAGGTTCCGGCAACAATGCGGTCGCCGACAGTTCTGTGCGTGACCGGCTGCAGAGACTCGACGCCCGTGATCGTGAGGTCTGAGGTGCCGATTCCCTCGATCTGAGCGCCCATCTCAACGAGCATCGTGCAGATGTCGACGATCTCGGGTTCGCGTGCGGCGTTGGCGATGGTCGTGGTGCCATGAGCGAGCGTCGCTGCCATGACGAGATTCTCAGTCGCGCCGACGGAAGGGAATTCGAGGACGATCTCGGAGCCGCGCAGGCCTTCCGGCGCTTCAGCGACGAAGTAGCCGTGGTCGAGGTGAACGACGGCGCCCAGAGCTTCGAGGCCGGCCTGATGCATGTCGAGTCCGCGGGAGCCGATGGCGTCACCGCCGGGAAGAGCCACATGGGCGGACCGCATCCTTGCGGTCAGGGGCCCGAGGACAGAGATAGAAGCCCGCATGGCGCGGACGAGTTCGTAGTCGGCCTGGATGCCGACCTCGGCGGGGACATCGATGCTGACGACGCCCGCAGCGGCATCGTAGTCGACCTCGCAGCCGAGGCGGACGAGAAGTTCGACCATGATTCTCACGTCGAGGATGGCCGGAACGTTTGTGATGGTGGTGCGTCCGACTGCGAGGAGACTCGCGGCCATGAGTTTGAGGACGCTGTTCTTGGCGCCACGGACATCGATGGTTCCCGCCATCTGCGCGGGTCCGGTCAAGCGGAAGACATCCATTAAGTGAAACGTCCCATCGTCGGATTGAAGCCAGGGGGTGATGATTCGAGCCACGATGCCATCGTGGACAGAGATTCGGTGTCCATTGCCAGGGACACGGAACGCGGACGACCGTCCGCCTTTCCATAGGAGCAGTCGACGACGACTGCTTCGGGCAGCACCGAGTACTGCTCTCCCGATGTGGGTTTGCGCCGCACCAAGATATCGAGGTCCGCACGCGGAAGTCGGAAAGCCGCGCGTCGAGTCAGTGCGAAGACCGGGTACC
Source organism: Brevibacterium epidermidis NBRC 14811 (assembly GCF_001570805.1). Lineage (GTDB taxonomy): Bacteria > Actinomycetota > Actinomycetes > Actinomycetales > Brevibacteriaceae > Brevibacterium > Brevibacterium epidermidis. Next base: position 257,749 of record NZ_BCSJ01000011.1, on the reverse strand, counting down.
AGTCCAGCGACGTGACCGAGAACACGGCCACACCCAGACGCCAACGTGGGCGAGAAGAATACTCCTCGCCCACGTTGATGGAACAGTCAAAGGCACCCGAGAGCTTCGAGATCGACCTGCGTCGGATCGTGACGACCACGATCAGAGCAAGCGCGAGTCCTACCAACGAGAGCAGAACGATCAGCAGGACAGAAGGGTTCACGGTTGCCAGTGTAACCTGCGGATCAGAGAAGTTCGGCCTGATCAGCGGCAATGATCACACGGTTGTTCTCCACCGAGAGGAAACCACCATCGGCTTTGACCCTGATGGTGTCCTCTCCGGGCGTGAGAATCCGCGCTTCGCCGTCGGCGACGACACCCAGCACGGGCTCGTGGCCCGGCAGGATGCCGATCTCGCCGTCGAGGGTACGGGCGATGACGCGCTTGGCCTCACCGGCCCATACCTCGCGATCAGCAGCCACGACATTCACTTCGAGTGTCGCCATGGCTTACTTCTGCATCTCTTCGTAGTTGCGCATGACATCGTCAAGGCCACCGACGTTGAAGAATGCCTGTTCCGGTATGTGGTCGACTTCGCCGGAGCAGATCTTCGAGAAGCCTTCGATCGTGTCGGCCAGCGGCACGGTCGAACCGGGAACCTGAGTGAACTTCTCAGCGGTGTAGGTGTTCTGCGAGAGGAACTGCTCGATGCGACGTGCGCGGTGGACGACGAGCTTGTCCTCTTCACCGAGTTCGTCGACACCGAGGATGGCGATGATGTCCTGCAGTTCCTTGTTCTTCTGCAGAATCGCCTTGACCTCGTTGGCCACGCGGTAGTGCTCGTCACCCACGATCAGCGGATCGAGGATGCGCGAGGACGAAGCGAGCGGGTCGATCGCCGGGTACAGACCGCGCGAGGCGATGTCACGGCTGAGCTCCGTGGTCGCATCGAGGTGAGCGAATGTCGTCGCCGGGGCCGGGTCCGTGTAGTCATCGGCGGGAACGTAGATCGCCTGCATCGACGTGATCGAGTGGCCACGCGTAGAGGTGATGCGCTCCTGCAGCAGACCCATCTCGTCAGCCAGGTTGGGCTGGTAGCCCACGGCGGAGGGCATGCGACCCAGCAGGGTCGAGACCTCGGAGCCGGCCTGGGTGAAGCGGAAGATGTTGTCGATGAACAGCAGCACGTCCTGGTTCTGCACATCGCGGAAGTACTCCGCCATGGTCAGCGCCGACAGCGCCACGCGCAGACGGGTGCCTGGGGGCTCATCCATCTGGCCGAACACCAGCGCGGTGTCCTTGAAGACTCCTGCCTCATCCATTTCCATGATGAGATCGTTGCCCTCACGGGTACGCTCGCCCACACCGGCGAACACCGAGGTGCCCGAGTGGTTGTGCGCGATACGGAAGATCATCTCCTGGATGAGCACGGTCTTGCCGACGCCGGCGCCACCGAACAGACCGATCTTTCCACCCTGAACATAAGGGGTCAGAAGGTCGATGCTCTTGATTCCGACCTCGAGGATCTCGGTCTTGGACTCGAGTTCGTCGAAAGCCGGAGCCGGACGGTGGATCGGCCACCGTTCGGAGATCTCCAGCTCCTCGCCGTCGGCGAGGTTGAGGCAGTCACCAGTGGTGTTCCACACGTGGTGCTTAGTCACGTCTCCGACGGGAACGGAGATCGGCGCGCCGGTGTCGACGACTTCCTGTCCCCGGACAAGGCCGTCGGTCGGCTGCAGCGACACGGCGCGGACCAGTCCGTTGCCCAGGTGAAGCCCGACCTCGAAGGTCAGCTTCCGGGTTCCTTCGGACAGGTCCACTGACGTGGTCAGGGCGTTGTAGATCTGGGGCACGGAGTCGAGCGGGAACTCGATGTCGACAACCGGGCCGATGACTCGGGAAATCCGGCCGAGGGCAGTGCCCTGTGCCGGAGAGGTTTCCGTTGCTGTGGCAGTCATGGTCTCTTTCTCTCTGCTCTCGCCGGTCAGTCGCCGGCTGCCGATGCCGCGAGGGCATCCGCCCCACCGACGATCTCGGTGAGTTCCTGGGTGATTTCCGCCTGGCGAGCCGTGTTGGCCAACCGGGTGTAGGTCTTGATGAGATCATCCGCGTTGTCCGTGGCTGTCTTCATCGCCGCCTGTCGCGAGGCCTGCTCGGAAGCTGCTGCACTGAGCAGCGCCGAGAGGATTCGCGAATCGATGTATCGCGGCAACAGAGCGTCGAGCACAGCCTCCGCACTCGGTTCGAACTCGTAGAGCGGGAACGCGGGTGCGTCGGACGATGCGCCTGCTTGTCCGCCGGTCGACGCCTCTTCGGCGTCGACGACCTCCAACGGAAGCAGTCGCCGGTATTCCGGGTCGTGCGTGACGCTGGAGACGAAACGGGTGAAGACGATGTAGATCTCGTCGATCCCGGAGTCGGCCGACTCTGGGTCGAAGTTCTCCAACAGCGCCTCACCGATCTCGCGGGCATGCTCGGCCAACGGGTTCTCGGAGATACCTGTCCAGGACTTCTCGATCTTGCGATCGCGGAAGGTGTAGTAGTTCTTGGCCTTGCTGCCGACCGTGAACAGATCCACACTCTTGCCCTCGTTGCGCAGAAGCCGAATGAGTTCTTCGGCTTCGCGCAGCAGGTTCGCCGAATAGGCACCGGCGAATCCGCGGTCGGGACCGATCACCAGGACGGCAGCGTGCTTGACGTTGTCCGACTCGGTGGTCAGAACGTGGTCGACGTTCGACTCGCTGGCCACGGCCGACACGGCCCTTGTCAGGGCATTCGCGTACGGGCTTGCAGCCTGTGAACGGGCAATGGCCTTCTGAATCCGCGAAGCAGCGATGAGCTCCATCGCCTTGAAGATCTTCCTCAAGGACTGAGTCGAGCGGATCTTCTGTTTGAAGACCCTCTGCTGGGCTCCCATCAGTTCTTCCTTTCGCCGTTACGGAACAGGTTCAACGCTTCTGCCGAACGATCTGCTCCTGCTCGACCTCGTCAGAGGACGCGGCTGCGGTGTCTTCGCTGCCGGCATTCGACCCGCTCTGGTCCGAGCTGGCGAAGTTCTGCGTGAACTCGGCCAGGACGCTCTTCAGCTCTTCGGTCGTATCATCGTCGAGCTTCAGCGTCTCACGGATGGTCGTGAAGATGCCGGTCTTGCGCTCGATGTGATCGTGCAGTTCGGTCTCGAAGCGGAGCACATCGTCGACCGGGATCTCGTCGAGGTAGCCGTTGGTTCCGGCGAAGATCGACACGGTCTGCTTCTCGAACGGCATCGGAGCGTACTGACCCTGCTTGAGCAGTTCGGTCAGGCGCGCACCGCGGGCCAGATCGCGCTTGGTCGCATCGTCGAGGTCGGATGCGAACATCGCGAATGCCTCGAGCGAACGGTACTGAGCCAACGAGATCTTCAGCGTGCCCGAAACTCCCTTGAGAGCCTTCGTCTGAGCGGCACCACCGACTCGCGACACGGACACACCGACGTCCACAGCGGGACGCTGACCGGCGTTGAACAGATCGGACTGCAGGAAGATCTGACCGTCGGTGATCGAGATGACGTTGGTCGGAATGAACGCGCCGACGTCGTTGGCCTTCGTCTCGATGATCGGCAGACCGGTCATCGAACCGCCGCCGAGCTCATCGGAGAGCTTCGCACAGCGTTCCAGCAGACGCGAGTGCAGGTAGAAGACGTCGCCGGGGTAAGCCTCACGGCCCGGCGGACGACGCAGCAGCAGAGACACGGCGCGGTAGGCCTCAGCCTGCTTCGACAGGTCGTCGAACACGATGAGGACGTGCTTGCCGTCGTACATCCAGTGCTGACCGATTGCAGAACCGGAGTAAGGAGCCAGGTACTTGTAGCCTGCGGGGTCCGAGGCGGGCGAGGACACGATGGTCGTGTACTCGAGCGCACCGGCCTCTTCCAGCGAACGGCGGACGCCGGCGATGGTCGAGCCCTTCTGGCCGACGGCCACGTAGATGCAGCGCACCTGCTTCTTCGGGTCTCCAGTCTCCCAGTTGGCCTTCTGGTTGATGATCGTGTCGATCGCCAGAGCGGTCTTACCGGTCTTGCGGTCACCGATGACCAGCTGACGCTGTCCACGGCCGACCGGGATCATCGCGTCGATGCTCTTGTAGCCGGTCTGGAGGGGCTCGCGCACTTCCTGGCGGTCCATGACGCCGGCGGCCTGGAGCTCGAGCTCACGACGACCGACGGTCTCGATGTCGCCGAGGCCGTCGACGGGGCGACCCAGCGGATCGACGACACGGCCGAGGTAGCCGTCGCCGACCGGAATCGAGAGGACCTCGCCGGTGCGGTACACGTTCTGTTCTTCGGCGATTCCGGAGAACTCACCGAGGATGACGACGCCGATCTCGCGTTCGTCGAGGTTCTGCGCCAGGCCCAGGGTGCCGTCTTCGAACCGCAGGAGTTCGTTGGCCATGGTGCCGGGCAGTCCCGAAACGTGAGCGATACCGTCACCAGCGGTGACGACCTTGCCGACCTCGGTCTTTTCCGAGCTCTCGGGGTTGTACGAGTCAACGAACTTCCCGAGAGCGTCCCGGATCTCTTCCGGGCGAATTGTCAGTTCCGCCATCTGGTTTCCCTGCTTCCTTTACTCAAATCTTGCGTCCGGCGACCGGTGGGCCGCCGATGCCGGAGAAGCCGGCCACTAGTGTCAACCTGCGAGCTTGCGCTGCACATCGGCCAGTCGATCGGCCACGGTCGAGTTCATCATCTCGTCGCCGACCTGCACCCGGACTCCCCCGAGGACCTCGGGATCGACCTGGACATTGAGGACGAGTTCGCGACCATAGCTGGCCGACAATGCCGCCTGCAGCCTTTCGGTCTGCGCTTCGTTCAGGGGTCTGGCGACGGTGACGTCCGCAACCGACCGCTGCTGACGGGCGGCGAGGATATCGCTGTACTGGTCGAGTGCCTTCGCCACGCGGAGTCCGCGGGGGTGCAGAGCAGCCTGTTCGACCAGCTTGATGGTGTCTGGCTGTGCCTTGCCGCCCAGCAGGTCGGAGACGAGAGTGCGTTTGCTCTCGTCGGTAGCCTGCGAATCAAGCGCGCGGGACAGCTCGTGGTTGGATTCCAGCAGACGCGCGAAGCGGAAGATCTCCTCTTCGACCTGCCCCAGCTGCCCATCTGCCTCTGCGGCAGCGGCAACCGCTGTCACACCGGCGACTTCGAGGCTGGTGACGAGGTCCTGGGTCCGCGCCCAGCGGTGGCCGACGGCCTTATCGCTGATGCGCAGTGCCGCATCCGAGATCCGAGTCGAGAACAGAGTCCGCAGCAGCTGCTGCTTCCTCTCGGCCGACTCGGAGGAGTCTGCCAGAGCCTTGCGCAGTCCGACATTCTCGGCGAGGACGCCGACGACTGCCAGGGTCCCCTCACCGATCTGTCGAGGGTCTCCCCCGGAGATCTCGGAGTTCGCGGTCTCGAGGACGGCCTGCAGGGACAATCTGCTCGACTGGAGCATCACGCCCCCTTGACCGGCTGCGCGGACGAGTTGGACTCGAGATCGGAGATGAAGCGATCGACCACATTGGCCGAGCGCTGATCATCGGTGAGAGATTCACCGACGATACGCGAAGCCAGGTCCGTGGCCAGAGTGCCGACCTCGGAACGCAGCTGCACCATGGCGGACTGACGTTCGGCGTCGATCTGAGTCTGTGCCTGAGCGATGATGCGATCAGCCTCGGAGTGAGCCTGAGCCTTCATGTCGGCGATGATCTGGGCGCCCTCTTCCTGAGCCTCGGCGCGCAGTCGTGCAGCTTCGGCACGACCGTCGGCGAGCTGCTTCTGATACTCGGCCAGAGCCTGATCGGCTTCGGCCTGCACCTTCTCAGCCTTCTCAATTCCACCCTGGATGCGCTCAGCGCGCTCGTCGAGGGTCTTGTTGAAGGCGGGAAGGACGTACTTCCAGACAACCAGGAAGACGATCAGCAGACAGACGGCACTCCAGACGATGTCGTACAGCGCCGGGAGAAGCGGGTTCTCCGCGGAGGCGACGATGTTTACCGGAGTCATCTTTCAGTCCTCTTCGAGATCAGGGCAGGAAGAACGGGGTGGCGATACCGATGAGGGCCAGGGCCTCGATCAGAGCGATACCGAGGAACATGTTTCCGCGCAGGGCGCCGGCCATCTCGGGCTGACGGGCGGTTCCTTCGATGGTCTTGCCGATGACGATGCCGACACCGACACCGGGGCCGATTGCGGCGAGGCCGTAACCGATCGTCGAGACGCTACCTTCAACTGCGGCGAGCATATCCATAGGATGCTTTTCCTTTCATAATGAAGCCGGGTGGTTGGCCCGACCGTGCAACTCGTGAGTTACGGATCTAGGGGTGCGATCTCAGTGTTCGTCCGAGATCGCGGCATTGATGTACACACAGGACAGAAGAGCGAAGATGTAGGCCTGCAGCACGACGATGAGCATCTCCAGGATGAAGACGAACATGCCGCCGGCGAAGGTGACGATGCCGAAGAACTGGAATCCGTTCGCGGCGTCGAAGAGGAAGAAGCTCGTAGCGGAGAAGCAGAGCACGAGCAGGAGGTGGCCGACCATCATGTTCGCGAAGAGTCGGATCGCCAGAGTGAACGGCTGGGTGACGAACTTCGTGATGAACTCGATCGGGATGAGCAGGATGTGCATGGCCGGCGGAACGCCGGGCAGGATGAGCGAATCCTTCAAGTAGCGGCCGAGGCCCTTCTCTGCGATGCCGGCCCAGTGGTAGGTCACATAGACCACGAGGGTGAGCACGATCGGCATGCCGATGACGCCGGTGCCCGGCATGTTGAGGAACGGAATGAGCTTCGTGACATTCCAGAACAGGATGCCGAAGAAGATCGCCACGATGAGCGGCATGAACTTCTTGGCCTTCTCCTTGCCCATCGTGTCCTCGGCGATGCCGACGGTCACGAACTCCATGGCGAGCTCCATGCTCGACTGGAAGCGAGTCGGGATGAGCTTCATGCGCTTGGCCCAGACGGCCAGCAGCACAACGACTGCGACGGTGGCGATGATGCGGATGAGCATCACGCGGTTCATTTCGAACGGTGTGCCCTCAAAGAGGAACGAGGCTGGAAAGAACTCAGCCATCGACGGTGCGTGGAAGCCGCCTTCTGCAGCACTGACTGTTGTGTTCGCGGCGTTGAGTGTTCCCACGTTTTTACTACTCTCCCATGGTCAAGGGCCCTGATGGCCTGGCCTTGGCCCCGCACTGAAGGCGAGGCTTGAGGTTCAGGAGCGACAAAGGGCGAAGATCCGCCCAAGCACCGGGACTACTCTACCAACTGTAGAGAGCCACCGACAAATTCATCAGGCTTCTCTGTGCAATTTCTGTCAACGATTTTATACGACACGTCATTCATCATGCGCAGCACCCCTCCACGTGTCTCGGATGGGTCCGCAGACGAGCCTCTGCTCGCCTATCGAGCTTCCGGATCGACGTATGGGACGCGTCCCTTGACCACGGTGATCGCTTCAACGAGAGACGAACCGATCACGGCGACGACGATCGTGAAGAAGGCGACCGTGCCGTCGAGCCAAGTCGCGTCCTTGATGCGCCAGATGACGATCATGAAGATGAAGGCCTTGAACAGGAACCCGATCCCGAGGAACCCGGCGATCGCGGTCAGCCCCATGTTCCGTCCTAGATACATGATGACGAGGGTGATGATGATGAAGACTGCTGCCAGTCCCCCGCCGACGGCGCCGCCGACGAGTCCCGTCATCCCCGAGACCAGCCAGCCGATGCCCATTCCGAGGGCAGCGACGACGAGGACGAGGATGATGCCGCGGATGAGCAGCGTCCTCCACACACGGGTCCAGGCTGCTTCGACGTCGGTCTCTTTACGCGGTTTCGGGTCCGTCACGAGATTTCCTCTCTGGCTTTCTGACGCATGCGAAGGGGATAGAAGGTGAAGATCAGGGTGATGGCCGCAAGGCCGCCGATGACGCAGGCGGAGAACAGCCATCCCTTGAACAGAAGCAGCACTGAGCCGAAGGCGATGAGCGCCGTCCAGGTGTAGAGGATGAGCACTGCACGAGCATGTGAGTGGCCCAGGCGCAGCATCCGGTGGTGGAGGTGTTTGGCATCGGCGGAGAATGGGGACTGGCCGGCTCGCAGTCGACGCACAACGGCCAGGCCGAGGTCGAGCAGAGGCAGGAACATCACCGCGACCGGCAGAATGATCGGCATGAAGGTGGCGAAGGCTCGCTCCTGGCCGATCAGTGCCGGGTCGACCTGGCCGGTGACCCTGATCGTCGAAGCCGCGAGGAGCAGGCCGATGAGCATCGATCCGGAGTCGCCCATGAAGATCCTGGCCGGGTTGAAGTTGTGCGGCAGGAAGCCGAGGCAGGTGCCGACGAGGATCGCGATGATGAGCGAGGCGAGGTTCGCATAGGACTCCGGGGAGGCGTCGCGTGCCAGCCAGTAGGAGTAGATGAAGAAGGCGCTGCCACCGATGGCGACGACGCCCGCGGCGAGTCCGTCGAGACCGTCGACGAAGTTCACTGCGTTGATGGTCACAAGGACGACGAGCACGGTGATGATGATCGACATCCGCGGGGAGCCGATGATGACCCCTCCGAAGGGAATCGACAGCAGCGCCACACCTTTGATCGCCATGAAGCCCGCTGCGAGGGCCTGGCCGGCGAGCTTCGCCATCCAATGCAGGTCCCAGATGTCGTCAATGACTCCGAGCAGACACAGCAGTCCGGCGGCTCCCGCGATGCCGATGATCGGTCCCAGTTCGACGAAGATCCGATTGAGGAAGGGCATCTGGGAGGCGAAGATGAGTCCGGCGATGAGTCCGCCGAACATCGCCACTCCTCCCAACCTCGGCGTGGGAACGGAATGGACGTCGCGGTCACGCAGCGGTGAGAAGATCTTGCCTCGTTCGGCCACCCGCTTGACCATCGGTGTCAGCAGGTACGCCACGAGGGCGGAGACGATGAGGATGAAGAGGTAGGCGCGCACTCAGCCGTCCAGGTCGATGAGTTCGGGGACGATTTCGCGCAGTTCCTCGGCGGTGATGGGGCCGCGCCGCAGGATACGGGGCACGTCCCCGCTGAGGTCGATGATGGTCGAGGACATTCCCGAATCCCGCACTCCCCCGTCGACGTAGATATCGACGTCGTCGCCGAGCATCTCCTGCGCTTCATCGGCGGTCTGGGCGGCGGGCTGTCCGGAGATATTGGCACTCGACACGGCCAACGGCCCGGTGCGACCGAGCAGCGCAAGTGCTGATTCGTCATCGGGCATGCGCACGGCCACGGTCCCGTGGGTGTCGCCGAGGTCCCAATCGAGCGAGGGCTGGGCGTTGGCGATGATCGTCAGCGGTCCGGGCCAGAACTTCGCGGTCAGTGCCAGCACGGTCTCATCGACACCGTCGACGAGGCCGAAGATGGTCTCCGCGCGCGGGACGAGGACCGGTGGCGGCATATCCCGGCCGCGGCCCTTGGCCGCAAGCAGTGCCGCGACGGCCGAAGCGCTGAAGGCATCAGCGGCGATCCCGTAGACCGTGTCGGTGGGGATGACGAGCAGGTTTCCTGTGTCGACGACTCGCGCGCACTCGTCGAAGACGAGCTCACGGATTTCGGCTTGGCTGACGTCGAATCGTCTCGACACGAGTTCTCCGTTTCGAATGTTCGGGCTGTGGTCTTGGTGATTCCAACGTGCAGGGCACGGAATCAGCTCCGCTGTCTCCTACGCCTCGCGGCGTGCCACCGTATAGCGGTCGCGTCCAGTGTAGTCCTGGAAGGTTGCGGCATGTCTCAGACTGGCCGTGGCCGCCAGCAGATCTCGTGCTCCGGCGCCCTGTTCCTCGCTGTGTTCCATGAGGAAGAGTCCGCCGGGCCGCAGCAGCTGTTCGGCCTCGTTGATGATGAGTCCGGGAATCTCCAGACCCGAATCTCCGCCATAGAGCGCGGCCGCGGGGTCGTGTTCGGCGACCTCCGGATCCCGCGGCACCGCGGCGTCAGGGACATAGGGCGGGTTCGTCACGACGATGTCGGCACGTCCGCACAGATCGGGTCGCGCCTCGGTGACCGCCGTCGCGTCACCGAGGATGAACTCGACAGTCGACTCGCCGAGGCGGCTGTGCTCGAGGTTCTTCAGTGACCAATCCAGGGCGGCAGGTTCGCGTTCGACGCCGAGGACGTCGACTCGCTCGGATTCAGTGGCGACCGACAGCGAGATCGCTCCGGATCCTGAACACAGGTCGATGACGAAAGGACGTCGCCCCTCGTCGCTCTCGGTCCTCGAGTCGAGCTCGGACAGTTCGGTCAGGACGGCCCCTGCCAGCAGCTCGGTCTCCGGCCGGGGCACGAAGACTCCGGGTCCCACCTGCAGCTGCAGGTGCCGGAAGTGGGCGATGCCGGTCAGGTGCTGCAGAGGTGTCCGCTGCCGGCGTTGGTCACAGAGTTCGGCGAATCGCGTGCTCACAGATTCCGGCACTGGATCGTCGAAGAGTCGGCGGCGGCTCAGAGCAGCTCGATCGATCTCCCATGCGTAAGCAAGCAGCTCGAGCGCGTCGGGTTCGGGGCTCGCTATTCCTGCTTCGGTGAACAGAGTGGTGGCCCCGCGCAGAAGATCGGAGACGAGGTTCGGCCTGACGGTGTCCAGCTCAGTCCCCCAGCGCGTCGAGGCGAGCGGCCTTGTCGGCGTCTCGGCAGGACCCGATGACGGGATCGAGATCCCCTGCCAGCGCCTGATCGAGGTTGTAGGCCTTGTACCCGGTGCGGTGATCGGTGATCCGGTTCTCCGGGAAGTTGTACGTGCGGATACGTTCCGAACGGTCGACGGTGCGCACCTGCGAACGACGGATGTCCGCGGCTTCCGCGGCGGCCTCTTCCGCCTGTTTGGCGAGGATACGGGCGCGGAGCATGCGCATCGCAGCGTCCTTGTTCTGCAGCTGCGACTTCTCGTTCTGGCAGCTCGCGGTGATTCCCGTCCGCAGGTGGGTGATGCGCACGGCGGAATCCGTGGTGTTCACGGACTGGCCGCCGGGGCCGGATGAACGATAGACGTCGATGCGCAGATCGTGTTCGTCCAGTTGGACCTCTTCGGGCTCGTCGACTTCAGGGAAGACGAGAACGCCGGCTGCGGAGGTGTGGATGCGCCCCTGTGACTCGGTGACCGGGACTCGTTGGACTCGGTGCACCCCGCCTTCGAACTTCACCCAGCCGTAGGCACCGTCATTCTTGGCTTTGACGGCCATGGTGACGTCCTTATATCCGCCGAGGTCCGAGTGAGTGGCGTCGAGGATCTGGCTCGACCAGCCTCGCGAATCGATCCACCGCTGATACATCCGCAGCAGATCGCCGGCGAACAGTGCGGATTCGTCTCCGCCTTCGCCGGCTTTGATCTCGATGATCGCGTCACGGGAGTCGTCCGGGTCGCTGGGGACCAGGAGATCCTTGAGCTCACCCTCGGCCGTTTCCATCTCTGCGGACAGCCGCTTCGCCTCTGCGGCGAAATCGGCATCGTCCTCGGCCAGTTCCACGGCGGCTGCGTGGTCGGCTTCGAGTTGGTCGAAGTGCCGGGCGGCCGCGGCGATCTTGTCGAGCTCCGCGTACCGCCTGGTCAGCTTCTTGGCCCGGCCGGCGTCAGCGTGGACCGCGGGGTCGGAGAGTTCCTCCTGCACCCGGGCATGCTCATCGAGCAGTGCGCTGACGCTGGCCGTGAGGGTGTCGTCGACCATCTCAGCTGTTGTCGGTCGACGACTTCGGCAGCGGGGTCGTCTTCTGGACCTGCATGAGGAACTCGACGTTCGAGCCGGTCTCCTTGAGTTTCGACATGAGCAGTTCGACTGCCTGCTGCTGCTCGAGTCCCGAGAGCAGTCGGCGCAGCTGCCACATGACCTTCGTCTCTTCCTTCGTCATGAGCATCTCTTCGCGGCGGGTGCTCGACGCGTTGACGTCGATGGCCGGGAAGATGCGCTTGTCGGCGAGTTGACGGCTCAGACGCAGCTCCATGTTGCCGGTGCCCTTGAACTCTTCGAAGATGACTTCGTCCATCTTCGAACCGGTTTCGACGAGGGCCGTGGCCAGAATGGTCAGCGAGCCGCCGCCTTCGATGTTGCGAGCTGCACCGAAGAACTTCTTCGGCGGGTAGAGCGCATTGGCATCGACACCGCCGGAGAGGATCCGGCCGGATGCCGGCTGGGCGATGTTGTAGGCGCGTCCCAGGCGAGTGATGTTGTCGAGCAGCACGACCACGTCGGAGCCCATCTCGACGAGACGCTTGGCGCGTTCGATGGCGAGCTCGGCGATCGTGGTGTGGTCATCTGCCGGACGGTCGAAGGTCGAGGCGATGACTTCGCCCTTGACCGCACGCTGCATGTCCGTGACTTCCTCGGGACGTTCGTCCACGAGGACGACCATGAGGTGCGCTTCGGGGTTGTTCTCGGTGATCGCGTTGGCGATCTGCTGCATGATCGTCGTCTTGCCCGCCTTCGGAGGAGCGACGATGAGTCCGCGCTGGCCCTTGCCGATGGGGGTGATGAGATCGATAAGGCGGGTCGAGTGCAGCTTCGAGGTGGTCTCGAGGCGCAGACGGTCCTGCGGGTAGAGCGGGGTCAGCTTCGAGAACTCGACACGGCTGCGCGCATCGTCGACTGTGAGTCCGTTGACGGAGTCGAGGCGGACGAGTGCGTCGAACTTCTCACGCTTGTTGTTGCGCTGTTCGTTCTCACGCGGCTGACGGATCGCACCGGCGACGGCGTCGCCCTTGCGCAGACCGTTCTTGCGCACCATGGAGGCCGAGAGATAGACGTCGTTCGGTCCCGGCAGGTAGCCGGAGGTGCGGAGGAAGGCGTAGTTGTCGTGAACGTCGAGGATGCCGCCGACGGGGATGAGCACATCGTCGTTGCGGATGTCCGGCTCGTCGTTGCCGCGGCCGCGACGCTTCCGGTCCCGGCCCCGTCCGCGACGGTTGTTGCCGCGATCGTCATCGTCGTTGTTGCGGTTGCGACGGTCGTTGCGGTCGTTGTTGCCGCCGCGGTCGTTGCGGTGTCCGCGATCGTTTCCGCCGTCCCGGTCGTTGTTGCCCCGACCGTTTCCGCCGTTGCGGTCATTGCCGCCGCGGTTGTCGTCGGAGCGATCGTTGTTCCGACCGCGACGGTCGTTGTCGCGTCCTCCGCGATGGTCACGGTCCGAACGGTCCTGGTCGCCCGAGCGGTTCTGATCACCTGAGTGGTCATTGCCGCCGCGATCGGACGATTCCTCACCGCTGCTATCGCGGCTCTCGCCCTGGGATTCGGAGCCCCGGGAGCGCGAACGACTGCGACGGGACCGCTGACGATCCTGGTCGCCGTTCGACTCTTCGGAAGGTGCTCCCCCGGACTGAGCTGCGCCGGATTCGTTCTCCGACGAGGCCTCCGAGTTCGGTTCGATGATGAGCGCCGGGGCATCCTCGGATGCGGAAGCGGCAGAACGACGCGAAGAGCGACGATTCGTCGGCTCCTGCTTCTTCTCTTCCTGCTTCTCCGCGGGCTTCTCAGCCTTGACGGCCGGTTCGGCGGCGGGCTTCTTCGCGGCGGGGGCGGACTTCGTCTCTGCGGATCCGCCCGAGTGGCTGTTGATGGCGTCGATCAGTTCGCTCTTGCGAAGCCGACGGTAACCCTTGATTCCCAGACCGGCAGCCATTTCCTGGAGCTGAGGCAGCCGCAGCGCTGTGAGGCTGCCTGTGCGCGGGGTGGAATCCTGAGTGGTGGTTTCAGACACGAAGGTCCTTCTCCCTCTTTCGGCCGTGCGGCATGTGCCGTTTGCTCACGGCGACGGAAACACCATTGACGGTGCGTTGTGAAAGAAAACCTGCTAAAGAATGAGCAGGAGATGTTCCAGAATGTATGACATCGGCGACGGACCTGTGAAGAACAGCGGGAAGCCGTGCCCTGTCGGAACACCCACAGTCTACTTGTTCGGAGCCGATCTGGCGAATCGTTTTCTCAATTTTCTCGGCTCACCCGATAACCGCCGAGGTCAATCGCGGTCCGCTGTGCGACGAAGCCTGCAGGCACAAGGGTTTCGGGCACATCCTCGGCGAGGACGAGGACCGTCGGTCCGGCTCCGGAGATGACGGCTGGGAGACCCTCGGCGCGCAGTGAGTCGACGAGCGCCATCGAGTCCGGATAGGCGCTGCGACGGAACTCCTGATGGAGCTGATCGCGGGTAGCCTCGAACAGCACCTGCGCGTCGTTGCTCAACCCGTGGACGAGCAGGCCGGCCCGTGCCGAGTTGTCTGCCGCGATCGCATGATCGATGCCCGCGGGGATGAGCCCACGGGCGACCTCGGTGTCGAGGCGGAAGGAGGGCACGAGAACCGTGACCGTCTCGAGGGTGCGCACTGGCACCTGCCATGACTTCACGGGCGCGGACAGGGAGACGGTGAGTCCGCCGAAGATCGCGGGCGCGGCATTGTCCGGGTGCCCTTCGACAGCGGTGGCGATCTCGAGGATCCGATCGCGGCTCAGCTCCGCTCCGGTCGACCAGGCTCCGAGTTCCGCTGCGAGTCCGATTCCGGCCACGACAGCGGCTGCCGACGAACCCATTCCGCGGGAATGGGGAATCCGGTTGACGCACTCGAGCGACAGTCGCGGACTCAGATCGGCAGCGACGTCGGGGAACTCCGATTCGAGCACTTCCCCGATGATCCGCATGATCAGGTGCGAGCGGTCCCGGGGCAGCACATCGGCACTCTCCCCCGTCACCTCGACGCAGCGGTCAGGATCGACCGCTGCGTCGTGGACGGTGAGGGTCAGGGTGTCGACGATGTCGAGTGCCAACCCGTACGAGTCGTAGCCGGGGCCCAGATTCGCCGAGGTGGCCGGGACCTCGAGTCGGACGCGCACGCTCAGCTGTCCTCGAGTCCCAGCGCACGTGCGGCGCTGACGGCGTCGACGGAGACGCGCTTGGTTTCGATATCGGACCCGTCTGCGGTGTGCAGGGCCCAGCTCGGGTCCTTGAGTCCGTGACCGGTCACGGTGACCGCGATGGTCGCACCAGCCGGGACACGGCCTGCGTCGGCCATCTTCAGCAGTCCCGCCACCGAGGCGGCCGAACCGGGCTCGACGAAGATGCCCTCTTCGCTGGAGAGGATCTTGTGGGCGGCGAGGATCTCGTCGTCGGTGACCGAATCGATGATGCCGCCGGAGTCGTCACGCGCCGTCTCGGCCTGCGTCCAGCTGGCGGGGTTGCCGATGCGGATGGCGGTCGCCACCGTATCCGGTTCGTCGACCGGATGGCCGAGCACCAGCGGTGCGGCTCCGGCGGCCTGGAAGCCCCACATCTGCGGCAGCTTCTTGGAGATCCCGTGTTCGCGGTATTCGTTGTAGCCCTTCCAGTACGCCGTGATGTTGCCGGCATTGCCGACGGGCAGAACATGGATGTCGGGGGCATCACCGAGGACGTCGACGATCTCGAAGGATGCGGTCTTCTGGCCTTCGATTCGATCGGGGTTGACCGAATTGACGAGGTGGACCGGGTAGGACTCGGAGAGTTTGCGGCACAGCGTCAGACAGTCGTCGAAGTTTCCGTCGACTTCGAGCAGGGTCGCCCCGTGGGCGATGGCCTGGCTCATCTTCCCCGGCGCAATCTTGCCGGAGGGCACGAGCACCGCACAGGTCAGACCGGCCTTCGTGGCATACGCAGCGGCAGAGGCTGAGGTGTTGCCCGTCGAGGCGCAGATGACGGCTTTGGCGCCGTGGGCCACGGCTTTCGTGATCGCCATCGTCATGCCGCGGTCCTTGAAAGACGCGGTCGGGTTGAGGCCCTCGTACTTCACCCACACCTGGGCACCGGTGCGCGCACTGAGCTTCTCCGCCTTGATCAACGGGGTCCCGCCCTCTCCGAGGGTGACTGCGGGAGTGTCAGCGGAGATGTCGAGGAGGCTGCGGTATTCCTCGATGACGCCCTGCCACTGGTGTCTGGGGTAGTTCATTGTCACTGTCCTTCTACGCGGATCACGGATTTGACGGTGTGGACGACAGGCAGATCGATGAGTCGATCAACGGTCTTCTGCAGAGTCGAGTCGGTATTCGAGTGGGTGGCCAGCACGAGCTTCGCATGCTGGATGCCCTCGTCGTCGATGTCCCCGATCGTCTGTCGCATGAGTTCGATGGAAGCTCCTTCGTCGGCGAAGACCTCGGAGACCGCGGCGAGCACGCCGGGACGGTCGACCACGTCGAGGGTGATGTGATACCTGGTCGTGATCGCCGAGATCGGCAGGATCGGGTAGTCCTCGTGGAAGGGACGTTCGTACTGTCCGCGTCCACCGAGCACCTTGCGTCTGGCCACTGAGACGAGGTCTCCAAGGACTGCGGAGGCAGTCGGGGCTCCCCCGGCTCCCTGACCGTAGAACATCAGCTCACCGGCGGCTTCGGCTTCGATGAATACGGCGTTGAAGGCACCGCGAACGGATGACAGCGCGTGGTTCCTGTCGAGCAGCGCCGGGTACACGCGCGCCGAGAGTCCGGCGCCTGCAGGCGATGAGGCGACGCGTTCGCACACGGCCAGGAGTTTGATGACGAAGCCCTGGTCTCGGGCGGTCTCGACCATCTCGGCGGTGATGCCTTCGATGCCTTCGACGTGGACGTCGTCGATCGATACGGGAGCGTGGAAAGCGAGAGACGAGAGGATCGCGGCTTTGGCCGCCGCATCGTGTCCGCCGATGTCAGCGGTCGGATCAGCCTCTGCGTATCCGAGTTCCTGAGCGGCGGTGAGGGCCTGCTGGAAGTCCCAGCCCTCAGAGTCCATCTGGTCGAGGATATAGTTCGTCGTTCCGTTGACGATGCCCATGATGCGCTCGATCCGGTCACCGGCCAGCGAATCGCCGACGGGGCGGATGATCGGAATCGCACCGGCCACTGCAGCTTCGTGCTCGAGGCGCACACCGGCGGCATCGGCCGCGGACATGAGTTCGCCGTAGCTGGCGGCCAGCAGCGCTTTGTTCGCGGTCACGACGGATGATCCCTGGCGCAGCGCCGCGGTGATGAGCGAGCGGGCGGGTTCGATCCCGCCCATCAGCTCGACGACGATATCGGCTCCGGCGATGGCCGCCTCGGCGTCGGTCGTGAGCAGCTTCTCATCGATTCCCGGACGGGCCTTCGAGGCATCGCGGACGACGATGGCGCTCAGCTCCAGCGGAGCGCCGATGCGTTCGGCCAGGCCTTCTGCACGGTTCTGAATGCGGGCGGCGACTTCCGTGCCGACGACTCCGCATCCGAGCATGGCAACCTTCAGTGCCTGCATTTCCTCACCTTTCCGCTCTTATCTCTCACGCTCATCAGTTCGGCTCTCCTCCCCCGGCCATGCCCGGGTCGGTGGCGAACATCTGCGTGTGGTCCTCGGGTGTCACGATCCACTCAACTCTATCGGCCTCGACAGCGAGCACGCCCGGCCGGGGCAGGTGGTTGTAGTTGTTGGACAGCGACCGGCAGTACGCTCCGGTGGTGGGGACAGCGACGAGGTCGCCCGCGGTGACGTCGGCGCCCATGTACTCATCACGGACGATGATGTCTCCGGATTCGCAGTGTTTGCCGACGACCCGAACGATTGCGGGCTCGGCGCTGGAGTTCCGGTTGGCCAGAGTGCACGAATAGTCCGCGTCGTAGAGAGCGGTGCGGATGTTGTCGCTCATGCCTCCGTCGACGGCGACATAGGTGCGTGGTCCGCTGTCCGTGCTCACCTGCTTGACGGTGCCGACTTCGTAGAGTGTGAATACCGCCGGGGAGACGATGGCGCGACCGGGTTCGATGGAGATCCGGGGGACGCTCGTGCCCAGCCCGCGGCATTCCTTGGCCACGACGGACGCGAGCTCCTCGGCCATCTCGGCGACCGGGATCGGTGTGTCCTGGGAGGTGTAGCGGATGCCGAAACCGCCGCCGAGGTCGACATCGGGAAGATCGATGCCGTGTTCGCCCATGATCTCGGCACGGAAGGCGAGCACGCGGGCTGCGGCGACCTGGAAGCCGGAGATGTCGAAGATCTGCGAACCGATGTGCGAGTGGAGACCGTCGAGGCGCAGATGTTCGGATTCCGCAACGAGACGAGCGGCCGCGGCCGCGGTGCCGTCGGCCAGGGAGAGCCCGAACTTCTGATCTTCGTGGGCGGTGGCGATGAAGTCGTGGGTGTGCGCTTCGACTCCGACGGTCACGCGCAGCATGACCGGTGCGACTGTCCCTCTGGCCGCGGCGATGGATTCCAGGCGTGCGACCTCGTCGAGGCTGTCGACGAAGATCCTGGACACCCCATAGTCGAGGGCGTATTCGAGTTCTGCCGCGGATTTGTTGTTTCCGTGCAGCCCGACGCGGTCGCCGGGGACCCCGGCGGCGCGGGCGATCATCATCTCCCCCAAGGAGCATGTGTCGAGACCGAGGCCGGCATCGTGGACCCAGCGGGCCACGGCCGTGCACAGGAAGGCCTTCCCAGCGTAGAAGACGTCGGCTCCGGCCAGCCCCTTCTCGACGGAGAACGCATTGGAGAACGTGCTCAGGTAGGTCTCGGCGCGACTGCGGAAGTCATCGACGTCCATGACGAGAGTGGGAGTGCCGTACTGTTCGGCCAGCTCCGTCACGGGATGACCGGCGATCGTGAGCACGCCGTCGGAATTTTTCATGACATTGTCCGACCACAGGCTCGGCAGCAGCGCGTTGACGTCATCGGGATAGGGCAGCCACACCGGGGCCGGTGTCGCGTGCAGAGTCCCTGCGATATGTGCGGGCATCAGATCCTCTCCGGGGCCGAAGCGCCCAATTGTCGTAGTCCTGCGGCGAGGACGATGATGACGGCTCTCAGAGCAAGGAGCCTGGAGGTATGGGTGACGGTGATGTCCTCATCGACCGTCGGAGTGACCGGGCATCGGCGGATCCAGTTTTCGACGGAATCCCCGAGTTCGACAAGCGCTGTGAGGAAGGGATCGGCCTCGCCGAGGCGGCGCGAGCGTTCCAGTGCCGACGGCAGTCCCGCCACGGCGTTGAGCATCCGAGCCTCGATCGGGTGTCCGAGTCTCGCAATATCGACTCCCTCCGTCTGGATTCCCGCTCGGTGTGCCCGCCGCTGTTCACGGCAGGCGGCGGCATGACCGCGTTGGAGGGCGTCCACGGAGACCGGATCGATGTGCACATCGGTTCCATAAACGAGCGGCGCCTGGACCGACTCTTGGTCGGAACCGGAGAGCAGCGCACGCAACGGCGTCGGGTCCGGTCCTGCTCCCCCACCTGCGTCAGTCTCCTCGGCGGTGACGATGTCGCAGATGACGTGCGCCCTGCCGGCCGGAGTCAGGGTCACGTTGACGAACCCGGGTCCGGCGATGACGGCGTCGGCCACCTCGGGGAAGGTGCGCAGCTCGGTGCACAGATGTGCGGCAAGTTCGGTTCTCTTCGTGGGTGAAGCGGCGGCGCGCAGCGCCACGGGTGTCGTCCAGTCACCGAGTTCGGGACGAGTCGGAGCGAGAACATCGATCTGCGCGGCGAATTCCGGTGCCACAAGACCGGCATCGGCCGTCGCCAAGGCGCGCGCGAGTGCAGTCTGCAGGTCTTCCGGGGTCACTCGAACAGAGTACTCGGGGCCGGACTGCGAGGACGAATCCGGTGTCATCTTCGCTCTCATGACGAGACGGATGCCCACTGGGCCTCAGATCGCACCGGGCCGACACGCTGCGTGGCTGACGAAGAATTTGACGACAACCGAGGCGAGCACCACGGCGAATGCCGGCCACATGCTGTCGAAGCTCTGGATGAGGAACGCGAAGATCAGCGGTCCTGTGGCCGCCAGGAGGTAGCCGCCGCCCTGGACGAAGCCGGACAGCGCGGCTGCTCCCTTCGCATCGCGTGCGCGAAGGGTGATCAGCGTCAGTGCCAGCGGGAAGGTGGAGATGCCGATGCCCAGCAGCACGGTCCACAGGACGGGAGCCGCCGTCGGCACCAGCCACAGACCCAGATACCCAACGGCCAGGCTGATGCAGAAGCCGACGACGATGAGATAGGCCGAAGTCATCTTCTGTGCCAGGGTGGGCAGGACGAACCCGAGAACGAGCGGAATGGCCGTGACCAGTGCGAGCATCGCACCACCGAAGGCCGCATCGAATCCGGAGCGGGTGAGCAGGCTCGGCAGCCAGGTGAAGAGGATGAAGTTGTTGAACGACGTCAGTCCCGTCATCGTCATCAGCGCCCAGGCCCGTGGGCTGCGCAGCAGGCGAGAAAGCTCGCTTCCGCCGACCACTGCGGCGGCCACCTCGGCGGCGGGTGCGGGCCTGACGATGCGGATGACGATCCAGGCGAGAACACCCAGAGCTGCGAATCCGGCCCATACGAGCAGGGACCCACGCCACCCGAAATCTGAGGCGAGGGGCACTGCGACCAGCGGCGGGATGAAGGTGCCGAATTGGAGCAGCCCGACGTGCACGGTCGACATGAGCGCCACCTTGTCGGGGAAATACGACTTCACCAGAGGCGGGAGGACCACGTTGCCGATGCCCATCCCCAGCAGGGCGAGCACGCTGAGAGCGAGGAAGATCCACGGAGAATCGATGACCGCCCGAACTCCCAGCCCGATCGTGACCATGACCATCGCGGCCAGGGTCAGTCCGAGTCCGGAGAAGCGGGCGTAGAGGCGCGGGGTGATGAAGCCGCTGAGGCCGTAGAGCAGCGGCGGCAGCATGCCGATGATCGCCAGGAACGTCGCGCTCAACCGGATCTCTTCGCCCATGGCGTCGAGCAGCGGTGAGAGACCGGTGACTCCGGGCCGCAGATTGAATGCGGCGACGACGATTCCGAGGATGATCAGAATGCGGATGCGCGCGGAAGTCATGAGCTCTTTCCTATCAGACGCCCACCTCCGGCCAGACGGCCGGGGCACATCAGAAGTCGAGTTTGAGTCCTTCGACGGGTGAGAGCCGAGACGCGCGCCGGGCCGGTGCCAGTGCGGAGAGGATCCCGGCGATGACCGCCACTGCGAGGATGCCGAGGAAAGACGGCGCGGAGAAGTCGACGATGAGATCGGTGGAATAGTCGTACGTGACCAGCCGTGTGCCGACGATGCCCAGGGCACCGCCGAGGACGAGTCCGAGCAGTGCGGCCACCGATGAGATGAGCACCGCCTCGAGCGCCAGCAGGGTCCGCAGCTGCGAGATGCTCAGTCCCAGCGCGCGCATGAGTGCGTTCTCCCTCCGACGTTCGATGACGGAGAGGCTGACCGTGTTCGAGACGCCGATGAGCGCGATGATCACGGAGACGAAGAGGAGGGCTACGGCCCCGGCGAGCATGACGTCGATGAGTTCGGAATAGGCGCCGCGGGCGACAGCCGAACCGCCGACCTCCTCGCTGGAGACGTCGAGTGTCTCTGCCACGGACTGGCGGATGCGTGTGATCTCGTCGACCTCGATGTCCTCATCGAGACGGACGAGCACGGCCGTCGTCGTTGCCGAGATGCCGAGGTCGTTGCCGACATCGGGGGTGGTGAAGAAGGCGAGGCTGGAGAGTCCGTCCTTGTGCACGGGCACGCTCATCTCGTTGAGCCCTTTCACCCGCACGGTCGGATCACGATAGTCCTCGGGAACGGTGACTCGACCGGACACGATATCGGCGGCGGCGTCACCGAGCACGGCCTCGGCACTGTCGGGGTCGATGACGAAGATCTCGGGACGGGAGCCCTTGAAGTCCTCGACCGCCTCGGCGCGGTGGGCGATGACCGCGGCGGACACTCCGGGGATCTGACGCACATCCTCGAGGTCGTCATCGTCGACGAGGCCAGACAGCGGTACGGAGATGTCGACGGGATAGCGCTGGTCGAGCCCGTGGCTGAGCGTCGCCTTCGTCGACATTCCGCCGACGAGGATCGTCGCCACCAGGGTCACACCGATGATCAGCGCCGTGGCGGTGGCCGCGGTGCGGCGCGGATTGCGGAGGGTGTTCAGGGTCGCCAACTGTCCGGGTACGCCCCAGGGGCTGAACAGCACTTCCCCGATCCACGCGACGACGGGCGGGATGATCTTCGCCGAGCTGATGACCAGTCCCGTGACCACGAGCCCTCCTCCCAACGCTCCGCCGAGGATCCACAGCTGCGAGGTCGACACCGCATAGACGGAGACGACGACGAGGACGATGCCAAGGCCGATGAAGCCGAAGCCCACGAGGTGGCGGGGCCGGGCGCGAGTGTTCGGTGAGATGGAGGCGTCGAACGGCTGGAGTGCTTCGAGCGGGGTCACTGCGATGGCGCTGCGAGCCGGACGGATAGTGGCCACGATCGTCAGCAGCGCACCAACGACGACCCCGCTGACCAGGGCGGAGACGGGCACGGTGAGCGTGTCGTAGGGGAATTCCTCCGGCCAGTAGCGCACGGCTGCGGCCATGAGTCCACGGCTGACGAGGACACCTGCGAAGACGCCGAAGATCGACCCGAGCAATCCGACGAAGAGTCCTTCGGCCACGACGGAGCCGTACATCTGCACGCGGGTGGCGCCGAGGCAGCGCAGCAGTGCGAATTCGCGACGACGCCCGGCGACGATCACGGAGAAGGTGTTGGATACGACGAGGATGGCGACGATGACGGAGATTCCGGCGAACACGAGCAGCAGCCCGGTCACGACGGCGTTGCCGCCGGAGAGGCGATCGGTCTTCGCACTCACAGCTTCGTCCACCGTGAGTGCTTCGAGGCTGCCATTCAGCTCCGAACCGTCGATGACCCTCTGCAGCTGAGCGCGCACCGCCTCAGGGTCCGCACCGTCCTCGAGGGCGATCTGGATGGCGATGACGTCCCCCTGTTGGGCGAAGTACTCCTGATAGCCCGAGGCCGTCGTCAGGGCCCGAGTGGCTCCGGGCATCGCCGGGTCCTGTCCCATCTCCGCGATGCCGACGACGGAGAAGGCGACGCTGCTCTGGCTCGGGCCCCGGTAGATGGGCATGTCATCGTTCCCGCTCTCCACCGGAACGGCGTCGACGGTGAAGCGGATCTCATCACCGACTCCGACATTGAGATCCTTTGCTGTGCGGGTGTCGAGGACGAGGTCGGTCTTCGCTTCCGGCCGCTGGCCGGAGACCATGTCGAACGTGTCGAGCCGTTCATCGGCAGGCACCGGAGACAGCGCGAATGAGCTCTCGGAGAATGTTGCTCCTCGGCCAGTGGATACCGTGCGGGCCGACAGAGACGCAGTCTCCACCCCGTCGACCTCGGCTAAGGGTCCCAGCAGCGGGGAGGCCTCGTCTCCCCCGACGAAGACATCTCTGCTCGGCATGACGGTGAGGTCGGACTTCTCGAACGAACGACCGACGGCATGTTCGAGGCTGTCCTGCAGTGAGGAGTTGATGATCAGTGTGGTCGCGACGAATCCCGCCGCCAATGCGATACCGAGGCCGATTGCGAGGAACCGGGCCCAGTGGATCCGAATCTGCGCGAGGGCGACTGCGATCACAGAGAGCTCAGTTCGCTCAGTGCGGTGACCACGCTCTCTCGGGTCGGCTGACGGACTTCGCCCGTGGCGCGCCCGTCCTTGAGGAGGACGACCCGTCCGGCGTGCGATGCCGCGACGGGGTCGTGAGTGACCATGATGATGGTCTGTCCGTACAGGGTCGTGGCCCGACCGAGCAGGGAAAGGACCTCTGCGCCGGCGTGGGAGTCGAGGTTTCCCGTGGGCTCATCGGCGAAGATGACATCCGGTCGGGTGAGCAGGGCCCGGGCTACGGCGACTCTCTGCTGCTGACCGCCGGAGAGCTCGTGCGGGCGGTGCTGGAGACGGTCGCCGAGTTCGAGTCGTTCGACGACTTCGGCCTTCCACTCTCGGTCGATCTTCTTCCTGGCCAGCGACACCGGCAGTTCGATGTTCTGTTCGGCGCTCAGCGTCGGGACGAGGTTGAAGGCTTGGAAGATGAAGCCGACGCGGTCTCGTCGCAGCTGGGTCAGCTGCCGGTCGTTGAGGCGGGTGATGTCCTGACCGCGCATGATGATCGAGCCCGAATCGACGCGATCGAGTCCGGCGAGCACATGCATGAATGTGGACTTCCCGGAGCCGGAGGGTCCCATGATGGCTGTGAAGCGACCCGATTCGAAGTCGACGCTGATGTCGTCGAGGGCATCGACCGCCGTATCACCGCGGCCGAAGCTCTTGCGCAGGCTCTGCGCGCGGAGGACGATATCGTCGTCCGTGCTCGTCCGGACGGGCTCATCAGCAGGTTCCGACATCGCATGCCTCAAATCACGGTTCGGGTCTCGTCTCCGACTACCTTAGGTGCTGTCTGCATCGCCGACCACTCGGGCCGCGAATGCAGAACCGCCCACCTCAGCAGTTGAGATGGGCGGTGTTGTGGTGCCCGCGACAGGATTCGAACCTACGACCTTCTGCTCCGGAGGCAGACGCTCTATCCACTGAGCTACGCGGGCAACGGATGCAACTCTATCACCGTTGGGCACCAGCTCCCAAAACGAAACCGCGTGCAGTCCCGAAGGATTGCACGCGGTTTCGTGAGGCTGTGATCAGCGGTGTTCGACCAGATCAGGCGCCCTTCATGGCCTTGCGGCCCGGCACGTATTCCCAGTGCCAGAGTTCATAGGAATTGCGCTTGGCCCAGTCCGGGTTCTCCCACCCGAACTTGTCGGCGTTGGCGACGAGCCACTCATACTGCACACCGGTTCCGTTCTGCGTTCCCGCACCGAGGTCCAGCGCGAGGCCCCAACCGTGGTTGGAGGTTCCCGGGCGAGCCGCGAAGCCGGGTTTGCGCGAGGCGACGGAGACCTGCGCGTCCAGCGACCGATAGGAGTCGGTGACTGCAAGGTCCTTCCCGGTGTCCTTTTTGAAGGCTGCGTTCATCTTTGCGAATGACACGGCCGCATCGGAGCGCAGCTTGTGATTGCCCACACCGATCTCGCACAGCCATTCGTCGGGCAGTTCGCCGTTGCTGGCGTCGCCCTTCGGCGCGGCTTCGTCACAACCGGGCAGAACAGTCTTCGTGATCGCACGCGACGCCGCGTCGACCTTGGTCTGCTTGGCGCTCGGGGCGCCGATGGTCATAGAGGTCTTGTCGTCTTCGTCGACCTTGATGTCGGCAGACACCGATTCGGCGTTGATCGCACGCGGCTGGGACTGCGCGGCGGTGTCATCGACCTTGACTTCCTGGTTGCCGCTCATGTTTCCGGCGACCATCACAGCGGCGATGGCGGTGCCGGTGACCGAGACGGTGGCCAGAGCGGAGAAGGTCGTGACCTGGCGGCGGCGGACCGAACGCAGAAGCGAGCCGTCGGAACCGCGGCTGCCGAGCTGTGCTGCAGCCAGAGTCGACGTATGACCTGCGGGGGTCATCGGCCGAGCGGCCTCTTTGGCCATCGCTGCCCGTCGAGGTGAACCCGCTGCGGCGCGGGCCTCGGCGGCCATGGCCGCACGACGGGGCGAGAGGGCTGCGGATGCGCTGCTCCGCGACTGCGATGTCACGGGATGCGAAGAGTTGATCGTCGAAACCTGCGAGGAGGCGTTCTGCTTGCGCAGATCACGCCGGCGAACCGGCGGCGCCTCGACGGTCGAGAGCTCACTCGACATAGTGCTCCATACTGTTGATGAAAGTTGTGCGGTGGAAGCCCTCTGCCGGGCGCCCGAAAGCTTATGTCACAACACTATAACGACATCGTTACAGAATGTCACCTTCAGTTCATACACGGCGTGTGACCAGGCCATTCTCTGAAAATGACTGATCACGAATCACTACAGGCGCCATAATCCAGGTGTCCTGAATCACTGTTTCGTTATGAACCGTTACACAGACGGTCACGAATCGGACTCTATGCCGATCGACGGCGGCGAAGACCGCCGTACAGCGCCTCGGCGGCGGCCTCCTGTCTTCGGGAGACCGCCGCCGAGGCGACTGAGCGCGGCCGGCTGTTCAGGCGGCGAGGATTGCTATCTGCGGAAGTCGAAACGTCCCCGCTGCATCGCGTCCTGGACCTCGCCGACGAGCTCTTCGAGCACGTCCTCGAGGAACAGCAGACCGAGCACCTGTGCCTGCGAGTCGATGACACGAGCGACGTGGATTCCCGCCTTCTGCATCTGCGCCAGAGCCTCTTCGACCTCGTCATCGGCGGTGACAGTGAACAGGGGGCGGAAGCGCTTGCTCTGCACAGGAGCGTCGAAGGACTCTTCGGTGTCCGCGTAGAGGACGTCCTTGATGTGGAGGTAGTCCTGCGGATACCCGTCATCACCGACGACGAAGTACCGCGAGAACCCGGTCTTCCCGACCAGTGTCACAAGCTCGTTCGGAGTCACCTTGTCCGAGATCGTGATGAGCTCGGACATCGGAACCATGATGTCCGAGGCGGTCTTGTCGCTGAATTCGATAGCACCCTTGAGCAGTCCGGTGTCATCGCTGAGCAGACCCTCTCTCTTCGACTCGGCCACGATCGATTCGACCTGTTCGATCGTGTAGGCCTCGTTGACCTCGTCACGGGCCTCGATCTTGAACAGATGCAGGATCCCATTGGCCAGTCCGTTGAGAGGACGGATGACGAAGCCGAAGACGCGGGCCAGGAACACCAACGGTGTCGCCAGCAGCATCACGGCCTGGCCGGACGCCGCCAGAGCCAAGTTCTTCGGCACCATCTCGCCGATCACCACGTGCAGGTAGGTCACGACGCCGAGTGCCAGGACGAAGGAGATCGTCGAGGACAGTCCCGCTGGAATGCCCAGGCCCTCGAGCGGACCTGCGAGCAGATGATGGATGGCCGGCTCGGCCACATTACCCAGGAGCAGGGAGCAGACGGTAATGCCGAGCTGACAGATCGCCAGCATCAGCGACACGTGCTCCATCGCGTAGAGCGCTGTCTTCGCCGCTGCAGAGCCTTCGGCTGCCCGAGGCTCGATCTGTGAGCGTTTGGCCGCGACCACGGCGAATTCGGCGGCGACGAAGAAGGAGTTGCCCAGCAGCAGAACGACCAGCCAGACCAGTCCGAACCAATCGGCGCTCATCGGCTCTCACCTCCTGTGTCGAACGCTCCTGCATCGGCGGCGCGCAGCACCACCCGGAGGCGTTCGATGCGTCGTCCGTGCATCCGTTCGACCACGATGCGGGCATCTTCCGTACGCACTTCGTCCCCCGGTTCGGGAATCCGCCCGAGCTCCTTGAGCACGAATCCGGCCAGAGTTTCGTAGTCCGAGTCCTCCGGGATGGTCACCCCGACCCTCGAAGAGATCTCATCGGGTCGCAGCTGTCCGGGCACGATCCAGGAGCCGTCGCGGGCAGGTCGTGCCGCGACACGCATTCGGTCATGCTCATCCGCGACCTCGCCCACAAGCTCTTCGACGACGTCCTCGAGGGTGACGACTCCGGCTGTTCCGCCGAACTCGTCGACGACCACGGCCATCTGCAGGCCGGTGGCCCGCAGCTCCAGGAGAAGCGGATCGAGACGTTGGGTCTCGGGAATCTCACGGACTTCGGTCATCAGCCCTCCGGCGTAGGCGTCATCACGATTGCCAGGAGGCACAGCGAAGGCCTGTTTGACGTGGACGACGCCGACGATGTGGTCTTTGTCCTCGGCCGCGACGGGGAACCGGGAGAATCCGGTGTCCCGTGCCTGTTCGATGATCTGCCGGGCGGTGGTGTCCTTGTCCACAGTGGACATGCGTGTGCGCGGAGTCATCACGTCCTCTGCCGTTCGCTCGGAGAAGCTCAGCGTCCTCTCCAACAGACCTGCCGTCTGCTCGTCGAGCACACCTTCCTCCGCGGAGTGGCGCACAAGTGAGGTCAGCTCCTCCGGGGAGCGGCCCACCGAACCCTCTTCCTGAGGCTCGACGCCCATCGACAAGAGAATCTTGTTCGCCGTGCCGTTGAGGACCGCGATGACCGGTTTGAAGACGATCGAGAATACGTACTGCATCGGGGCGGCGATGCGGCCTGTCGCCAGCGGCACGGCGATGGCGAGGTTCTTCGGCACGAGCTCTCCGAAGATCATCGATCCCACGGTGGAGACGATGAGGGCGATGGTCAGTGCCAGCGGTGCCGCGACACCGGGGCCGAGGCCCCAGGTCTCGAACAGAGGCGCGAGCAGCCTGCCCAACGATGGTTCCATGAGGTAACCGGTGAGCAGAGTGGTGATCGTGATGCCCACCTGAGCGGCCGAGAGCTGGGTGGACAGGTGGGTCATCGAGGCCCGCAGCGTCTTCGCACCGAAGACGCCTTCCTCGACCGCCTTATCGGCAGTATGGCGGTCGAGGGTCAGCAGTGAGAATTCGGCTGCGACGAAGACGCCGGTGCCGAGGATGAGCAGCAGTGCGAGGGCGAGGAGTATCCATTCCATCAGTGACTGTCCCCGCCGATCGCTATCTGCTCAGCAGAGCTGGTGAAGTCTGAGACCCTCGCGGGGTGAGGGTCATCATCTGGGGCGCCGGCTTCCCGCCGGCCGGGACTGTCACTGTGCATGAGGAGATCTTACCAACTTCCCGACAGCGGTCGGCCCTCTTCGTATCCGGCGGCACTCTGGACTCCGACCGCGGCCAAGCGCGCGAATTCCCCGAGATCACCGGCTCCGGCGTAGGTGCACGAGCTGCGCACGCCCGAAGTGATGCCGTCGAGCAGGTCCTCAACCCCAGGAGATTCAGGGTCGATGTACATGGTTGATGAAGAAATGCCCTCTTCGAACAGTCCCTTCCGTGCCCGCGCGAAGGCCGATTCGGTGCGGGTGCGATTGGCCACGGCCCGAGCCGAAGCCATACCGAAGCTCTCCTTGTACTTCCGGCCCTCGCCGTCGACGAGCAGATCCCCTGGAGATTCGTGGGTTCCGGCGAACCAGGACCCGATCATCACCTGCGAGGCACCGGCGGCGAGAGCCAGGGCGACGTCGCGGGGGTAGCGGACTCCGCCGTCGGCCCACACATGAGCACCCAGCTCGCGAGCCGCCTCGGCGCATTCCAACACTGCGGAGAACTGCGGACGACCGACGGCGGTCATCATCCGGGTCGTGCACATCGCTCCGGGGCCGACTCCGACCTTGACGATGTCGGCTCCGGCGGAGACGAGGTCACGGACGCCTTCGGCGGTGACGACGTTGCCGGCCACGATCGGCACTCCGAGCTCGGCATCGGCGATCGCCGAGAGCGTGTCGAGCATCTTCACCTGGTGGCCGTGGGCGGTGTCGACGACGAGGACGTCGGCACCGGCCTCGACCAGGGACGTGGCGCGTTCGACAGCTGCGCCGTTGACGCCGATGGCCACGGCGATCTTCAGCCGTCCCTGCTCATCGACATTGGGCGTGTATATAGAGGAGCGCAGCAGCGACTTCGGAGTCAGGCTGCCGAGCACAGTGCTCTCGTCGTCGACGACGGCGGCGAACTCAGCTCGCGACTCCGTCATCGACTCGAAGAGGGACTCCAGCTGTGCAGTGTCCTCCCAGTCGACCTCGGAGGCGCGGATGACATGGGGTGAGGAGTCCAGCAGCTCCGCCACCGAGGTGAAGCGGTCGACTCCGCGCAGGTCCGCGGCATTGATGATGCCTTCGAGCCGTCCCGCGGCATCGACTACGACGCCGAAGCCGTGCGGACGCTTGGCCAGCACATGCAGGGCGTTGAGGACTGTGTCCTCGGGTGCGAAGCGCAGAGCGGACTCGAAGATCCGGTCACGGCTCTTCACCCAGGCGATGGTCTCCTGCGCGGCGGTCAGCGGGATGTCCTGGGGCAGCACCGCCAGTCCCCCGCGACGAGCCATCGTCTCTGCCATCCGACGACCGGACACTGCGGTCATATTCGCGGCGACGAGCGGCGTCGTCGACCCGGTCGGATCGGTTGTGGAGAGGTCGACTTCGAAGCGCGAAGTCAGCGCCGAGGAGTTCGGTACGAGGAATACATCGGAGTAGGTGAGATCGGTGTTCGGGTCATTTGAGATGAAACGCATAACACTATTGTCCCTTAACTGCACATTCGATGGCACATCACGTTAGGCTTGGAGATGTCGTTAAGCAGCAAGTCTTGAATCAGGAAGTAGGCGATCAACGCCGTGTCCGTCAATACTCCGAACCGCACCGTTGAAGACTTCGGGTCGAATGAGTGGCTGGTCGAGGAATTGTATGAGCAGTACAAGTCAGATAAGAATTCGGTCGACCAGTCCTGGTGGCCCTTCTTCGACAAGTACGAAAAGAACGGCGGAGGCGCTCAGTCCGCTGCTGAGCCCGCCACCAAGCAGGAGGCGAAGCCGGCAGCCAAGAAGTCAGATGGCAAGGCCCCTTCCCCCGCCGCAGCGTCGGCGACCTCACGCGAGACCGATCGCGGAGTCAGCCCGTCCTCGGCTGAGTCCGAGACGCTGAAGGCCGAGACCAAGTCCGTGCCGAAGGTCTCAGAGAAGGAGACTGCACCGAAGCCCGCACCGGAGGAGACGATCACTCCCCTGCGCGGCCCCGCGAAGCTCATCGCCAAGAACATGGATGAGTCGCTGGAAGTCCCGACCGCCACCTCGGTCCGGGCCTTGCCTGCCAAGGCGCTCATCGACAACCGGATCGTCATCAACTCGCACCTCAAGCGCACCCGTGGTGGAAAGGTCTCCTTCACCCACCTCATCGGCTTCGCCGTGATCCGCGCCCTGCAGAACTTCCCCTCGCAGAACGTCTCCTACGACGTCCGCGACGGCAAGCCCGTGATGATCTCCCCCGCCCATATCAACTTCGGCCTCGCCATCGACGTGCCGAAGAAGGACGGGTCCCGCACTCTGCTGGTGCCCAACGTCAAGAAGGCGGAGACGCTGACCTTCCGCCAGTTCGTCGACGCCTACGACGGCCTCGTCGACAAGGCGCGACAGGGCAAGCTCACCGCCGACGACTTCGCTGGCACCACCGTCTCGCTGACCAACCCCGGCGGAATCGGCACGGTCCACTCCGTGCCGCGTCTGACCAAGGGCCAGGGCTGCATCATCGGCGTCGGCGCGCTCGACTACCCCGCCGAGTTCCAGGGCGCCAGCCAGCAGACCGTCAACTCCCTGGCCGTGTCCAAGGTGCTGACCCTGACTTCGACCTACGATCACCGCGTGATCCAGGGCGCCGGTTCGGGCGAGTTCCTCAAGCTCGTCCACAGCTACCTGCTGGGCGAAGACGGCTTCTACGACGACGTCTTCGAATCCCTGCGTCTGCCCTACGAGCCGGTCCGCTGGGTTCCCGACGTCTCGGCCGAAGACCAGGACGACGTCAACAAG
The DNA here is from genome assembly GCF_001570805.1 of Brevibacterium epidermidis NBRC 14811. Classification (GTDB taxonomy): domain Bacteria; phylum Actinomycetota; class Actinomycetes; order Actinomycetales; family Brevibacteriaceae; genus Brevibacterium; species Brevibacterium epidermidis. The sequence goes on along the minus strand of NZ_BCSJ01000011.1, from coordinate 226,626 downwards.
ACCGCACGCGTCATCGAACTCATCGATGCCTACCGCACGCGCGGCCACCTCATGGCCAATATCGATCCCCTGGTCTACCGTCAGCGGTCCCACCCGGACCTCGATATCAACCAGCACGGTCTGACCCTGTGGGATCTCGAACGCGAGTTCCCCACCGGCGGCTTCGGCTCGAAGCCGATGATGCCCTTCCGCAACATCCTCGGACTGCTGCGCGAGAGCTACTGCCGGACCACCGGCTTCGAATACATGCATATCGCCGACCCGGTCCAGCGTCGCTGGTTCCAGTCGAAGATCGAGGTCCCGCATCAGGAACTCACCCGTTCGGAGCAGGGACACATCCTCGGTCGCCTCAACGCAGCTGAGGCCTTCGAGACCTTCCTGCAGACGAAGTACATCGGACAGAAGCGCTTCAGCCTCGAAGGCGGAGAGTCCGCGATCGTCCTGCTCGACGAGATCCTCAACCAGTCCGCCGACACCGGCCTCGACGAGGTCGCCATCGGCATGGCCCACCGCGGTCGCCTCAATGTGCTCACGAACATCGCCGGCAAGTCCTATGCGCAGATCTTCCGTGAGTTCGACGGAACCATGTCCCCGGACAGCGTCCAGGGCTCGGGCGATGTGAAGTACCACCTGGGCACCAAGGGTTCGTTCACCTCGCCGGCAGGAAACACCACCGGCGTCTACGTCGCGGCCAACCCCAGCCACCTCGAAACCGTCGACCCGGTCCTCGAGGGCATCGTGCGCGCCAAGCAGGATGTCATCGACCAGGGCGAGTCCGGTTTCACCGTGCTGCCGGTCCTCGTCCACGGCGATGCAGCATTCGCCGGTCAGGGCGTGGTCACCGAGACGCTCAACCTCTCCGAGCTGCGCGGCTACCGCACCGGCGGGACGGTCCACGTCATCATCAACAACCAGGTCGGGTTCACCACTCCCCCCGCCTCGGCGCGTTCCTCGTTCTACTGCACGGACGTCGCCAAGTCGATCAACGCCCCGATCTTCCACGTCAACGGCGATGACCCCGAGGCCGTCGTCCGCGCCGCTCGACTGGCCTTCGAATATCGCCAGGAATTCAACCGGGACGTCGTCATCGACCTCGTGTGCTACCGCCGTCGCGGCCACAACGAAGGCGACGATCCGTCGATGACCCAGCCGATGATGTACTCGCTCATCGAGAAGAAGGGTTCGGTGCGCAAGCTCTACACCGAATCGCTCGTGGGCAGGAAGTGCATCACCGACGAAGAAGCCGCCGAGGCGCTCAAGGACTACCAGTCGAAGCTGGAATCGGCCTTCGCCGAGACCAAGGAAGCAGAGACCGGCTCCTACGACGGAGAAGCGTTCAACGCTCCCTACGAGCCCAGCGACATCGAGGCCTTCAACGATGCCGAGACGGCTATCAGCCCCGAGACGCTGCAGCGCATCGGCGAGGCCTTCACCGAGGTTCCCGAAGGCTTCACGGTCCACAAGAAGCTGCGGGCCCTGCTCGAGAAGCGCAAGGAGATGGCGCAGTCGGGCGGAATCGACTGGGGCTTCGCCGAGCTGCTTGCCTTCGGCTCGCTGCTCATGGACGGTGTGCCGGTGCGTCTGGCCGGACAGGACTCCCGTCGCGGAACCTTCGTCCAGCGCCACTCCGTGCTCGTCGACGCTGTCAACGGCAATGAGTGGACGCCGCTGGCGAACCTCACCGAGGAGCAGGCACGCTTCTGGGTCTACGATTCCCTGCTCAGCGAGTACGCCGCCGTCGGCTTCGAATACGGATACTCCGTCGAACGCAAGGACGCCCTCGTGGCATGGGAGGCTCAGTTCGGTGACTTCGCACAGGGTGCGCAGTCCGTCATCGACGAGTTCATCTCCTCTTCCGAGCAGAAGTGGCAGCAGAACTCCGGTGTCGTCATGCTCCTGCCCCACGGCTACGAGGGACAGGGACCCGACCACTCCTCAGGCCGCATCGAGCGTTACCTCCAGCTGTGCGCGGAGAACAATATGACGGTGGCCTACCCGTCCTCGGGCGCTTCGTACTTCCACCTGCTGCGTCGCCACGCCTCGACGACGAACAAGCGTCCGCTCATCGTCTTCACCCCGAAGTCGATGCTGCGACTCAAGGCCGCGGCGAACTCGCCGGAGGACTTCACCTCGGGCAAGTTCCAGACCGTCATCGACGATACGAGCGTCGATGCCTCGCAGGTCGATCGCGTCGTCCTCGTCTCCGGCAAGCTCTACTGGGAGCTCAAGGCCAAGCGCGAGAAGGACAACGACCAGAAGATGGCTCTCGTCCGCCTCGAGCAGCTCTACCCGCTCGACGAAGCGGCCATCACCGCCGTGCTCGACCGCTTCCCGGCCGATGCCGAGATCGTGTGGGCTCAGGAAGAGCCGGAGAACCAGGGAGCATGGCCGTTCATGGCGCTGCACCTGCCCGAGCTCCTCGGCGGCCGTGAGGTCAAGGTCATCTCCCGTGCCGCTTCTGCAGCCACCTCGACCGGACTCAAGCACTTCCACGAGGCCCAGCAGAAGGAACTCGTCGACCGGATCTTCAGCCGGTGAGCAGCGACATCACCACAACCATCGCCGTGGTCGGAGGCCCTTTGGTCGCCGGCCACGGCGATGGCCGTGGCCTCGGATGGGTCGGTCGGGTGACGGCGAGGACTCTGCCGAGCCTGCCCGAGCTCAAGGTGTATCCCCTGGCCGTGCCGACCGAGGATTCCGCCGGGCTCCATGCGCGCACCATCGCCGAGGCGTCTCTGCGGTTCACTCCGGACGGGGACAACCGTCTGGTGCTGGCGTTGGGGTCCGGGGATCTCGATTCGGGTCGTTCCGTGGCCCGGGCTCGTCTCGACGTGGCCAACATCCTCGACGAGGCCCTGGCTCGGAAGGTCTCGACGTTCGTGCTCGGCCCGCCGCCGGAGCACGACGGGGATCGCAACCGCCGCATCGCTGAGCTCAATGCCAGCTTCTCTGATGTGGCCAAGAGGCGCGGCATCACCTATGTCGACACCTTCACTCCGCTCCTGGGTCATCCCGTCTGGCAGCGCGAGCTCGCGTCATCGAGGGACCATCTGCCGGCGCAGGAAGGCTACGGTCTACTGGCCTGGCTGGTGCTCCACCGCGGCTGGTTCAACTGGCTGGGAGTCCAGGACGTCCTCGGCGACAGCTGAGGCGTCTGTGCGGTGCCCGTCCTTGGGACACAATCGGTGACAACCGCAGCATCCCGTCGAGCCGAATCGGCAAGGTCTGTGACCTGGTCCGACTTTGCTCTGATCGGGCGATCATGAGACAATTAACCGTCTATCAAAGGAGGGCACAATGAGCAAGCGTGGCCGTAAGCGTCGCGATCGCCGCCGTAAGAAAGCAAACCACGGCAAGCGTCCAAACGCATGATTCGCTGATTCGCTCAGTGAATGACGAAGGCGGGAAGAGATTCTGATCTCTTCCCGCCTTCGTCATGTCCGAAGCTCCCGGGCTGAGCCTGGGCCTCCGGTCAGGAGTTCTGTTCGAGTGCGATCCGCTGGCGGATCTTCTCCCGCAGTCCCATCGGGGCACGGTCGTGGCTGCACGAACGACGGACGAGCTCCTTGAGCAGCGCCTCGATCTCGTACTCGTCGTGACACGACGGGCACTGTTCGAGGTGGATCGAGATCTCGCGGATCTCCGTCGTCGTCAGTTCTCCGTCGAGATAGTGGTAGATGCGCATCAGAGACTCGGTCCTGACGCTTTCGCAGCATCCTTCGTCACTCATTTCGCACCTCCCTCAGGACTCACGAAGCCGCGTTCGGCGGCGTAATCGGCCAGCATCTCCCGCAGCTGTCGGCGACCGCGGTGAAGTCGCGACATCACTGTGCCGATCGGCGTCTCCATGATCTCGGCGATCTCCTTGTACGGCAGTCCTTCGACATCGGCATAGTAGACGACCATCCGGAAGTCCTCGGGCAGCGCCGAGAGCGCTTCCTTGACGTCGGAGTCGGGAAGGTGGTCGAGGGCTTCGAGCTCGGCGGAACGACCGCCGGACGACGAGTGGCTGTTCGCCTGTGCGATCTGCCAGTCCTCGATGTCCTCGCTGCCGTGCTCCTTCGGCTGCCGCTGCTTCTTGCGGTAGTTGTTGATGAAGGTGTTCGTCAGGATCCGGTACAGCCAGGCCTTGAGGTTGGTTCCGGGCTTGTACTGGTGGAAGGCCGCATAGGCCTTCGCATAGGCTTCCTGGACGAGATCCTCGGCGTCTGCCGGGTTGCGGGTCATACGCAGAGCAGCTGCGTAGAGCTGGTTGACATATTCCAGAGCATCCCGCTCGAAACGCGCCGACCTCTCGGCGTCGGTCTCGGGTGCTTCTTTGACTGATTCGGTCATCGCAGTCAATGGTACGCCCGTTCTCTCCAGGACGGCAGTGGCGCTCATAGACTTCTCCTTCTGCCTGTCGACTTCGCGACGGGTGCACCCGTCGAATGACTTCACCCTGTACAACATCGGACTGGCGTCCCACTATTCCCACCTCAGCAGTTATGCTTGCCAGTGAGATGACCGCCACGTAGGAAGGACCACTGTGTCTCCCATTCGTCTTATCGCACGGCCCATGCTGGCCGCCGGCTACATCCTCAACGGCGTCGACCGACTGCGCAAGCCGGAGCCGGCCGCCGCATCCGTCGGCCCCCTCCTCAACCAGGCCCGCAAGCAGGTCGACGTCCCCGTCGACGCAGTGACTCTCGCCCGGGCCACCGGAGTCGCACAGGTCGCTGCCGGTTCGATGCTGGCCATCGGGCGCTTCCCCCGCTTCAGCGCATCGATCCTCGTCGGCACCTACCTCCTCGACACCGTCGGTGAGCGTCTGTCTGCCGACAAGACGACGTCGAAGGAAGAGAAGAAGGCCCGCAACGAACACACCCTGCTGCGCACATCGATGCTCGGCGGCGCCCTGCTCGCCGCCGTCGACACCGCGGGTCGCCCCGGCCTGTGGTGGCGCACCCAGCATGCTGCCGAAGACCTGTGGTCGAGCGTCGAAGACTCCTCGAAGCAGGCGCTGAGCGCTCTCGGAGTTGACTGACATCTCCACGCACACTCCCCCGGTGACCGGCGACTGGCAGCCGCCGGTCGCCGGTTCCGCCGTCTCTGCCACTGTTTCCGTTCCCGGTTCCAAGTCCCTGACGAACCGCTATCTCATCCTCGCGGCTCTCGCCCGATCCGGCTCCGATCTCAAGGGATGGCTGCGTAGCCGCGACACCCTGCTCATGGTCGAAGCCCTGCGCCGCCTCGGTGCCGTGATCGACGAAGACGGCGACGAACTCCACATCGAGCCGATCCCCTTCACAGATGGGACCGCTCCCGCAGACACAGGTGTCCAGGAACAGACGCCGATCACCATCGACTGCGGCCTCGCCGGAACCGTGATGCGATTCATTCCCCCGCTCGCTGCTCTGACCGGGCGTGAGGTCGTGCTCGACGGCGATGAGCAGGCCAGAGTGCGGCCGATGTCGGTGACGATCGAATCCCTGCGAGAGCTCGGCGCTTCGATCACCTCGGCCGAAGGCACCTTGCCGATGACGATCCATGCCGACTCGCAGCTGCGCGGCGGCCACCTGGGCATCGACGCCAGTGCCTCGAGCCAATTCGTCTCGGGACTCCTGCTTGCTGCTCCCGTCATGCCTTTGGGCATCGAACTGAGCAACACTGCGGATACGGTGCCCAGCCGCGCGCACGTGGATATGACGATCGAGGTCCTCCGGGACGCGGGCGTCGATATCAGCGAACCCGAACCCGAACGCTGGATCGTCGAGCCCGGGCTTCCGCGCGGCCTCGACGTCCAGGTCGAACCCGACCTGTCCAATGCCGCGGCCTTCGCAGCGGCCGCCGTGGCCACAAGCGGCTCCGTGACCATCGCCGACTGGCCCGTGCACACGACGCAGGCCGGCGACGGCTTCCGCGAGATCGCAGAGGCATTCGGAGCGACAGTGCGCCTCGACCGGGACGGACTGCATGTGCAGGGACCCGAGAAGCTCAACGCGGTCGATCTCGACCTGTCGGCCGTCGGCGAACTCACCCCCGTGGTGTCGGCCCTTGCTGCCCTGGCCGACGGAACCTCGCAGCTGCGCGGCATCGGACATCTGCGCGGGCACGAGACCGACCGTCTGACGGCACTGACCCGGGAATACAAAGCCATCGGCGTCGACGTCGTCGAGCATCCCGAAGCGCTGACGATCACCGGCACCACTCAGCTGCGCCCGGCACTGTGGCACACCTACCACGACCACCGAATGGTCATGGCCGGTGCCATCCTCTCCCTGCGCAACGACGGGATGGTCATCGAAAACGCCGGCACCGTCGCCAAGACCCTGCCTGCCTTCACTCAGCTGTGGGAAGCCATGCTCACTCCCGGAGCCTGATATGGCGAAGATCTTTCGCGACGAGGACTACCGTCCCCGACCGAACCGTCGCGGTTCTCGCCCTCGGACGAAGAACCGCCCCGACCACAAGGACGCTGTGTCCGGTCTGGTCACCGCGGTCGATCGGGGCCGGTACCGCGTCATCCTCGCGGACGACGACGGGAACTTCCCCTCGATTCCCCCGACTCGGAAGAAGAAGGGGAAACGGCCACGCGGGGCCACCTCGGTGACGGCTGTGCGAGCTTCGCACCTGCGCAAACAGGCGATCGTCCCCGGCGACATCGTCCGTCTCGTCGGCGACACCTCGGGAGCCGAGGGAACCCTGGCCAGGCTGGTGGAGATCACCGAGCGGCAGACACTGCTGCGCCGCAGCGCCGATGACACCGACCCGACCGAGCGCGTCCTCGTGGCCAATGTCGACGTCATGGGCATCGTCACGGCCACAATGGACCCCGACCCCTCGTTCGGTCTCATCGACAGGGCCCTCGTCGCCGCATTCGATGCGGGGATCACTCCCCTGCTCATCGTCACGAAGACCGATCTGCACCCGGCCACGGAACTCAAGCAGCGGTTCTCGGCCTCCGGGGTCGACATCGTCGAGTCCTCTGTTGCCCCCGAAACCGAGCCGACCGATCCATCGGTCGGCGATTCGACCGCGAACGATTCCGCTCGGGACGAAGCGGAACCCCACGCCGAGGTGGCCGAACGTCTCCGCGGACGCATCAGCGTCCTCGTCGGCCATTCCGGGGTGGGCAAATCCACGCTGACCAACGTTCTCGTTCCCGCCGCCGACCGCGCCACGGGGCATGTCAACGACGTGACCGGACGCGGACGGCACACCTCGTCCTCAGCAGTGTGCCTGCCGTTGGAACGCGGCGGATGGCTCATCGACACCCCGGGAGTGCGCAGCTTCGGCCTGGCCCATGTGGACCGGGAGACCCTGATCTCGGCTTTCCCGGAGCTCGTCGATGCCACAGCCGAATGCCCCCGCGGATGCACTCACCTCGTTGACTCCCCCGGCTGCCGCCTCGACGAGTGGGTGGCCGACGGCAAGGCCGGACCAGGTGGAGTCTCACGGCTGGAGTCCTTGCGCCGGCTGCTGCCCTCGACTGGATAGGCTGGAGGAATGAACGACCTCGACCTGGCGATCGAACTCGCCGATCTCGCCGATGCCATCAGCCACCCGCACTTCCGGGCGCAGGACTTCGCTGTCGAAACCAAACCCGACCTCACCCCGGTCACTGAATGCGACCGTGCGGTGGAGAAGGCGATCATGGACCGCCTCGGCGAGGTTCGACCCGATGACAGCGTGCTCGGTGAGGAATTCGGGGCACACGGGAACTCATCGCGACGGTGGATCATCGATCCCATCGACGGGACGAAGAACTACGTGCGCGGAGTGCCGGTGTGGGCCACTCTGATCTCGCTCTACGACGGCGACCGACCGCTGGTGGGAGTGGTCTCCGCTCCTGCACTCGGACGCAGGTGGTGGGCGGAATCCGGTCAAGGTGCCTATGCCACCGAACTCGAGTCCCCGGCGAAGCGCATCACGGTGTCGTCGGTCGATTCTCTCGCCGATGCGTCACTGTCGTATTCGTCGCTGTCGGGTTGGAAGGAACTCGGAATCTTCGATGGGTTCCTCGACCTCTGCGATTCGCTGTGGCGCACGCGCGGCTACGGCGACTTCTACTCCTATATGCTGCTGGCCGAAGGCGCCGTTGACCTCGCCTGCGAACCGGAACTCGCGCTCTACGATATGGGCGCGCTCGTGCCCATCGTGCTCGAGGCCGGAGGAACCTTCACGAACACCGCCGGGACCCCGGGTCCCTTCGGCGGCAATGCCTTGGCCAGCAATTCGCGTCTCCACGAGGCGGCTCTCGACTGCCTCGGTCGTGTCGCTCCGGCGGAGGTGTCGTGATGCCGGACATCATGCGGGCCCCGCTGTGGCATGAGATGGCCGAATCGGCCGGTCTGACCAATCCTGACGGATCGATCGGTGAGACCATCTACGGGCAGATGACGAAATTCGCCGCCGAGGTCGGAGCCGTCAACCTCGGGCAGGGCGCTCCGGGCACGGAGCCTCCCGAGGAACTCATCGAGGCCACTGCCGCGGCGATGCGGGCTGGTTTCAATCAATACGCCCCCGGCCAGGGATTCCCCCAGCTGCTCGAGGCCGTAGCCGCACAGCGCAGTCGCGACTTCGGTCAGAACGTCTCCCCGGACGAGGTGCTCTACACGGCAGGCGCCACAGAGGGACTGACGGCAGCGATCCTCGCCCTGTTGCCGCGCGGGGGTTCGCTCGTCGCATTCGAACCGTTCTACGACTCATATCCGGCGGCGATCGCCGCTGCAGGAGGCACTCTGCACACGGTGCCGATCCTGCCCGACGGCCACGGCGATTTCGGCCCGGATTGGGAGGCTTTCGATCGGGTGGTCGCCGAGGTCGAACCTCAGATCATCCTCGTCAACACTCCGCACAATCCCACCGGATTCATTTTCACTGCCGACGATCTCGCCCGAATCGGTCGAGCGGCCGCGTCAGTCGACGCCTGGGTGCTCTCCGATGAGGTCTACGAGCAGCTCGTCCTCACCGATCAGGGGCATGTTCCTCCCGCCGTGGCAATCGAGGATTCTGCACGGGTCGTCACGGTCTCCTCGGCGGGTAAGTCCTGGAACACGACGGGTTGGAAGATCGGCTGGGTCATCGCCTCACCCGAGGTCCGACAGGCCATTCAGACGGTCAAACAGTTCCTGTCGTTCACGGCCGGCGGTCCGATGCAGATCGGGATGGCCGATATGCTCAACGGCGATTCGCAGTTCGTCGCAGAGAACCGTGCTTCGCTGCAGGCTCGTGCGGAGGTTCTCGTCCCTGCCTGCCGCACAGTTCCGGGCGCTGAAGTATCGACCCCACGCGCCGGCTATTTCACAGTGGTGGATTTCTCCGCAGTGACGGATCTCGATGCCTTCGAGCTCAATGATCTGCTGGCGCGGGAATTCTCACTGGTCGGAATCCCCGTACCGGCCCTGTGCAGGCCCGGGAGCCCTGCATACGAGGCTTATCGGTCGTCGATCCGGTATTCCTTCTGCAAGTCCGTCGCCGACGTCGACAAGGGCGCACAGCTCTTCATCGCCCTCGGTGGGCATCTGCACGACAACCCGGACGCTCTGAGGTCCAAACGATGAGCATGATTCGGACTCGCACTCGGGAAGACTGACTGCCCGACGAACGGAACAGCGCAGGAGATGCTGCGCCGTGAGACCACAGAAGGGGCGAACCGCACATGCGGTTCGCCCCTTCTGCATCAGACAGCGAAGCTGCCGGTCGAGTCAGTCAGGCTGACGACGCAGACGCCTGGCAGGCCGGACCTAGCTCAAGACTGATCAGGCCTTGACGAGCTCGAGTTCGAGGTTGATCTTGATCTTGTCGGAGACGAGGAGCTCTCCCCCACCAAGGACGGCCTCGAAGGACATTCCGAAGTCCTTGCGGTTGACAGTGGCGGTGGCCGAGAGGCCGGCGACCTGGTTGCCGTTCGGGTCGGTGGCGACACCGGCGAATTCGGTGGCGAAGGCGACTTCCTTGGTCACGCCGCGCATGGTCAGCTCGCCGACGGTCTGGAACTCATCAGCGTCATCTGCCTTGATCGCGGTCGACTTGAAGCTCAGCTTCGGGTGTTCCTCGGCCAGGAAGAAATCACCGCTCTTGAGGTGACCGTCGCGCTGTTCGTTGCGGGTGTTGATCGAGTCAGCGGAGGCTTCGGCGGACACAGTGCTGTCTTCGAGGGTCTCACCGACGTTCACGTTGCCGGCGATCTCTTCGAAGTGGCCGCGGACCTTCGAGACGCCTGCGTGGCGAGCGGTGAAGGTGAACTCCGAATGGATGGGGTCGATGTTCCAGGTTCCGGCGGTGAGTCCCTGAGGAAGAGCAGTCATGATTTCTCCTTTGGTTGAAATTTGAAGTACAAGAATGACTATAGTTCAACTTTCAACCATATGCAACCCCTGCGGATGAACGGCAAGTGACCATGTGGCGGAGGTCACCTGTATTCGGTTTGGCTGCCAGGTGACCCCTCGTGTAAAGTTAAGAACACGCCGCGGGGTGGAGCAGTTCGGTAGCTCGCCGGGCTCATAACCCGGAGGTCGGGGGTTCAAATCCCTCCCCCGCCACGTTAGCGGCAGAACCCCCAGTCAGTTTTCTGACTGGGGGTTCTTCTCATTCATCCCCCGTTTCTCCCCGAGCACCCCCTCCCGCTCGACTCACCCCACCAGAACTACCTGACGGCGGCTCAGCAACCTCGCGCGAGGTATCTGGGCCGCCGTCAGGTAGTAATTGGGGAGTGGTCAGCCGGCCGGTGGAGCTCGGATACTCCCCCTATAGAAATGACGAGCGCCCCTGGGATATCCCAGGGGCGCTCGTCTCAGTAAGTCCGTACTCCGTCGGCGCGCCTCACCGCGCCGGACCGGTTCGTCTCAGGCTCACTTGCCCGAGTCACTGCCTTCATCGGCCGGCGCCGAGGAGGGAGCGGACGACTCCTTGCCCGAGGCGTCCTCGGCCAGCGAGGGATCAGCGGCCACGGCATCCTCAAGCGCGTTCTTCAGACGGTCCTGAGCCTTTCCGTACTCCGCGAAGTCGCCTTCCTTCAGCGCGGCATCGGAGTCCTCCATGGCCTTCTTCGCCTCCTGCAGAGCGTCGTTGAGGGCCTTATCCGGCGAACCGGACTTCGAGTCCTTGTCCTTGCCGCCGGAGGTCGAGCCCGACTCACCGTCTCCGCTGTCCTCGGTGCCGGCGTCGCCGGCCGTGGCTCCGGAGTCTCCGCCGAAGACCTGGTCGAGGGCTTCGTCGAGGGTCGGAGCGAACCCGATGTCCTCACCGAAGGCCACGAGCACGTGCTGCAGCAGCGGATAGGAGGTCTCACCAGCAGACCGGACGTAGACCGGCTGGACGTAGAGCAGACCGCCGCCGATCGGCAGCGTCAGCAGGTTGCCGTTCTCAACTTCGGACTCACCCTGACGCAGCAGGTTCAGACTGCGCTGCACATCAGGTGCGGTGTTGAAGTTGTTCTGTGCCTGACCAGGTCCGGGCACGGTGGTGTTGCGCGGAAGCTGGAGCAGACGCAGCTTGCCGTAGCTCTCTGCGGTCTGGCCCTTCTTGTTTCCGGCGTCAGCATCGGCGGCGAGGAAGCCGGTCAGGTTGTTTCGCGACTGCCCCTCAGACGATCGAGCCGGAATATATGAGCTCGTCAGCGAGAACGACGGTGCCTGCTGGCCCGGCATCTGCAGCGTCATGTAGAACGGAGGCTGCGTCAGCCCGCTGCTCGCCTTCGTCGTCGGATCCGTCGGAAGCGTCCAGAAGTCCTGACCGGAGTAGAACTCGCTGGCGGAGGTGACATGGTACTTCGTGAGCAGATCGCGCTGGACCTTGAACATGTCCTCCGGGTAGCGGACGTGGCTCATCAGATCACCGGACATCTCCGAAGATGACTTGATGAGTCCGGGGAACACCTTCATCCAGGTCTTGAGAACCGGATCTTCCTTGTCCCACTGGTACATGTCGACGGACCCGTCATAGGCGTCGACGGTGATCTTCACCGAGTTCCGGATGTAGTTGACCTCATCATCCGGCAGAGTCGCCACAGCGTTCGGAGCCGACGCGGTGGTCGAATCCTCAGTGGCCTGCTGGAGCGGCTGCGGCGTCGAATACGGGTAATCCTCAGCAGTGGTGTAGCCGTCGAGGATCCATTTGATCTTCCCGTCCACAACAGCCGGGTACGGATCACCGTCGACCTTGAGGAAGGGGGCGAGCTTCTCCACACGCTCACGCGGGTGACGGTCGTAGAGGATCTGGGACTCCTCGTTGAGGGCGTCAGAGAGAAGGATCTGCTCGTCCTGGAACTTCAGGGCGTAGGCGAGACGGTTGAACACATTGCCCACCGACGGTCCGCCGTCACCGGCGAAGGTGTTGTTCACCTGACCGGAACCGCTCTTCTCGTCAGACGGGTAGTCGAGCTCACGCGGAGTCGCATCCTTCGGAGCACCGACGATCGAGTAGTCCGGCGACGATTCGCCGAAGTACACACGCGGTTCGTATTCGGGGAACTCGCCCTTCGGGGGAATATCCGACTCCATGAACAGCGGTTCGCCGTCCGGGTTGCGCTGGTTGCCGTTGGCTGCGACCACTCCGAAGCCGTGCGTGTAGACAATCGCCCGGTTGAACCAGCTCTGGTTGTTAACCGAGCTCGGCGCCAGTTCACGCACGGAGATGACGGTGTCACGCATGTCCCCGTCGATGTTGTAGCGGTCGACATCGAGCTTCTGCGGGAACGAGTAGTACGGACGCACCTGCTGCAGCTGGCGGAAGGTGTCCGAGACGAGGTTCGGATCAAGCAGACGGATAGAGGCCGCGGTCTCGGCGTCCTTGCGCAGGTCGCCCTTCTTGCCGCTGGTGCTCGGCTCATACGGAGTCACCTCGATGTCATCGAAGTCGAACGCATCGCGCGTGGCATCGATGTTGTGCTGAATGTAGTCCGATTCCTTGCTCTGCTGCGACGGGTTGACCTGGAACTGCTGGAGCAGCGCCGGGTAGGCGATGATCGAGACTCCGCCGAGCACGATGAGGGTGAGCGTGGCGATGATCGATATCCGCCAATTGCCCTTCCACGCGGTGTAGACGAACAGCAGCGCCACGAGGACGGCGGCGATGGCGACGATCGCCATAGCCGGCAGGGCGGCATGGTCATCGACGTAGGTGACGCCGGGGACGATTCCGCCGGCGGCTGTCATCCGGTCATAGCGGGAGAGCCACAGCCGACCGGCCTGAACGATGACGAGAACGGCCACGGTGATGCCCAGCTGCCACTGGGCGGCCTTCGTCAGGATGATGCCCTTCTGCTCCCCCGGACGGATGCCGCCGAAGAGGTAGTGCGCGACGAGGGCGGCGATGAGCGCCATGAGCAGAGCCATGCCCAGCTGGTTGCCGATGAGGCGCAGACCGGGCAGAACGAAGACGAAGAACGATTTGTCGAGACCGAACTGAGGATCGGTCGAGCCGAAGGACGTCGAGTTGATCCATTCGAGGATCGTGTTCCAATTCGCCGAGGCGGTGATGCCGGCGAGGACACCCATCACTGCGGGAATCGCGAGCGTCGCTACCCGACGCAGAGGTTCGATGGCCTCACGATAGCGGTCGAGGTTCTCCTGACGCGGAGTCGTCGGCGCGTAGACCGGACGATGCCTGTAGGCCAGGTGCAGACTGAGCCAGACCGGGACGGCCATGAGGATGAATCCGCCGATGAACGTCAGTCCGCGTGTCAGCCACATGGTGCGGAAGACCTCTGAGGCGTCGATCTGCCGGAACCACAGCACCTCGGTGTAGACCTGGGTGAAGGAGATGAAGGCGATCAGCAGGATCGCCACAGACACGAGGGTGAGCAGCAGCGGCGAACGTCTTGGCCGATTCGCCGGCATGCGTGCGGAGGTGGGTGAGGACGAGGTGCTCACTACTGCCCTTTCTCATTGTTGTCGGCACCATCGGCAGGACACTTCGGAAGGTCCGAAGTGTTGCCGGCGGCGTACTGCTCCACAGTGGTCTGCGCGTCATCGAGAGTGTCGATGCGTGCCACCGTGATCTTGGATTGGTCTGCGGCGGCGATGACCTCCGCACAGTTGTCGGCGGGCGAAAGGAACAGCGTTGCTCCCTTCTCAGTGGCGGCAGCCACCTTCTGGCGGGCACCGCCGATCGGGCCGACCGTTCCGTCAGGGGTGATCTCCCCGGTGCCGGCCACATGCTTGCCGCCGGTCATCGCTCCGGGGGTGAGCTCATCGATGATAGCCAGAGCGAACATCGTCCCCGCCGAGGGGCCGCCGACGCCGTCGACGTTGAACTTCACGTCGACGGGGAATTCGAAGTCCTGCTTCATCGTGATGCCGATCGCCTTGCGGTCGTCGACCTCCGCGGGAGTCAGGGTGATCGTCTTCTTCTTGCCGTCGCGTTCGATACCGACCTCGACGGAGTCGGACTCCTGAACGGTCTTGCTCATGATCTGCGCGGCCTGCGGATCGGAATCCAGCTTCTTTCCGTTGACCGACATGAGTCGGTCGCCCTTGCGCAGCTTGCCCTGCGCCGGAGCGTCGGCGACGACTTCGTCGACCGACAGATGCACGGAATAGGACTTGTCCATCTGGCCCATGGCAGCCGCAATGGCGACGTCCTGGCTCGAGGACATCTCGACCGCATTCGATTCGGTCACGTCCTCACGAGTGGTGTCCAACGGGTAGTACGCCTCTGAGGGAACAACGGTCTGTTGACCGTTGATGAGTGCGCCGAGCGCCTGCGAGGCATAGATGTCGCGACCGGGTCCGCCGCTGACGGCGACGGTGAGCATGTCGATGCGTCCTGCGGTCGGATAGGTCTTGGCTCCCGAGACGCTGATCATCGGGTCGCCCTGGTAGTCACCGAGGGTGTTGAAAACCGGTCCCGGCAGCTGAAGCATGTACGGAACCGGCAGAAGCACGGCCAAAGCGATGAAGACGTAAGTGAGAACGCCCGAAGTCGTGGCCAGACGTGGAGTCCGTCGTCGCTTGGTGCCGCGTGTCGGAGCCGGTGACGCCGGCACGGCCCGAGGGGCGTTGTCTGTCATGTAGTCCTTTCGCTGCACCGCCCTACCAGTCTAGTTGAAACCTCAGCGTCCGTTTCACAGACTCCTTTCGCCCGGTGCGAACATCCTGCGAAACCTCCCGGAATTGGGAAGCTTCGCACATTCGGAACCGTTAACGTTGAGTCAAACCGATTCTTGGGGGCTGTAGAACAATGACCGATGACAACAACAACGAGCAGAATCCGTTCGAGCAGATCTTCGGAATGCTCTTCGGAGCCAATGGTCCCGGATCCGGTCAGGGAGACGACAAGAACAGCTCGGGCATGCCGCAGGGCTTCCCGATCGATCCGGCGATGATGTCCACGATCATGAGTCAGATGCAGGGACTCTTCGGCCAGGGTGCCGATCCGCAGGCCCAGGCAGTGTCGATCGCGCAGAAGGCTGTGCCGACTCCCGATCCTTCGGTGTCCGAGGACGCTGAGCGCGCTACGACCGATGCGTTCCGCCTGGCCGAGCTCTGGCTCGCCGAAGCCACTGACTTCTCCGTCGCCAACCGCAACACTCGTCCTCTGCGCCGGGCCGACTGGGTCAAGGAGACGATGCCCGGGTGGCAGAAATTCGTGCTGCCCATCAAGGAGAACATGTCCTCGGCCCTGACCGATACGCTCGAGTCCCAGGTTCCGGCCGAGATGAAGGGCATCCTTGCGGGTGCTTCGTCGATGTTCGGGTCGATGAGCGATTCGATGTTCGCCATGCAGATCGGACAGGCCGTCGGTGCACTGTCCGAAAGCGTCCTCACCGGCACCGAGGTGGGACTGCCCCTGCTCCCCCACGACACTGCGGTGGTCGTCGAGCAGAATGTCGAAACCTTCGCCTCCGAAATCGACGTCGACGTCTCCGAGGTCCGCATCTACCTCGCGGCTCAGGAGCTCGCCCACCTCGCGCTGTTCGAACGCGCCCCGTGGCTGAGCGCCCAGGTTGAGACGGCCCTGACCCGCTATGCGCAGGGCCTGAAGGTCGATACCTCGCAGATCGAGGACATGGCGTCGAACATCGATCCCTCGAACATCTCCGACCTCAGCGACAATATCCGACAGGGACTGTTCAATCCGCCGACGACCGACGACCAGAAGAAGGCCCTGACGTCACTGGAGAACCTCCTCGCCGTCATCGCCGGATGGGTCGACGTCGTCGTCTATGAGGCCTGCAAGCACCTGCCCGGCCGTGATCAGATCCGTGAGGCTCTGCGCCGTCGCCGGGCGACCGCGGGACCTGCGGAGAAGACGTTCTCCACACTCGTCGGCCTCCAGTTCAACCCCCGTCGCCTCCGTGATGCGGCCGCACTGTTCGGCTACCTGGAGACGCAAGGCGGGGCCGAAGCTCGCGACCAAGTGTTCTCTCACCCGGATCTGCTGCCGACCACGCAGGATCTCGATGACCCCCTGGGATATTCCGAGCGTCGTCAGGCCGAATGGACCAACGAGTCGAGCATCGATGAGGCGCTGTCGCGCATCCTCGCCGAGGGCCTGGACGGAGCCGGCGGCAGCGATGCCGAGTCGACCGACGGTTCCGAGGATTCGGCATCCGATGACACCGAGTCGACCGACGACAGCTCCGACGATCGCTGAATGATCGAACTCGATACCGCCCGGAAGGAAGTCGAGCGCGGACCGCAGAACTCCTTCTCCGCGTCATTCGCAGAGCTCTTCGACCGGCAGGGCGGCGATTCCCTGAGCCGCTCCGGTGGTGCGCACCACGTGACTGCCAGCTGCTTGGTCATCGACCCGGCCGCCGAGGCGGTTCTGCTCAACCACCACCGGAAGGCCGGGCTGTGGGGTCAGTTCGGCGGACACCTCGAACCTGCCGACGTCTCTCTCCGCGGCGCTGCGCGCAGAGAGGCAGAAGAGGAAAGCGGTCTGCGTCCGCTCACCCGCATGACGGACGATCCCATCGATCTCCATGTGCACGATCTGTCAGCGGCGTTCGGGACCTGCACCCGACATTTCGACGTCGTCTTCGCCGCCCAGGCATCGACAGACGATTCACCGCACGTATCGGACGAGTCCTTCGACGTCGCCTGGTTTCCCTTGGACCGGCTGCCCGATGACCTCATGCCCGATCTGCCGAGCCGCCTTCCCAGCCTCTACCGGTCGGCTGTGGCGGCTCTCAGTTCCCACGACTGAAACGCTCTCCATCGCTGAATCCCTCAAGGTAGAGCTTGGCATCCGACTGCCGCGGATGACGATCCGCCAGTTCATGGAATTCCTTCGAATGGGGGCCGATCTGGAGGTGGACGAGCTCATGGACCACCACAGTCTCCAACACCCAGCGGGGCACGGACTGCAGGCGATGGGAGACACGGATATCACCCGTCGACGTCGTCGTTGACGCCCATCTGCTGACATTCTGATTCGTCACCCAGCGGATCGACGCCGGCCGCAGCCTCCCGCCGAAGTACCGTCGGCTCATCTCATCAGCCAGTTCGACGAGGTCGACATCCGAGGAATGATCACGGGCGGAGAGGCGATTGAACAGGTCCGTCAGCGATCGGATGTTGTGCTCGACGCTGTAGCGCACAGGTGTGCGCAGCACGTAGGTCTCGATCTCCTTCGAGACGGCGACGGTCTTCTTCCGCCGTGCCGATCGGCGCACTTCGATCTCACCACGGGCGATCGCCCGAAGCACCTCTTCTTCACTCCACCGCTGTGCTCTGCTCACCGGACCATCATAGGGAACGGCACTGACACGGTGACAGCGTCACTGGAATGGTTCCGGAGACGAGTACACTTCCGGCTCTGAAGTTTGTGAGTTTCCTGAGTCCGACGAAAAAATGGGGATCGAATTTCCCGTCCACAGCCGCCTCGGCGATCCGGTTCCAGTCAGAACGGGAGCTGACCCGATCGTGGGCCGGTTTATCAACAGCCCCATCGGCACTCAAGGCACCTTTCCTCCACAGTCTCCACGGCGATTCCCACAGGTTATCCACAAGCTGTTGACGTGTCTGTGCATGACGGCGCATTGACGCGGAGGCTTTTGCGGAATAAGTTCTATGCTTGACCCCGGAAAACCCGAGGATGCGTGCGGAAGGGGAAGCCGCACGAGTCCTCGCGAGCGCCTGGGGCGTTATGCGGCTGAGGGCATGTCGGAACACGGTTTCCGGCCTGTCCTCAGCCGTTTATCCACAGGGTTATCCACAGCCTGTCCCCTGCCGTAGCCATTCCACCGTTCGTTCACTACCGTGGAAGTCTCCACGATGCTGAGGCGAAGGGGCCGAGATGTTCAGGATCTTTCCGAGTGTTCCGATTACATGGCGATCGTCCTCATGCATCCAGTTCGGTGCCGATGATCCTGTGCTCATCGATGGCCTGCTGCCGGGCGATGCCAGCCTCATCGAGGATCTTCGCCTCGGCATCGGCTCGGCCCAGTTCTATGCGCGTGCGCAGGAGCTCGGGGTCGATCTCAGCAGGGCCAGCTCCCTCATCACCCTCCTCGGCGAGGCGAGTGTGCTCGTTCCCGACGACGCGGACAGCGGCACCGTGCCGAAGGGATCACCGGTCTTTGCCGCTGCGCGCATCTTCAATCTGTCGCCGGATCGCGTGTCACAGGTCCTCGGAGCACGTCCGGTGCTGGTCACCGGTCCGCTGCGTTCCCACGTCGAGGCGCAGCTGGCCGCCCTCGGATTCGCCGTTGCCGCGGCCCACCGTGTCGAGGAGCTCGACCTTATGGCGGCTCCGGTGGTGGTCACGAGTTCACATCTGGTTCCGGATCTGAATTCCGCCATGTGGCTCAGCGATCGCGAGGTCGATCACTGCCAGGTCGTCCTCGGCGAGCAGGCAGTGGAGATCACTGGACTCATCCGTCCCGGTTCGACACCATGCTCTGTCTGCGCCTGCCTGCACAGGAAGGACAGTGATGCCGGCTGGCTCGATCAGCATCCGCGTCTGCGCGCTCTGCCGGAGCGCGAAAGTCTGAGCGACCCGGCCGCGCGGATCCTCGGGGCGGCGCATGTCGTCCAAATACTTCGTCAGGCGCTGCTGCGGCCCCAGACGGCACCGGTCCGTCGCGTGGTCACCTTGGATGCGGGAGAGGTCGCCGACACCGGGCTGGTCTTCCATGACCGGTGCCAATGTCGCACCCCGGTCCCCGATTTCGGGTCAGTCGCCGACCAGGCCCAGTAGGTTCGTTCCATAGAGTTCGAGTTTCGTCGCACCGATCCCTGGTACTCGAGCAAGTTCGTCTAGGCTGCGGGGACGGACTTCTGCGATGACAGACAGCGAGGTGTCCGTGAGCACGAGGTACGGCGGCAGGCCCTGATCCATTCCGACCCGCACCCTCCACCGGCGCAGACGGTCCAGCAGCTCGAGGTCGATGTCGGCAGGACATTCCGAGCATCGCCCGAGGGCGCGATCGATCTGCGAGACCAATGCCTTCCCACACCCGCGGCAGCGGTTGAGTGTCGCAGTGTTCGGCGCCGTCCGACTGTCTCCCATCGTCGGCCCTGACTGCCCGAGTTCGGCGAGGAAGCGGGAGGATCTCCGCGGTTTCTGTTTGGAATCGAATCGGGCCAGCGACCAGCTCATTCGCAGGTCTGTGCCGGCACGAGTCAATGCGACGTAGAACAGACGACGTTCCTCGGCGATGGCTCTCGGCGTCTGGGCGTAGCTGATGGGCAGCAGACCTTCGCTGAGTCCCACCAGGTGCACGCTGTCCCATTCCAAGCCCTTCGCGGCGTGGAAGGACGCCAGGGTGACGCCTTCGATGTCCGGGGCGAACTGATGCTCGGCACGATCCGACAGATCGTTGAGGAAGACCTCCATCGGCACGGGAAGCTCCTGACCATGCTGATGCTCTTCGGCGAGGTCGACAAGGGCTTTGAGCGATTCCCAGCGCTGTCTGCCGGCTCCGGCCGCAGGCGGCTCCCGAGTGAATCCGAGTGAGCCGAGGACTTCCATCACGGCTTCGGGCAGAGGCTGTCCGCTCGAGGTCGCGCGTGCGGCTTTGAGCATGAGCACGGCTTCTTTGACCTCTTTGCGCGCGAAGAAGCGCTCTCCACCACGCAGCACATAGGGAATTCCGGCTGCGGCCAGAGCCTGCTCATAGGACGGACTCTGTCCGTTCGTGCGGAAGAGAACCGCGATGTTGCGAGGACGGCGCCCGGCCCGGATCTCGGCAGAGATGGCTTGGACGACTCCGGTGGCCTCGGCCTCGTCGGTCGGATACTCCACCATGCGGGGCTGCTGGCCCACCGGGTTGTCGGTTCGCAGGGTCAGCGCGGTGCGCGAGGTGTGCCGCAGCAGGTTGTTCGCCGTGGACACGATGGCCTGGGACGACCGGTAGTTGCGCACCAAGCGGATCGTTCTGGCCTCGGGCATCGACGTGCTGAGCGAACCGAGCAGACTCGCATCGGCTCCGGCGAAGGTGTAGATGGTCTGGGCGGGGTCACCGACGACGCAGAGATTGTCGCGGGGGCCCAGCCACCGGGAGAGCACATCGAATTGGAGCGGTGAGACGTCTTGGAACTCGTCAACGACGAAGTGCCTGTACTGTTCGCGGATCTCGGCCGCAATCGCAGGATATTCGGCCAGGACACCCGACAGGACGAGCAGCACATCATCGAAGTCGAGCAGCCGCCCTCGGGTCTTCGCCTCTCCGTAGGCTTCGAAGATCCGCACCATATCCTCGACGCTCAGCTGACCGGGGAGGTCCCGGGCCGCGGCCTTCGTCGCATAGTCTTCGACGCCCAGCAGGGTCGACGCCGCGAACTCGATCTCCGAGGCGACGTCTCTGGTCAGTTCCCGACTGGTCTCCAATCCGAGGCTCTGCATGACCGAGCCGATGATGCCCGCTTTGTTCTCGATGATCCGCGGAAAGTCCCCTTCCGCAAAACGGTCCCAGAAGAAGCGCAGCTGACGCAGCGCCGCGGAGTGGAACGTGCGGGCCTGAACTGCGGGGACTCCGAGTCCGCGCAGACGTGAACGCATCTCCCCCGCTGCTTTCGCCGTGAAGGTCAGTGCGAGGACATGGTTGGCAGGAAACACCTCAGAGACGATTCCGTAGGCGATCCGGTGCGTCATGGCGCGAGTCTTGCCTGTTCCGGCGCCGGCGAGGACGATCACCGGAGATTCGAAGTGGGTGGCGACAGCGCGCTGTTCCTCGTCCAAGGCCTCGAGCAGGGCCGTGGCCGAAGCGTTCATGCGTTGTCCAACCAGCTGTGCAGGAGCTGACCGGCGATGGAGATCGTCGACGGGGCACGCACCTCGCCGTTCGCAATGGCATCCTGCAGCTCCGCACGGGTGAACCAGCGCAGCGAGGCGATCTCCGCCTCATCCGCGGCGAAGTCGCGGCTGGGAGCGACTGCCGAGAAGCCGAGCATGAGCGAGCAGGGAAACGGCCACGGCTGGGAGCCCAGATACTGCGGATCGGTGACTTCGAGATGAGCTTCTTCCCAGATCTCGCGGATCACAGCGTGTTCGAGGGTCTCCCCCGGTTCGACGAATCCGGCCAAGAGCGAATACCGGTCGGCTTCCCAAGCTGCGTTGTTGCCCAAGAGGACACGCTCGACACCGTCCTCATCTGTGTTGACGATGACGACGATGACGGCAGGATCAGTACGGGGAAAGTGTTCGCTTCCGGTCTCCGGGTCGCGTCGTACCCAGCCGCCCAGGACCGGAATGGTCGGGGTGCCGGTGCGCGGGGAGAATCGGTGCGCGCGATGCCAGTTTCCCAAGCCGACGATCTCGCATGCCAGGGAGACCTGCACATCGTCGAGGGCCTCGGCGAGGTGACGCAGGGGCAGCCAGACGGGTTCGGAACTGTCGATGCCCTCTCCCGGGGCAGTCAGCAAATCTGAGGCGTCCCGGGCTCGCGAAGCGTCCAGTTGTGCATCGACGTGGCTGCGACCGTCGTCGTCCAAGGACACTCCGATATAGCGGGTGCCCTGCGGGTCACGGCCGAGATAGACCTCGGTCTGTCCTTCCGGCACGAGTTCGCGGTCTGTCAGGAAGAGTCCGCCGCCGGCGACGAGGAGCGTCCCGCGATATTCGAAGACGGCTCGGGCTCCCGAGGCCCAGATCTCGCTGAGATCTCCGTCCTGGCCCCTAGTCAGATGGTCGCGGTCGATTCCATGTCGGGCGAGGCTGATCGGCTGCACTGGAGGCAATGGCTTCATGCCCTCCACGATATCCCAGCGTCCTGACACAACGCCCGTGGCCGAGTCTGCCTGCCCGGACCCGAAAGTCGCCCCGGCAGACACGCTCGACGGCGAGTCCCGTGTCTCAGCCGAACCCAGACGGTAGATTGGGGAAGGTGGATACCAAGGCGCTCAAGTTGACTGCGATCGCGGCGACGATGCTCGACGGCTTCGTCCCGACCTCATGGACTCCCCTGCCGCCGCTGGACGCCGGAGTCAGAGTCCTGCTGGGAGACGGCGAACAGCAGCTCGTCGCATCGGCTCAGATCCAGCTCGATCGGACCGCGGACATCGGCTCGGCCGCCGAGGCCGGACGCATCTACGAGGCCATGTACCCGCATGCGGACTTCGTATGGCCGCGTCTGCGTGCCATCACCGAGGTAGACGCCGACTTCTTCGACACCTCGTCCCCAACGACGGTAACCCTGTCCGATCCGCTGCCAGGTGCACCTCTGGGGGATGTGCCCATCGCGGACACGGCCCGAGCCAGTTCATTGGCGCAGGCTCTGGCGACTCTGCATTCGGCAGCGCCCGAGCCCGTGTCCGACGCCGGTTTCCCAGTGGAGGATCCCTCTCGATCACAGTTCCTCATCCTCGAACGTCTCGACCAGGCGGCGAGCACCGGACGGGTGCCATCGTCTCTGCTGCAGCATTGGGAAGAGGAATTCGAGAAGGTCGCGCTCTGGCATTTCCTCGCCACGCCCATCCACGGCTCCCTCGACGAGACGAGTGTCTATACCGATCAGGAACGAGTGCTCGCTCTCGCGGAGATCGGTCGTCTGCGAGTGGCAGACCCGGCCATCGACCTGGCGGCGGCTTCGGCGCTGATCGATCCTGCTGCCCTGCCGACCTTCTACGAGGAATACCGCAATTCCCGGCCCCGCGCCGATGAGTATGTCATCGCCCGTGCCGAGCTGTTGGCCGAATTCGCAGTTCTCGACTGGCTGCTCGAAGCAGTCGATTCCGGGGACGGGACGGCCGTCGACGACGCCGCCGAACTCCTCAATTCTTTCAATGACGTTCTGTTCGGCGGCTCCGCCGATGAAAATGCCAGCGCTGAAGCCCCTGCCGCGGATTCTGCTGCCGGCTCTGCCGACGATGAGTCCTCTCGCGACGAGGCTCCTCGCGGTGCGGCCGCAGCGACTGCAGCGGCAGCGACCGATGCTCCCGATGTCGAAGCCGCGATCACAGAGACCGCACCCGCCGATGTGTTCATTCCCGGCGCGCAGCCGTCAGAGACAGCCTCTGATGACGATGCGGAATTCGACTCGGAGCCGGGTTCGCAGGTGCGGACCGAACCGACTCGGGAGTCCGACGAAACTGATAACGGGGAAGAGACCGGCTGGATCCGCTGATCTCAGCCGACGTCCCATATCCGCCTTTCTCAGCCGACGTCGTTGGCTTCCAACCAAGCGATGACTTCGTCCTCGTCGGGCAGATCGGTGAACTGCACGACCTCATCACTGCCGACGAAGTAGAACGTCCCGGTCACCTCGGTGATCTCCGGATGCACGCGCAGGATCGCGAACCGGTAGAGCGCCAGCTGCCATTTCATCACCTCGAGCACTGCGGCGTCGGGTTTCTTCGACGTCTTCCAATCCACGACCTCGGCATGGTCCCCAGTGATGAAGACAGCATCGATCTTCCCCGGCACCCGGAACCTGCCCAGGACGAGCTCGAACGACATCTCCACATGGTCGGCCCGTCGCGTCGCGAAATCGGAAGCTGAGAACGTCGCCTGCAGCCGTTCGATCGTCGCGGCGTCGATCGGTCGCACCGATTCGTCGTCGCCGATGTCAATGCTCGACTGACCGAAATGCTGTTCCACCCAGGAATGGAAGGTCGTTCCGATCTCGGCAGCACGGCTCGGCGGAGTCGGGATCGGACGCAGAGTCTGTGTACGGAATCCCTGCGGGTCCCTTCGCCATGCGACCAATGCTGTCGCCGACAGGCGGTCGGGCATCGTCGCCGCGGACGTGGTTTCGGGGCGGTCGGCGATACGCAGTGCCTGAGCGGCGAAGCGCCCGATCACCCCCGATTCCTCGGCCAAGGACTCCAAGCTGACATCCGGGCTCGCTTCGACCCATCCTGCGGCACGTTGGGCCGCGGCGACCTGCCTCGTACGCAACACCGGCCATAGAGTGGTCTCGATCCGGTCCTCAGCCGATTCGTCGGCCGGTTCCGGAACGTCCACCTCCAGCCCCAAGGCTTCGATCGCTTCGGTGAGGAAGGGCGAGGGATCGTCGGGAGTGGCGCGCGAACCCATCAGTTCCGCTCCGAGCCACAGATGCCTCTTGGCGCGGGTGAATGCCACATAGGCCAGTCGCCGTTCCTCCCCCTCATGTGCGTCGGCGATCTTCGGGCGGATGAAGTCTCCGATCCACTCGTCCAGGGCCTTCTTCGTATCGAATTCGGCTTCCCGCAGGTCGAAGTCGACGAGATGAGCGCGGTCACCGCGCAGCGGGTACGGCAGGGCGGTGCGGTCCATCCACCCTTCCTTGTCCCGCGGCTCGGTCGGGAAGTCCTTGACCACCAGGGAGGGAACGGCGACGGCGTCGAATTCCAGCCCCTTCGAGGCGTGAACGGTCATGATGTTGATCGCATCGGCTGCCGTCGTCGGTTCGGCGACGCTCAGCGCATCATGGGCTTCCATGAGACTGAGCCAGGACAGGAAGCCTGTGATCGAGGGTTTGTCGTCAGTAGCCGAGTATTGGCTGGCCGCGGACAGGAACGCGTCGACGGAGCTTCTGTGCAGATTGCGCAGGGAATCGCTGAGGCCCCAGATGTCCGAATCGATTCCAGTCTCGGACATCGCGGTGCGGATGATCGACGTGATTGTGCCCGTACCCGATCGGGTAGTCCGCAGCGCGCGAGCCAATCGGACCAGACGATGCAGCGCCTCCGAACTCAGGCCGGACTGTTGATAGTCGGCGACAAGTCCCTTGTCCGCACTCGTCCGCGCTCCCTGGTCGAGCGCACGCTGGACCTCGATGAGTTCATCGATGCCTTCGACGATCGTCGCCTGGTCGATGGCTTCGACGATGACTTCCTCGGCGGTCGGCTCGGCCCTATCGGAGGCTCGCCTCTCGGTCTGACGACGGGTGAAAGCCTGCAGTCCTGCTATATCGCCCGCACCGAGGCCGAGCATCCGTCCGCTGATGAGCCTCATGATTTCGTCGCCAGCCATCGGATCGACCGCGGCGGTGAGCACTGCGCGCAGATCGGCGACGAAGGGGTCGGTCAGCAGCCCGGAGGAACCGTGCACATGAACGGCGAACCCGGCGGCTTCCAGGGCCGCCGCCACCGGTGCGAAATGGGCTCGCTTGCGGCACAGCACCGCTTTCGACGAACCTTCCGGGACAGTGTGGAACCATTCCGTGAGTGCGCGCAGACCAGTGGTGAGGAAATCGGGGTCGTGGGCACCGGAGCTGATCTCCACGTTGACTTCGCCGTCTCCGGCACCGTCGCGAGCCGACAGCGGGGACTCATTGCTGTCAGCGAGTCCGGAGGCGATGCGATTGGCCACCTGCAGGATCGAACGGTCATTGCGCCAACTTGTGCTCAGCGACAGGGATTCGACATCGCGGAAATCAGAGGAGAACCGCACCATGTTGTCAGCGCTGGCACCGCGCCAACCGTAGATGGCCTGGCGAGGATCGCCGACGGCGGTGACGGCAGTGGAGTGGAAGAGGTCACGCAACAGCTTCAGCTGAGCCACCGACGTGTCCTGGAACTCGTCGAGGAGGACGATCTTCCACCGTGCCCTCTCGGCCTCTGCGGCAGCGGGCACTTCGTCGAGGATGCGTTGGGCGAAGCGCACCTGGTCGGAGAAGTCCATGGCCAGGTTGCGTCGTTTCGCGCGCATATAGGCATCAGCCAGTCGAGCCGTGCGGATCTTCGCTTCGAGCTTAGCCCGCCGTCCGTTGGGATCGACGGGTTTGCCTTTGCTGGACACCAGCGCGGCCAGGCACTGCTCGAGATAGTCCGTGACCTCCTCGACATCCCGACCGTGATCATTCATCTGCCCGGCCAAAGCGATGATGTCGGCGATCATCGTCTCGCGGGAGAAGTCTCCGGGGATCTCTTCGGATGGTGTGGAATCGATGAGATTCCCTGCGAGGGTGTGAGCTGCGGCGTCATCGAGCAGTACCGTTTCGGGCTCGATGCCGATGCTCACCCCGTGTTCGCTGACAATCGATGCGGCATAGGAGTTGTACGTGGACACGGTCGGATTGTCGAGACCGGGCAGGGACAGGTCCTGGCCGCGTCCGAGGTTGTGCCGCAGACGGGACAGAAGCACTCGGATGCGTCCACCGAGTTCTCCGACGGCTTTTCGAGTGAAGGTCAGGCCGAGGATCTCTTCGGGAGACACGTGCTCGTTTGCGACCAGCCACACCACTCTCTGCGAGATGACGGTGGTCTTTCCGGAGCCGGCCCCGGCGGTGACTTTCATCGACTGTGCGGGGTCGGCCTCGATGATCACCTTCTGCTCCGGGCTGGGCGGGAAGGCCTGGGCAGGATCGGCGGCTGTGAGCTCGGCAAGCCGCTCGGCAGTGAAGCGCATCAGTTCTCCTCCAACATCTTCGGACCGATCGCCGGGCACGATGATCGGACGGGGCAGGACTGACACTTCTGCGGCTCCACCCGTGCAGGGAAGCTCGCAGCACGCATCCTGCCGGACACGTCGTCGATGAGTTCGCGTGCCCATTCGGGGTTCTCATCGACTTCCAGCGCCGATTGCTCCCGAACCGTCCGGGCAGACTTGCGCAGGAAGACGAGTTCGGCGCCGAAGGCGTGGGCGTCGATCTCCTGATCCTCACCGATCCTGATGGTGCCGGAATTGATCGCTTCCTGGTACACGCCCAGCTGGGCGTGGCGGTCCATCTCCTTACCGGCGACGACGTTCCTGCCGGTCTTGAAGTCGACGATGCGCAGTCCGCCCTCGACTTCCTCGACCCGGTCGAGGCGTCCGGTGACCTTCCACTCGCGTCCGTCTCCGTCGACTCCGACCGCATAGACCTGCGCTTCGACCCCGACGAGGCGGCCCGGAGTCTTCTTGATGTAATCGCCGAGGCGGTCGGCCATGCTCATCGCCACGTCGAATTCCCGTTCACGTTCCCATTCCGCATCGAATTCCAGAGATCCGAACTCCGCTTCCACAAAGCTTCGGATCGCAGAGGTGGGTCCTTCCGGATAGTTCTCGGCGGCGGCGTGGATGATGGTCCCGAGACTCTGTGCTGTCGACATCGGACGGTCACCGCCATTGCGGGTGAGGAACCACCGGAGAGAGCAATCGTTGAACGCTTCGACTTGCGAGGGTGACACGCGGACCGTATCCGAATCTGTGAAGAGCGGCTCATCCGTCGTGATGTCCTCTGCCTCCCGCCACTGCGTCGGTGATTCCACCGTCCGACCGGCATCCGACAGCGCCCTCATCAGCGACGCCCATGACTGTGTGTCTGAGTCCGGAATCGCAGAGCTCTCCGGGTTCTCGGCAGAGGTGCTGTCCGAAACCGCTGTCGGCGACCCTGCTTCCTCGCTGTTCGCTGCAGCGGCCGACTGCAGCAGATGGGCACGAGCATGAGCGGCCATCTCCGGCAGCGTCAGCGGAGGCAGCTCATCTTCGTGGGTGATCGCATAGCCGTCGGCTGCATCGGCGTCTTTTGTCGAAGCAGCGGCGAGGACATCGAAGAACGGTGATGGTTCGGTCTCCGCATCGGTGACTGCGGTGACGAGCACGAGTTCCTGAGCCCGGCTGAGCGCGGTATAGAACAGTTCGCCCTCTTCGCGCAGGTTCGTTCGCTTCGCATGTGCGTGGTAGCCGGGATCGCCGGTGACCGTCTCCCCCGTGGCAAGCACCGCGGTGAGGTCGGTGAGGCCGAGGATTCCGCCACGCAGCTTCGGGTTCGGCCAGACGCCTTCGTTGACTTCGGCGATGATCACGAGGGGCACGCGCACATGGGCCAGCGAGGACGGGGTGCCGACCAGGACGTGATCGGCGAATCCGGCGGTATCGGCCAGGGAGTCCTGGGCGATGTCCTGTTCGGCGACGATTCCGGCGAACGAGCGCGCAGTGAATCCGCCGCGGTCGGCGATCTTCTCGGCCAGGGCGAACAGTCGCAGCACTGAATCGAGATAGCCGTTGGTCACCGATTCCGGGTCGCGCAGGGCTTCGGTCTGCCATCTCTCCGCGACCCCGGCCGCGTCCCAGATGCTCCACAGCGCTTGGTGGGGGTCGGTAGTGCCGACCTCCGCGGCGGCATGGAGCATCCGGGAGATGGTGGCCAGTCCCTGTGGTGATGATTCGTCGATGGGGCTGCGCAGCGCTTGAGCCAGTGATGCGGTGCTGCTGGGCGCTGGGAACTGTCTGCGCACGGCTCGCCGGAAGCGGCGGATCTGCACGGGGTCGAGGCGGACGTAGATGCTGCCGGCCAGTGACAGAGCGAGTTCGGCGATCGATTCGTCATCGTCGAAATCCGGAGTTGCCGAGAGCAGGTCCAACAGCGGTGCGGTCGCGGGGTCGACGTTGAGCGGCTGCATCAGGGTGGCGATCGAGACTCCTGAGGCTCGCAGCTCATTGGCGATCGCGCGTGCGCTTGAGGAGTTGCGGCAGATGAGTGCGACATCCGACCAGTTATGGCCCTGTTCGACGAAGTTCGTGATCCGTCGGGCGAGATACCGGTGTCCGGACGCGCTGCCTTCGAACACGTGGGTCTCCACTGCAGACGCCGCCGTTGCAGGCGAGGGCTCCTCGGGTGGTGCCGCGAACTGAGTCTCGAGTGGTAGGACCGACGAAGCCTCACCGACGGCAGTTGCAGGATCGGATTCGTCCCCTGCCGGACGGGGGCGAGGCATGTGGCCGATCGACCAGCGCGTGGTGATCCTGGCACCGAAGCCGTCGATGGCTTTCGCCAATGCCGGATCGACATCCCACTGACGGTCGAGGACGACCGATTCGAAACCGGCGTCGGTCGTGGCCCGATCGAGGATCGAAGCGTCGGCTCCGTGGAATCGACCGGTCACCGTCTCGGGAGAACCGAACAGGGCGACCGCACTCCCCCGGGCGCGCAGCTGTTCGAGGATCCCCCAACTGGCGGCCGGGAAATCCTGGACGCCGTCAGCCAGGACCACTGTGGGCACCTGGTCGGGAGCAAAGGTCCACGATCTGCCAGCGGTCACCTCTGCGGGTTCGCGGAAGATCTCGAAAGCGGCGAGGGCGAGCACCGTCGCGGAGTCGACGCCACCGTATCCGGGCATGGACATGATGCCCAGATATTCGTCGAGGATCTCGGCCACGGCCTGCCACCGCGGATCGGGATTCTCAGCCAAGGCGCGGTCGAGGGCGCTGCGACCGAAGTCGAACACATGTTCCGAGGTCTCCGGTGAGGGGCCGGGCATGCGCATTCCGAAGTCGAATTCCATCACTCGGTTGAGTGCGTCGCGGACCTCGGTTCGGAAAGCCGAGGTGGAGCGCACCTCGGCGGTGATCTCCGGCGGCCACGCCGGGCCGCGGGAATGGCCGAGTTCGTGGCCGGCGAGGAGGTCGGCGAGGAACACATCCTGATCGGCTCCGGAGATGAATTCGAGATCCTCACCGGTCCGCGTCGTATGTGCGGCACGAGCGATCCCATAGGCGAAGGACGCGAGGCTGCGGGCCGGAGCGGAAGACAGCACCGCATCGGCAGGCAGCCGAAGTCGATTGCGCAGCACATCGGCGTGATCGCGATCGGGAGTGAGGACGAGGACGGAAGCCGGCTCGACCGTCGACACCAGCTGCGCATAGAGCGACTCGAGCAGAGTCGTCTTCCCGGTTCCCGGCCGCCCGATGATATTCAGGCAGCCACCGGAGAGCAGGGTGCTGCCCATTCGCCGTGTCATCTCATCCATACTCGTATTCCATCACGGCCCACTGACATGAGACTTCCGGCCCCGGAACCGGCGCGTCGTCGAAGCGAACGCCCAGATGCCCGGTCCACGGCCGGTCTTCGCGTAGCATTGAAGAATGTCGAGTCCACAACAGAGATTGCCCCGTGACCAGCGCCGCGACCAATTGGTGGGAGTCGCACGCTCCGTTTTCGCCACCCGTGGATATCGGACGACCTCGATGGACATGATCGCCGAGGCTGCCGGTGTGTCCAAGCCAGTGCTCTATCAGCACTTCGATTCCAAGCAGGATCTCTACCTGGCCCTCATCGATTCCTCGGCGGCGCACCTCGACTCGCGTCTGGCAGAGGCGCTGGGGTCGACCACCGACCCGCATGAGCAGGTCCATGCGACTTACCGCGCCTATTTCGACTTCGTGGTCTCACACCGCGAAGAGTTCGTCATCATCTTCAATTCGGATGTCTACGAGCCGAAGGCCGAACAGAAGCTGCGCGCGCTGCGAGAGAGTTCCGCGACACGGGTCGTCTCGGCCCTGCAGAGCTTCGCCCGCCTCACCGACGATGAGGCGCAGCTGCTGTGTCGGGCGCTCATCGGCACCGCCGAGGTCGTCGTCAAGCAGATCGACTCGCAGCGCGGAATCGACGCCGACACGGCCGTCGAGCTGCTCACCCAGATGAGCTGGGGCGGTCTGCGGTCGTTCGCGGACCGCTGACCAGCCACCGGCCCCTCAGCCCTCAGCGGAATCCATAGGGAAGAAACCCCTGTCTGCGGACGTTAAGCTGAGCACAGTCCAAACCGTCATCGGTCATCGAGCATCGGCACAAGGAGCACCATGGAAATCAAGATCGGCGTCAAGCAGACTCAGCGCGAAATCATCCTCGAAACCGACGAAGATGCGAAGGAACTCGCAGCCCGCGTCGAAGAGAAGATCCAGTCCGAAGGGCTGCTGACCTTCACCGACACGAAGGGCCGTCAGGTCTTCGTGCCCTCGGCTTCGCTCGGCTACCTCGAAATCGGAGCTGAGACACCTCGTCGTGTGGGCTTCAGTGCCTGAGCTGCACGCCTGAACAGAAAGGGCCCCGGTCACGATGACCAGGGCCCTTCCTGTATCCGTCGTGGGTTCGTGCGACCAGTCCGCCACGAAATCGGACGCCAGTCGCGGAATTGCGCGCCCGTCGTGGGATCAGGCGACGAGGCCGAGTGCCGACATCCGCTTCGAATGGTTCGATGTCACCGCCGGGATCAATTCGACGACGAGGTCTTCGTCGAGGCCGAGGAACGGGTCGGTGAGCAGGCTGCGCGCACGTCCCAGGGTCTCGGCGACGAGCTTGCGACCCCACAGTGCCAGCCGCGAGGCCAGCTGTGTGTCGACCGCCACTTCGGATGTCAGACGATTGCGCGCATATTCGCTGGCACGTGTATCATCGAGAATTGCAATAGCCAGGCTGTATCCGGGCTCCGCGAGTTCGTCCACGGCCGTGCGGTAGAAATCATTCATGATTCCGTCGAAGACGAATCCCTTCATGAGGCTTTCGTACCAGTCGCGAGGACGAGTCCTTTCAGCCAGAGTGCTGAAGGTCGGTTCGAAATGCTGACAGAGCTCGATCACATCCTGGCCCATCTGATCGATGTGCTGTGAGAGCTGTTCGAAGTTCGCGAATGACTGAGAGGCCAGCCGCGCCAGGATGACCTTGTCATCCAGATCCGCTGCGGTCGTCGCGTTTGTGGCCATACGTTCGAAACCGGTCAGCTCGCCGAACGCCAGAAGTGCGAGCGTTGCAGCATCATTACCGGCCAATGGGACAGAATCGGACATAGTTCAAGACTACCGGTTCGCACCATGACAAGCGCATACGCGCTAAAAGGAGTTTGAATATGGCGGAGACGGAACCGGATTTCGCAGAACTGGGAGTCGCCGGACCGATCGTGGCCTCGCTGGCCGCGGCAGGAATCACCCACCCCTTCCCCATTCAGGCGCTGACCCTGCCCGTGGCACTGTCGGGCGCCGACATCATCGGGCAGGCGAAGACGGGCACCGGAAAGACCCTGGGCTTCGGCATCCCCCTGCTCCAGCGCGTCGTCGGCAAGACCGAGGACTCCTCGGTGACCTCCGACCCGGAATCGACTCCGGACAGCGTGGCCGATGCCAAGGAGCAGCGTCTGCCGCAGGCCCTCGTCGTCGTTCCCACCCGTGAGCTGGCCAAGCAGGTCGCGGCCGATCTCGTCACCGCCTCCGTGCAGCGTGATATCGACATCATGACGATCTACGGCGGCATGGACTTCGATCCGCAGATCAACCGCCTCAAGTCCGGCGTCGACGTCGTCGTCGGCACTCCCGGTCGTCTCCTCGACCTCTACGGTCGCAAGATCCTCAAGCTCCACCGCGTCCGCACCGTCGTCCTCGATGAGGCCGACGAGATGCTCGACCTCGGCTTCCTCCCTGATGTGGAGAAGATCATCAACGCTGTGCCGGCGCACCGCCAGACGATGCTGTTCTCCGCCACCATGCCCGGCGCGGTCATCACCCTGGCCCGCCGTTACATGAGCCAGCCCACCCATATCCGCGCCCAGGATCATGAGGATCTGTCGCTGACGGGAAAGAACACGACGCAGTTCGTCTACCGAGCCCACTCGATGGACAAATCCGAACTCGTCGCCCGTATGCTCCAGGCCGAGGGCCGCGGACGCACGATCATCTTCACCCGTACCAAACGCACCGCCGACAAGCTGGCCGCTGAGCTCGAGGATCGCGGCTTCGCGGTCAAGGCGCTGCACGGCGATCTCGGCCAGTCACAGCGTGAGAAGGCCCTCAAGTCCTTCCGCGACGGAAAGGTCGACGTGCTCGTGGCCACGGATGTCGCAGCTCGCGGAATCGACATCGACGATGTCACCCATGTCGTGAACTACCAGTGCCCCGAGGACGAGAAGACCTACGTCCACCGCATCGGACGCACCGGCCGCGCCGGCCACTCCGGTGTCGCCGTGACCCTGGTCGACTGGGATGACATGCCCCGCTGGCGTCTCATCAACAAGGCCCTCGGCCTCGATTTCGACGAACCCGCCGAGACCTACTCGACGTCACCGCACTTCTTCTCCGACCTCGACATCCCGAAGGGCACGAAGGGTCGGCTGCCGCGCCAGCACGCTGACGGTGATGACGAGAAGTCCACCGGTGAACGCAAGGGCCGTGGCTCCGATCGTCGCGGTTCCGGCCGTGGCCGTTCCGACTCTCGCCGAGGCGGCTCCTCCAACCGTCGTGACTCCTCCTCCGAATCCGGTGAAGAGAGCCGCAAGCCGCGTCGCCAGCGCTCACGCCGACGCACCCGCGGCGGCAAGCCGGTCAACCGTCCGCAGGGCGGCCAGACCGGTCAGGGCGGCCACCCGTCCGCCGACTCCAGCGAGGACTGATCCGGCCGCGGGCGAGACCATTCCCCCCGCAATGAACGTTCGAAGGGCCCAGACCACCCGGTCGGGGCCCTTCGTTCATCCTGTGTTCAATTCGACCCCCGATCCCGTTCAATTCCGTGACCGATGATGTTCTGAACCCATGTCATCGAGTACGAACGAGAGTGAGTCATTGTTCGGTTCACGCCGGTTGGACGCCGAGTCCCTCGCAGCTCCCACTACGGTAGCCCCCTCCCCCGTGGAGCCGACGACGGCAACATCCCCGACCGCACAGTCTCAGGCCCCGACCGCGAAGCCGCGGGCTCCGAAGACGCATCGCCACGACGTCGACGTCATGCGGGTGCTCGCCGGACTCACTGTCATGCTCGGCCATTCGGGCGGCGTCCTCATCGGCCGTTCCGACGAAGGCAGCAATGCCTGGTGGCTCGGCCATTTCGCCGAGGCGGTCAACCCCTGGGCCGTGCCGATGTTCTTCATGATCGCCGGTTGGGCCGTGCTCGCCGGTGCGCCTCCGCGCACCGAAGCGAAGATGTGGGACCGCATCGTCCGCCATGTCGTGCCCTTGGCCGCCTGGTCGGTCATCTTCGTGCTCGGCTTCAACCTCTTCGACACCGATGAGGTCAACGTCCGCCACGACCTCGCCCGCAGCTTCCTCGAGGCCGGACGACCGGCCTTCCACCTGTGGTATCTCTACGCGTACGTTCCGCTCATCCTCGTCTTCGGCACGCTCGTCCTGTTCTGGAAGGGACAGCGCCCGTGGAAGCTCGCGACCCTCGCCGTCGTCCTCGCGGGATCGACCGTCTGGGCTCCGTTCGCGCTCGAACTCATCGGCTCGGATCAGGATGCATGGAAATGGGGCTTCGCGACGTATCAGGTCGTCTACTTCACCGTCGGGGCCTTCGTCATCCACCACGCATATGAGCTGCGTCCGCCGATCTGGACGCTGTGCCTGCTCTTCGCAGTCTCGGCGCTCGGCGTGCTGTGGTGGGAGTCGCGACGGTCCTATCCGATCGAGAATGCGAACCCGCTCATCATCGGACTCGCTATCAGCGTCATCCTCCTCGTCTCGCGCATCCGCCTCGGCGAGCGGACGAAGAAGGTCTTCACGACGATGGCGACGGCATCATTCGGTGCGTTCCTCGTCCACGTGTTCTTCCTCGAGCTCTTCTTCGAACGCCTCTTCGACGTCGATGCTGCGCCGGTCCTGCTCGTCGTCCAGTATCTGGGTCTGCTCGCCCTCATGGCCGCCCTGTCCTATGGGCTGAGCTTCGCCTGGGGAAAGCTGCATCTGCGCAGAATCCTCGGCTGACCTCAGCCCTGAGATGACGTCGGGGTCGGTCCCGGGGTGCAGGTTGGCGCGGCCAGCGGCTGTTGCCGGAATCAGCCCTGGATGTAGTCGACTCCGCCCGGCCGTGAGGCCGCACGCTCGAGCAGCTTCGCGAGCATATGGTCTGAGGTGACGTGCTCGCCGAGGCGGTTGGGTTTGCCTGTCCCGTGGTAGTCGCTGGAACCGGTGACGATGAGACCGTGCTCATGTGCCAGACGCCGCATCGCCTCACGCTCCTGCGGAGGGTTGTCGCGGTGGTCGACTTCGAGTCCGTCGAGTCCGGCGGAGATGAATTCGGTCATCGCCGAATCAGGAACGACGCGACCGCGCATGGCCGCACGCGGATGAGCGAAGACCGAGACTCCCCCGGCCTCCCGGATCAGCCCGATCGCCGTGATCGGGTCGATCGTCGGCAGTGACACGTGGTATTTGCCCTGGCTGGACAGAATCGATGAGAACGCTTCTGTGCGGCTCTCGACGACGCCGGCTGCCACCAGCGCATCGGCGATATGCGGACGTCCGATCGTGGCATCCTCGCCGGAGACCGAGAGCACAGCATCAATGTCGATCGGATAGTCTTCGGCGAGTCGCTCGATGATGAGGTGCGTTCGGTCGAGGCGTGCCCGCCGCGTCTCCTGCACGACCTCGGCCAGCCCCGTGTCGTATGGGTCGTGGAGGTAGGAGAGCAGGTGCACGCTGATTCCCTCGTAGCGACAGGAGATCTCCATTCCCCTCACCAGTCCGAGCCCGTAGACGCGGGCGGCATCTTCGGCAAGGGTCCAACCTGCGGTGGTGTCGTGGTCGGTGAGACCGACGACGTCGATGCCCTCCATCGAGGCTTCTGAGATGAGTTCGGAAGGGGTCTGGGTCCCGTCCGAGAATGCGGTGTGCACATGGAGATCGATGACCATGGTCACAGTGTATCTGCATCTGTCGTTTCGACTTCCACCTGTACGCACCATGTCACTCCGCCCGTCTAGACTGGCGGCATGACAGAGCAGAACTCAGATACCCCAGACTCGACTCAGGACCTCGCAGACCGCGTCAACAACCGCTCGCATCGCCCGAATTCCACCGCCTTCCGCGACTTCGTCGCCTCCGGATGGGATCGCACTCCGCTCAACGCCGAAGCTCTCGCCGCCGCTGGTTTCACCCCGGCCCGACGGGACGCCGTTTCGGCAGCATTCCCCGGTGAACGGCTCGTCGTTCCCGCCGGCGGACTCAAGGTCCGCTCGAACGACACCGACTACCGCTTCCGCGCGCATTCCGCGTTCATCCACCTCACCGGTCTGGAAGCCGATTCCGAACCCGACGCCGTCCTCGTCTTCGAACCCGAGGGTGACAGCCACGACGTGACGCTGTACTTCCGCCCCCGCGCCGGTGCCGATACCGAGGAGTTCTTCTCCGATTCCCGCTACGGCGAGTATTGGGTCGGTCCCCGCGCGGACCTCGAAGCGATGTCCACCATGACCGGCATCGCCACGGAGAGCTCCGCCACCGTCGATGACGCCATCACGAAGGACCTCGGAGCGATCTCGGTCCGCCTCGTCCGCCAGGCCGATTCCCGCATCGACGGAGTCATCGACCTCGCTCGCACCCAGGTCCAAGCCGATCTCGAGACGTCCGAGGCCGGGGATGCCGAACTGGCTCAGATGCTCTCCGAGCTGCGCCTGATCAAGGATGACCACGAGGTCGAGCAGCTGCGCAAAGCCGTCGCCATCACCCGTGCCGGTTTCGACAATGTCGTGGAATCGCTGCCGAAGGCGCTCGGCCACCGTCGTGGTGAGCGAGTCGTCGAGACCGCGTTCGAGACCGCCGCTCGCTCCGACGGCAACGGAGTCGGCTATGACACGATCGCCGCCTCGGGCAACAATGCCTGCACCCTGCACTGGATCCGCAATGACGGTCAGGTCCGCGACGGCGATCTCATCCTCGTCGATGCCGGAGCTGAAGCCGATTCGCTCTACACTGCGGACATCACTCGCACCCTGCCCGTTTCGGGCACCTTCACCGAGGTGCAGGCGAAGATCTACGACGCTGTGCTCGAAGCCTCCGATGCCGCGTTCGCCGTGGCCGCCGACCACCCCAACCGTCCGGTGAAGTTCCGTGAGGTCCACGAGGCGGCCATGGAGGTCATCGCGAAACGTCTCGAAGAGTTCGGTGTGCTGCCGGTCTCCGCTGCCGAGTCTTTGTCTCCGGAAGGACAGCAGCACCGCCGATGGATGGTCCACGGCACCAGCCATCACCTGGGCCTCGACGTCCATGACTGTGCTCAGGCGAGAGCGGAAATGTACCTGGACGCGACCATCGAACCGGGAATGGTCTTCACCATCGAACCCGGACTGTACTTCAAGTCCGATGACCTGCTGCTGCCCGAGGAGTTCCGCGGCAACGGCGTGCGCATCGAGGACGACGTTCTCGTCACCGCCGACGGAGTCGAGAACCTCTCCGCCGACTTCCCCCGCACCCGCGCCGAGATCGAGGCCTGGGTGCAGGGACGGGCACAGGAGCGCTGATGTCCTCGGATACCGCCGGGTCGGGTCCGGACGCGCAGCCCAGCCCGTTCCGCGGGCGCGGAATCCTCGAGATCCCCAGTATCCGCCTCGGTCATGCCGGTGAGCTCACCGACGCCCGACTGACCGGGATCACCACCGTGCTTCCGCCGTCCGGTTCGACCATCGGCGTCGATGTCCGCGGAGGCGGTCCCGCCACCCGTGA
Source organism: Brevibacterium epidermidis NBRC 14811 (assembly GCF_001570805.1). GTDB lineage: Bacteria > Actinomycetota > Actinomycetes > Actinomycetales > Brevibacteriaceae > Brevibacterium > Brevibacterium epidermidis. The sequence goes on along the minus strand of NZ_BCSJ01000011.1, from coordinate 189,150 downwards.
GACCGATGTCATCGCACCGGGGACTCATTCCTACGGTGCCGATGCCATCGTCCTCACCGGCGGGTCCGCATTCGGACTCGGTGCCGTCACCGGGGTCGTCGACACCCTCGCCGAGGCGGGACTCGGATTCCCCGCTCCCGGACTCGCCGGCGCGGTCATTCCCCTCGTCCCCGCCGCCGCGATCTACGACCTCGGTCGCGGGGACGGCTCCGTGGCCCCGCCGAGACCGAACGAAGGCGCCCAAGCGACACACGCGGCGCTGTCCGGTCGGATCGACGAGGTCCGTGGCAGCGTCGGAGCGGGCATCGGAGCCCGGTCGGGCTTTCAGACTCTGCGTGGAGGACTCGGATCCTTCGCCGTCCGACTGCCCAGTGGGACCACCGTCGCGGCACTTGTCGCGGCGAATTCGCTGGGGACGATCGGCACCCCGTCGGGCGGCCTGTGGTTGGAGCCGCTGCTGCGCTCGATCGGTCTCGATCTGCCGACGGTGCAGGGTCTTCCCGCCGCGCCGCCGGCGGATTCCAGGACGGCGGCGAAGAACACGACGATCGCGATCGTCGCCACTGACGCACGACTCGACCCGGCTCAGACCACACGGATGGCCGCGGGAGCGCATGCCGGCATCTCACGAGCAGTGCAGCCCTCGCACACTCTCTTCGACGGTGACACGGTCTTCGGCATCGCCACCGGAGCCGATGAGCTGCCAACAGACCGCGACGCCGCCACTCGCGAGCTCGTGATGATCACCGCAGCGGCGGCCGATGCTCTCAGCCTGGCGATCCTCGACGCCCATGCTTCGGCGACACCCGTCGACAGCGCTTGGGGGCAGCCGCCGACACTGAGCGAGATCGCACCGGATTTCACCTCGGAGTTCAACGCTCTCTGATCACGGAGACGGGGCCCGCCGTTCGGCGGGCCCCGCTCCTCGCAGTTCTCCGCAGCTTCCAAGCGCCATCATCCGACACCTGCGCGGAGCTGCAGCTCCTTCTTCAGCGGTCAGTCGTTGCGAGCCGACTGAGCCTCTTCGGAGTCGAGACCCTTCGGGTCTCGGACTTCCTTCTTCTGCTGAGCATCGAAGCCGTCCTGACGCAGCAGCTTCTGCGATTCGGTCTTCGCCGCGGCCTCATCCTCGACCACGGTGAACCGGACCGACTCGGTGAAGTCACGACCGTAGCGGTCGGTTCCGGTCACCTCGGCGGTGTGGGTGCCCAGATCGAGATCCGAGGGGATCTCGGTCCGCCACAGGTGCGAGCTCGACTGGCCCACATTGCCGGAGGTGCGCAGGTTCTGTGACGCCGTGTACGGATCGGTGTACTCCCAGCCCTTCGCCAGGGCTTCGCCCTTGCCCGGCTGAGTGTGCTCGGACTGCTTCGGCGCTTTGCCGTCGAAGCTGACCTCGACTCGTGCGTCCGAGGTGCCGGCGAGGAAGCTCGAGGTCAGCCAGGTCTCGCCCTGCTTGAGGTCCTCGCGGGTGACGACGCGTTCGGAGATCTCCTTCGGAGCAGTGCCCTCCTTGTCCGCGTCCTGCCACTCCTGTGCCTTCTGCGCCCAGTCACGCCACTCTGGCGAGTTCACGCCGAGCAGCAGCTGATGGTCATCCGATTCGTTGCGCACGGTGTAACGTTCGCTGCGCGAAGCACCGTCGTATTCGAGGGTGAGCACGCCCGGTTCCGAAGCGTCCTGAGTGAACGAGTACGGCAGCCCGTCGGCGTTGAGGCCTCCGGAGTACCAGTCACCGGAGACGGCACCGGCGACGATCTGCGTGTTCGGCAGCTTCTCGATCCCGGCTTCCGCCCATTCCTTCCGTGTCTCCCCTGCAACGAGGTTCTCCTGCGTGTGGGTGTGCCCGCCGACGGTCACAGCATTCGGATAGTCGGCGATGACGTCGTAGAAGTCCTTCGCATTGTCGACGACGACCTGTTTGTGCGTGAGGATGGGCGCGTGGGTGGCGATGACGACCTGCGCGTTCTTCGGCACGTTCTTCAGATCGTTCTCCAGCCAGGTCAGCTGCTCCTGACTGATCTTCTCCTTGTACTTCTTCCGGTTCGCCTTGCCTTCGTATTCGATGCTGTCGAGGACGACGAAGTGGGTCTTGCCGACGTCGTAGGAGAAGTACGAAGGTCCGAACTGATCACGGAAAGTGTCGAGGGCATGTGAGTCATCGACGGCGTCGTAGTCCTGATCGTGGTTGCCCGGTGCCACGCGGACAGGGCCGTTCATCTGCGAGTAGATATCGCGCAGTTCGTCATTGAGGCTGAGGTCGTCACCGACGTTGTCGCCGAGCAGGAGCACTCCACAGGCTCCGTAATCGCTGCGGTCGGCAAGGTCGCCGACGGCTCCGTCACGGGCGTAGCCCATCTCCGTCATGTCATAGGCCTGGGTGTCAGACGCGATCGGGCAGTTCTGGTCGTCCTTCGCCGAGGCCTGCGATTCGATCATCGGGAAGTTCACGGCCTTCGGCGTCTCACCTGTGGGTTCGATGCCTCCGAACTCCAGATCGCCGGAGCCTTCGGGCAGGTGGTTGTAGCTGAACTGAGCGACCTTGTCCTCATCGACGGGCACCTGCCATCCGGAGGGCTGAGTGATCGAAACGGTCATGTTCTCTCGCACGGGCAGCTCGTAGCGGCCGTCTCCGTCAGTCTGGACGACGTCGACTCCGTTGCTCACCGCGACGCCGGAGACGCCCTTCTCATCACCATCGAGCTTCGAGTTCTCGTTGACGTCGTCGAAGACCTGGCCGGTGAACTTCTGCGGGTCGGCGGCCTTGCCGCGGTCGACCTGGACGTGGCCTTCGTAGAGTTCGGCCGGTGCGTCTGCGGCCATCGCCGAGGTCGGCGAGAGAAGCGGGGCGAAGAGCGAGAGCGCGGCGCAGGCTCCCAGTCCTGCTGCAGCGGTGCGCGGGCGGATTCGTCGTGTCTGCATGGATTTCTCCTGTATTCGACTGTGGCGGGTTCTGCCGAGAAATGACCCTAGGGAGACGGGGCGACATCGAGATTAAGAAGGCAGGACGGCTTGATGAATAGGAGGAGAGTCCGGATGGAACTCGACGCCCACCCGTTTCACCGCCCGCGAATGTGATCTGGATTCATTTCCTGGAGCCGACCACTGAAAACTCTGCGCACCACGTAGTCTGAGAATATGAGTGGTCCACCGAAAAGAGTCTTCGTCGCCCGGCTCGTCTCTGCCCCCGTGTTCGACCCTCTGGGAGATCAGGTCGGACGGGTCCGCGACGCCGTCATCGTCTATCGAGCGACGATGCGGCAGTCCCCGCGTGTCATCGGTCTCGTCGTCGAGGTGCCGGGCCGACGCCGCGTCTTCGTCCCCATGGGCCGGGTCACCGCCATCGACTCCGGGCAGGTCATCACGACCGGCCTGGTGAACATGCGCCGGTTCGAACAGCGCGAGTCCGAGACCCTGGTGATGAATGATCTGCTCGACCGCAGGCTGCGTCTGCGGGAGGACAACTCCCCCATCCTCGTCGAGGACGTCGGCATCGAACAGCAGGTGAACAAGGATTGGGAGGTCACCCGCCTGTTCGTCCGTCGTGTGCCCGAACGCAGTGCCTTCGCCGCGTTCCGCCGCCGTGGGGAGACGAAGCAGATCGATTGGACGGATGCCGACCACCCAGTGGATTCCGAGGTCGATCAGGAAGCCACCCAGCTCATCGCCGCCTATCAGGACACGAAGCCTGCCGATCTCGCCGATGTGCTCTTCGAGATGAACCCCGGCCGCCGGCTCCAGGTCGCGAGAGCCCTCGATGACGAACGTCTCGCCGATGTCGTCGAGGAGCTGCCCGCGGAGACCCAGGTCGAGATCCTCGTCGGACTCGAGACCGAACGGGCCGTGACCGTGCTCGAGGAGATGGAGCCCGATGACGCGGCCGACCTCCTCGGCGAGCTCACCGATGATCAGGCCGAACGGTTCCTGACCCTCATGGAACCCGATGACGCGCAGGACGTGCGCACCCTGCTGGCCTATGACGATGACACAGCCGGTGGTCTGATGACCACGGAACCGGTGATCCTCACCCCGGAGGCCACCGTCGCCGAGGCTCTCGCCCACGTTCGTCGAGAAGACCTGCCGGCAGCTCTGGCGGCCGCGGTGTTCGTCTGTCGCCAACCGGTGGAGACGCCGACAGGCAAATACCTCGGTCTCGTCCATATCCAGGAGATGCTGCGTCATCCCCCTCACGAAGCCGTGGGCATCATGCTCGACACCGAGGTCGAACCGCTGCCTCCCGAGGCTCCTCTCGGCGAAGTCTCGAAGCTGCTGGCCGCGTACAATCTGGTGTCGGTGCCGATCACCGATGAGAACGACCGCCTCGTCGGCGTGGTCACCGTCGACGACGTCCTCGACGAGCTTCTGCCCGAGGACTGGCGGACCACCGGCCGTGACGATCACAGGAGGGGGTAGACATGGCTGTCGACGATTTCGAGATCCCACGGTCGAGCAAGCGGAAGCTGCCGAGCTTCGCCATGTCTCCCGAGACCTTCGGACGCGGAGCCGAAGCCTTCGCCCGGTTCATGGGCACTCCGGCGTTCCTCGTCGGAATGACCGTGTTCTGCGCGGTGTGGCTGCTGTGGAACACCCTGCTGCCCGAATCGTGGCAGTTCGACCCGCGGTCGCTGAACTTCACTCTGCTCACCCTCATCCTGTCCCTGCAGGCGTCCTATGCGGCCCCGCTCATCCTGCTCGCGGAGAACCGCAGCACCGACCGCGACCGCGTCGAGTTCGAACACGACCGGCAGCGCGCCGAACGCAACCTCGCTGACACCGAATATCTGGCACGTGAGGTGGCGGCGCTGCGCATCGCCATGCGTGAGGTCGCCACACGTGACTTCATCCGCTCCGAGCTCAAGGATCTGCTCAAGGAGTTGGAGGAGGAGAGACAAGATGGCGATCGACACGACGACGGCGATTCCCGGTCCTCCGAACAGCGCCGAGGCGGCTCCCACAGCGGATGACGAGACGACGTCCGAAGCGGTAGGGTTGAAAGCCCGGAAGCACTGATCCGGGAAGGAAAGGACGTGGGCATGACTGGTCCCTCTGAAGACGCTGTGAGAGAGGCACTGACCGGCGTCATCGACCCGGAGATCCGCCGCAATATCGTCGAACTCGATATGGTCGAATCGATCGACATCGACGGCGGCAAGGTCACCGTCACGGTTCTCCTCACGATCGCCGGCTGCCCGCTCAAGGACACGATCACCCGAGACACGGAAGCCGCGGTCGCCCGCGTCGACGGCGTCACTGAAGTATCTGTCGTCCTGGGCACGATGAGCCCCGAACAGCGCAAGGCGATGAAGGAGAAGCTGCAGGGCTCTGGTACCCGCGATATCCCCTTCAACCGTCCCGAATCGCTGACCAAGGTCTATGCCGTCGCGTCAGGAAAGGGCGGAGTCGGCAAATCGTCGGTGACTGCGAATCTCGCCGTGTCCCTGGCGGATAAGGGCCTGCGCGTCGGCATCGTCGACGCCGATATCTACGGCTTCTCCATCCCCGGCATGCTCGGTCTCTCCGGAAAGCCGACCCGAGTCGACGAGATGATCCTGCCGCAGGTCGCCCACAACGTGAAGGTGATGAGCATCGGCATGTTCGTCCCGCCGAGCCAGGCTGTCGTCTGGCGCGGCCCGATGCTCCATCGCGCCCTGCAGCAGTTCCTCACGGATGTGTTCTGGGGCGACCTCGACGTTCTGCTGCTCGATCTGCCTCCCGGCACCGGTGATATCGCAATCTCCGTGGCACAGCTGCTGCCCGACTCCGAGCTCCTCGTCGTCACCACACCCCAGTCCGCGGCCGCCCAGGTCGCCGAGCGCGCGGGGTCCATCGCCACACAGACGAAGCAGACATTGGCCGGAGTCATCGAGAACATGTCGTGGATGGAGATGCCCGACGGCACCCGGATGGAAGTGTTCGGCTCCGGGGGAGGTGCCAGCGTGGCCGAAAACCTCACTGCCACCCTCGAGCGCGAAGTCCCACTGCTGGCTCAGATCCCCTTGGACACTCGTCTGCGGGAAGGATCGGATGCCGGCACCCCGGTCGTGCTCGGCAGTCCCGAGTCGCCTGCGGCTCAGGCCTTCGACTCGCTTGCAGAGTCGCTGCGGCGACGCAGTCGCGGCCTGTCCGGCAGATCTCTGGGCCTGAGCCCGGTCTGAAGGCGGTGTCTCCCCTCTCCCCTCGCGACACCCTCGTCTACTCTGTCTTCTCCGCCGTCAGTGCTCTGACCGTCCTTGTCCTCCTGGCCGGCGCCATCGTCACTGCGTTCCGCGACGACCCCGCTCCCGAGCAGTCCGTGGAACCGGCACAGCGGGCGACCGCCTCTGAGAACCGGGACGTTCTCTCGACAATGCTGCGCAGCTACGCGGTGGTGTCCGACAAGCGCACGCCCCGCCTCGACATCCACACCTTCGGTCTGCCTGGTGCCGCCTCGCTGAACTCGGCGATCGAAGAACATGTGCTGTCCATGATCGAGGAATCAGGCGGCTTCGCCGCTCACGCTGCCTTCGACCCCTTGCAGACGGCGCCGGTCCATCGGTGGTCGGCGACGGCTTTCACACCGGCGCAGACGAGCCTCGACGACGCTCCCCCGGCTCGTGTCGACCCGCGCGCTGTGAACATCAGCACCCGGGTGCTGGCCAGTGGCGGGAATTTCGTCGTCACCGCGATCAACGCTGAGTCCCCACGTCAGCAGACGAGACTGCTGCTCACTGATCTCGCCCACGACCGCACCGTCAATGCCCGCCGACTCTTCGCCGCACCGGTCGACCCGGCCGCTATCGGGGCCGACGACACGGACACGCTGACGATCGATGACGAACCGGTCTCGGACACGGACCTGTCCTCCATCGGAGACCGTGTTCAGAAGGCCCTGCACACTAGCCTTGAGCTGCCTCATCCGGACGATCTGCGGTCACCGGACTTCTCCTGCGCTCTGCTGCCGTGTGTGGCGCTGACCTATGACGATGGTCCCGGAGAAGCGAAGAGCGAACGGACGATCCTCGACGCCGCTGATGAGGCGAACATCAGAGTGACCTACTTCCTCCTCGGGAAGAACACGGACAGTTCGCCCGAGGTGGCTGAGCGGATCATCGCTACCGGTCATGAGGTCGACAATCACACCTTTTCGCATGTGCGGATGGACACGACTGCCTCGGCGAAGATCCGCAAGGAGATCGGACGGACGGACAAGTCGCTGCAGTCGGTCGGGGTGAAGGACGAACCCCTCGTCCGTCCGCCCTATGGTGCCCTCGACAAACGTGCGTCACACGTGCTGGGCGGACCTGCGATCATCTGGGACGTCGATACCGGAGACTGGCAGCACCGAGATACGAAGAAGACCATCCGGCGGGTGCAGTCTCAGACCAAACCGGGATCGATCGTGCTCATGCACTCCATCCATCCCTCAACCGCGAAGGCGGCTCCGGCGGTTTTCTCGGCCGTGGCGGACAAAGGACTCTACGCAGTGACGGTGCGTGAGCTCTTCTCCGGGATCGAGTTGAAGCAGGGCGGTTCGTATTTCTGCCGCGGCTATTCGGATGAGCTGTGCTCGAACCCCGAGCATCCTGCGGTGATGAAGAACTGAGCTGCTGACGCCGTTTCGGCAGAGATGGCTCAGTGGTCAGCGGCGACGGTGAAGTACGGAGCCGCCGCTGTCGGAGAGGGACTCAGGTGGCTTCGGGATCGAACGGTGCCGCAGCGGAACGGTCGCGCAGGTCGACCTGGGCCTGGAACCGTTCGATGGGTGACTGCTCCCGGGTGGGGGCCACCTCGGTGTCGGTCTGGGTCGACACGTCGGCACTTGAGGACTCAGCGGACGTTGATTCCTGGGAGGAACGCTCCTGGCGTTTGGATTCGCGGATGGCCGCGTCCTCTTCGACGAGGGCCTCGCGCACGATCCGGCGCGGATCGTACTGACGTGGGTCGAGCTTCTGCCAATCCACGTCCTTGAAGTCGTCGCCGAAATCGCGTCGGACGCTGTCCTTCGCGCCTTCGGCCATGCGACGCATCTGGCGCACGAAGTCCCGCAGCTTCTGAGCGTATTCGGGCAGGCGTTTGGGTCCGATGACGACCAACGCCACAACGACCAGAATCACCATCTCGGTGCCGTTGATACCGAACATGGTCTCAAGTCTACCGTGGACGGCGGTAGCATCGACTCATGGTCAGCACAGGTTCGACAGCCCGATACTGCCGGGAGGTGCAGTGGACGAGATAGCCGTCGAACGGGTGCTGCGCATCGTCGAACTCGTTCCCGCCGCGCGCGTCGTCGCCTATGGGACCGTGGGTGCCGTCGCCGACTGCTCGCCTCGCTACGTCGGGCGGGTGATGCGGGAATTCGGATCGAATGTCACTTGGTGGCGGGTCGTCAATGCGGCCGGGATACTGCCGCCCGAGATCTTCGCTCGAGCCCGCATCCATTGGGAAGATGAGGGCACTCCGCATTCGCATGATCGGGTCGAACGTGTGGCCTTCGTCGATGTCGATGAACTCGACGAGCTGTGGCGCACCCACGGAATCGAACCCAAATGCGGTTAGACTTGGGAGAACTCAGCACCAGAAGGGAGGGGCCGGTTGGCACGCGAAAATGCAGGTGATCTCACCTTCTCGGAACAGTACAACGGTCCCGATCCGCTGCTCGATGCCGCTCGCACCCATTCTCATGAGTTCGGGATCGCGCCGGTCTCCCAAACGACTGCGAAGACGCTGACTCTGCTGGCCCGACTGCTCACACCGGTCGCGGCAGTCGAGGTTGGGACCGGGGTAGGAACATCGACGCTGTCCCTGCTGCGCGGAATGCCCACTGCAGGGATCCTGACGTCGATCGACACGAATTCCACGACTCAGAGTGCAGCCCGTGACCTCGTCGACATGGCGGGGATCAGACCGGGCCGGCTGCGACTGATGAGCGGGCGTGCCGAAGAGGTGCTCAAACGACTCGCACCGGCGGCCTATGACATGGTCTTCATCGATGTGGAGCCGGGGAATCTGGAGAGGATGATCCAGCCCTCGCTGCGTCTGCTCGACTCTCAGGGTCTGCTGGTCATCCACAAGACGCTGCTCAAGGGCGCCGTTGCCGATCCCGTTGATCGCAGCCCCCGCACTCAGGCGGCCCGCAGCATGCTCAACCGCATCGCAGAACAGGAGAACCTCGAGCGGGTGCTGCTGCCCATTGGGGAAGGCCTGCTGCTTCTGCAGAAGCCCCGGTGAATGCAACAACAGCAGAGACTTACATGTAAGTCTCTGCTGTTCGTGCGTCTCCGATCGGCCGTGCGCTGCGGCCGTCGGCTCAGAGCCCCAGTGTCTGGGCGAGAGTGTCGTGGAGTCCGGTGGCTTCGTCTCTGCTGAGTTCGATCACCAGGCGACCTCCGCCTTCGACTGGAAGCCGCATCACCATGCTTCGGCCTTCTTCGGTCACTTCCAGAGGTCCGTCGCCGGTGCGGGGTTTCTGGGCTGCCATATGGGCTCTTCCTTCCGTTGTCATACAAAGACGGTTCACACCAGGTGGACCGAATCATGTAGTTCCGATTATTCCATGATCCGCGCGTTCCCGGTAACTCTCCCACCCACCGGACGGTCACGGCGGCAGATCTGCGGGCGGGGTGAAGTGCCAGAGGTAGGCGACCCACACGATCTGGAGCAGGATATAGGCGACCAGCATTGCGGCTCGATAGCCTCGGGAGCGCACCAGTGCAAGAGTCAGCGCCATCGGGAACATCGGCAGCAGCAGTCGCAGGGTGGAGGTCTGCGGATTGAAGAAGATGAGCAGGTACAAACCGTAGCCGAGGCAGAACAGCTGCAGGGTCCGGCCCATGCGCGCGCCCGCCGGAGAGAAGCTCAGGGCAAGCATTCCGGCGATGACAATGACGAGCAACACCGGGCCGAGCGGACCGATGAGGCTGATCGACCGCGCCACCCACTGGACGACGAACGTGGTCTCGCCGGTGTGCCAGGCCGCCTCGGTGTCGGTATAGGCCGTCAGCGATCCCGTTGCCCACCAGGCATGGATCGGGTGGATGAGCGCCGCTGCGCAGGAGAGCACTCCCAGGGTCCAGGATCGGATCGCCTCACCGGCCGGATACGGATCGGTCCGGCGGCGGAGGAAGCGGTCGATGAGGTGGAAGAGCATGAAGAAGGAGAACGCCACACCGATGGGCCGTGACAGGTCCATGAAGACGACGACCGGGAGTGCGGTGAGGTAGCGGCGTTCGACGACGAGGAAGAGTGCCGTTGCCTGCAGCAGGAGGGTCAGTGATTCGGCGTAGCCGGTGGAGAAGATCGCCGCCGGTGGGAAGAACATCACGAGGGCCAGTCCCATCAGGGCCTGACCGGCGTCGACGTACTTCCGGAAGAGGTGGAGGATGACGATCGAGGCAAGACCCGCGGCGAGCGTGGACACGATCGGCGAGATGACCTCATAGCTCAATCCTGTGAGGTCGGCCAGAGTGGACACGATCGAGGGGTGCAGCGGATAGAACGCCCACTGGTTCTCTGCGACCGCTCCCGAGTCGTCGATGGGCAGGACGCGGGGATAGCCTTCGTCGGCGACGCGCCCGTACCAGCCGCCGTCCCAGAAGTTGAGGAAGTCATTGAGCGTCGTCGTCACCGGAGACGACGACCAGTTCGCCGGGTCCTGACGTTTGAGGACCGCGGCGAAGATCGACATGCTCACGACGCGGGAGAGGAAGTACACGGCCACGGCCTGCAGCCACACGGGCAGGCTCATGAACAGAGCGCCGAGGCGGCTGAAGCGGGAGGAGTCGAAGACTTCGGGGGCGAGAGTGATTCCGGGCAGGTCTGCGGGGCGGCTCATCGTGGTCCGGCAGCCGTTTCCGGGCCGTCAGAGGCGGTCGCGGATTCGAGTTCGCTCAGACGTGCGCGCAGCAGCGCCATGGCTTCGTCGACGTCTTCCATCCGGTAGCCGCGCAGAGCGGGCCGGAATCGCACAGACTCCAGATCTCGGCTGGTGAACTCGCCAGGCAGACCGGTCCAGCGTTCTTCAGCCTCGTCGACGGTTTCGGATGAGAAGACGTTGAAGGTCGCCGCGACGACGAACACGAGGACGAAGACCGCGGCCGCGACACCGATGACAATCCACAGAGGCATGCCCCCATTTTCGCATAGGCGGGTGCGCGGACCCCTCAGCGCAGTCCGCGCACGGTGTGTTTCGGTGCCGCTTCACCGGTGATCGCCACGGTCACATCGATGGCGTCGGCAGTGGCCCGCACATCGTGGGTGCGGATCATCGCCGCACCCTTCTCGATGGCCAGTGCGGTCGCGGCGATCGTGCCGAACAGACGGTCCTGCGGGGCCACGTCTCCGATCGCTTCGCCGACGAAGTCCTTGCGTGAGATCGCCAGCAGCACCGGATAGCCGGTGGCGGTGAACCGTTCGAGTTCACGCAGCAGCCGCAGCGAGTGGTAGGTGTTCTTCCCGAAGTCCGGAGTGGGATCGATGATGATCCGGTCCTCGGGCACACCTGCTGCACGGGCAGCCTCGGCGAGGTCGATGACGCCGGACAAGGTGGAGTCGACGACGTCACCGGCCTGCAGACCATAGCGGTTGCGGTGGGCGTCGGTGCGCGGATCCAGTCCCCCTGTGTGGGAGCAGACGATGCCGACATCGTGCCGGGCGGCCACCTCGGCGAGTTTGGGGTCGACCCCTGCCCAGGTGTCGTTGAGCAGTCCCGCACCGGCCCGGCAGGCGGCCTCGGCCACCTCATGACGCCAGGTGTCGACGCTGATGAGCATGTGCGGGTGGGAACTGGCGACGGCTTCGATGGTCGGGCACACACGGTCGATCTCCTCGCTCACGGAGATCTCTCGACCGCGGCCGGCGCGCACTCCCCCGATATCGACGATATGGGCACCGGCGGTGGCTGCTGCCTCCACGGCGGCGATCGCCTCGTCGTGGGTGGCTGCGGATTCGTAGAAGGAATCGGTGGTGCGGTTGATCACGGCCATGATCGCCGGGTTTCCGGGGCGGGCGTGGGCCAGATCGAATCGTTCGGTCTCCGGCACTGCTGAGCTGTCGCCTCTCATGATCGGCCGTCCACTGGATTCGATCCGGCGGAGTTCGCACTGTTCGGGTTCGTTCCCGGTCCGATTGCGGCGACGACCTCGTCGATGTCGTCGGTGAGGGTGAACATGTTCATGTCGGCTTCGCTGATCGTGCCTGCGGCGAGGAGAGTATCGCGCATCCAGTCGACGAGCCCGCCCCAGTAGTCGGTTCCGAAGAGCACGATCGGGAAGGAGGTGATCTTGCCGGTCTGGACCATGGTGAAGGCTTCGAACAGCTCATCGAGTGTGCCCAGGCCGCCGGGCATGACGACGAATCCGCGCGAGTATTTGAGGAACATGGTCTTGCGGACGAAGAAGTAGCGGAAGTTCACGCCGAGTTCGACATGCTCGTTGAGTCCGGTTTCGAAGGGCAGCTCGATGCCGAGCCCGATGGACACTCCCCCGCCCTCGCACGCGCCGAGGTTGCCGGCCTCCATGATTCCGGGTCCCCCGCCGGTGATGATCGCATTGCCGTTCTCGGCGATGCGTCGGGCGATCTCTCGGGTGTCTGCGTAGGCCTGGGTGCCGGCTTTCAGACGTGCCGAGCCGAAGATCGACACGGCCGGTCCGATCTCGGCCAGAGAGCCGAATCCTTCGACGAACTCGGCTTGGATGCGCATCACGCGCCACGGATCCTCATGAACCCAGTCGGTCCCCGACTTCGATTCGAGGAGACGTTGGTCCGTCGTCGTCTCGGGCACCTGGCCACCGCTCAGCCGCAGCGGACCCTTGCTGTAGAAGCCGGGGTCGGATGCGGGTTCGCCTTCGGGGGCGCCTGCCGCCTCATCGGACGGAGCACCGGCTGGATCGCTGACGGGGGCGCCTATCGCATCGCCTGTCGGATCATCTGTCGCTCTGGTCATCTCAATCACCGGCCCTGGAGGTAGCTGCGCAGAGTTGCGGTGGCCTGTTCCACCTCGGTGACTCTCACATGCTCATCCGACTTATGGGCGTACAGCGGGTTGCCGGGACCGAAATTCACCGCCGGAACGCCGAGTGCGCTGAACCGTGACACATCGGTCCAGCCGAGCTTGGGCGCCGGAGACAGACCGAGCGTGTCGATGAAGTCCTGGGCGATCGCCCGGTCGAGGCCGGGACGTGCACCCTCGGCGGCATCGGTGACGACGACGTCGAATCCAGTGAACAGCTCGCGCAGGAAGGCCTCCGCCTCGGCGGCGGATTTACTCGGGGCGAAGCGATAGTTCACGGACACGACGCATTCGTCGGGCACAACGTTGCCAGCGACTCCACCGTGGATGTTCACGGCGGACAGGGATTCGCGGTAGTCGAGGCCATCGACCGTGACCGTGTCGGTTTCGAACTCGGCGAGCCGGGTGAGCACCTCGGCAGCTGCGTGGATGGCGTTGACGCCCATGAATGCGCGAGCCGAATGGGCGCGGACTCCGGTGGTGGTGACGTCGACGCGGATGGTTCCGTTGCAGCCGCCCTCGACGGAGGCATTCGACGGTTCTCCGAGGATCGCGAAGTCACCGGCGAGCCAGTCAGGGTGGTTGCGGGAGACGCGGCCGAGCCCGTTGAGCGAGGCATCAACCTCTTCGTGGTCGTAGAAGACCCAGCTGACATCGCGATTCGGTGCGGTCAGGGCGGCCGTGGTGGAGAGCTGCATCGCCACTCCGGCCTTCATATCGCAGGCACCTCGGCCCCAGATGACCTCGTCATCTGGGTAGTTCTCGCCGGACATGTGTGTGCGCACGGGCGGAAGATTGTCTTCGACGGGGACGGTGTCGAGGTGGCCGGCGACGACGATCCGCTCGTCCAGGCCCAGGTTCGTGCGAGCGATGATGGTGTCTCCGTCGCGGAGGATCTCCAGGTCCGGTCCCGGTCCTGCGCTGATCCGCTCCAGCACGTCGACGACGGCATCGGCCAGGGCTGTTTCGTTCCCGGACACGGATTCGACGGCGCACAGGCGGCCGGTGAGTTCGGCCGGGTCGCTCAGTGCGGCGAACAGGTAGTCACCGAGGTCTCCGTCGGGCGCGAATATGGCATCAGTCTCAGCAGATGGATCGACAGTCATGTTTCTTAGCCTAGTACGGCGCCACCGTCTAGGCTTGAGGCATGACAGAACGCATTGTTTCCGCACGTGGACTCGCCACGATTCACTCCGACACCGTCCTCTCCGTCTGGTACCCCGCCCTGAGCACGGGAGATACCCATGACACCGCCGAGGCGGCCGCCACCGCCCGTGCCGCCGACGATGGCCTCGACGCCCTGGTGGGCACCGATGAGGCTCGCGGCACCCGTTCCGAGGTCGTCACCACCACGATCGATCTCGACGCCGGTCCCGCCTCGGCGGCCGATGCCTACCTGCGTCTGCACGCGCTGTCCCACCGCGTCGTGGCTCCCAACGATGTCAACCTCGACGGCATCTTCGGTCATATCGCCAACGTCGTGTGGACGTCCTTCGGCGCCTGCTCGCCCGAGGACTTCGAGGCCACCCGCGCCAAGCTCCTCGCCCGCGGTCCAGTCGCCGTGTACGGTCTCGACAAGTTCCCGCGGATGACCGACTTCGTCATCCCTTCCGGCGTGCGCATCGCCGATGCCGACCGTGTCCGCCTCGGCGCTCACCTGGCTCCCGGCACCACTGTCATGCACGAAGGCTTCGTGAACTTCAACGCCGGAACGCTCGGCTCGGCCATGGTCGAAGGCCGCGTCTCGCAGGGCGTCGTAGTCGGCGACGGCTCGGACATCGGCGGCGGCGCCTCGATCATGGGCACGCTGTCGGGAGGCGGCACACACCGCATCTCCATCGGCTCAGGCAGCCTGCTCGGTGCGAACGCCGGTGTCGGCATCTCCATCGGCGATGACTGCATCGTCGAGGCCGGTCTCTACATCACCGCCGGCACCCGCGTCACGGTCCCCGGCGAAGACGATGCCGTGGTCAAGGCCTCCGAACTCAGCGGGAAGAACAACATCCTCTTCCGCCGCAATTCGGTCACCGGCACCGTCGAGGCGATCTCCCGGGACTCCAAGGGCATCGAGCTCAACCCCGACCTGCACTGATCGGAGAGCCGGCCAAACCCCCTGAGAGCGCGTTCACTTCAAGTGGACGCGCCCTCAGCGCATTCACGTACCTGCCGGTACTGGTCGCTGCGCCAGAAACCGAGTGAATGGAAATAGTGAATGCGCAACGGCGTCGGAGCAGAGAATTCTCTGCTCCGACGCCGTTGCGTCTTCACGCGGCACTCAACGTGCCGTGAGGGGACTCAGCGTTCGCTGATGTCCATATAGTTCCGGTTGTACTCGCCCGTGTAGATCTGGCGAGGACGGCCGATCTTCGTCTCGGGATCCTTGATCATCTCGCGCCACTGAGCGATCCAGCCGGGCAGACGGCCGACCGAGAACAGCACGGTGAACATATTCGTCGGGAATCCGAGAGCCTTGTAGATGAGGCCCGTGTAGAAGTCGACGTTCGGGTAGAGCTTGCGCTCGACGAAGTAGTCGTCGGCCAGCGCGATCTCTTCGAGCTGCTGAGCCAGTTCGAGCAGCGGGTCGCCGCCGGAACGGGCGAGGACCTCGTCAGCCGTCTTCTTGATGATCTTCGCGCGCGGATCGTAGTTCTTGTACACGCGGTGACCGAAGCCCATGAGACGGACGCCGTCTTCCTTGTTCTTCACGCGCTCCATGAACTTCTTCGGTCCGTCATCGGAAGCCGAGATCTGCTCAAGCATCTCGAGAACGGCGGAGTTCGCGCCGCCGTGCAGCGGTCCGGCCAGGGCGTTGACGCCGGCCGAGATCGACTGGAACACGTTGGCCTGCGAGGAGCCGACGAGGCGAACCGTCGAGGTCGAGCAGTTCTGCTCGTGATCGGCGTGGAGGATGAACAGCTGGTCCATGGCCTTGACCGCCAGCGGATCCGGCTCGTACTCCTCAGCGGGAACGCCGAAGTTCACACGCAGGAAGTTCTCCACGAGGCTGAGCGAGTTGTCCGGATGGATGACCGGCAGGCCCATGTTCTTCCTGTGCGCGAGAGCAGCGATGGTCGGCATCTTCGCGAGCAGACGGAATGACGAGGTGTCGATCTGGTCTTCGTCAAAGACATCGAGGTCATCTTGGTAGAACGTCGACAAAGCCGCGACGGCCGCTGCCACCATGGGCATCGGATGAGCGTCATACGGGAACGCACGGAAGAAGCGTCGCAGGTCCTCGTGGACGATGGTGTGTCCGCGCAGGCGGGCGTCGAAGGCGTCGTACTGTTCCTGAGTCGGCAGCTCACCGTAGATGAGGAGGTAGCAGACTTCGACGAAGTTCGACTGTTCCGCGAGCTGTTCGATCGGGTACCCGCGGTACTGCAGTTCACCGTTGTCACCATCGATGTAGGTGATGGACGACGAGGTGGTTGCGGTGTTGGCAAACCCTGGATCGTATGTGACCGAACCGGTCTCTTTGAGCAGAGAACCGATACGGTATCCGTTGTTGCCCGCTGTTGCTGACACCTCGGGCAGTGTCAGCTCCGTATCAGCGATCCTGAGGTTCGCCTCCGAAGTCATTCGATCTCCTCACCGTTGACCGACCCCAAGAACTTCCTGAGGTGTCTTGCACAGTTCTTTCAAAGACTACCGACAACTGCGGGAATCAGAAAATCACTGCACCCTGCATTTACTTGACGGTAATACGTCTGATCAGGGCAGATGACAGTTTTTCGCCCTGAACGAAGTCTCAATGGAAACTTAGCGGACGCTCGGAAACCGCCCGCGTCCGCCCGCAGAATCCCTCTCCGCGATCAATTCGCGGCGCCGCGAAGACGCTCGGCCGCCGCCCGAATACGTTCGTCTGTGGCGGTCAGCGCGATCCGCACATGATCGGCAGCCGCCGCCCCATAGAACTCGCCGGGACCCGCGACGATGCCGAGTTCGGCGAGGTCAGCCAGGGACTCCCAGCAGTTCTTGTCCGCGGTCGACCACAGGTAGAGGCCGGCGGTCGAATGGTCGATGCGGAATCCGAAGGCCTCGAGCCCCGAACGCAGCTGCTCGCGCCGCGACCGGTAGGTCTCCTTCTGCGCCAACACGTGTTCGGAGTCGCGCAGTCCGGCAACCATGGCTTCCTGGATCGGGAACGGCACGATCATTCCCGCATGCTTGCGTGACCGTGTGAGATCGGAGATGAGCTCGGCATCACCGGTGACGAACGCCGCCCGGTAACCGGCGAGATTCGACTGCTTCGACATCGAATACACGCTCAGCACACCGTCAAAGGACTCCCCCGCGGCCGACAGCACGCTCGTTGCCGGCTGATCGGATTCCCAGTTGAGCAGTCCGTAGCATTCATCCGAGGCGACGACGACTCCGGCGGCACGAGCACGGCGAACCACCTCGGCGAGGGTGTCGACATCGAGGACCTCACCGGTCGGATTGCTCGGAGTGTTGATCCACAGCAGACCAACGCCGTCCAAGGAGGCTCCGTCGACGATCTGCCCGGCGTCGATACGGCGGCATTCGACCCCGGCGATCGTCGCACCCATCTCGTACGTCGGGTAGGCGGCGGAGGGACAGGCGACGGTTAGTCCGCGTTCGCGTAGCCCCAACAGCGTCGGCAACCAGGCGACGAGCTCCTTCGAACCTACTGTCGGCAGGATCTCTGTGGCGGGATCGAGCTGGACCGAATGCCAGTTCTCGTACCACCAGGCGATGGCCTCGCGCAGCTGCGCAGTACCGGCAGTCGTCGGGTAGCCGTGGGCATCAGATGCGTCCGACAGGGCCTGCCTGATCACCTCGGGGGTCGGGTCGACGGGCGTGCCGATGGAGAGGTCACACACTCCGTCGGGGTGCTCGGCGGCCCGATTCCGGAATTCGGTGAGTCGGTCCCAGGGGTAGTCCGGAAGGTCGAGTCCGAAAGCGTTCGTCATCGTTCAGTCGTCGTGGTTCTGCGGCGGCAGGGCGGCGATGATCGGGTGGTCCTTGCCCGTGTTGCCGAGCTTCGCAGCGCCTCCGGGCGAACCGAGATCGTCGAAGAATTCGACATTGGCCTTGTAGTACTCTTCCCACTCATCGGGCACATCGTCTTCGTAGAAGATCGCCTCGACGGGGCACACGGGTTCGCACGCCCCGCAGTCGACGCATTCGTCGGGGTGGATGTAGAGGCTGCGTTCGCCCTCGTAGATGCAGTCGACGGGACATTCGTCGATGCAGGCCTTGTCCTTGAGGTCGACACACGGCTGGGCAATGATGTACGTCACTGGGCTGACTCCTCGCAAGACTCACAGATGGTGCGCATATACATCCCACAATACGCCTTCGGCCGATTCCTGTGACCACCCGTCTCAGGTGATTCGCATTGCATCTGACATGGCCGCTGAGGCCTGCGCCCGACCGGGTCCGGCGTGTCATAGGGTGGGAGGGCATCAATTTCGCGGAGGAAGGCCAGAAGTGGACGATCTGCAGCCCGGCAGACGAGTGGTCGTGCGGTATTCGCTCGAGCCCGGTGACACCCATTCGACGTCCGATGCCCTCGGCGTCGTCACAGCCGTCGACGAGGCGGGGCTCGAGATCGATACGAAGCGCGGTCCCCTGCGCATCGCCCGCGACCAGGTCCTCCTCGTCCACGAAGTGCCACCGGCTCCCACGAAGGCCGGGCGCACGCATGAGATCGTCTCCGCCGTGGATCTGCGGCGCATCTCCGCAGCTGCGTGGCTGCCTGAGGATGTGTCCTGGCTGCACGTGGAGAATCTGCGGAACGAGGGCACCGAGGCAGCTGCCGAGGTCAGCCTGCTGCAGAAGGGCTGGCTGCTGCGTCATTCGGATTCCGCGACCCGGCGTGCCAATTCCTGCCTGCCCGTGACCGATTCGGGTCTGGGTTGGGAACAGGGACTCGACGCCGTCGAGGAGTGGTATCGGACCCGTGGCAGGCCCAGTCGCGTCCAGATCTATTCCGCGGACGATTCCTCGACGCTGGCTCCCGAATGCGAGGGGCTCGCACCCCTGCTCTCGGCTCGCGGATACACCCCGTCAGAGGCCACCCTGCTGCTCACCGGTGCCACGACCGAGGCGGCCGGTGGTGCGTCCTCCCCCGCCGAGGCGGCCGCTCCCGGGCTGATCATCGACGTTTCCGATGCGCCGACTTCCGAGCATTTCGCCGCGTGGACGTCCCAGCGCAGCCCCGGTGAGGAACCGGGTTCCGCAGAGGCGTTCCGAACGCTCATCGAAGCCGATCAGCCGTGTGAGTTCGTCACCGCCTATGCCGAACATCCCGATGGCTCCAAGTCGATGGTCGCCGCGTGCAGAGTCGCCGAGCGCAGCAAGTGGGGTGTCATCACGAACCTCATCACGCGCCCCGACCTGCGGCGACGAGGTGCTGGACGCTCTGTGACCGCCGCTGCGGCCGCACTGCTTGCCCAGCGCGGAGTCAGGTCCTACCTCGTCGATATCGAATCGAGCAATGAGGCGTCGCTGGGCCTCTTCGACTCACTCGGTGCGACTGTGCGGCACCGTTCCTGGTACGCCGAGGCACGCTGACCGGCTGCAGGCCAGCCCGGCTGACGGGATGTCGCTGCCGTCGCGCTCAGAGGTTTGCCGTCTTGCAGAAGTCGGCTCAGCCCTTGCACTCGACCTTGTTCACGGGCCGGTAGACCGTGGTGAAGCCGTCTTTCGTGGTCTTGCCCGAAGCGATGTCCTTCATGGTCCGAGTGATTCGGATCGACCAGCCGCCCTTCGGCGACTGCGGTGAGCACGACGGTCCGCTTTCGGTGACCGAACCCGGCGAGGTGTGGTTGAACCGGTCGGAGGCATCCGCCGACACGTCGTACTTCTTCACGCCGAACACCTTCGCGTGGACCTCTCCGTCTTTGAGGTACATATCGAGGACGACCGGGGTCTTCGAGTTGTTCGTGAACTTCATATCGATCGAGGACCAGTCGAGGGTCGACTCTCGGCCTTCCGGATAACGGGAGATATAGCGCGAATGCGCTTGGTGCTCGTCGAGGTCGAAACCAGCGAAGAACGCGGCATTGAACAGCGTCGTCGATACCTGTGAGACGCCGCCGCCGTAGTCCTCCTTCATCTGCCCTTCGGAGATCACGCCGGCAGGCTTGTAGCCGTTTGCGGCGGTGCGCTGGCCCAGAGCCTCGTTGAGGGAGAACTGCTCACCGGGCTGGAGCACGGTTCCGGAGACCTTCTTCGAAGCCACCCGCAGGTTCGTATCGCGGTTGGGCTCGGAACTGTACCCGGTCGAGAAGTGGGACACGGTGTCGGAGACATCGGCCTTCTTCGCGTCCTTCGTCGTGAATTCGGGTTTGACGGAGGCCAGCGTGACGGTCGGCTTGTCGTCCTTGCCGTTGATGGCATCAGTGACTGCGGTGGTCAGCTCCTTGGCCTTGATCCCGATTCCGTCGCGGGAGGGCACGACCTCGGGCTTGCCTTCCTTGATCTTGAAACTGGCGTCTTCGGCCGGTCGGCCGATGTCCTTGTTCGCGTCCAGCACTGCCTTCTGCAGCGCTTCCTGATCGAACACGGGCTTGAGCTTCGAGTCCTCAGCTTTGAAAGTCAGTGTCTTCGCAACGGTCTTCGGGGACACTGTGAGGTCACCGCCCTTGACCTCGGAGTCCGCATCCTTTGCGGGCTTCGCGGTGATCGTGAGGTCCTTGCTCACGGCATCTTTCGCGAATTCCTCGGCCATGTCTTCGGCCTCAGAGGTGGTGATATCGGGATCGACGCTCTTCGGGGTCACCGGCAGAGCATCCTCGGTGCGCAGCCATTTCTCGTCGACGGCGGTGCGTACGGCGGCGGAGTCGACGGTCTGTCCCTTCTTGCCGTCCTTGACCTGCGGTGTGGTCTTTTTGTACTCGAGTTCGGCGTCCTTGGGTTCGACTGCGAGGGATTCCGTGACCTTCGCGGTCTCCTTGTCGAACTTCTCCTCGTCGACCGCGATGACGGGATCGACCTCGTCTTCGCCGAACAGGCGGTCCCAGATGACGGTGGGGTCGAGGCTGAAGCCGGTGATGCGCTCGACTGTCGCTTCCGCGTCGAAGGTGATTCCGGCCTTCTCCGGGTCGAGCTTCGCGGTCGGCTCTCCGGCTTTCAGGACGATGCTCTTCTCAGCATCGTCGCGCAGGTCGTTCCGCAGAGTGTTCTCGGCGTCTGTCGCGGACTTGCCGCCGATGTCGATTCCGGCCACGGTCGTCCCCGGTGCCAGCATACGACCGCTGAAGAAGCCGATCACCACGTAGATGGCGGCCAGTACGATGACGGCCACGAGGATGAACGGCCAGACCGACTTCTTCCGGGCAACGCCGCCGGACGGGTCGGGCCCGCCGGGGTTCGAGGTTCCATCATGCAAGGTATTGGTCGGCATCATTCTCCCGAGGGTGTCGATAACGACTGATTCGGTGCGGTTCGCACGAGTCTAGCGAGTGCGATCGTGCCCGCGCACGTTGATGAAGGAGAAGACAGCGGCCAGGACCATCGGTCCGAGCAGCCACACAACTGAACGAAGCAGTCCGGTGACGATCATATCTGAGCCGGGCAGCCACTTCGGCTGACCGAAGGCGAAGGACAGCACGGCGATGATGACGGCGGCGACCAGCATCGGGGCGCTGCTGCGGTACATCGTCTTCAGATGCCACAGTCCCGCAGCCGCCAGGGCAAGGGCCAGCACGACTCCCCACGGCAGGATGATCGGAGTCTCACCGAGGTTGATCACCGTGACGTTGAGGTGCTGCATGGTGCCGAGGAAAGCGATGAGCAGTCCGAGCACCGCGGCGTGGAGGTAGGCGAAGATCCCCGGTTTCCGAGGTTCGCGACGACGTCGCAGGGGTGCGGCCGCTGCCGTGTTCTGCTGAGCCTCGACCGCTGCGATGTCGAGCCCGGTGAGCACGTGCGGAGCCGGTCCGGCGCTGAGGATCTCGTGCGGGATCGGGGTCCCGGCCCCGATGGAGAAGAATTCGTGGTCGCCGATCTTCTGGCCGACGCCGTTGGACAGGGCGAAGAAGCCGCCGGACACACTCACCTGGGTGCGGTGGGCCTCGAGGGCCGCCCGTTTCGCCGGCAGCACCGAGGTGACGTCCTGGTCGATGACGATCTGGCCGACCGGGGGTTTGGCCGGGATCGTCTCGGCGGCGGCGAAGCCGGTCAGTGCGAAACCGTCCTGGTTCGGGTCGAACGAACGGCGTGCCACCTCGGTGGGGGTGTCGACATAGAGGAGCCGACCGGTCCGCCATTCGGCAAGGTCGAAGGCCATCGTCGTGGCTTCGTGCACTCGCACATGATCGGGGTGCCCGTATCCGCCGTTGGCGGCATACGTGATGACCGCGTGCGGTTCGAGGGCATCGATGACGGCGGCGATGTGCCTGGCAACAGTGGTGACATCAGTCGCGCACAGGGCGTTGTCGGTCATCGACGCAGCGGGCCGGGCGTGCCCGTCGGGTCCCCATTCCATTCCCGAATCCTCGAAGGTGCGGGTGGTCCCGCCGAGGAAGGTGTGCATGCGCACGCCCAGAGCACGCATCGCCTCGGCGATCTCCTGTTCCCGGACCCGCGCGAGTCCGGCACGATCACCTTCGAGCTGTTTGAGGTCGGCGGGGATGACCTCGCCGCCCTCACCGCGGGTGGCGGTGAGCACCATGACCTCGGCACCCTCGGAGACCAATGCGGCGATCGTGCCGCCCGTCGTGATCGTCTCATCGTCGGGATGAGCGTGCACGAGGAGGACGCGTGGCGTATCAGTCATTGGTTCCTGGGTGCTCGAGGTCATTCGGTGCTGCCGGAAGTGGAATTCCGACTCAGGCGTTCTGGCGGCGCAACTTCGCGTAGAGCTTTGCGCGTTCCTTCTGATCGAGTTCGACCTTGCGGATGCGGATGGCGCCCGGGGTGACCTCGACGCATTCGTCTTCGCGGGCGAATTCGAGGCTCTCTTCGAGGGTCAGCTTGCGCGGCGGGGTGAGGTTCTCGAAGTTGTCAGCCGATGCCGAACGCATGTTCGTCAGCTTCTTCTCCTTCGTGATGTTGACGTCCATATCGTCGGCGCGCGAGTTCTCGCCCACGATCTGGCCCTCGTACACCTCGGAGGTCGGTTCGACGAAGAACGATCCGCGGTCCTGGAGGTTGATCATCGCGTACGGGGTCACGGTTCCGGGACGGTCGGCCACGAGGGATCCGTTGATGCGGAATTCGATGTTGCCGGCCCACGGTCCATATCCGGCGGAGATCGTGTTCGCGATTCCGGTGCCGCGGGTCTCGGTGAGGAACCGGGTACGGAAGCCGATGAGGCCGCGAGCCGGAACCTTGAACTCCATGCGCACCCAGCCGGTGCCGTGGTTCGTCATGGTCGACATGACGCCCTTGCGTGCAGCCAGCAGCTGGGTGACGGCGCCGAGGTAATCCTCCGGCACGTCGACAGTGAGCTCTTCGAAGGGCTCGTGGACCTTGCCGTCGACCTGCTTGGTCACGACCTGAGGCTTGCCGACGGTGAGTTCGAATCCCTCACGGCGCATCTGCTCGACGAGGATGGCCAGAGCCAGCTCACCGCGGCCCTGGACCTCCCAGGCGTCGGGGCGTTCGGTCGGGACGACCTTGAGGGAGACGTTGCCGACGAGCTCCTGGTCGAGGCGGTCCTTGACCATGCGCGCGGTGACCTTCGTGTTCTTCTCACGGCCGGCCAGCGGGGAGGTGTTGATGCCCACCGTCATCGAGATCGCCGGATCGTCGATGATGATCGCCGGCATCGGCTTCGGGTTGTTGATGTCGGTGAGCGTGTCACCGATCATGATGTCGGGGATGCCGGCGACGGCGACGATGTCACCGGCCGAGGCCTCCGAGGCGGGCACTCGGTCGAGGCCCTGGGTCTCGAGCAGCTCGGTGATCTTCACCGAGCTGATCTCGTCTCCGCGAGCCCAAGCAACCTGCTGGCCTTTCTTCAGAGTGCCGCCGAAGATGCGCAGCAGCGCCAGACGGCCGAGGAACGGTGAGGCGTCGAGGTTCGTGACGTGCGCCTGGAGAACGCCATCGGAGTTGATCTCCGGTGCCGGGATCGTCTCGAGGATCGTCTTGAACAGCGGCTCGAGGTCGGGGTTGTCCGGGACCGCTCCATCGGCGGGCTGTTCGAGGGAGGCGGCACCTGCCTTCGCGGCGGCGAAGACGACGGGCACGTCGAGGACGGAGTCGACGTCGAGGTCCGGGACTTCATCGGCGAGGTCGGAGGCCAGTCCCAGAAGCAGATCCTGGGCTTCCTCGACGACTCCGTCGATGCGGGCATCGGCGCGGTCGGTCTTGTTAATCACGAGGATCACGGGCAGCTTCGCGGCCAGCGCCTTGCGCAGGACGAAGCGGGTCTGCGGAAGCGGACCTTCGGAAGCGTCGACGAGGAGGACGACGCCGTCGACCATGGACAGTCCGCGTTCGACCTCTCCGCCGAAGTCGGCGTGGCCCGGAGTGTCGATGACGTTGATGACGATGTGCTCGTCACCGGCAGAGGGCCCGTTGTAGAGGACCGAGGTGTTCTTCGCGAGAATGGTGATGCCCTTCTCGCGTTCGAGGTCGCCTGAATCCATGACGCGTTCGGCGAAGTCGCCGTGTTCGCTGAACACACCGGTCTGCCGGAGCATGGCATCGACCAGCGTGGTCTTGCCGTGGTCGACGTGTGCGACGATTGCTACGTTTCGGCGGTTTTCCCGTCGTGTGATGGCTTCAGTCATCAAGAACCTTTTTGAGATAGAGAGATCGGTCCAGCCCGGACCCAAAAGACAATTGTACGGCCACCCGCACGCTCTCGCGTGCAGGTGGCCGTCAGAGTGGGCGGACTCAGGCGTTCATCGTGGCTTCGAGAACCGCGTCCCGGGCTTCCCTGCGCTTGCGCTGCTCCTTCGGATCCGGAACCGGAACCGCCGAAAGCAGACGCTGCGTGTAGGGGTGGACAGGGTTCGACACGACCTGCGAGGACTGGCCGATCTCGACGAGGTAGCCGTGGCGCATCACGGCGATGCGCTCAGCGATGCGCTCGACCACGGCCAGGTCGTGACTGATGAACAGGCACGCGAAGCCGTATTCCTTCTGCAGGCTTTCGAACAGGTCGAGGACCTTCGCCTGCACGGACACATCGAGCGCCGAGGTCGGCTCGTCGGCGATGAGCAGCTTCGGTCGCAGTGTCAGTGCACGGGCGATGCCGATGCGCTGACGCTGGCCGCCGGAGAGCTCATGCGGATAGCGGTTGCGCATCGAAGTCGGCAACTCGACCGAGGTCAGCAGCTCTTCGACTCGCTTGCTCAGCGCCGGGCCCTTCATCCCCTCGTGGAGGTAGAGAGGCTCACCGATCGACTCCCCGACCGGCAGTCGCGGGTTGAGCGAGGAACCGGGATCCTGGAACACGATTCCGACTTCCTTGCGCAGGGGCCGCATCTGCTTGTTGCTCAGTCCCTTGATGCTCGTGCCGTTGACGACCATGTCGCCTTCGACAGTGGGCAGCAGCCCCAGAGCGGCGCGTCCGATCGTGGTCTTGCCCGAGCCCGACTCCCCCACCAGGCCCACGACTTCGCCGGGGGCGATCATGAGATTGATGTGGTGGGCCGCGCGGAAGGCCTTCTTCCGTCCGATCGAGGGATACTCGATCGCGGCGTCACGCAGCTGCAGGGCCGAGGGCTTCGAGAAGTCCGCCTGCGAACCGGGATGGTAGTACGTCTCCGTGGAGTCCATCTCGATATCGGGTCGGTCCTGCTCGGTCGCCTGCGCTCGTGCCTCGGCCACGGCCATATCGGCCGCTCCTGCTTCGGTGAGGCCGTCACCGCCGGCACCGGTGTCCGGCTGCCCGACCGGGTCATCAGCGTGCGAGGCCTGATCAGTGCTGATATCGGACAGCGAGGCCTCGACATCGTCGAGGCTGCCGCCGAAGACTTCGCTGTCGGTCCCTGTGCCGAGGTGGGGCACAGCCGCGAGGAGCTGCTTCGTGTACGGGTGCTGCGGCTTGTAGAAGATCTCCTCCGCAGTCCCCGACTCGACCACCTTGCCGGCGCGCATGACGATGATGCGGTCGGCCATGTCCGCCACCACGCCCATATCGTGGGTGATGAGGATGATGCCGGCATCGAGCTTGTGCTTGAGCTCGCGCATGAGCTTGAGGATCTCGGCCTGCACAGTGACGTCGAGCGCCGTGGTCGGCTCATCGGCGATGAGCAGCTTCGGCTGACAGGCCAGAGCCTGCGCGATCATGATGCGCTGACGCTGACCGCCCGAGAGCTGGTGCGGGAACGAATTGAATCGGTCCTCCGGATCCGGGATCTCGACGAGACGCATGAGTTCGAGCGCCCGCTCCTTCGCCTCGCGCGGGCCGATGTCGAGGTGGACGCGTAACGTCTCCACGATCTGGTACCCGGCGGTGTAGACCGGGTTGAGCGCAGTCATCGGCTCCTGGAAGATCACGGAGATGTCGTTGCCGCGCACGGTCTGCATCTTCTCCTGCGGCATCCCGATGAGCTCACGACCGTTGAGCTTCGCCGAGCCGGTGGCCCGACCGTTCGTCGGCAGGAGGCCGAGCAGAGACATGCTCGACTGCGATTTGCCCGAGCCGGACTCGCCGACGATCGCGAGCACCTCACCGGCGTTGACGGTGTAGTCGAGGTGTTCGGCGGCCATCCACCATTCGTCGCTGACCCAGAACTGTACTCCGAGGTCGTTGACCTCGAGGATCGGAGAGCCCTTCTTCGGCTGGGTGTCTGCTTTCTTCTCAGCCATCACTTCGTCTCCTTCTGTGCCATGCGCTCGGCCTTCTTCATCTTTCTCCAGCTCGGGATGGTCTTCATCCGCGGGTCAAACGCGTCGCGCAGACCGTCGCCGATGAAGTTCACACACAGAGCGATGACGATGATGAACAGACCGGGCCACCAGAACAGCCACGGGCGGGTGGCGAAGGATGTCTGGTATTCGCTGATGAGCTGACCCAGCGAGATGCCGGGTGGCTTGATGCCGAAGCCGAGGTAACTCAGAGAGGCCTCGAGGACGATCGCCTGGCTCATGATCAGCGTCGTGTTGACGATGATGACGCCCATGGCGTTGGGCAGCATGTGCTTGAACATGATCCGGAAATCGCTGGCTCCGGCCACGCGTGCCGAATCGACGAATTCGCGCTCGCGCAAGGACATGAAGTCACCGCGGACCAGACGAGCGAGGCCGACCCAGAGGATGCAGCCGAGTGCCACACCGAGCAGCGGTCCGTTCGCACCACCGACGAGGACGCCGAGGATCGAACCGACGACGATGACCGGCAGGATGATGAAGCCGTCGGTGATGCGCATGAGCACCGAATCGACCCAGCCGCGGTAGTAGCCCGCCACTGCACCCACGACCGTGCCGATGATCAGGCAGACGATGCCGATGATGAACATGACGACGAGTGAGATCTGGGTTCCCTTCATCACTCGCGAGAAGTTGTCGCGGCCGATCTCATCCTGTCCGAACGGGTGGTCGCCGAGAGAGAAGAAGTTCGAGAACGACCACGTCGGTGCGCCGCCGGGGTTGACCACGGGCCCGGAGGCCGTATGGCTGAACTTCCACCATCCCGGCACGGCACCGAAGCCCTGTGCGCTGAAGGCGAAGATCGCCACGAGCACGAGGACGACGATGGAGATCATCGCGCCTTTGTGACGGAGGAACTTGCGCAGGACGATCTTGCCCTGGGAGAGACCTTCGGTTTCTTTCGACTCGATCGCATTGTCCCCGACTTCGTCGAGAGCGAGAGCGTTCTGATTGTCGTTGTTGGTACTCATGCGTTCACTCGGATTCTCGGGTCGAGGACGGCGTAGAGGAAGTCCGCGACCAGGTTTGCGATGATGGCGAGAAGGCCCGTGATCAGGATGTAGGCCATGACCGGATCGAGCTCGGCGTTGCGCAGCGAGTCGATGAAGAGCTTGCCCATTCCGTTCCAGCCGAAGATCGTCTCCGTGATGACGGCGCCGCCGATCATCGTGATGATGTCGACGGGAACGACCGAGGCCAGCGGCAGCAGCGCGTTGCGCATAGCGTGCCGCATGATGACCGTGCGCTCGTTGAGGCCCTTTGCCCGTGCCGTGCGGATGTAGTCCTGCCCCATGACCTCGAGCATCGAACCGCGGGTGTAGCGCGTGTACGAGGCGAAGGAGATGAGCACCAGGGCGATCGACGGCAGCAGGAGGTGGGTGAACGAGTCGAGGTTCGTGATCCAGAAGTCGCCGTCGATGTTCGGCGCCGAGGCGCCGATCGTCGCGATCGGACGGTTGTTGATGGCCGGGTCATCCGAATACTTCTGCCATCCCTGCAGCACGCGGTCGGCGAAGATGAGCACGGCCACGATGATGGCGGTGAAGCTCGTCGTACGTGCGGTGTCCCAGGGATCCGGTCCCCGGAATGCCAGACCGACGCCGATGGCGATGGCGATGGCGACGATGAAGAGCCCGAACATCCACAGCCAGTTCATGTCGACGTAGTAGAAGAGGTTCATCAACGGCCAGTACAGGAGCGCGCCGATGACCACTGTCGTCAGTGATGCGTAGAGCACGCGACGGTTCTTCAGCCCCGTCGACAGGTACGTCATGACGATGGCCGCGCCGGCTCCGATGACGACCACGCCGAAAAGGCCGATCGTCGGGTGCTGCATCCAGCCGCTGGCGAGGATGTAGTAGATCGTGGCGAAGGTGATGACCGCGGCGGCGACGAAGGTGATGACTCGACGCTTCGCGCTGCCGCCGAGCGCACCCATCCAGAACAAGCCCATGGCGATGCAGCCGATGATGATCGGCCACCAGGATTCCAGGGTCGGATCGTTGATGAAGTTGTTGATGTCGATCGCTCCGTACTGCTTGAGCAGCACCGCCACCCAGAAGACGGGCAGCGAGTAGAGGAGGAACGAGACGAAGGTGATGAAGTAGTCGAAGCCCGAGTACTGGCGGATAGCCGAGATCATACCGACGGCGATGCCGAGGATGATGGCCACGATCGTCGAGGCGGTGATGAGCTTGATCGTATTGATGATCGCGCCCTGCAGCTGATCGGTGACTTCCTGACCGGACTTCCAGGCGATGCCGAAGTCACATTGGCCGATGGCGCAGCCGCCCACGCCTGCCAGCCACTTGAAGTAGCGGACGATTGCAGGTGTGTCGAGATCGAGGAGCCGTCGACGCGACTCGTAGAGAGCTTCGATGTTCGGTGAGGTGCTCGCGCGCAGGTCCCAGAAGAAGTCGAGCGCGACGTTGAGGAGCAGGTAGAGGACGAAAGTGACGACGAGGAGCACGAGCGCCGTCGACAGCAATCGTCGGAGGATGAATCTGATCATGATGGGGGTTCCGTTTCAATCTTCCGAAAACGCCGCTGTGGGGATCACACAGTGATCCCCACAGAAGGCTTGGGTGGAGAAGAACCGATCGCGTCAGTCGCGGATCAGTTGACTTCCCACTCCCAGTAGTTCCAGAACATCGTCGGCGACACGGACGTCGACTTCACGTTCTTGACGCTGTCGCGGTAGATCGTCAGTTCGGGGAACTGGAAGATCGGCGCGCCGAAGGCATCTTCGGTCAGCTGCTTCTCCATGTCGATGAGCAGATCCTGCTGCTGGTCCTCCTTGGACACGAGCAGCTTGTCGAGGATCTTGTCCATCTTCTTGTTCGAGTAGCCGCCGTAGTTGTTCTGAGCGCCG
Organism: Brevibacterium epidermidis NBRC 14811; assembly: GCF_001570805.1. Lineage (GTDB taxonomy): Bacteria > Actinomycetota > Actinomycetes > Actinomycetales > Brevibacteriaceae > Brevibacterium > Brevibacterium epidermidis. The sequence continues at coordinate 159,493 of NZ_BCSJ01000011.1, read as the reverse complement.
GTGCGGAAGTTCGCATCGTTCTCAGTGACTCCGGTGCCTTCGGACTGCCAGCCGAACAGCGAGACATCGTAGGTGCCGTCGCCGAGGCGGGTACCCCAGTTGACATCTCCGACGTCCTTGATCTTGAAGCCGGCCTTCTCAGCCGATTCCTTGATCAGCTGGAACTCCTGCTGACGACGCGAGTTCGTGTTGTCATACATGACACGCACGGTCGGGGCGTCGACTCCGGCTTCCTTGAGCAGCTTCTTCGCAGCCTTGACGTCACCGTCAGCCGCGTCGGAGACGCCGTTGACCTTGGTGATCGCGTCGTACATCGGCGATCCGGGCACCTGTGAGTAGGAATCACGGGTGACGGCCTTGTCATTGAGAGGCTTGATGATCTTCTCGACGATGTCCTCACGCGGCATCGCCTTGAGGAATGCCTGACGGACCTTCTTTGCCTTCTCCTCGTCTCCGCCGTTCGCAGCAGGGTCGAAGGGACCCTTGTTGTCGAAGGTGAAGTCGACGTGTTCATAGGTCGCACCGTCCGCGGCATCGACGGTCACACCGTCGATCTTCTCGGCAGCGGAGAGGACGTCGGCAGTCGCCTGCGGCTGAGTCATATCGACCTCGCCGTTCTCGATCGCCTGGATCATGGCCATCGGATCGCCGTTGTAGCGGACCGTGACAGTCTTGACCTTGGGCTTCACCGGTCCGGTGTACTTGTCGTCGAGTTCGAGGGTGACGTACTGTCCCTCTTCGAACTTCGTCATCTTGTACGGACCGTTGTGGACCAGCAGGTCCTCATCCTTCGGCATCGAGGTGAAGTCGAACCCGGTGTTCCACGTGTTCGAGATCTTCGACAGGGCCTTGGTGTCCTTGTCCTTGATCGCCTTGAGGATCGCGTCCTTGCCCTCCTGGGCATCGTCGACTCCGAGCGCCTTCTCCGCGACGATATGCGCGGGCACACCGACGCCGTCGGCACCGGTGCCGAACTCGGTCTGCCAGTCAGCGTAGGGCTTGGAGTATTCGAAGGTGATCTCTTTGCCGTCATCGGAGATCTCGGGGAACTTCTTGACCAGTGCCGATCCGGCGGTCGAAGAGTCGAAGTAGACGGTCTTCGCGTCGTTCTTCTTGACCGTTCCGTCGTCGTTGTTGTTGGCTTCGACGGTGTTGAAGTTCGCCGAGGTGCCTGCCCAGGTCAGCGCCAGGTCAGCGGCGTCGACGGGGGTGCCGTCGGACCACTTGGCATCGTCGTTGAAGGTGTACTTGACCTTGAGCGGGTCTTCCGAGACCTGCTCGACCTTGCCGAGCGCGCCTTCCTGAACCTCCAGGTTGTCGTCGTAGTACCCGAAGTTGTCATTCATCATGTAAGTGAGAATGGCGTTCGAGGTCGCATTGCCGTTGGCGGTCAACGTGTTCATCGACCGGAAGGATTCGTTCCAACCGATGTTGACGGCGGTGTCCTTCGACGCGTCATCGTCGTCGCCTCCGCCAGGGGGTGTGCAGGCGGTGAGCACCATTGCAGCGGCAGCCACAGAGGCACCAGCCGCGAGGAAGCGCTTGTTCACGTTCTCTCCTTGTTGTTCTAGGGCGAGTCACCCTCGTTCTTACACCCCAAAACCGGAGTGCATTCCGGTCAGATGCAACTGCTCGGCAGATGCCGAAGCGCATGTGACCGCGTTCATGTTTTTCACATGGATTGCAACAAAGCTAATTCACTGGTGACTGTGACGGAGTCCACATAATGAGCATATTTCGGAATCGTTACCGTTTCGAGACAAAGAGAACAGACAACTTTTGTTCAGTCTCAGTGGATAGGATGATCAGGTGGCTGACAGTGAGATAGATCGCAATGAGACCGACCCGACCGTCGTGCGGACGACGAGTTCGACGGCCCTGTTCTTCATCGTCGGCGGGCTCTGCGCCCTGGGCGTGATCTCGATCGTCTTCGGCGATTTTTCGCTGCGTGGTCTGGCCGCTGCGGGCATCCCGCTGGCCGTCGGCACCTTGGTCTTCGTCTTCTATCGGTATCCCCGTGTCGAGCTGCACCGACAGCAGCTCGTCTTGGTCAATCCCCTGCAGACAGTGACGATCCCGTGGAATCTCGTCGACGGCTTCGAGACGCACTTCGGTCTGAGCGTGCGCACTCACGAGAAGAAGTTCGCCTCGTGGCCCCTGGCCGGCAAGGGCAAGAAGTGGGAGAAGGATGAGCAGGGTGTGCGCCAGCTCGTCGAGAATCCGGACCCGGCCGTCGATGCCGTGCTCGACCGCTATGCGGCGCTCAGCGACGCAGAGCTGGCCAATCCCGGCGGGCAGCGTGTCGTGGAGAAGCGGTGGAATGTCGGCATCATCGCCGTGGGTCTGCTCGTGATCGCTTGGGCGCTCATCGGCTTTGCGGCGCTGCCGAGCTGAGAAACGCGCCGAACGTTTTCACCCTCCGCTGAGCGGAGGGCAGTACCGCGGTCACCAGCCGCGTTCGCGCCACTCCCCCAGTTTCGGGCGTTCTTCGCCCAGCGTCGTCGAGTCCCCGTGTCCGGGCAGCACGAGCGTCTCGTCCGGGAGCTCACCGAAGACCCGGTCTTCGAGGTCGTCCATGAGAGATGCGAAGTCCTCTGCCGACCAGGTCTTGCCGGGTCCGCCCGGGAACAGTGAGTCGCCGGAGAACAGGATCGTCTGGCCCCCGTCGCGCAGCAGCAGTGCGATCGAACCGGGAGTGTGCCCGCGCAGTGCGATGGCTTGGAGGACGAATCCGCCGAAGTCCCCGACGTCGAAGTGATCGACGGAGTGCGCGATCTCCACACCTTCCGCCTCGGTGATTGCGGCCGCGTCCGCGGCTCCGGCGATGGTCATCGCCTCCGGGAAGTTCGCCGAGGTGTCCGACAGTGCACGAATATGATCCCAATGCTGGTGGGTGGTGATGATCGCCCGCAGCGTCGGTTCGGCTTCTGTGTCCTGGGCCCCCGAGGCGACGAGTTCGGTGATCGCCGCGGCATCGTCGGCGGCATCGATGAGCACTTGGGAGCCTGTCTCCTTAGCAGTAAGGAGGTAGACGTTGTTCGACATCTCGGAGACCGCGATAGAGCGGATGACGACATGTTCGGTTTCGATCGTGTTCATTTCCAAACTCCTCAATCTTTTGTGCCTCTGCTCGCTGTGTTGTGTCTCTGCTCAAGCTGTTCAGGGATGAGTCACCAAGCGCCGCGGGTGTACTGCGGCGGGTAGGGTCCGGGTTCGGCTCCGAGGACGTGGGCGGCGCGCTGCGGCCACGAGGGTTCGCGCAGAGCGGCTCGGGCCATGAAGATCGCATCGGCCTGTCCGGTGCTGAGGATGGTCTCTGCTTGTTTGGGATCGGTGATGAGTCCGACGGTGCCGGTCGGGACGCCTTCGGCTCGGATCGCTGTAGCCAGTGACACTTGGTACCCGGGCCCGATGGGGATCCGCACGGGATAGTTGCCGCCCGAGGAGACGTCGATGAGGTCGACTCCGGCCTCTGAGAGTTCGCGGCTGACTTCGGCGGCTTCTGCGACGTCGAAACCGCCGTCGGTCCATTCGCTGGCCGAGATGCGCACGAACACCGGCACGTCGTCACCGACTTCGGCGCGCACGGCCGCATAGACCTCGTGGAGCAGACGGGACCGGCCTGCGAGGTCACCGCCGTATTCGTCGCTGCGCTGGTTCGACAGCGGAGACAGGAAGGAATGGAGCAGGTAGCCGTGGGCGGCGTGGAGTTCGACGAGGTCGAACCCGGCGTCGATGGAACGGCGGGCCGCAGCGGCGAAGGCGGCGACCACCTCGGCGATATCGTCCTTCGTCATCTCCGTCGGTTCGGCCAGCTTCGGATACGCGATGGGGCTGGCGCCGAGTGTCGGCCATCCGCCGTCGGATTCGGGGACGCTGCCCTTCGGCTCGCCGGTGAAGGGGCGATAGGTGCTGGCCTTGCGGCCGGCGTGGGCGAGCTGGATGCCGATGACGCTGCCCTGCGAATGGACGAAGTCGACGACCGCTGACCATGATTCGGCCTGATCGTCGTTCCAGATCCCGGCGTCCTGCGGTGAGATGCGTCCCTCGGGGACGACGGCGGAGGCTTCGGTGAGGATGAGTCCGAATCCGCCCTGTGCGCGGGCACCGAGGTGGACGAGATGCCAGGGGCCGGGCATTCCGTCTTCGGCTTCGCACGAATACTGGCACATCGGAGCCAGCCAGATGCGATTGGGAATCTGGGTTCCGCGCAGGGTCAGCGGTTCGAACAGCTCAGTCATGTCATCAGTCTGCCAGTTCCGCTCGACCTCACACAGCGATCCCGAATACCGGAACGGCGAGCAGATAGACGGTCGCGGTGATGAGGACGATGCCGATGACATTGAGCCACAGGCCGCCCTTGACCATCTGTGCCACGGTGACGTATCCGGAGCCGAAAGCCACTGCGTTGGGCGGTGTGGCCACAGGCAGCATGAAGGCGCACGTTGCGGCCAGCGCGACGGGAATCGTCAGCAGCAGCGGATCGAGGTCGAGTCCCATGGCCACTCCCCCGACGACGGGAACGAACGTCGCGGCCGTCGCGGTGTTCGACGTCAGCTCGGTGAGGAAGAGGATGATGGCGGCGAAGATGGCGACGACGAGGATCGTCGGCAGGACGCCGAGGCCGCTCGTGGTCTCACCGATCCATTCGGTCAGCCCCGACTCCGAGAACTGAGCGGAGAGCGCGAGGCCGCCGCCGAAGAGCAGGAGGACTCCCCAGGGCAGCTTCTCCGCGGTATCCCAGTCGAGGAGTCGGACTCCGCGGTTCGCTCCGCCAGGGATGAGGAAGAGCAGAAGGCCCACGGCCATGGCGATGCCTTCGTCGCTGATCGGCGGTTCCTCGAAGATCAGCGGCAGAGAGATCCAGCTGACGGCGGCGAGGACGAACATCGCGAGCACGAGCTTCTCACCGGTGGACATGGGGCCGAGTTTGGCCAGTTCCTCGCGGATGAGTTCGCGTCCGCCGGGGATCCTGTCGATCTCCGGTTTGAACAGGACCTTGACCAGCAAGAACCAGGCGATGGCCATCATCACCACCGACAGCGGCACACCAACGATCATCCACTGGCCGAAGCCGATGGAGATGTCGTGGTTGTCCTTGAGATAGCCGATGAGGAAGAGATTGGGAGGGGTTCCGATGATGGTGCCCAGCGAGCCGATCGACGCGGAGTAGGCGATGCCGAGCATGAGGGCGGTGCCGAAATTCGTCTTTACGACCGCACCGATTCCCGTCTCGTCGCCGCCGTCGCTGGGACTCGCTGCCTCGCTGTCGCCGCGGTCGGCTGCTTCCCCGACCTGCTCTGCGGCGTCTGCCGCGCCGCCCAGGGCCGTGCCCATGACCTTCGATACAATCATGAGCACCGACATTCCGATCGGCAGCATCATCACCGCGGTCGCCGTGTTCGAGACCCACATCGAGATGAAACCGGTGGCGATCATGAAGCCCGCGATCATCGGTCCCGGCTTGTCGCCCATGATGCTCAGCGTTACGAGGGCGATGCGGCGGTGCAGATTCCATCGCTGCATGGCCAGGGCGATGAGGAAGCCGCCGAGGAAGAGGAAGATGATCGGGTTGCCGTAGGAGGCGCCGACGGTGTCCATCTCGACGTCTGTGCCGAGTACGGGGAACGCCACGAGTGGTACAAGGGACGTCGCTGCGATCGGCAGCGCTTCCGTCATCCACCAGGCCGCCATGAGCACCGCGACTGCCGCGGTCAGTTTGGCACCATGCCCGACGTCGTCAGGCATGATCGCGTAAATCAGGGTGGAGAAGATGAGGCCCAGCAGGAATCCAGTCCACCGGATTCGCAGGGTGGTGCGGCTGATGCCGGGTTCTCGTTCTCCGGGAGAGCGCAGATCGATCTCAGTGGATGTGAACTCAGCGGAATTCGGGCGCGGGGACATTCTCACTCCTCATTGAGCAGGTGTGCCTGTGCTTTCGCACAGCCTACTCCAGATGTGGTCCCTCTACCGTGAGAATCGCCTGTGGGCGCGAATGTGCCTACAGCTGCCCGCAGAACTCCTGGATGTGGTCGACGACGATCTCGGGGTGTTCGACCATCGGCAGGTGTGCAGAGTCCGGGACCGTGACGAAGCGTGCACCCTCGATCTGCTCGGCCATCTCCGACATCGCCTCCGGGGTGCAGCCGGGATCCTGAGCCCCGGCCATGACCAGTGTCGGGGTGGTGATCGAACCGAGCTTGCCGCTCAGGTCATAGGTCTTCAGCGCCGAGGCGGCCGCGATATAAGCCTCGTCGTCGACCAGTGCGAGGTCCGTGAGGATGAGGTGGCCGGTAGCGATGTCCTCGCCGAGGAATCCGGCGGCGAACCACCGATCAGCGGTGTCATCGACGAGGCCCTTGGTGCCGTCGGAGCGGACTTCGCCGATGCGTTCGTCCCAGGATTCCGAGGTGCCGAACTTCTCGGCCGTCGCACAGGCGACGAGTCCGGTCAGCGATTCGGGATGGTTGAGCGCCAGGGTCAGTCCGACGGCGCCGGAGATCGAGACTCCGCAGTATGCGAAGGACTCCACCCCGAGCTCGGCGAGGGACTCGACGACACCGGAAGCCAGCTGTTCGATCGTCAGCGGGGCGGCCGCCTCGGCGAGGGCATCACCGGCGTCGACGGTGTGTCCGGGAAGGTCGGTGAGAAAGATCTGGAAATCGTCGGCCAACCGTGCGGCCACGGACGTCCACAGGGGCATCCTGGTGCCCAGAGCGTTGCCGAAGACGAGGACGGGAGAACCGGGATTAACGTTGAAGGCACGGACGGCGATGCGCATGGAGGCTCCTTGAGAACTTGAGGTGCGAGAGGATGTCGACTGGATTCGACGGAAATCGACGAACTGGATTCGACGGGGAAGCTGAGTCGGGATCGGTCAGGAGTCTGTCGTTGAAAGCCTACCGCCGGAGTATTCGAGATAACAGCTCGGGCACAGTGACTCATAGGTCACGGAATTGCCGTCGATGGCGACCTGATCGCCGTCGAAGATGAACTGTCCGTCGACGAGGCGGCCGTTGAACATGGCCTTGCGACCGCAGCGGCAGATCGTCTTGAGCTCTTCGAGGGTGTGCGCGATCTCGAGCAGCCGAGCCGAACCGGGGAACGCCTTGGTCTGGAAGTCCGTGCGGATTCCGTAGCACATCACCGGCACCGAGGAGGCGGTCGCGATCCGCATGAGCGAATCCACCTGGACGGGGCTGAGGAACTGCGCTTCGTCGATGAGCAGGCACGCGACCGGGGCCTTCGGGGCGTCGATGGACTCGATGAGCGCATCGTGATCGACAAAGTCCGCATGCTCGGCGTAGATCGTCTCGACGTCGCCGTCGGCGGGAATGACGAAATCGACTTCGCGGGTCACGCCCAGCCGGGACACGATCTGCGATGCACCCTTGGTGTCGATGAGGGGTTTGGCCAGGAGAACCCGCTGTCCGCGTTCCTCATAGTTGAAGGCCGCCTGCAGAAGAGCGGTCGACTTGCCGGAATTCATCGCCCCGTACCGGAAGTAGAGTTTGGCCACTGTCGTCCTCTTTCTGTTGTCCGTGCCGACACAGAAGACTACCGCGTGCCACCACCAGATGTGAGCACCATCATCGGCCTGGGCCACCTACTGAAATCGCTCAGAAGGTAGGATGGAGGGCGATAAACCCCAAGAAGATGCGGAGTGGTCCTTAACTATGGCTAAAATCATTTACACGCGCACGGATGAAGCGCCGCTTCTCGCGACGTATTCGCTCAAACCCATCATCGAAGCCTTCGCCACGTCGGCCGGTGTCGAGGTTGAGACTAGAGACATCTCTCTCGCCGCACGCGTGCTGGCCCAGTTCAACGACCGCCTGCCCGAAGACCAGCAGGTCGGCGACGCTCTGGCCGAGCTGGGCGATCTCGCCAAGACCCCCGATGCCAACATCATCAAGCTGCCCAACATCTCCGCTTCCGTCCCGCAGCTGAAGGCCACGATCGCCGAACTGCAGGCGCAGGGCTACGACCTGCCGGCCTACCCGGAAGAGCCTTCGACCGATGAGGAGAAGGACGTTCGGGCACGCTACGACAAGGTCAAGGGTTCGGCCGTCAACCCCGTGCTGCGTGAGGGCAACTCCGACCGTCGCGCTCCGCAGGCCGTGAAGAACTTCGCCAAGGCTCACCCGCACTCGATGGGCGAATGGTCGAAGGATTCGAAGACCCGCGTCGCCACCATGAGCGCCGACGACTTCCGCGACAACGAGAAGTCAGTGATCATCGACGCCGATGACACCCTGACCATCCGTCTGCGCACCGAAGCCGGCGACACCAAGGTCCTCAAGGAGTCCCTGCCCGTCCTCGCCGGCGAGATCGTCGATTCGACGAAGATGAACGCCGCCGCCCTCGACGAATTCGTCAAGGACCAGATCGCCGCCGCCAAGGCCGACGGCGTCCTCTTCTCCGTCCACCTCAAGGCCACGATGATGAAGGTCTCCGACCCCATCCTCTTCGGCAAGGTCATCGAGGCATTCTTCCCCGACGTCTTCGCCGAATACGGTGACGTCCTCGCCGAGGCGGGACTGACCTCCGACAACGGACTGGCCGCCATCCTCGCCGGACTCGACACCCTGCCCGCCGATGCGGCCGCCGGAGTCAAGGCCGGAATCGAGAAGGGCCTGACCGACGGACCCGACCTGGCCATGGTCAACTCGAACAAGGGCATCACGAACCTCCACGTACCCTCCGACGTCATCGTCGACGCCTCCATGCCCGCGATGATCCGCGTCGGCGGCAAGATGTGGAACAAGGACGACCAGACCCAGGACACCCTGGCCGTCATCCCCGACTCCTCCTACGCCGGCGTCTACCAGACCGTCATCGAGGACTGCCAGGCCAAGGGCGCCTTCGACCCGCGGACCATGGGCACCGTTCCCAACGTCGGTCTCATGGCGCAGAAGGCCGAGGAGTACGGCAGCCACGACAAGACCTTCGAGATCCCGGAAGCCGGAACCGTCGAGGTCGTCAACGCCGCCGGTGATGTGCTCATGAGCCACGAGGTCGCCGCCGGTGACATCTGGCGCGCCTGCCAGACGAAGGACATCCCCGTCCGCGACTGGGTCAAGCTCGCCGTCACCCGTGCCCGCCTGTCCGAGACCCCGGCAGTGTTCTGGCTGGATGAGACCCGCGCCCACGACCTCAACATCAAGTCGAAGGTCGAGGAGTACCTCAAGGACCACGACACCGAGGGCCTGGACATCCGCATCATGAACCCGGTGGAGGCCACTCAGTTCTCCATCGACCGCATCCGTGAGGGCAAGGACACCATCTCGGTGACCGGCAACGTCCTGCGTGACTACAACACGGACCTGTTCCCGATCCTCGAGCTCGGCACTTCGGCGAAGATGCTCTCCGTCGTTCCGCTCATCGCAGGCGGCGGACTGTTCGAGACCGGTGCGGGCGGTTCGGCTCCGAAGCACGTGCAGCAGCTCGTCGAAGAGAACCACCTGCGTTGGGACTCCCTTGGTGAGTTCCTCGCCCTGGCCGAGTCCTTCCGCCACGAGTTCAACGTCCACGGAAACGAGCGGGCCGGCGTGCTGGCCGACACCCTCGACGCCGCGACCGGCAAGTTCCTCGAAGAGAACAAGTCGCCGTCGCGCAAGGTCGGCGAGATCGACAACCGCGGCAGCCACTTCTACCTCACCCTCTACTGGGCGCAGCAGCTGGCCGAGCAGACCTCGGACGAAGCTCTGGCCGAGGCCATCGCTCCTGTGGCGAAGGCACTGACCGAGAAGGAAGACGCCATCGTGGCCGAACTCCTCGAGGTACAGGGCAGCCCTGTCGACCTGGGTGGCTACTACTACCCGAACGACGCGAAGACCGAAGCCGCCATGCGTCCTTCGGCCACGCTCAATGAGATCATCTCCTCGCTGAGCAAGACTGTCTGATCACCTGATCGACACCACTTGGGAAAGAGTCCCGGCAGCCACTGCCGGGACTCTTTCGCATTACCTCCCTTATGCGCCCCATCAGCAGATATGATGGACGCATGAGTACTCAAGACCCGCGTGGCGATTCGCAGACGCCCGAAGAGCTCCTGGCCGAAACCGATTCAGTCCTCGGCAGCGATACTCCCGCGACGGGCGAGACCGCTGCAGCGGATAAGACCCGGGAGATGTCTCCGCACGAGAGGGCTGAGCAGTCACAGCCTCCGGCGGGTCACACCGGTGAGCTGCCGTCGACGAAGGCCGGGTCCGGAATGTCGGCGGGAATGTGGGTTTCCCTCATCCTCGGCGCTGTCATCGTCGTCCTGCTGCTCATCTTCATTCTGCAGAACAATGTCCCGGCCGAGTTCCAGTACTTCGGCTGGCAGTTCGAACTGCCCCTGGGTGTGGCGATGCTCTTCGCTGCGATCGGCGGAATCCTCATCGCCGGAATCATCGGTTCGGTGCGGATCTTCGTTCTCAACCGCAAACTGAAGAAGATCAACAAGGCCTTGGGCCGCTGATCGATGGTGCACCACCCCAGTTTCACCGTACTGCCCACCGATCTTCCCGCAACGCTCGTCCTCGCCGATACCTCGGCCGAGGCGGCATGGGCGCGTGATGACGATTCCGTGCTCACCGAGCAGGAACGCAACTATGCGCGCGAATTCGACGCCGAGGCGGCCGCCACCTGGTCTGCGGGCCGTGTCGTCCTCCGCCACGTCCTCGGTGCGCATCTCGACCAGGATCCTGCTGCGATCGAGATCCGACTCGATTCGGCGGGCAAACCACGCCACGACGAGTGCGAGTTCTCGGTGTCCCGGTCGCGTCGTCTGGTCCTCGTCGCCGTCTCCGACGACCCGGTCGGGCTCGACATCGAAGCGGTGCCTGAGCGAGAAGTCGCCCTCGAGGCGATGCAGCTGCTGCACGAAAGGGAACGGGCAGAGCTCGAGGCGCTCCCCGAGGGCGACTTCGCGGAGGGTTTCGTCCGCGTGTGGGCGCGCACGGAAGCCTTCCTCAAGGCATTGAGCACGGGCCTGGCACGCGACCCGGGTCTCGACTTCATCGGCGCCGGCCCGCAGCCGAACTCACCGCATCCGGATGTCGACATCCACGATCTTGAGGCCGGTATTCCAGACGGCCACATCGCGGCCATCGCGTTCAACCGCTGACCTTCGCACTCTTCGCACCGATCAGGCGTTACAACAGATATGCGACTTCGGACGAAGACAAATATGTGCGGGCGCTTGATCGAAAACGGCTGTGCGCAGTGATCAGGAGTTCGGTGACTCGTCGTCGCTGAAGGAAGGGCCGTTCTCGCCGGTCGTGAAGATCACGGCGATGCCCAGAGAGCCCACGCCCACCAACCCGAAGAGGATCCAGGCGCCTGCGGGGTTGCTCGCTGCAGCGAGGATGAGGCCGACGACGACTGCGACGATGAGGAGTGCGTCGAAGACCATCGGGTACTTCAGATACCGCTTCTCCCCCTTTCTCACGGAATAGGAGATCTGGGTGGCGGCGCTGAGGAAGAGCAGCACCAGAGCGGTGATGACCAGCCAACGTGGGGCGAGGAAGAAGTCCTCGAGCCCGCCGACGAAGACGAAGCCGGCCACGGCCAGCAGCAGCTTGATGATGCCGTCGACTGCAAATCCCGAATTCCTCATGCCTGAATCCTACTCAACAGGGTCTTCACTTCTCCCAAGGCCTCCCGAAGCACCGAGGCCTCGACGTTCGAATGAGCGATGACCAGACCGTGCCTGACTTCATCACCGCCGGTCCAACCGCGAGCCAATGAGGCAACGAGGATGCCCCGATCGGCCAGATCTCGCAGCAGGCTCGCGGCCTGCGCCTCAGACGTTTCGATGACGAGAGTGCGACCGTCGTGGGCCAGGCCGGGAATCGGACCGATCTCGGACACGACCTCTTCGGCGGCCCGGAGCCGGCGCCGGCCACGGGAGATGCGACGGCGCAGTCCACCGGAGCCGAGGTAGGAGGCGATGGCCATCTGCAGAATCGGAGAGAACGCAGGGCCGAGTGCCGAGCGCATGCCCATGAGTCTCTCCGAGACCTTCCCACGAGCAATGACGTAACCAGTTGATACAGCTGAGGTCAGCAGAGTGGAGAAGGTGCCGATATGAACGACTTGGGCAGAGCTGCCGGTCGATGATGCGAGATCGAAGAGGGTGGGCAGTACGGTGCGGGTGAAACGGGCCTCACTGTCGTAGTCGTCCTCGATGAGGATCGCATCGCCCCGCGCCGCCCAGTCCAGCAGTCGTGCACGCTGATCGACCGGCATCGGTGTTCCGTGTGGGAACTGGTGATTCGGTGTCACGACGGCAGCGCCCACATCGGCAGGTGCCGGCGAGGATTCACCCATGTCCAGGGGCACGAGGTGCTGGTCGGACATTGCCTGCCTCAGGCCCGGGAACCCGGGATTCTCCACGGCGATGGTTCCGGGGACGCCGACGCTGAGCAGCAGCCGCAGTCCATCGCGGGACCCGCTGGTGAGGATGATCTCGTCGGGGTCGACAGCCATCCCACGAGTCAGCCGCAGATAATCAGTGATCGCCCAGCGAGCACGGGGCTGACCCAAGGGATCGATCGGACCCGGGTCAAGATCGAGCGACTCCCTCCAGGCTCGGCGAAAGGCCGGTTCGCGCAGAGGATCGTCACCGCCGAATCCCGGACGCAGGTCGACATAGTTGCGCAGGCGCCGTCTCGGCGAGTCGGGGATTCGGTTCTTCGGGCGCGCGACTGTCGAAGCTGCGGGCAGGTCGGGATTGATCCGCGTCGCCGAGCGTTCGGCCGTGACGAGGAAACCCTCCACGACGAGCTGCGCATAGGCTGTCTCCACACTGCCACGGGAGATACCGAGATGTTTGGCCAGCCGACGGCTCGACGGCACCGCGTCCCCCGGGCGCAGGGTCCCTTCGGAGATGAGCCGACGCAACTCCTGAGTGAGCTGATCCGGCAGCGGAGTCGGCAGACTCTTGTCGACGCTCACCGGCAGAGCGATGCCCTCGGCCGGAGTGTCGACCCGTGACTTCGAAACCATCAGTCGATCATAGTGCGACCACATCAATCTGGCCTAAAATACTTGCATGTTTCTGGCCCTCTCATTGAGCCACGCATCGGTTTAGGCTGGTCACGAACGGCCGTTCACTCCGAAGAACCATGATTCCTCCGACACCTGGCAGCAGTCCGAAACCGGTCTGCGCCGTGCCCGGTGTCGTCCCGGATCGACTCCGCGACAGTGAATGGACTTGCACCACAATGACCGAAACACAGACCCTCCTCAACACCGGCCTGGCTCAGATGCTCAAGGGCGGCGTCATCATGGACGTCGTCAACGAAGAGCAGGCGCGCATCGCCGAGGCGGCCGGCGCCTCTGCCGTGATGGCCCTCGAACGCGTTCCCGCCGATATCCGCGCCCAGGGCGGAGTGGCCCGGATGAGCGATCCCGATCTCATCGACTCGATCATCAGCGCCGTATCCATCCCCGTCATGGCCAAGGCCCGCATCGGACACTTCGTCGAAGCACAGATTCTCGAGACCCTCGGCGTCGACTACATCGACGAATCAGAGGTCCTCTCCCCCGCCGACTACGTCAACCACATCGACAAGTCCGTCTTCAAGGTGCCGTTCGTCTGCGGTGCGACCAACCTCGGCGAGGCTCTGCGCCGCATCACCGAAGGCGCATCGATGATCCGTTCGAAGGGCGAAGCAGGCACCGGTGACGTCTCCGAGGCGATGCGCCACCTGCGCACCATCAACTCCGAGATCCGTGCACTGGGAGCCAAGAGCGAAGACGAGCTCTACGTCGCCGCCAAGGAGATCGCTGCGCCGTACCACCTGGTCAAGCAGGTCGCCAGCCTCGGCCGTCTGCCCGTCGTGACCTTCGTGGCAGGCGGCATCGCGACCCCGGCCGACGCAGCGATGATGATGCAGCTCGGTGCCGACGGCGTCTTCGTCGGCTCCGGCATCTTCAAGTCCGGCAACCCAGAGGCCCGTGCGAAGGCCATCGTCGAGGCCACCACGCACTTCGATGACCCGGCTGCAGTGGCCAGGGCATCCCGCGGACTCGGCGATGCGATGGTCGGCATCAACGTCGCCGATGTCCCCGCACCGCACCGCCTGGCAGAGCGCGGCTGGTGAGAGTCGGCGTCCTCGCCCTCCAGGGAGCCTTCCGTGAGCATCTGCTCATGCTCGGCTCCCTGGGGGCCGACACCCTCAAGGTCACCCGATCCGAACACCTCGTCGGCATCGATGCGCTCATCCTGCCCGGCGGAGAGTCCACGGCGATGGTGCGCATCGCCGCCGGCACGGATCTCTTCGCCACTCTGCGCGAACGCATGGACGGTGGCCTGCCGGTCTTCGGCACCTGCGCGGGACTCATACTCCTCAGCGATCGGCTCAGTGACGATTCGCTGGGCGGGTTCGACCGCCTCGGCGGGCTCGATATCACCGTGGCCCGCAACGCCTACGGCAGACAGCGGGAGTCCTTCACCTCACCGTTGACGGTGCACGGACTGGACGAACCGGTTGCGGGCACGTTCATCCGTGCACCGCAGATCCTCGACCTCGGGCCCGAGATCGAGGTGCTCGCTTCGCACGATGACACGCCCGTCCTCGTCCGCCAAGGTGCGGTCTGGGGCGCCAGCTTCCACCCGGAATTGGGTACGGACGGACGAATCCATGCAGAATTCCTCCACCACCTCGGCGCCGCTGTGTAAAGATTGACACATGACTGAGCAGGCATTGCAGACACTCAAAGACGGATACACCTTCGACGGGGAAACCCTTGACCTGGGAGTCGCCCTCGACGGCGAGGATCCCTCGAAGGAGACCCCGATCTCCATCCCGCTGTCCATGCTCAACCGGCACGGCCTCGTCGCGGGCGCCACGGGAACCGGCAAGACCGTGACCCTGCAGGTGCTCGCCGAGCAGCTGTCCCGGGCCGGAGTGCCGGTCTTCGCCTCCGATATCAAGGGCGACCTCTCGGGCATCGGCGCCGCCGCCGTCGAATCCGACAAACTGCGCAAGCGCCTCGACGCCGCCGGTCAGGACTGGCAGCCCAAGAGCAATCCGACGGAGTTCTACACCCTCGGTGATTCTGGACTGGGAACTCCGCTGCGAGCGACAGTGACATCGTTCGGCCCGATCCTCCTGTCGAAGGTCCTCGAACTCAACGACACACAGGAATCCGTCCTTTCACTGGTCTTCCACTATGCCGATCAGGCAGGACTGGCACTGCTCGACCTCTCGGACCTCAAAGCCGTCCTCAACTTCCTCACTTCAGACGAAGGCAAGGCCGACCTCGAAGGCATCGGCGGAGCGTCGAAGGCCACCGTCGGAGTCATCCTGCGCAAGATCTCCGAACTCGCCGCCCAGGGCGGCGACGTGTTCTTCGGCGAACCGGAATTCGACACCGCTGATCTGCTGCGCACCGACGACAACGGTGCCGGAATCGTCTCCGTGCTCGAGCTGCAGAAGCTCAGCCAGTCGCCGGCACTGTTCTCCACATTCCTCATGTGGCTGCTGGCCGATCTGTTCCAGGACCTGCCGGAGGTCGGCGACCCCGACAAGCCCTCACTCGTGTTCTTCTTCGACGAAGCTCATCTGCTCTTCGCCGGTGCTTCGAAGGCCTTCCTTCAGTCCGTGACGCAGACGGTGCGGCTCATCCGGTCGAAGGGTGTCGGCATCTTCTTCGTCACGCAGACTCCGAAGGACGTTCCTGAGGATGTGCTCGCACAGTTGGGTTCGCGTATCCAGCACCAGCTGCGCGCGCATACACCCAACGATGCCAAAGCACTCAAGGCGACCGTACAGACCTTCCCGAAGTCCGACTACGACCTCGAAGAGCTGCTCACATCACTGGGCATCGGCGAAGCCGTGGTCACTGTCATGGATCCCGATGGTGCTCCGACTCCCGTGGCGCCGACGCGGATGCGGGCCCCGGAGTCGAAGATGGGGCCGATGAGCGAGGACGAGATCAAAGCGGCCGTCGCAGCATCGCCCCAGCATGAGAAGTACGGCACCGCGATCGACAACGAATCTGCTCGCGAGATCCTCGCCAAACGCCTCGAAGGCGGATCTGAAGCTCACGCCGAGGAGCAGCGATCGGCGCCTGCCGATGCTCCCGCCGACGGTCAGGACCGTGGCGGCTCTGCGGACAAGATCGACTTCCCAGAGGAGTCCGGCGACTCTCGGAAGAAGTCGGCGAAGAAGGATGACGAGAACATGTTCACCCAGGTCGTGAAGTCCTCGGCGTTCAAACAGTTCACGCGGACCGCCGCACGTGAGATCGCGCGCGGAATCTTCGGCACCTCACGCCGTCGGCGCTGAGACCAGCAGCTTCTTCTCGCCGGCGCTCACCCGTAGTTCCAGGCAGTCGCCGATGAGGTCTCCGTCGAGGTGTGTCGGCATCGGCGATTCGAGGGAGACCGTGATTTCCGTCGTGGAGCGATAGTTCATGAGCGGGTGTGCCTGCGGTCTGCCCTGCAGACAGACTGTGGCGATTCCTGCCCACGCTCGGCAGCGCGCGATGAGTCGGTCCGGGATCGGACCGACTCTGAGCACATTGAACGCCTCAGCATCGATACGTGCCTGAGGAAACACGGCAATGGGGCCTGCGGGACGAGCCACCTTCGACGCCATCACCGACCACACCGGTGCCGAGGCGCTTCCGCCTGTGTCCGAGGTGTCCGCTCCGCCCGATCCGTCTGCTGTGTTCAATGTGTCCACTGTGCCCACGGTGAAGTCCGCGGCGAAAAGCGCCCTGGCGGCTCCCCACGCATAGCCGAGCAGTCCTGGGGCGGAGTGGTGGTGGGCGACGGCCCGGGCGTCTCCCCCGGTTCCCGCGAGGCTGATGAATTCGGTGCGGTGCCGTCGGCCGTCGGCCCGCTGATATTCCGCAGTATTGATCGGAATGCCGCGCAGGTTCGTCGAACCGTCTCGGATGATCGATGCCACCGCACGCACGCAATGGTCGATTGCGTGTCGAGTTGAGCGGAGGCCGATATGGCGGCTGAGCACATTCGCGGTCCCGGTCGGGATGAGGAACGTCAGCATTCCCGCCTTCGCGAGCACCGGGGCTGTCGCCCGGATGGTTCCGTCTCCGCCGAGAATGATGACGGCGTCGGCTCCCCATTCGATGAGCTGTTCGGCTTGCCATCGACCTGAGCGTTCGACGCTGGTCGTCATGCTCCGGTGGTGTGCACCGGCTTTCTGCAGTTCCGGAACAAGATCGGCGTACGCCCGCCACGTCGCCGGATGATTGGGATTGAGGATGATCCCGACAGCGATGCTCATCGGTGGCGAGGCTGGTCGGTCATCCGTCTCGGCCTGGCCGGTCGACGATGTGCGGGTGCTTCGGAGTTCGTCCATTGACAGTCGTGCCTGCGCTCTCAGACGAAAGCGGGGTGGGTTTTGCTGACCGCTTCGATGGTCTTCGGGTCGACTGTCTCCCCGGGAAATGTGTCGACGAGAACTCGTGGTCCGGTCTTGCGGGGTGATCGCTTCCACGTGGCGCGTGCACGGGTGCCGGTCACGACCGTGTTCTTGAACATTCCGTTGCCTCCGGGCACAACGAGTTTTTCGTTGGCGGGGTCGAGCGTGACGCTGCGGTCTTTGTATCCGAGGATGATCTCGTCGAAACCGGGCAACAGCATGGTCTCGTGTGCCGCCTCCTCCCATTCGCTCAGTCGGTCTTCCAGATCGGGAGCGTGTACGTAGTCGATGCCGTCGATCTCGGTGCTCACGATCTCACCGGCGTCGATTCCGGCCTGTATGGCTGTTCTCATCCGTGTCTTCGGCAAGCCCGACCACCGTGTCGCGTCGTCGAGGGTCACCGGTCCGTGGCTGGTGACGAATCGTCGCATCCATTCGTGGTCGGCCGCCTCGGCGTCCAGGTGCGTGGGAGTGGGCACCCAAGCGGCGGTGAGGACGTATTTCATGTCGTCCTTGCCCTCGATCATGGGGGCTTGGACGATGATGTTCTGCAGTGCCAGGGACGTGATGAGGTACCGGGCGTGGCCGTATGAGTCTCCGGCGCCGATGGGAGCGAAAGACTCGAGCAGCTCTTCACGCGTCAGCGGTCCGCGGGCTCTGATAGCCGAGGTGGCGAGTTCCGCTGCAGTCTCGAGCATGGCGTCGGTGATGCCGAAATATTCGCGCCGCTTGGCCGTGGACTTCATGGTCCGTGCCCCGGTGAGGCCGAGTATCCAACCGATGTCCTTGGACGTGGTCAGATGGATCGTGCCGCGCTGGGTCCAGGAGCGCACGATCTCTCCGGCGTCGATGGCGGCCCGGACTGCAGCCACACCCGCAGTGACATCAGGGCCAAGACGCAGGGCGACGGAGACCAAAGCACCGCCGAGGGCTTGAGCTTGGACGCAGCCGAGATGCTCGACGACGGCACCGGCAGGTGAGAGGTCGGATCCTGTCGGTGACGAGGGCGGCGGTCCGACGAGCCCCTGTGAGATCAGACGGGCTGCCGAAATCTGATGTGCGTCCATGATCCAACGGTAGTCCACGCCGGTGACACGGCGGTTGTGAAAAGACGACAGCTCAGGTGAACGCAGACGTGGAATGCGCCGGCGAGCCGGTCAGCCCATGATGTCGACGAGACCGGGCACTGGCAAGCGCGGAAGGGTGCCCGAGGTCGTGAATTCGCCCCAGATCCGGCGCAGTTCGGGACCGGCGATACCGGTGGTCGCACCGTAGTCGAGGAAGGAGTCGTGCCAGATGTCGCCGGGGAAGATCAGCGGCAGGTCGCCGGAATGGGCGGCGTCGAAGAAGCTGCCGTCTCCGCGGGAGACGATGAGCAGGCGGGCACCTTGGCCGCCGGACATCCGGTGGCGGTCAAAGAATTCGCGCCCGGCTCGGGTGTAGACCGCGGAGGTGATTCCGGAGATCAGGGATTCGAGCATCGGCGAGGTCAGTTTGCGATCATGGAGGCGACGCAGGGCGGGGACGAAACCGGCGAAGAAGGCGATCTCACGTTCCGTGCGGGTCATGAGCACTTCGATCTTCGGTGCGACTTGGGCCCAGGCCTCGGCTGCGTCCGCACGTGTCGGCAGCGGGTATTGGCCGTAGCGGACTCCGAAGCACATTCCGGCATGCAGGCCACCGACGAGGGCGGCTTTGTGCACTTCTTCCTGCGCCTGCAGGATCTCGTCGACGCTGGCTTCCGGGTCGATCTTCTGAGCGACCTTCCCCATCGCCCAGTTCATCGCGTCCGTGCCGCCAGCCAGTCCCAAGGGGGCTGAGGCCATGAGCACTCGGTGGAAGAGTCCTTCGGTGCCTTCGGCGATCATGAGGTGGGCGCAGGCATCTGCCCCAGCGCTTTGACCGGCAATCGTGACATTGTCCGGGTTGCCGCCGAAGGCAGAGATGTTCGTCTGCACCCAGCGCAGGGCGGAGATCTGGTCGAGCACTCCGAGGTTGAGGTGTTCGTCCCGGCCCGTTCCCAGATAGCCGAGGACACCGAGGCGATAGGTCACGGACACGACGATGATGTTCTGCTCGGTGGCCAGGGCGTACGGATCGTAGATCTCCGCATCCCCGGCCCCAGCGACGTAGGCTCCGCCGTGGATCCAGACGAGGACGGGAAGTCCCGCCTCGGTGGTGGTGTCCTTCGGCATTGTCACGCTCACGCGCAGACAGTCTTCACTGATAGGAAGCCCGCCGAGCTGGTCGAAGGTCATTCCGGCGTTCGGGTCGCGGCGCAGCTGCGGGCTCGCCGGGCCGGGCTGACCGCCGTCGATGAAGTCCACAGGGGGTTCATCGATGGGAGGGAGGAAACGGCGGGCGCGGGCGTAGCGGATGCCTCGGGCGCGGATCACGTCGCCGACGACTTGGGCACGCACACGTCCGCACGGGGCGCCGATGTCCCGTGTCTCCTCCATACGGTCAGCTTACTTGTTGGCGACGACCGGAGGTTCAGCCGACCACGGGAAGACGATCCACTGATCGGTGCGCTTCCACACGAAGTCCGGGTCGATGATCGACGCGGACTTCGCGTAGATGACGGCCGACTGGGCTTCTGCGCCGTGTTTGCGCAGCAGTTCGAGGACGAGAGCCAGGGTGCGGCCGGAGTCGGCGACGTCGTCGACGACGAGCAGCTTCTTGCCCTTGATCGCTTCGATGTCGAGCATCGGGGCGAGCAGGATGGGGTCGGGCAGGGTCTCGTGGACGTCCGTATAGAACTCGACGTTGATGGCGTCGGAGAGCTTGAGCCCGAGGGCGTAGGCCAGCGCTCCGGCGGGCAGCAGTCCGCCACGGGCCACGGCGATGACGATCTCGGGATCGTAGTCGGAATCCGCGATGGTCTGCGCCATATCACGCGCTGATTGGCCGAACATGTCCCAGCTGAGAATCTCTTTTTCGTCGAGATCGGTCGAATCGGCGTGATAGGCCATGGATGCTCCTCGTGTCTGCCCGGTTGTGGTTCGAGCTTCAAGGATACGCCGTCGCCGCTTCAGCGCAGAAATACCTCGAGCCCCGCCATCTCCTGCGCTTGTGAACCGGTGTGGGTAGGCGGGCTCGGGTTGACCCAATACTCACCGGTGTGGGCATTGCGCTCGAGCAGGCGATAGTCGATGAGTTCACGCCGCAGCAGAGCGAAGTCAGGATGGAACTCCCCGAGGATGACGTTGAGCTGCTTCTCGTCGTAGACCCGGTCGGGGTCGAGGGCGGCGAGAACTTCGATGAGGACGAGCACGAGGGCACGTCGTTTCGTCGGAACGGAGACGATGTAACCGTCGGGCATGAACGTTCTCAGTGTCTTCGTCCGAAACCGCAGTATCTGCGGATCAATGCTGGAATCGGTGCTTGATTGTCCACTCTGGTTCGCGGTGAGGAGTGCGGTGCGGGCCGTGGTGAAGTTCTCACCGGTTTCGGTCATCCGCGCGCGAACGAGCTTCTTGAAATCCTTGTCCTTGGTCATGGTGTCGCTCCCTTTGGCGACCAAGTCTCCCCCAGCACGAAACCTGGTCAGGAAAACACCGTGCCGGTTTCGTCCGAGGATTCTCTCCCCTTCGCCATGCGGTCGGTGTGCTGGGAACACGACCTCGGCTGGGCGTTGGATGCGCCGACCACCAGTATAGGCACAGCCGTCATCGGTTCTCGAGGTTGTTGCTGGTTCTCAGTTCTCGAGAGCTTCGAGGTACATCCACCGTCCGGCTCTGCGGACGAATGCGGAATTCTCTTCGAGGACATGATCGCCGAGGTGGTCCCGGAATCGCGCACGGAAGTGCACTGTTCCGGTGGCGTCATCCGGTCCCCCGTCCGTGGTGGACACGATCTCGAGTCCGAGCCACGTGGTGGCGTCATCGATGCCGACGTCATCGGGTCGGGTCTTGGCGTGCCATGTGCGGAAAAGGTGGTCTTCGTGGCCGCGGACGAAGGCCGTATACCGGGAGCGCATGAGCGCCTCGGCGGTGGTGGGCCACGATTCGCCGTCGAGGGCCGGACGGCAGCAGTCGTCGTAGTCGGTACCGGGTGGCATTCCGGAGCAGGGGCAGATCATCCCCCGATGATATCGGTGCACCGACAGCGGCAGATAGCGTGCGAAGATGGAGTCATGACTTCACTGTTCCTGTCTGGAGATCCGAAGGCCGATGCACTGTTGGCCGAAGACCGCTTCGCTCTGCTCGTTGGAATGCTCCTCGATCAGCAGGTGACCATGGAGAGCGCCTTCGCCGGACCGGCCAAGCTGGCCGAACGGCTGGGAAAGCTCGATGTCGACGAGATCGCGGAGATGAATCCGGATGACTTCCTCGACATCTTCGCCCAGACTCCTGCGGTGCACCGGTTCCCGAAGTCGATGGCGGGACGCGTGCAGAAGCTGGCGGCGACCATCGTCGACGAATACGACGGCAATGTCGAGGCGATCTGGTCCGACGGCAACCCCAGCGGTGCTGAGGTCCTCAAGCGGCTGAAGAAGCTGCCCGGGTTCGGAGATCAGAAGGCCAAGATCTTCCTGGCGCTGCTCGGCAAGCAGTTCGAGCTCCAGGCCGAGGGCTGGCAGGAGGCCGCCGGTGACTACGGTGACCCGGAGGCCCGCCGCTCAATCGCCGATGTCGTCGACGATGTCACTCTGCAAGAGATCCGTGCCTTCAAGAAGCAGCAGAAGGCCGCGGCTAAGGCGGCAAAGGCCGCGAACAAATAGCGATAGCTGCTGAGGGACAGGTGCTTGCACGCACTCGGACGTGAGTTATCCACAGATTCGACTTCGCCTGTTCTAAAAAGCATGCCTGTCGAATAATGTAGGGAATCCGGGTGTCGGCCGATGGGGTCGCGCCGCAGTTGCAGACCACAGAGGCGTGGAATGAGAACTGGATCGTCCCGACCGCATCGTCGACCTGCCCAAATATTCGTTGCCGTTTTCTCCGCGCTGAGTTTGGTCTCGGTCGTCGGTTGTGCCGACAATTCTCCGGTAGCCGCGCCGACGTCGACCCTGCCCGCAGAGCAGCCCGACGCAGGGTCGACCGATAACCCCGCCGAGGTGGCCATCCCCGACTACGAAACCGACCTCACCCTCGATAAAGAGGAGAAGAAGGCCGTCGAGGGTGCCCTCGTGGCGTTTGATGGCTATTTTCGGACTGTGAATGAAGCCTATTCAGGCGACTTCTCAACTGCCAACAAGTTTCCAGATTACGCCGACGGCGCGGCCCTGAAATCCATTAATGGAGATGTCGCAGTCATAAAGGATGGTTCTTACACGTTTTCAGGCAAGGTCACTCCTACCAATATCGAAGTTGACAAAGTCGAGGCTGAGAAAGCAGTCGATAGGCCCGATTCTGTCACCGTACATTTCTGTTTTGACCTGTCGAAGTGGTCATTGTTACCCAAGGACGAATCACCTACCCCCAATGGGAGTGATCGGGTAACCATGGAGCACCTCATCCAAAGAGGTACCGACGGCTGGAAAGTCACAGATCAGTCCCTACGAGATCGCAAATGTTAAAGACAAATACTCTGATAGGTGTCTTCCTCACAGCGCTACTTACTCTGATTCTGTTTCATCCATTGCCAGCATCTGCGTCTCCTACCTGCGATATGCGGCGTATCAACAACTGTTCCGCTGACACTCCAGGAGGAGGCGGAGGAGGCTCAGACGGGGGCGGCTCTGGCGACGGAGGATCTGGAGGCCGAGGCTCCGAAGGTGGCGGCTCTGGCGGCGGTAACGGCGGCAACAACGGCGGTGGATCCGGAGGCGGCGCTGGCGGAGGAGGCGGCGGCCTGCCTGACTGCCCGACGGAAGACGTCGGCTATCTCTGTGTGAGTGAGCCCGGACCAGGTGGTGGAGGCGGCGGCGGTGCCCCTGCCCGACCTGATCCCCCGACTCGCATCCCGGAATCGCAGTTCCAGAACTTCGACATTCCGGCACCCACAATCTACGCCTGGCCAAAGGATTGGGCCGTCGTCGGCAAACCGGCCGCCTTCTGGACCGACACCGACGTCAGCTATATCGACATGACCTTGCTGACCTACGCAGTTCAGGTCAAAGTCACCCCAGAGCGTTTCAACTGGGACTTCGGGGACGGCTCGGGCGCGACAACCACGGCAAAAGGTGCGAAGCCCCTTCCCGGCGGCACCCCGCAGATCGGACACGAATACCAAGAATCAGGCAAGGTGTCGGCCTCGATGACAGCAACATTCAGCGGTGAGTTCTCGGTCGACGGCGGCCCCTGGCTTCCGATCGATGGTTTCGCTCACGTCGCCAGCAACGACATCGGCATCGAGGTCTATCGCTATCACCGCTACCTCGTCGACGAAGACTGCTATTCCAATCCTCGTGGGCCCGACTGCGCCCAATCTGCCCGCTGACGCCATAACTCACTGCCGAAACGGATCAGCACATCGCTCGGACCCGATCGACGGAACCGTGACGAGGGAAACCTGAAACAATGGCCCCATGGTGTGCCGAATCAACGAGCTCCTGATCGATTCTCATTGGCCTGTCGTCATTATCGGGGCAGGCCAAGCCGGACTGTCCGCAGCCCATTACCTGTGGCGCGACGGCCTCGCACCAGGCAAAGACTTCATCATCCTCGATGCCGGAGACGGACCTGGTGGAGCCTGGCGTGAGCGGTGGGACTCATTGACTTTGGGAACCACTAACCATATCTCCGACCTCCCCGGTTTCCCTCTCGGCCGTCCCGATCCGAACGTGCCCGCCTCCGAAGTCGTCTCCGACTACTACTCCCGCTTCGAGCGCGAACTCGAACTCTGTGTCATCCGCCCGGCTGAAGTCGACACCGTCCGGTCCGAAGAACCAGGACAGGGACGGTTCACCGTCACCGCAACGATCGACGGCGAACAGGTGACGCTCTCCTGCAACTACCTCATCAACGCAACCGGCACCTGGACCCAGCCCTACGTGCCTTTCATCCCCGGCATCGCCGAGTTCGAAGGCCACCAGCTGCACACAGTGAACTTCCGCGACGTCGAAGACTTCCGCGGACTGCGTACGCTCGTCGTCGGCGGTGGAATCTCCGCCACGCAGTTCCTCCTCGAACTCGCCGAGGTGACCGACACGCTTTGGGCCACACGCCGTCCCCCGAACTTCACCTCCAGAGAATTCGACGGCCATTGGGGCCTCGAAGTCGAACGAGCCGTTCGCGAACGAACTCTGTCCGGGTTGGCCCCAGCCAGCGTCGTCCGAACAACAGGACTGCCGATCCGCAGAGAGTTCCGCGACGGAATCGACTCGGGAGTCCTCGTCTCTCGAGGCATGTTCGACCGCATCCTTCCCCACGGAGTCCACTTCCCCGGGATCGACGACACCGAACGACCCACCACGTCGGAGGGCCTGGGCCCCTCAGCCAGCGACCACCTGGCAGTGCCCGAGTCATGGTTTCCGTTCGCCGAACCACAAGTCGAAGAAGTCGACGTGATCTTCTGGAACACCGGGTTCCGAGCAGCACTCAAACACCTCGCCCCCTTGAGGCTGCGCACACCTGATGGCGGAATATCTATGGAAACCGAGGTCGCAGTCAAAGACGACCCGCGACTGTTCCTCGTCGGCTACGGCTCGGCCAGCTCCACGGTCGGAGCCACCAGAGCTGGAAGGATAGCGGCCCGGGAACTGCTCAAACGCATGTCAGTTGGTCGGCAGCTTCAGCGCAGGTCCGGAGCTTTGAGCTCCTGATCGTCGAAGCGAACCGTCGGCAGCATCTGTCGGAACTGGTCCTGAGCCTCAGTGTCATCAGCCTGTGCGAGCATGTCGACGCTGACCTTGAAAAGCCGGCCGTCGACGGACACTCCGGCCACGGCACCGAAGATCACTGAATCTTCCTTGTCGACTGCGCGCATATCGTCGGGGGCCAGCGTGCCGTGGAAGACCCAGTATTCTCCCCCGTCGAGTGATCCGGTGGACTCGCTGCCCAGTGACGATCCCGAAGTGCTGAACATCCGCTCGCGCGCCTGATCCACCAAATCCTGTGGTGAAGACTCGTCATCATCGATGCAGTTGACCGTGATGATCGCCCCGGAATCGGCTTCATAGAGCCGATAGCCGTCGTATCCGGATCCATCGCCCCAGTCAGCGCTCAAAGCCAAGCTGACTTCGACGGGACATTGTCCGCCGAGTTCGGCAGTGGTCTCACTCATACCCTCAGGAATTGTCGGACCGGTTGGTGTCGGAGAAGGTGACTGCCCGTCACCGACGCCCACGCTGGCTGGTTTCGCGCCGGCCTCATCGGAGCTGCTGACCCGGAACGCCGAACATCCGCTGAGGGTGAGCCCCAAAACCAACGCCACTGCCACGAGTGACCTATTCATCGTTGTCTGCCTTCACTCGGTCAGTGGGTCATCCATATCGTACCCAATCGTCTGTTCGTCCCCGCGCCCTAGCGCAACGGTAAGCTGCCGCTTAGCCTGGTGTCATGACTGAGATCCCGCTTTTCGATGACTCTGATATCGACCGTGTGCTCTGTGTGGTCGCCCACCCCGACGATATGGAATACGGGGGTTCGGCGGCAGTGTCAAAGTGGACCGATGAGGGCAAAGAGGTCGCCTACCTCCTGCTCACCCGTGGGGAGGCGGGGATCCGGGACTTGAGCCCGGAGGAAGTGGCACCGCTGCGCGCCGAGGAACAGCGTCGGGCATGCAATATCGTCGGCGTCGACGACCTTGAGATTCTCGACTTCCCAGATGGTCTGCTTGAGCCCAACCACGAGCTGCGCCGGGCGATTGCACGGAAGATCCGCGAGTTCCGGCCGAACGCAGTCGTCGTCACGACCTTCGACCTTCAGGTGCAGTGGGGTCTCAATCACGTCGACCATCGCCATGCCGGCGTTGCCACTGTCGATGCGATCCGCGACGCCGACAATCCTTGGGTCTTCACCGATCTCAAGGACGAGGGGCTCGATGCGTGGAAGGCTGATCGACTGCTCATCAACGGCGCCAAGCCCACTCACGCCGTGGCTCTCACGGCTGAGCACGTCGACCGCGGTGTCCGGTCGCTCGAAGCCCACAAGGTCTATTTGGACGCGCTCAAAGACCATCCGGCGCCGAAGGACATGATTCCGAGCATCACCACGAGTGGTGGAGAGCTCGCCGGTGTCGACTACGCTCTGCCGATCACTGTCGTCGATATGTGAGTGCTTCGGCTTGAGCTGCCCGACTGCTGCCGGGGTGCCGACGCAAAACCGTCTAAAGTGAACCGGGTGGGACGCTTGTGCGTCCCACCCGGTTCATTCTTCGCAGGTCGAGGCTCCGATCCGCGGAGTCGAGATCAGGCTCCCAGAGCTGCGGTCGCCGAATCGTAGTCGGGTTCGGTGGTGATCTCATCGACGAGCTGCGTGTAGGTCACGGTGCCCTTCTCGTCGAGGACGACGACGGACCGGGCGAGGAGACCGGCGAGCGGACCATCGACCATGGTCACACCGAAGTCCTTGCCGAACGAGCTGCGGAATCCCGATGCTGTCACGACGTTCTCGATGCCTTCGGCGCCGCAGAAGCGGGCCTGGGCGAATGGAAGGTCGTTGGACACGCAGACAACGGTGGTGTTCTCCAGACCGGAGGCGAGTTCGTTGAACTTGCGCACCGAGGCGGCGCACACACCCGTATCGAGGCTGGGGAAGATGTTGAGCACGACGCGCTTGCCCGAGTAGTCCTGTGAGTTCACATCACCGAGGTCGCTGCCGACGAGGCTGAAAGCCGGGGACTGCTCGCCCTTGGCTGGCAGTTCGCCGACGGTCTTGACCGGAGATCCCTGAAATGCTGTGTTGGCCATGCTTGACTCTCTCCTTCTTCAGAGCTGACTGCTGTCACTCTCACTCTACGTGAGTCGGCGCTCAGGGAAACCCGGTGAACGCGGAACGGTCGTCCGACGAACCGTCGGGTCGCCGCATCCCACCGGCCTCCGCCGGTCACTCAACGGCGACGACGGCGCGAGAAGACTACGAGGGCCGCACCGAGTGCGATGATGGCAGCTCCGATGCCTACGCTTGTGGCGACCTCGAGCCCTGTCCGCGGCAGATCGGCCCCGCCGCCTGCGCCGGCCGCCGAGTCGTCGGCTGCACCGTCGTCAGCGTTGCCGTCCGATGTGCTGCCGTCGGAAGCCCCGTTCGTCGAATCATCGTCCTCGGATGTTGCTTCTCCGGTGTCGTCCCCTCCGTCGGAGTTTCCGGCACTCCCGGACCCCGCCGCGTCGGAACTTCCACCAGCCTCGGACTCATCGCCATCGGACCCCTTCGAGTCTGCCTCTGCAGTTGCTTCGCCGGAGGTGTCAGCATCCTCGTTGTCGTTGGAATCGTCGTCTCCACCGGGTGCACGGCTGCTGGTGACGACCTGCCAATTCTCATCGAAGAAGTCGGCTGGGTCGACGATCTGCTTCGCCTCAGCCCAGTCGATGAGTGCCTGGCGCACCTCGACCTGTTCGTTGTAGACCTCTTTGAGTCCGTCGACCGGGTAGCCGCCTCCCCCGGACTGGCGGTAGTTGTTGATGGCGAGGATGAAGCGATCGTCGACTCCGACCTCGCTGCCGTCGGCCTGTTTGAGGTTTTCGATCCTCTCCCCGGTCGGTTTGGAGACATTGATGTCGTAGTCGATTCCTGCCAGAGCGTCATAGTTGTAGTCCGGGATCGGAGATTCCAAGACTTCGTCGATCGCATTGGTGCCGTCGACTGGATCGAACTCGGCGCCCTCTTCGGTCTGTTTGAAGTAGCGTGCCGAGTACTCGAGGTAGTCGCGCAGTTGGGCGCCGTTGATCTCGACGCCTGCCAGGGTATTGTCATAGACATAGAGCCCGGCCACATCGCGGATCGTGATGTCACCGGCTGGGAACTCCGCCGTGCGGCTGAAAGGCGATGCCTGCGAGATCACGGGAAGACCCTCATAGTCCGTTCCCTTCAGGCCTTCTTCCACTTTCTCCGTCTGGACGTGAGAGATGAAGTCGAGGATCGCAGTGTCCTCGTAGTACGAAGTCTTCGCCGAAAGCGTTTCGGTCACCGAGCCGATCTTCGTGTTCACGTAGTCGATCGTGGTCCGGTGCTGCTCATCGACGAGATCCTTGATCTCCTGATCCTCAGCGACGTCGCCCTGGGTGACGAGAGCGTCCGCGTGCGGCTCGTTCTCACCCCAGTCGACGTGGTGGGTGTCGAGATTGATCGGCAGTCCCACCTCGGAGACCGAACGCGCCCAGTAGTTCGGTTGAGTGATGAGCACTTGGCTGCCGTCGTCGCGGTTGACGACTTGGCTGGGTTCGTTCTGATGAGTATGACCGGCGACGAGGACATCGACTCCAGGCACCTTCGCCACCGAAGTGCTGACGTTCTCCTGCAGCTGGTCAGGATCCCAGCTCTGTCCTTTCGGATCTTTGCCCGAATGGGAGAGCACGACGATGACGTCGGCGCCCTTCTGCTTCATCTTCGGGACATACTTCTGCGCCGTCTCCACGGGATCGTCGAAGTGCACCTTTCCGGACAGGTTGTTCTTGTCCCAGATGCGACTGCCGGGAGTCGTCACGCCGAGGACGCCGACGGTGATCGTCTCACCGTCGACCTGCTTGTCGATCATCGCGTACGGATCCAGATGGGACTGTCCGTCTGCGTCGTCGATGACATTGGCTCCGAGCAGCGGGAAGTCGACTTGGTCACGGTAGGTGGCCAAAAGATCGAGGCCGTAGTTGAATTCGTGGTTGCCGACGACCTGTGCGTCGTATCCCAGATGGTTGTAGGTTTTGGCCAATGGGTGGGTCTGGCCGCTGGTCGTGATCGGCTCCTGCTTGGCGTAGTAGTAGGCCAGGGGATTGCCTTGGATGGTGTCGCCGTTGTCGACGAGGAGCACGGATTCGGCGCCTTTGTCCTCGCGCACTTCCTTGATGAGCGTCGAGGCTCGAGACATGCCCAGCTCCTCCCCTGCCGGATAGGGCTTGTTCGCGAAGTAGTCCCAATTGAGGACGTTGCCGTGAACGTCAGTCGTCGCCAACAGAGTCAGTTCCCCGGTCGTCGCCGCCTGGGGATCGACGGGGTCATCGGCGCTGCCGAGACCGGTTGCGGAGGCGGCCGCGGGGCCTGTGACGATCAGAGCAAGGGCGAGTGAGGATGAGGCCAGGGTGCGCAGACGCATGAGTCTCCAGAGAAGCGGTCAGACAGAGTGACTGTGATTCAACTCTCTTACCCTAATGGGCGCGAACCGTTTTCTGAATGGAGCTTGAGAGAAATTTGGACAAACTCTCTTGCGTTCACGCTTCGGTAGATTCGGCGCCCCCGGTTTCGTCCTTCGAGGACGCAAACTTCGCCTCGACGATGATGAGGACGATGACGACGGCGGCACCGAGGGCAGCAAGAAGGATCGGACCGAGCACCGGGTCGACTGGTGCCAGCAGAGCACCTGCCCCGTGCTCTTCACCGTCGGCTCCAACCTCAGCAGATGACTGCCAGGGCCACAATGCACGCAGGGATCCGAACATCAGACCGGCCATGACGATAAGCGTCCACCACCGGTAGTTATGGAGGAAATATTTGAGGATATTGACGAACACGGCCAGACCAAGGATCGCACCGAGCATGAAGATGCCGAGGTAGCCGAAGTCTCGAGTATCGACGGCGCGCAGGGTGGTCGAATACATACCGACAGCCAGCAGGAAGAACGATCCGGAGACTCCGGGGATGACGAGGGCGCAGATCGCGATCGAAGCGACGAAGAAGACGGCGATAAGTGGTGGGTTCTCGACGTCGGCGCCGCCGGCCAGTCCAGTCATCCAGAATGCCAGAGCGGCTGCGGCAAGGAAGGCGAGGCTGCCGGCGAGCACGGGCTGCCTCGATGATCGTGCTGGCAGCATTCGCAGGGGCACCGCGATGCTGGCGGCGACGAGGCCGAAGAACAGTCCGCGTGCCAGTTCCGGATTGCCGGTGACGAAGGACTCCAAGATTCCGGCAATTGTGAAGACTGCGGTGGCCATGCCCACCAGGACGGGGATGACGAGGAACCAGTCGGTGCGTCGCAGTTCGGCCAATGCACCTGCTACCCGGTTCGGTCCCGTGACGAGAGTCTTCGCCGCCGAGACCACATGTGCCGCGGAGTCGATGAGCTGGTCGTAGACGCCCGTGACCAGCGCGATCGTTCCGCCGGAGACTCCGGGGACGAGCTCGGCGCTGCCGATGAGGAAACCGCGGATCAGATCGAGCGGAATGAGCGCTGCAGGTCGTTTCGGTGCAGTATCGCTGCCGGTCGGCGGAATGTTCGTCATACCCACAAGCCTATTTGATCGACTCGTTGTTCGGAGGCCAGGACTCAGTCGCCTATCTCACCGTCGATGTCTTCACGCAGGAGGTCGGCGTGGCCCGCGTGACGGGCATACTCTTCAATGAGGTGGATGAGGATCCACCGGACGTTGAACTTCTCTCCGTCACGATCACCTCTCGCGGTGAGCGTATCCAGGTCGGCCACCTCGGCGAGGATTTCACGCGAAGTGGCGCAGGACTTCTCGTGGGCAGTCAGGAGCTCATCAGCACTCATTCCGGCGGCAGACTCAAAGTCCCAGTCGGAATCAGTCTTCCAGTCGACGCTCGCCCAGGGCTCACCCAGCTCTCTGCCCTGCAGCACTTCGACGAACCAGCTCTCTTCGACGAGCGTGAGGTGGCGGATGATCCCGCCGATCGTCAGTGATGATGAAGCCACCGTGTGTTTGAGTTGGTCAGGGGTCAGCCCATCGGCTTTGCGTCTGATCACCTGGCGGAAATATTCGAGGAACTCTTCGAGTCCACGCCGCTCGTTCGGGGCATTGGTCGGGTCGGTCAAGGGCAGGGTCATGCTGAGCCTCTCTGATCATGCAAGTTGCCTGTCGTTCATTCTAAACGCGGCATGGTCAGTCTGGCTTTCGTCGCCCGATGTCGAAGAGATTTCCCTCGGGATCTTTCAAAGTCGTCCACTCGATTCCGTGCTCGTCGAAAGAGGCGATCTTCTGCGCGCCGAGTGATACCGCCCGCCCAACATCGTTCGGATAGTGCGGATCGTCGAAGTCGATGTGCAGAGGATTCTTGCCCTCGGCACGCTCGTCGACTTTGAGGAAAAGCATTCCCGGGGTCGGTGCCTCGGTGTTGTGGACTCCCCCGATGCTGGCGACGAATTCGTTCGCGCCCGCGTCGATTTCAGCGCCGAGGAGGTCCGCCCAGAAGATCGATTGTGCTTCGACGTCGAGGCAGTCGAAGGTGATGCTCAGTGAGGACAGGGACGCCATGGTTGGGGTCCTTTCACGGTCGGCGACGTGTTGACCTGACTCTAGGTCATGGCACTGACGTGAAAGTCCGCTGTCGTCCTCGACGGTCGCGCACCGTCACAGTCGGATCAGTCGCGCGGCTGCCGGGCCAGCTGCCGTGATTGAGCGACGAGGCGTCCTGCCGAGTCCCACAGTTCGCAGTCCTCTTCGAACATGCCACCGGCGATATTGCGGGTGTACAGCTTCGCACTGATCCAGCCCGGTGCTGGTTGTGCGCGCAGATGTGCGGTCAGTTCCATCGTCGGCGCCCAATTGAACCGTCCGAGATCGAACATCACTGGCGGGAACGCATCCAGGAATGTCAGCAGCGCCAAGGGGTCCGGATCGGTCCCATCAGCGAGGCGGATCCACCCCTGCAGCTCGCCTCGGCCGCTGGGTTTGCCGACAGCGAATCCGGCGGCCGCCGGGTCCAGGCGCATATCGAAGCGTTCGATGAGCGGCGCGGCCTTCTTGAAGTCCTCGCTGGCTTCGGCAACACTGACGCATTCTTCCGGGGAGGGCAGCTGTGGCGGAGCCGCGGTGGTGGCGACATCATCGGGAAGAGCGCCGAGGTTGCCCATCGTTGCCATCGCCGAGATCGTTGGAGATCCGTTCTGGGAGAGCTCAATTCCGTAGCTGCCGGTCGAGCGTCCTTCGCGCAGTACGCGAGTGGTGATGTCGACGCTGCCTTCTTTGCTGGGTCCCAGGTAATAGGTCGAGATGACGAGTGGGTCCGGTGTGTTCGGGTTGAGGGCTCGCAGTGCCTGGCCGGCAACGCTGAGCAGGTAGCCTCCGTTGACTGCGCCGGCGACTTTCCAGCCGGCGCCGAGTTCTGCGGTGAAGGAGTGGTCGCCGGTTCGTTCGACTGCAGTTGCACGGGCGAATTCGCTGGAGGTGATGTCCGTCATAACTCAAGGGTACCAATCACTGAACGAACGTCCAGCCAGGATCAGTGGTGTCCGTGCTGACGTTCGTTGCCGTGGCGATAGTTTCCCGTCACACGAGCCAGCAGCTGCTGGTCAGATTCATGGCTGCGACCGAGCTTCGGGATGAGTGCGGCAGCTTTCTTACCGCCGAGTTCCATGACGGTTCGGCCGCCTCGGCGAATGATGAGGACTCCTGATTTGGTGACCTGGTAGTCGAATGGATCGTCTTCGAGGCTCATTCGCGGACTCCTTCATCAGTTGAGCCGGGACCATCTGGCTGTGACTGTGGTTCGAGTATAAGGAAGGTGCCCCTGACCAGCTGGTCAGGGGCACCTTCGCTCAGTCAGTCAACAAGTGACTGTAAGGGCGTGATTCAGTTGTTCTTCTTGCGACGCATGGTCAGAACAACGGCTGCTCCACCGACGAGGAGGAGGCCAGCTCCGGCTGCGAGGCCGGTGAGCTCGGCACCGGTGCGAGGCAGATCGGATCCGCCGTCACCGTTTCCGTCATCGTCGTTGCCGCCGCCGGTGCCGTCTTCATCGGCAACGACCTGGAAGGAGCCGGTGAGGGCTTCTTCGTCAGCGGTGTCATTGGCGCCGGTGACCTCGAGGTCGTACTTGCCGAGGTAGGCCTCGGGGTTCGAGGCGCTGGTGCCGTAGATCGAGAATCCGACGACTCCGTCAGCGTTAGCGGTTTCTTCGAGGGTGATGCCTTCGACGTTTTCAGGTCCGGCAACAACTTCGAGGGTGACGTTCTCGCCCTCTTCGAAGCCTTCAGCGGTGATCTGAACGCCCTTGTCTTCCTTCACGAAGTCCGCAGCAGCGATCTCCTTCGGGTCGATGGTGAGCTTGCGCTCAGCCGGGGCCTCAGTCTTCTCTTCCTCTACGGTCACAACGAACTGGGTGGCGGGAGAAGTCTGACCGTTCGCAGTCACGACAGCGGTGTAGTTGTACTCGCCAGCCTCAGCAGGAGCCTCAGCGGAGAAGTTGCCTTCGGCGTCGGTCTTGACAGTCGTGGTGCCTTCGGCCGGTGCAGCCTGGGCGGAAGAACCTGCGTTGGCGCCAGCGGGCTTCCAGGTCAGCTTCACTTCTGCGTTCGGCTCAGCCTTACCAGTGATCTTTCCGCCTTCAACAACGGTCTGATCTCCGACCTTGGGAGCTTCGAGCTTGTCGTCGCCGTCAGCGTCGGAATCGGCTTCGTCGTCCTTGCCATCAGCGGCAGCCGAAGCATCTGCATCGTCACCGTCAGCGGCGGCCGAAGCGTCTGCTTCTGCTCCGTCTGCATCGGCCGAAGCCTCAGCATCATCACCTTCGGCAGCGGAAGAAGCGTCTGCTTCCTTGGCGTCCGCGTCTCCGTCATCGGAAGCGGTAGCATCATCGCCGTCAGCTGCCGACGAAGCGTTGGCATCCTTATCGTCCTCAGCCGGGGGTTCTTCCGTGGGATCTTCGAAGGTGATGTCGATGTCAGCTGCATCTAGTGCATAGTCGAGGTCTGCGACCCATCCAAGAGCGAAAGGATCACCAACGGGGTGACCCGCGTCGTCGACAAACGTGGTCTTCGGTGAGCCACCAGAGATCACACCAACTGCTGTGTCACCCTGGAATACTCCTCCGCCGGAGTCCCCAGGCGAAGAGAACGGATCCTCAACTGGCGACTTCACCGCAAAGCCATGTACCCACCGGCCGCTGATGACCATGAAGTCAAAGTTGGCTTGTTCCTTCGGGATAACCTCACCACTTGTGAGGCCAGTCGTGCGGCCTGACTTCTCAACAGAACCTTCACTATGCGAACCAACTGAGGTGATCGGCTTCACCTTGGCTGACAGATCGTCGCTTGAAGCACTTGTCCAGTCAGTAGCACCAGTTTTGACACCGTACTTCGAAGTATCGAGATCGATTACCGAGAGGTCAATATCGCCGTCATTACCCGTGGTTTCACCAGGCTGAGCTAAAGTACCGAACTTCTTGTACTTCCAGTCACCCAACGAACCAATGCCCTTATCCTGGAAGCCTTCGCCGCCCTTGCCTGCGCCAGGCGCAGTCGACGGCTTCTCGGCATCGCGCAGGGTGGTCCACCCAAGATGTTTGCCCGTATCAGGGTGTTCTGGGTCTTCCGGGTCGATGAAGATCTCTTCCGCGCAGTGACCAGCACTCAGAACGATAGGCGTCTTTGTGGCTGTGTCCCAACCTGCAAACCCTGTCGAGCATGCACCAGCTGCCTGATCGGAGCCAGACCCGTCATTCACCAAGTACCCCATGCCGCCCACTGCGTCATTGCCGGCGTACGCCTGACCTTCAGGAACGCCTGCAGTCACCTTGACACTATCCGCACCATATTTGTCTTTCAGCGCTTCAATCTGCTTCGCATCGACATCTTCAGCCGATTCAACGCCAAGGTTTAGAGTCTTTGTGGCCTCATCGAATCCGAAGGCGTTTACAATGGCGATCTTTTTGGCCGCCTGGGTCGCCGACTGTGCGCTCATTTCCGGCTTCACCTGATCGGCAGCTGCAGGGCCAGCGATGAACGCGCCGCCCAGGCCGAGTGCTGTCGCTGCTGCCAGCGCCAGCGAACTCTGCACGAGTTTCTTCTGCATAAGTTGTTGTCTCTCTGTTCTGAGGGATCAATGTCACAAGTTGATGACCTAAGTCACGATAAGGTTACGGGCCGCACTCAGGAACTACCAAAAAAGTACGTCCAAAACTGTGAACTTAATGACCGAAACTTCAGCAGATGTACAAACTGACTTGTCGGCATCTTCCGGGAGACCGCCGCCATGAATAGACGGTGCCCCCGGTCAGAAGACCGGGGGCATCGTCAGTGAGTGTTCAGCAGACCGTCAGACGGTCAGCTTCCCTGCACTCAGTTCTTGTTCTTACGACGCATGGTCAGAACGACTGCGGTTCCGCCCACGAGGAGCAGTCCGGCTCCGGCAGCAAGGCCGGTCAGCTCGGCACCGGTGCGAGGCAGGTCAGAACCGCCGTCACCGTTTCCGTCATCGTCGTTTCCATCGCCGGCTCCGCCATCAGCATCGCCGTCGTCGTTGTTGCCGTCATCGTCGCCACCGGTTCCGCCACCGGAACCGTCTTCGTCTGCGACAACCTCGAACGAACCGGTCAGTGCCGACTCATCCTCGGTGTCGTTGGCTCCGGCGACCTCGACGTCGTACTTACCGAGGTAAGCTTCAGGGTTCTCGGCGCTGGTGCCGTAGATCGAGAATGCGGCAGCACCGTTCTCGTTCGCGGTCTCTTCCAGCTCAATGCCTTCGACGCCCTCAGGTCCGCTGGCAACTTCGAGGTTGACCTTTTCACCCTCGTCGAAGCCCTTGACCGTAATCGTCACGCCCTTGTCTTCCTGCACGAAGTCAGAAGCGGCGATCTCCGTGGGGTCGATGCTGATCTCACGCTCGACGGGAGCGGGGGTCTCAGACTCGTCCTTCTCAACGGTCACGTCGAATTCAGTCGTCTTGGATTCCTGTCCATCGACGATCGCAGTCGCAGTGAAGTTGTAGTCGCCTTCAGCCTTGGGCCCTTCGACGGAGAAGTTTCCGTCCTTGTCAGCCGTGACGGTCTCAGAACCGTTTTCGGCTGCCTGGGTTCCAGTCTCGTCGCCCTTGGCATCTTCAGCGGCTTCCCACTTCACCTCGACCTTCGCGCCAGCCTCGGCCTTGCCCTTGATCTTGCCTTCGGGCTCGATGGTCTGGTCTTCGGCCTTCGGAGCTGCAGGAGCCTCGGGGGTCTCCTCGCCCGGCTTCTCGAGGTTGAAGTCCGTGCCGGACTCCTCGAGCGAGTGGTCCAGGTCGGCAACCCAGGTGAACGAGGTGTTCGCATCGAGGTCGCCGCCGCCGGAGATGACACCCACGGCGGTGCTGCCCTGGTAGACGCCGCCGCCGGAGTCGCCCGGCTGCGAGAAGGGCTTGTCGATCGGCGCGGTCACGCCGAATCCGTGGACCCAGCGTCCGCCGACGTTCTGGTAGTCGAAGTCGTACTCCGAGCGGGGCAGAACTTCGCCGTCGGTCTTACCGGTGGTGCGACCGGACTTGCTGATGGCGCCGTCCTTGTGCGCACCGACCTCGGTGATCTCGGTGGTCGACTTGGCCAGATCGTCCGAATCGGCGGTCGACCAGTCGGTGATGCCGTTCTTGACGTTGTACTTCGACTCGTCGACGTTGATGACGGCGAAGTCGATGTCGGACTCGCTGGGCTCAGGCCACTTGTTCTGGTCGGCGCCCTCGAGGAGGTCGCCGCCGAAGTTGTGGAAGCCCCACTTGCCGATGACGCCGCTGCCGGAGGCCTGGAAGCCTTCGCCGCCATTGGCCTCGGAGATCGAAGGCTTCTCGGTCTGGTCGACCGTGGTGTCGCCGTCGAACTCGTTGGTGTCTTCGTTGATGATCTTCGAGCAGTGTCCGGCGGTGAGGACGACGGGCTTGCCGTCACCGTCCCAGCCGGAGAAACCGGTCGAGCAGGCCCCGCCGCTCTCGCCGGCCTTGACGAGGTAGCCGGCACCGCCGACGAGATCGTTCTTCGCATAGGGCTTCAGTTCCTTGATGCCCTCGGTGACCTTGATGTTCTGGTACTTCTTTTCGAGCTGCTTGATCTCGTCGGTCTTCTTGGCAACACCGATGCTCAGCTCGCCGCCCTCGGTGCCGTAGGCGTTGACGCCTTCGATGCCGGACAGTGCCTTCTGAACGTGAGCTTCACTCTGAACGTCCAGCTTCTGCGGAGCCTTGTCAGCCATCGCCGGCGAGGCGACGAGTGCGCCGCTCAGGCCCAGCGCAGCTGCGGCGCTGATCGCCAGCGAACTCTGCACGAGTTTCTTCTGCATAAGGTCGTTTCCCTTGATCGTTGTCGATGCTTCGATTGCCCGACCCCTTCAACGCAGCTCCCCGCATCTCAGCGGTTCGGGTCTCCGGTGTCAGATTTCCAACCGTGTGAAAGGTTACGGTTTGATCACGACGCATTGCAAAAACCATCAGAGTCGCAGGTGAACACAACTTACAGAAGTCGGACTACACAAGCTGTCCTGTGTTCTTCCAGGAGGCTCAGAACCGGTGCCGTTATGATCAGGGGCATGCCGAACCACACAACGCTTCGCACCCTGGCCTCTGCGAGACCCACTTCGAGGCTCGCGCTCGGAATCGCAGCTCTTGCTCTTACACTGCCGTTAGCGGCCTGTGACACAGGTGTCGACCCTCGTAACCCCAGTTCTCCTTCCCCTGCCGAATCCAGCGAGACCGCGTCCCCCAGTGAAGACGCCTCCGACCTGGACCCCACAGGCAAATGGTCCTCCCCGGAGAAGGGCGATCCGTTCCTCGAATTCGCCGAAGACGGTTCCCTCAAAGGTTCGGACGGCTGCAATGCGATCGTCACCACTTGGAAGGTCAAAGGCGACGAGATCGCCATCGATTCCTTCATGTCGACTCAGAAAGCCTGCGCGGGTGTTGATACTTGGCTGAGCAAAGCTTCAACAGCGACCATCGAAGGCGATGTTATGAAGGTCATGGACAGCAACGGCAAAGTCATCGGCGGACTGGAGAAGGACGACAAATGACACAGGAACTCATCGGCCGCTGGGTGGCCGAGACAAATGAACGGGCCTTCCTCGAATTCTCTGAGGACGGCTCGTTGCGCGGCAGCGACGGAGCCAACGCCCTCGTGACCTCGTGGTCGGCTGAGCCCGAAGGCTTGAAGATCAAATCCGCGATGATGACGCTCAAAGCCGCACCCGGAATGGTCACCTGGGTGACCAAAGCCCGGCGAGTCGACCCCGATGGCGATCGTCTGCACCTCTTCGACGCCGCCGAGAACCACCTCGGCGATCTTCATCGTTACCCGCCGGGCACGACCCACAAACTCGGCGGTCGTTAGATGGCCGGGGGTCTGATCGCGCTCCTCGACGACGTTGCCGCACTGGTCAAGCTCTCAGCAGCCAGCCTTGATGATGTCGCTGCAGGAGCATCCAGGGCTGGCGCCAAAGCTGCGGGCGTCGTCATCGACGATGCGGCAGTGACACCGAAATTCGTCGAAGGCATCAGCCCGAAACGCGAGTTGCCGATCATCCAGCGGATCGCCCTGGGTTCGCTGGTCAACAAGCTCGTCATCATCCTGCCGATCATCCTTCTGCTCAGCCAATTCCTCCCCTGGTTGCTGACTCCTCTGCTCATGGTCGGTGGCACCTACCTGTGTTTCGAAGGTGCTGAGAAAGTCTTCGAGAAGTTCGGATGGATCGCCCACCACGAAGAACCGGCAGCAGAGTCCAAAGGAAGCGCTGACAGTGCTGCCAATGAGAAGAAGATCGTCCGTTCCGCCATCACCACCGACTTCGTCCTCAGCTGCGAGATCATGGTCATCGCCCTCAACGAGGTGGCCGGCGAGTCCCTGACCAGTCGTGCCATCATCCTCGCCATCGTCGGCCTTGCCATCACCGTCGGTGTCTACGGAGTCGTCGGTCTCATCGTGAAGATGGACGACATCGGTCTGCGCATGGCAAAGAAGGACGTCCCCGGGCCGCAGAAGTTCGGACGGTTCCTCGTCGGCGCCATGCCGAAGCTGCTCGCACTGCTCTCAGTCGTCGGCACCTTCGCCATGCTCTGGGTCGGAGGCCACATCATCCTCGTCGGCACCGATGAACTCGGCTTCCACGCCCTCTACGGCTTCGTCCACCACCTCGAAGAGCCCGTCGCAGCGATCGCGGCCGTCGGCGGCTTCCTGGGGTGGCTGGTCAACACGTTCTTCTCCCTCATCCTCGGCGCGGTCTGGGGTGCGATCATCGTCGGCATCATCTTCGGTGCCAAGGCCCTGTTCACGGGCAAGAAGAGCACGGAACATGCGCACACCGTCACCGAGGCGGGACCACCCACCGATCAGACGCAGTCCTGATCATCTGGTCCGGTCGGGCCCTGCACGGCGCGGCGCGGTCCGGGTCGGCTCAGCGTTGGGCGAAGGTCTTCTTCGGTGCTCCCGCCACGATCATCGGAGCGCCCGTGACCGGATCGTCGATGACCGTGCATTCGATGCCGAAGACCTCGTGGACGAGTTCTGAGGTGATGATCGTCTCCGGCGGTCCCTGAGCGATGATGGCACCGTCCTTCATCGCGATGATCTCGTCGGCGTACCGGCAGGCTTGGTTGAGGTCGTGGAGGACTGCAACGAGTGTGTGCCCGTATTCGTGATTGAGCTGCGAGAACAGGTCGAGTAGCTCGATCTGGTACGCGACGTCGAGGAAGGTCGTCGGTTCGTCGAGCAGCAGGAGCGACGTCTCCTGGGCAAGCACCATGGCCACCCAGACGCGTTGGCGCTGACCGCCGGAGAGCTCGTCGACGAGTCGTGACGACAGTTCTTCGGTGTTCGTCGCCCGCAGTGCCGACAGCACTGCGGCTTCATCGGCGTCGGTCCACTGGCGCAGGAACGACTGGTGCGGGTGCCGCCCTCGGGAGACGAGTTCGGCGACCGTGATCCCGTCCGGGGCGATGGATGACTGCGGGAGCAGACCCAGGCGTTGCGCGATCTTCTTCGTCTTCATCTTCTCGATGTTGTTTCCGTCGAGCAGCACTGTGCCCTTCGCCGGCGGCAGCAGCCGTGCCAGTGCGCGCAGCAGGGTCGACTTGCCGCAGGCGTTGGGGCCGACGATGACTGAGAACTTTCCGTCGGGGATGCTCACATCGAGATCACTGACGATCTGGCGCTGGTCATAGGCCAGATCGAGGTTCTCGGCGATCAGCGGTGAAGGTGCGCCCGCAGAGTTGGGAATGCTCATGATGCCTTCCGAGCTTCTTGGATGAGGAGCCAGATGAGGTAGATGCCGCCGATGCTCACGGTGATGACGCCGACCGGCAGTTGGATGTCGCCGAACGCATGCTGGGCGATGAGGTCGGCGGCGACGAGGAGCAGTGCTCCGACTGCCGCAGAGGTCAACAGGCTGGTGCCCTGCGCCCGCGCGATCCGCCGTCCGATCTGCGGAGCCGCCAAGGCGACGAAGGCGATCGGGCCGGCAGCGGCCGTGACCACGGCGACGAGGGCGACGGCGATGACGATGAGCACGGCACGAACAGGCTCATTGCGCACACCCAGGGCCTTCGCCGTATCATCACCGAGTTCCAAGGTCCCGAGGTCCCGGGAGAAGAGTCCGCAGGCCAGTCCGAGGACGATCGTGGCCACAGCGGCCGGAGCGATCGTCTCCCAGCCCATTCCGTTAAGAGTGCCGGCGCCCCAGGTGGCGGCGGCCATCGCGAGCTCAAGATCGGCGCGCATGATCAGCCAGGTGTTGAACGCATTGAGCATGGCCGTCAGGGCGATTCCGACGATGATGAGCCGGAACCCCTGCACCCCGCCCTTCCAGGTGAGCAGGTAGACGACCAGTGCGGTGAGGAGTCCGCCGATGATCGCTCCTGCCGCGGTGGAGACGAAGCTCGTGCCGAAGACGATGATCGTGACGATGCCTCCGGTGTAGGCACCGGTGGAGAAGCCGATGATGTCCGGAGAGCCCAGTGGGTTGCGCGTCAGTGATTGGAAGACGGCTCCGGAGACTCCGAGTCCAGCGCCGAGGACGATTCCGGCGATGATGCGCGGTGCCCGCCATTCTCCGACGACGGTGTTGACGATGCGCTTCTCCGCGGCACCGAACAGGCCTTGGAAGACTTCGGTCGGAGTCAGCGAGAACTTGCCGAGCATGAGACCGGCGAAGCCGCAGGCCAACGCGAGAAGAGTGATGATTCCGGCGGTGATGACGACCCGCATATCGATGCGGAATCCGAAGACGCGCAGCATGGGCCGACCGAAGTCGACTTTCTCCCCCGGCAGAGCGTGCGGATGCGCGGTGAGGGTGCGGTCGGGAACCGCGAGGTTCGTGGATTTCACAGACCGCTCGCCTTCTTCCGTCGGACAAGGGCGATGAGCAC
Source organism: Brevibacterium epidermidis NBRC 14811 (assembly GCF_001570805.1). Lineage (GTDB taxonomy): Bacteria > Actinomycetota > Actinomycetes > Actinomycetales > Brevibacteriaceae > Brevibacterium > Brevibacterium epidermidis. The sequence continues at coordinate 118,021 of NZ_BCSJ01000011.1, read as the reverse complement.
CGGGGCACCGACGAACGCGGTGACGACTCCGACTTGGAGTTCGCCGGGCTTCATCACGACTCTGCCGATAACGTCCGAGGCCAGGAGCAGAATGGGCGAGAGGACAACCGAGTATCCGAGGATCCAGCGCTGGTCGGGACCGACGATCCACCGTGCGATATGCGGGATCATCAGACCGATGAATCCGATCGGCCCCGCGGCAGCCGTGGCCGCTCCGGCCAGGAGGGTCACGGCGAGGATGGAGAGCACCCGCGTGCGATTGACCGAGGTGCCGAGGCTGGCGGCCAGGTCATCGCCGAGGGCCACGGCGTTGAGTGAGTGGGACAGCGCCAGCGCGAGCACTGTGCCGATGACGATGAACGGCAGGATCGCGGAGATCGTATCGAAATCACGACCGGCGATCGCGCCGACGTCCCAGGACCGGAACGCATCGAAGGCACGTTCGTTGGTCAGCAGGATCGCCTTGGTCAGTCCGGTCAGCACCGCGGCCACGGCGACTCCGGCCAGAGTCAGGCGGATCGGATCGACGCTGCGGCTGCGGCCTGCGGACCCGATGATATAGACCCCGACGGTGGCGATGAGGGCACCGCCGAAGGCGAACCAGATGTATCCGGTAATCGAGGAGATTCCGAAGAACGCGACCCCGATCGTGATCGCCAGGGACGCTCCGGCGTTGACGCCGAGGATCCCCGGATCAGCCAGAGGGTTGCGGGTCAGGGCTTGGATGAGCCCGCCGGCCAGGCCCAGTCCCATTCCGACGAGGATGCCGAGCACGGTCCGCGGCAGGCGCAGTTCGAGGACGACGAGCTGATCGTCACTGCCGTTGGGTGCGAAGAAGGCTCCGAGGACCTCCGAGAGCGGCATATCCCGCGCACCGATAGCCAGTGACGCCGCGATCACGACGATGAGCGTGATGAGTGCCGCGACGAGTCCCAGCGCTCTTCTGGTCCGCAGGCTCCCACCGGTCGGATGACTGGTGTCAATATGCGGTTTCGCCTCAGCAGAGGTGGCGGAACCGGTCATCGAGGTGGTCCTTTGAGTGAAGTAGAGGTCAGGTGACTAAGGGCAGGCTAACCACACTGTAACTCACTGGACCACCTCAGCCAAGCGAGAAGGATCTCACTCGGCTGTGATCTTGCCGATCCTCTCGGACACCTGACGCTGGATCCGCGAAAGCATTCCGCTCATTCCGCGCAGCCTCAGCGGGCTGACGATCTCCGACATCGACAGCCGCAGCGGCAGATCGGCGGGAACCGACAGAATCGTCTCGGCGCTGGATCCGTCGAGGCCTTCGTGTAGGATCCCGGCGAAGCCACGGGTCGTCGGTGCCTCCGGAGGTGCGGAGAAGTGCAGCCGCACTTCCGCCTGCTCCCCCGCCTCGGGGTCGGCCACCTCGGTGACGAGGAAGATCGGCGACTGGCACTCGGGCACGGGCTCGAGCAGCTCCGGATGATCCGTGTACTTCTCCGGCAGATCGGGAAGATCCGTCGCGAACTCCAACAGCACCTGGAGCCGATCATCGGCCGGGGTTTCGGCGAAATCGGTGACGATCTCTGCCAGAGCCTCCGGCAGGTCGTCGGTCTTGGGTGTCGTCGTCTCGGTCATCAGCGTCCGCGCACCTCCCCGGGCTCAGCTCCGGTGACGATCGGCACGCCGACGACATTGCCCCACTCGGTCCAGGAACCGTCGTAGTTGCGCACGTTCTCGTAACCGAGGAGGTGCTTGAGGACGAACCAGGTGTGGCTGGAGCGTTCGCCGATCCGGCAGTAGGCGATGACCTCATCGCTCTGCCCCAGTCCTGCCTGCTCGGTGTAGAGCTCCTTGAGCTCGGCCGCGGACTTGAAGGTGCCGTCTTCGTTGGCTGCCTTGCCCCAGGGCATCGACTTCGCGCCGGGGATGTGGCCGCCGCGCAGCGCCCCTTCTTCCGGGTAGGCGGGCATATGCGTGCGTTCGCCGGTGTATTCCTCCGGGCTGCGCACATCGATGAGCGGAAGATCACCGAGGCTGTCGCGGACCTCGGGAAGGAAGGCGCGGATGGCCGAATCGTCGCGTTCGACGACAGGGTATTCGGTGGGTTCGGGCTTCGGCTTCTCGGTAGTCATCTCACGGCCTTCGGCCTGCCATTTCGCGCGGCCGCCGTCCATGAGGCGGACGTCTTCGTGACCGAAGAGGGTGAAGACCCACAGAGCGTAGGCGGCCCACCAGTTCGACTTGTCGCCGTAGACGACGATGGTGTCCTCACGGGAGATCCCCTTGGCGGACATGAGTGCGGCAAATCCCTCGCCGTCGACGTAGTCGCGGGTCACGGGATCGTTGAGTTCCGTGTGCCAATCGACCTTGACCGCCCCGGGAATGTGCCCGGTTTCGTAGAGCAGCACGTCTTCGTCGCTTTCGACGATGACGAGTCCGGGATCGCCTGCATGCTCAGCCACCCAATCGGTGCTGACCAGTCGGGTTCCGTCCGCGTATTCGGCGAACTTCTGTGCGGGATCTGCCGGGATCGAAGTGCTCACGCATTCCTCCTGAGGGTTTGAGTCCAATTGTGCTCGTCGCTGTGGCAACGTCGAGCGCTTTCAGCATATTCCTTTTCAGGGGCAGCTGAGGAATGCCGTCAGTGCTGAGACGAACTCCCGCGGCTTCTCCGAATGCACCCAATGCCCCGAGCCTTTGACGGTAAGGAGGGTGGTGCGGGGGAACAGACTGCGCATCTGCGGCAGGTCGTCACGGTCGACGTAGTCCGATTTCTCGCCGGCGACCCAGAGTACGCGGTGGTCGAATTCGGCACCGCCCATGTCCGGGAAGTCCCCGATGATATCGAGGCTCGAATGCAGCAGAGCCAGGTTGGGCTGCCAGGAATACCCCGCCGAGGAGGGGCGCAGGTTCTGCAGCAGGAATCCCCTGATCGCAGCCTCGGGGATCGGCTCCTGAAGTGCGGCATCGGCGTCGGTGCGCGATTCGATCCGGTCGAGGTCGAGGGCGGCGAGGCTGGAGAGCAGATGGTCGAAGACTCCGGTGGACCCGCCGGCGTTGGGTCCGATGTCGACGACGACGAGGCGGTCGATGAGTTCCGGGTGACGCAGGGCGAGCACCATGGCGACCTTTCCGCCCAGGGAATGCCCGACCAGGTGCACGGGTTGGTCATCGGGGTCGACCGCCTCGGCGATATGGGCGGCCACCGCATCGGCGAGCTCGACGTAGTCGAAGGTCTCGGTCCATTCGGACTCGCCGTGATTGGGCAGATCGACCAGCAGGCTGGAGAAGTCGGGCTCGATGTCCTTGGCGATTCGGGTGAAGTTCTTGCCTCGGCCGAACAGTCCGTGCAGGAAGACGACCAGGCGCCCGGATTCGCCGATGCGAGTGCTGTTGATGGTGGTCACGTCTTCAGCCTATCCCGAGTCGCTCCGCACTCCGGCGACCCCCACTACGATTCGCCCTCGGCGGTCACGGCATGTTCGAGGCTTTCCAATGAGGCGTCGAGGAACTCGGCGGGGAAGGGAGGGAATCCCCCGAACTCCTCCCGGGTCGCCTCTGTCGTTGCGGACCAGTCGTAGGTCAGGGTCACCTCGGTGCCGGCATCGGTCTCCTTGAGGTCGTAGCGCCAGCTCCACCCGCCCGGGATGATCCGCCCGGCTTCGTCGGCCTGGCCGGGATCCCAGCCGATGGCATGCGGAGGATCGAAGGTGGTGACGGTGTTGTCGATGCGGTACGCCCCGCCCACGACGTCGAGGTACATATCCATCGAGAACACCTGTCCAGCCGCCGTGATGGGCGCGTCATCGATGGCGCCGCGAACCCAGTCGCCGGGTTCGGTCTCATGGTGGCGTCTCGGGTCGGCCAGCAGCGCGAAGATCTTCTCGGCGGAGACGGGGATCGTGCGAGTATGCACGAGCCTGTCGTTCGGGGTCTGCGGCTGTTCGCTCATGTCTTCACACTATGTATCCGCATGCCGCCGAACAAGAGATCCGTGCCGACTTCATTCATCGGTGACCGGTGCCGACGCGGGTAGGGTGAGGTCATGCACTTCTCCGAATATGACACTCGACTTGCCGGTTACGCGGTCATCGTCAATGACGACGACGAAATCCTCCTCAGTTGGTTCAACGGCGGGAAGGACCGCCTGCACGCGATCTGGACGCTGCCCGGCGGCGGGATCGAGTTCGACGAGAGCATCGAAGCGGGCACGATCCGGGAGATCAGGGAGGAGACCGGCTTCGACGCCGAACTCGTCCGCCCCCTGACAACGCATTCGTTCACGGAGCCTCGTCGCAATCCGGCTTTCGGCGACTCGACGGCTCGTCCCTTCAAAGGAGCCCGCGTCGTCTATGAGGCTCGGATCATCGGCGGCACCCTGGGTACTCTCGAAGTCGATGGGACGACGGATCGGGCGGAATGGCTGCCGATCGATTCGCTGCAAAGCGTGCGGCACGCCCGCATCATCGACCTCGGTCTCGATGCGTGGCGTGCCGCCGTGTGAGTTCTGCTTAAGTTCTGCGCAGGGGCGCGCAGCAGCGCTCGTCAGTCGGTTACTTCACCTTGTCGGCGATGAGTCCCGGGAGCTCCTCCGCGGTGTACTTGGCCGAGAGGATCGAGTTGAGTGAGAATGCCTTGCGGATGTCGTCATTGTCGTTGGTCAGAACGAGGTCGTGCCCGTCCTTGACGGCAGGAATGCGCTTGTAGGCAGCATCCTCGGTGACATCCTTGTCCTCGATGTAGATCGGGAACGTCAGGAGCAGGTCCGCGTCGAGCTGATCGAGGTTCTCCTCGGAGATCGGCACGGAGAAGCCCTCCGCCTTCATTCCGGAGATCGTCTCGGACTGCTTGAAGCCGAGCTGCTCCATGACCTGCACGCGACCTGATTCCTCGACGTAGGCACCCCATCCCTCGGAGGTCTTCGCTGCCACGGTCACGGACTTGTCCTTGAACTCCGGATGGGCTTCGCGCGCATCGGCGTAGGTGTTGTCGAGGTCGTCGAGCAGCTTCTTCCCGTCGTCTTCCTTGCCGAGCGCCTGGGAGACGAGGTCGACCTGCTGGTCCATCGTCGTCAGGTAGTTGTCGCCGCCTTCTGGCACTCCGACCGTGGGAGCGATCTCGGAGAGGCGGTCGTAGCGCTCCTTCTCTCCGGAGCTGTTCGTGTCGAGAATGACATCGGGCTCGAGCGCGGCAATGGCCTCGTAGTCGGGTTCCATCGTCGCGATGATCTCCGGGGCTTCGTCGTAGAGGTCTTCGGCCCAGGGACCGACGCCTTTGCCGCCGAACTCGACCCAGTCGGACGCGCCGACGGGCTGGACTCCGAGCGCCAGAGCGGTCTCGGCATCTCCCCATCCCAGCGCCACGACCTTCTGCGGGTCGGCGGGCACCTCGACGGCGCCGAACTTCGTGTCAACGGTGGGGCCCGAGGCTTCGTCGGCTGAATCCGTTCCTCCGCCGCAGCCGGCGAGGACGAGAACAGAGGCAATCACTGGGGCGAGAATACGGCGCATGGAATCCTTCTTGAGTAGTTAGGCGAGCCTAGCTTAACTCATCTTTCCGGCGGCGCGATTCCCACCGAAGTGTCGCCTCGGCGAGGTTCCGACTCTCGGATCAGGGTGCCTTGATCTCGAGTCCCTCGACGCCCATGTCATCGAGAGCGACCATGCGTGAGCGCCGGCCGGTGACGATGCGGTGGATGATCCACAGGAGCAGGAACGCCGGAAGCCCCGCATAGGCGCTGGCCACCTGGAGCAGCTGGCCGTTGACGATGGCCTGCACATTCTGGCCGATGATGACGACGATGAGCATGATGAGCGCGATGACCGGGCCGATCGGGAACAGCGGCGCCCGGTAGGGCAGGTCGGCAACGGCATGCCCCTGCCGCACGTAGGCGCGGCGGAACCGGAAGTGACACCATGCGATGCCGACCCAGACGATGAAGCCGGAGAGTCCGGAGACGTTCATCAGCCAGGTATAGGCTCCACCGTCGCCCATGATCTCGGTGAGGAATCCGAACAAGCCGATCATGGCGGTGGCCAGCAGTGCCATGACGGGGACTCCGCGTTCGTTGAGTAGGGCGAACAGCCTCGGCGCGGTTCCCTCTTTGGCCATGGCATAGAGCATGCGGGTGGAGGCGTAGAGGCCGGAATTGCCGGCTGACAGGATCGCGGTGAGGATGACGGCGTTCATCATCCCGGCGGCTACGGCGATGCCTGCGCGTTCGAAGACGAGGGTGAACGGTGAGGCGGTGATGTCTTCGTTGTTCGCCGAGGCCAGCAGGGAGGGGTCCGTGTAGGGCAGGAGGAAGCCGATGACGGCGATGGCGCCGATGTAGAAGAGCATGATGCGCCAGAACACGGTGCGGATGGCTCGCGGCATGTCCTTGCGGGGATTCTCCGACTCCCCTGCGGTGACGCCGACGAGTTCGGTGCCCTGGAAAGAGAACCCTGCGATCATGAACACGCTGATGACGGACATCCATCCGCCGACGAACGGAGCCTCGCCCGTCGTCCAGTTGCTCATTCCGGGTGAGGTTCCCCCGAGGATGCCGAAGATCATGAGCACGCCGAGGACGAGGAACGCCAGGACGGCAGTGACCTTGATGGCGGCGAACCAGAATTCGCCTTCGCCGAAGGCTTTCGCGGACAGGAAGTTCAGCCCGGCGAGGAGGATGAGGAAGACCGCTGCCCAGATCCACGACGGCACATCGGGGAACCAGAAGGACATGATGACACCGGCGGCGACGAGTTCGGCGGCCAAGGTGATCGCCCAGTTGAACCAGTAGTTCCAGCCCATGGCGAAGCCGAATGAGGGGCTGACGTATTTGGTGCCGTAGGTGTGGAAGGATCCGGCGACGGGCAGGTGTGTCGACATCTCGCCGAGGGACTGCATGACGAAGAGGACCATGATGCCGATCGCGGCGTAGGCCAGCAGCGCACCGCCGGGTCCGGCCTGGGAGATCGTGCCGCCGGAGCCGAGGAAGAGTCCGGTGCCGATGGCGCCTCCGATGGCGATCATCTGCAGGTGGCGAGACTTCAGTCCCCGTCGGAGTCGGCGTTCTTCGCTCGCCGAGGCGGCTGTCATTCCCATGGTCATCCTCGTTCGTGGTTCGGCAGGTCCGCGCACGAGGACCCTGGCCATTCCTACCACACACGAGCCCGTTCGCGGCCGGTGGGGACGCAGGGTGGGAGGAGGGTCACATCCGCTCAGGCGGGGATTCGAGCAGCTGCAGAATCGGCTTGAGCGCGGAGCGGATGCTGATGACGCGGAACGCCTGGTCGCGGGCGAAGGCGAAGAGTCTGGACCGGCCGAACATCAGTCGGGCCAGAGACCGCGAATTGTCGTGAGCGGCCTCGACACGCGGTCGTTGGCGGGCTTCGAAGCGCTCGAGCGCGGTCACCGTTCCGGAGGCGGCCGAACTGTCCGCGCTTGAGGCCGTGCTGGGCCGATCGCCCAGGGCGGAGAGTTCGTCGGCGAGCACTCCGGCCGATTCCATCGCCATGCCGGCGCCGATTCCGGCCGTGGGCAGGAACCCGGCCGCCGCGTCGCCGAGCAGAACGGTCCGCCCGTGGCTCCAGCGGCGTGCCCGTGAATCCCGCAGCGGCCAGAAGAAGGGTGATTCGGCCTCCGCGACCGCGGTGAGACAGGCGTCGATCCGTGGAGTCAGCTCCGTGAGACGGCTGCGGACTTCCCCGGCGAATCGGCGTGGGCCGAGCGGCTGCCGAGTGTCGGGACAGCCGAGGAAGACGCCGACCGCCCCCTCGACCGGATACATGCCGAAGAAGAACCCGTCGCCCCAGATCTCATCGACGGCACTCTGATCATCATCGGCTTCGGCCCAGCAGACCCATCCGCCCCAGGTTGTGTCCACTGACGACACGGGCGAGGGCCTGCCGGGGTCGGTTGTGGCGTGAATTCTGGAGTCGGTCGAGGCGGGCTTGGCGGATTCGGTTGGGCCGGCCTTGCCGGTGGCGAGTTCGCGGGTGCGGGAATTCATTCCGTCAGCAATGACGACGACATCGAATTCGTGCTCCGACTCCTGGTCTCCTTGGTCTCCTTGGTCTCCTTGGGCCAGAGTCACAGTGGCGCCGCCCTCGGACAGTTCCGTCACCGTAGTGCCGAACGCGATCGGGCAGTCGCCGTCGGTGAGCACGTCGAGTAGCGCTGCGCGGGAGATTCCGCGGTAGTCGCCGTAATCGGCCAGCAGGTCACCGAGGTGGTCCTGCCTGAGGACTCTGCCGGTATGCACATGGGCGATATAGCGGTCGATGCCGACGCTGGCTTCGAGGTAGGCCTCCCGGCAATCGAGTTCATCGATGATGGGATCGACCATCGGCATGAGGGCGAGCATATATCCGGCACGGTTGTCACCGATCATCCGACCGGAGTCGGCCGAGCGGTCGATGAGGACCGGGTGCATCCCGCGACCCCGAAGCAGCTGAGCCAGGGCGATTCCTGCGATTCCGGCTCCGACGATGAGGACGCGCGGCTCTTCTGGACGCACGTCTTTCAGCTGGCCATCGACCGTTGCCGCGATGATCATGCGTGGACTCCCTCCTCAGCCCGATCCGATATGGCGGTTCCACTGTGGACCGAGTGGTCCACACACGATATCACCGACTGGACCGGATGGTCCATAGACTGGATGGCGATTGCTACACTGACGACGTGTCCGAGACTGCGTTGGCGCGTATGCGCCCCGAGAAGCGCGCCGCACTCATCGATGCCGCCGCGCGAGAATTCGCTTCGCGAACGTTCGAGGAGGCGTCGCTCAATCGCATCATCTCCACGTGCGGGATGAGCAAGAGCTCCTTCTACCATGTCGTCGACTCGAAGGACGACCTCTTCGCCCTCGTCGTCGCCGATCTCGCTGCATCCGCCGGCCGGTTCTGGACACCGCCTGCTCCGGAGACTTTCTCAGACGGGTTCTGGGACCGAGCACGCTCGGTCTGGGAGGACGTTGCGCGAACATGGCCTGAGAGCCCCGAGCTCACGCGTCTGTGGCACATCGTCTATGCGAATCCGGACAGTCCCGCGGTCCGGGAGCTCGCCGGCCGAGTCGAAGAATGGGTACGCTCCATGCTCACCGTCGGGCGTAAGGTCGAGGCGATTGATGCCGAGTGTCCGCTCGAACTCCAGACCCTGACGGTGTTCTCACTGCTGCGCACCTTCGATGAATGGGCTCTCACGCTGATGGAGAACGACAATGCAGCCGTCGATTCCGAGGAGGTCTCGGTCCATCAGTTCCGACTGCTCACACGCCTGCTGCAGGTCTGACCGAGGCTCACATGGTGTCGGCCGGCAGGTTCCGGTCTGAGGCCGGTGCCTGAGGCAGTCCTCGAACGAGGTCGGGACCGAGATCGGAGAGGCTGCGGGCCCCCATGAGTCCCATGGCGGTGAGGATCTCCTGCTGGATGAGGGCGATCGCCCTCTCAACGCCTCGCTGACCGCCGGCCATGAGGCCGTAGAGATACGCCCGGCCGATGAGCACGAAGTCCGCCCCGGCGCACAGTGCGGCGACGACGTCGGTGCCGGACATGATCCCGGAGTCGAAGATCAGCTCCATCTCCGGTCCGACCTCCGCACGGACTTCGACCAGTGAGGTCAGCGAGTCCGGAGCCCGATCGAGTTGGCGGCCGCCGTGGTTGGAGACGACGAGTCCATCGGCGCCGACGGATTGGGCGCGCTGGGCATCCTCGGCGGTGAGAATGCCCTTGACGAACAGTCGTCCGTTCCATTGTTCGCGGATCCACCGGAGGTCGTCGAGGTCGAGCGTCGGATCGAACATCGTCTTCGTCATCTCTGCCAGCGATTGAGAGGTGTTCGACAGTGACGCGTACTTCGGCGGTTCGGTGGTGAGGAAGTTGAACCACCACCCGGGACGATAGGAGGCGTCGAGGATGGTCCCCAGCGTCAGTCGGGGTGGGATCGTCAGGCCGTTGCGGTGATCGCGCAGACGCTGACCGGTGATCGGGGTGTCGACGGTGACCAGCAGTGTCTCGTATCCGCTGGCGGCGGCCCGCTGGATCAGGTCGAGGCTGCGCTGCCGGTCCTTCCACAGGTAGAGCTGGAACCACCGGGTGGAATCCGGTGCCGCCTGCGCGACGTCTTCGACCGAGGTCGTGCCCATCGTCGACAGCGAGAACGGGATTCCGGCCTTCGCCGCCGCCCTCACTCCGGCGACTTCGCCTTCGGAGTGCATCATGCGCGTGTAGCCGGTCGGGGCGATGCCGAAGGGCAGTGCGGTTCGGGTGCCGGCGATCGTCGTCGACGTATCCGGGGCGTCGACTCCGTGGAGGATGCGGGGAAGAAGCTCGACGTTGCCCAACGCGTCACGGTTCTTCGCCAATGTCCGCTCATCCAGAGCAGCACCGTCGACATAGTCGAACGGAGCCGTCGGCGTCACCCGCTTGGCGATGCGACGGAGGTCCCAGATGTCTGCGGCCGACTCCAACCTCGCGGCGACCCGATCGAGGCGAGGCAGGTCGAACTGCAGCAAGGGGGCAAGCTCTTTGAGATCAGGCAGTCGACGTTTCATTTCTCTCCTCGTTCTCGGCCCAGGTGGCAGTCAACGGTCCGATTCTTTCACTCCCGGTCGAGGTAGGCGAGCACTGCCTCGACCCGGCGGCTCGTCGTCTCCCCCGCTTGCAGGCCGAGTTTGTCGAAGATCGCGCTGATGGCCTTCTCGACGGAGCTGACCGATACGTAGAGCCGCTCGCCGATGCCCCGGTTCGATAGCCCCTCAGCCATCGCTTCGAGCACTTCGCTTTCCCGCGGGGTCAGTGTCGACAGCGTGTTCTGCCTCTCCGAGGTGGTGAGCAGCTGACGGACGACGTCGGGATCGATGACCGTTCCGCCCTCGGCAATCCGATGAACGGACTCGAGGAACCGGTCGATGTCCGTCACCCGATTCTTCAACAGGTAGCCGACGCCCACGGACTCGGTGCTCAGAAGCTCCGTCGCATACTCGCGCAGCACGTATTGGCTGAGCACGAGCACGCCGATGTCCGGAAAGCGTCGTTTGATCGCCAACGCGGCTTCCAGTCCTTCAGTGGTGTGAGTCGGCGGCATCCGCACGTCGACGATCGCCAGGGTCGGTCGCAGCTCGGCGACCGCCCGCAGCAGCTCCCCTCCGTCTCCGACGGACGCGACGACGCTGATCCCTTCGTCTTCGAGCAGACTGCGGACGCCTTCACGCAGCAGCACCGCATCATCTGCGAGGACGACGCGCATCTGATTCTCCGACTGTGTCTCTGTCATGGTCACCTCTAGCTCTTCTCACTCTTCGTGCTGCCCATCTGTGCTTCGGTTCCAAGCGGGATCCGGGCGCTCACTGTGGTGCCTGTGCCGTCTGCGGAGTCGACTTCGAGACTCCCATCGAGGGCACCGACCCGCCGCGCAAGCCCTTGGAGTCCTCCCCCGCGCGGATCGGCTCCGCCGACACCGTCATCGGAGATGGTCACGGTCAGCGTCGTCTGCGCCTCGGCGACGATGCCCACCGTGATCGCGGTCGCCTCGGCGTGTTTGACGACGTTCGTCACAGCCTCACGGACGACGAAGTAAGCTGCAGATTCCACTGCGGGCGGGAATCTGCCGTCCGGCACGGCCACGAGGGTCAACGGCACGGGACTGCGACCGGCAATCCTCTCGAGCACTGGACGAAGCCCATGCTCGTCCAGCGCTGTGGGATAGACCCGCCAGGCGACTTCCCGCATCTCGTCGATGAGGTCCTGGGACTGGACCAGCGCATCGTCGAGCAGGGCTTCGGTCTTCTCCGGGTCAGTGGCACGTCTGGCGCGAGCGATGAGCACGGACAGGGAAACGACGTTCTGCTGCACACCGTCATGCAGGTCGCGTTCGATCCGGCGTCGTTCCTCGTCGATGGCGAGAACGACTCCGCGGCGGGTCGTCAGCAGCTCACTGATGCGAGTGTAGACGGCGAAGGGGCGCTCCACCTCGACGAAATGCGCATCGACGCGACTGTGCGCCCAACTTGCCGCCTCGGCCAGGGCGATAGCTCCGATGAGGTTCGCCGCCCCGTAGAGGACACCGACGAAAAGCGTCGGCTGGGAGATCGACCACATGTCGAACCCGATGTTGACGGCTCCCCCGATGAAGAATCCCTGGAAGAGCGAACCGAGAGTGACGACGAAGAATCCGCCGAGGAGGTTCGCCGTGGGGATGATGGCGAGACCTGCGACGAGGCCGTTGCCGAGCAGGAATCGCCGTTTCATCGGTGCAGATGCGAGGACGAGTCCGAATCCGCGGGAGTGCCGGGCGAGTTCCCAGCCCCGGACTCTCGTGGCCACGCGTGAGGTGGGCGGGAGAACGGAGGTGATGACAAGCGGCAGGCACAGCAGACCACCCCACACGACAGCGAGGACGGACCGCGTCCACCGCGCGGCGAACATCCGTACTTCGGGAGGAAGGCGGGTGGACAGCGCGCTCGGCCAGGGCATGAATCGATCGTAGCAACGCCGATCGCCGACTCACAGGGGGTTCGACCGCAGTCTCGGATTCCGGTTTTCCGCAATAGTGCCTGCCGGTCGACCGCTCCGACATTGTGCCCGGCCGCGTACCGACCCCGCCTCCGGGTGCCTAGCGTGGATGAGTATGGATTTCGCACTCGAGCTGCTCACTGCCACTCTCGCCTCTCCGTGGGTGTACCTGCTCATCGCCGTGGCCGCGGCGCTGGATTCGCTCGTGCCGATTGTGCCCTCGGAGACTCTGCTCATCACCGCTGCGACCTTCGCCGCGACGGGGCAGCCGCACCCGGCAGGGCTCGTCCTCGCCGCTGCGTCCGGAGCCCTCCTCGGCGATCTGGCGGCTCATCTTGTCGGACGTTTCGCTGCGACCGAGGTCGGGCGGTGGCGGTGGTCTCGGGTTGCGAAGCTTCTCGACTCCGCCCATTCGGCTTTCTCTCACCGAGGCGGGACTGTGCTCATCGCCGGTCGGTTCGTTCCCGGGGGCCGCAGTCTGGCGACCATCGGCTCCGGCCTGCTCGGGTTCCCAGTCCGCGCCTTCCTGCTCTGGGACGGAATCGGAAGTCTGGCCTGGGCACTCTATTCGACGGGGATCGGACTCATCGGCGGCACGCTCTTCGAAGACCGGCCGCTGCTCGGAGTCGCCGTGGGCATCGGAATCGCCCTGGCCATCACCGGCAGCGCCGAACTAGTCCGCCGATTGCTGAGCCTGCGGCAGCGCCGTCGCACGCGCCACAGGCCCCGATTCGGCAATCTCCAAACTCGAGATGTCATCATGGAAGAGATGTCTCAAACACATGTGTGGTACGTCAGCTACGGATCGAACATGGCTCGCGATCGGCTCGCCTGCTATCTGCAGGGCGGGCGACCGCCAGGAGCGATGGTGACCTATCCGGGTGCCAGAGACGGCACACTCCCCCAAGCCGAAGCCGGGATCGATCTGCCCGGGACGATCTACTTCGCTGGTGAATCGAAAGTCTGGGGCGGCGGCATGGCCTTCTACGATCATTCCGTACCCGGACCGACGCCGGCCAAGGCCTACCTCATCACGGCAGAACAGTTCGCCGATGTGGCGGCTCAGGAGATGAACCGTCCACCCGAACCCGACAGTCCGCTGGAGCGGCTCGTCTTCGACCTGCCGGCGGGCAGCTCTCATTCGGTGGGTCCGGGCGGATACGAAACGCTGCTCGTCCTCGATCATGCCGACGGCGTCCCGATGGTCACGTTCACCGCCGCACACGGGTCGGCCGACACCGAGCACACTCAGCCGCAGGAGCCTTATCTGGCGATGCTGCGCACCGGCACTGCCGAAGTCAGGGCCGCTTCTGGGCTTCGCCTGCTCGCAGCTGCACAAGTGTGAGGTCGAGCAGCGGAGTCGCGACTCCCAGCTCCTCTGCCTTTGCCGCCAGATCGCCGAGGATGTGCTCCGTTTCGCTCGGCAATCCGGCCGACACGTCCCGGTAGAGGGATGAGGTGAAGGCCGAACCGTCCTCGGTGAGCATCTTCAGCGTCATGGCGTGGGAGGCCTCTGACACCGGGTGTCCGGCCGCTGCAGCCACCGCTTCGAGTTCATCGACGATGGTGTGCACATGCGACCGGCCACCAGCTTCCATGATTGCTCCGACCGGTGCGCGGAACAGGCAGGTGACGACTCCTGCCGCGGCAATGAAGGTCCACTTCTCCCACAGCCCGTCGATGATTCCAGCAACGGTCTGGAGTTTGAACCCGGGCACATCAAGGGCCTCGGCGATTCGTGCGGGCACGTCTGCACCTTGGAGATCGCCGATGGTCATCACGGCCATGTTCGTCAGCTGAACGACAGCTCCGTCTCTGATGGTGCCGACGATCTTGACGAATCCGCCGAGCACCTGCCCGGGATATCTGCTCTCCAGCTTCTCGATCTGAGCCATGCCGTTGAGGAACGGAATGATCAACGTCTGCTCGCCCACTGCCGGTGCAATGTCGTCGATGACCGAATCGAGGCCGCCGGCTTTGACCGCGACGATGACGAGGTCGAAGGTCTGTGGTGCGGCACTGAGTTCCTCGGCCGTGATGACCTCGACCTGATTCGTCCGATCAGCATCGGGAGCAGTGAAGCGCAGTCCCTCTTCGCGGACCTTCGCCGCCCGGGCCTGCCGCAGCAGGAACGTGACATCGCGTCCGGCCTCGAGCAGATAGGTGCCGAAGGCTCCGCCGGTGGCGCCTGCCCCGGCGATGAGAATCGACAGGTCGGCTCCGTCGACTGTGCTGTCAGCTGCTTCGGTCATCTCAACTCCTCCTTGAGCTCCCGAGCGGCCGCCGCGGGATCCTCAGCCGAGGTTATCGCACGGACGACGACCGCACGGTTCGCACCCGCCTTCCGGACCGCGTCCAACCTCTCGCCCGCCGCGATCCCGCCGATGGCGAACCACGGTTTGGTCGCCTCGGCGGCTGTGGCGCTCAGCAGCGCCGTGCCCACGGCAGCACGGCCGGGCTTCGTCGGGGTTTCCCAGACCGGCCCGACGCAGAAATAGTCGGTCTCCGGGTCCGCCTCGGCGGCGAGCGCCTGCTCGAGGGAATGCGTGGAGCGGCCGAGGAGGACATCGGGGCCGAGCACGGCCCTGGCCTGTCCGCTGGTGAGGTCTCCTTGGCCGACGTGGAAGACATCGGCGTCGGTGAGGAGCGCGACGTCGGCGCGGTCATTGACGGAGAACAGTTTGCCGTGGCGGGCGGCGGCATCTTTGAGGACCTCCAACGCAGCGATCTCGGCACGGGCTTCGAGCTTCTTGTCCCTCAGTTGGATGATGTCGGCTCCCCCACGAAAGGCGGCGTCGAGGAACTCCGCGAGGTCGCCTTGGGCGGTCCTGGCATCGGTGCACAGGTAGAGCGAGGCTTCAGCCAATCGGGCCTCTCTCCAGGCTCTCTTCGTCTGCCGTACTGCGGTGCGCGGTGGCATCTGTGTGGTCATGGTCATAGAGTAGAGGAGTTCGCGGGAGCCTCCCAACGAGGCTGAGAGGGCGTAAGAGCCGACCGTCAGACCTGATGCGGATCATGCCGCCGGAGGGAGAAGCTTTGAACGTCATTGTCGTCGGCGCCGGGATCATCGGCCTGTCCACGGCTTGGTATCTGCGCCGCCTCGGTGCCGAAGTCACCATCATCGATCCTGCCCCCGCGCTGGGGGCGAGCCATGCTGCTGCGGGGATGATCGCCCCCGCCGCCGAGGTGGTCTGGGGGCAGACTCCCCTGTACCCGTTGATGCAGACCTCGGCGCAGATGTACCCGGAGTTCGCTGCCGAGGTGGCGAGCGCTGCCGCAGCCGATCTCGGCTTCACGGATGCCGGAACGCTGGTGTGCGCTGGTGACCGAGCCGATCTGCAGGCGCTGCGGGAGCTGCGCGAAGCACAATCGCAGTCCGGTTCCGCCACGGAACTCATCACCGGCAGCGCTGCCCGCCGGATCGAACCGTCGCTCTCTCCTGCCGTGGCCGGGGCCGTGGACATTCCCGGTGATCGGTCGATCGACCCGCGTCGGGTCTCCACGGCTCTGCTGTCCGCACTGACCGCTGATTCAGGGTCTTCCCTCATTCGTCACGAGGTTGCCGAGCTGCTCAAGGACGGTGGTGCGACCAAGGGCGTCGAATTGAGCGATGGTCGCCGGTTGGCCGCCGATCAGGTGATCCTCTGCGCCGGCAGCTCCGCCAACGAGATCGTTGGTGCCCCGCAGCTGCCGATCCGTGAGGTCTGGGGCGATGTCCTGAGACTGCGAGCCCCTGCCGAGGCGACTCCCCTGCTGACTCGCACCATCCGCGGGCTGGTCAACGGCCGCTCCGTTTACCTGGTGCCTCGTCCCGATGGCGAGATCGTGCTCGGTGCCAGTTCTCGGGAAGACGGACTCTCCGGAACCCCCGCGGGGGCGATCCACCGGCTGCTCGCTGACGGGCAGCGTTTGGTCCCGGGCATCCTCGACGCGGAGATCACCGATATCACCACCCGCGCCCGGCCCGGTTCTCCCGACGACCTGCCGATGATCGGGCGCATCGATCCCGGCTGCGTCGTCAGTACCGGGTATTTCCGGCACGGCCTCCTCTTGGCCCCGTTCGGCGGAAGGCTCGGAGCCGAACTCACCGTGGGCACCGCTACCAACTGGCTGCCTGACGGGGCCCTCGAGTCCGTCTCCCCACACCGCTTCACTACCGACCACTCCACTGACCACACGAACCACGCCACTGCCCACTCGATGAGGAGAATTTCATGACCGACAGCGAACACTCACCGACCATCGTCCTCAACGGCGAGCACCATGAGCTCTCGGGTGCCGCCTCGGCGCTCGACCTCATCGCCGAGGTCACCGGACGGGAACTGAACCCCGACGGGACACCGACCGACGGTGGACGGCTGGGCATCGCGCTGGCCGTCGATGGTGAAGTCATCCGTCGCGGCGCCTGGTCCGATTTCACACTTGCCGACGGGCACACCGTCGACATCGTCACCGCAGTGCAGGGAGGCTGACATGACGTGGACGATCGATGACGTGGAGCTGACGTCCCGACTCGTGATGGGAACGGGTGGGGCGAGTTCCCTGAGCATCCTCGAAGACGCCCTGGTCGCTTCGGGAACCGAGCTGACCACGGTGGCGATGCGCCGCTTCGACGCCGAATCCCGGGACTCGGTCTTCACCATGCTGCAGCGTCTGGGGATCCGGGTGCTGCCGAACACCGCTGGCTGTTACACAGCGCGGGATGCCGTGCTCACTGCTCGACTGGCGAGGGAAGCGCTGGAGACGAACTGGGTGAAGCTCGAGGTCATCGCCGATGAGGACACACTGTTGCCTGACCCCATCGAACTCTTCGCCGCGGCCGAGGAACTCGTCCTCGATGGGTTCACGGTCTTCGCTTACACGAATGACGATCCGGCTCTGGCGAAGCGTCTGGAGGACGCAGGAGTGGCCGTGGTGATGCCGGCCGGTGCTCCGATCGGCAGCGGGCTGGGCATCCTCAACCCCCACAACATCGAAACCATCGTCTCCCGTGCGCAGGTGCCCGTCATCCTCGACGCCGGCGTCGGCACTGCTTCGGATGCGACTCTGGCAATGGAGCTCGGATGTTCGGCTGTGCTTCTGGCCTCGGCCGTCACTCGCGCCCATGATGCTCATGCCATGGCCCGGGCGATGGCCTTGGCCGTCGAAGCCGGTCATCTGGCGGCCGGTGCCGGGCGGATTCCCAAGCGACCTTTGGCATTGGCGTCCTCACCGTTCGACGGAATGGTTGCAGCACAATGAGCACTGCTGCCGCCGCCTTGCCGACGCTTCCTCCGCTCGTCGAACCAGTGGAAGCCCTGTCCCGGGCGGAGCTGGAACGCTACTCCCGACACCTGAGCCTGCCGGGATTCGGACTCGAGGGGCAACGGCGTCTGCGGGCCGCCTCGGTGCTGGTCATCGGGGCGGGCGGACTCGGGGCACCAATACTCAACTATCTGGCGGCTGCTGGGGTCGGGTCGATCACGATCATCGACGATGACGTGGTGGAAGCGTCGAATCTGCAGCGCCAGATCATCCACCGGGACGCCGATGTGGGCCGTTCGAAGGTCGCCTCTGCCGCCGACGCCGTGCACCGGCTCGATCCGAGCCTTGAGGTCCGCACGATCGAGGGGCGACTGACCCTGGAGAATGCGCTCGATCTGTTCGCAGACCACGATGTCGTCCTCGACGGGGCGGACAATTTCGCCACCAGGTACTTGTCCAACGATGCCGCCGAACTCACCGGCACCCCGTTGGTATGGGGCACGATCTTCCGCTTCGCCGGTCAGGTGAGCACATTCGTTCCTGGGCACGGGCCGATGCTGCGCGATCTGTTCCCGGATATCCCGGAGCCCGATTCGGTGCCGAACTGTGCCGAAGGCGGAGTCCTCGGGGTTCTGTGTGGAACCGTGGGTTCGGCGATGGCGACCGAGGCGATCAAACTCATCTGCGGCATCGGCGCCCCGTTCATCGGTCGGCTCCTACGCTATGAGGCGTTGACCGGAGAGTACTCGACCCTGCGGTTCTCTCCCGATCCGGACCGTCCCACGGTCACGGATCTCACCGAGGTGGCCGCCGCCTGCGCAGCAGTTCCGACCATCGGAAAGACGGCCGGCACTGCGGCGGACGAAATCGATGCCGCCGAATTTCGGGCTCGCAGAGACGAGGTGATCGTCGTCGATGTGCGAGAGGACTGGGAACGAGAGCTGACTTCCATCCCCGGATCGGTGCATCTGCCTCTCGACGATCTGCGAAACGGCGGATGGCAGGCTCTCGCCACGGTGCTCGGTGGCTCCGGCCCGGCGGGTTCATCTGACGATATCGTCATCCACTGCAAGTCAGGGGCCCGGTCAGCCGAGGCCGTCGAGTTCCTGTCCGGTTCGGTGCCGGCTAGCGTCCGTCTGCGCTCGCTTGCCGGCGGCATCGATGCATGGGCGGCTGCCGATGACCTTCCGGCAGCGCGAAACGAGCTCAGGCCACGCGAAACTCGAAAATAACGTCACCGGCGGCGGCATTTTCGAGTTTCGCGTGACCTGAGGAGTTCGGATCAGTGACAGCCCTGTCCCGACAGTCGCCGCCCGAGTCCGCGTTCGCCGGCTCGCATCACAAGCGCGTGCATGAGTCCCGACAGCGGTCGCATCGCCCTGATCAGGGTTCTGTTCGTCGTCACGCACCACATCGCATCGATGGCCGTCACCCCTTCGGAAGCGGTCAACGTCCATCGGCCCTCGCCGCGCAGATCGCCCTCCGACTGGAACCGGATGAGCTGGGGTGCTTCGACCTCTTCGACCTCGATGGTGAAGCGCAGCGACCATCCGATCGGAGCGCGGACCAGCAGGCGGGCTCGGCTGCCGGTTGTCACAGACAGATCCTCGGCATCAACACCACCAGGTCCGGTCTCGATCCGTTCCGCGGCGGTCAGCCCCGACCACCACCCGGGCCACTCATCGACTCGTTCCAGAACCGCCCACACTCGATCGATTCCGGCATCGACGATCCATCGGTCGTCGAAGTGGAAGGGGGCGGATTCTCCGGCGCGTGGGGTCACATGTTCGTGGCTCATGGTACGACGGTAGTGTGAAAGATGTGAGTGAGGACAACTTCGTCAGCAACCGTCGGCCATCCCCTCTGGGCGGCCGCAAACCGACCAAGGACGACCTTGCGGCGTTCGCGACGGATGATCCGAATGCGATCGACGATATCCTGCCATCCGATTCTTCCGGGTTGAAGATGCTCATCGTCGGCATCAACCCGGGGCTGTGGACAGCGGCGGTGAATGCACCGTTCGCGCGTCCCGGCAACCGTTTCTGGCCGTCTCTGCATCAGGCGGGTCTCACCGATCACCAGGTCGATGCCTCGTGTGGACTCGATCCCGCGGATGAACTGCAGCTGCTCAAACGCGGAATCGGACTGACGAACCTCATCGGGCGAGCCACCGTCCGTGCCGACGAACTCTCCCGGCAGGAGCTGCGTGAGTCTGCGGCTCACCTCATTGACCGTCTTGCCGATATCCGACCTCGTGCGGTCGCGATTGCCGGGATCACAGCGTTCCGTACCGGCTACCGGCTGCCGAAGGCTCAGCTCGGTCGGCAGGATACGACGCTGATCGAGAGATGGCCTGCCGATGTGGCACTGCATGTGGTTCCGCAGCCGAGCGGGCTCAACGCTCATTATCAGATTCCGGATCTCGCACGGATCTGGCGTGAGGTCTGGAACAGCATCGACGACTAAGCTTCCTGACTGCCGCCGGTGAAGTGCTGCCGACAGCGAGCGACATAGGTATCCAGTCCACCGATGTGGCTGGCATCGATCGCGGTCGCAGCAAGAGTCGAAGCGGGGGCCTGGGCGCTCGTCGCGGAGTTTGAATCGATCTGGCTCTCTGTCTGCTCCAGGCGTTGGTGGAACACAGCGTCTTTCCCGCAGACGGTGCAGACTGCAGTGAGTCTGAGGACCTCTTCGGCGACAGCCATGAAGCTGGGCAGCGGTTCGAACGGCTGCCCGTCAAAAGTCACGCACAGTCCTTCGACGATGACGCCGATCCCCTGGTGGAGGAATTCGTCGACTGTAGGGATGAGTTCCGGGCCGAAGAACTGCGCCTCATCGATGGCGATGAGGTCATAGTCCTTCTGTCGGGCCGCCTCGGCGATGGACGAGACGTCGCCGAGCGGCACAGCGGGAATATTCACCCCGGTGTGGGAGGTGATCGTGGAGATGTCCGAACGGGTGTCGAGAGAGTGGGACACGACGAGGACATCGATTTCGGCGATCGTGGCCCGCCGGACCCTGCGCATGAGCTCTTCGGATTTTCCGGAGAACATGGGCCCGGCGATGACCGTGAGGCGGCCGGTATCAGTCATCGACGCTCACTCGCTTGGAATTGGTGTCGACGGTGACTTCCGTGTCTTCGCCGTCCTTCTCGAAGTCGAACTGATACTCCTGCTTGCCGTCGTCGAATTCGAGCTTCCAGCTCACGAGCTTTCCATCGGATTTCTTCTGCGCACGCTTGAGGGCGTCGTCGAAGGTCATCGGATCGTTGAGGTCGATGGCCTTCTCTTTGTCATCGGTATCGTCCTTGTCATCGTGGACGACCTTGCCGGTTTCGGCATCGATCTCGACGTCGTGGTCGGTTTTGCCGTCGAGGACGGACACTTCGTACTGCCAGGCCTGATCGTCATCGTCCCAGTCGAGTTCGATGCTGTGAACGGTTCCGCCTCCGACCTTCTTCTCCGCTTTCTTGATCGCGTCTTCGGCACTGATCGCCGGCGATTCCTTGCTCAAGTCGGCATCGGCGCTCAAGCCCTGGCCGGACGAGTCCTCGGCCGATTTCGTCTCATCGTCCTTGTCATCACCGTTGTCGTCGGCATCCTCGTTCTGGTCGTCGTCTTCGGCGGAGCCGGCCGGGGCCATTTCGCTTGCCGCGGGCGAGTTCTGAGCCTCATCGGTTCCGTTTCCGGAATCACTTCCGCCGCACCCGGCCAGGCCGAGAGCGAGTGCCGCAAGTCCTGCCACTGTACTCATTGCCATGCGATTCGTCTTCATAGTTGCCACGCTAGCAAGCGAAAGCTCCTGACCAGTGGTTTCTGAGAACAATCTCATCTGGTCAGGCACGCGATTCGGGTGGTCAGTCAAGGCAGAATTCGTTGCCTTCGGGGTCGGCCATGACAATGAATCCTCGTTCCAACGGTGGGTCCGGATCGGTTCGGCGCAGCCGGGTTCCGCCTAGTTTCATAAGTCGGCTGCATTCGGTTTCGAGTACGTCCATCCGCTCATCTCCGTCGAGTTCGGGCGCAGTACGGACGTCGAGGTGCAGACGGTTCTTCACTGATTTGGGTTCGGGCACTGTCTGGAAGAAGAGACGGGGACCGACCTGTTCCGGGTCCTCGATCGCGGCACGCATGTCCTCAGGTCCGAGTTCGATTCCGAGGTCGGCGATGAATTCCTTCCAGGCAGCCATCGGGTCTTCGTCGTCACCGAGTTGTACTCCCGGAGGGCCTGGAATGGTGTAGCCGAGTGCTTCGGCCCAGAAGCGGGCGAGCTTTTCGGGGTCGTGGCAGTCGACGGTGATCTGGACTGTTCGGCTCATTGTCTTCTGACTTCCTATTGTCCGGTTCTGCCGTCGATGCATTCGCGCAGCAGATCGGCGTGACCACAGTGGCGGGCATATTCTTCGATGCGGTGGACAAGGAATTCTCGCACCGCAATGTCTTCACGGCCGACGTGTGTTCCGAGGTCAGCGTGTCTGCTGACTTCGGTGTCGGTGGCTTCCTGCTCCTGTTCGAGTCGGTCGAAGGCTTCAGTGAGGACGGCCTCGTCAGGGTGGGGCGAAATATCGCTGAGATCGAATGCAGCGTCCAAGCTCCCATAGATCAGTGGCTCGGACTCGCCTTCAGTGATCCAGTTCCGCCAGTCTCTCTCCACTTCGGTCAGGTGTCGGACCAGCCCGAGCAATGACATCGTCGACGGCGGGACGGAGAGCATCATCATCTGCTCAAGAGTGAGTCCCTGACATTTCAGATCAAGAGTCAGCCGGTAGTCGTGCAGGTAGCTGAGCAGTGTGGCGCGTTCTCCGCCGGGACTGTGCCCGTCGGTGTTGCGGGGATCGTCGTCGGGATCGACCCACATATCGGGGTAAACCGTGGCAATGCTCCAACGCTGCGGTGAGGTGGACATGGTGGCCATTCTTCTCCAGTGGGTGTTCGATCACTAGGGTTGAGGACGATTTGACAGGGTTCAGACAGCCAGACTCATGTCGAGTTCGAACAGACTGGGTGTCTCTTCTCGGATCACGGCTCCGAAAGCGAGCGCACCGCCGAAGAGGTCTTCGATCGTGTCGACCGTCTGCAGCACGCGGTCCCGGGAGAACTCGGGTATGAGGTCGTCGTGTTTGAGGTAGCCCTTGAGCGACCCCGTCGCGGCGGCCCTCACCCCGAGTCGTCCGGCGATGACCCAGGTGATGCATTCGGTTTCGAAGCGCGCCTGGGCGGCCTCGGCCTTCGACTCGGCCGAAGCCGCTCCGAGATCAGGCCGTGGTCTGCGATGGCCGGAGATGCTGAGCGCGAGTTCGGTGAGCAGGTGGGTCAGCATGACGGAGGCGCTGCGCGTCTGCGGAAGGTGGTCCGGCAGCAGATCCTTCCGCTGCAGTGTATTGATGACTGTGTGCACTCCGTCCCAGGTAGGTGCGCCCGACGCAGGCAGCGGACTGAGAACATCGACTGAGGCGCCAGACTGGCTCTGTGCGATGCGGGCTGCCTCGACGGCGGACAGGTGCGGGGACCGGCGGATGGCGGTAAGCAGCTGATCCCATGGCATCGGCGGCTGATGGTCGAGCTCCTCGATGCTATGGGAATCGAATGAGTGCGAGTTCTGATCCATGTCCTCACGGTAGATGCAGGCACTGACACGAGATTCATTGCTGATCGGCGTCCGCTTCCGGGCTGCGGCATTAGGCTCGCGGTAAGAAGGACCCAGTGGGAGAGGACAGAGCGATGGCTGAGGGCAATCGGGACATTCATCTGCGCATCGGGCGGGAAGAACTCGTTATCCGACAGCGCTACCAGGTCATCAGCATCGCCAATGATGTGCTCATCGGGCTGTGGTTCCTCATCGGCAGCTTCATGTTCTTCTCTGACTCACTGACCTATACGGGAACGTGGCTGTTCGTCATCGGCAGTGTCGAGATGCTCATTCGCCCGGTCATCCGTCTCGTCAGGCATCTGCATCTGCAGAGGCTGCGCAGCCCCGCAACCGCCGGGGACGACTCCTTCGACTTCTGAGCAGGGACAACCAGTCGATGCGGACGAGTATGTGAGCGGCCAACGCCACCGCGCCCATAGTCGGTGCTCCCAACCGCCAGTCAGCGGCTGTCAGCGGTTTGCCGAGCGAAGCGAGCTCTCGTCGAGCGTATGCGGCGCCCGGCCACATGACCGGCACTGCCGTGATCACCCCCGAGGTGTAGCGGCGGGCCACCGCTGCCGAGAGCAGATGAGTGAACACGTGGGTTTCGAGACCGGCGACAGACGACCGATAGAACCGAGAGCCACCCCGCGTTCGCACCCCGCAGATTCCGGCAGCGGCGAGCGCGGCACCGACCAGTCCGATCGCAGCCACGCTCTGCTTCGTCGTCATCCGCACAACGTCGACTCCCGTGAGGTCGGCGATATAGTCCGCCGACGCAGGGAAGGTCAGTGCCTCCTCAGCATCGTGGAGAGCCCAGGAGGCGAACAGCACTATCGGTCCGCGCATTGCGATCCTTTCAGTCGACGGTCCTCACAGCCTCATTGCACCACGCAATCGCATCGCGATCCCGCCACCTCGCTCCTTGGCACTTTCAAGCTCAAATTCGGTGGGCTCGCCCGTCAAGAAGTCGCAGTCGGTAGTGCGCGGACTCGCTCGCCCATCGCTGGTCGTGTGTGGTCGCCAGGACAGCTCCGCCTCGGCTGAGGAACCGTACGATGATCGCATTGAGTCGAGCCATCGCGGCCAGGTCGCGCCCGATCGTCGGTTCGTCGAGCAGCAGCACTGTCGCCTCGGTCATCAATGCCGAGGCGATGACGACGTCTTTGCGTCGGGGCAGGTCGAGGTCGAAGGGGTGTTCGTCGGCGACCTCGCTCAGATCGGTCGCAGTGAGTACGGCGTCCACCTCTGACCGGCGTTGCTCACGCACTCGAACTCGGTCTCGCCGTCGCTGCAGCGGCAACGGCACGGCGTGGAGCAGTTCGCGTTCCACTGTGGCGGCGGAGAGCTGCAGTCCCGGGTCCTGCCCCACCCACCCGAGGTGAGCGCTGCGGGCGTGGGTGGGCAGTGTGTCGAGCCGGTTCATCTCGCCGAGGCGGCTGACCGAGATCGTGCCCGCCACGGTCGCTGATCGGTCGAGCAGTCCGAGGAGGGCGCGCAGAAGGGTAGATTTGCCGACCCCGTTGGCTCCGGTGACGGTGGTGAGTTCGCCTGGCCGAAGGTCGAAGTGGAGACCATCGAGGATGCGTCTGCTCCCCCGGTCCACGGTGAGGTCGCGGACAGTGAGCACTGCATCAGTCTGTCTGCTCGTCGTCTCCGGGAGGGGCATGGCGTCATCGGGGAGGCTGTCCCAGACGCCGCCGGTTCGAATTGGCGCAGTCGCCGTCTGCAGCCGACCGGCATCAAGGAAGCGGACCTCCTGGCAGGTCCGAATGAGTTCGTCGGTCTGGTGACCGGTGATGAGCACTGCCCCTCCCCGGTCGCAGAATTCCTGCAGCACTGTTGCCAGACGTTTTCGCATCTGCGGGTCGAGGGATTGTGCGGGCTGGTCGAGGACGATCAGGTCGGGCCCTGGAGCGAGGATCCGCGTCAGAGCGACCAACTGCCTCTGCCCGCCGGAGAGCGTAGCCAGCCGATGGCCCCACAGTTCGCCGATTCCGAGCTGTCCGAGCAGACTCCGGGCTCGGTTCGCTGCATCGATCGGGTCGAGTCCATGGAGTCGACAGGCCAGCTGCGTCTCGTCTCCGACGTGGCTGGTCATTCCGCTCAGCTGCGCTTCGGGATCGTCGCCGAGCAGGGCGACCGTGCCGCCCAGGTCGACGGCGCCGGTGATGGTGCCGCGTGAAGCGAGCTGTCCGGACAGCAGGCGACACAGAGTCGACGTTCCCGATCCGAGCGGTCCGAGCACCGCAGTCATGCTTCCACGAGTGATTTCGAGGTCGATGCCGGTCAGCGCGGCAGTGTCCTCTCCGCGATAGGTGAAGCCTGCGTCCGTGATCGCAGCGGTCATCTCAGGCACCGCCGATCAGCTGTGCAGCACCCGGCAGGGGAAGAACTCCAGTCACCGAGGCAACGATGAGTCCAAGGGTCACGAGCGGGGCCAGGATTCGCAGGAGGCTCTGCCCTGCCCCGTCCGAGTGGTCCTGGAGCGCAACCGCGGTCGCACTCGAATCGAGACCACTCACTTCGAGCACTTCGTGACGCTGATCGACGGTCAACAGGATCGCGGTGACGAGGCCGACGACGATTCCCGGCAGCAGTCGGATGCGCACTCGCCAGGAATCGGTGGCCCAGCCTCGGGCCTGCCGCGCCTCGATGATGTGTCGGGTGCGTGCGCCGATCAGCGGGATGAGGCCGAGGGCTGAGGAACACACATACGCGACTGCCGAGGGCAGGCGGAGTCGACGCAGCCCGTCGAAGAGGCGCGCTGAGTCAGCACCGAGTCCGAACAGCGCGCACAACCCGATCAGGCTGCTCACTCGCAGCCAGATCTGGACGGCGATGCTCAGCCCTTCGACGGTGAGGCGGGCGGGCCCGACCTGCCAGAGAACGTGCACTTCGGTGCCGGGATAGAACAGTCCCTGCACGATGATGAGCACGGCCAGAGTCGGCAGGCTTAGGAGCCCCACAGTCATCGCCCAGGTCCGCAGTCGCACGACGGGTGAGACCACCACGGTCACGAGTGAGCCGATGAGGATGATGAACGGCACGACCGGAGAGGGAATCCCGAAGACGAGC
The DNA here is from genome assembly GCF_001570805.1 of Brevibacterium epidermidis NBRC 14811. Taxonomy (GTDB): domain Bacteria; phylum Actinomycetota; class Actinomycetes; order Actinomycetales; family Brevibacteriaceae; genus Brevibacterium; species Brevibacterium epidermidis. Next base: position 91,604 of record NZ_BCSJ01000011.1, on the reverse strand, counting down.
AACAAGCTGCAGGCAAGGATGACCAGTTCCGTGGCCGGATGCAGTCGACGCTTCGAGCCGACAGCCTCAGCCGCATTCGCGACGGTGTGCGTCTCGGATGAAGCCGAGCTCATTCCGTCGGCAGGACCGATTCGACCGGTTTCACCGGACCGGAGCTGCCGGTCTTCGTCACACGTGGTCGACTGTGGGCGGCGAACTCATAGCGACTGATGATGCGTTTGGGCAGCGACCGGATGACGACATAGGCGAGGGCGAAGATGAGCGCTTTGTCGACGATGTCGGAGACCATGCTCTGGGCGAAGGTGGCGTTGAACATCTCGAGGCCTGCGGCTTGGAGGATCGCGACGACTCCCCCGGTGCCGGCGCCCAGTCCGCCGCCGAAGACGTAAGCGGCAACCGGCGCTCCGATGGCACCGGCGGGAACTCCGGCGATGGCGCCGACGATGATCGCAGTCCAGGGTGTGCGGAAGACTCCGAGTCGTGCTGCCCAGCCGGCGGCGGCTCCGATGAAGGCAGCTCCGGAGCTGAAGGCGATGACGCTGGGGCTCAGGGTCACACCCCAGATGAGGTTCGAGATGATTCCCGTGAACGCGCCAGCGGCAGGACCGGCAAGGACGCCGATGAGCACTGTGCCGATCGAGTCGAGGTAGAGCGGTACGGGTGTGTAGTTGCCGATGACCTGCCCGATGACGATGTTGAGGGCGATGGCGACCGGGATGAGTGCGAGAACGCTGCGGGGAATGAGTGGGAGGGTGCCGGCGGCAAGCAGAATGCCTCCGCCCAGATAGCCGAGCATGACCCACAGAGTGGTGTGGCCGAAGTCGATGCCGAGGTTGGCCGGTTGGGTCAGCAGCACTGCCACGTAGGTGCCGATGACGATGAGGGTGCCGAGCAGTGTGAGGGTGAGGGGAAGTGTGCGGTTGCGGTTTTGTCCGGGACCGACCGTGGAGGTCGGCCCCTGCCCAGACTGTCTGGAGTGTGCGGTCATGCGGGTGGTCCTTTCATCAAGGTGGTGCTGAGGTGGTCGAGGAATGCAGTGGCATCGATGGTGCGGATGATCTCTGCGTTCACGGGGCGGCCCCACCGTCCCAGCCAATCGGCGACGGTTTCGCCTCGTGTGAGTGTACCTGTGAGTTCGACATCGACAGGTGCCCACTGAGTCGTTGCCCATGGCAGCTCGCCGGCAGCTCCCCTGGCGGGAGTCAAGGCAGCTGTCTCCTGGGCATCAGTGTTCGGCTCTTCAGGCTCTGTCTCGGTCGACTCAATTGAGTTCTGCCGCGCCCAGGCCAGGGCGCAGGCGAGGACGAAGGGATCGTGGATGTGGGCGATATAGCCGAGTCCGTCGGATTCGTGGAACTCGAAGTAGAAGCGCAGAGCTTCGGACAGCTCAGCCACGACTTTCTGCCACGGCTGACCCGCGGACGAGGCTTCGTCGCGGATATGGGTGAGTCGATCGGGTGTCATCTCCACTGCTTCGGTAGCTTCGATCGGTGCGATGACCGGAAGGTGTCTGAGGTGACCGCTCGAATGGGCGTCTCCGAAGGCAGATAGGACCCTGGAGGTGGATTCCGGGTCGAAGGTGACGTTCCATTCCGTCGTCGGATGGGTGTTGCCCCGGTAGTTGAAGGCCCCACCCATGATGAAGAGGCGTTTGAACAGACTGGGCAGTTCCGGGTCGATGTCGAGGGCCAGGGCGAGATTCGTGGCCGGACCGATGACGACGCCGAGGAGCTGTCCGGGATGCGCGTGCGCGGCATCGACCCAGGCTTGCGCGGCCGACACCGAGCTGACCGGTCCGTTCGGAGCCGGCAAGCGCGCATAACCGCGCCCGGTCTCGCCGTGCGTGAGGTCGGCGTATTCCAGTCCTTCGTCCGCGGCCGTCTGCAGGCCCTGCCGTGCTAAGGGAAGACTGTGGCCGGAGTGGACGGGGATATCGCTGCGGCCTGCCAGCGACAGCCATCCGCGGGTGTTCTCGACGACCTGTGAGGTAGGGACGTTGCCCCCGGATGCGGCGATGCCGACGACGTCGACGTCACCTTGGCAGCACAGGTAGGCCAGCGCAATAGCATCGTCGATGCCGGGATCGCAGTCGAGGAAGAGCGGCAGAGTAGATGGCATGGTTCCATTCTGCCGGACGCGTGCGCTCACCACCGTCGGATACGGGCCCAGTTTCCGCACGGTTGAGTGGATCCCCGCCTCACTAATCGGCAGCAGAGGTAGAGCGTCGTCGAGGGAGGTTCGTCGATTCCGAATCGTTCTCTCATGTCGTTGGCTTCCTCACTGCCGAAGGGAGTGCCGATGAGCTCACCGAAGGGCATGCTCGTGATCCAGGGTTTGGCTGCGAAGGTGAAGGCGTTGAAGAACATTTCACAGTCACAGCAGCAGGCACCCATACTGCTCAGACGCGCGAGCAGCGCCGTGGCTCGTGGAGCCGTCCGGTCGCGGAAGCTTTCTGCGAAGCGGTGTGTGCCGTTGCAGCCGAATTCGCCGAGTTGGCGGAACACATAGCAGGCCAGGCATTCTCCCGGCCGAGGGGCGAAGACACGGGCGGTTTCCGCGTCGATGATCGTTCTGACGTCGTTGTCAAGAGTGTTCTTGTCCATGACCACACAGTTCCAGACGGCACTGACACGAAAACACGTTAAATCAGTTCACTCACCGATTTTCGTCCTATTTTTGCTGGTCACGGCCGAAGAAAGATTTTCAGCTTAGAATCGTGCCCATGAGCATTCTCGTCATCGGTGAAGCCCTCATCGATATCGTCAGCACGCCCGGCTCCCCCGACCGCTATGCGCCGGGTGGGGCCCCGGCCAATGTCGCCCTCGGGTTGGGCCGCCTCGGTGACGATGTCGAGTTCCTCACCGATGTCGGTGATGACTTCCACGGCGGATTCCTTCTCGCCCACCTGCGGGAATCCGAAGTCAACGTGCTCGCTTCACCCCGCGGAGCCACATCCACGGCGCTGGCCCGCCTCGCCGAGGACGGATCGGCCGAGTACGAGTTCCAGCTGCGGTGGGATCCCGACTCGGCGCTGCTCGACGAAGGCGCTCATTCCGTTCTGCATTTCGGGTCGATCGCAGCGTTCCTCGAGCCGGGATCTGCCGTGATCGATCGGCTCCTTGATGCTGTTGCCGAGCAGTCGGGTCCGAAGAGGGCAGATTCTCAGGGGGCAGGGACCCTCGTCTCCTTCGATCCCAACATCCGGCCGTCGATCATCGGTTCCCGCGAGGAGGTTCTGCCTCGGTTCGAAGGTCTCGCCAGGCGGGTCGACGTCCTCAAACTCAGCGATGTCGATGCAGATTGGCTCTATCCCGACCTCACCGAAGTCGCTCAGATCGATCGCCTGCTCGGCCTTGGTCCGGACCTGGTGGCGATGACTCGCGGGGGTGACGGCGCAATCCTGGCGACCGCCTCGGCGAGGGTGACGGTGGCTTCGGCCCAAGTCGACGTCGTCGATACGATCGGGGCTGGGGACACGTTCATGGTCTCCCTCATCCACGATCTGCACGCCTCGACGTCGGCGGTGTCCGACCTCGGCATGGCGGATCTGATGTCACTGGGCGACAGGGCCTCAGCGCTGGCGGGGATCACCGTCGGCCGCGCCGGTGCCGATCTTCCGTGGACCGCAGACCTTACGAATTGAGGAATTCACCGAGTTGTCGCAGGCAGATGTCATGGCCGTTGCGGTGGCCGTCGATCATTCCCTGACCGACGAAGGACACGACCTGGTCGACGAGTTCGACTCGCGTGCCCGTCGAGGTGGCGGTCAGGGTCCAGGTGATGATGGCAGTCGAGAGGATCTCATCGTCTCTGGTGAGAGTCTCAGTGGTCACGATATGACGCTCGGTCACGAGCGCGCAGTACTGCCCCGTGGAGACGAACTCCAGTGCCTCGGGAGACCCGCAACGGGCGCGGATCGATCCGCCGGGGCGGAATTCGTCGATATCGCAGACCATTTCCTCTCCCTCAGGGACTCCCCACCGCACGCGCTGCCCCGTATCGGCAAAAGCGTTCCACACTGCTGCGACCGGGTGTTCGATATCAGCACCGAGGCTGATCGTCGCAGTCACAGGTACGCCCGGATCGGGTGCCGCCTCACTCACCGAAGAACACCACCTGGTTTCCATCCGGGTCGGTGATCGGAAGGATGCGCTGTCCGCCTCCGGGGCTCGGTTCGTCGTGGTCGATTCCGGCCACGCGCAGATGCTCAGCCATCTTGTCGAGGTCGTCCACGTCGATGACCACATTGGAACATCCGGCTCGCTGCGGGTCCTCCCAGATCTGGATGCCGAACTTCTCGTCGAATAGCCATTGGGCCAGCCCCGCCATCGGCTTGCCATCCGGCTCTCGTTCGAAGAGCCGGGAATACCACGCGGTTGCTTCCTTCTCGCCGGTGACAGCAATATTGGCCATCAGTCCTGCGATCATGATCGCTCCTTCGGGATCAGCCTTGAGGATAAGTGATTGCAGTTTGCAATCACTTATTCCATACAACCATACCTCGGTGGATCGGGCAAGAGATAGTTGCGAGCACCCTCGCCTCGACGGCACAGCGATCCCTTGGCTATCGGGACCGACCGCAACTGAGGTCGACTGCCGCCTCAGCTTCCGGAGATCTCCGCTTCGAAGGCTGCCTGCAGCCGCTGTGAGGCCCGGGGCGCCTCAGGGTTCGGTCGCGGAACGCCGAGGTGGGCCTCCCGGAGTTCGTCCATGAGTTCGATAACGAGCTGCGGATCTTCTGCCATGAGGCGGGAGCGGATCGTCAGCTCCGGCGAAGTCTCTCGGTGGGTCATCCCCCATGTTCCGAGCGCCACCATGACCGGCAGGGTTTGGATTCCAGCCTCGGTGAGCGAGTATTCGGCTCGTTGACCGCGTGCAGCTTTCGCCTTGGTCAGGAGCCCTTCGTCGACGAGTTTCTTCAGACGACTGGAGAGCATGTTCGACGCGATGCCCTCGTTGTTGGAGGTGAGCAGCTCTCGGAAGTGCCGGCGATTGCCGAAGATGATGTCGCGCAGGACGATGAGCGACCAGTTGTCACCGAGCACCTCGACAGCGGCGTTGATGGCGCACCCCGAGCGCGGTTCGACAGGCATTTCTCCACCTCCAGTGATTGCATTCTACAACTACTCGATCGTACACTGGCTCCACTTCCCCGGAATCGACACCATCGATCCGACCAGACATCAGCTAACCATCACATTGGAGTGCTCATGGCCAAAGCGTGTGTCAACAATCTCTTCGTCTCGCTCGACGGTTTCGCGGCCGGTGAGTTCGTCACCTTCTACCAGCCGATCGGTGAAGCCCAAGCACTGTTCTCCTACTTCGACGGCCGCGGAATCGAGGGCGTGAACCACGTCGACGCCCCGATCACCGCCGACCGTGCCCTGTTCGCCATGTGGGGCCAGGGCATCGGCTCCGAGATCATGGGCAGGAAGAAGTTCGGCCCCCAGACCGGCCCGTGGCCAGACGACGGCTGGCGCGGCTGGTGGGGTGAGGAACCGCCGTTCAAAACCCCGTGCTTCGTTCTCACCCATCATCCGCGAGAGCCGATGGAGTTCGACAACGGCACGAGCTTCCATTTCGTCAATGGTTCCCCAGCCGACGTCCTCGCCGAGGCGACCGCCGCCGCTGACGGCGGCAATGTCCGCATCGGCGGCGGTCCTTCGATGGTCCGACAGTTCCTGGCGGCGGGCCTCGTCGACTTCATGCACCTCGTCGTCGTCCCCGTCACCCTGGGCCGCGGAGTCTGGCTCTGGGAAGGGCTTGAAGGTCTGGAGAAGGACTTCACGATCGAGAGCCTCACCACAGCAAGCGGTCTGACCCATCAGCTGTGGAATCGAAAGGGCTAAACTTCACGCGCGGCACAAGACAGTTTCGATCGAAAGACCGCTGGCCTGTCGTCTCCGATCGGAGACGACAGGCCAGCGGGTTCGATTGGGGGCTGAGCCCGTGTGACTATTCAGCTCAGCTGATCGCCTCGGCGATGGGGGTCTGCCCGTCGTAGAAGTTCACGGTCTCGCGCACCGCAGCGGACTCAGCGAGGACATGGGTGATGACGTCGGCGACGAGGTCGCGTGAGGTCACCCGCACATCGTCCGCCGGCGTCTGCCCATCGAGGTCGCCGGCCGCATCGGCGATGAGAACCTTGCCGCTGGAGGGCTCGAGGGTCAGACCGCCGGGTCCGAGGATCGTGAAGTCCAACGAGCTTGCTCGCAGGTGCTCATCGGCACCGCTCTTGGCCTGCACGTAGGGGTAGAACGAGCTCTCCGGGTCGACGCGGTCCGAGTCGACGGAGGCGCTGGCGTAGGAGACCATGACGAAGCGTTTGACCCCGGCCTGTTCGGCAGCGTCGATCGAGCGTTTGGCGGCTTCGAGGTCGACGGCCTTGGTCCGTGCCGGGTTGCCGCCGCCGGCTCCGGCGGAGAAGACGACCGCCTGGGCTCCTGCGAACAGGTCGGCGAGCGCCTGAGTGTCGGCGGTTTCGATGTCGAGGACGACCGGGTTGGCCCCTGCGGCTTCGACATCGGATGACTGGTCGGGGTTGCGGATCACCGAATCGACGGCGAAACCTGCGGCCTTGAGCTTGGGTGCTGCCAGGAGTGCGACCTTTCCATGGCCGCCGAGAATGACGACACGAGCTGAATCAGACATATCTACCTCCGTTGTCGGTGATGCTTGGTGTCCGGTACAGCGACAGGTCGGCCGTAATTATTCCGTGCCGCCGGTATTCTGATGTCCATGACCGACGATCTCTCCCCTGCCGCCGTCGTGCGTCGGCTCGACCGTGGACAGCAGGTCGTCATCCCCTCCTCGAATCGGCAGGTCCTCTTCGGTCTGCTCGTCGCGCTCGTCATCGGCATCGGTCTACTCGCCTTCTTCATCTACGTCGTCACCGCCACAATCGAGGACGGGCGCAGCCCGTGGCTGATCATCGTCAACCTGCGCATGTGGGCGTTGGTCATCGGCATCGTCGGGTGCCTGGTCGTCGCACCGATCGGTCTGTTCGTGCGAATGCGCAGGCGCGAATCCCTCGTCCTCTCCCCCGTCGGCGTCGCGTTGGCACGGCGCGATCAGGTACTGCCCGGCACGCTGTTGCCGTGGCAGGATATCGAAGCGATCGTGTTCGAAAAGGCGGCACGCCGTGGCCCCAAGGCCGCGGCGTATATCCTCACCGAGGAGGCGACCCGTCGACGACTCGGGCGCGGGCATCATCCGCGGTTACTCGTCAGGAATGGTTTTGTCCTCAGCCCCCGTCGACTCTTCCCGGTCCTGAAAGCCGCACACGCCCGTTTCGCACCGCGCCTTCATGGGCCCCGATAGGCCCGCACATGCGCGTGCCTTACCCTTGAGATCATGATCCGACGCCTCCTCGCCCGCGCCTTCTGGACGTTCAGCAAGTGGAAGCTCGTCACCGAGCCCGCCCCGAATCGTCCGACGATCCTCATCGGGGCACCCCACACCTCCAATTGGGACTTCGTCGTGATGCTCGCGATCGCGTGGCGCCTTCGTGTCGATGTCCACTGGCTGGGAAAGCATTCCCTCTTCACCGGATGGCGTGGGCCGATCATGCGCGGACTCGGCGGGATACCCGTCGACCGGTCGGATCCGAGCAAGATCGTCGACGAGGTGGTCGGCCGCATGCGTAAAGGGGAGGTCTTCGCTCTCGTCATCACTCCAGACGGAACCCGCGGCGGGCACACTCACTGGAAATCGGGGTTCCATCGCATCGCCCGTCAGACGGGCCTTCCTGTCACCTTGGGCTACGTGGACTCGGCCACTCACACCACAGGCCTGGGTCCGACCTTGGAGATGACCGATGGCCTGGTCAGCGACATGGATCGGATCCGCGAGTTCTATGCCGACAAGCACGGCATCCGGCCGCACCTGCAGATCACGCCGAGGCTGCGCGAAGAAGCCGCCCCAGGTGACGATCGCAAAGGCGAAGCGGAGCAGAGCTGAGATGGACGGTGATCTGCGGGTCCCCGCCGGACCGGGGATCCCTGCCGGACTGGTCGTCCCCGCCGCCGAACTGTCAGAACAGTTCTCCCGGTCATCGGGGCCCGGAGGCCAGCACGTCAACACTTCCGACTCCCGAGTGCAGCTGAGCCTCGACCTGGCTGCGGCGACCTTCCTCACCCAACCTCAGCGCGAGCGGATGCTCAGTCGTTTGGCCCCACGGCTATCCGGCACTGTGGTCACCGTGACCTCGGAGAAGCAGCGGTCGCAGCTGAAGAACCGGCAGGACGCGCGGATGCGTCTGGCGCAGATGCTGCGAGAGGCGTTGGCCCCGCCGGTGCAGAGGCGAGCCACGAAGCCGTCCCGAAATTCCCGGCGCCGCCGAGTGCGCTCCGAACAGCGGCGGTCGGAGATCAAACGCAACCGCCGCCGGCCCCGTCTCGACTGATCCCCGGTGGTGACAGAGGCGGTCGCGAAGAGCACAATGGGCGACATGAACAGCATTGAGATTCTCACCGACCTGTCCCAGCGCCCCCTCCAAGCGGCACAGGCGCTGCCCGACCTCTCCCCCGAAGAACTCAACGGCCACCTCGGCGGGCATCCGAATTCCATCGCCTGGCTGCTGTGGCACAGCGGCCGCGAGATCGACGTGCAACTCTCCGACCTCACCGGACGTCCCCAGCAGTGGGAGGACTTCCGCGACCGTTTCGACCTCGGCGAGATCGGCGATGGGTTCGGGCTCGGGCACACCCCGGAACAAGCAGCCGAGATCCGCGTCGACGATCAGCAGCTGCTCGTCGACTATCTCAACACCACATTGAACGCGTTCACCGAGTACCTGGAGACGCTGTCGGAGGACGACTTCGACGAGATCATCGATGAGAACTGGACGCCGGCAGTCACTCGCGGCGTCCGCATGGTCTCGATCATCGATGATGCGATTCAGCACGTCGCGCAGGCGGCGTTCATCGTCGGCGCTCCGGCCTGACCTCCGACGTCGGCTGTCCTGATCTCCAACGCCCGCTCCGGTCTGTTCTCCAACGCCGGTCAGGGGCGGCGGAAGTCCCTGACCTCGCCGAGGCTGTCCATCCCGGCCGCTCGATAGGTGGCGACGGCGGCGGTGTTCGATGACGGAGTGGCCACGTTGACACTCGACGCTCCCATCGACCGCAGTGCGCTTGCAGCACCGAGCGCCATTTCCGTGCCATACCCGTGGCCGCGGTGGTCACCATGAACTCCGAGAGGTTCGATGATGCCGGGGCGACCGTGTCCAGCGGACCAGACGGTGGTGGCGCCGACGGCAGCACCGTCCGTGGAATAGCCGACGAGGCACCGAGCCTGTTGGTAGGCGTGTCCTGCAGCCATCAGCTGCCATCGCTCAGCGGTCAGTGATGCGCCGGGGAATGCGGCGGATTCGACACTGATCCGGTCAGCGATGCCATCCGCTTCGACAGTCTCGAACCTCAACGAGGTCGGTGGGACAGAATCTGACAGTGCGCGGTGCAGGACGGTCCAGGGTTCGTCGGGTGTCCATCGCGCCTGGGTGAGGGTGTGCTGCAACTCGGCCCCGAAGCGAGCCTCGACGATTCCTGTCCCCGGTGGGAGGAGATCGGACAGCGTGGTCTCGAGATCCGTCACGACCGCCTCGGCGAGGGTTTCATCCGAGGCATGGTCAGGCGAGATCGCCATACGGATGAGTTCGGATTCGTCGAGGAATCCGACAGCTGCGATCTCACCGTCGCGCGTCCATACCCGCAACGCCGAGGCGAGCGCTTGCGAGCCGAAGCGCTGATACCAGCCGAGGTCGCCTGGATGGACTTGGACGGGCAGCCCCTCGCGCTGCCAGGACGCGACAGCATCGATGATGTTCGACAGGTCCTCGGCAGACGGAATCATCATGGTGGGTCAGCCTCGATCTTTAACCTGCGACGACGCGGGTTGCGAAACCAACAATCTCCGCTTCCGCCTCGGCGCGAGTCGTCGATTCGTTGTGGACTTCGTGCCGGACTCCTGAGAAGACTCGTGTGCGCACGTCGGCGTGACCGGTCTCGCGCAGCCTGTTGGCCACGTGGTAAGCGCCTTCGCCGTAGTTCGCAACCGGATCCTGGTCACCCGCGAGGATGAGCACCGGCAGATCGTTTGAGATCGTCGCATACCAAGAATCGGCATTGGCTTCGTCGTAGATGTCGACGAATCCCTGCAGGAATCGCGCACTCATCGGGGCACCGAAGTTGTTGAACGGGTCACGGCCGTGATCGGCGACGACCGCCTCGTCGAGGGCAACCCATGCGGTGGGTCCTGCATCGGGACCACAGCGGTCGAGGAACCCGTCGAAGAGCTGTCCCACCAGATGGTCTGCGGCAGGTTCCGCACGATGGTCGCCAGCGGCCGCCTCGGCGAGTTCAGCGCGGTCAATGGTCTGTTCGATTCCCTTCATCTGCGCGGCGATTCCGCACAGCGCCAGCCCGGTGAGTTCGGCTTCAGGGCGGGATGCCATGGAGCGGGCGATCATCGACCCCCAGCTGTGGCCGAAGACGATATAGGGCAGTCCGGGCAGAATCTCACGCGCCTTCGCCTGCAGAGTCACCTCGTCGTCGACGACGACGCGCGCGGCCTCGTCTCCGCCGTCGGCCCAGACATCCGACTCCATGGCAGTGCGCCCGTGCCCTGCGTGGTCACTGGCGACGACGGCGAAGCCGGCATCGAGCAAGGTGCTGATGAGGTGGAGGTAGCGGCGGGAATGTTCGCCGAGCCCGTGGATGATCTGCACGATGCCGTTCGGCGCCGTCGTGGGAGTGTGGAGCCACGCGTTGATCGTGTCGCGATCGTTGCTCGAGGGGAACGTGATTTCATGCAGGGCCAAGGCCGGACTCCTTTGTCAGTTTCGCTGCCGGCCCCGTGATTTCGGTGCGGGCAGAACAATCGCTGGGTTGCAGATACTGTACCGCGGGTTTCAGCCATCGACTCCGTGCAGGCGGGCATGCAGCTGCCGCACTTGAGTGCTCAATTCCGGATCGGGGCCGGCGACCTCGATTCCCGGTGCCACGTCCTGAATAGGCAGCGGCACAACTGGTCCTGGGGCCAAGCCCCAATCGTTATGCCAGGCGCTCAGCTGCTGGCTGCTGCTGGCGTAGACGATGCGGCCGAGGCCCACCCACGCGTGCGCCGCCGAGCACATCGGGCAATGTTCGCCTGAGGTGAAGACGACAGATTCGGCTCGTTGTTCAGGGGTGAGATTTTCGGCCGCCCAGCGGGCGATTTCGAATTCGGGATGGCGGGTGTGGTCGCCACCGGCCACCCGATTGCGGTCGGCGAAGAGTTCGCGGCCCTCGCCGTCGACGAGCACGGAACCGAACGGTTCGTCGCCGCCATCGAGGGCATCACGGGCCAGGTCTACGCAGCGAGCGAGGAATCTGCGGTCATCATCATTGAGATCAGATTGAGGTTCCATGATCCTCATCCAATCACAGCGGGCAATTCTATGGTCCATGCCGTTCGAAGCCGTGTCATTCACCGAGGTCACCACCGAAGGCCTCGAGTCCTCTCCCGTCGCCGAGGCGCTGGCGAGCCTACGTGCCAACGAGGCACGGTACTTCTCCATAAGTACAAACACACGTTCACCGTGACGCCGGCTGCTGAAGCTCAGGACGTTCTGAGGTGGGTCGAGGAGATCCTCGAATCCGGACGTGAGATCGTTCCGACCTCGCCGGCACTCGAGGTCAGCATCAATGACGTCGACGGCGTCTACTGGGTGGAGGCCGCGAACGATCCTTTGACGGGTGGTCGTTCGCGGACTCAGCTCATCGGGTTCAGTCTCTGAGGATGTACTTCAGGGTTTCGACCACCTGGTCGGTCGTCTGGCACCAGGCCTTGGCTTCGGCATCGACCTCTTTGAGCGGATGAATGATGTCGGCGTCGTGGAGGGTCACATAGGGTGTGCCGAGCGCTGCGCAGTAGCCGGCGTCGAAAGCGGCGTTCCACTGCTTGTACTTGTCACCGAAGCGCACGACGACCATATCGGCCTTCTCGATCAGGGTGCGGGTGCGGATGGCGTTGACCTTCGACGACTGGTGATCGCGCCAGAAGGAGCTGTCGTTCTCGCCGAGGTGGTCACCGGCGGCATCGCTGGCGGGGTGGTCGGTCACCGGGGCGGTGAATTCGATGTCGAGGCCGGCCGCTTCGGCGCCATTTTTGATCTCCTCACGCCAATCGGTGTGGATCTCTCCGGACAGGTAAACACTGAAACTCATGATCGAATACTCCTGATTCCAATTAGCGTGGGACCGGTAAAGCCCTTCTGGGACCACCATAACCAATTGGTGATCGTCAGTATCGGTCTCACCCTGGAAGTCGGGGTCAGCGAAAGCGTTCGGACAGGTAGGCCTCTGCGATGCTCAGGTGTCCCTGGCTGCCGATCGAGTTCTTCGCCTTCTGCGTATACGCATGATTGGCGAGAGGAACCTGCACTGTCTGGACGTCGACTCCACGGCTTCGGGCCGATTCAGCCCATGCCAGCTGGTCACTCGGTGTGATGACGTCATCGCGCATGGCAGTCATCATGAGCACCGGTGGAGCGGGTGCTTCCAAATGGGTGACGGAATCGGCCACGGCGTATCGTTCTGGGTATTCCTCAGGCGTGCCGCCCGTATAGCTGGTCGCAAACAGTCGGGTACCGGTTCCTGCACCTGGCCCGGTGGGAGCGTTCTCGTAAAGCCCGGTCACATCGAACGCCGGGTAGTCGGCAATGACCGCGGCCGGAGCCGGAACCTTGCCACCACATGATGATTCGGCGGTGCCTTGCACTGCGGCACCGGCGGTATTGGCGACCATGTTGCTGCCCGAGCTCTCGCCCCAGAACGCCAGGCGGTCCATATCTGCGCCGAGCGCGTCTGCGTTGGTCTGAATCCAGCTTGCCGCACAGGCGACCTGCGAAGGTGCGCTCTGCCAGGTGGCGTTGTCCAGGGTGGCGAGTTCGTATTCGACCGATACGACGAGATAGCCATGATCAGCGAGTTCGCGGAGCTCGGAACTCGCGGCGTTCGGTTCGCCTGCGATCCATCCGCCGCCGTGGACGTACATGATCGTCGGAGCCGGACCCTTCGTTCCCTTAGGTTCGTAGATCGATACGGAAAGGTCGTCACCGGAGGTGGACTTGTCGTACACCTCGTGGCGGTCAGGCGACGCAGAGTCGATCGCCGAGAGTCCGAATGTGGCAGTGAACAGGTTCACCGAGCCGCCGGCGGCCGAAATAGCGCTGACGAGGACGATGATGACAGCGACGTTTGTGACAGCGGCGACCCCTCCGAGCACTGTGGTGGCTGTTCCGGTTCGGCGGAACCCTATGCGTACAGCAGCGATTCCGATCACGCACACGATCAATCCCACCACAGCTGTCGGCGGTGCCACGGTGGGTGCCCATCGAGCCGCGATCGGGCTGAGCGGGCCGATCCCGGGAATGAGCGATGCGAGGCCGATGACCGCGGCGATGGCACCGAGAACGAGAGCGAGGATCAGGCCAGCCGCCTGAACTGTATCGCCGACACGCTGAGGCACCGATCGCTGTGGCGAACTCTTGCTTCCTGTCATCTTCGGTCCTCGACTTTCGATCTCTCGGGCTGGGAATCCCTCTGCAGCAGATCTCATGGCTGCGACCACGTGTTGATGCCAGGGGACACTCTAACGCAGGCCGATTCTCACGATCGTGATGATTCAGGTACACAGTCGCTTCTTCGGGACATCGAAGATGACACCGTTTCCGCCCCGAGTGTTCGCGCTGAACCTTGACGCCGTCAGAAGCCCATTGGCAATGTAGCGACATGTCGCTCTTTCGCACGCCACAGATCGTGCTGTTCACCCAAGACATCGACCGTGCGTCGGCCTTCTACCAAGCTCTCGGCTTCGAGGAAGTGTTTCGTACCCCGCTGACCGGAACACCTATCCACGTGGATTTCGCCCTTGACGGGTACCGAATCGGTCTTGCCACCGAAGCCAGCACCCGCGACGACCACGGGCTCGACCCGGTGGCCGAGGGACAGCGGGCGGCGGTGATCCTCTGGACCGACGACGTTCCCACCGGTTATGAGCGCCTCATCGAGCTCGGAGCGACACCGGTCAAGCCACCAGAGCCATGGCTCGACCGGCTGCTCATCGCCTGGGTCGAGGATCTTGACGGGCACCTGGTTCAGGTCGTGCAGAACGTCAGCTGACCAGTTCATGCCCCCGGTGACAGTCAGACGCTAAAGCGGAACTCCACCGGGCGTCACACGATGGAGCCATTTGGAGAGCCGGACACGTCAGCGACGCGACGAGCGCCCGATGCGAATCCCAGCCAAGTGTGCCGATTGTTCCACCAACACCAGCCCAGCTTCGGTGAGCCTTTGCGGTCGCGACCATCCCTGCCCGTGCCGTTCGATATCCAGAGCGCGGGCGTTCGCGAATCGAATCCCTTCACCTTTCGCCGACGCGATCCGATCATCATGTAGCAGGCGTTGCGGTCGAGGGCAGCAGGCAGCTGCAACGCCAGATGCACACCTTCGACGACGGTGAAAGGTGTGCGTCCGCCCTTCGACAGCTCGTCCTGAGCCTCCGCCGGAGACCAATTGAGCATATCGTCGCCGCGGCGCGGATCTTCGAGCGCGTACACGAGCGTGCTCGGCACGGGCGCTTCGGCCGTGGGCGCGAATTGCTCAAGGTCGTCCATGTCGACCACGACGAAGCCTTCCCGATCCTGCCCGCCCGAAGTGCGACTCACATGCTGCACCAGAGTTCTCGCTGGCAGAACCCGTTCCGATACGACGAGCAGCGCTCCAGGAGCGACACGTTCCTGCAAATCGGTGACGGCTTGATGCAACACATCAGTGGTGAGCTCGCCGTCCAGAAGGCCCGTCGCGATCAGCCTCTCGGCTTGCGTTGCCAGCGGCGGCAGCTGCGGCACGACCATTCCCGACTGCAGTTGCGAGACTGTGCCGTCGCTCTTCTCATCGATCGTTTCGCTCACATCGCCTCCTCAATGTTCAGCACCAAACGAACGTCAACGAGGATGAGCGATCATCTATTCCGAAGAAGGCTCATGAACCCGCTTGTCCGGAATGCTGGTCTTGGGCATTCGATCTCCAACCGGATAGATCACAGGCCATGCTTGCGGCGGAGTTCGTCGAGCGTGATGCCTCCTCCACCTTCGACCTTCGCCGCACCGCAGGCCGCGATGCCCTCGAGTTCCTCGGCCGCTGCCATGAGCCGATCGAGCTGATCACGTGCCTTGGCTGCGGCAAGCTCCATAACCCAAGAGCGCCCCAACATTCACTTTCTCGGGAGAACCGACGCCCACGGCTCCGCGAGATGACGGCGCAGCCGGATCACGTTTGCGGGTACGCGAATCAGCGCGGCGGGGCGGGGGCGACAGTGCCCGTTCATTCAGCTCGTGGCTGGGCGTCCGTGACGCCAGTACCCGACGAAGTCGACGTGTCGCTTGGAGACTTCACGATCCTGGACGAGATGACGGCGCGCTCCGGTCGCAAGCGCGCTCTCTCCGATGGCGTGCGCGTGCACCACACCCTCGGGAAGATCCGCTGACATCAACGTTCGCAGGGCAAGCGATCCGGGGCGACTGTCGCCGTCAGGCGACTCGTCCCGGGCGATCCACGAGAACTCGATCCCGGGTGGCGCAGGAAACGACTGACGATCCGAGGCAGTCGGGACCTCAATGATCGCGACCCCTTGTGCAGAAGCCGGGAGCGTACGGCAAATGCCGGCGATTGCGGGCAGTGCTGTCTCGTCACCAATCAGCAGCGTCCAGTCGTGGGGGTGGTCAGGCGTGTAGCCGACACCTTGGTCAAGAAACCCGACGCGGTCCCCCGGGGTCGCGTCGAGCGCAAATCGCGAGGCCGGCCCGATGTTCCCGTCCCGGTCCCCGTGGATGACGAAGTCGATGTCGACTTCGCCGAGTTCAGGTCGCGCGTTGCGGAGCGTATATGCGCGCACCCACGGGCGTCTCGGCTTCGGCGTCGCGAGGTACTGCAGGTACCAGCCGATCTCAGATGTGCGGCTCGGCAACGCGAGCGCGTCTTGCCCTTCGCGGGTGAAGAACAGTCGGCACCAGTGGTCGGCACCGCGCAACTCAAGCCCGTCGAGACCCGAGAATGTCAGCCGGACGTAGCTCGGACTAATTCGTACGGACCGCACGACTTCGGCCATCATGAATGCTCGCTCGGTCGGAGTGTTCTTCTTTCTGTCCACGCGGTAAGGCTACCCTTATTCTGAGCTGTGCACGAACAGAACTCAGACGTTGAAGCAGAACTCCACCACGTTCCGTAGCTGAATAACGTCTGAAGGCACACGCGCCCGCCTTCAGCTCGGGAAGCTCGCCGTGCGCCGCGATCCCGGCGAGTGACACCAGACTTACCGGTCAGCGCAGTCCACGCCGGAATCGTTCAGCGTCCTCCTCGTTCCGCCGTGCGTCGCTCTCGTACGAGGCAGCAATTCGCCTAAACAAACCAGCCACCCGAGGCGCGCTATCGGCAAGCGCTTCCGCCTTGACTCGATAGTCCGAGGCGAGTCTGAGTTCTTGATCGCCGCCGTCTTCCAAGCCGCGACTAGTGACGCCGCGACTATTAACGATGGGACTGATGCAGGGTTCGGTGACACCTAACCTGGCTTGTACACAGGCAAGCCTGGAAGGATGGACACCATGCCACAGCCCTACCCGAAAGAATTCCGCGATGACGTCATCCGCGTCGTCCAGACCAGGGATTCTAAGACGACGATCGGACAGATCGCCAAGGACTTCGGAGTCCACGAAGGCACCATCAACAAATGGATCCGCCAAGCAGAAATCGATGCCGGCAACAAACCCGGCAACACCAGCGACGAGTCTGCAGAACTACGGGAGATGCGTCGGCGCAATCGTCTGCTTGAGCAGGAGAACGAGGTCCTGCGCCGCGCAGCCGCCTATCTGTCACAGGCGAACCTGCCGTCAAAAGGCTCTACCCGCTCGTGAGAGAGCTCGCCGCCGACGGGATCCCCGTCGCGGTGTCGTGCCGGGTCTTGAAGCTCTCCCGCCAGCCCTACTACCGGTGGCTGGCCGCGCCTGTCCCTGATAACGATCTCGCCCAGGCATATCGGGCCAATGCGCTCTTCGATGCCCACCGCGATGATCCCGAGTTCGGGTACCGATACCTCGCTGACGAAGCCGAAGCGGCCGGCCAGCCCATGGCGGCACGCACTGCGTGGCAGTTGTGTTCGTCCAATGACTGGTTCTCCGCCTTCGGCAAGGGCAGAGCAAAGAACGGGAAGAAGCCGGGACCGCCGGTCCACGACGATCTGTGCGCGGTTGTCGATGCCGACGGACGGACCAGACACGAGTTTCGAGCTGATGGTCCGAACCAGCTGTGGTTGACCGACATTTCGGAACACCATACGAATGAGGGCAAGCTCTACCTCTGCGCGGTCAAGGACGCCTACTCGGCGCGCATCGTCGGTTATTCGATCAGTTCGAGGATGAAGGCCCGGCTGGCCGTCGATGCCCTCGAGATGGCTGTGACAAGGCGCGGTGACGTGGTTGGATGCGTGACGCACAGCGACCGCGGCAGCCAGTTCCGGTCGAAGAAATTCACTCGGGCTCTGGCCCGTCACGGCATCATCGGGTCGATGGGACGAGTCGGCGCAGCGGGCGATAACGCGGCCATGGAATCGTTCTTCGCCCTGTTGCAAAAGAACGTTCTCGACCGTCGCAGGTGGGCAGCCACCCGTGACCAGCTGAGAATCGCGTTCGTGACGTGGATCGAGCGGACATATCACCGACGTCGCCGACAAGCCCGGTTGGGTCGATTGACACCAGTAGAGTACGAAGCAATCATAGAGCCAGCTGCTCTCGCAGCATGACACTCACGCTGTCACCCTTCTTTGCATCAGTCCCGTCCGATGCGGGACCTGACAGGCGACCCGCCCTCTGGAAAGGTCGAGCCACACAACGAGATAGGCTCGATCGGAAATCTTGCCACCGAGGACCGAGGTGTAGGACCGTTCCGCAACCCATGTCAGCCCTTGACTGAAGGCATCGGCGACCTCCATAAAGGAACCACAAGGTCCCCAATTCGGGCTGCGGAAGAGCGAATCGTTTTCGACGGGCCCAGTCGGTCAGACCACCTGTCACCCTAGGGTTGACACCTTGTCGAAAGACCGTCACCATTGAAGGCATGACACGTAAACCCAGGGGCGACAGTTCGATTGCAACCGAGTCGCTGCCCGAAGCGTGGGCTCAAGTCCTCGCCCATCGCGCAGTTGACGGTATGGACCTCGATGAGCTGGTCGCCCGGTTCACTTCCTGCGGCATCGGGCCGCAGGAGGTGAGCGCGGTTCTGATGGACGGCGGCGACAGCCTCTACGAGGCGGCCGCCGGCGGAGAGCCCGGTTGGGCCGAACAGTTCGGCGGACCCTTGGCCGTTGCGCTGCTCGCCGCCGAGGTCAGCGCCTTCGCCTCCCACCTGAACTCACGCGCGTCAGGGGCGCGTTCGGTCGCTGTTGACACGCTGCTCGACGACTACAGCGCTGTCGCCGTCGCCCGCGAACTCGGCGTCTCCCGCCAAAAGGTCTACGAGATTGCCCGCAGCGGCCTGCGCGGACCCCACCTCGATCACGTTCCGTGGAGAAAAACATGAACACCATCCGTGAAGAAGGCAATCTGCCGGACCCCGCCATCCAACCACTGGTCCACCCGCTCGACCTGCCGGCTGCTCGCCGTTCGTTCGCCGCGTCGTGGTGGCTTGATCAGCTTGCCAGCCCCACGATGTTCCTCGCGCTGGCATCCATGCTCTGGGCCATCAGCAACAACTACATCACGCCCATCCTGGTTTCACTCGTCGTTACCGTCTGCGCCGCTTTCGCCAGCCGCTACCAGTCGGGTGAAGCATGGTCACACATCCCCCGCAAACGTCACGACCACCAGCGCCACGTGCCACTGTGGTGGTCGGTAGCCCAGACAGCGATCAGCACGCTCGCTCTATACGTCGGCCTGATCCTGCTGCTCGGCTGGATCATCGCCCGTGATTTTCCGCCGGGAGTTGCGGCCTTCTCCGTGGGCATGGGAATCGGAATCGTGCTGATCATGTCCACCACGCCGCTATGGAACCTGGGAGCGCCGCGGCACCTGCGCAGCGAAGCGCGCGCGTGGTCCCCGCAGTACATCAGCCTCGCCCTCACGGCCGCAGCCGTGGTCTTCTCCAGCGTCACACTAGCTGGGGCTGCCGACGCAGAAAGCTGGCAGCTGATCGACATCGCGACAGGTACTGCCGTGATTCTGGCGGTCCAGTGCCTCTGGCTGCTGATTCACGTCGTGACGTCACGATCATCCTCCGGCCCGCGCACCTGACCGCGCACGCGGCCTGTTCGTGCGCACGGGCCTGACATCGCCACCGCCTGATCAGGCTCCTCCCTCGATCGAATTACCGAGACTTGCGCCGCACCTCGGGCGCTGCACTCTGCTCGAAAGGAACCCTCATGACCGTCATCACCGTACGAGAGCTTCATAAAACCTTCGGTCCGACTGTCGCTGTCGACAACGTCACCTTCTCCGTAGAGACCGGGGAGATCTTCGGCATTCTCGGGCCCAATGGCGCCGGCAAAACAACCACAGTGGAATGCATCAGCGGTATGCTCGAAGCCGACCGTGGATCGCTGAGCGTCCTTGGACGTCACCCCTTCCGGGGAGGATACTTTCTCCGGTCTCAGGTCGGCTACCAAATGCAATCGAGCACCCTGCCCGCCCAACTGCGCGTCGGCGAGGCGCTGCGCCTGTTCGCCTCCCTCTATCCGAACCCGGCCTCCATTCCGGAACTGCTGGACACCGTAGGCCTTGCCCACCGCAGAAAGACTGCGTTCGCCGCACTCTCCGGGGGTGAACGCCAGCGCTTGTCGATCGCTTTGGCGCTGATCGGCAATCCGCGGATCGCCATCCTCGACGAGCTGACCACGGGTCTCGACCCGCAGGGCAGACGCGACATCTGGAACCTCGTCGAGCGGATCCGCAGATCCGGAATCACTGTGCTCCTCGTCAGCCACTTCCTCGACGAGATCGAACGTCTGTGTGACCGATTGGCCATCATTACGATGGGAAGATCCATCTTCGTCGGCACACCGGAACACTTGATCGCTCGAGCCGCAGTGCAGAATCCACAGATCACAGGGCTGGAAGACGCCTACCTCACCATCGTCGATTCCGCCGCCAGTCTCACCGGCACCGAAACCGAAGGAGCACAATCATGAGTGCGCTGGACACACTCATCCGCACGGAGGCCAGCCTCCTACTACGCAACCCGACCGCACTCTTCATGGCCCTGGCCTTCCCCGCAGTCCTTCTGCTGATGCAGGGATTCGTCATCCCCGGTACGCGCGAGGCGGTCACCGGCGTCAACGACCCACTGCTCGACGGGCTGCGCGTCATCGATCTGTTCGTGCCGATCGCACTCACCGCGGCACTCGGCAGCGTGGCGCTGACGAACTTCCCCTCTGCAATCGGCGGCTACCGGGAACAGGGCGTGCTGCGCCGGCTGGGAAGCACTCCGGTCGGCCCGCATCGAATCCTCGCATCCCAGCTCGTCGTCTCCGCCGTCTCGCTGGTGGGCGGAGCGTTCATCGCCACCGGCGCGGCCATGCTCCTGCTGGGAGCACACGGCCCGCAGTCCGGCCTGCTCGTGGTCGTGACGTTCGGCCTATCAGCCATCGCCATGCTGTCGCTCGGCTCGATCATCGCTGCGCGTGCTGCGACCGCTCAGAGCGCCAACGGCATCGGGATGCTGGTCTTCATTGCCTCGCTGTTCACCGCCGGCGTCTGGACCCCCGGCCCGCTCATGAGCGAACCGCTGCGGCAGATCGCTGGCTACACGCCGCTCGGCGCGGCCTCACAGTCGCTGTCCGCCGCCTGGTACGGTCAGCCGTTTCCTCTCCTCCAGCTCCTCGTCCTGATCGCCTGGACGATTCCCAGCGCCTTCCTTGCCTATCGCACGTTCCGCTGGCGATGATAACTACCGGGCGCGCGGTTCATGGCCGCCTCGTCATATAACTGCGCCTATTCGTCCTGAGGCAAGTGCGTCGACCCGTGTACTACGCGGCTTTGCGATCTTGGACCCGAATCTCTTTTGGGGCCAGTACTATCACAAGACGGCTTATTTCAGTCCTGATCCTGGCCGTGGCAGTCGTAGTCGTCATGATGCGCGTACCGCGCAGCCTGCTGGTCTCGGGCCAGCAGGGTTCTCCACACGGTCAAGAAGTCCATCCTCCAGTGCACGGCCGATGGTGGGAACGTAGAGTCCCGTAGTCATAACACCCAGCCACAGGGCGCGAGTTGACGGACCCACCTACGCTATCAACGCTTCTGAGTTGGGAAGGCTACCAAGACTGACGTTCGGCGACAAAATTGTCTGCGCTCTGCATGAATAACCTACCAAGATGCAAATATCGTTCGACACTCGCCAAGCCGACATCGACGTCAGCATTGAGTTGATCACCCCCGGCAGCTGTTGTGCTCGCTTTCTACCCGACGACCACGATCGCCAGTGGCATCTGGCGCGGCCCCCTACAACTGGAAGTATCCCGAAACGCAGCACTGCTTGCATGTTCGCAGTCCCCGAAGGCTGTGCCTCAGTCGACGTCTGGGTTCCTCTAGCTGTCCGCCAGCTGGCGATGTCAATGAGAAGAATGAGTTAGATCACCAAAGGAGAAGCCAAATGCGAAAGCCCCCACCCTCCACTTCGGAAGCAGACAGCACCGCGATGCGGGAAGAACGTCCACCTGGGGCGGTCCGGGCGGCGGTCGGCGCACTGATCGCGGCACTCGCAACCGGAATCGTTGAGATGACCGCACAGCTCTGGCCGATAGACCTTCTCGGCGACAGCCTCGTTTTGATCGCAATTCGCTTGCTCATCTACGCCGCCGTCCTCGCCGCTATTGTCCTATTCGCCCGCGGCCGAAATTGGGCACGACTTATCCTGCTATTTGGCCTCGGGGTGGTAGGAATGCTGTCCCTAATTATCGATCCCGCAATCTGGATATTCTCAGACTCCGACCTCGGGGCATTCATTGCCGAGATGGACGCTCAGCTGGCTGTGATCGCCGGGAGCCGGATCGCGCATATCGCAGCCGTGATTGTCGCCGTGGTTGCTATGATTCAGAGGAGTACACGTCAGTACTGCTCGAAGGCGGCATTCATGTCCAAACGGTATACGCATGCGTCTCAGGAAGACCAATGACACCAGTCTCAGTTAGGCGACCGGAACGCCCCCCGAGCGTGGAGAGCAGCTTCGTCGCCTCGTCATTCTTCCCTCCGGGGCTCGGAATTACCACAGCAGCACACAAAGGCGATGCTGGCAAGAGGACAGTTGGATCAAGCTGCGCTGTTTGCCGCCTTCGAACCTCTCGCACGTCTCCAATGTCTATTTCACATCCTCTCTGGCGGTCACGCGATTGTCGATCTTTCAGATATCGACTCGTTCGGCCCCAACGAGGAGCCAAATCAGGAAAGTACGAGGGCCATGCTTCCCACGCCGTGCCACTGCGGGTATGCTTCACGGCGCCAGACTCGCTCGGCGATGTCAGCCTATTGACCTCAGCGGTGCGGGCGCTGGACGTTATGTCCCTCGCACCATTGTCAGGCCAATCGGGCACGCCTGTGCCAGTCTATTATCCTCATTCGAGGTGGCGATATCTCTAGTTGGAGTTGGATACACCGTCGGCAAAATCTGCGCTGAATACAAACCGCACTTCGCGGGCTCAAAGCCTCAACCTGCGGCGCCCACAGACCTACGTCTTGCTGCTCCAAAATCCCCGTCAAGATGGCAATATTGACCTCGACCTGACGCGTATTCCGGGGATGGGCTTGAGTCCGCCATCGCGCCCAAACGGAGGTCACCCTTGAGACAGCCCACCTGAGGAAACACAACTGTGTCATTGGACAAGAGACCTTATTCGGATATCGAACAGTAGTTCCTGAGCGCGGCGACGCCTTCAGCAACCGCTCGCTCCGCGCTCCCATCGCTCTTCTGCCGGTGGAGCCTCGAGTATGTCGGCGCTGCCGCACTATCGACAACGGCATCCGGTTCACTTACGGCGACGTGAGCGGTCGTTGCGCTACCGATGACGAAGTTCGACAGAGCGTAAGCGTTCACCAGCGGGTCAACCGCCCCATCTTCGATCAGCAGCACGACCAGCCGTTCGGACAGCCTGAGGTAATGCGGCCCCCGCGGGGGCCGCATCGCGATCACCTGACATGCCCAGCGGTGACGGACCAGATGCCGGAAGTAGGCGAGCATCAGAGCGTCGACGCCGTCCTCGACGATAGCTCGAGCCATTTCCGCATCGGCGCCGAGCGCGGCGTCGAGACCAAGGTCAAAGAGGTCGTCTGCGGAATCGATCCGCGAATACAGGCTTGCCGGTGCGACGCTGAGCCGTTTTGCCACAGCCCGCACCGTCACAGCCTGCAAACCTCCTCCATCAAGGAGCTCCACTGCCGCGCGGGCAATACCTTGAACGTCGACAGCCCGCGCTCGTCGCACTGGCTTAATTCGGCTCCAGTAACTCACATGTTAATTGTAACCGAACTATGTTAGTTTAGATGACATGCTCGACTCATCACTCCTCCCCGTACAGGATGATCAAGTGAGGCTCCGCCCCCTGCACCCTCGGGACGCCGCCGCTTATGCCGAGGGAACCAAAGATCCGGGCGTGCAAGAGTACGCCCATCTACCCCACCCCGAGTACACGCCTGAGTCGGTACGACAGATGATCAAACACGACGCCGAACCTGGTCTGCAAAGAGGCGACCTCGCTGTACTATCGATTGCACACGCCGTAACCGATCGGTTCGTCGGCAGTCTCGTCATCTTCGACGTAAGAGGCCACAAGGCTGAAGTCGGGTTCTGGATCCATCCGGCCTACCGGGGCAGAGGTATTACCTCATCGGCCCTCCGCCTCGTTGCCCGCTACGCTCGCGACTGCGGCTTACGGGAGCTCACGGCCAAAACCCTACCGGCGAACATTGCGTCTCAGCGCGTCCTCGAAGCAACCGGGTTCATCCTGCACGGTCGCAAGTTGGACACTGCACCATCCGGGCACCGCGCCGAGCTCCTGGCCTACGCGCGACCGCTTAGCGAGAAACCGACCTGGACCGAATTTCTATAAGTTGACATCATGCCCTTGATTAGTCCTTCGACCCCACTACCGCATCACCCGTTACGAGTGCTGGTAGCCGGGAACTCCGGTGCAGGGAAGACGACCCTAGCCCAACTGATAGCCGAAGCGATGGGTGGGACCACAGAACATGTCGAGATCGACTCCCTGTTCCACGGCCCCAATTGGCAACCTCGAAGTAACTTCGTCGAGGAAGTTGATGCCTTCAGTCGAGCAACAACATGGGTGACTGAATGGTCCTACACCTCGATCCTCGGACAACTGCTCGCTGATCGGGCAGACCTCATGGTGTGGCTGGATCTTCCGAAGTGGCAAGTAGCTCTTCAAGTCCTCCAACGAACCCTAAAGCGGCGGGTACCCCGGCCGCAGCAGCTCTGGAACGGCAACGTCGAACCACCTCTTCACACCTTCTTCACCGACCCTGATCACGTGGCCCGGTACGCAATCAGGCACCACTCCAATAAGCGCAGAAAGCTCTTACAGTTGGCCGCCAGTCGGCGGGACCTGTTAATTATTCACCTGCGGTCTCATCGCGAGGCGAGTAAATGGCTCTCTGGCCCATTCAGAGCCTCAATAGGCCTTGGGTGATGCTGGATCAGCGCAGATTGGCTATACGCACATTCCAACCCCGCAGGTAAAAAGCGTGATTGATCTGACGATCGGTTCGAGAACGCCAACCCCAGCGGTTCCTCCTACGGAAAACAGGCTCCTATGACCTCGTTACCAGGTGCCGTACAGGGTTGAGGAGGATCCGCACAGACACCGCTTTCGTATGAGCGTTCTTATCGAGTTGGGATCGTCCAGTACTGGTGCCAGCGGATCGTTGACTAAACGAGTGCGCGGTCCGCGGCGCCATCGCCGAGCAGCTCTCTGCCCGCACACTCCAGGTGACCTACGGGATGATGTGCTAGAAGATTGCTACCAAACCGACAGAACTACGTAGTTTTGCAACTCAAATAGGATCGTTGGCCCGAAGATCAGACGTTAAACCTGAACTCCACCAGGGCCACACCGCTCATCACTCCATCTTCCATCTGACCTGCACAAACGACGATTAGAACAGGTAGAGTGCTACAAGTCAGCTGTAAACATTGCGACGAACCGGCGTCGCGCGTGCCTCCGAGGTGGACCCAGGATGAGCAAGGAAGAGACTCCCAAGAAGAGGCGAGGTCGCGCAGGTAAGAGCGTCCTCGGAGGCCGAGGAACCCTCTACTCGCCGACAGAAGCGAAGCCCCGATGGCAGTGCGCCATCCAGGATCCGGTCACACTCAAGCGGCGCATTTTCAGCGCGAAGACACAGGATGACGTCATCGCCAAGGCACGGCATGCACTTGGAGACTGGGACCCGGCCGAGCAGACCCGCGTAGAACGCCCTCCAACGCTCCAGGAGGCTTTCGACGCCTGGCTGACGGACAACCTCAGCTCGTGGTCAGATAGAACGCCACAGGTCTACAGAAGCCGCTTCAAGTCGCACCTGAGCCATCTAGCGGACACCCCGGTCACCCAAGTGAGCACCAGCGACCTCAAAGGCATCGCCCTGGACACCAGCCGAGAGCAGGCACGAAGAGTCCGAACGATCGTCCGCGCCATCTTCGACAGCACAGAACGCTGGCATAGCCGCCCCGGTTCGGTTTACGCAGACGCGGTCCTCCTGCCGGACTCTCGATCCGCTGATGCGCCGTTGACCGTCCAGTCGACCCAGATCCCCAACAACGACTGGATCAACGGTGTCGTCGACTGCGCGTGGTCCACGTTCCAGGTCCACCCCGCCAAGTCCTTCAAAGGGGACACGATCGACCCCGTTACCGGGGAGCATTCCAAGTGGGACGAGGCAATCTTCACCGATCCCCTGCTCCATCAGCACGCGCTCATGCTCGGTATGCCCATAGACAATCCAGCGGTGAAGCGCCGCGGCATCCCGCGCCACTACAACAACGTTGAGCAGCGGCAACGAGACCAAACACAGGAGCTGGCCTCCCGCATGCGACAGATCGCACTCGCTCACACCCTCGGCGCTGGCGCCGGACTCCGAGTCGGCGAGGTCTACGCACTGAGGGTCTGGCACCTGTTCCACCCATGGACGAACAACACCAGCCGTCTAGTCGACCTAGCCATGCACGAGCCCAGCCCTCGCGAGATCATGGAGGGCTACGAGCTCGAGGGCACGGAGGATATGGGTGGACTGCTCATGCCTGGATGGACCGGAAAGATCGAAGTCTGTGAACAGATCTCCGCGCCTTCCACCGGCCCACAGCAGATCTCTTTGCCGAAGATGGGCAAGATCCGACAGGCTCTGGCACTGCCCTTCCTCTACCCCGCCTGGGACAGCTCCAGCCGCCCCCTGCGGGAGCTACTGATCGAAGCCACGAAGAGACACGAGTACACCTACGACTACTTCAATCCCTACGACGGCAATCAGCCGCTGTGGAAGATGAGTGCGTACGACGCCGTACTGCTCTGGAAAGCCGGCTTCACGCCGGTCTCGCTCCTCATCCATGACCGGCTGCGTGAACTTTGGCTTCAGTCAGGACGAAACCTCAAGGTCTTCAAGAACATGTTGCTGCTTCCCACTCGAAACCCTGCTCGAGGTGACGGGCCCTCGGTGCGCTGGCCATCACGCTGGCCCTACCCAAAAGAGATCCCTTTCGGGAACTATCAGAACCCGAAGAACATCGCCCACCGCTTCACCAACCCCCTTTTCGATTGGGTCAGCGAGGTCACGGACAATTGGCCCGGCTATCACGCTTGGGGAGGCGACCGGAAAGGCTTCGTCCACCACTCGACACGACACTGGTACTGTTCGGCCACGCTGCACCACAAGATCAGCCTGCCCGTCATCAGCCGATCGGCCGGTCACAAGTCACCAGCCTTTACGCTGCAGCGATACGCCTCCAGCATGCCGACTGAAGAGTTCGGGCTGGAGTGACCCCGCAGTTCAAGGACACGCGTTTAGGACCGCTCTGGTCGAGATTTGGCGGGATCATCCTCACCAACGGCCTCGTACGCCTGATCCACGGCTTCTAGCCAATCGTCCGGAAGGCCCGGGATCGCCTCGGGGTTCTCCTCCACCATAGATTCGTGTACCTCTCGAATGATCCCCAGATAGGTTTCGGCAGTCAACGCCCAGCCCCCACTCTTGAGGGCCTCGTCCAGCCGCGCCATGAACCCGTCTTCACTCATGCACACCACGCTACAGCTTGGCATGTGAACCTTCGAGGTTCCGGATCTCAATGTGGAAGGCCACCAGCCTGACCGGGACTTCATAAAGAACTGCCGTCATCTCAGCCGAAAGCTTCTACTGAGCTTCCCCTTGTGTGCCAAACGGCAGCGCACACGGTCTCTGTCAGACCGGCACAACCGGTGCCGCCGACACAGAGGAGACTCACCATCACTTCCAACGACAAGACCAACAACAACGTCAAGGTGCTCGTACAGAACATCCAGCACCTCCCCCACGGCTACCAGATCCTCGGCGTAGCCCTCATCGGCGCGGCAGTAGCCATGGCCGCCTACGGACTCTCTGAGATGGGGATGCTCGACGTTGCAGCGACCTTCGCGACCTGCTTCGTGCTGACCTTCGGCCGCCTCGCCTTCGGCTTCAAGACGCCGACCGAAGGAAGCGACTTCAAAGAGACCCGCACCTTCATCAACAACCTCGTCGCCGAGTACAAAGAGTTCACCCGCACCCGGGCCGTGCTCGGCAAGGCACTCATCGCTCTCATGAGCGCACTGCTGTTCATTGCGCTGCGCTGGATCATGATCGCGGCAATGGGCTTTCTAGCGAACCCGTGGTTGGCAGCAGCCTTGGGCGCACTCGTCGCCTCAGCCATCGCTTCACCGATCCTGTGGCGCGCCATGGGCGGCTCCCTGACCGAGAAGGTCGACAAGACCGACGCGTAAGCAAGGCAGATCCCTCAGTCACCCGGATAGAACCAAGCTCTGTCCGGGTGACGTCGTGTCGATCCCTGTGCCGAAAGTCAGAACCGAGCGAAGTCGGCACATTGAGCAGTAACGGACCAATCAATCCTTGGAGGCCACCTTGCTCGACATCCCAGCCGCCCTGATCGCGAACGACGCCGGCGCCCCGACCGGAGTATGGACGCCTGTAACGGAAGGTGTCAGCACTAGCCGAGCTCAAGCGGCTGCCCGCACGATGATGCGCAAGCTCACGAACCTCGAAGAGGACAATGTCGCCGTGGTTGCTGGCTTCATCGCAGCAGCACTCATCATCAGCCGGGCAACTACCGGCGGATCCCTCGACAGCTTCATTCGCCGCGCAGCGCCTTCCCCAGAGACGGCAGCGGAGGTCCAGTTGGCACGTTGGCAGGGACTCGTGAGGAAGCTCGAGAACCTTAGCGAAGAGGCCAGCACTCAGGAGCAGACGACTCACCTTGTAGAAGCCGCCGCTGACCTCCACAACGCCTGCACTCTGATGAGGTCACTGAGTGACTCAGAGCAGGCGAGACTCTTCGACGAGATGAACTACGCAGTTGCCGACGTGTTCACGGAGCAGTTCCCGCACTCCTACATCCAACCGTGGGATGCCCCCGACACGTTGGAGGTCGTCGTCCTCCGCCGAGACCAGCTCTAGGTCCCTAAATAGATCGGTCTCAGTACGAGCCCCACCGTCGATTCTCAGCCTCATCCTTGATCTGGTCGAGAGCAAACAACGCAACCGGCGGATCGGTCAAGGCCACGTCGCAAAGAGCCCGGCCGCTCAAGTGGCCGGTCTTGCGCTGCAGGTACCACCATGCTTGCCACGGTTGGATCGGATCGGGCTCACTACGGAGCCGCTGAACCAGTGGCCAAATCTCGTCACGAAGGTCTCCACGATCGGTGAGCTGTACAGACGGTATGCGAAGCTCGTCCTCGAATGTCACGAGGATGAGCTTGTTCGCGTCGTTCTGAACTTCGGCCCACGCCCAAGCTGTCGCTTCGTCCTCGCCCCTTCGTTGCGCGAGCTCACCCAGCGACAGTGCCGTGAAGTCGTCCATCAGCTGCCGCCTAACCCTGGCGTTGTGCTGGGCGACCTTGTCCTCCTGACTCATACACCCAGGATCCCATGGAGATGGCGACATGGCCTTGCCACCGGCGAGTCAGCGCTAACGGTGCGTCAGTGGTGAATCTCTTCAAGTCCCCACCAGATTTCGATCTGTTGGGGATTTTTTCGTACTTCCACTTGTGTGCCAAACGGCAGCGCACACGGTCTCTGTCAGATCGGCATACCGCCGACATCCACTACGACTAGGAGATTCACCGTGCACACCACACGACTCACCATCCGCAAGACCGTTCGCAACACCGCCGTCAGCGTCATCGCAGCCTCGATGCTTCTGCTTACAGGATGCAGCAATGACGGCTCCGACGAAGCAAAGAACGCGCCCCTGGCGCCTGAATCCGCCGAAGCAGTGCCTGCTGACTCGACGACGACGACCACAGAAGCACCCACTGAGGAGCCAGAAGACGACGGGGACGATGAACTCGCCAATGAGGTGGTCACCTCGCTCAAGAAGGGCGACATCGTCACCCATCCAGACGACGCGAAGTTCTGGGGCACTGGCGTAGTCCGCGAGGAGGTACGCCCCAACACAAGCACCACCAAGGCGACCGAGATCATGGTCGACTACGGAACAGTGCCCACCAGCGAGTTCACGTTCGAAGCCGAAGGCAAGTGCATCATCGCTCGGCCGAAGAGCCTAGAGATCGCTGCTGAACTGACTTACCTCGACGTTCCGGGTGCAGGTTCAGCGTCCAAGGAGGTCGATGAGGAAAGGGCCGCGGATACGGGTCACGAGTGGGTAGACACTCCCATGATGTTCTCTATCGGCTGCGTCAAGAGCTCGAAGCAGATTGAGCCCCTCACTCTCGAAGAGCACCAAGCCGAGGTCCTCGCCGAGCTCGAGGAGGGCGGATTCGCTGAGGTCGGCCGGAAGCTCCGAGGCGATGAGCTCGAGATTGTCGAGCGTGCAGAAGACAAGTAAGCCGTAAGAAGCCTCCTGCCCTGTGAATGGTCAGGAGGCTTTGTGCTGCCTAGGGTCGTATGCCCCTAGCTCCCTGTGTTCTCGTAGTAGAGGGTGCGTGCCAGCTCGGTCTCGCTAAGAACGTCCTTCACGAGCCGGAACGCCAGCCACGCTGTCGTCGCGGACTCCTCGGTTTCGGCCCAGATTGAGATCGAGTCCCGTGGCTCGGTTAATCCGCTCTTAGGAGTGACGGAAAAGCCATGCAGGAACAAGGTCGTATGCGCAATTAGGACGTCTGAGGGCGGGCCGGCTGCGTGGATGAGTCCGCCTATGGGGCCGCTGGCAATGAAGCCTGCCGCTGATGCTTGCGCACCCTGAGGAGCCGAAGTTTCGCGTGTCATCCTCACATCTTCCCAGCCCAACTTGGAGGAAAGCAGGATCCACACACAGCAATGAGACCCCGAACGCTTTTCGAGGGTCTCACTCAGATCTACGAGTACGTGGCTATTACTCGCCTTTGTCCTTAAGGACAGCCGCGTGCAAGAGGCGTGACCAACTGGCGTCAGGCTGGGCTTTCCGCACCTGGTCGACCGCGGCACGCGCTGCACGAGGCAACCGGATCCATACCGCTCGTCGAGAGATTGGACCGTCCGGACCTTCAAGCGGTAGCTTCAGCGGCTCGGCAACTAGTCTCGCGATCAAGTCACCGCCCAGCGTCTGCGCTGTTTGCCCGTCGCTGAGCACCGCGCTCAACTTGACGTGCTTCCAGTCGTCCTCGAGGACATGGATTCGGGTGGGTTCTTCGTACGCGTTCACTGTCGTTCTCCTTCAACTCTTCCTTGCCACAGTGCCGGGCTTACCTGTTACCGTCCGCGCTGACGTTTGGCATTCAACAGGGCATTCCACTACTTGTGGCCTGACATCCTCATCCGCACGTAGGGCCAGGCGACTCGCAGTCCTGGCAGAACCAAGAGCGCTACAGCTAAGAAGGTGTTCTGCCCCCAAGACAAGTTGCCGAGCACTTCAGTGAAAGATCCGTAGAGCACTGCAGCAACAACAAGCACACGCGTCGACAATCGGTTCTTTCCGATGGTTCCGATGAAGACAATCGACACTATCGAGATGCCAATGATTACCCACACGGCACTGCCGCTCGGGCTTAGATCCGCATACTGATCTGTGAGGAAGGCTTTCTCCCAGAAGTCGAGCCACCGCAGCAGTGCTCCGCCTAGGACGAAGGGAAAAGAGCGCAATGCAAGGGCGAGCCCGTACCACACGAATGAGGGTTCGAAGGTTGGGTTCGGTTGTCCGGGCGGCTGCTCGTTGGGGACGGTTGCTTCAGGATGATGCACTGGTTGCTCGACCGGTGCGTCAGTCTGTGCCGGGGAGCCTCGCTCGGACGAGTGCCCCGCAGGAGCGGGCCCCGTCGACGTGCGGGCCTCTTCTGGTTCGGGACGCGAGCTGTCTGCCAGCCTCGTTCCGAATGTCTTAAGTGTCTTGAAGGCAATGTTGATCTGTGTTGCAGCTTGCTCTCGTTGCGCACGGTCCTGATCGTCGGTTGCCAGGTCCGGGTGGGTCGCACGGATGAGCGAACGGTATGTTCGCGTCACCTCGCCTGGCTCTGCACCCGCGGGAAGATTGAAGAGCGCGAGGGCCTCTTTCGTAGTCATGCCGGTTGTCATTCGTTCAGCTCCTTGGTTTCCCAGTTCACCGTCAGCGCTATGCCACTTGGCACAAGACGGTCCTAGGTTCAGAGTGCCGACGGTTCGTGAAACTAACCGGCACTATGGGAGACCCTCTGGCTACGCGCTTGTGGGGCTGTCGTGCGGCCGGCAATCCGCGTCGCCCGGCAAGTACCCCCGTTGACTACACCCACCGTGCTCGCGACTTGCAGTTCGGTTGTGGATCTCCGCAACGCCAGCACTGTGGAAGGTGACGGCAGAACCCTGCCGACTACGACCAACCTTGGAGGTACCTTCCGTGCTTATCGAAAGAAATCTTTCGGTCCATCCAGAGGTCCGAACTCTCGCCCGACTTGAGGCCGCGCGAACCGGCACCCACATGCGCTTCGCTGTGGGCTGCGCTCTGGACCGTCTCGCTTCCCAGAAGCGAGTTCCCACCAAACCAACGAGACTCCTCAATCGTGACCGGGTCTCCCTGGTGGCTTCCGCCAACCAGGAGACCTGGAACCGACTCGACGCAGTCCGTGACACACACGGCATCACCTGGAACTCACTTGTCGACATCGCGCTTGGCGGTGGCGCCCAGTGAAGATGACCAAGACGCACTGGAAGGTGACCGGCTGGGTCATGAGTGCCGTGACCCCGATCGCATGCATCAGCAACCCAACCCCTGGGCTACTCATCCTGACCGCGATCGTCCTTGTCTACTGGGCCGCGAAGTGGAAGAAGCCCCTCGGGGTAGTTTGCCGTGGCCTGATCGGAACCGTCACCACGATTGGTGGTTTTACGGGAAGCCAGCTCAAGAAGCACGCTGCTCGTCGTTCGGCGAAGGGAGGCGCACAGCTTGACTAAGCCCATCATTGTCATTGTCATCTGCGCGGTCGTCCTCGTTGTCCTTGGCATCGCCGCACTGACGCACTGGGCCTACAACCGTTCAGCCCAGCAGAGGATTCTCCAGAAGGAGAACGACCTAGCCGCGCCTAAGCCGATGAAGGGTAAGCGCGACATCCAGGCTCGCATCAGGGATGCCAAAGGCGAGGACCGCTTCGTCTTCGGCAACCTGGTCGATCCCGATTCTGGCGTCGTTGACACCGAGTTTGTCATTGACGACTCCGACTCCAGCGTGGACGTTTACGGTGGCCCTGGTTCAGGTAAGTCCGTCGGCGTAGTGGTCCCCACCGTCCTACGCCACCGACACTCAGCGCTTGTGTCGACCACCAAGACCGACTTGGCCATAAACACGATCGCGGCTCGAAGTTACGACGGACCAGTGGTCATCTTTGACCCTGCGGGCAAGGCCGGGAAGATCCCAAAGCTCAAGGAGCACGTCAGGGTCTGGACGCCTATCACCGAGGGCGTCTCTTGGCCGCGTGCTCGAGAGACCGCACGCGCACTCCTCAAGGGCGTCGATGGCGCCGAGACTGGCGGAAAGAACGAGTTCTTCCAGCTACACGCTAAGACAGCTATCGCCGCACTGATCGTCTACCTCCGTACGCAGCCGGGAACTTCCCTGAAGAGCCTGATGCAGAAGCTAAAGGAGCTCGGCGAAACCGATGGAGAAGGCGACGGCAAGTCCACGAACTCCTGGCAAACGTTCAGCGATGACCTGCAGCGGGCAGCTGACGATCTAAAGAAGTATGCGGAGAACCGCAACCCGCAGCTGCTGAAGGAGCCTAAGCTTCCGCGCAAGCTCAAGGATCTGCACGAACGGGCAGCAAAGTTGTCCTCCGACGCCGATGCTCGGCAACTTCCGTTGCCTGCCGATGCAGAAGAGGCTAAGGAGCTCAAGGAGTACACCACGTACCTGCAAAGCGTGGCCGACTACGAACGGAAGCTTCAGCAGTACCCGGATGAGTACAGGCGCAGGAGCGAGGAAATCAGACCACAGCTGGAAGCCCTGGAACTGGCCCAGGCTGCTCTAATCTCGACCATCCAAGCAGCGGCTGCGCCCGATACTCGAGCCGGCATCCTCGGCTCCATCGGTCAGGTCACGGAGTCCTTTCAGGCTTCCTACGCCATCTACGTGCAACCTTGGGATGCTGACAACACGCTGACGCTCGATGACTTCATGCACGAGACGCACACTCTCTACATGGTGTGCCCTGAGGTCCTTCAGCGACCACTGACCAATGCCCTTCTTGGCTGCTACGTACGCGCCCTCGAGACAATGGCCGAGGACAATGGCGGCAAACTGGCTGACCAGCATCTCGTCGTACTGGATGAGCTTGTTCACTGTACGCCTCACCCTGAGCTCCAGAACTGGACAGGAAACCTCGCCCGTTCCGCAAGGATCAAGTTCGTCCTCTGCACCCAGTCGTTCTCAGATCTTGTTGAGACGTTCGGCGAGAACATCGCCAATTCTCTGCATAACAACTGCTCCGGCGGCCACATCGCATTGGCAAAGGGGTCTGATCCGAAGTTGGCAGAGCTGTTCACAGGCCAGGCCGGAAAGCGTGAGCTGATCCAGACCCAGAGCTACGCCCACACCACAAGTGATTCCAAGAACTACGGAGGCACCGTCAACAGCACCGTGAAGGGTGTACGCGACTCTGGCAGTAGGTCGAAATCCGTGACCACAACCGAGACACTCGTGGAGAAGGACGTCGCCACGTACGCAAACATTAGCGCGATGAAGGAGTTCCACGCGGTGGTCATCCTCAAGGGAACCCGGAGTCACAACGGTGGTGCTGTTCAAGTTCGTACCACACCGTTCTTCGAAGACGGCTCGATGAGAGCTGCCATCCAGGGCGACCGAAAAGCTCTCGCAGAGGTCCGCGCTGCCGTGGCAGAAAATGCCCGACGATAGTATTTCGCGACGTCGAGCACTGGATGCAGATCACCCACCGGT
The DNA here is from genome assembly GCF_001570805.1 of Brevibacterium epidermidis NBRC 14811. GTDB lineage: Bacteria > Actinomycetota > Actinomycetes > Actinomycetales > Brevibacteriaceae > Brevibacterium > Brevibacterium epidermidis. Next base: position 56,982 of record NZ_BCSJ01000011.1, on the reverse strand, counting down.
TCGGCACTGTGTAAGAGGCACGGAAGCCAACCTCCACTGAAGCACCCACCCACGCGGTGGGTGCTTTGCTATGCGCTACAGCCTCCGATCTCAATGGTTAAAAGTGCGTCCAGCAGGGCACCTCAGCGGAAACTCATCCTGGACAGCGAGGGTACCGCTCGTCCTTAAGAACCAAAATAAATGGAGACTTCAGCCAGAATCCGAATCGTACGCAATATTGACCGGAAACCGCATTCGCGTCCACTTGAGCAAGCGAGCGATCATCAGCAAGCAAAACTGTAGCCTTATCCTGATCCAGGTTCAGCACAAAAGCGGTCTCCTCTTCCCCCGCCAAGGAGACAACCTCAGGTGGCAACCATGGCGTCGGCAGACTGCTGAACACTAATACAAAGACCGAGGCCAACCCCAGGCCGATAGAGTCGAAACGCCTTGGACGGGACCCACGTTGCCTTGAGCCCTTCGAGGCCTCACCTTTCGTCTTCCTTCTTCTCGATCGAATCACTCGAGTTATCGCAATGGAAATCCACCACAGATAGACCAGGAATAGCAGATACGTCGGAACAATGAATACCAGAAATATCCCAGGCCACGTCGGCACCAACCGTGCCGCCGCACGTTCAAATGGTGTTCGCTGAGGAAGCTTGTGCTCAAGCATCGGAGCCACAACTACAGCGAATACCGCCACCAGAACTGGGAGAACCGCTAGAAGCGCACCGGTTAATACGTTTGCCGTTCCGTTCGCCGCAAGTACGCCAAAAGCAGTATTCATATCCCAGTTCGCAACTGCGAGTATCTTGATGCACACGAGAGTTGCAGTGGCAGCCCCAACGATCAACCCAACATGGTTTTGCCAGTTGAAGCGCATAGCTTCGCGCGGCTGAAGATTCTCGGAGTCTGCCATACGCAAAATTGTCTCACTTCAAACAGCTGAGCGTGCCAACCCCACGGCATGCGTGCATTGACTTTTCTGAGATGCCCAACCGGCTCAACGGGACTCTGATCCGAGCCCTACGTCGACCTCACGAGCGGCCTCCCAGTTGCTCGGGCGCATTAGTGGATAGAGCTTTACGTCAGCAGAAGGGGAGGCGCAAGGCGACGCTTCTACTCATCGAAGCTCGCGCGCTTTAGAAGGGCTCTAGGGCGCGTTGAACAAGTCCGACAGGTTCCGATGGACAGTTGCTCGGGGTTGGCGCCGGATCTTACTGAGTGAGCTGGAGCACCTTGACCGCGCTCCGCGAAAGCCCGGTGAACATTTACTTCGACCTCTTTGAGCTGCGCAGATAGGCTTGGCGTCATGAGCTGGATAGTGCGCACGAAGAGCGAGGCTTACCGCTTCCGGAACGCTGGGCGCATCGAGGTGGAGCAGACCGGGTCGTTGCACCAGGGGGATCCGATGCTTGAGTGGGGATCTGTCACAAAGACTGTCACTGCCCGGATTGCAGAGCTTCTTGACCGTGAGGGCTCGATCAGTTTGTCATCGCCCGTGAGCGAGTTTCTGCCGGAGACAGGACTCCCGAGGGAAGTGGATGTTCGCAGTCTTGCGGAACACACCTCGGGGCTACCGAGGCTGCCCAAGGGAATGATCAAGACTACGGCCGATGCTCGCGATCCTTACGCGAAGTACACCACTGAGCGTTTCGACTCCGACGTTTTGCCTGACATATCAGAGCAACTGCGCGGCCCTGTGGGCTCGTTCGAGTACTCGAATCTTGGATACGCGGTCCTCACGCGTCTGCTTGAGGTGGCCACCGGGAACGACTGGTGGACGCTCGCGGAGCGACACGTCTTCACCCCGCTCGGAGTCACGGACGTCTCGATAGACCCAGATCCAAATAGTGTTCCCGTCCTCCATACCTGGACTGGCCGCGCGTGCAGGCAGTGGAAGCTTTCTGGTCCATTCGTCGGCGCGGGAGGCCTCCACGGCACCTTCGATGCGCTCGAACGGTACGCCATTACCCGCGCACAGCAAACGCCTGGGGAAAAACCATTCGGGTGGGGGGATGACGGAGAACAATACTGGCATGACGGGGGAACCTTGGATCATGCCGCGTTCGTCGGGATTTCCTATGACGGGTTGAAGGCGGTTACTGTGCATACTCTGGGGTACAACGCAGGGCGGGTCAACAAGACCGCTGCACGCCTCAAGCGAAATTCTCACAGGGCATCGGCTACCACCCGCTTGGCAGGCTAATGACCTCGGTCTTGATCCAGATCAGCGTGGTAGCGAGGCTGATGCCGGCGCGGTAGTTGCGGGCCAGCTTGTCTGAGCGCATCGCGATCCCGCGCCACTGCTTGAGGCGTTTGAAGCACCGCTCGACGACGTTGCGACCCTTGTAGCGTTCTTGCTGCTGGTGGCCGAAGTCGATGGGGCGGCCAGGCTTCCTGCGGCGGTGAGCGATCTGGTCGTCGCGTTCGGGGATCGTGGCGGCGATGCCCCGGGCGCGCAGCCATGCTCGGTTCGCCTTCGACGGATAGCCCTTGTCCGCGAGGACACGCTCCGGCCGGGTTCGAGGCCTGCCCTTGCCGGCGCGAGGGACGCAGATGTCCTCGAGCACGGCGGTCATCATCGTGGTGTCGTTGACGTTCCCTCCCGTGATCACCATCCCCAGCGGCCTGCCGCGCCCATCGGCGACGAGATGCAGCTTGGTGGTCAACCCGCCACGAGAGCGCCCAATAGCGTGGTCAGGCGGTTCGATCCACGGATCCTTGTGATTCGAGAGAGCCCCCTCGTCCCGCTTCAGTGTCGCGCCGTGCTGATGCACGCGCGCGATCGTGGAATCGATCGACACAACCCAGTCGACCTTCCCGGCCGCGTCTGCCTGCTTCTGCACCTCAGCCAGCAGCTTCTCCCAGGTGCCATCCTCAGACCACCGGGCAAACCGCTTGTAGATCGAGTTCCACTTCCCGAACCGCTCCGGCACATCCCGCCAAGGCGCACCCGTGCGGTATTTCCACGCCATCCCCTCGACCGCGAGCCGGTGATCCGACCACGGCCGAGAACGCCCCGACGCCGTCGGCATCAACAGCTCCATCACAGCCCACACCTCGTCCGAGATCTCGCGTCGCGCCACCACCCAAGACTCGCCCGCACGAACACGACACCACTTGATCAACGCGCCCTAGAGCGAAGCACTCAGAGAGGCGCTGAGACGGTCTCGGCCACCTGACAGCATTACGCGGCCATTGACACGCCACGACGTGCCTTCATTCGCTCAGCCGCCAGGTCTTGCTGCACCGTACGGCGCTCATTCCTACGCGCCTGCCGCTCAGCCATCTCTCGGCGTGCCTCCGCTGCGCGCTGCTCACGAACCAGATCTTCCAGCTCACTGCGGTCTGCCGACGGGAAGCGCTTAGACGCGGACGCAAGCTCTTCCTCAGAGATTGGCTTGTTTATCGTCTGCAGCATCGACGAGGAGTCGGAACGGTGCATTGACGTAGCCAGAGAATCGAGACCTTCCTCGCGTTTGCCGCCGACAATCAAGACCCGGTTCTCGTCGCGACCTCGTGTCATGCTGGGGTACACCATGTGCCGGTCGGCGAACTCCGACTCGGTGTCGTGTACGTACAGTGCCCTATCGACGGTTGCGCCCTGTGCTTTGTGGGACGTGCTCGTATAGCCGAGAGCGAGCATCCCCTTGTCCAGTTCTTTCTGGCTCAGGTTGCGGGTGAACTTCTTTCCTCGCTCGTCAGTCACTTCGATCTTCACGCCGCCCTTAGGTCCGACGCGCACGACCTCGCCCGTCATGCCGTTCCGGAGCCCCTTCTTCGACATGTTCTCGCGGACCATCACAGGCTCGCCAACCTGTACTTCCTGAGACAGCTGCTCGTCCAGACGCAGAACAGCCTTTCGAGCGTCCTCAGTCATTCGCTCGTCGGCTGGATCGGCGATGCGCCGCTGCTGGATCTCCGCGGCAACATCCGCCTGCATACGCTTGGTGGGAGTCAGAACGAGGCTGGTTTCGTCCTCATTGGCTTGCTGGTCCATGTACCAATCTGCAGCCTGCTCAGACGCAAGACTAAGGTCAGGTCGAGCCATGGAGGCGGAGACTTTGCCGTCCTTGATCGCCTGTTCCACATGCTCTTCACCGACGTGGTCGATGCGGCCCTCGTCGTCGTACTTGTTCACCAGGCCGAGTGCTTGCTCGTGAACTTCCTCGGACGTTTCGTCGTACTCAAGACTGCGCATTTCGAGCTGCGCGTTGCGCTCCCATTCGGCCTTCGCACGGCGGGTCTCAGCGAGCTCCACAGGTTCGATGGCATCCACCATTTCGCGGTAGCCATTTGCACGCCCGATGCCCGCGAGCTGCGCGCTGTCGCCGACAGTCACCACCTGGATGTTGTCGCGCTCCTCGGCGTACTCGACCAAGCGACCAAGCGTCTCGTTGTTCGACATGGCTGCCTCGTCGACGATGAAGAGTTGTGGCTTCTCATCGTCGATCTTGGCGTACGCGTTGGGGTTCCTTTCCGTCTGCTCAATGAGCTTCTGGCGCTGCGCGTATGCGGTTTGGCGTACGCCGCCAGCTCCTACGAACTCGGCTGCTTTGTCGACGTTCTCAACGATGTCGCGCTTGGCCTTGAGCTTCTGGGCTTCATCCATATCTGGCAGGTCTTCAGCCCACTCATTCATTGCCTTCTCGGCTCTCTCGCGATCCCGTTCTGAGCTTGCCTCGCGCATCCATGCCTTGATCTCGAAGAACTCTTCCGCCTGTTCATCGCTCAGGCCTTGGGCCCAGTAGCCGGCTTCGAAGGCACCCTTCGCGCCGACTTCCTCCGAACGCATGGTTGCCTTCGTCAGGCTCATTCCACGGTCCGCGCCGATCTCAGCAGCCAGCTCTGCAGCGAGGTCCGCCTTGGTTGAGAGGACTGTCACCGACATCCCTTGCTGCGTCCGTGCGTGCTCACTGATCAAGCCCAGGACCCAGCTCTTGCCGGAACCTGCAGGACCCTCTGTCATCGTTAGGCGCTGCCCGGTCAGGTACGCGGCGAAGAGTTGCTCTTGATCCTCACTGAGGTTGTAGCTCTCCGCCATTTGCGCCGCCTCATTGAGGTCGACCTCTTCATCGACACGGACCTTCTCGGCTTCCATCTTCTTGCCGCGCTCAACCATCTGCTTGACCTCTTGGACGACCTCCTCGGTGGTGAACCGTTTCGTCTTGTCGACCCAGATGTCGCTGAGATCCTGCTGCAGCTTGTCGCCAATGACCAGTGCCCTGGACTCGAGGTAGCGGCCAATGGTGCTCTTGAGTTCCTCGTCGTCGAGGCCCTCCGGCGCGAGATGGATTGCCGCTGCCCAAGCTTCCTTTGCGGAGAAGCTCGCCGCGTCACGCGTCAGAACCTCGGACAGCTGCTCGTGGAATTTCTGCTCCTCGTCTGCGCTCCACTGCGGTTGTTCCACCGTCTGCTCATGACTCTTCTGAGCCTTCTGGGCCGCCTTGAGCAATGCGTCGCCGTCAGGCGAATCGGGGTCCTGAGACCAACGCTCACGCGCGGAAACCTCCGACTCCTCAGCCTTAGTGCTGCGTGTAGCCAGAGCGGCAGCGGCAGGGGTCGTTCCTGATTCCAACCAGCTCTTGTAGATCTCAGCGCGGCGCTCCTGATCCGGGGTGAGGATCTGGTCGCGCTCCTTTGCTGCGTAGGCATCTTCGTACAGCTGACGAGATCCACCCATGACTTTCTCTAGCCGCTCACGCTCCCGCGTGCGCTCCTCCAAAGACTCGTTGATCTGCTGCCGACGCTTGCTGTACTTCTCGATCAGGCTCGGGTCGATGCCAGGAACAACGCTCAGCTTCCCCTGTTCATCGGGGACCAACCCGACCTGAATGCGTTGCTTCATGTTTTCGGAAAGCGTGCGGCGGTACACCGCGTCCAGAGCAGCCGAGCCGCCATAGAGCACGGGCATTTCCAAAGCGGACTGCCGTCCATCTTCGGCCGCGACATATGCCGAGACGACCGTGTGGCTATGCAGCTGAGGGTCGCCCTCACGAGAGGTCATCTCGGTGATTCGGACGACGTCGGTGAACGTCCCCGCCTGTCGCTCAATCTCGCCGTCAACTCGGCGCCGAGCTACCACATGGCCGTTGTCCTCAGCCCACTTGAGGGTCCTGGCGACTGCGTCGTTGTGAGCTTCGATGACTGCTTCAGCGGTCGACTCATCACCGAATGCCGCAAGCAAGGAGACTCCCTTCGGGGCGGAGAAGGTGAGGTCTGCGCCCGTGACGTCCGCCTTCTTTCGATCCTCGACCGCCCACGCCTTCTGCACAAACTCTGCGGCCACCCCTTCGAGTACTTCACCCGTCTCTGGGTGCACACCTTCCCGCAACGCAGTGATCGATTTCGCGTCGAGTTCGCCCTCGAACCCGGCTAGTCGCGCTGCCTTCTTGATCGTCTGTACACGCGGATCATCGAGCCGCTTACCGTCGGCTCCCTCCCCCATCAAGAGCTTCTCGACGTCCTCCTGCTTGACCTCCTGGCCGACGCGTGAGCCCCGGATCCATTCCCGTCGATCGTCACCTTCGAGTGCCTTCGGCCCGTAGTAACTTGCGGTTCCTTCGACACGACTCTTGCGGATCAATTCCCTCTCCTTGGCCTCGGCCTGATCGGGATCTGCGCCCTCCGCTCGTGCGACATCGCGAGCGATCTTGACGCGCGCCGCCACGATGAGCTCTTCAGGACTAAGGTCCTGGTTTTCGGGTTCAGCTGCCATTTCCTTGGCCAGCTCCCCCGCCTTCTTGGCGTAGTACTCAGCAAGGCCTCGTGCGTCGCCGGCCTTGATTGCTTGGATTGATGTAGACACGTTGCTCCTCCTAGATGCTTCTCCTCTGACACCGTGCCGAGGAGTTGTCTCGTCAGACACCGTGGAGGCGCATTTGGCACACACAAGCCGGGCACGGGAGCATCTTGCGGAGCAAGTGATAGCGTGTGTATAAAATAAAGGGTAGTAATGAGTGTTTAGTTGAATAGGTAGTTTGAGTAGATGTTGAAGGGGTGTATTTAAGTAAATAGGGGAGTAGGGAATGAGTTATTTGGAGTGTGTAGATTAAGTGTTTATGTAGAGAATGAGTGATTATTTAGGAGTGTATTGAAATGGAATGTATGTAAGATAATGAAGTAGTTGTAGAGGTTAGATTAGGTTTAGTATGTGGACTGCTGTTAGTTGTGCAGCAGTGAGTCACATGGACTCGACCAAGTAGGTAGAGAGTCAGTGACTGCATTGGGTGCGGACTAGCTACGCATTTGCAGCCAGCCGAAACTTGCCGCCGCGGGGACTATTCCTGCTGGCGGCATTTGCTGTTTTCTAGACGCGTGCACAACCGAGCGCCGCGGCACGATGACGCAACAACATCAGCGTGCTCAACAAGGCACAGCGAACTCAGGCCTGAAGTCTTGGGGAGTGTGCGACTCAAACACCACGTAACGTGGACACGCTCGCGTCATTGTCGACGTGCGCGCTCGAGCTTCATGTTGCGAGGGTGTCTACCGTTCTGACGAGTTGCACTTGTGTGGAGCGCAGCAACGGTAGAAGACAGACAACCAGGAGGAGCCAGCCATGTATCGAAACGTACTCATTGATCAGAACGACCACGCTGCACTGAAGGCAGTCGCCGAGCGGAACCATGAACGGTTCTGCGACGTTCAGGAGCGTGCCGTCGCACGGTTCGTCGACAAGTACGCTCATGCACGGGATGACCTGCTTGTGTCTGCGATTCACGCTGAGGTGCGTGAACCTGCGTGGCAGGGCTGGTTCGTGCCGTCTGGTACGTGGTCTGGGTTTACACGACTGCGCACATGGTCAGGGCTGCCCACCGGAGTGCTACTGCAGGAAGCCGTACGTCTAGAGCTCATGCACGAAGGAGCTCTCGGCAACATCGACGTTCAGCTTGTGTCCGCGTAAACGCCGGCACGGTAGACAGTGCAAGCAATCACCGACTGAAGGACAGACCACCATGTCACTAGAGATCAAACCCCTCACACGTGCAGAGACTGAGCAGATGCTCGAGGACTTCAACCGCAGCGATCGAGTCTCCGTGCTGAAGCGCACTAACGGTCACCTGGCGTTCGAGGAGACCCAGCGCCCATTGACAATGGAAGACTTCGAGCCCACTGACTGACAGCTCTCAGTCCCGCGACGATCGGTGCCACTACATGTGGCACCTTTTGCGTTTCAGCGAATACGGCATTCACACACGACCTGTACGTGACTACGCTGATGCAGATCATCACGCTGGTGTACTCCGACTGGTGACCCAGCAAGAGACGTCACAGAGACTTATGCGTCACTTCCCCTACGCACGATGATCAGTCGTCATACCGCTCGCGAACGGTTGGCTGCGCCAACGTCTTCAGATCAGCCCACGAGTCAGCTTGCTGCACATCCGACTCGTATGCGATCAGGTAGCCCCACGTAGTGTCTTCGAAATCCGGCTCGCTGATGAGCTGGTTGACGAGGTCTTCAGCTGCTTCCCGCTTCTTCGCCACCACTTCGTCATCGCGTCCGCTGTCCGCTTTGCCCTCGATGATCCAATAGACGTCGTCTGTGTCGAGCGCAACGAAATCTGGATAGTAGTTGTCTCGAGTCGTGTACGCGATGGACGCGCCTTCACGTCGATACAGACGCTTCCACCACTTGATGTCGCTGGAGTAGTTCAGCATCGTGGCCAAGAGGTACTCGCCGCTCCACGAGTCGAAGGATGCGACAGGAAACAGTCCCTTCCCCCAGTCACCGTAGTACTTGTACGCCTGGAACTTCTGCCGCTCATTTTCATTGAGCAAGTCCAGCACCTCTTCGCCGACAGGGAGGGTGAACGTCCCGTCGATAGGCAACTCAATGGGGTGAACAGTAGTCTCGGTCTGAGTCTTACGCTGGTGCTCTGTGACCTTCTCGATGATCAACCGCTCGAGCTCTGTAACGGCCGACTCCTTTGCCTTCTCAGTCCAAGCTGAGAATGAGACGCCCTTCATGAACTGGGGAATGATTCGGTTCTTCAGCTGAGCGACGTTCGCCTTGCTCTGCGTCACTTGCTGTAGCCCAACCACACGCCGAGTCAGCTCTTTGACAACGCTGTCCTTGTCGACTTCCTCGCTGGCCACCTTGGCGTCCTCAATACGCTCGGCCTTGATCGCGTTGTCGTCTTTGGAAGCTACTAGCTTCTTTCGATGCAGGACTTCACCCGAATCAGTTACTCGTTTCGCAGCTTCATTCACGTCTTCATTGCGGAGCTTGATGAGCTGGTACGGCTCCGTCGCCTTCTCCATCGAGGATGAAGGGAACAAGAAGGTAGTTCCTGCGTATGCTGGATTGATCTCAACGACGACAGGAGTCGGAGCGTCGACAATTTCAATCTCTTCGTCGTCTTCGAGCTCGTGCGCTTGAACCGTCGGTTCAGCACCTGCCACCTCGTCTTCGGGTTGAGCATCCTCATCAGCATGGAGTCGCACCGGCTGGGTGGTCGCACTGTCCGGCTGCCCCTGCAACGGATCTCCCACCTGCGAATCATCACCGGCCGCACCGGATGCCAAAGGCCGCTCGGTACCCCCAGCAAGCAAAAGGTCGGCTCCCGTTAGGTCCTCCTCCGCTGCCCCGTCCAACCCGAACGTCTGCAGAATGTCCTCATCGTTGAGAAGCTCCTCGAACGATGTGTGCGCGAGAATATCGAGCTGATCAATCGTTGCGATACCTGTCCGCTTTCCGAAGGGCAACCGGAGTCCACGCCCCATCGTCTGCTGGGTAAGGACGTCTGAGGCCATTGCGCGAAGCGTGCACATCACAGCAATCCGCTTGGTGTCCCAGCCTTCCTTCAGCTTGTCCACCGAGACCACGACTCGGACGCGCGAGTTCTGTGTGTCCAGCTCGTCGAGGTGCTTGCGAGACAGCTCATCGTCGTGTTCGTTGTCGACCTGTAGAACGGCTTCGTCACTATTGCAATAACCAGGACCGCGCAGCAGTTCGGCTGTTGCGGTCGCGTCTTCCACGTTGGCACACACCACGAACAGTGCTGGCTTCGTCCTCAGACCTTCGGGGTTGGCCTGAACATAGGACTCGTAGGCAGCTTCTTTATTCCGCAGTAGAGAGAGTGCGTCGCGTAGCTGGCGAGCGTCCGCTCGGTCTCCCTTGTACCCCGACTTCCGGTATACGAGCACTGGCGACTTCACGTGACCGTCGCTAATAGCTTGGTAGAGCGGGTAGTGGTAGATGACATTGTCTTGTTCGGTTGCCGAAGCGGTCAGACCAATCGTTGCTGCCGGCTTGAGGTCCTTCAGCGCCTGGTTGAAAGCCTTCGCAGACGAGCCATAAAGATGCGACTCGTCAGCGATGACGATCAGGTCGTCGAGCTCAGTCAGGTATTCGTAGAGCTCCCCGGCGTCTTCCTGGAATTTACGGATCTTCGTTCGAGTCGCTTCGGCGGTACCGGTCTTGGACTTTGCAGTCTTCTTGGGTGCGACGAGCTGGTGCACGTTGAAGATGAAGACCATCGACGGGTCTGCGGCATCATGCCGAGCCAGAGCTGTTCGACGCATACGCCATTCGTCGTACGCCTGCGGGCTCACGACCGACGGCGCCACGTCAAACCCATGGACGTATCGTCGCGTGCCCTCCCTGAAGTTCTGGACTGTTTTGTCTTGAACGACGAGGGACGGCGTAACGATCATAATGTTCCTCAACCCTTGCCGGCGGAAGTACTCCACGGCAGCGGCCATGAGGTAGGTCTTCCCCGACCCGGTCGCCATATCCAGAACCATTGGCGTCTGCGGGTCAAAGGTGCCAGTAAGGTTGAAGATCAGTTGACGAAGGCCCTCTTTGTTCTGAGGACGCAGATCGAACTCAAGAGCTATCTGGTCGATGATGCTCTGATCGAGCGAGATGGGCAGCGCATTCACAATCAGTTCATCTCCTTCGAGCTGATGCGGAACAGGCCCCCGGGCACGTGAACAGCGCGGCAGCCCTTCCCAGTTCGTGCCAGATACCTCTGGACCCCGTCTTCAATCTCGGTAGCGGCGATAGTGAGACCTTCGCCATCAGGCAGTTGCGCGATCAGATCCGCGGCCTTCTCTTCGTCGAGTCGACCTTCAACAACAACCAATCGCATGGAGTTGCGGACCCCGTGGAAGTGACGGTGGTCTGGCGTCAGGCGGAACCCTAGGTTGGCAGCCACTGATCTGATGAGAACGCCGCCAGTCGCAGCCTCTTTCAGCATCACAAGACCGAGGTCGGGGTCATAGTCGAAGCACGTTGGTGAAAGCCGCGCCACAGTGAAACCGCCCCCACCGCGCCAGTTAATGGTGGCCTTAGTCTTACGTGTCTTTGCTAGCGCCTTCAGTGCCCTGATGTCTTTCGATGCGCGTAAGCTGGCCTTCAGCCCGCGGGCGGTGTCAGTTGCGTCCTGATCGTCAGTCTCGGCGTCATCGGTGCCTGTCTCGTCAGACTGATCCTCAGAACCGGTGTCGGCCCCGTCTTCATTCTCGTCCTGGGGACCGTCCTCGCGATCCTTAAGAAGCTTGGCCAGAACCTGAGTGAAGCGGAATGCCTCATCCGGGGTCATATCTTCGGGAAGACCTTCCAAGCTTGCGTTCGCTCGCTCTCCCTCAGTTTTCGTGACTCCCCCGTCGTCCTGTCCCTTGACGACCTTCTCGAGCCGCGGCTGGATGAAGTCTTTCAAGGTGCTGTCGATCAACTCGCAAGTCACCCACCGACGACCCATCTTGTGCGCTACCGCTGCAGTCGTACCAGACCCTGCGAAGACGTCAAGGACGATGTCCCCCGGTTCAGTAGCAATCTGGATGACTCGTTCGAGTAGTCGTTCAGGCTTCGGCGTCGAAAACGCCTTCTTTCCGGGGAAGAGCCTCTTGATTTCCGATTTCGCTTCCCGGTTGTGCCCAACTTCCTCGTTCCGCCACAGGGTGCGCGGGTTGGTGCCCTCGGATGGTATGTACGACTTTCGTCCAAGACCGCCCGTAGATCGGATGAGGATCTTCGGAAGGTTGGGCTTCTTCCTGCGATCTTCAATCATCGCCTGTGCTTTAGCCAGCGGTACGTCTAGGACAATGGCGCAGACATCATCGGAGGCTTTCTCTACAGGTACACCCTCGTTCTCAGCTCTCCACTTCGCGTCATGGAGGTTCTTGTACTTGTATGGCGCCCACTTGTTGAGTTCTTCGAAATACGTCTTCTGCGACAGTCGCCAGCTTGACCCAGCTGGAGGACGCATGAGGTCACCCGTCAGTGGGTTCTGGATGGCGTAACACATGCCGCCTGACCCGTCGCCCTTATTGGCAGTCGGGTTGTCGTCCCACCATGGGCCGAGTGGGTCATCGTCAGGGTTGGTGAAGCGGGCGTTGTCTGCCTCGGTGCGCGGCATCTTGTTCAGAACTGCTTTGGATGACTTGCGGTAGACGATGATGTTGTCGTGATCGTCGGAGAATCCGTCTCCTCGCCGCGGGGAGTCAGCCTTCTCCCATACGACCTCCGCAAGGAAGTTCTCCGCGCCAAAGACCTCGTCCATGACCAGCCGCATCCGATGGTTCTCGGTGTCGTTGAGGTGGACCCAGATCGTTCCCTCATCAGCGAGGAGTCGCTGCATGTGAACCAGGCGGTCCCTCATCATGGTGAGCCAGACGGAGTGCTCGAGGTTGTCCTCGTACTGGTCGAAGGTCTTGGATGTATTGAAGGGCGGGTCGATGTATATGCACTTGATCTGTCCGCGATACTTCTCTCGCAGTTCGGGAACGTGCATCAGTGCTTCAAGGACGTCACCGGACTCCCCCAAGATGAGCAAGTTATCGTCAGTCGGCGTGAAGTCAGCTCGTTCCGAATAAGCCCTCTTCGGATCCTTCGGAGCCTGCGTGCCGGTGACCACCTGATCGACGTTGATGGTGTGGACCTCGCAGTAGCGAGGATCGCGAGGGTCGATCCAGTCGTAGTCGTAGCGCCCGTTCTCAACGGGGATCAGCGCCAGCTCCTTGTTGGGCCATGTCAGCTCCAACAGCTGCTTCTTCTGTGTCACTGTCAATCTCCTTCGAACGAACGCTCGCCCGTGGCGTCCGTCAAAACTACATGCTGCTGTGAATGTTGGGCTTCAGAGCACCCCTCCGCGCGGCTACAAGAGTGCCGCTATACGACTTTTCGCAGTAGCACGAATTAGGCTTGTCACCCGGGGCGTAGACCTTGAAGACGACCTCTCCACTACCCACCTCACTCATCGAAAACTATACGCGAACATGAGCCGCGCCTTTAGATTCATCGATTCCCATCATCATCTTGTAATGGGCATCATGCCCGGAGTTGACAAAGACATGTTTAAACACATCAAGATATATATCCTGAGTCGTGACGCTTGGTGAGTAGTGAAGATTTTCGAACACTCCATGGGATCCCTCATTGACCCAGTTGAACAAAGATCGCAACACTGGCCGCTCGGCTGGCTCTAGATACTGCACGATCTCGTCCTCCCAGATACCACCAGCGATTCGGAAGTAGTTCTCGAGGATTCTGCGAAGGATATTCTCAAGACCGATGACACTCATCTCTTCGCCCTGTGAGGCGCGTCGGACTTCGGACCAGAGCCGTTCGTACTCGGTACTGATGGGGTTTTTGGCGTGCGTCTCAACGACGTTTCCGTCGGTGAGACTCTTCCTGATTACGTGGTAGCAGCGACCGGCCCCCTCATCCTTATGTCTAAGTTGAGTTATTTCCTTATGGAAGTACACATTGTGTGTCAGAACGATCACTTGCGCCAGGTGGTCGGACTTAGATAGGGCCCGGTTGATCAGGTCGCGAACCAGAGCGCTGACGATGAAAAGCACATCGCTATCGAGGCTGGAGATCGGGTCGTCGATCACCGCCAGAATCTTTGCCGAGGCATTCTCACGCGAGTTGAGTCGGAAGTAGTAGTAGAGGAAAGCAATGAACGTCCGTTCCCCCTCGCTCAGGGAGTGCTCATCAAGGGGAACTCCGTCCCGAGCCAGCATGTATCCGTCATGAAGCTCGGTGGAATTGACGATGTGGAATGAAGTGAAGCCAGACCTTTCGAGAAGACCATTGATCTCATCAATCACTGGTTGTGATGATTCGACCGACTGCTGGAGATCGCGCACCTCGTCATCAAGTTTGACGATTGCCGTCGATGCTTCCTTCATCTTCTGCGCTGTGGTTTCGACACCCTTCTGCAGACCTACGGATCTCTTCCAGTATGCGGCCAGCTCGTCACGGAGGAGCACGTCGGCCAAGTAGATCCAGCAGTCCTCAGCCAGTTTGGGCTTCGCATCTCTCTGAGACTCGACCAGCCTGTTATGAGCATCGATCTTGGCGTTGGCCTCGCGGATAACAGCGTTCAGGGCCTCCACTGGTGAACTAGACGTAGACACATCCACCGACTCTGACGGCGCACCCAGCTTCTGCTCGAGCAGCCTCTCGTTTGCGCTGACGGTGCTCTCCAACGACCCGAGTGCCTTCTGGTACGCCGCTTCGTCCAAGTAGTTGGTGGATTCCGCGCTCCAGCTTGCTATACCCGCTCTAATGGACAGAACCCACGACGAGTATGCCGTAGACAGCTGCTTCAGCTTCTCAAGCTGTTTTGTATACCGGTCGTCAAACATCTCCTCCAACTGCTTTGCCAGGTCTTTGGGTGCCTTCTGCTGACAAAACGGGCAACGCCCATCCGCACCATGGAGATACTGGCGTCCGGTCTGGATCCAGTCTTCGTTACCGAGCTTCTCCACAAGCTCGCTGAGCGATACCTCGGAACTGCCTACGACCTTTTGGTCCAGGAGCACGAAGCCGTCCTCGTCACTCCACTGGAAGTCTTCAAGCTCAGCAAGTCGGGCCCGGGTGGTAGCCCCGGTGTCGAATACCGCAGCGGCGTCGGCGAGAAGGTCGTCGAGCTTGGGGAGGGTTTCATCCTTACTCGGCGTATCTCGTTCGAGGAGCCGCATCACGAGCATGTCCTTGTTACGATCCACTCCCCGATGTCCGGTAAACGCAGGCAACAAGGCTACGTGTTCGTCGACTAGAGCACGGTATTTGTGCCACGCTGCATTCCTGAATGACTCTTTAGCGTCACGCTGGCGCTCTTGCGCAGCCTCGTGGCTGGTTTGCATTCGCCCATACAGACCTACGGCCAGGTCGCGTTCGCCTCCGGGCTTTTGGATCTGCTCGAGTCGTTTCTGCGCGTCGACATTGCTCTCGCCAAGCACAAAGACACCGGGCATCCGGTCAGATTCTCGCAATATCTGGTCCACAAGGTCTCTGTTGTAGACCTGTACCGCCAGCTCCGTACCGTCGTGCCACTGCGGCTTCAACTGCAGGGAACCGTAGCCAGCGAATGCTCGGCTGATCGTCGTCTTCCCCGACCCGTTTGGACCGTAGAAGAAGCTTGCGGGTCTCAGGCCGGTGACCGTTAGCGGAGTGCGCCCGAAGCACGTGCCGCCAGTGATCGTCATTTCCCGTAGCATCAGTGCGCCACCTCCATCGGTCGGCGTACCTCGTGGCTAGCGAGTGTGGCAGTGCCGTGCAGCTGAAGGTACGGACCGGCATAGTCCTTGGCCGACACGGCCATGATCCCTCGCTCCAAGCCCCCTCCTGAGGTGCTACAAAAGTGCTACCAGCCCGCGTGTCGCTACGTGGTTTTGTAGCACAGTTTAGGCTTCTGACCTGGGGTTTAAACGTTGAACCGGAACTCGACCACGTCCCCATCGACCATGATGTAGTCCTTGCCTTCCATCCGGACCTTGCCGGCGGACTTCGCGGCAGCCATCGAACCGTTCGCGTCGAGATCCTCGAACGACACGATTTCGGCCTTGATGAAGCCCTTCTGGAAGTCGGTATGGATGACTCCGGCCGCCTCGGGGGCGGTGGCGCCCTTCGGAATCGTCCACGCACGGGATTCCTTGGGACCGGCAGTCAGGTAGGTCTGCAGCCCGAGGGTGTCGAAGCCGACACGGGCGAGCTGGTCGAGCCCGCTCTCCTCCTGACCGGTCGATTCGAGCATCTCCCGGGCTTCCTCTTCGTCGAGCTCGGCGAGTTCGGACTCGAACTTCGCGTCGAGGAAAATCGCTTCAACGGGCGCCACAAGGGCGCGCATCTCGTTCTTCTTGTCTTCATCGGCGAGCACTTCGTCGTCGACGTTGAACACGTAGAGGAAGGGCTTGACCGTCATCAGCTGCAGCTCGCGCAGCGCACTGACATCGAAATTGTCGGCCTGCATCGCCTGGTAGAGCGTCTTTCCGCCTTCGAGGATCTCGGTGGCGGCGTCGATCGCGTTCAGCTGCTCGGCAGGAGCACGCTTGCCCTTGACTTCCTTCTCGATCCGCGGCCGTGCCTTCTCCAATGTCTGGAGATCGGCGAGGATGAGTTCGGTGTTGATCGTGTCGATGTCATCGGCGGGGCTGATCTTGCCGTCGACGTGGACGACATCGTCGTCGACGAATCCGCGGATGACCTGGCAGATGGCGTCGGCTTCGCGGATGTTGGCCAGGAACTGGTTGCCCAGACCTTCGCCCTCGGAGGCACCTCGCACGATTCCGGCGATATCGACGAAGTCGACGGTGGCGTTGAGGATGCGTTCGGAGGAGAAGATCTCCGCCAGTCGCGTGAGGCGCCCGTCCGGCAGAGGGACCACGCCCACGTTCGGTTCGATCGTCGCGAAGGGATAGTTCGCCGCGAGAACTTGGTTCTTGGTCAGTGCGTTAAACATGGTCGACTTGCCGACGTTGGGCAGTCCCACGATTCCAATTGTCAAAGCCACGGTATCCAAGTCTAGCCGTCGCCGAGGTGGTCCTCGAATTCTCGTGTCAGTGCCCTCTGTCACCCTGGAACCATGAATGCTTTCCCCGCTGCCGCAGTCATCATCGGCTTCATCGTGGCGATCGTCCTCGCCGCCGCGCTCGGTTTCCTTCTCGGGCGTTCCCTCACACGGTCGCGCTACCTCGAGAGACTCACTCGCGCAGAAACCACGTCGCGAATCATGTCCCAGCGCACAGAAGATCTCGAGGCCGATGCGCAGATGGCCGGTGAGATCACTGCGGCCATCGGACCGTTGGCCGCGAGCGTGAAGAACCTGCAGGAGAATCTGCACTCACAGGACCGTACGCAGATCGAACAGATCACCCGACTGAATTCCCAGATCGGGCACCTCAGCCAGCAGAACCTCCGCCTCCAGGAATCCACGGGGTCCCTGGCCAACGCACTGAACTCGACGACCCACCGCGGAGACTGGGGCGAAGTCCAGCTCAAACGCATCGTCGAATATGCCGGTCTCCTCCCCCACGTCGACTTCGACACACAGGTCAGTGCGGACCGCGACGGCAAGCGTCACCGCCCCGATATGGTCGTCCATCTGCCCGGCGGAGGCACGATCGTCATCGATGCGAAGACCCCGCTGTCGGCACGGATGAAGGGGGATTCCACCGAAGCACCCGGTTCGGGCACAGATGGACACGATCATGCTCGGGCGCTGCTGCGACATGTCGATGCTCTCGCGTCGAAGGAGTATTGGAAGGCATTCGACTCCTCCCCGGACTTCGTCGTCTGCTTCGTTCCGACCGACGGGCTGCTCTCAGCCGCTGCGGCGAGCTACCCGAAGATGATCGACCATGCCCTGGGCAAGAACGTCGTCCTCGCCTCACCGGCGACTCTTCTGGTGCTGCTGAAGACCGTGGCACTTAATTGGCGGCAGGCCGATATGTCCACTTCGGCGGCCGAAGTGCTGCGGCTGGGCACGGAACTCTACGAACGCATCGGCACGCTGGTGACTCATGTGTCACGGATGGGTGCCAGCTTGGACCGGTCGGTCGAGGACTACAACCGGTTCGTCTCGTCCTTGGAATCCCGGTTCCTCGTCACGGCCAGGAAGTTCCCATCGACCGGGATCGTCGCCGACGAACTCGATGCCGTGGCCGAACTCGATAGTCGTGCTCGTGGGATCAGCGCGGAAGAGCTCAGTCGGCCGCGGGCCATGGACTTCGATGATCGCGGACCGACTCATCTCCGTGATCGCCAAACAGGGACGAGCTGAGGGTGATCAGCCACCGCGGAGCTGTTCAGCCGAGCTTTCTGAGTTCTTTCGGCAAGGAGAAGATGAGGTCCTCTTCGGCGGTGACGACTTCTTCAACCGTGTCGAAACCGTAGTCGGCCAGCAGCTGCAGCACGTCTTGGACGAGGTTCTCGGGCACGCTCGCCCCGGAGGTGACCCCTACGGTGGCGACGTCGTGGAACCACGTCTCGTCGACCTCTCGGGCGAAGTCGACCCGGTGAGCAGTCTTCGCTCCGTACTCGAGGGCGACCTCAACGAGGCGGACGGAGTTCGAGGAGTTCGCCGACCCGACGACGATGACGAGATCGGCTTCAGGTCCGATCTTCTTCACTGCGACCTGCCGATTCTGTGTGGCGTAGCAGATGTCGTCGGTGGGCGGATTCTGCAGATGTGGGAAACGCTCACGCAGGATCTCGACGGTCTCCATGGTCTCGTCCACGCTCAACGTCGTCTGGGAGATCCACACCAGCTTCTCGGCATCAGGCACCTCGACGGTGCGAGCCTCTTCAGGATTCTGCACCAGAGTGATGTGGTCCGGTGCCTCTCCCATGGTGCCTTCGACCTCTTCGTGTCCGGCATGGCCGACGAGGAGGATGTGGAAACCGTCCCGAGCGAATCGGATGGCCTCTTTGTGGACTTTGGTCACCAGCGGACAGGTCGCGTCGATCGTCGAAAGCGAACGCTCAGCGGCCTCGGCGTGCACGGCCGGTGAGACTCCATGAGCGGAGAACACGACTCGAGCACCTTCTGGGACCTCATCGGTGTCAGCGACGAAGACGGCTCCGCGTTCGGTCAGGGTCTCGACGACGTGTCGATTGTGCACGATCTCCTTGCGGACATAGATCGGTGCGCCGTAGTGCTCGAGGGCACGCTCGACGGCGATGACGGCTCGGTCGACGCCGGCACAGTAGCCGCGCGGCGCGGCCAGCAGCACCCTCTTGTCAGCATTGACCGGAGTGCGGATCTCGCCAGGTGCCAGACGCCGGCGCGGAATGGTCGGGGCAGGTACTGAAACGACAGTCACCCGTTCAGTCTAAGCCGGAGGTAACGACCGCGGCCAGGAATGGGCTGTGTCAGTGCCGTTCGTTAGGCTTGGGATTCGGAAGGGGACTTAAATGGCGCAAAGAATTTCCGGCACTCCCGGCACGCTCGGCGAATCCGTCGAGCCGAAGGAGCTCGCAGCCACTGCAGCCGAGACCACGGCGGAGAATCCGTGGCCGCTGAGTCTGCTGTCGTCGAAGATGAAGTCCTATATCGACCGCATGTCGAGCGTGTGGATCGAAGGGCAGGTCGTCGAGCTCAACCATCGCGGCAAGGCCAGCTATCTGACGCTGCGCGACACCGATGTCGAGATGTCCCTTCCGGTCCAGATCTGGAAGAACGTCCTTGAGCGCACCGGGGCACCCCTGACCGAGGGAAGCCATGTCGTCGCCAACCTCAAAGCCGACTTCTGGACGAAGACCGGCCGATTGACGATGCGTGCCAACGACATCCGTGCCGTCGGCCTCGGCGAACTCCTCGCCCGCCTCGAGCGCCTGAAGAAGCAGCTGGGAGCCGAGGGGCTCTTCGATCCCAGCCGGAAGCTGCGCCTGCCGTTCCTGCCGAACCGGATCGGACTGATCACCGGACGAGACTCTGATGCGCAGAAGGACGTCATGCGCAATGTGCACCTGCGCTGGCCCGCCGCCGAATTCGAAGTCCGCAACTGTGCCGTCCAAGGCCCGGATGCCGTGCCGGGAGTGATGAAGAACCTCGCCGAACTCGACGCGGACCCGCAGATCGATATCATCGTCATCGCCCGCGGCGGCGGCAGCATGGAAGACCTTCTCCCGTTCTCCAACGAAGCGCTCGTCCGTGCCGTCTCTGCAGCCCAGACTCCAGTGGTCTCGGCGATCGGGCACGAAGCTGACCGGCCCATCCTCGACGAGGTCGCTGACATGCGGGCGTCAACGCCCACGGATGCTGCGAAACGGATCGTGCCGGATGTCGCCGAAGAAGGCATGAATCTGCTGCGTGCCCGCGCCGAACTCGAGGCTGCCGTCAATCGCATCCTCGACCGCGAGCAGGAGATGCTCACCGCTGTGCGTTCACGGCCGGTGCTCGCCGAACCGCAGACGATGATCACCGCGCACGAGAACGAACTGGCGATGATCCGCCGCCGCAGCCTGCAGGCAACGAACGCGTCGGTCATCCAGGCCCAGAACGAGATCCATCATCTCCGCTCCCAGGCCCGGTCCCTCTCTCCCCTGCGGACGTTGGAACGCGGCTACGCAGTGGTGCAGACCGATGAGGGCCAGGCCGTCCGCAATGCCGGCGAGGTCACCGCCGGTGACACTGTCCACGTACGGGTCGCTCACGGCCGATTCGATGCTGCGATCACCGAAGTCACTCCGGAGGCGGACGACTCGACGACCGGCGAATGACAACAGCTCCACACTCTGACCACGTTCCACACACTCTGCGAAGGAGACACCGATGACCGAACCGACCACCCAGCAGGACCAGCCCGATATCAGCACGCTCAGCTATGAGCAGGCACGCGAAGAACTCGTCATGACCGTCAAGCGCCTGGAGACCGGCAATCTGCCGCTGGAAGAATCACTGCGGCTGTGGGAACGCGGCGAAGCTCTGGCCGACCGGTGCCAGTCATGGCTCGATGGGGCACGGGAGCGCCTCGACAAGGCTCGCGAGGAGACCTCGGAAGACACCGAGTAAGCTCCGGGGCAGCCGAAGCTCAGCCGGACCGGCCGAAGTCACTTGAGCTGGGCGGCTACCTGATCGGCGAAGGTGTTGACGGTATCCGGCGCAGCGGTGGCGGTCAGGACGACATACATATCGCCCTTGTGCGTGACCCAGTATTCCTTCGCCTCTTCTGTGCGATAGATCTGGAAGTCGGCACCGCCGACGGTCACCTTCTCTGCGGCAACTGCCTCATCGGTCTTCCGCTTCGCCCAGTTCTCGCTTGCTTCCGCCTGTTCGATGCTCACCCACTGGTCATCGGGGCCGATGAACGACATGTACCACGAGGTGAATTCGGAGTCGCCCACCCGATCGAGGGTGGCCTCATTCGAGGTCCATCCGCGCGGGATCTGCGGAACGATGAGGTCGAACTCGGCATTGCCCTGGGACTGCTCGGCGATTCCCTGGTAGTCGACGACGCGCTCGGAGTCGACTTCGGGTTGCGGGGCGAGGAACAGGATCCCGACGGCGACCGCCAGGCAGGCGAGGATCGCGATGATCATATTGACCCAGTTCGAGTTCTTGCGCAGGAAGCGCATCTCTTCGCGGGACCCCGGGAGCATCACTCCGGACTCGTCAGCCATGGACTCTCCCTTGGGACTCTGCGTCGCCTCGTCGACGACCGTTCGAGTACCCGTCTCGTCAGCAGCATTTCGGACATTCACACCGCCATTGTCCTCGGCTCGCGCGCGAAGGGCCAATTCCCACTCAAGGACGTGACTGCGGCCACAAGCGGACACCGCTGTCGCGACCCGGATCACAGGGGTGGCACAATTGGAGGCATGAGTGACTCCAAAGAGCCTGTTGACGTGAAATCTCACCATGACCGCGGACGAGTTGATGAGGAGGCTCCACCTGTCGCAGTGACCGACGCTTGGTCACAGAAGGCTCAGGTCGAGTCGGATGCGCCCGACCGCAACTTGGCGTTGGAACTCGTTCGAGTCACCGAAGCCGCTGCCATCGCCGCCGCCCCCTGGGTCGGCCGCGGCGACAAGAACGCAGCCGACGGAGCAGCCGTGGCAGCGATGCGCAATGTCATCTCCACCGTCCGCATGGCCGGCACCGTCGTCATCGGCGAAGGTGAGAAGGACGAAGCTCCGATGCTCTTCAACGGCGAGCAGGTCGGTGACGGCGGCGGACCGCACTGCGATGTCGCAGTCGACCCGATCGACGGCACCCGGCTGACCGCACTGGGCATGCCCAACGCGATCTCGGTCATGGCTGTGACCGAAGACGGTGCGATGTACGACCCCTCCGCTGTGTTCTACATGGAGAAGCTCGTCACCGGCCCCGATGCCGCCGACGCCGTCGACCTGCGTCTGCCGATCGACGAGAACATCCGCCGCGTGGCCAAGGCGAAGGGAACGAAGGATCCCGCCTCGGTGACAGTGATGATCCTCGACCGTCCCCGCCACCAGCAGATGATCGATGAGATCCGCGCTGCAGGTGCCCGCATCCAGCTCATCACCGATGGCGACGTCGCCGGAGCCATCGCCGCCTGCCGTCCCGGAACCGGCGTCGACATGCTCATGGGCATCGGCGGCACACCGGAGGGCATCATCACCGCTTGCGCCATCAAGGCTCTCGGCGGAGTCATCCAGGGCCGTCTGTGGCCGCAGGACGACACCGAACGCGAAGCCGCAGCCAAGGCCGGCCTCGACATCAATCAGGTGCTCAACACCGATGACCTCGTCACCGGTGACAACAGCTACTTCGTCGCCACGGGCATCACGAACGGCGACCTGCTCGACGGAGTGAAGTTCCAGGGCGGCCACGTCACCACACACTCGCTGGTCATGCGGTCGAAGTCGGGGACCGTCCGGCAGGTCTTCGCCGAGCACCAGGCCGCGAAGACCCACTCCTACGTGGAGGCCGCCGAAGAAGCCGCACGCCGCGGATTGGTCTGACCTCCAATCGCACCCGGTCCCGGGCGCGATGCACACAACTCGGAAGCAGGTGCGAAAGCAATGCCCAATCAGGCGTGGAAGCGACTCCTCGAGGGAAACCAGCGTTTCGTCGACGATGTCCCTCAGCACCCCAACCAGGACACGGCGCGACGAGAGTCACTGTCGGGCAGCCAGACCCCGTTCGTCACTCTCTTCGGCTGCTCGGATTCCCGAGTCGCCGCTGAGATGATCTTCGATGTCGGCCTCGGTGACATGTTCGTCGTGCGCAATGCCGGACAGGTCGTCGACCCGGTAACCTTGGGCTCGCTCGAATACGGAGTCGAGATGCTCGGCACTCCCCTGCTCGTCGTGCTCGGCCACGACAGCTGCGGGGCCGTGACCGCCGCCTACAACGCCTACGACTCGGGTGAGACTCCCCCGGGATTCATCTCCGACGTCGTCGCCCGCATCCTGCCGACAGTGGCCCGGGCCCGAAAGAACGGGCGCACCACGATCAACGCGACCGTCGGTCAGAACACCATGGACACGGTCGACAAGATCATGCAGCTGTCCACGATCATCAAGACCGCCGTCGACGACGGCCGACTCATCATCGTCGGGCTCACCTACCAACTCCACGACGGGCACACCACGGTCGTCGCCCAATACGGAGGCGACGAGGCCGCGGTCTCCAACTATGCTTCTTGAGCGACCAGCCACCTCGGTGGACAGCCGTTCAGTCTCCCAACGAGCCTGAGCTCCGCAATCATTTCCCAGGCACCCAACGGAAAGGACAACAATGACCGAAGAATTTCGCATCGAACACGACACCATGGGTGAGGTCAAAGTCCCCAAGGACGCCCTCTACAGCGCACAGACCCAGCGTGCCGTCGAGAACTTCCCGATCTCGGGCAAGACCCTCGAATCCGCCCACATCGCCGCACTGGCACAGGTGAAGAAGGCTGCCGCGAAGGCCAACGCCGAACTCGGCGTACTCGACGAGGCACGTGCCACAGCCATCCAGAACGCCGCCGATCAGGTCATCTCCGGTGAGTTCGACGCCCACTTCCCCATCGACGTGTTCCAGACCGGCTCGGGAACCTCGTCGAACATGAACACCAACGAGGTCCTGGCCTCGCTGGCGACCAAGGCCCTCGAAGCCGACGGAATCAACGTCCACCCGAACGACCACGTCAACGCCTCGCAGTCGTCGAACGACGTCTTCCCCACCTCGGTGCACCTGGCCGTGACCAAGGCCCTGGTCAACACCCTCATCCCGGCCATGGACACCCTGGCGACCTCCCTGGAGAAGAAGGCGGAGGACTTCTCCTCCATCGTCAAGTCCGGCCGCACCCACCTCATGGATGCCACCCCGGTGACGCTCGGACAGGAGTTCGGCGGCTACGCCGCACAGGTCCGTTACGGAATCGAGCGCATCGAGGCGTCCCTGCCCCGCGTGGCAGAGGTCCCGCAGGGCGGAACCGCTGTGGGCACCGGCATCAACACCCCCGACGGCTTCTCCTCCCGTGTGGTCGAGATCCTCGCCGAGGAGACCGGACTGCCGATCACCGAGGCCCGCAACCACTTCGAAGCGCAGGCCAACCGCGACGGACTCATCGAAGCCTCCGGTCAGCTGCGGACCATCGCCTACGGCTACATGAAGATCTGCAACGACCTGCGCTGGATGGGTTCGGGACCGAACACCGGTCTCGGCGAGATCGCCATCCCCGATCTCCAGCCCGGTTCGTCGATCATGCCCGGCAAGGTCAACCCGGTCATCTGCGAGGCCACCATTCAGGTCGCCGCTCAGGTCATCGGCAACGATGCCGCAGTCTCGCTGTCGTCGACCAACGGCGCCTTCGAGCTCAACGTCGGAATCCCGGTCATGGCTTCGAACCTGCTCGAGTCGATCCGCCTGCTCGCGAACGCCTCGACCGTCATGGCCGAGAAGATGATCGACGGGCTCACCGCCAATGAGGAGCGTGCCCGCTTCCTCGCCGAGGCGAGCCCCTCCATCGTCACTCCGCTGAACAAGGTCATCGGCTACGAAGCTGCGGCGAAGATCGCCAAGCACGCTGTGGCCGAGAAGATGACCGTCAAGGAAGCGACGATCGCTCTCGGCTTCGTCGAGAACGGCTCCATCACCGAGGCCGACCTCGACAAGGCCCTCGATGTCACCACGATGATCGGCAACTACAAGTAAGCCGCCGATCTGACTGATCAGAACCCGGCGCCCGGACGAAATCGTCCGGGCGCCGTTTCGTTCTGTCGTCCCACTCACACTTTCGGCGACCGCTCGCCGCAGCGTCGACCGCTCACCGCATAACACGATACATCGGCGGTAACGTGAGCGGTCGGCGACCAGAGCAGGGGCTCAGGAACGGAACGGGTCGAACTCCTCGAGCACATCAGTGACCAGAGCAGCGATCTCCGACCTCTCCGACCGCGTCAGCGTGACGTGAGCGAAGAGTTCGTGGCCCTTGAGCTTTTCGATCACCGCGGCGACTCCGTCGTGCCTGCCCACGCGCAGGTTGTCCCGCTGAGCGACATCATGGGTGAGCACCACCTTCGAATTCATTCCGATCCGTGAGAGCACGGTCAGCAGAACATTGCGTTCCAGAGACTGTGCCTCGTCGACGATGACGAACGCATCGTGGAGGGACCGTCCTCGGATGTGCGTGAGCGGCAGCACCTCGAGGATCTCTCTGTTGACCACCTCGTCGATGACGTTCTTGCTCACCAGGGCGCTCAAGGTGTCGAACACGGCTTCTGCCCAGGGGTTCATCTTCTCCCCCTCGCTGCCGGGCAGGTAACCGAGGTTCTGCCCACCCACTGCATAGAGAGGGCGGAAGACCATGATCTTCGAGTGCTTGTTCTCCTCGAGCACCTTCTGCAGACCTGCCATGAGGGCCAGCGCGGACTTCCCCGTTCCGGCTCGCCCTCCCATCGACACGATCCCCAGAGCGTCGTCGAGCAGCATGTCGATGGCGATCCGCTGTTCTGCCGACCGGCCGTGGACTCCGAAGATGTCACGGTCCCCGCGCACCATCGAGACTCGATTGCCGGTGCGTACCCGGCCCAGTCCGGATCCCCGCGGTGAGGTGATGACGACTCCGGTGTTGACCACCTCGTCGGAGACATCCTCGGTGACGATCGACCCCGAATCGTAGAACTCGCTCATCTGCTCATCGTCGAGCCCGAGCTCGCTCATCCCGGTGAACCCGGAGTCGACGGCCAACTCCGCCAGATACTCTTCCGCGTGGAGTCCCAGGGCTGATGCCTTCACCCGCATCGGCACGTCCTTGGTCACGACGACCACGTCAGCGCCTTCGGCCGAGAGGTTGCGGGCGACGGCCAGGATGCGGGTATCGTTCTCCGTCCGGTCGAAGCCGACCGGCATCGTGGAGGAGTCGATGTGATTGAGCTCGACCCGCAGCGTTCCGCCAGCATCACCAACCGGAATGGGTTGATCCAATCGGTCAAAGTCGGAACGGAAGTCGTCGAGGATGTGGAGGGCTTTGCGAGCCGTGAAACCGAGTTCGGGATGGTTGCGTTTGCCCTCGAGCTCGGAGACGACGATGAGCGGAATGACGACGTGGTGTTCGGCGAAGCGCAGAAGCGCTCCGGGATCCGACAGCAGCACCGAAGTGTCGAGAACGTAGGTGTGGACTTTTTCAGCCATGAGGACCTCTGAGGCGTGAGTTCCGCCGAGATCCGGTTCTGACATCCCCCGATCTCGGGTTGGTGTCGACCAACTACAGTCAACCTAACCCGGTTCTCGCTCACACTCGGTAGCGGCACGCGTGCTCGGGCAAGTCGAGGTCATGAACTTCGAGTGAATGCGGGATTCCACCGTCAGACGGCCAGGAATCCGCGCTGGCCGCAGACGGAGCCTATTTGCCGAAGCGTCGTTGCCGCAGACCGTAGTCACGCACGGCGCGGAGGAAGTCCGTGCGACGGAAGTCAGGCCAATATGCTTCGCAGAAGTAGAACTCCGAATAGGCGCTCTGCCACATGAGGAAGCCGGAGAGACGCTGCTCTCCCGATGAGCGGATGATCAGGTCGGGATCGGGCTGGCCCTTGGTGTAGAGGTGCTCGCCGATCTGCTCGGGAGACAGCTCCGAGATGATCGTCTCCAGATCCTGGCCGTCGTCTGCCCGAGTCCGCAGCAGCGACTTCACCGCGTTGACGATCTCCTGTCGGCCGCCGTAGCCGACGGCGACGTTGACCCGCATTCCGCAGTCCTCGGTCGTCGTCACTGCTTCCAGGCGGGCTCGCAGATCGGGAGGAACGATATCGAGATCACCGACAAGCTGGACACCGACGCCGTCGAGCGCCGCGATCTTCTCCACCAAGTCGGAGATAATCTCGATGAGGATCGACACCTCTTCGGCCGAACGAGCGAGGTTTTCCTTGGACAGGACGTAGAGGGTGACGATCTCCACGTCGATCTCGTGGCACCAGCCGAGGAATTCGACGATCTTCGCAGCTCCGGCCCGGTGCCCGTCGGCGGTCGTCGCACCGAATTCCTTCGCCCACCTACGGTTGCCGTCGGTGATGACGCCGACGTGCCGCGGAACCGGAACCGACTTGTCGAGCTCACGTTTGAGTCGTCGCTCGTACAGCCGATAGAGCAGGTTCACGGGTCGCGCCACAGCTGTCCTCTTCCATATGGATTAGCGATCGGATCGAACACTGTACAGACTACTAGCCGACGTTGCTGAATGAGGCCTCGGGCCCGCTCGCTACTATGGAGTCATGAATGCTTCGCTCGCCGATTCCTCTCAAGTCGTTCCCGACGGCTCCAGGCCGGTCGGTTCATCAGGTGGCGATGATGCAACGCCTGCCGCTGAGCATCGCATCGCCCGTCGCCGCATGGCACTGCGGGCCGAGCTGACGAAGCTGGCGGGACAGGTCAAGCCGAAGCTGCGTGGCTGGTTCCACGCCGGGGCGTTCCCCCTGGCGATGATCGGCGGCCTGGCGCTGGTGATCATCTCTCCGACGATCGAATCGCGCATCGCCGCCGCGATCTTCGCCGTCACCAGCATGCTGCTCTTCGGCACCTCCGCCGTCTACCACCGAGGCCGCTGGCGCACCCGCGTCCGTTTGGTTCTGCGCCGACTCGACCATGCGAACATCTTCCTCATCACCGCCGGCACATACACACCGTTGGCCGTGCTGATGCTCCGCACCGACCAGGCGATCCTCCTGCTGTCCGTGCTGTGGGGTGCCGCCGCACTCGGCGTGGCCTTCCGTACGATCTTCACCACCGCGCCGAGGTGGCTCTTCGTCCCCATCTACATCGGGTTCGGAGTCGCCGGAGTCGGATACATCCCCCAGATCTGGGCGACGAACTTCCCCGTCGGCCTCCTCGTCGTCCTCGGCGGCGTGTGCTATATCGCCGGCGCCGTGATCTACGGGATCAAACGACCGAACCCTTCGCCGAAGTGGCTCGGCTTCCATGAGATCTTCCATATCCTCACGATCCTCGGCTACGGCTGCCACCTCGCCGCACTCATCGTCGCCGCAGTCGCGGCCTACTGACCCAGTCGGTCGCGTGGCGAGGGCCCACTGACTGCGCTCGGCTCGACCCGGGAAGTCCGTCCATCGGCAGGATCTGCGAACACGGAAACGGCGCGATCACCCATCGGTGATCGCGCCGTTGTCATTGAGCTCAGAGGCCCAGCGTCCTCCGGTTCAGAAGTTCAGGAGCGGTCGTCGGACGATTCGGAGGAATCGGTCGGCTCCTCCGTCGAGCCGCCTCGGCGATCTTCATCGTCAACCCCGGTTTCTTCGCCCGCTTCGTCGGTTCTGCTGTCGGCCTCGTCGGATTCGCTGTCAACGGTCTCCGGTTCGGGCGCTTCCGGACCGGAGAGCTTCGACTGGTTGGGCACCACATGTTTGCGCAGCGGGATCGGATAGGCGTCGCTGGCACCCGAGCGTGCCCGCACCCGACGGACACGGCGCAGGGCGTCGCGGATGAGGAAGATCGTCAGGACGACGATTGCGAGGGTCGCCAGGAAGCCGATGGTTCCGGGTGTCACCAGATCCGGGTCCGGGCCTCCGCTCGGAGTCGGAGCTGGAGTGGACGCGAGGATCATGCGCGGGTGTCGCTTTCGGTCGGGACGGAGGAATCAGCGTCGAGGTCGTCTGCTGCCGGTGATTCCGGGAGCATCCCCTCTTCGGAAACACGACGACCGTCATCGAAGGTCACGGCAGCGAACAGATCGGTCTCCTGGAAGTCGAGATCCCGGTTGAGCTGCTCACGGCCGGTGAGGTCGAGTGCGAGTTCAAACTCTTCGGTCGGCCAATACGTGCGAGCGGCCTTGCGGGAAGCGGAGAAGAACCCGCCCTCGGGGTCGATCTGAGTGGCGTGGGAGAGAAGCGCACGATCGCGAGCGGAGAAGAACTCGGAGCAGGCGATGCGGGTGCTCAGCCAGTTGTGGCGCTGGTTATCTCGCTTCTTGAAGTCCTCGAGATGGTCGGCGAACGGGGACTCGAGTCCCGCTTCGAGCATCTTCTCGTGGATGGTGATCCACTTCTTCGCCGACAGATCCTGGTTGAAGTAGATCTTCTGCACCTGCCACGGTTCGCCGAGCTCGGGGTGGGAGTTCGCATCAGCGGCAGCCTCGACGGCGGCCATGGTCACGGCATGGTTCTTGATGTGATCGGGGTGAGGATATCCGCCGAGTTCGTCATAGGTGGTCACCACCTGCGGGCGGAAGGTGCGGATGATGTGGACGAGAGGCAGCATCGCCACCTCGTCAGGGACCCGATAGAAGCAGCCGGGAGGAGTCTGGTTGTCGAAATCGCCGTCGGGCAGACCCGAATCGACGTGGCCGACCCAGACATGCTCGGCGCCGAGAGCTGCGGCAGCGGTGGCCATCTCCTCACGGCGGAGACCGGCGATGTCCCGGCTGGCCTTCGGGCTCTGGAGCAGAGCAGGGTTGAGGATGTCTCCGGCCTCACCACCGGTCATGGTGGCGATGAGCACCCGCGCACCCAGAGAAGCGTACTTCGCGCTCGTTGCCGCACCCTTCGAGGATTCGTCGTCGGGGTGGGCATGGACGGCCAAGAGGCGCAGCCCATGGTACGGAAGCGAAGTCATATCCTAAATGTCCCTTTCGATTCAGCCTGGTGGCCACCCGCTGCCGGCGCTGCGGCTGACATGATCGCCGGCAGAGGATCGACTACTCTAGATTAGTGCGCGAAGTACTTAAAGAGGAATTCAATGACTGAGGTAACAGTGGCACCACCACTGAATGAAGATCGCTACGGCCGGACCCGCAGACCCAAGCGTGAGCTGAGCCGTAGAGCGAAGATCATCGCCGTCATCGTCCTCGCCGCAGTCGTCGCTGTCATCGCAGTCTGGGCCTTCCGCCCGCAGACGAATCCCACGACGCCGCGCACTCTTGACTATTCGGTTGTCGACGATTCTTCAACGCACGTCAGCGTCGGAATATTTCCTGATCAGAAACGCGACGTGCACTGCATCATCCAGGCCACGAATGAGCACGAAGCGGTAGTCGGCTTCACCGAGGTCACCGTTCCTGCCGATCCGAACGCCGACCCGAACTCGCCGAAGCGCGTCGACGTCGACCTGGCCACGACGCAGCTGGCCGCCTCAGGTCACGTGGAATCCTGCTGGTTCGAATAGTTCTCGCACGAGGACGCGCGTTGCGGTCACGAACCTCCGGCTCACGGCCGGGAACGTGATGGAACTCATCGTTTTTCTCCGCTGATGCGTTACACTATAGTTTCATTCAACTTCCGGGCGTGCCCATACGCCCGGTTTTTTCGTTGCCTGACACGCCTGTCAGTGCACCGACCGAAGAAGGAGAAGTCATGACCGAGGAAGTCACCCAGGAAGAAACATGGTTGACCCAGGAGGCCTTTGACCGCCTGTCGAAGGAACTCGAGCATCTCTCCGGACCGGGTCGTGCAGAGATTGCTGAGAAGATCGAAGCCGCCCGCGACGAGGGTGACTTGAAGGAGAACAGCGGCTACCACGCAGCGCGTGACGAGCAGGGCAAGCAGGAAGCACGCATCCGCCAGCTCGAGGTGCTGCTGCGCAATGCCAAGGTCGGTTCCAGCGACAGCGACGGCAAGACCGTCACCCCGGGAACCGTCGTCAACGCAACTGTCGCCGGCAACAGCATGCGGTTCCTGCTGGGCAACCGCGAGATCGCCGGAGACTCCGATATCGACGTCTTCTCGGAGAAGTCCCCGCTCGGAGCGGCTGTCCTCGGCGTCAAGGCCGGAGACAAGACCTCCTACGAGGCTCCGAACGGCAAGACAATCGAGGTCAAGGTCGACTCCGTGGAGGCCTTCACCGGCTGATCGAGTACAGACCGAAGTGGGCGGGTGCGATTTCGCACCCGCCCACTTGTCTATTCACTGGTCCGTTCACTCCGGCTCAGGCGAGACCCGTCGGACCGTTGGGCCAGAACCTCAGCCTTCGGGGTCCTGCTTCGAGCGTTCGGGTCCCGCCGAAGTGTCTGACTCACCGGAGTCGTTCGGTTCGGAACCAGAGGCACGTTCGTCTTCTGCGGACTCGTGGACGGCGTCGTTGAGCCGTTCTTTCGCTGTCTCGAGGACGGCGGTGGCTTCGCGCTCATTCGGGTCACGCGGCGGATCCTCCTCCGCGTCCTCAGCATCACCGGCGTTCGTGCGCACGATATAACTGACGACGCTGTTGAGCACTGCCACCAGGGGAACGGCGAAGAGGGCGCCGACGATGCCGAAGAGGAATCCGCCGCCGGTGACCGCGAGGATCACAGCCAGCGGATGGACGGACACGGCCTTGCCCATGAGGAACGGCTGCAGGACTTGGCTTTCGATCTGCTGGACGGCGATGACCACGGCCAACATGATGACCGCGCTGATCAGTCCGTTGGAGACCAATGCCACGAGCACGGCGACCGCGCCGGAGGCGATCGCACCGACGACGGGGACGAACGAAGTGAGGAACACCAGCACTGTCATGGGGATGACCAGCGGGATTCCGAGGAACGCGGCACCGATGCCGATGCCGATCGCGTCGACGGCGGCGACGAGGATCTGGACCCGCACGTACTGCACGAGGGTCGTCCACCCTTTCAAAGCGGCACCCGTGGCGACGGGGCGGGCCGGGACCGGCAGCAGGTTCATCACCCACTTGAAGATGTTCTGTCCGTCATAGAGGAAGAAGAACGTCGTGAACAGGCAGACAGCCATGCCGGTGAGGAAGGTCCCCACCGAGGAGGTGGCCTGCAGGGCGCCACCGAGGAGCTGGCTGCTGTTGTTCTGGAAGAAGTTCGTCGCGGTATCGATGGCTTCGTTCATATAGCTCGAGATCGTCGAGGCATCGATTCCGAAGGGACTCGAGGCCAACCATCCGCTGATCCCGGACACACCGGCGATGACCTGTTTGACGAGGTCGGGCATCCCGGAATAGATCTGCTGGCCGACGAGGCCGAAGAGTCCGAGGACGACGACGATGAATCCGATGAAAGCGATCGCTGCGGCCCCTCCGCGAGGAATGCCCTTCTTGTTCAGCCATCCGGTCAGCGGAGCGAGCAGTGCGGCCAGCAGCAGAGCGATGAGCACGGGCAGCACGACGCTGGAGATCTTCGACAGGAGCCACAGAGCCACACCGATCGCCACGAGGACGACGATCGACCGCCACGACCACGCGGCAGCGAGTTTGAGGCCAGGAGCCACATATGGTTTGGCCTCGGCTTCGATTCGGCTGAGTGCGATCTCCTCAGGACTGACCGCCTGCGACGGGGTCACTTCGGGTTCGGGCTCGGTTTGTTGAGAGGATCCGCGTCCGCGCCGGAACGCCTCCCAGGCCCCTCGGAATCGGTTCTGAGGTTGCTGCTGATCGTTTTCGCTCATGCCCCAACAATAGTTGTTGATGCACTGACAAAGGTGCAATGATGACGCCGGAGGAGGGAATTCAGTGGGAAGACGCTTGATCTATACGCTGGCGACCATGGGCGCGACAGTCGTCGGCGCCGGCGCCTCGGCGGCCGGGCTGCTCCGCCACCAGGCCGGATCGCTGCGCCGTTCCTTCGACGACGACAAGAATCGTCGCTACTCCACATTCACCGAGGCGATCGCCGCCCCGCGTGACAACGACGATGACGACTCCGCCGCCCTGGCCATCATCGGCGATTCCTGGTTGTGCGGGGTAGACGTCGATCCCGAGCAGGCGCCGCCGACTCTCATCGGCCGCGGATTGGCGCGGATGCTCGGCACCACCGTCCGGGTCCAGACCACGGCCCGTCCCTCGGCGCTGTCAGATGATCTGCATCGGCAGGTCGATGAGGTCCTGCGTTCACCTTGGCTCTCCCGTCAGCTTTCGGACCAATGGAGCGAGGACCGCCGGTTTGCGATCATCTCGATCGGCACCGGCGACATCATCCACCCGATCCAGGCGACCATCGGCGTTCCCGTACTCAACCAGGCCATCAACCGGCTGCAGCGCGAGGGTCGCTACACTGTGTTCGTCCTCGTCTGCCCCAATCTCGGCGGTCTGCCGGGGCTGCGCGATCCGCTCAAGACGTCCCTGCGTCGGACCTCCCGTGTCCTCGCCGGCTCCCAGTGGCTGGCCGCGCTGGCCGCACGTGCGGTTCCGCTGCGGTCGACTGGATCTCTCAGCGGTACGACACGCTGGTCTCTGCTCAATGACTCCGGACGGTTCCCCAGCGAACTCGGCTATGCACAGCTGTCCTCGACTCTGCTGTCCGCGATCGCCGAACGCATCGAAGCTCCGGTCGTCGTCGACCGCAGCCTCGATATCCCGGAGAAGGGCGAATCCGCTCGCCGTCACGACCTCATTCCCGGAGCGGAAGCCCCGTCTGCCGAAGATGCTGTAGACGCAGAAGAAGCACCGGAGACGCAGGACGGCACTGACGAACCCGTTCCGAATCGCTCGGAGGCCGTCTCGTGATCCCCGTGGTCCTCGCGTCCCAGTCTCCATCGCGTCGACAGATCCTGCGAGACGGCGGGATCGACCCGGTCATCATCGTCTCCGAGGTCGACGAGCGCGCCATCGAGGATGAGTTCACCGGTTCCGTCGGTGAGCTGACCACAGCCCTGTCGGAGGCGAAGGCACGTGCCGTCACCGATCGGATCATTGCCACCACTCCCCCGGCTCTGCACGGTGCGGACACCGTCGTCGTCATCGCCGGGGACTCTCTGCTCGAGTTCGACGGGCGGGCCATCGGGAAACCGGGAACGGCAGAACGCACTCGTGAAGTCTGGTCGGCGATCGCTGGTCAATGGACGCAGCTGCATTCGGGTCATACGGTCGCCGTGCTCTCGCGGACCCCGCAGACGAACGGCCCCGCCGACCGGTCGGGAGCCGACGACGGCAGCGTTATCGTCGACGAAAACGATCGGACCGCCTCGGCGATCTTCGAACTCAGTGCGCTGCGGTCGAAACGGTCGGCCACCTCGGTGCTCATCGGCACACCCACTCCAGAGGAGCTCGAAGCGTACATCGCCACCGAAGAGCCGTTCCACGTGGCCGGAGCGCTGACGATCGACGGGTACGGTGGGGCCTTCGTCGACCGGCTCGACGGCGACCATCTCACCGTTCTCGGACTCAGCCTGCCCGTCGTGCGCGAATTGGTCACCGACATGGGCCTGTTGTGGCCCGATCTGTGGACTCTCCAGCGGTAGACTCGACCCTGTTCCAGTGACACGCCCGAGGACATTGAAGTTCTCGTCGCAATTTTTTATCGCTGTCCTACAAACGCTTGGTGCTGTTCTCTAAATTGTTCTGTGATCATACAAAGGAGCACCATGACCACAGTTCTCTCCGACTCAACGACCTCGGAACTGAGCACCACTGTTCCGACCGGGGCCGTCCGCCGGGTCCTCATCGCCAACCGCGGTGAGATCGCTCTGCGCATCATTCGGGCCGCACACGACCTCGGCATCAAGGCCGTCGCCGTGTACACCCGCGCCGATTCAGATGCCGACTTCGTCGAACTCGCCGACGACGCGTGGCTGCTGGACGGTTCCGGAGCCGGAGAGACCTATCTCGACATCGACAAGATCCTCGCCTTGGCAAAGCGCTCCGGCGCTGATGCCATCCACCCCGGCTACGGTTATATGGCCGAGAATGCGCAGTTCGCGCAGGCCGTCATCGATGCAGGGCTGATCTGGGTCGGTCCTCCCCCGGCAGCGATCGAGCTCCTCGGTGACAAGTCCGGAGCCCGTGCCGTCGCCGAGGCCGTCGATGCTCCGGTCGCACCCGGTTCCGACGGAGCGGTGGCCGATTTGGCCGAAGCCGCAGAGGTGGCCGAACGGATCGGGTTCCCCGTCGTCGTCAAGGCCGTCCACGGCGGAGGCGGACGCGGTTTCCGTGCCTGCGCTGCAGCCGAGGACCTCGAAGCCGCATATTCCGCGGCCACCCGGGAGGCGCAGAGTGCCTTCGGTCGCGGTGAGTGCCTCATCGAGAAGCAGATCGTGCGCCCCCGTCACATCGAGACTCAGTGCTTGGCCGATTCCCATGGAAATGTGCGGATCGTGTCCACGCGTGACTGCACTCTGCAGCGTCGCAACCAGAAGATCGTCGAAGAAGCACCTGCCCCGTTCCTCAGCGCCGAGCAGGAGCGCATCGTCTCCGAAGCCTCGGCCCGCCTGCTCGCCCATGTCGGCTACGTCGGCGCTGCGACCTGTGAGTTCCTCCTCGGCGAGGACGGCACCATCATCTTCATGGAGGCCAATGCGCGCATCCAGGTCGAGCACACCGTCACCGAGGAGATCACCGGAGTCGACCTCGTCGGCTGGCAGGTTCGCATCGCTTCGGGTGAGACGCTTCCCGATGAGTTCCCCGCCGTACGCGGACACTCCTTCCAGTTCCGCATCAACGCCGAGGATCCCACGACGTTCTTCCCCGCCACCGGCGCGGTGAAGAACTACCGTGCGCCTTCAGGTCCCGGAGTGCGTCTTGACTCGGGAATCGGGGAAGGCAGCGTCGTCGGCACGGACTTCGACCCGATGCTGGCCAAACTCGTCGTCACCGGTGCCACTCGTGATGAGGCCCTGGCCCGAGCCCGCCGCGCTCTGTCCGAGTACCGCATCGAGGGGGTCTCGACGCTGCTGCCGCTGCACCGAGTGCTCGTCGATGAGCCGGCGTTCGCCACAGAATTCAAGGTCTGGACCAACTGGCTCGAAACCGCTTTCGTCAATCCGCTGGCCGATCCACAATTAGGAGAACAGATGAGTACTGCAACCGACAGCTTCAGTGTTGTGGTCGAGGTCGATGGCCGCCGAATGACCGTTTCGGTACCAAAGGACGTCATCGCCGACCTCGGTCATGTTCCCAGCCCCAGCGTGCCGCGGCGCAAGCGCGGACTGAGCAGCCGCAAAGGCGCGAAGATCGCTGACGATTCGAATGCCCTCAACGCTCCCATGCAGGGCACCATCGTCTCCGTCTCCGTCAATCCCGGTGACACCGTCGAAGCCGGCGACACCCTTGCCGTCATCGAAGCGATGAAGATGGAACAGCCTCTCAAGGCCGGTCACTCCGGCACCGTCTCCGAGGTGCTCGTCGACGCAGGTGCCTCCGTGAAGTCCGGTGAGGCGATCATCCGCTTCGCCGCCTGAGGAGCGCCTCCCTGCGTTCGCTTCGCGCCGAACGCGGCAGTCCCAAACGGAGAAGTCCCTGCCCGGGTCACCGCTGAAGATCGGTGATCCGGGCAGTGATGAATTCGGATTCGGCGTCGTTGCCGGGGCAATCCAGCCCGGCGGCATAGGCGTCCTCGGCTTCGGAAGTGCGGCCGAGTTCGTCCAGTGTGATGGCTCTGGCGATGTGGAAGGGCCTGTGCCGCAGCAGCTGCGGGTCGTCGGCCAGTTTGTCCAGGGCGCTCATGGCCGCTTCGGGTCCTGAGACCTTTCCCAGGGCGATCGCGGTGTTGAGGGCGACGACCGGAGACGGGTCAAGGTCGGAGAGCATCCGGTAGAGCACGAGGATCTGCTTCCAGTCCGTGTCGGCGAATCTCGCGGCATCAGCATGGAGTGCTGCGATCGCCGCTTGAATGGTGAAGGCACCGGCTCCCGGCTCCCCTGCGGCCGTGTCAACGAGCGCCGTGCCTTCGGCGATGAGGAAAGAGTCCCACTTGCTGCGGTCCTGGTCGGCCAGCGGCACCGGCCGGCCGTCCTGAGCCACCCGAGTGCTCTCTCGTGCTCGCGTGAGCAGGAGCAGAGCCAGCAGACCACGGGCTTCGGTCTGCCCTGGCAGGTATCCGACGAGAAGTCGGGTCAGACGGATGGCTTCGCGCTGCAAGTCGACTCGAGTATGCGCGGGACCTGAAGTGGCATTGATGCCCTGGGTGAAGATGAGGTACAGGACGCGCAGCACTCCGGGCAGCCGATCGCTGATTTCATCGGGTGCGGGACGACCAAAGGGTATCCCGGTCTTGAGGATCCGCTGCTTGGCGCGGACGATCCGCTGCTGCATCGTTGCGGTCTCGACGAGGAAGCCGGCAGCCACCTCGGCGGTGGTCAGTCCCGAGAGGAAGCGCAGGATGAGCACGATGCGCTCATCCTCGCGCAAGGTCGGATGCGAACAGGTGAAGAACAGCCCGAGGCGTTCGTCGGGTATATCCGCTCCGTCCATCTCCTCGCCGAGGCGCACCGCATGGTCATCGTGGTCACCCGGTCGCAGCTCATCCTCGATGCGCAGCCGCGCGAGGTGCCGGGTGCGCACTTCGTCGGCGCGGATGAGATCGATGGCGCGGTTCTTCGCCGTGGCCATCAGCCACGCCTGGGGCCGTTCGGGCACTCCGCGACTCGGCCAGGTCTCAACCGCGCGGAGGACGGCGTCGTGGAGGGCCTCCTCGGCGAGGTCGAAGTCACGGTACCGGGTGACCAAAGACGCGAGCAGCCGCCCGAAGTCCTCCTCGCCGATGGCGCTGAGGACCCGGGCGGTCGCGTCCGGATCGGGCTCCATCAGTAGTCGGCCACCGGACGGATCTCGATGTGTCCGGCTTTCGCTGCGGGGCTCTTCTTCGCCCAGGCGATCGCCTCGTCGATGTCGGCGACCTCGATGACGTAGCTGCCGCCGACGAACTCGTTCGATTCGGCGAACGGGCCCGAGGTGACCAGCGATTCGCCTCCGGATCCACTGACCCGGACCCCGAGTTCGGGCCCTTCGAGGGCGAAGCCGCCGACGACGACTCCCGCCTCGTTGATCTCCTTGTCGAATGCCATGAACTCGGTTGGATCCGCGCCGCCGTCCTCACCGCAGTCAGGATCCTGTGTGCGTCCCATGAGCAGAAGTGCGTACTTCATGTCGTTCTCCTTCGTCGTTCCTCATGTCATGCCGGGCGGCCTGACACCATGATGACGGTCGAGGAGTGACGAGATCGACAGCTGCGGAGAAAAACTTTCTGCGGTTGCAGAATCGCCGAGATCAGAGGTGGCGGTGGAGCTTCCGTGCCGCTTCGGTCAGCGAACCGCTCACCGAGGGGTAGACGACGAAGGAGGCGGAGAGCTGATCGACCGTGAGCCGGTTCTCCACGGCCATGGTGATCGGCAGGATGAGCTCGCTGGCGCGGGGGCCGACGACGACGCCGCCGAGGATGGAGCCGGATCCGCGGCGGGCGAAGATCTTGACGAAGCCGTCCTCGATGCCGAGCATCTTGGCGCGCGGGTTCGTGTCCAGCGGCAGCATCACGGTGTCGATGTCCGTCGGGTTCTCGCGGTAGTTCTGCTGGGTGAAGCCGACGGTCGCGATCTCGGGTGCGGTGAACACGTTCGATGCGACGTTGCGCAGCTTGAGCGGCTGCACGGCGTCGCCGAGTGCGTGGTTCATGGCGATTCGGCCCTGCATCGCTGCCACGGAGGCCAGCGGCAGCACGCCGGTGCAGTCACCGGCTGCATAGATTCCGGCGCGTGAGGTCCGCGAGACCCCGTCGACGGCGATGTGTCCGGATTCGCTGACCCGCACACCGGCCGTCTCCAGGCCGAGGCCTTCGGTGTTAGGAATCGAACCTACGGCCATGAGGCAGTGGGATCCGTTCACCTTGCGGCCGTCTGCGAGCACCACTTCGACCCCGTCGTCGGTGCGGGTCACCGAGGCGGCGCGGGAGCGGGAGAGGACGTTCATGCCCTTGTTGCGGAAGACGAATTCGAGCACATCGGCTGCGTCCTCGTCCTGACCGGGCAGGACCTTCTCACGCGAGGATACGAGGGTCACCTCGGTGCCCAGGGCGCGGTAGGCCGAAGCGAACTCGGCACCGGTGACACCGGAGCCGACGACGATGAGGTGTTCGGGCAGTTCGTCGAGGTCGTAGAGCTGGGTCCAGGTGAGGATGCGCTCACCGTCGGGCTGCGCAGTCGGCAGCTCGCGCGGATGGGCACCGACGGAGAGGAGGATCGTCGAGGCCTCGAGTGTGTATTCGGTGCCGCCGGCTTCGACGACGTGGACCTGGTCGCGTCCGGCCAGGGTCGCCTTGCCCTGGATAGCTTTCACGCCGGCGCGGATGAGGCCTTCGTAGATGTCGTTGGCCTGAGCGTCGGCGAGCGAGAGGATACGCTTGTTGACCGCTTCAAGGTCGGCGGTGACTCGGCGCGTATCGGCTTCGGTGTCCGCGGCGTCCTCGATCCGGATACCGAGCCCGCCGGAGCGCTCGATCTCATCCATCATCTCAGCGGTGGCGATGAGCGACTTCGACGGCACGACATCGGTGAGCACGGCGGAACCACCACACCGATTCTGCTCGATGAGCATGACATCGGCACCGAGCTGAGCCGCGACGAGCGCAGCTTCGTAGCCGCCGGGGCCGCCGCCGATGATGACGACGCGATCTGCAGTGGATTCAAATTCAGTGTTCACACTGTGATTGTCTCAAATCCCCACGTTGCTTGCGAACGACACCCTCGGGATCAGCAAAGACATCTTCGGGATCAGTTCGGCGCCGGTCTGATCAGCTCTGTCCGATCAGCTCGGGTCGACCACCTCGGCGGTGTCCTTGTGCAGGGTCGACAGGTGCACATAGGACTGTGCGTTCTGCCGGACCTTCTCCACTCCTTCGTCGGTCATCTCCCTGCGCACCTTCGCGGGGACACCGGCGACCAGGGACCGGGCGGGGATCTCCGTGTCTTCGAGGACGACGGCGCCTGCGGCGATGAGTGATTCGCTGCCGATATGGGCATCGTTGAGCACTGTCGAGTGCATGCCGATGAGCACATCGTCGTCGACGACGGCACCATGGACGAGCGCCTGGTGGCCGATTGAGACTCGGGCGCCGATGACGACGGGTTTGCCGGCGTCGGTGTGCATGACGGTGTTG
This sequence comes from Brevibacterium epidermidis NBRC 14811, assembly GCF_001570805.1. Classification (GTDB taxonomy): domain Bacteria; phylum Actinomycetota; class Actinomycetes; order Actinomycetales; family Brevibacteriaceae; genus Brevibacterium; species Brevibacterium epidermidis. Next base: position 17,040 of record NZ_BCSJ01000011.1, on the reverse strand, counting down.
TCCTGCACGTTCGAGTCCTCACCGATCGTGATCGGGGCTGCCTCGGCGCGCAGAACACAGCCGTAGAAGACGCTCGCGCCCTTCTTCACATGGACGTCACCGACGAGGGTGGCACCGGCTGCGACGAACGCCCCCGGATCGATCTGCGGTGTGTGGCCGCCGACGGAGACGATGCGGGGTTGGGCGAGATCGTTGGTCATGAGTCCTCCATTGGTTCACGAGATGTCCGTGTGCATTCACCTGCTGTCTGCATGTGCCTGACAGTCTAGGCGGAGACGCCCGATCAGACCCGAAAAGACGAATAGCGGACCGATTTGCACGATCGCCCCTGTAGCAGGACAATGGGGAAAATTCTTGTCAGAAATTTCACACTGCTGGACCCTTGTGCGCCCAATTGCGTTATGTGAACCTTGACTGTGAGAGTTGCACGCCCGGAATTCGGGCGTGATCAACCGCGTTCACTGAATTCGTCGAAAGGTCACCATGGATTGGCGACACCGTGCAGCATGCCTCAATGAGGATCCGGAGCTCTTCTTCCCGATCGGCAACACCGGACCCGCGCTGCTCCAGATTGAGGAAGCAAAGACTGTCTGTCGCCGTTGTGAAGTCGCAGAGACCTGCCTTCAGTGGGCCCTCGAATCCGGTCAGGATGCGGGAGTCTGGGGCGGTCTGAGTGAGGACGAGCGCCGCGCTCTCAAGCGTCGTGCAGCTCGCGCTCGCCGCGCCGGCTGAACAGCTGACAAACGGGGAGGCAGTCCCCTGAACTGCCGCAGCTATATCTGAATCATCGAGCAATACGACTGAGTCCCTTGTCCCGACGGCGAATGATCGTCTTCGGAACAAGGGACTCAGTCGTTTGCCTAGTCGTGTGCCCGGCTCGGTGTCGGCCGAAGTCGGGCACACTCAATCGTGCGCGGCTCAGTCGTAGGAGTCCGGGCGCAGCGGCACGTCGAGGATGGCTACGGTTCCGCCGCCTTCCCGCGCCTGCCACTGGATCGAACCGGCCAGGTCGGCCGAGACCAGGGTACGTACGATCTGCGTGCCCAGACCGTTGCCCGGATTCTGTGTCTCCCCCATCCCGATGCCGTCATCGGCGATCGTCACGGTCAGTCGGTCGCCGTTGCGCTCCGGAGTCACCCACACATGGCCGTTGAGTGTCTCCCCTGGCTCCAGGTTCTCGAGGTTCTCCGTGGGGAATCCGTGTTCGATCGCGTTCGTGATCAGCTCCGTGATGGCCAGGGCCAAGGAAGTGGCATCGGCTGAGGAGATGGTGCCGAAGCTCCCCTGCCGTTTGAGTTCGATGTGCACCAGAGGACTGGTGAGCTCGGGTGTCAGACGCAGCCCTTTGTCGACGACTTCGTCGAAGTCGACTTCTGATTCGACGCCTTGGCTGAGCACGTCATGGACCACGGCAATGATCGACACGCGTCGCATCGCCTCGGTCAGCGCGCTCTTGGCGTCGGGGCTGTCGATGCGGCGGGTCTGCAGACGCAGCAGTGCGGACACTGTCTGCAGGTTGTTCTTCACCCTGTGGTGCATCTCTTTGATCATCGCGTCGCGGGAGAGCAGCTCTCGTTTGCGGCGGCGGATCTCGGAGACGTCACGGGCGAGGACGATCGCTCCGATCCGCTCCCCTTCGTCCGTCAGCGGAATCGCACGCAGGGACACACTCGTGCGTCCGACTTCGAGTTCGGTCCGCCATGGGGCGCGACCGGTGAGCACGAGCGGGAGTGTCTCGTCGACCTGACGCAGCTCCGCACTGAGACTCGACACCACCTCGGAGAGGTAGCTGCCTTCGATCTCTCCGCCGAACCCGAGCCGATGCATCAGCGATACGGCATTCGGGGAAGCGTACTGCACGTGCGAATCGCGGTCGAGGATGAAGATGCCGTCTCCGACCCGGGGTTCGCCGTGGCGGGCCCCGGACGGGGCATCGCGGTCGGGGAATGTTCCCTGCACGATCATCTGCATCAGGGCCATCGCCGTTTCCCGGTAGTACTTCTCCAATCGGGACGAGCCTCTGCGGCGGACCTCTTCCGAGTATCGGGCGACGAGCGCGATGGCTTCACCACGACGGATGATCGGCACCGCCTCGGCGAGGATGTCGACATCGGAGGATCCGGCGCTGATCCCCATCTCCTTGGCCGCGGCGACGTGGGTGACATAGCTGCGGGTGCTGCTGGCCTGGTCGAGCAGCTCCTTCTCCAGGCCGGTCGCGCGGGCTCCGATCAGGTCCCGATTGAACAGCGTTGCCCCGGTCGTCGATCGGGCATGCGCCAGCACCGTATAGGCACCGCTGAGCGACGGCACCCACAGCACGAGGTCGGCGAAGGAGAGATCGGCCAGCAGCTGCCAGTCCCCGACGAGCAGATGGATGTGTTCGACGTCTGACTCATCCGTGAGGCCCTCGGCCGCCAGCAGTTCGTTGAGCACGATACATTCCTCCCAGGTGAGATCAGCAGACCCGCGTTGACGGCGGATCTGCTGAGATGTCGATGTTCAGACGCTACCACTTAATCGGTGTGCGATTGCACGCGCCGAGGCGGCTCGTCCGACCGGTAATAACTGGCCTTCCAGCCACAACCGCAGAATCGGTCGTGACCGACCGGCCCGACTGCGGCCGCCCAGTGGTCGGCCGCAGTCGGACTCAACCTCAGCCGTTGTGTTCGCTCTCCCAGGTGGAGGAACGGACCATCGACCGCAGTGAACGCAGCAGCACCGACAGCGGCGCCTGGGTGACGGAGTCGAGTCCGAGGATCGTCTCCGTCGTCTCCAGCACGCGGCCCACGACCGTCTCGTTGCGTTCGAGCCATTCGGCCAGCCGCTGCTTCGCCCGCGCGTCCGGGGTTCCGGAGATCGGCGAATCCGTGGCGGCCAGGACCGTTCCGGTCACCGACAGGATCGCGCCGTAGTAGTCGTCACGCAGGGATCCGCGAGCCAGAGCCGACCACCGGTCGCTGCGGTTGAGATCACCGATGAGGGTGAGGATCTGCGAACCGGAGAAGCGTTCGTTCACGGCGTAGTAGACCTCGGCGACATCCTCGGCGGATTCATTCGCCCGAGCGGCCAGCTGGGTGATGTCCAGCAGGACGAACTCATCGAGCAGAGCGGCGGACCGCCAAGCGAGTTCGCTGGGCACACCTTCGTCGATGTAGCTCTGAGCCTTCGCCTGCATGGTCTCGGCGTCATAGCCGTCGACGAGGTCCGGGACCCGAGAGCGCAGGGCCGCGACGACCTTTCCGTACATCTCGATGCCGGAATCGACGTCGAGGCTGTCCGGCGCCTGCTGTACGAGCCAACGCGAAGAGCGATCGAGGACGCGCACATAATCGTGCTGCAGCTTCACCTGCACCTCGGTCGGCACCTGATTGTCGAGTGCACACACCGCTTCGAAGAAGTCGTCGAGTCCGAAGATCTCCGAGACCACGACGAACACGCGGGCGATCTGCGGCACCGAGGCCGGGGTCTCTTCCAACATCCGGTAGATGTAGGTCAGTCCACCACGGTCGACGAGCCGGTTGACGAGCTTCGCCGTCGCAATCTCCCGGTGCAGAGGATGTTCGGGGATGAGCTCTCCGTACTTCTCCTGCAGGGCCTCCGGGAAGTAGGAGACGAGTTCACGGCGCATCCACGCCTCGTCCGGCACGGTGCTGTCGAGGACCTCATCGGCGGCGTGCATCTTCACATACGCCAGCAACACGGCGAGTTCCGGCGACACGTAGTAGCTGAACTCACGCTTGGCCAGTTCGTCGGCATTGGGCAGGAATTCGACCGCCCGGTCGAGGTCGGCGTACTTCTCCAGGTAGTTCAGCATCCGGCCGTAGGTGCCCGACATCGATTCGGTCTGGGCCCGAGCTTCGCCGAGGACGACGTTCTGCGAGTAGTTGTTCGCCAGCACACGGTCAGCGACCTGGTCGGTGAACGAGTGCAGAACCTGTTCCCGCTCCTCGGCGGCAAAGGCGCCCTTATGCACGAGCGTGCGCAGGAGCAGTTTGATGTTGACCTCGTGGTCGGAGCTGTCGACGCCGGCAGAGTTGTCGACGGCATCGGTATTGACCTCGACGCCGCCCAGTGCAGCTTCGACACGTCCCAACTGAGTCACACCGAGGTTGCCGCCCTCGCCGATCACTCGCGCCCGCACATCGGCGCCGTCGATGCGGATGGCGTCGTTGGACTTGTCGCCGACATCGGCGTGGCTCTCGGCAGAGGACTTGATATAGGTGCCGATTCCGCCGTTGTAGACGAGGTCGACGGGGGCCTTGAGGATTTCGGACATGAGGTCGGCAGGGCTGCGTTTGCCGGGTTCGACTCCGAGCACCGAGGCGGCCTCTGCGCTGAGGTCGATCGACTTCGCCGACCGGGAGAAGACTCCGCCGCCGGTGGAGATGAGTTCCCGGTCGTAGTCCTGCCAGCTCGAGCGCGGCAGGTCGAAGAGTCGCTGACGTTCGACGAAGCTGCGCGCGGCGTCGGGGTTCGGGTCGAGGAAGATGTCCCGGTGGTCAAAGGCGGCGACCAGGCGGATGTGCTCGCTGCGCAGCATGCCGTTGCCGAAGACGTCGCCGCTCATATCGCCGATGCCCACGACCGTGAAGTCCTCGGCAGCGGTGTTGAGTCCGAGCTCGCGGAAGTGGCGTTCGACGGACTTCCACGCACCTCGGGAGGTGATGGCCATCGCCTTGTGGTCGTAGCCGACCGATCCGCCCGAAGCGAAGGCGTCGCCGAGCCAGAAGCCGCGGCGCTCGGCGATCGCATTGGCCACATCGGAGAACCGTGCCGTGCCCTTGTCAGCGGCGACGACGAGATAGTAGTCGTCGCCGTCGTGACGGATTACGCGGTCGGGGTGGACGACGACGCTGGAGTCATCGGCGCCGTAGGTGAGGTTGTCGGAGACTTCGAGCATGCTTTCGATGAACACCTCGTAGGCGGCCTGACCGGCGGCCATCCAGGCGTCCCGATCGCTCATCGGCGGCAGCTGCTTGGGGAAGAACCCGCCCTTTGCGCCGGTGGGCACGATGAGGGCGTTCTTGACCATCTGCGCCTTGACGAGGCCGAGGACCTCGGTACGGAAGTCATCGCGACGATCCGACCAGCGGAGTCCGCCGCGTGCGACGGTGCCGAAGCGCAGGTGCACGCCTTCGACCTGCGGGGAGTACACCCACATCTCGAGTGCCGGCTTCGGCTTCGGCACGAAGCTGAGCTCGTCGGGTCGGATCTTGAGCACGAGTGCCGTGGGCAGCGCACCGGATTCGTCGATGTAGTAGTTCGTGCGCAACGTCGCCCGCAGCAGTTCGAGCGAGGACCGCAGCACACGGTCCGCGTCGAGGCTCGCGACCTCGCTGAGTGCGGATTCGATGGACTCATCGATCTCGGTCATCGCCGCTTCGCGTCCGGCGTCGTCGACGTCCGGATCGAACTTGGCGGTGAAGTAGTCGACGAGCAGCTTCGAGATCTGCGGGTTGTCGCTGTAGACCTCACCGACATAGGCGTCGGAATAGGTGAAGCCTGCCTGGCGCAGGTATTTGCCCAGGGCGCGAATGATCGTCACATGCTGCCAGGAGAGGCCAGCGACGACGAGGCGGTCGAAGACTCCCGCTTCCTTCTTGCCGTCCCAGCCGGCCATGAAGGCCTCGGCGATGCGGTCGTAGTCGTCATCGCCCAGCTCTTCGGAGAAGCTGAGTCCGAAGTCGTAGATGTACCGATGCGTTCCGTCGGCGAGGTCGAGTTCGTGGGGACGTTCGTCGACGACGTCGGCACCGAATGCCGTGAGGTAGGGCAGGACCTCGGACAGGCTGATCCGGTCGCTGCGGTAGAGGACGAGACGGACGGAGGCGTCGGTGCTCTGGTCGGGACGGTAGAGCCGGACAGCCGGACCGTGGCCCGCCTCGAGGGCTTCGAACCGACCGACGTCGGCGACCGCCTCGGCGGGGGTGTGGTACTCGCCATAGCTGGGCGGGAACGCCTTCGACCACAGGTCGGCCCGGGCCTGTGAGGCTCCGGTGTCGCCGGCTTCGGCGGGAACGAGGAACGCGTGAACGTCTTCGGACCAGGAGCGCACAGCTCCGACTATGCGGGCCTCGACCTCATCGGCGCTGATCTGCGGCAGTTCGGAGTCTCGGGCGACGCGGGCCACGAAGTGGATGCGGGCCAACGCAGATTCGCTCAGCAGCACATCGAAGTCGACGCTGTCGGCGTTGTAGAACTTTCGCAGCACTTCCTGCACGCGCACGCGGGCGTCGGTGTTGTACAGGTCGCGTGGGAGGTAGAGGATCACCGAGACGAAGCGCTGGTAGGGGTCGGTGCGGACGAAAACGCGGGATTCGCGGCGTTCCTGCATGTCGACGATCTCCATGACGACGTCATAGATCTCTTCGGTGTCCTCGTGCAGGAGGTCCTCGCGGGGATAGTTCTCCAGGACTCCGAGCAGTTCGTTGGCCGAGTGGGATCCGGTCGGGAATCCGCTGGCCGAGAGGATCTTCGCGACCTTCCGGTCGATGACCGGGATGTTGAGGACGCTGTCGTTGTAGAACTCGGGTTTGAACACGCCGACGAAGCGGCGTTCGCCGACGATCTGACCGTCGGCATCGAATGTCTTCACGCCGATGTAGTCCATGAAGGACGACCGGATGACGCGGGAGCGGGAGTTCGCCTTCGTCAGCACCAGCACATGCGGTTCCAGGGCCTTGTCGGCGACCGCCCGGCTCAGCGGTGATTTCACGAGGGGGCGCAGGGACGAGATGCCCATCGAGGTGTCCTCGATGGGTTCGAGGCTGCTGTGCTCGGCGTCGTGAGTGTAGTCGTATTCGCGGTAGCCGAGGAAGGTGAAGTGGCCGTCGAGCCAGGTGAGCAGGGCGGCGGCGGATTCGGCTTCAGAGGCCAGTTCCGGACGCGGTGCATGTGCGCTCAGTTCGGCGGCGATGTCTTTGGCCTTCGCGGCCATCGCCTGGGCGTCACGGGCTGCTGCGCCCACATAGTCGAGGACTCCGCGCAGGCGCTCTTCGAGTGCGTCGAAGTCGCTTTCGGAGATGCGGTCGATCTCGAGACGGATCCAGGACTGCTGCTGCGGGGCTCCGTCTGCGCTGTCGGCAGAGGCTTCGGAGACCGTCGGAATGCTCGCCGTGTCCGCGCTGAGTGCGGGGGCTTCTGCCGGGGAGAGGATCTTCTCGCCCTGGCCGGTTCCGGTGACGGTGATGATCGGGTGGTGGACGCGGCGGATCGCTCGTCCGTTCGCGGCGAGGTCGCTGACGATCGAGGACACGAGATGGGGCATGTCGGCGAGCACGATGGCGATGACCGTGTGGTTGTCGCGGAATTCCGGCGAGTCGACGCTCGGATTATAGATGGCGATCGCCGGTTTCTGACCGTCGTATTCGGTGCCGAGTGCGAAGTGACGGGCCGCCGCGGCTGCGTAGGCCTCAGGGTCGTGAGCCCCTGTTTCGAACCGCGGATAATAGGCTTCGAGGAAGTTCTCGGGAGCAGATTGTCCCCTCTGCTTCCTCCACTCTTCTGCAACGTTCGAAATTGAGACCTGAGTCACTGTTTCACCTCTATGATCAACGAGCATTCGTGATGCGATTCGACGTCGAATCGTCATTCACCACACTATGCCCAAATATCGAGAAAGGCACGCCGAGCAGCCTACGGTGGTGTACCGGTCATTCGCTGGCAAACTGGAGCTATGCGATCTCTGACTCTCAATCAAGAATATTCGGTTGATCTGTCGTCATTCCTGGCCAAACTCGCCGACACCAGTGTGTGGGAGAAGCTCGGTTCCGAGGCCAATGCCGAATACATCGACCCCGATACCGAGATGACCGTGCGGACGCCGATGCCCAATGCCGAGCTTCCTGCAGCTCTGGCCTCCAGGCTTCCGGACAACACCGTGCTGGTCGAGGTGTACATGATTCCCGGGGATGTCCTCGGAGACGAGGCCGAGATCCGCATGACCGCACGCGCCGCAGGGGTTCCCGTCGAGATCGATGCGGTCCTCGAACTGCGCGAGGTCGAGTCAGCGACGAAGCTGGCCGCTCATGCCGAGATCAGCTCGTCGATCCCGATGTTCGGGCCGATGATCGAACAGGCCGTGGTGCCGATCCTGGAGAAGCGCCTGAGCGACCGACTGCGCCGCTTCGAATCCGCCTGAGCCGGACGGCCGACGACGTCGCGACCCAAGCACTCGTGCGTCGGCTCAGTCTGCAAAATTTCTCAGTCTGAGTCGGTTCAGTCTGCGTCGCCGAGCAGCTGTTCGAGCTCCGACGAGTCATACCACAGCAGATCGGAAGCGCCGAGGCGGTCCTCGGCTGCGCTGGGCCCCGATTCCTCGGCCAGCTGCACCGCTTCGTCCCAGACGACGTCCTCGTCGAGGTGGAAGCTTGCGACCCGGGTCATGTCGACGTCGCCGAGGCTGATGAGGTCGAAGCCCTCGGTCAGCGTTTCGGTCGGGCTGGACTCGGGGGCGTCATAGGCCACGATGACACGGCGCTCGGGAGCCGCCTCGGTGCCGGTTTGGGTCTCAGCGGGATCGAACACCGCATTCGCGGCCAGGGCGGCGGCGATGCACATGGCGTCGAACTCAGCGGATTCGAACTCCTCACCGCGCAGGCTGCGCCCCTGAGCGTCGGGGGCGACGGCGCGGACGTCCGTCAGCGGCGAACGCAGCGCGGTCAGTGTAGTGGGAACGTAGCAGCGAATGGCCATGTCCCTCATCCTAGTCCCGTGCCCCGGTCCCCTGGCCCACCCGCACTTTCCGTGTGCCCCCGCGACGACCGCCGCCGCGGCGTTCGCGTCCGCCGCCGGATCTGCGGGAGCGGCGACGGCCCGGCAGGAGCTCGTCGATCATCCGCGCGAGGTCGCCGACGAGGACGGACTTGGGATTCTGTTCGTGCAGGGTGTGGCCGGCGAGCATCGCCGCGTCGGCAGTGGAACGGTCGTCGCTGAGCAGGAAGTCCGGAGTGATTCGGACGAAACGGTCGAGGACTTCTCTGATCCGCGTTTCGGCGGGGTGGCCGACCGCGCTCGGCCGCACCTTCGTGATCACCAGCCGCATCTTGTCTCGGACCGCCTCGGCCCGCGGTGTGCCGAGGAGTTTGACCAGCCGCTGCAGACCGATCGGCTCCCCCGCAGCGAGGACGAGCACGATATCGGCGGCTTCCAGAGCCGCGCGTGTAGCGCAGTGCCGGTCGTAGAAGGGATCGGCGAGGTCGTCATCGGGATCGATGCGGTCGCTGACGTCGACGATGACGACGTCGTAGACCTTGGCCAGACGTTTGAGCACCGCTTCGAGGACGGAGGCGCGGATCTCCGGCCATCGCTCGGGCCGGGTCAGCCCGGTGACGACGTGGAAGTTCTCCCGGATCGCTGCATGCGGGACTGCATGCTGGCCGAGGCGGTTCACGGGGTCCGTCTGCGACCGGCAGAGGCTGGCCAGGTGAGAGGACTCCTCGGTCAGCCCAAGAGTGGACGCGACCATTCCGGAGACCGTGTCGGCGTCGACGACGACGCTGCGTCTGCCCTGGCGGGAGGCCTGATCGGCAAGGTTGACGGCCGTGAGTGTGCGTCCGGGCGACGAACCGGTCCCCCAGACCGTGATGATCACTCCCGCTCCGCTGACCGGGCCCGGAGGCATCATCGGGCGCGGCGGAACGACGGTGGCGGCACGGATGTCATCGATCGCCGCGGCCATCGTCGTCGCATCGGCATCCGTTGCGACGACGGCGGTGATGCCGACGGCTTCGAGAACATGCGCTTCGTCGCCGAAGCCGAGCACCTTGGCACCGGACGCCGTGATCGCGGCGACCACCTCGGCGTCGAGACCGGGAAAGTAGCGGCCGATGATGACGACGTCGGCGCCGCCAGTGCGGCAGTGTGCCAGCAGCTCCACCTCGTCGGCAGGGCGGGCGACGATCGTGACGTCGTCGATCTCGCTGAGCAGCTCGAAGAGGATGAGGTCGAATTCGAAGTCGACGGCCAGCAGAACCTGCGTCATCACTGATCTCCGTCGTCGGCGGGAACGGACGGCGCACCGACGACGGAGAGCACGCTGCGTCCGTCGAGGGCGGCAAGCACGCCGGGCAGGTCAACGGAGCCGACGAACACTTCGATGCGGGCGCCGTCGCCTGCTCCGAAACTGCCGACATCTCGATTGATATGGGCGACCGGGGCCGAATCGACGATCTGCTCCGGCGGTGTTCCGTCGTCGTCGAGCCCGTTCTGCTCCGGCTGCGCCCACACGTCGACGAGGCTGCCCGAGTCGACGACGCTCGGCACCGAGCCGGCGACGTCGATGGCGACGACCCGTCCTTCGAGTTCAGACAGGGGCGCCACCGCCGAGGCTGCCAGCAGCTCTCCCGCTGCCACGACGCCGCGTACGCTCGTGTTCTCCGGCAGCTCTGAATCTGCCGAGAGGTACTTCTTGCCGAGATCGGCGAGATTGACCTCGGCGACGGTGAGGTCGGCCGGCTCGAGGACTTCACCGGGCACGAGTGCGCGGGCGCTCGCCCAGACCCGGGTGGTCGAGTTCGCCGAGGTGACGAGCAGATAGGTTCCGACCACCGCGAGGATGACGAGCATCGCTCCGATCAAGAGCCGTGCATCGGTCCAGCGGGGGCGTCGGATTCGTTTCGAGAGCTCCATTGCGTCTCCAGATTCGCAGAAGTTTCACTGACAGAAACTGTTTCTCAGTGATAATATTGACCATCAAATGATGCCAAAGCAATGTTTTTGGCAAAGTGCGTCAACAAGCAGATGGACATCTGGTGGCAGATGGACATTTGGAATGGGAGAAGTCACCTCATGGCCGTCGAAAGTCGCTTCCTGCCGCTGACCGATGTGGCCGAGCTGCTCAATGTCTCGATCGCTCAAGCTCGGGCCCTGGTCCGCTCCGGCGATCTCCGCGCCATCAAGGTCGGCGGGCGCGGCCAGTGGCGGGTCGAGAAGTCCGAGATCGAAGCGTATATCCAGCGGATGTACGAGCGCACCGAGTACCAGATCAAGACCGGATCCATCGAGGACTGACTCTCTCGCCTCGCCACTGATCGCCATCACGCCCGCATCACTCAAAGGGATTCGTCCGGGCGTGGACGGCCCTGATCGCCGTGAAGGGAATGATCCGGCCGGCGATTTCGACGTAGTCGGCACCGACGAGCGCACAGCGCCCGCGAATCGAGCCGGAGCGGTCAACAGTGTCGATCGACACTTCTTCATGGGCGGCTGACCAGCGGCGTAGTGCAGAGCCCATCCCCAGCCGCTCCAGCCCACCGACTTCGAACCGATGCACTCTCGTGGTCAGCCTGAGTCCGCGGACGGCCGCGATCGCAATGGCGGAGACTTCGACCCCAGCGAGGACGATGATGTCCCGGCCGAGGAAGCACGCAATCCCGGTAATGTCGCGATCGGACACCATCACCTGCACCGTCGACCCCAACGATCCGCGCAGCCGTTCGCGCAGTGTCCTCTCGGATGCCTGACCGGCAACTTCGTCACCGAATTCACCTCTCCTGGCATGCGCTTGCGCTGCCGAGTCGGCGGCTTCGATATCCGCCAGGAGTGCATCGATGCGATCGTCCATAGTCGATAAGCTTGCCCCAGCTGTAGTCCACTTTCAAGACTTGAAAAGAATCAGCATCGAACTACAGTCATGTAGTTAGACTCGATCCATTGACAGCAAATTGCATCTAACTGCATCATTATCATCAATATCCAATGGAGGATGTCTAGATGTATCTCTTGATTGCATGTGCGGGTTCATGGCTGGTTCTGCTCGGCTCGTTCTTCACCGGGTGGGAACAGCTGTCTCAGCCGCGGACGACCAGCGACGTCGTCGTCATCGTCATCATCGGCGCTGGAGTGCTCCTGTTCGCGCGGATCGGACTCATCTCTCTGCTGGCCCTGCTGCTGCGACTTCTCCCCTCCGGTCGCTTCAGGTCTGCGCTTACAGGCGTGGTCGTCAGGGCGATGCCGCGGATACTCGCATCGAGCGTTCTTGCCGTCGTCTCCGCCGGCTTGGCCGTCCATTCCGCCCAAGCGGCACCGGTCGTGCACTTCGAGCCTGAGCCCACCTCAACTACTCAGGCCTCGTCCGCTCCGGCCGACCCTGGGTGGCCGACGATCGACGATGATGAGCCGTCCGCGGATTCCCCGGACAGCACGGAGCGGGCTGACGAGGCAGAACCACCAGAGGATGTTGAGTCACCTGATCGAGCACGGCCGCCCGACCCCGGATGGCCCACCGAACCTCCGTCGGGCAGATCACCCGAGTCACCGCCGGCCAACGGTCCGGCAGACGAACCCAGAGAATCGGATCAAACCGACGAGCCCGACCGCAGTAAGAATGCGAACGAGCCGGATGCCGATGTCACGGTTCCTGAGGATTCCGGAACAGCCACCCATGTTGTGGCCCAAGGCGAGAGCCTGTGGTCGATCGCTGCCGATCTGACCGATGCCCCCGCGGAGATCCCGCAGATCGTCGCGGACGTCTATGCCGCCAACGAGGACATCATCGGACCCGATCCGAGCCTCATCCTCGCAGGTCAGAGATTGGAGATCCAGAAATGACCGCCCCGCTCACCCTCACCCGACCGCAGGCTTCGGCACCGCCTCGGCGACCGTCCACACCGGTGCCCACGGCACAGTCTCCTCGCCGTGCAAGTCGGCAGGTCCGAGCTCAGGACATTGCGGACGACCGGGCCCGGATCGCGGCCACAGCCACCTCGTTGGCGGTTGCCTGCCTCGAGGTCCTCTCCGGGGTCCGTCGCAGCGAGACGATCGCCCGCTGGGTCGAGCCGGAGCTGTTGGCGAAGATCGATCACCGCTGTCAATTGCGCGCCGAGGTGGCACCGCAACGCGCAACCGTGCCCGGTGCCCGTACCGTGCGACCGGGGACGGCGCACGTCTGCCAGATCAGTCCCGAGATCGCCGAGGTCACGGTCATCGTTGCCGCCGCAAACCGCGTCCGGGCGGTGGCAGTCCGCTTGGAACTGCTCACCACCCGGTGGACGCTGACTGCGCTGCAGACGATGTGAGCCGCTGAGGGCTCAGTTTCAGCTCTTGGCCTTCTTCTTCGCGCGACGTTCGGCGCGGTTGGCCGGTGCCGGTTCGTCGTCGTCCTCGTTTTCGGAGACGGAGGCGGTACCGTTTTCGGACGGGGCCGACAGCTGCATCTTCGGAGTCTTGTGTCGCAGCTCCTCTGCGTCGACCTCGACCTCGGGTTCGGCATCGTCGGTGCCGGCCGATGAGGTCACCTGAACCTTCAGTGTGTTGGTCAGGCGGACGACGTCCTCCTTGATCCCATCCTGCATGGTCTTGAACATCTCGAAGCCCTCACGCTGGTACTCCACCAGCGGATCCTTCTGGGCCATGGCGCGCAGTCCGATGCCGTTCTTGAGGTAGTCCATCTCGTAGAGGTGCTCACGCCAGCGCTTGTCGATGACGGAGAGCACCACGCGGCGTTCGAGTTCGCGGGTGGCTTCCTCTCCGAGTTCTTCTTCACGTTGGGAGTAGAACACGTCTAGATCGGACTGGATCTCCCGATTGAGGCGGTTCTTCGTCAGGTTGCCGAGTCCGCCGAGCTCCTCGGCGAGGTCCTCGGGGGTGATCGACGGCGAGTAGATCTTGCCGAGGGCTTCAAAGAGTTCGTCGATCTGCCAGTCTTCGACCGGTCCTGTCGTCGCCTGGGCGACGTAGGCGTCGATGACTTCTTCGCGGAAGTTCGCGACCTGCTCTTCGAGGTCGGCGCCGTCGAGGACTCGGCGGCGCTCATCGTAGATGACTGTGCGCTGGCGGTTGAGCACATCGTCGTATTTGAGCACGTTCTTGCGCTGTTCGGCATTGCGCTGTTCGATCTGCGACTGGGCCGAGAGGATGGCGCGTGAGACCATCTTCGATTCCAGCGGCACATCGTCGGGCACATTTGCCGTAGCCATGATCCGTTCAGCGGCTCCCGAGCCGAAGAGACGCATGAGGTCGTCGGTCAGCGACAGGTAGAACCGGGATTCGCCGGGGTCGCCCTGACGTCCGGAACGTCCGCGCAGCTGGTTGTCGATGCGGCGGGATTCGTGGCGTTCAGTGCCGAGCACGTAGAGCCCGCCGAGTTCGACGACCTCCTCGGCCTCTTCCTTGACCTTATCCTCGGCGGCCTTGAGCACCTCGGGCCATTCGGACTCGTACTGGTCCTCGTTCTCGGCCGGGTCGAGGCCGCGACGTTCCATCTCCGCGACCGCGAGGAATTCGGCGTTGCCGCCGAGCATGATGTCCGTACCGCGTCCGGCCATGTTCGTGGCCACCGTGACGGCGTTCTTGCGTCCGGCCATCGCCACGATCGACGCCTCACGGGCGTGGTTCTTCGCGTTGAGGACCTCGTGCTTGACGCCGCGTTTGGCCAGATGCTTCGACAGGTATTCGCTCTTCTCGACGCTGGTCGTGCCGACGAGGACGGGCTGTCCGGTCTCGTGGCGTTCGACGATGTCGTCGACGACGGCGTCGAACTTCGCAACCTCGTTCTTGTAGACGAAGTCGGACTGGTCGACGCGCTGCATCGGCTTGTTCGTCGGAATCGGGACGACGCCGAGCTTGTAGGTGGACATGAACTCCGCGGCCTCGGTCTCGGCCGTACCGGTCATTCCGGAGAGCTTTTCGTAGAGACGGAAGAAGTTCTGCAGGGTGATCGTCGCCAGCGTCTGGTTCTCGGCCTGGACCTTCACCCCTTCCTTCGCCTCGATGGCCTGGTGCAGACCTTCGTTGTAGCGGCGGCCCTTGAGCACGCGACCAGTGTGTTCGTCGACGATGAGGACTTCGCCGTCGAGGACGACGTAGTCCTTGTCCTTCTTGAACAGCTCCTTGGCGCGGATGGCGTTGTTGAGGAAGCTGATGAGCGGGGTGTTCTCCGCGTCGTAGAGATTGCCGATGCCCAGGTAGTCCTCGACACGTTCGATTCCGGGTTCGAGGACGCCGACGGTGCGCTTCTTCTCATCGACTTCGTAGTCGCGATCGGTCTTCAGACGCTTGACGACCTTGGCGAACTCGCCGTACCAGCGGTTGGCATCGCCTTCGGCGGGACCGGAGATGATGAGCGGGGTACGGGCCTCGTCGATGAGGATCGAGTCGACCTCGTCGACGATGGCGAAGGCATGGCCGCGCTGGACGAGCTCGTCGGCCGACCAGGCCATGTTGTCGCGCAGGTAGTCGAAGCCGAATTCGTTGTTCGTGCCGTAGGTGATGTCCGCGGCGTACTGTTTGCGGCGCAGATCCGAGGGCATGTTCGCCTGGATGCAGCCGGTCTCCATCCCGAGGAACCGGAATACGCGGCCCATCAGTTCCGATTGGTAGGTGGCCAGATAGTCGTTGACCGTGATGATGTGGACCGGGTTGCCGGTGAGAGCGTTGAGGTAGGCCGGGGCCGTGGCGACCAGGGTCTTGCCTTCACCGGTCTTCATCTCGGCGATGTTGCCCAGGTGCAGGGCGGCGCCGCCCATGAGCTGAACGTCGAAGTGTCGCAGACCCAGGGTCCGGCTCGATGCTTCGCGCACGGTGGCGAAGGCTTCGGGAAGCAGAGAGTCGAGGCTTTCGCCGTCCTTGTAGCGCTCCTTGAACCGGCCGGTTTCCTCACGCAGTTCGGTGTCCGTCATCTCGCTGAACTCATCGGACAGCTGGTTGATGGCATCCGTGTATCGGCGGAGCTTCTTCAGAGTTCTGCCTTCACCTGTGCGCAGAAGCTTCTCGAGGAAATTAGCCACTTTTCTCCTAATCGGCATGTCTGCCGGACAACGACTCGAACGACTGTATAGCCCCTAGCTTAATGGCAGGTGAGTACCTTCGAGGTCCACGGCGGTCAGTCCCAGCCACGCAGCCATCGTCTTAAGCTCCTCAACCAGCTCCGTGGTGTGCTCCTCCCCCGGTTCCCACGTCACCTGGTGAGCGCGCAGAACTCCTGCCGCTCGGTCCCGGTGCAGGTCGACCCGTCCGACGAGTCGATCGCCGAGGAGGAACGGAGTGACGTAGTAGCCGTGGACGCGTTTGGCCGCCGGGGTGTAGATCTCGATGCGGTAGTGGAAGTCGAAGAGCCATTCGATGCGCGGTCGGTAGAAGACCAAGGGGTCGAACGGTGCCAGCAGCGCTCGAGCGTTCACGGTGCGTGGGGTCCGTGCCTCGTGCCACTTCAGCGCGGGGACACCTTCGACGTCGACTTCTCGCAGCTCGCCTGAGGCGATGAGTTCGGTGATGGCGGCGTCGGTCGGTGCGCGCCGCTGCCGAAAGTAGTCGGCGATGTCCTCGGGACGGGAAATGCCCAGAGCGCGTGCCGCGATGCGAGTGAGTTCGAAGACATTGTTCTCGACCCCGGATATTCCGCGCGGCAGCTCTGCCTCCGGGTCCAGGCTCAGCGCCGGATCCTCCGGCGGCCCATAGGTCAGAGGCAGCTGCGGCAGCTCAGGTGAGACGTCTCTGGCCAGGGCATAGATGCGTTCGAAGTGGTCGTTGCGTCCCGAGGCGCTGATGATGCCGCCGGCGAACAGCGCTTCGAGGGCGACTTTCACCTGGCTGGGATTCCAACCCCAATGGCCACGGTGGATCTCCGGCAGATCGTGGTCGACCACCTCGGCGACTTCCCGTGCCGTCATCGGCCGGGTGGACAGAGCGGTGAGGACGGAGGACTGGAGATTGCGGAATTCCTCCCCGGTCTCCGGATGGCGCTGACCGAAGTCGTTGCGCCACCATTCGCTGTGGGCCCGAGAGAAGTGCTTCCACGTCTGCGGAGGCACGAAGGCTGCGGCGTGAGCCCAGTATTCAACGCCCATTCGCGGCGAGGAGTAGAAGAGGCGGTCCAGGGTCTCTCGCGGATAGGGGCCCAGGCGAGAGAAGTAGGGCAGGTAGTGGGAGCGGACGACTCGGGCGACCGAGTCGATCTGGGTCAGTCCCAGGGTGTCGAAGACGTTCTTGAGGTGACGGGCCGTGACCTTCTCCGGTCGCGGTCGGTCCAGCCCCGTCGCCGCGATCGCCGTCCTGCGGGCCGCGGCCCGTGTCATCCTCTGCATCCCCAAAACCTCTCCCCTG
>NZ_BCSJ01000010.1 GCF_001570805.1 Brevibacterium epidermidis NBRC 14811 | reverse complement strand
CCCAGCAACCTCGCGCGAGGTTGCTGGGCCGCCGTCAGGTAGTAATTGGTCAGTCGACTGCTTCTTCGAGTTCGTGGTCGAGGGCGATGACTCCGTAGCTCCAGCCCTTGCGGCGATAGACCACGGAAGGTTTGCTCGACTCCTCATCGATGAATAGGTAGAAGTCGTGTCCGACGAGCTCCATTCGGTTCAGCGCCTCTTCGATGCCGATCGGTGAGGCGTTGAAGGTCTTCTCACGCAGCACCACCGGCGAATCGCCTTCGGCCTTGATGCGACCGTTCGTCTGATCGGCATTGCGATCCGCGTCCTGCTTCGCATCGTCGGCATCCGCATCGGGAACCATCGGTTCGGTCACCGGCATCTTCGCCAACACCTCGGCAGTGGATTCCTTTCGATGATGACCGGACCGCGGCACCTTGTGCCTGTCCCTCGCTCGCCTCAGTCGTTCGACGAGCTTCGCCCATGCCAGATCGAGTGCCGCATATTTGTCGCTTGCCATGGCCTCTGCCCGAATTGCCGGCCCCTTCGCCACAACCGTGAGCTCAACACGCTCGCTCGTCTCGGGCTGGCGGGAGTTCTTCTCGTGAGTGACATGCACTTCGACACGCTGAGCGCGAGGAGCAAGCTGCTCGACCTTCGCGATCTTGTCTTCGATGTGGGCTCGAAAGCTGTCAGAGATGGTCAGTTGACGGCCGTTGACAACGATGTCCATGATGTGTCCTTAGCGACTCGCTCGTCGGATTCATCCGATCCCATGCCCTTGGATGGGTAAACACCGTTATACAGTAAAGGGAGAGACAAATCGAGTGCCCCCGCGACCGAGACCGAGAACAGCTCCTACAGCGGGTCTGATCTGCACCGATGCTAGCAAACGTGCGCTTTCTGCCAAGGTTGCTCCGGTGGTTGAGAAGTCATCGATGAGCACATCTGCAGACGCTGAGCCGGTGCCCGACACGGCGCGAGGTTCCGAGATCTCAGCGATTCTCCTTCGGTCGAGATATTGGGTCCGCTGCGCGTTCTCTGCCCGCTCGATCGCGCCGAGTCCGACTTGGTCACGCGATCGCTTGGCGGCGAGCACATCGTGGACTTCCAGAGGCAGCTCCGGTGAGAGTTCCTTCGCCCGTTCCGCCAAGGTGGCCGTGTGCGATCCGCCCCGACGCCGTCTGGCCCGATCCGAACTGGGCGCCGGGAAGAGCCGGATCGCGCCGCCCGAGTAGCCGATGAGGTCGAGGGCAGCGACGATCGAACGAGTCAGTGCCAGTGCCAAAGGGTCGAGGATGTCTCGGCGTCCTTCGTCTTTGAAACCGACGACCATCTTGGAGATCTGCGAGTTGTATTCGCAGACGCCGACGATCGGGATCGTGCCGTAGCGTGGTTCCATCGCCCGTGGGATTCCGCCGAGCAGCTGCAGGCAACGGGTGCACAGGGACACGTTCTCCCGCCCGCAACCGGCGCACCTTCGGGGCAGGAGCAGTTCGCCGAACTCCCCGAGCAGCCCCATGGGAGCAATCTACTCCATGTCCGACCCGGCGGTTCGGTGTTGAACTGCCCTTCGGGTCAGCCTGGGTAGGAGGGATCCTTCGCGGCGACGTCGACGAGTTTCTGCCATGCGTTCGAGTTGTAGCTGTACAGCGCGCCATCGGAACTGGTGACCAGGATCGAGCGTCCGTCCACTCCGCCGGCGATGCGGCTTCCGTCCGAGACCTCGCCGAGCTGTTCTGCAGGCCCTGTGACTCCGATGCGGAACGGCTGCGCGGATTCGCCTTCCTCTGCGGCCAGAGCCACGAGAGACGTCGATCCTGCCCACGAGACGTCCTTGATCTCGTCGAAGTTCGCGCCCACTTCGATCGGTGTCTCGGAGACGTGGCCGGACGGGTTGCCGGCCTTGTCCCTGGGCACGCCCACTACGTCCACGCGGTCCGGCTCTCCCCTGTGCTTGCTGAGCAGAGCGACTCGGGTTCCGTCTCGTGAGACCTCGATGTCGACGAGCTGTCGGCCGTTGAGGAAGTCGGCGGCCACGGTGAAGGATTTGCCGTCGCGACCGACGGCCTTGAGTTCGCCCTTGTTCTCCGTCTCACCGGTCCAGGTCGTGTTGAAGCGATCGATGCTGGGGCGCACGAGCTTCTTGCCCTCGAGGATCGGGGTGGCGTCGACGGCGTCGGACTTCAATCGCATGAGCTGTTTGCCGCCGTCGGCGAGATACACGTACAGCGAATCGTCCAAGGACACCGCAGGGTCACTGGCTTTCGCCTTCTTCAGGTTCGGACTGTTCTCGACCTTGGCCACGGTCGTGCCAGAGACCCGTGCGAGGTGGTCTTCGGCGAGGACCACGGGTGGACCGTCCACCTGGACCGATGTGTCGGTCTTCGGCTGCAGGCTGGCCGGAATGGCCTGTCCGCCGATGCTCAGGTCGATTGCTGAGATCGAGGGAATGACCTGCAGAGTGGTGGCGATCTGCTGGCGGATCAGTCCCTTCTCGCGGTCCGACGGGGCCGGGTTCTGCGGCCCCAGCGGCACTTGGGCGACGCCGTTCTCGATCGTGACCACATTCGAATCGTTCAGCTTCGCCCCGTCCGGGATCGCAGTGATCACCGCGCCGGAGAGGTAGGGGGCAGGGCCGCTGAGCAGCTCGTTCATCAGCACGGTCGGAGTCGATGACGAGCGAAGGAACCAGCGGGAGTCCGGGACGAGATACGAGTAGTCGGAGGTGAAGAACTGCAGCGAATAGTTGAGGAAGATCGTGCGGAAGTCGGTCTGGCTGATGAGCAGCCCGTCCGGCGCCGAGGAGATCCTCCACTCCCCGTTCTCCTGCCGCAGGGAGAATTCCAAGGTGGATTTAGTGCCCGGTTTGGTGGAGTTGTAGACGCCGGAGGAGTCGACGAGGCCGACGACCGGAGGCGAGATGCTCATCGTCTTCTGATCGGAGGTGGTTCCGACGTTCAGGGAGTCGAGGTCCGTGTCGTTGGGCAGCACCGACACGGATTCCTGCGGGCTCCATTTCTGTGCTTCGCCTTCGGTGAGGAATGACCGTGCCACGGAGAAGTTGTTGCCGGTGCCCGCTCCTGCCCGGAGGAATCCGCGCACGATGTCCGATGGGCTGTCTCCGGGTTCGGGTCCGTCGGGGATCCGTGCGTTGTTCACCCCCGGATCGCCCGAGTCGTCTTCGATATGACCGACGGGTGATGATGTCGGGATCGACGAGCAGCCGACGAGGGCCAGAGCCGTAAAGACGGACACCAGCATGGTCTTCACACGGAAGCCCCTGGGCATCGTGCGTGTCATGGCCGTCCTCCTTCACTGTCGTTCACGCCGTCTGAGTCGCCGTCGCCGTCCAGTTCCGGGTCGCTGACGTCCGTGGACCGCTCCCCTGCCTCAGAATTACCGGCCTCAGCGGCTTCTGCCTCAGCGGAGTCTTCCTCGACGGTGTCCACCTCGTCGTCGGCCGACTCAGCATTCGTCGCGGCGGACTCAACAGTCGCCGACTCAACAATCGATGTGGTCGGCAGAGGTGATGAGGACTGCGGGGCCGCCTCGGTGGGGGTGTCGTTGTCTTCCTCGAGCATCTCCGGCTCGGCTTCGACGACGATTGGGATCGACCCGGTCTGGATGCGGACGGAGCCGTCCGAGGACAGCGGTCCTGCCACGAGCGCAGAACCGCGGATCTGCGCATCGCGAGGCGGCAGGGGCAGAGGCGAAGAGGTGATCTCCTGGTCGGGGCGCCTGGGCATCGTCAGGCGGAAGCACGATCCTTCGCCGGGCTTGCCCCAGACCTGCAGCCAGCCGTTGTGCAGATGGGCGTCCTCGAGCGAGATCGCCAGGCCCAGGCCCGACCCGCCGAGGGTGCGCTTGCGGGCCGGATCGGCACGCCAGAACCGGTCGAAGACGTGCTCAACCTGCTCTTCGTTCATACCGACTCCGTGGTCGCGCACGCTCACGGCCACCGCCTCGGCGTTGGAGGCGACGTAGACGTCGACGGGATTGTTCTCACCGTGTTCGATGGCGTTGACGACGAGGTTGCGCACGATTCGGGTGATGCGCACCCGGTCGACCTCGGCCATGACCGGTGAGGACGGAGCATGGACGACGATGGCCGTCGACATCTGTTCGGCCACCATCGACACGGTCTCGATCACGGAGGTCACGATCGCGCCGATGTCGACGGGTTTGGGCACCAGGGCCGCGGCGCCGGCGTCGTAGCGGGAGATCTCCAGCAGGTCGGAGAGCAGATTGTCGAAGCGTTCGGCCTGCGAGTTCAGCAGCTCCGCGCTGCGCGCGGTGACGGGGTCGAGGTCGTCGCGGGCATCGTAGATGAGGTCCGCGGCGGCACGGATCGTCGTCAGCGGTGTCCGCAGCTCGTGAGAGACGTCGGAGACGAACTGGCGCTGCAGCACCGACAGACGTTCCATCTGCTCGATCTGATGCTGGAGGGTGTCGGCCATGTCGTTGAAGCTCTCACCCAGCACGGCGATCTCATCGTTGCCGTGCACCGGCATGCGTTCGTCCAGGTCACCATCGGCGATGAGTCTGGCCACCTCTGCGCCGGTGCGCACCGGAGTGACGACGAGTCGAGTGACGATCCAGGCGACGGCACCGACGAGAACGACGAGGACGAGGGCGGCGACGAACATCGACCGCTGTACGAAGTTCAGTGTGTCCTGCTGTTCGCTGAGATCGCCGAGGTAGTACAGCTGGAACTGACCGGCTCCCGGGATCTGCAGCTCCTGGGTGATGAGCAGACCCGGTCCCGTGCCGTCGGGCAGGCTCACTGATTGGTAGAGCTTGTCATCGGTCGGGGCTTTGCGGATGGCTTCGCGGAGTTCATCGGTGATGGGCACCTGCGAGGTCTCACCGTCTTCGCTGGGCCCACCGGCGGTGATCGTCGAGAACGAGGAGTTCGGGTCCTTCGGCTGGAGGGTCAGCGAATACACGGACCCGGCCGAACGGTTGTAGATCGAGGACAGCTGCGAACTCAGTGTGTCCTGAGTGACCGCTTGGCCGTCGACCGGTGCCAGTGATCGCAGCTCTGCCAGGATCGACCGCGTCTGCGAGGACAGGGAATCCAGGCGCGTGTCGAAGAGTCCGCGCGCGATCTGCTGGGACATGTAGGTGCCGACGCCGAAGATCGCCACCGAAGTGAGGACGATCGTGAGCACGACGATGCGGACCTGCAGGGAGTGGCTGAACGATCGGAGTATGAAGTTCCAGAACGTCTTCAGTGCCGAGGCCGCGGTGCGGACGGGTCCGTCCACGGCTGACTCGGAAGTCACGCGGCTCTGCCGGCCTTATAGCCGACGCCGCGGACGGTGACGATGATGTCCGGCTTCTCCGGATCGCGTTCGATCTTCGAACGCAGACGCTGCACGTGGACGTTGACCAGCCGGGTGTCGGCGGCATGACGGTAGCCCCACACCTCTTCGAGGAGGGTTTCGCGGGAGAAGACCTGCCACGGCTTGCGGGCCAGGGCGACGAGGAGGTCGAACTCGAGCGGAGTCAGCGACACCGGCGATCCGCCCTTGGTCACCGTGTGACCGGCGACGTCGACGACGACGTCTCCGACGGTCAGCAGCTCGGGAGCCTGCGGTTCGGAGATGCGCAGCCGCGCACGGACACGGGCGATGAGCTCCTTGGGCTTGAACGGCTTCGGCACATAGTCGTCGGCACCGGATTCGAGGCCGAGGACGACATCGACGGTGTCGGACTTCGCCGTGAGCATGATGATCGGCACCGAGGAGATCTCGCGGATCTCCCGGCAGACTTCGAGTCCGTCCTTGCCGGGAAGCATCAGGTCGAGGAGCACAAGGTCCGGGTTGACCTTCTGGAATTCTTCGAAGGCCTGGTCGCCGGTGGCACAGAAGAAGGACTCGAAGCCTTCGCTTTTGAGCACAATTCCGATCATTTCGGCCAAAGCCGTGTCATCATCAACTACGAGGATTCGAGCGTTCATGCTCCCATTGTCCCTTATGTTCGCGTGTTCTTCGGTTCTCGACACTCCTACCCTATCGGGCGTTGTCGTTGACCTCAGGCACCGCATCCGCCGACAACACCGACCCACACCTTCGCCGCGGCCCCGAACACAGTCCCCGCAGCGCTCCTGCAGAGCCTCCGCAATGCCTTCACAGAGAGCCGATCACGGCCTCTGGACGGCTCCCGACTACACGCATCGACACAGTCGACGCTGCCCGATCGGGACAGGGAGACCTCTCGGCACTCGCCGTCGAATCATGGCAGGATTGGCGTGATGGGACAGACGAATGCATGGACCTCGGAGGTCGACTGGCGCACCGGCCGGTGGCAGCCGCGTTCACCGTCCCCTCCCTCACGCGGCTGGCAGCCGCCTCCCCCGCGCGGGCTCCTGCCGAAGCGACCGCTGACGTTCATCGAAGCACTCGACTCCGGCTTCCGCCTGCTGCGGTTCATCCCCACTCTGTCCATCGGCTCCTCGCTCATCGTCTTCACCCTCTGGAGCCTGCTGCTCACCGCCATCGGCGCCCTCATCGCGGTGCAGTTCCTCTCGTTCTTCAACGACCTCAGCGGCAATGAGGATGCCGCCTCCGGCTTCATCGCTCTTGCCCAATTGGGGTCGGTAGCGCTGAGCCTGCTCAGCCTCGGATTGGCCCACCTGCTCTCCGGGCTCATCGCCACAGGTACCCGCGCCTCGTTCGGCGCCCGCAGAACTACCCTGTCGAGGGCATGGAAGTCACTATCGGGACGCCGCTGGCGCCTCATCGCCGCCACACTGCTGATGAGCGGAATCAACCTCGGCCTGCTGTTGGTCCTCGCCGCTCCGACCCTGCTGTTCGCCACTGCCGATTCAGCGGTCCTCGCCTTCGTCTGGGCCGGGCTGGCCGCACTGCTGTGGTTCGCCGCGCTCATCTGGATCAACCTGCGATTGGCGTTCGTCGGATCGGCGATCGCGGTGGAGGATCTGAGCGTACGCGCCGGGATCCGACGCTCCTGGAAGCTGACCGGACGCGGCTTCTGGCGGATGCTCGGCCAGCTGGCGCTCGGATACTTCCTGTCCAATCAGCTCGTCCAGCTCATCATCACTCCGATCGTCTTCATCGTCTCGCTCCTCCTGGGCATCGGCATCACGACGACCGCCGAGTCAGCGACGGCGCAAGCTGCCATCGCGGTCGTCTCCGTCGGTCTGCTGCTCGGACTCACGCTCATCTCCTCGGCAGTCCTATTCGCCTATTTCGCTTGCCTTGTGACGGTCTGCTTCTTCGATCAGCAGATGCGCTCCGAAGGTCTCGACCTCGTTCTCATCCGCGCCGAGGAGGACCGATGATCTCCTCGGCCAGCGTCGACCGTGACACCGGCCGCGAATGGGTCGAGCACGAACTGACGAAATCCGAATACGCCGCCAACGACCTCACCCCCTTGGAGCAGATCGGCCAGTGGTTGAGCTCCCTGTGGGATTCGCTGGTCAGGACCGCCCTTGGCGCGAACTCCCCTTGGCTGCTCGTCTTCGTCGTCCTCGGTCTCGCCGCAATCATCGCCCTCATCGTCTGGCGCGTGCGCCGGGCAGGGTTCCGACGTGTCGGGGTACCGCTGTCCGCATTCGACCCGGTCGTGGCCCAGCCCGAACCGGGTCCGTGGCGTGAGAGCGCGGCCCGGGCCGCGAATGCCGGGGACTTCGAGGCCGCCGTCATCGACCAATCCCGTACGATCTTCGCGGTTCTCTCCGTCAAGCAGATCGTCTCACTCGAGTCCTCGGCCACGGCCAGTGAGATCGCCCGTTCCACCGAGGCGACCCTGCCCGAGCACGGACCCGCCGTCCACGGTGTGGCCGAGGTCTTCAACGACCTCCGGTACGGGGAGGAAGCCGTGCGGAAGGCACGTGCGAACCGCCTCGATGAGGTCTATGCCGAGCTGTGCGCACTGGACCGGACGCTGAGCGCAATGCCGGTCCGCTACCGCCAAAGCGCAGACCGCCACGAAACAGGCGACCAGGCGGCAGACCGCCAGGAGGCACCGGCATGAGCGCACAGTTGGATGTCGCCGCCCGCGGCACCCGGTCGACCACGCGGATTCCGCTGCGCACCCGCCTGCGCTCTGCCTCGGTGTGGATCGTCGCGGCCTTCGTCGTCCTCATCACCGTCATCGCGCTCGTGCTGCTGACCGGGGACGACGAGTCCGAAGAGCCCCTGCACTATGATTCGACGGCGCGCACCGGCACGAAGGCCCTCGTCGAAACCCTGCGCGACCATGATGTCGACGTCACCACCACCGAGGATCAGGAGCAGGCCCGCACAGCCGCCGCCCGACCCGACACCACCCTGCTCATCCCCACGAACACCGGTGCGCTCTCCCCTGGCGACATCGCCGGGCTCCAATACGCCCTGCGCACCCACGGCAACCGCCTCGTCCTCGTCGACCCGGGCCCGTCGATCACGGAGTTCACCGACCGGATCACCGTCAACGACAACCTCAGCCCGTTGGCCGACCCGGAGGCCACGTCCCCGCCGGCTTGCGCCTCCCCCATCGCCCGCAGCGCAGGGGCCGTGACCACGGGCGACGTCGAATACGCGGAGACGAAGAAGAATACAGACGGGATCGCCGCCTGCTTTCCGTTCACGGGGCCCGGGGTCGATGAGATCGACAACGCCGAGGTGGCCCCCGGCTCCGCGCGCGGACAGGTCGTCACCGATTCGGGCGGTTCCGTACCGCTGACTGTGCTCGGCAATCCCGCTTGGGTGACCAACGAGC
Organism: Brevibacterium epidermidis NBRC 14811; assembly: GCF_001570805.1. GTDB lineage: Bacteria > Actinomycetota > Actinomycetes > Actinomycetales > Brevibacteriaceae > Brevibacterium > Brevibacterium epidermidis. The sequence continues at coordinate 64,147 of NZ_BCSJ01000010.1, read as the reverse complement.
ACATCGACGAAGAAGGCAACGCCTCTCTAGTCCTTTCGCAGCTGTCCCAGACGCAGAACGTCGTCGTCTATCATCCGACCTTCGACGGATCCGATGAGCAGTCGCCTCCGACGACGATCGATTTCGTACCCGACTGGTTCCTCGCCGGAGTCCTGTGGCTGATCCCCTGCGTGCTCGTCCTCCTGCTCGTCATCGGGCGCAGGTTCGGGCCGTTGGCCATCGAGCAGCTGCCCGTCATCGTGCCGGCGGTGGAGACCGTTCACGGTCGGGCCGCCCTGAGCTCCCGCAGCCACGATCGGGACGGGGCGCTGCACACTCTGCGCACCGGTGCGCTGCTGCGCATCGCCAAACGGCTGAGCCTCAGCCCCGATGCCCGCACCCCCGACATCATCGCCCGGATCGCGGCCACCACGGGCGCCGACCCGGGATACCTCCACCATGTCTTCGTCACCGCTTCGGCACACACCGACACCGAACTCATTGAACTCGTCCATCAGCTCACCCAGATCGAAAGTGAGATCCCATGACCCAGCCGCCCCAGGACCCCACGAACCCTCAGGAACCGGTCGCACAGCAGACACCGACCGCCGCGAGCGCACAGACCCCACAGGCGGAGCCAGACCCGGTCCGGGAGGCGTTCACCGGCGTGCGCACCGAGATCGCCAAGGCCGTCGTCGGACAGGACCAGGCAGTGACGGGAATGCTCATCGCACTGCTGTGCCAGGGCCACGTGCTTCTCGAAGGAGTGCCCGGAGTGGCGAAGACTCTGCTCGTGCGCAGCTTCGCGGCCGCAGTCAGCCTCGACAGCTCGCGCGTGCAGTTCACTCCCGACCTCATGCCCAGTGACGTGACCGGGTCGTTGGTGTACGATGCGTCCGCCTCGGACTTCTCGTTCCGTCCCGGCCCGGTGTTCACGAACATCCTCATCGCCGATGAGATCAACCGCACTCCGCCGAAGACCCAGTCGGCTCTCCTCGAGGCGATGGAAGAGCATCAGGTGTCCGTCGGCGGACGCTCCCGGAAGCTGCCCGAACCGTTCCTCGTCGCGGCCACCCAGAATCCCGTCGAATACGAAGGCACCTACCCGCTGCCGGAGGCACAGCTCGACCGGTTCCTCTTCAAACTCGTCCTCGACCTGCCCGAGCGGGATCACGAGTTCGAGATCCTCGACCGGCATGCCCGCGGCTTCGACGCCGGATCCTTGGCAGCGGCAGGTCTGCGTCCGGTCGCCGATGCCGAACTCATCGGCCGGGCTCGTGAGGCGATCGCGAAGATCTATATCGCCCCGCAGATCATCACCTATATCGTGGACCTCGCCCGAGCCACCCGCCAGACCCCTTCCCTGGCACTGGGCGTCTCACCCCGCGGAGCGACGAGGATGCTCGGTGCCGCCCGTGCTCATGCGTGGCTCAGCGGCCGACACTATGTCACCCCTGACGACGTCAAGGCGCTGGCCCATATGTCGCTGTCACACCGAGTCATCCTGCGCCCCGAGGCCCAGATGGATGGTCTCGACGTCGGACAGGTCCTCGATTCGATCATCGCCACGACCGAAGTGCCCCGCTGAATGACCGCCCGGCTGTTCCTGCTCACCCTCCTCGGGCTCGTGCCCGTCATGCTCGTGCCCACGTGGCCGACGGCGCTGATCGTGGCCGGGGTGATCGTCGTGGCCGCGGTCGCCGACTTCTTCCTCGCCCCCAGGATCCACGGACTCGAACTCCAGCGCACACCGGGACCGATGGTCCGCCTCGGCAATGGCACCCACAGCACACTGTCGCTGATCAACGGGACGAACCGTCGGCTGCGGCTGCACGTCCGCGACGCCTGGGTGCCGAGCGCCGGGGCGGTCGAGACTCGGTCCCGTCATGTGCTGGAACCGGGTGAGCAGGCACAGGTGACCACTGAACTGGAACCGACGCGACGAGGTGCGCTGCCCGGTGATCTGGTGACGGTGCGCAGCCACAGCGTGCTCGGACTTATCCGCCGGCAGAAGAGCATCGACGTCCCCGCCACTGTGCGAGTGCTGCCTCCGTTCGTGTCCCGGCGCGAACTGCCGTCGAAGACGCAGAAGCTGCGGGAGCTCGAGGGACGGTCCGCGGTGATGATCCGCGGGATGGGCACCGAATTCGATTCGCTGCGCGACTACGTCGACGGCGACGACGTCCGGTCCATCGATTGGAGGGCCAGCGCCCGCGCACAGAACCTCGTGGTCAAGACCTGGCGGCCCGAGAAGGACCGTCGCGTCGTCATCGTCGTCGACTCCTCCCGTTTCGCCGCCCGCCGCTGCGGCGAGGGCACGGTCTTCGATGCCGCTTTAGAGGCTTCGCTGCTGCTGACGGCTCTGGCGACCGGCGCTGGCGACCGGGTCGATGTCATCGCCGCCGATGCCCGGGTGCGCGCAGTCGCGTCGAGCCACCGAGCGCATGACCCGGTCCACGACCTGTCGGTGGCGCTGACACCTGTGCACCCCGAGCTCTATGAGGCGAACTGGGAGTCGATCGCCGCCGCAGTCATGCAGACCTCGCGGCAGCAGGCGCTCGTCGTCCTGGTCACTCAGCTCGACGAAGCGACCTTCGCCGAGGATATCCTGCCCGTGCTGCCGACCCTCACGACCCATCACCGGGTCGTGGTCGCGGGAGTCGAAGATCCCACACTCGAGGAGCTGGCTGCCGAGCGCGGTGACGTCGAGGACGTCTATACGGCGGCAGCCGCCGAGTCTGAGAGGCTGGCGACGGCATCGTTGCAGACTCGGCTGCGCGGGCTCGGCGTCTCTTCGGTCCATGCTCTCCCGGAGAAGCTTCCCGGTGCCTTGGCCGATCTCTACATCCGGCTCAAGGTCACCGGCGGACTGTGACCGACCACTGTCCGGCGGGCCATGACCTCACGTATGGTCAGCGGTTGGTGGAGATGACCGCATAGCCGGCCTGGTGTTCGTCCAGATCGGCGCTGAGGCCGGCAGCGGAAGCGCGTCTGCCGAAGTACCAGGCGTAGACGACGACCGCGGCGGTATAGGCCACGCCGATGGCGATCTTGAGCGCCGGGGGAATCGGATTCGGGGTAACGAAGCCTTCGATGAGTCCCGAACCGAGCAGCAGAAGCACGAGGCCGCCGGCGACGACGAGCAGCGACCGAGCCTCGCTGGCGAGCTTGTCGCGGCGTAGTCGCGGTCCTGAAATCACCCAGGCGAAGAACAGACGCAGACCCGCGGCAGCGGCGAGGATGATGCAGCTGATCTCCGGGATCCCGTGCGGCAGGATGTAGAGGAAGAAGTCGGAGGCCCGGTCGAACTCGAACATCATCGCCCCGGAGAAGCCGACGTTGACTGCGTTCGAGAACAGTCCGACGATGACATAGGCGCCAGTGATGCCGAGGAGGACGAACTGGACGGCGATCCACGCATTGTTCGTCCACACGCCGACTGCGAAGAAGCCGTTCGGGTTCTCCTTGTAGTAGTCGACAAAATCGTGTTCGGCGAACTGTCTCCGGAACTCACGATCTCCGAAGGTCTCGAGCACTTCGGGATGTGTTCCCGCCCAGATGCCCGACAGCACGGCGACGGCGAGGAACCCGGCGGCCACGATGACGAAGTCCCAGCGCAGCCGATACAGCGACAGCGGCAGGCTGATGACGAAGAACCGTGCGATTCCCGACAGTCCCCCACTAGGCACGGACGAGAGATGGTTGCGGGAGCGGTGGACGATGGCCGAGAGTCGGGCGGCTTCGAGAGAGTCCGGGGCCACGGTCGTGATCCGCGAGAGGTCCTTCGACGCGGCTCGGTAGAGCTCGAGGAAACGAGTCGTCTGCTTGGGTGTCAGCGTGTTCTTCTTCGCCAATGCCGACAGCTCCAGCCAGGCATCGCCGTGCAGCTGGGCCAGCAGGTTCGGATCCATTCCTCCACCCTATCGAAGACTGCGCATGGGCACCTCCGACGCGGCGAGAGGCACACGGCATGCTCTCGGCGAAACGACCATCTCTGTGCTCACTGATATGACACGATGGTCGGGTGAGTACTCTGATCACCGGTGAAGCCGTCGAACTCAATGTCCAACCGGCCGCTCTGGCGGCTCGGGCACTGAGCTGCCTGATCGACTACATCGTCTATTCGCTGGTGAATATCGGACTGCTCGTGGCCATGTTCTGGCTGATGCTCAAGGTGCTCGATCTCAACGGACTGCTCCTCGGCTCGCTCATGACCGTCATGACGATCTTCGTGTTCGTGCTGCTGCCGATGCTCGTCGAAGTGCTCAGCCACGGTCGCTCGCTGGGCAAGCTCATCCTCGGGCTGCGTGTGGTCCGTGACGACGGCGGTGCCGTGCGGCTGCGACACTCCTTCATCCGCGCCCTGCTGTGGCCGTTCGAGATCGTCTCCAGCGGCGGCGGCATCGCGGCTCTGTCCGGGCTCCTCTCACCGCAGGCCAAACGCCTCGGCGACTATCTGGCCGGAACCATCGCCGTGAGCGAACGCAGTCGACCTCTGCCGCCCATGCAGACTCATGTGGCTCCTCACCTGCAGGACTGGCTGAACCGCACCGACGTGACATCGATCCCCGACGGTCTGCATCGGCGCATCGTCCAGTTCCTCGCCATGGCACCGCAGCTCGGCGCGGAATCGCGGTGGCAGCGAGCGATCGAACTCGCCACCGAACTCAATCCGTATGTGGCACCGGCCCCGCCGGAGGGAACGTTTCCCGAACAGTTCCTGTCCGCCGTCATCCACCGGCAGCGCATCGCAGAGGTCGAGAAGCAGCGCCGACGCACAGACCGTGCGAACGCTTTCCGGTCCGGAGTCGACACGCTTCCCTTCGGTCTCAGCCTCACCCGTCGCTGACGAGCCGGCTCGACAGCGGGCGATCCGGCCCACTAGCGGCCCAGTCCCCGGGCGAGAAGCGTGCCGAGGCTCGACCTGCTCCTCGCCGATGAGGGATCAGTACCGGTAGTGCTCGGGCTTGAACGGTCCGGCCACATCGACACCGATGTACTCGGCCTGCTCCTTGCTCAGCTCCGACAGCTTCGCCCCGAGCGCCGGCAGGTGAAGGCGCGCCACCTTCTCGTCGAGTTCCTTCGCCAGTCGGTGCACCGAATTTCCGTAGTCGTCGTGGGCGTGCCACAGCTCGATCTGGGCGAGCACCTGGTTGCTGAACGATGCACTCATCACGAACGACGGATGTCCGGTGGCGTTGCCCAGGTTGAGCAGGCGTCCTTCTGAGAGGACGAGGAAGTCCGTGCGGTCGCGGCCGAGTCCCGCCTCGGCGGGTACGGGCACGCTCCACTCGTGGACCTGCGGTTTGATCTCGATCTTCTCGACTCCGGGCAGTCGGGACAGTCCTGCCAGATCGATCTCCTCGTCGAAGTGACCGACGTTGCCGACGATGGCGCCGGGTTTGAGCGTCTGCAGCACGTCGACGTCGAGGACCCGGGTGTTGCCGGTCGTGGTGATGATGATGTCGGCCTGGGGAGCCACCTCGGCGAGGATTTCGACCTGGAAACCGTCCATCGTCGCCTGCAGCGCACAGATCGGGTCGATCTCCGTGACGATGACTCGCGCTCCTTGCCCGCGGAGGGCCTCAGCTGCACCCTTTCCGACGTCGCCATAGCCGATGACGACAGCGATCTTTCCGCCGATGAGCACGTCGGTGGCGCGGTTGAGTCCGTCGGGCAGCGAGTGGCGGATTCCGTAGCGGTTGTCGAACTTCGACTTCGTCACCGAGTCGTTGACGTTGATGGCCGGGAAAGGCAGTGCTCCCTGTTCGGCGAGACGGTAGAGGCGGTTGACTCCTGTCGTCGTCTCCTCGCTCACACCCTTGATTCCCGCGGCCAGGCGAGCGAACCGGCCGGGAGCGGCCTCGATGGATGCGGCGATCTGCTTGAGCAGAACCTTGAACTCCTCCGAGTCCTCGGCCCCGGCAGTGGGCACTCCCCCGGCGGCTTCGAATTCGGTGCCCTTGAGCACGTACATGGTGGCGTCGCCGCCGTCGTCGAGGATGAGGTTCGGTCCGTCTGCGAAGTCGAAGATCTTGTCTGCGGCCCACCAGTATTCGTCGAGGGTTTCGCCCTTCCATGCGAAGACCGGGACGCCGGCCGGGGCCTCGGGCGTGCCCGAGCCGACGACGACGGCCGCTGCAGCTTCGTCCTGCGTGGAGAAGATATTGCAGCTGGCCCACCTGACTTCAGCGCCGAGCGCGACGAGGGTCTCGATGAGCACTGCGGTCTGCACGGTCATGTGCAGGCTGCCGGCGATGCGAGCTCCGGCCAGCGGTGCGGTCGAGGCATATTCCTCGCGCAGCGCCATGAGGCCCGGCATCTCCCTTTCGGCGAGGCGGATCTGATGTCGGCCGGCCTCGGCCAGGCTGAGATCGGCGACCTTGAAGTCAGTGGAATCGAGCACGGTACCTCCATACGGCGGGCTGTCTGATCGGCTTCGAGTCTATTGCCGAGCAGGCGGCTTGTCGCGTCGCGCCCGATCTGCGGACAGCGAAGGCCCCGTCGGACTGGCAGCTCAGTGACGCAGAGGACCGCCTTCAGGCGCGAGCGGTGACGAAGTCCGTGACCTGGCGAGTGAGTGCGCCCACCTGCGCCGAATCGGCGGCTTCGACGTTGAGTCGGACGAGAGGTTCGGTATTGGATTTGCGCAAGTTGACCCACCAGTCGGCTCCCTGCAGACCGATTCCGTCGAGGTCGTCGATGGTGCTCTCCGGGAAGTCTCCGGCATGTGCGACGAATTCGGCGAGCACTGCGTCGGGGTCGGAGACGGTGAAGTTGATCTCCCCGGACTGGACGAACCGGTCATAGTCCGCGACCAGACGAGAGGCGGGAGCCCGTGATTCGGCGAGGGCGGCGATGAGGTGACAGGCCGCGAGCATGCCCGAGTCCGCGCCGAAGAACTCGTCAAAGTAGAAGTGCGCGGAATGTTCGCAGGCGAAGACGGCCCCGGTTTCGCGCATGAGCGTCTTGATACCCGAATGGCCGACCTTCGACCGCAGTGCGTGTCCGCCCGCGGCGGTGATCGTCTCGGCCACGCTGCGGGAGGTGATGAGGTTGTGGATGACGGTGGGTCGGTCATTGCCGAGCGCCCGGGCCCGTGCGATCTCCCGTTCTGCGACGAGTGCGCCGACGGCCGAGGCCGACATCGTCGCTCCGGTCTCGTCGATGAAGAAGCACCGGTCGGCGTCCCCATCGAAGACGAGTCCCAAGTCGGCTCCGTGATCGACGACCGCGCGTGCTGCGTCGACGAGGTTCTCGGGTTTGAGCGGGTTCGCTTCGTGGTTGGGGAAGGTGCCGTCGAGTTCGGTGAAGAGGCCGATGACGTCGAAGGGCACTGAGGCGGCTCCCGCGTCCGTGCCGAAGACCTCCCCGAGGAGGCGCCCGGCCATTCCATTGCCGGCGTCGAGCACAATCGTAAGTCCCTCGACCTGATCGACGTGGGTGAGTTCGCGGATCCGTGCCGCGTACTGCTCCCGCATCCGGGATGCCGCAGTCTCGTCCTCGTCGATGCTCCGCCCGTCGCTCTGTGGCGCGGTGACCGCGAGTTCTCTGACTCTCGAGAGACCGGACGCCAGGCTGACACCGGCGGCGCGGGGTCCGCAGATCTTGATCCCGTTGTAGTCGGCGGGATTGTGGCTGGCAGTGATCATGGCACCGGGCAGGTCGAAGATGCCTGAGGCGAAATAGAGCTGGTCGGTCGAGCACAGTCCCAGCAGGACGGCCTTCGATCCGGCGGCGTCGACTCCGGCCGCGAAGGAGTGGGCGAATCCGGGAGAGCTCGGTCGCATATCGTGGCCGATGACCACCTCGGTGGTGGAGTGGATCTCCGCCATGGCTCGTGCCGTCGCCCAGCCGAGGGCGAACAGGATGTCCTCGTCGAGCTGATCTGGAATGCGACCGCGGATGTCATAGGCACCGACGGCGGCATCGAGAGCGGCCGTCCGGGCCCGCCCGAGTTCGGAGTCCGGGAGGATCTGCGGTGCGGGATCGGTTCCAGACGATCCCGGTCCGGAATGGCTCATGAGTCGCCGATGATGCGCAGGTGACCGTGTCGGCGTCCTGTTGACGCCGGATCGTCTGCGTGTCCCGGTGCGGTCCGGCTCGGGGTCTGATCGGCGCGGTCGGCGGCTTCGCGGACGGCGTCGGCGATGGCCAACAGATCATCGTGGCTGCGTTCCGGTGGAGCCTGCCCGGAGTCGATGCGGATGAGCTGCCAATCCACGGGTGGGGTCAGCTTCGCCGCATGTTCGACGCACAGGTCATGAGCGCCCGGCTCGGCTCGCCTGCCCAGAGGTCCGATGACGACGGTCGCATCGGCGTGCACGTACGTCATGGTGGCGGCGGCGGGGCGCGAACAGCTGACTTTTGAACACATTCTCACGGCTGACACAGTCCCACACTCTACACGCCGCGACCCGCCGATTCGCTCAGGCACGGCGGCCCCGCACGTAGAATGAAGTGCTATGAGACCAAGGCGACATCGCGACCGACATGGGCGGGGTCTGCGGTCTCCGCTGTACCGTGCCGAGGTGCCCGCGCGGCTGAGCCGGGCGGAGAGTTTCGCGAAGGTCGCAGCCGCGGAGTTCGCCCAGATGCGCAGACACGAACCCGACCTCCTCGCCGAGGTGGTGCTGGCCGTCGATTCCGTCCCACCGGCGAGTTCGACTGAACCGAGCTTCGGCCGCGTGTTCCCGGCCGCCGGAGACCGCCCCACCCATATCGTCCTCTATCGCCGGGTGATCGAAGATCATGCCGGAAGTGAGGCCCGCGATGCGCTCATCGCCGAGGTGGTGGCCGACCAGGTCGATATCCTCCGTAGCACCTGAGCTCGGTTCACAGAAACTCAGCCGAGGCGGATATCCCGGTAGGCGACACCGGCTGGGGCCGGCGCCGGGACGACAGTGGAGATTCCGTCCTCGGTGGTGACGACGAGAGTCGCATGCACTCCGTCGGCCTGCGAACCCGAGGCCTGAGAGCCCTTGAGGACGAGCGCGCGCACCGAGTCGTCTGAGACATCGCTCGGGTTGAACACGGTCGTGCCCGTCGGATTGAGATCGATCGACTGGGGATCGGTCAGCCAACCGTCGTCGAGCATTCCCTGCACCTGCACATGTCCCTGACCGGGCGAGAGCTGCAGTGAGGACTCACCGGTGCGGGGAAGCGCCAGGATCTGCGTCTCGGCGAGGGAGTCGGTGGATGGGATGCTGCCGAAGTCGGCCGCTCCCTTCTCACCGTCCTTGCCGATGAAGGCACCCGCTTGAATGCGCTGCGACGAGTCGAGGACGAGACTCGTGGCGTCGAGGTCACCGAGGTCGGCTTCAGCGACACCGCGGCCGACCACGGTCATCGAGGAACGGGGAATGTCGATCTCACCGTCGGGCCCATAGGCCTTCAGCGACACCTCGGCGAGGTCGCCGCCCGGGTTCGCGACCCGCACTCGCACATCCTTGCCGCTGAGTCCGGTGAGCACCTGCTGGCGATCGGCTCCGGCGCCGCCGGCGGCGAGGTCGATGCCCTGCGGTTTGAGTCCGTCGAGGACGGTCTCCTGGATGGAGCCGGCCAGGACTCCCCCGTCGACGGTAACGTCGACTGCGAGGGCTTCGGCTCCTCCTGCCAGACCGCCCAGCGGGACGGCACGCTGTTTGCCGGCCTTGATGCTCAGTTCGGTCGGTTCGGCGGATTCACCGCCGGGGGTCATGAGCGCGACCTTCGCCTGGACGGGAACATCGCCGGGGTTGCTCAGCAGCAGCTGCGAGTTCGAGCCGGTGGCACCGGATCCGGCGACGATCCGGAAGCTGCTTGCCGCCTCGGCGCAGGTGAGTGTGGCGAGCCCCGTGAGGTCACCGGAGCTGCCTTCGACGGTTTCGAGGCCGGTTGTCAGGGCGGGTGCGCCGGGGCGGGCGAAACCGGTGACGAGCTTCGTCGAGTCGATGCTGTCGTCTCCGGAGACGAAGCCCTGACCAGAGGGATTGTCGAAGTCGATCGAACCGCCGAGGTCGGCGACCTGCAGGCGCGCCGAGGAGGTCGATCCGTCTGCGGCACCGATCGGCGCGGAGGCGGAGACGACGCGGGTTGAGACCTTCGAATCGTCGACGAACTCGGCATCGGTGCCTTCGGCCTCGCTCGCAGTGAGCAGCGGTCCGGGGCAGACGACGCGGGTGTCCGCGGTGGGCATGCGCACCTGTTCGGGGCTGCGATCCAATGTGCCGGGGGTCAGCGGGGTGAGGAACGACGTCATAGCGACTAGCACTCCGGGCACGGCGATGGCTGCGAAGGTGACGATGCTGCGCTGGTGCTTCATGCTTTCTCCTCCCGGCGGCCGGTCTTCGCCGTGTTCCCAGCCCGGCCGAAGGGAATGGCCACGATGAGGCTGAGCAGTCCGAGCACCCATCCGGCGATGACGCCGACCGGGTAGAGCGGTGAGTTCAGTGAGATCTCGACCTCTCCTCCTGCGGCAGGGAGGTCGAATTCGCTCGCCCATGCCTCTTCGCCGGGTTTCGGCTGCGGCAGGGGTTCACCGTCGATGCTCGCGGTGATTCCGTCCGTCGCATCGGCGATGGTCAGGACGCGCCCCTCCTGACCGGCCGGCACTTTCGCAGTGGTGCCGTGCATCGCCGCCGTGGAGACCTGTCCTTCGGCTTCGCGGATGAGGAACCGGCCGCTGTAGGGCTTGTCGACGCGCCACAGCTGTCCCGATGAGGTGGGACCGACCGGAAGCAGACCCTCCGAGACGGACACCGAGTTCGTCAGGCTGCCGGCATCCGGTCCGACGAGGACGAAATCGACTCCGAGCTCGCCGAGGATGCTGCTGATGTCACCGGCATCATCGGCCGAGAGCGCGGACGCCGCCTGAGCCACGAGCACCTGATCGGAGGTGATCGGCAGAGGGCGACGCTGCCACGGCCATCCACCGACGGTTTCGGCCGAGGTCACGGTCGAGGTTCCCAGCACTGTGCCGTCTGCGGAGGAGACGAGGGTGGCCAGGACCTCTCCGTCGACATTGTCCAGACGTAGGGTGCGTGCCTGCGTCGCACCTTCTGCGCGGTCGGCGGCCAGTGCGGGGATGTTGCTCTCGGAGGTCGCGGTGACCGCCTCGGCCGTGGTCGTGGCCCGTCCGGCGCCGAGGGCGATGAGTCCGAATGCTGCCACGGTCACGAGTCCGACGAGGCCGCGCATGGGCAACCGTCCGGACGCCGCGGACGTTCCCTTGGCGCCGTTCTTCGCGGTCGTCGAGCCAGCGGTCCGCCTGACCCGGGGACGGCGTCCGGCTGTGCGGTCGGCTCCGAGGGACAGCAGCAGGATCGAGCCGAGGCTGACCAGGGTCAGTCCCGCTGCAGGGTAGGAGCCGATGAGGTGGAAGGGTCCGGTCTGCGCAGGCAGGTGCACTTGGATCGCGGCGAGGATGAGACCGCCGAGGTAGAGGCCGACAGCCCAGGTCAGGCGGGAGAGTTCGAGTCGGGCTTCGATGAGGGTGAAGAAGGCCAGGATGAGCATCGGCAGCATCAGCACCGGCGCCCAGAGCTGCAGGATGCCGGCAGAGACCTCGCCGAGTCCGAGGTCGGAGATCAGGCCGGACAGCCAGGACATGTCGATCGGAGCGGGGAAGCCGACGGCCAGAAGATACGTCGGAGCGGAGTCCGTGGCGATGGTCTGTCCGGGCATCGTCAGCAGGGCTCCAGGCTCGCGGACCACGGCCCACAGCCACGGCCAGCCCAGGAACACGGTCGGGGCGAGCAGCCACAGATGGCGCAGGCCGCGACCGGCCACCAGCAGCACCGCCGTGCCGAGGACCGTGACGAGCAGCAGGAGCGGAACGCCTGCGGTGATGACGAACAGCAGCAGGCCGGTGCCGGCTGCTGCGGCGATCGATCCGGTGGTCAGGCTGCGGCGCAGAGTGAGCGCCACCAGCGGTGCGCAGATCCAGACGAGGATGACACCGAGGCGGCCGTCCGACAGGGCGGTCGTGAACAGCGGAGACGCGATCCACAGCAGAGCGGCGAAGCCGCGCACCCAGCGTCGGGTCAGCACGCTGCCTGCACCCACGTAGGCAGTGATGGCGGCGAGGATCGGTGCGGCCAGCAGCAGGGAGCGGACCATGACGTCGACATGGCCGAAGAAGAGGAGGGAGAGGACGCCGATGACGAGGTGATAGGGGTCGGCCGGGACTGCCGCTCCGGTCGAGACATCGAGGTGGCGGCCGAGCAGCCGGTCGAAGATCTCACCGAGTCCGATGTCCGTCGAACCCAGGGCTCCACCGTCGAGGTTGCCGGGGCCGAAGAGCCGATAGCCGATGACACCGCTCATCACCACGGCGGCGAGGATCACATAGGTCAGTGGTGCGCGCAGCAGGCTCGAACCGCCGGAGATCTCCAGGCGTGAGAAGGAGTCGATGGCTTCCTCGGTGTCGCCGACCGGGTTGAGTTCGGCGTCGGCGTCGGGGCCTCCGGTGGGAACCTCTGCCGGGCGCGCATCGTCGCTCTCACCGGTCATCGTCCGGCGTTGAACGGCGAGTTCTTCGTCATCGGCGAACAGTGCGGCGACGTGGGCGGTGCTCGATCGTTTGGCCACTCTGTTGCGGCGGGCGTTGGCGCGCCGCAGCGGGGCGGTGGTCGTGACGTCTGCGGGCAGGCCGAAGAGAGCGGAGAAATGCCACCCGGCGGGCCGGAAGTTGTTCGAGAGCAGCCCGCCGATGATGCGGCCGAGGTGGCCGAGCGCGAGGAGGCAGAAAAGTGAGAACAGTCCCTGTCCGGCGAGGCTGAGACGGTACCGCTGTTCGGTCCGGATCTGGGCCTTCGACGTCGGCGGATGGGGTGAGGAGCCGAGTCGGGCGGCGGAGGTCGAGGAGATCTCCATCCGCGCACGAGGCGCCAGCAGCACTCGGGCGCCGAGGTCGCGCAGGCGACGTGAGTATTCGAGGCCGGAATAGGCGGGGCCGAGCACTCGGGACGGTGCGCCGATGCGCTCGAGTTCGGTGGTGGCCATGAGCAGGCCCGGCAGGTCGAGACCCAGAGTTTCGATCTGGCTGTCGCGCTGGCCCTGGTCGATCTCCCCCGAGCCCACGGGGTTGAAGCGCTCCCCCGCCGAGGTGGTGCTCACTCCCGCGGAGACGATGCGGCCGGAGCACATGAGCTTCGGTCCGACTGCTGCGATGGATTCCGTCTCCCCGATGGCATCGAGCAGCTCATCGAGGCAGTCGGGTTCGGGACGGGAGTCAGGGGTGAGGAACCACAGGAAATCCGATTCCGCGATCTCCGGCATCTCGCCGGCTTCGCGGACCGTCCGTCCCCCGAGATCCACGACGGGGATCTCGGGGAAGTGCGGACGCAGAGCTGTTTCGAGCTCGACTTTGCTGGCATCGTCGCCGGAGACGACGACGATGGTGACGGCTTGACTCACACGACCTTTTTCTTGAGCCGGCGGCGTTCGCGCTCGGACATTCCGCCCCAGATGCCGAAGCGCTCATCGTTGGCGAGAGCGTATTCAAGGCATTCGGAGCGGACGTCGCAGGAGGCGCAGACCCGCTTGGCTTCACGAGTCGATCCGCCCTTTTCAGGGAAGAACGCCTCGGGGTCGGTCTGAGCGCAGAGGGCCTGGTCCTGCCAGGACAGCTCGCCGTCGTCTGCGGCGCCCAGGAGCAGCGACAGCGGTGAGACGGCGGAGTTGTCCGGCTGCAGCGGTGTCAGATCACTCGGATCGACAGCCAGCGGATCAGGCAGCGTCTCGGGTGTACGTGCTCCCGGTTCGATGAACCAGTCTTCGGCACGACGGGAGGTGACTCCCGGTGCGGCGGTGAAGTCTTCTCTCTCCCGCCATTCTCTCTGTGCACTTTGCACGGTTTTCCCCTTTCTCACGCTCGAGCAGGTCCGTTGCCGTGACTGAGCCGATCAGTCCGATGTACGGTCGAATCCACTGGATCCATGCTCGGCGCGTTCCCCTTAGGTATAAATTACACGCGTGTCATTACCGCCCCGTCAAGCCCTTATGGAGTAATGAGACACCCCTTGAGATGCTATTCGAACATGCGTTCACATGCACACGCGCCCAGAACCCTACATATAGGTCACGGCCCAGTCATGGAGCACAACCTGTGGGATTCGCCTGAGCAAACCCGAAGAATTTAGAAAGTGGACGCCCACAATGGGATTATGGAGGAATGAGAGTGGAATCACCGGTGGCCTGGCATGAATGATCGTCTGCTCACCGTCTACGCGCCTCCCGTCGAGGAAGAGATCACGCCGGGTTCCGACCTCTCCGCGGTCCTCATCAACGCTCTGCGGCGCAACCGCATCGACCTCAAGGACGGCGATATCCTCGTCGTCGCTTCGAAGGTCGTCTCCAAAGCCGAGGGTCGTCTGCGCACCGTTGCCGACCGTGCCGAGTTCGAGGAACTCGTCGAGCAGACCGGCACCCACTTGGTCGCCGAACGCTCGTATCGCTCCGGCACGACCGTCCAGGTCGTGCGCACCCCGGCGGGAACCGTTCAGGCTGCAGCGGGTCTCGACCAATCGAACTCCGGCGGGGCCGTCATCCTCCATCCCCTCGACAGCGACCGGTCCGCCGATGGCCTGCGTCGACGGGTCGAGCAGGCCTTCGAGGTGCGCATCGGTCTGGTCATCTCGGATACGAGTTCACGACCGTGGCGGGTCGGGGTCGGCGATATCGCCATCGGCTTGTCCGGTTTCTCCGGCCTCGATGACCAACGCGGTCGTCCCGACGACGACGGACGCGTCCAGACCGTGACCGTACGCGCGATCGCCGATGAGATCGCTGCGGCCGCCGACCTGGTCAAAGGCTCCTCGCGCGGACTGCCCATGGCGTTGGTCCGCGGGGCCGGCGGATACCTTGACAACGGCCAAGAAGGTGCCCGAGCACTCTCCCGCGACCTCGGCGAGGACTGGTTCCGCCACGGCCACGTCGAAGCCATTCAGCGCGGACTGGGAGTCACCGACCTACCCGGCAGCGCCCCGGCCGGCGACAACAGCGACGACATCCTCGAACGGGTGTCTCGAGCGATCCGCGTCGTCCGCGCCGGACAGTCCCGGACTCCCGGACATGCGGCATGGCGGATGCGCATCGAAGGGTCCGGTTCGCGGATCACGCTGAGCCCCTCCGACTCACCGGCCACTGCTCAGTCCGGCGGCCCTCCCCTGCTCGAAGCAATGGTCGGACTCGGATCTCTCGTCGAACGCCTCCATACGGCCCTCTTCGCCGAGGATCTCAGCGCCTCTACGCGCTATCACTGGGTCGACGGCGAGCTCGGGGCCTTCCCCCGCGGGGTGACGATCGACATCGGACTCATCGTTCCCTGACCCACCTCACCGGCTCACACAACCATGGAAGAGGATATGGATCTCTCAGTCATTGCGCACACCGGCGGACCCGTCCTGATCTGGCGCGGGCCGGATTTCGATCGCCTCGACCTCACCGGTCCAGTCGTCTCGAACTGGGTGAATAAGGGAGTCGGTCTCTTCGGCGATTATGATCTCGGACCGGACTTCACTCTCTTCGTTCCTCTGCCGGAGGGCCTGCACTGGCGCGAACTCGTCGCGATCCTCAGTGTTCTGCTGGCCGGCGGCCGCGTCGTCATCGCAGCCGAACCGCCTCAGGAGGACTTCATGGCCCTCGTTCCCTTCGGCCACGAGGATGATGAGTCGGTGGCCGATGCTGAGGAGGTCTTCGTCTTCAATCCCCCGGCCCTGGCGCTGAGCACCCCGGTCGACTCCGACTTCATCGACGTGAACTCCGCTATCCGCGCCTATCCCGATGTCACTTCGCGTCGCCTCGACGGTTCGGGGGTCCTCGAGATCGACGGGCAGGTCATCGACTGGACGAACTCCGGGGCGACCGCCGGCACCCGCACCCGACCGCAGGGACTGCTCGTCGCGAACTCGACCCCGCTGCCAGGGGAATGGCCGCGTTTCCTCCAGCACCTCCTCGGCGGCGGTGAGGTCCTGCTCACCACCCAGGTGGACGATGCTCGCATCACGGACCTGGCCGACGGACTGGGCGTGGTCCATGGCACACTGGGCACATGGACAAAGTAGTTGATACCCCCGCAGCAGCGGTGGCCGACATTGCAGATGGATCATCGATCGCCGTGGGCGGCTTCGGTGTCGTTGGCGTACCCGAATTCCTCATTCGGGCGCTCCAGGACCAGGGAGCCAAAGACCTCGAAGTGATCTCGAACAACGCCGGCGTCGACGGCCGCGGACTGGGCATCCTGCTCGCCGACGGACGACTCCGCCGCATCATCGCCTCCTATGTCGGCGAGAACAAGGAATTCGCCCGTCAGTACCTCTCCGGAGAACTCGAGGTCGAACTCACCCCGCAGGGCACCCTGGCGGAGAAGCTGCGCGCAGGAGGCGCCGGAATCCCGGGCTTCTATACCATCACAGGCGCAGGCACGCAGGTCGCCGAGGGCGGCATGCCCTGGAAGTACGACTCGGACGGCAACGTCGTCAAGGAGTCTCCGGCCAAAGAGACGAAGGTCTTCGACACCTTCGGCGAAGAGAAGGAATACGTCCTCGAGAAGTCGCTGGCTCCCGACTACGCACTTGTGCGCGCGGCAATCGGCGACCGGCACGGCAACCTCGTGTTCCACTCCTCGGCGCGGAACTTCAATCCCCCGGCCGCACAGTCGGCTCGCATCACCATCGCCGAGGTCGAAAAGCTCGTCGAACCCGGCGAGATCGATCCGGATATGGTCCACGTGCCAGGCGTCTTCGTCCACCGCGTGGTGCCGCTGACACCCGAGCAGGTGGCGGACAAGCCCATCGAGAAGCGCACCGTACGAGAAGCCTGAGGAGACACAGAAATGTCATTGACACGCAATCAGATGGCGGCCCGTGCCGCCCAGGAACTCGAAGACGGCAGCTACGTCAACCTCGGCATCGGCATGCCGACACTGGTTCCGAACTTCCTGCCCGAGGGCGTCCACCTCGTGCTCCAGTCGGAGAACGGCCTGCTGGGCGTCGGCCCCTACCCGACCGAGGATGAGATCGATCCCGACCTCATCAACGCGGGCAAGGAGATCGTCACGATGAACCCGGGCGCCGCCTACTTCGATTCGGCGCAGAGCTTCGGCATGATCCGCGGCGGCAAGATCAACGCTGCGATCCTCGGTGCCATGCAGGTGGCCACGAACGGCGACATCGCGAACTGGATGATTCCGGGCAAGATGGTCAAGGGCATGGGCGGTGCGATGGACCTCGTCCACGGCGCCCAGCGCGTCATCGTCATCATGGACCACGTCGCCAAGGACGGTTCGCACAAGCTGCTGAAGTCCTGCGAGCTGCCGCTGACGGGCAAGGGCGTCGTCGAGCGCATCATCACCGATATCGCCGTTCTCGACGTCAGCGGTGACTCCTTCACCCTCGTCGAGCTCGCTCCCGGCGTGACAGTCGACGAGGTCAAGGAGAAGACCGGCGCCGAGGTGATCGTCCCCGAGAACGTCCCCACCATCGAGGTCGCAGCCTGATTCGCCGGTAGGGTCGCCGCCTGGTTCAGAGGTGACCGACCGCAGTCTCGCATGAGTTGTGGTCACGTTCGGACACGGAATTTCGATTCCGGTGTCCGAACGTGGCCACTCTTTTTGTCTGCGGTTCTCTTGGCTCTCCCCCAGGGTGCTTCAATCAGCTCCGGCCGTCACACGGTGCCAGCTGACAGGCTGCTCCGGTCACGGCCGGAAACAGAAAAGTCTGGTCGTTCCGCGGCGATCTCTGCGTGGAGATCGCCGGGGAACGACCAGACAATCGGCATTCACGGGCGCAGACGAATATCGCCAGCTGACAGGCTGAGCAGTCCTGCTCGCCGGAGGTTCAGCGGCCGGCTGCTCCGGAGTTCAGGCCGGTGGTGCCCACGAACAGGTCACCGTGGCCGTCGGCCGTGACAGTCGGTTCGTTAGCTGCGATGAACGCGCTCTGCCCACGTTCAAGGGTAAGCGTCGAACCGAGCGAGCTGAGGGTGACGGTTCCCGCGGTGCACAGTGCGATCGCCGCACCGCGCCGCTCCACCGTCGTCATCCGTGGGCACCGCAGAGCCTGCAGAGCGAAATCGTCGGTGGGCCCGAGCAGCATTCCGGTCCGGTCGGGTTCGACCATCCGCGGCGCGCCGGAATGGAAGTCCGTGATCGCCGACAGCTGTTCGATGTCGACGTGCTTCGAGGTCAGTCCGCCGCGCACGACGTTATCGCTCGAAGCCATGATCTCGATGCCGGTGCCGAAGAGGTAGGCATGGAGCACCCCGGCGTCCATGGTCAGTGCCTCACCCGGCTGCAAGTGGACGCGGTTGAGCATGAGTCCGACCAGTGCGCCCGGATCGTGGGGGTAGTCGGTGACGAGTTCACAGAATGTCTGTGCCGGGTCGACCGCGCTGCCGGAGCGGCTGATGTGCCCGGCCGGCAGTTCGTCGAGTCCGTGGACGGCCACCTCGTCGACGAGTCCGGGGGTCCGCGGGTCGCTGAGGATGATCTCAACGGCTCGAGACAGCGCCTTGGACTCGCTGAAGGACTTCAGCGCGCCGATGATCGCTCCGAGGACGTCCAGGGACGCCGGAGTCAACGGCTGGGAGAGCATCCGTTCGAACGTCGCTCGCACGGCCTTGCGCGGGCGGAATCCCGTGAGCGCGTGGAAGTCTGTGAGCGCGTAGATGAGTTCCGGTTTCGCCGAGGCGTCCTTGAAGTTCCGGTCGGGAGCGTCCAGAGCCGGCCCAGCGGCTTCTTCGGCGGCGAATCCTGCCCGGGCCTGTTCGCGATTCGGGTGCACCTGGATAGACAGGGCCTTGCTGGCCGAGAGCACCTTGAGCAGGAACGGCAGTCGCGCGCCGAAGGAGTCGAGCGAGTCGTGTCCGAGCAGACCCTCCGGGTCCCCCGCCAGGTATTCGATGAGGTTGGGTCCGAGCCGGGGTCCGGCTTCGGTCGCTACGTTGCCCGTCGTCCCCTGCCCGCCGAGGCGGTTCTGCCGTTCCAGCGGGGCCTGGGTGTGCGGGTGGCCGACTTCGAGTCGAGAGGGGCTGACCGGATGAGCTCCGAGCCAGAGTTCCGCGCAGGGGGTGCCGTCCGGAACAGTCCCGAGGATCGCGGGAATCGCGTCCGTGCTGCCCCATTCGAAGTTCTTGACCGTGTTGTGCAGACGATGCACTGTGGGCCCCCTTTTGACAGGATCGAGTCGGTTTCACATCCGGTGGTACCGGGTGTGCTCCGTCCAGCCTAATCCCACCATTGCGCGCGAAGTGGGCACTTCACTGACTGTTCAGTCGAAGTCATCATCTATTCACCGCTTGTCACCTGGGCTGATGGTTTCGCCCACCGCGGCGGTGCCCCCACAATCGTGGGGACAACCAGAAAGTGCCCCGAGGGAGATCCGCAGTGGGATCGTCCTCGGGGCACTGTCCTGCAGACGCTGAACGCCCTGTCCTCGATGCCGGGGATCAGCCGACTACGCGGATGACCTTGGCTCCACGGTTGAGCATCCAGCTGTAGCTGCGCTTCGTGGTGTTCGTCCGTGTCGAGCCTGCATCGTACATCTGACCCTTGGTCTCGGAGATGATTCCGATGTGTCCGGGGATCCAGATCAGGTCACCGGGCTTGGCGTCCTTGATGGAGACCTCCTTGCCGGCGTAACGCTGCTGACTGGTTGTGCGCGGCAGTTTGATTCCGTTCTTGCCGTAGACGTACTGGGTGTAGCCCGAGCAGTCCCAGCCGGACTTCGGCGAGGTGCCGCCCCAGACGTACTTGACGCCGAGGTTGGCCTTCGCGTCCTTGATGATGGACGCACGCTGGGCCGCGATCTTCTCGGCCTTGCTCGGCTTGTCCTTCTTCTTGTCGTCCTTGGACTTGTCGTCCTTGGACTTGTCGTCCTTTTTGGAGTCGTCCTTCTTCTTGTCGTCCGAGTCATCCTTCTTGGAATCATCCTTGGACTTGTCATCCTTGGACTTATCGTCCGAATCGTCCTTGGACTTGTCGTCTTTCGAGTCCTTGTCGTCTGCAGAACCTTCCCCGGAGTCTGCAGGCGACTTGTCATCGGTGGAATCGTCTCCAGGCGGGGTCGTGCCGCCCGGAGCATTGTCGTCGCTGACTCCGCCGGCGATCGTACCCTTGGGCGAGAACTCTGTGGTTCCGTAGCCTTCGGCCCAGACCAGACGTGCTCCCTCGAAGAGCTGCTCACCGCGGCCCTTCTTGTAGACCACGTCCGACTTGGGGTAACCGAGGTGACCCTTGACGGTCCCCTTGTCACCCCAGTACTTCATGATCGTGCCGGAGGTGTAGTGAGCGCCGGTGTCCTTCGACCAGTAGAACGAGCCCTTTTCGAAGCGCTGTGCGGCGCCCCCGTCCTCGAGGCCGCCCTTCTCCGAAGAGGTGGGCAGCCCCAAGTCGGTGACTGCATTGCCCTTGTACGCCGAAGCGATCGCTCCGGACAGGTGGTAGGCGCCGGTCTTCTTGGACCAGTAGACGGTGCCCTTCTCGAACTTCTGTGCCTTGGCGCCCTTGATGCCCTTGACTGCGTATTCCTTGCCGAGAGCCTTGCCGAGCTTGTTCTTCTCGGCATACTTCTCGATCGTGGTCTTCGCCTTCGGCTTCTCGGTCTTCTTGTCGTCGTCCTTCTTGTCGTCGTCCTTCTTGGAGTCGTCCTTGGACTTGTCGTCCTTCTTAGAGTCGTCCTTGCTGTCGCCGGGCTGTTCGCCGGTCTTCAGGATCGAGTTGACCGTCGAGCGCATCTCGCCCATCTTGGCGTAGAAGGCGTCACCCGGGCAGTCGGTCTGTCCCAGGTCGCGGTGTCCGACCATGTTCGACGAGGTGGCCTTGGAGATTCCGTTGATCGAGAATTTCCAGGCGATCGCCGAGGCGACGGCATCACGGGTCTTCTTCGGCGGGGCCGCACTGTTGTAGGTACCCAGCACGGAGATACCGAAGGTTCCGGTGTTGTGTCCGGCGACGTGAGCGCCG
This sequence comes from Brevibacterium epidermidis NBRC 14811, assembly GCF_001570805.1. Taxonomy (GTDB): domain Bacteria; phylum Actinomycetota; class Actinomycetes; order Actinomycetales; family Brevibacteriaceae; genus Brevibacterium; species Brevibacterium epidermidis. The sequence continues at coordinate 43,224 of NZ_BCSJ01000010.1, read as the reverse complement.
ATGACTGCCTTCTCGACGTCACCGCCGCGGGCGTGCCAGAGGCGACCATACTTGTCTGCGACGACGTTGTATCCGATGTCGTTCCAGCCGCGCCCCTGCTGGTGGTAGGCCTGGATACCGCGGATGATTCCGGGAACGTCGCCGGCCGAGTAGCTGTTCGAGCCGGAGGTGTGGTGGACGACGGCCTGCTTGATGCCGCTGGCGTAGTCGGGGCTGCCGCGGTAGGCCTTGGCACCCCAGGAGCTGCGCGAACCGATCTTCGGCTTCGACACCTTCTTCGCCACGGTGTCCACTGTCGACGATCCGGGCACGTAGTTCTGATTGGTCACCGTCGCACCGGCGGCCGCATCAACGTTCTCAGCAGTTGCCGCCTCGGCGTCGGCCGAATCAACGTTCTCAGCAGTTGCCGCCTCGGCGTCGGCCGAATCCTCGGTCGACTGCTCCGGCGCGGATTCAGCACCGGCGGAGTCACCGCTGACCTGGTCGTCGAGCTCGATGGGATCGTTCTCGGCGACGGCCTGAGCGTCACCGGCGGCCCGCTTCGGATCGACGAGCACGAGTTCGGCCTCGCTCGGCGCAGAATCACCGAGGATGCGCATCTGGACGGCAGAGGCGTTCGAGACCGTCATCGGCTCCGAACCCTTGTTCTGGGCCTCCTCCTGCTGTTCTTCGTCCAGGGAGTCCCAATTGCCCCATTCGGATCCGTGCTTGACGCGGACCTGGATGCGGATATTGGACTTCGCCTCGGAGAACGTGAAGCCGACGAGGCTCGGGTTGTTCTGGGGAACGTCGAGGACATCGGAGATGAGCGCGATGTTCACACCGTCTTCGGTCTTCTGACGGACCGAACCGGAGATGTCGTCTTCGCCCTGAGTCTTCGACTCGTCGGACGAATCCTTCGCACCCTCGTCGTCGGACTTCTCGTCGTCCGACTTCGGGTCCTCGTTCTCTGCGCCTTCGGCGGGAGCCTGCTCGGTCTCGGACGGTGCGGCCTCGTCAGCACCGGAAGTCAGTCCGGCGGAGACGTTGTTGACTGAACCCGTTGCCGCCGACGCCGAGGCGTTGACGATATCGGGCACCTTGGCCGAGGCCAGTGCCGTCTGCGACTTGAAGATATTCGGCAGATTGCTCGTGGCGCTCTGGTTGGCGGCAGTGGCGGTGGAATCACTGGAATCGCGGGCACCGGGGACGTTGAGTCCCTCTTTGCTGACGTTCAGCGCCTCTTTGGACACTTCCGGCGACGTCGCGGCTGCAGAAGCCGTCGGTGCCGAGACCAATAAGGTGCCGACCAGCGCAACAGAAGCGCAGCCCGCAACAGTGGGCAATAGATATTTCATCGTTACAGCCTTTTCGAGGAAGACAGGGAAGTTCAGGCCTCGAGGTCTCGCACCGTTGGCAGAACGGTGGGCAACCCCAACATCTCAAAATTGTTACACATTTTCGGCGTGTCAGACTAGCCACAGAGCAGAATATTCTAATTACACGAGTGTGGTTCCCAGTATTGGCAAGGGACACACCGAGCAAAAGAATTTCCCGGAATCGTCATGAGATCGGCCGATTCAGTCATTGATCTGATCACGACCGGTCCCACAGCGGTACCTCAGGGCACGTAGCAGATCGCCTTTGCGTCGGCTTCATCACCGGTGTCAGCCGAGGAGTCGCCGGCACCCTGTGCCAGCAGCTGCGGCCCTGAACCGGGGTTCGGATCGAGTCCCGCATCGACTCCGGCAGCGGCTGACAGGTCGCTTCCGGGAACCGAGAACGCGTCTTTGTCCTCTTCCGAGGATTTCGACGACTCCTCGATCTTATCGGCTACCAGCTGATGTGCCACATCGAAGTCCGGCTGCGAGGGAGTGATGCGCGGTGGGGTGAGGTCGACGGATTCGATCTTCTGTGACTTCACCTTGAGCGCGAGGTCGACGAACGAGTCCACCTGAGACTGCGGGATGTCCGTCGATACGGCGCCGGGAGTGGCCTTCGCGATCGACTGGTAGCGGGTGAGCACGGTGGCCGGGTCGAGCTGTTTGACCATTGCGGTCTGCACGCAGCGCTGGCGGATCATCCGCTCGTAGTCGCTGGAGAACTCTCGGGACCGCGCGAACCACAGCGCGTGGAAGCCGTCGAGCTTCTGCTTGCCCGGTTCGATCCACCCCTTGACCGGCCCGTGCTGGCCCGTGGTCGGGTCGACCTTCGACGAGATCGGCACCCGCTTGCCGGAGACCAAAGTGATCCCGCCGAGGGAGTCGATGAGGTTCTCGAACCCTTTGAGGTTGATCATCGCGTAGTACTGGACCTCGAGGCCGGTGACGCCCGAGACGGCGTCCATCGTCGCCTGCTCTCCGGCTGTCTTCGGGTCCTCGAATTCGTCCTTGTGCTGCTCGCCCTGCTGGAAGACCGCATTGAGCAGGCATTCGTCTCCGCAGTTGTAGCCCTGTGGGTAGTGCTTGTGCAGCGGAGAGTCGTCGGGGAACGGCACGTTCTCCATATTGCGGGGCAGACCGATGATGACCGACTTGCCGGTCTTCGCATCGATCGAGACCAGCGACAGCGAGTCCGGGCGGATTCCCGTCCTGCCCTTTCCGGCGTCCGAACCCAGCAGCAGGATGTTGTATCGGCCGTCGACGGGTTTGAGTGCCTTGCCCGAGGCGAACAGGTCACTCATCAGTCCTCGCTGGGAGTTGAGGATCGTCGTCCCCCATGCCAGAGGTCCCACGACGATGAGCAAGAGGGCGCAGAAGGCCGCCACGAAGCGTTTGCGGGCCTTCCGTGAGATCGTGACGATCCGGATGCGCCGAAGGGTGTCGAACAGGCACACCGCCCAGTTGACGGCGATGACGGGCACCCAGATGGTCAGGAAGGTGAGGATGAAGGGGTTCGTGCCGATGGTGAAGAGGAAGGTCCTGCTGATGAGGACGATCACACCGGCGATGATGGCCAGGATCCAGCTGATGGCGGTGATCGACAGTGAGATCTTCGCCCAGCGGCGATGGCCGAAGAGGAGCTGCACTCCCCCGGGCACGATGGCCGTGACGAGCAGCAGAAGCCACGCCCGCACATCACGCGTCGGCTGCGAAGCATACGACGGGTGGCGGATCGGGTCCACATATCTCGTCTCGGCCACTGACTTCCCTTCGCTCCGGGCTCTGCTCACGAACTGATTCCGACATCGACATCCGCGGGTGGCCACGCACTGGTCGCTTCTCCCCATCGGGTGCCCACAGCAGACCACTGTGCCAAAGACACTTCAGAGTCCACTGTGTTCACCTATTGTGTCGCGTGAGAACCGTCGATTCCGGCACATCCGCGCCGCGCATGTCGCATTCGTCGCGTGTGCGATTCTTCACAGGCAGCAGAACGGGCGCCGCAGACCCCGGCTGGGAAGTCTGCAGCGCCCGTTCGACATCGCCCGGATGACCGCCGTGCGCGGTCGCTGAGGCTACTGCTCCGAACTCGGCTCAGGCGAGGAGCTTACGCCCCATCACCATGCGCTGGATCTGGTTGGTGCCTTCGTAGATCTGCGTGATCTTCGCATCGCGCATCATCCGCTCGACCGGGTGGTCGACGACGTAGCCGGCTCCGCCGAGCAGCTGCACGGCGTCCGTGGTGATCTCCATTGCGGCGTCGGAAGCGAAGGCCTTCGCGGCGGCACCGAAGTAGGTGAGATCCTCGTCGCCGCGTTCGCTCTTGGCGGCGGCGGTGTAGGTGAGCTGACGTGCGGCCTCGAGCTTCATGCCCATGTCGGCGAGCATGAACTGGATCGCCTGGTTGTCGGCGATCGACTTGCCGAACTGCTGACGATCCTTGACGTATGCCAGGGCGTAGTCGAGCGCGCCCTGGGCGACGCCGACGGCCTGAGCGGCGATCGTGACTCGGGTGTGGTCGAGGGTGCGCAGGGCGATCTTCAGCCCTTCCCCGGGCTCGCCGACGATGCGATCACCGGGCAGGCGCACATTGTCGAAGAGGAGCTCTCGGGTGGGCGAACCCTTGATGCCGAGCTTGCGCTCCTTCTCACCGAAGGTGAAGCCCTCATCGGACTTCTCGACGACGAAGGCGGAGATGTTGCGTCCGCGTGCTCCGTCGGGATCGGTCACGGCCATCACCGTGTAGTACTCGGACTGTCCGGCGTTCGTGATCCAGGTCTTGACCCCGTTGAGGATCCAGTCGTCGCCGTCGCGTTCGGCGCGGGTCTTCATCGATGCGGTGTCGGATCCGGCTTCGCGCTCGGACAGACCGTAGGAGAAGCCTGCTTCACCGGCGGCCACGGACGGGAAGTACTTCTTCTTGATCTCTTCGCTGCCGCCGAGCTGGACCGGCATGCTGCCGAGCTTGTTCACGGCCGGAATGAGCGAAGACGAGACGCAGCCGCGGGCGACTTCCTCGATGATGATCGCCACGGCCAGCGCATCGGCGCCCATACCCCCGTACTCTTCGGGGATGTGCGCGGCGAAGAAGTCCGTCTCGACGAGGGCGTCATGCGCTTCCTGCGGGTAACGGGAGTCCGCGTCGACCTCGGCTGCGAACGGCGCGATCTTCTTCTCGACGACGTTGCGAACTGCGGCGCGGATCTCTTCGTGCTCTTCGCTGGGCTGGTAGAGGTCGAACATCATTCTCCTAAGACTTATCAAACGTTCAGCAAGAGCTATTATTCCTGCAGTGCCCGACCTTTGTCGAGAGCGACCTGCCGCAGCTGCCCCCGATAATCGTCGAGACGGGACCGCAGAGCCTCGGCTTCGGTCCCCTGACCGGCCCCGAGGATGCGCGCGGCCAACAGGCCCGCGTTCTTGGAGCCGCCGATCGAGACGGTGGCCACGGGAACTCCGCCGGGCATCTGCACGATGGACAGCAGCGAGTCCATTCCGTCGAGGTACTTCAGGGGCACGGGGACGCCGATGACCGGAAGAGAGGTCATCGAGGCGATCATTCCGGGTAGGTGGGCCGCTCCCCCGGCTCCGGCGATGATGACGCGGACGCCGCGATCGGCCGCGGACTTCGCCCAGTCGATCATGTCCTCGGGCATACGGTGGGCGGAGACCACCTCGGCGCTTGATTCGATGCCGAGCTCGTCGAGCGCTTCGGCCGCGGCCTTCATCGTCGGCCAGTCCGAGTCCGAGCCCATGACGATGCCGACCGGAGCCGCCGTCGGAGTGGAGCCTTCATTCGCTGTGGTCATCTGTGCTTCCTTCGCTGCAGGCGGTTCTGTCCCGTCCGTGCGGACGAGTTGCGGGCGGTGACTGAGTGCAGCACGCGCTGGGTCTCAGCGTGTGCCGGGCTCGCCCTCGGCCCGGAGATCCTCGGGAGTGGGCATCTGCGGATGCGGATCGACATCGACACCGGCGATGAAGTCCGCGGCATGCCGTGCACGGGCGAGCACGAGCTGCCGGTCCTCGCCGTAGGCATTGACGTGGCCGACCTTCCGGCCCGGGCGCACGCCTTTGCCGTAGAGGTGGACCTTCACTGCCGGGTCGTGAGCCATGACGTGCAGGTACGGCTGATAGAGGTCGTCATGATCGGCGCCGAGGATGTTCACCATCACGGACACGTCCTCGCGGGCCGCGGGGCTGCCGAGGGGCAGGTCGAGGACCGCGCGGAGGTGCTGTTCGAACTGGCTCGTCACCGCTCCGTCCTGCGTCCAGTGCCCCGTATTGTGCGGTCTCATCGCGAATTCGTTGATGAGGAAGCCCTCGGGAGTCTCGAACATCTCCATCGCCATCACGCCGGTGACCTCGAGGGTGCCGGCGACCGTGAGGATCGCCTCGGTGATGGCCCGCGCCTTCTCCGACGACAGGTCGGGGGCCGGGGCGATCGCCTCCTTGCACACGCCGTTCTGCTGCCAGGTCTCGACGACCGGCCACACCGCGGTCTGTCCCATCCGAGAGCGGCCGACCATGACGGCGAGTTCCCGAGTGAAGTCGACCTTCTCCTCGGCAAGCAGCTGGGGCACCTCGTCCAGCCACTCGACGGCTTGATCGAGGCTGTCGATGACGCCCACGCCCTTGCCGTCGTAGCCTCCGCGAGGAGTCTTGAGGATGAAGGGGTATCCGACGCGAGCGGCGAAGGCCTCGACATCGGCGGCCGAGGTGATCTCGGCCCACGCGGGGTTGGGCAGACCGAGTTCGTCCATCCGCGCGCGCATCCGGATCTTGTCCTGGGCGAAGATGAGGGCGTCAGGGCCGGGGCGCACAGCGTGTCCGGCTTCAACGAGGGCCTGCAGATGCTCCGGCGGGACGTGTTCGTGGTCGAAGGTGATGACATCGACGGTCTCGGCGAAGGCCTTCAGCGTCGGATAGTCCGTATAGTCGCCGACCGTCACCTCATTGATGACCTGTGTGGCGGGGGCGTCAGCGGTCTCCGCGAGAACGGAGAAGCGGACGCCGAGGGCTTCTGCGGCGGGGGCCATCATGCGTGCCAGTTGACCGCCGCCAATGACACCGATTCGAGGAAAAGTCACGTGTGCCATCCTAACGCGGGCAGTCAGACGAGAAGGAGCGGGATCTGCAGTTCCTGCTCCGTGGTGGAACCGTGGTGGCCGATGAGCGCCAACGCCGAGGCGGATTCCACATCCGAATCGACCACGGCGAAGCCATCGGTGCAGATGACGAGGAAATCCCCGATCCGCGGATAGACGTGCGGGGCGACGGGGCCGAAATAGCCGCGGGCGATCGCCTCGGATTTCGGCAGGATGAGCCCGCGGTCGCCGAGCGTCTCCTGCCATGCCGAGAGCACATCCGCCTCGGCGCCGTCAGCGGCGTAGAGATGCAGTGCGCGCGGCTCTCCGCCGACGTGGCGCAGACCGGCCTTGAGCTCGGGGTGGTCAGCAAGATCGAGACGGCGTTCGTGGTCGACGTCGACCATTCCGTGGTCGGCGGTGATGAGCATCGTCGCGTCATGCGGCAGGTCGGAGGCGAGCCGGGACAAGGCGAGGTCGACGCGTTCGAGTTCTTCGGTCCAGGCCGCGGAGTCCGCACCGTGCACATGCCCGGTCTTATCGAGGTTGCCCCAGTAGAGGTAGACGAGCCTGCGACCGGGAGCCTTCGCCTCGGCGAGGGCCTGGGCGCAGCGTTCCTCAAGAGTCTTCGAGTCCCGGAATCTGCCGCCGCGCAGCGATGCCCGGTTGAGCCCGCGTCCGGCGAACTTCTTCTCGCCGAGGCTGACCACATCGATGCCGGCATCCGTGAGGCGCTCGAAGAGCGTCGCATCGGGCACCCAGGCGACGGGGTCGACATCGAGGTTCCACGTCAGCTGATTGAACACCGCATCCTTCTCCGGGTCCAGGACGCGGTAGCCGACCACTCCGTGCGCACCGGGCAGGCGTCCCGTGGCCAGAGAGGACAGAGAGTTCGCCGTTGTCGACGGGAACCCGGCGGACAGTGTTCGGCGCGTCTGGGCCTGTGACCGGAAGAAGGGAGTGTATCCGCTGTAGCGGCGCAGCTGCTGTTCTCCGAGACCGTCGATGAGTACGACGATCGTCGCCCGTGCTTCCCGGTCGAGACCGAGCGCTCGGGCGCGATCGGACATCGGCGCATCAAGAGCGTCGGCGGCACCGAGGCCCAGCGCCGCGGCGGGGACGACGTCCGAGAGCATGGAACCCGCATAGTCAGGGGGTCCCAAGAGCTCAGCGTCGGAATGGGACTGGCGTCCACGCTGTATCGAGTCCTCGCTCATCAGCGACGCGACCGCAGCCGGGCATGGAAGACCGCGGCACGCAGCTTCCCGGCGAAGTCGGCCATCCGGTCGACGGCGGCCTGCCCTTCGGCTTCGGCCGAGACCCGGAGCATGACATCCTCGGCGAAGATCGATCCGCCGTAGCCGTGATCGCCCATGCAGTTGGGATCTCCGCAGGTCTCGGGGAAGGCCTCGATGCGCTTCGACGCGCCCCAGGACATCGTCAGCGAGACCTCGACCGGCTTGTCACCGGGCTTGAAGGCGGCGGGATCGGCGAAGGTGCGACCGACCATCACAGTGCCCAGACGGTCGAGTTCGATGTCCTCGCTGCTCGTGACCGCGCGGGGCTTGGAGCCCGGCTCCGCATTCGGGTCGTCGTCGACGTGGGCCAGCAGCAGCCGAGTCTCGGTGAGGACGAAGGCAGTGACGTGCCGGTGGATGGATTCGATGTCGACATGAGTGTCGATGTGGACGAAGTGGGCCAATACGGGTTCGTCGTAGAGTGAGTCGGCGAGTATGCCTTGAGTGAGCTGGGGATAGTAACCGGCCGACTGCAGATCGTGAACGAGAACCTCGGGTAATGCCATGCCCACCATTGTGCCCCACTCCTCTGACACTTCCCAGCGAGGTGGGCCATATCCGGGCGCCCGACGCATATGCTGGGACCATGGAAAACTATCCTGCCGGGTGGGAAGCCGATGTCGTCCTCCGCGACGGCGGCACCGCCCATCTGCGTCCGATCACCCCTGACGATTCCGCCGCTCTGGCCCGCATGCACGAGGCCCAGTCGCCCGAGTCCGTCTATCTGCGCTTCTTCGCTCCGCTGCCCCGGCTCCCCCAGCGCGACCTCGACCGCTTCGTCAACGTCGACCACCGCGACCGAGTGGCGCTGATCATGCTCATCGGCGATGACATCATCGGCGTCGGCCGCTTCGATCGACTCAACGACACCGAGGCCGAAGTGGCCTTCAACATCGCCGACGCCCACCAGGGTCGCGGGGTCGGCTCAATCCTCCTCGAGCACCTGGCCGCGGCCGCACGCGAGTCGGGAATCCAGCGATTCACCGCCGAGGTGCTCCCCCAGAACCGTTCGATGCTGCAGGTCTTCCAGGCCGCCGGCTACGAGGTCTCCCGCGGTTTCGACGACGGCGTCGTGGCCGTGCAGTTCGACATCGACCCCACGGCACGGTCCATCGAGGTGCAGGCTTCTCGGGAGCACAGGGCCGAGGCCCTGAGCGTGCGCACGGTCCTCCACCCCACCTCGGTGGCGGTGATCGGCGCCAGCCGCAAACGCAACTCCACCGGCCATCTGCTCATCCGCAACATCACGGCCGCGAACTTCGCCGGCGACCTGTGGGTCGTCCACCCCGAAGCCGATCAGATCGCCGGGGTCCAGGCGTATCCGAGCCTCGCCGACCTGCCGGGCAAGGCCGACCTCGCGGTCATCGCCGTTCCGGCCGAATCCGTCACCGAGGTGGTCAAGGACTGCGCCGTGCACGGGGTCAAGGCCGTGCTCGTCATCTCCTCCGGATTCGCCGAGACCGGCCCCGAAGGCGCCGAGCTCCAGCGACGGATGGTCGCGACCTCCCGTGCCTACGGAATGCGCGTGGTCGGGCCGAACTCCTTCGGGCTCGTCAACGAGGCCTCCGACATCTCTCTCAACGCCTCACTGGCCCCGTTCCTCCCCGCCTCGGGAACTCTCGGACTCTTCAGCCAGTCCGGAGCCCTCGGCACCGCACTGCTCGCGGCGGCGAAGAGCCGAGGACTAGGCATCTCCACGTTCGTCTCCGCCGGAAACCGAGCCGACCTCTCCGGCAACGACCTCCTTCAGTACTGGGAGGAGGATCCGGCCACGAAGACCGTCGGCCTCTATCTCGAATCCATCGGCAACCCGCGCAAGTTCTCGCGCATCGCCCGCCGCGTCTCCCGCGTCAAACCCGTCGTCGTCATCAAATCCGACCTCACGGGCCGGGAACTGCCGCCCGGGCATATCGTGCGCACCTCGTCCCTGGCACCGAACACCCTCGACCAGGTGCTCGAACAGGCGGGAGTGATCCGCGCGGACACGATCCACCAGCTCTTCGACCTCGCCCAGGTGTTCTCGACGCAGAAGCTGCCGGCAGGCAGGCGCGTCGGGGTCATCGGCAACTCCGCGGCGATGAGCACACTGCTCATGCAGCGTGCCCGCTCCGAGGGGCTGCGAGTCGACACCGAACCTGTGTCACTGCACCCCGAGGTCGATACGGAGACCTTCCGGATCGAACTCGATGCGATGTATGCCCGCGACGATGTCGATTCGGTCATCGTCACCTTCACCCCGTCGTCCGGTGCGGAGGAGACCGAGATCGCCGGACTGCTGTCAGAATCCGCGGCACGATCCGGAAAGACTACGGTCGCGTGCTTCCTCGGGATCCACGGCGTCCAGGACGAACTGACCACGTACCTCACCGATGATGAAGGCAACCGGGTCTCCCGCACCGTCCCCAGCTACATCGGCCCCGAAGATGCTGTCTGGGCTCTGGCTCGGGCCACGGACTACGCCCGGTGGAGGGCCGCCGATCACGGCCGGTACACCGAGCTCGACGATATCGACGACAAGAAGGTGCGGGCGATCATCGACTCCGCCCTCGAAGGAGCGCAGCCGGGCACCCCCGTCCGGCTCGAACGCAACGACGTCCGAGACCTGCTCAGCGCCTACGGAATCGAAGTGCTGCCCTATATCGCGGCCTCCTCTGTGGAGGAAGGCATCGCCGCGGCTGAGAAGATCGGCTATCCCGTTGCCCTCAAGGCCGTGACGAAGGTGCTGCGGCACCGGATGGAGCTCGGCGGTGTGCGGCTGAATATCGATACTCCCGAGGAGCTGGCCGAGGACTTCGCCGCGATTCAGGAGACCATCCGGCAGCTGGCCGGTGAAGAGGAGCCTCTCGTCGACGTTCAGGCCATGGCACCGCACGGAGTCCCCTGTGTCCTGCGTGCCGGAGAGGACCCGCTGTTGGGCCCGCTGCTGGCGTTCTCCTTGGCGGGAGACACCACGGAGCTCCTCGGAGACGTCGCTCATCGGGTCGCGCCGATCACTGACAAAGAGGCCGGGGACATGATCAAGTCGATCAAGGCGTCACCGAGGCTGTTCGGCTATCGCGGTCTGCCGCCGATGAACATCGAACCGCTGCGCAATGTGTTGGAGAGGCTGGCGGTGCTGGTGGAGAATCACCCGCAGATCCTCGAACTCGTCATCCACCCGATGGTCGCCACGGAGACCGAGTCGCATGTGCTCAGCGCCCACGTCGACCTCCTGCGCGACCCGACTCGGATCGACGGCACCCGTCGCCTGCTGAGCTGAGACGACGCAGAGAAGAGACCCGCCCAGCTGAAAGGAGAATCCACACCCGCCGCAGGCTGTCTTCGAATTTCACTGCCCGGGCGCCATAATGGCGCGTCCTATACCAATTCGCAGACTTGACGGGTAGTGTCTGTATCCGTTCACCACGAAATGTTATGAATTCGTGTTTTAATGAGTGGCCGCTTCGGCGGCCACTTTCTGTGGCCAGTCACTGGCCATCCACCGTCCCAGGCGTCCGTGAACAGCGGGTGTCCCATGAGAGCGAGGCCTCACAGTCATGATTTCGCGCAGAGACGTCGTCACCGACTCCGCGATCGCCGTAGTCGCCGAACAAGGAGTCCGTGGACTCACCCACAGGGCAGTCGATGCACTGGCCGAACTCCCGGTGGGGTCGACATCGAATGTCTACCGCACCCGCGATGCCCTGATCACTGGAATCATGGAGCGCATCGGCGAGTTGAACTCCCAGCAGCTCGAACGCCTGCCGGAGCTCGTGCGGGCTCCGGATGCCGATGCCATCGAAGTCGCCATCGACTTCTGCATGAACTGGCTGACCACGGACCGCAACCGGTTCTACACGATGATGATGCTCAGCCTGGATCCGGCGCTGCCGCCCGAGGCCGTGATCGCCAAGGAGAAGAACCTCCGCGCGATCAAGGAATTCATCATGCGCTTCGCCGGCATCGACGCCGAATTTGCGGAGAAGGTCAACAGCTCGGTTGCGGGCATGATGTTCAGCGAACTCGTCGCCGGCACGGCAGATCGCTCAAATGTCGAGTCGTACCTCAAGGCGTTCTTCAAGTGGCTGCGCGGCAGCCGCGAAGGGGCCTGAACTCCGACACGGACCCTCCGGGAACACTCGATTGAGCCGGAGAGCGCAAATCGAACGCTAGAATCGACGGGTGCCCTCCCCCACTGAGGTCAAGGCTTCGGCGCGGGCGGGTGTTCGAATCGAACAGTTCGTGCGTCAAAGGAGTTCCATGCCCGAAGGCAGAGTCATCGATGTCGACGTCTCTTCAGAGATGGAGAGTTCGTTCCTCGAATACGCGGTCTCGGTCATCCACTCCCGCGCCCTGCCTGATGCCAGGGACGGTCTCAAACCCGTCCAGCGTCGCATCGTCTACCAGATGGGTGACATGGGGCTGCGGCCCGAGCGCGGTCATGTGAAGTCCTCGCGCATCGTCGGCGATGTCATGGGCAAGCTGCACCCGCACGGCGACTCCGCGATCTACGACGCACTGGTGCGTCTGAGCCAGAGCTTCATCATGCGTGTGCCCCTGGTCGACGGCCACGGCAACTTCGGCTCCCTCGATGACGGCCCTGCTGCCCCTCGCTATACCGAGGCTCGGCTGACGACAGCGTCGATGCACATGATCGCGGGCCTCGACGAAGACGTCGTCGACTTCGTGCCGAACTACGACAACACTCTGACCCAGCCAGAGGTCCTGCCCAGCGCGTTCCCGAACCTGCTCATCAACGGCGCCTCCGGTATCGCCGTGGGTATGGCCACGAACATGGCCCCGCACAATCCCGGCGAGGTCATCGCCGCCTGCGCCCACCTCATCCGCAATCCCGAAGCCGGACTCTCGGAGCTCATGCGCTTCATCCCCGGGCCCGATCTGCCCACCGGCGGGCGGATCATCGGCCTCGACGGAGTGCGCGAGGCTTACGAGACCGGTCGCGGCACGTTCCGCACCCGCGCCACCGTGTCCGTCGAGAACATCAGTGCCCGCCGCAAGGGAATCGTCGTCACCGAACTGCCCTACCTCGTGGGGCCGGAGAAAGTTGTGTCCAAGGTCAAGGACGCGGTCGGTGCGAAGAAGCTGTCCGGAATCGCCTCGATCGATGACTATTCGGATCGCAAGAACGGAATGCGTCTGGTCATCGGCATCAAGAACGGCTTCAACCCCGAAGCGGTGCTCGCCGAGCTCTACCGCCAGACTCCGCTCGAGGAGTCCTTCAGCATCAACAACGTCTGCCTCGTCGACGGGCAGCCGCGGACCCTGGGGCTGCGCGAGCTGCTCATGGTCTACCTCTCCCACCGCATCGACGTGGTGCGCCGGCGCACGATCTTCCAGCTGCGCAAGGCCAAGGATCGGCTCCACCTCGTCGAAGGTCTGCTCATTGCGATCCTCGACATCGATGAGGTCATCCAGCTCATCCGCTCCTCGGATGATGCGGCCACGGCACGCACCCGCCTCATGGACGTCTTCGAGCTCTCCGAGCTGCAGGCGACCTACATCCTCGATCTGCAGCTGCGTCGGCTCACGAAGTTCTCCCGCCTCGAGCTCGAGGCCGAGCGCGACGAGTTGAAGAAGAAGATCGACTACCTCGAATCGCTGCTGGCCGATGAGGCGAAGCTGCGTGAGCTCGTCGCCACCGAACTCGAGTCCACGGCCGAGATCATCGGCTCACCGCGACGCACCGTCCTCATCGAAGGCTCGATGAAGGAACTGAGCGCCAAGGGCAAGAAGGCCCCGGCGAACCTCAAGATCGCCGACTCCCCCTGCCGAGTCCTGCTGTCGACGTCGGGACGCATTGCGCGCACCTCCGATGCCGCTCCCCTGGCACGCGAGGGCCGACGCTCCAGCCACGACGCGCTTGTCTCGGAGATCGTCACCACCACTCAGGGCAAGGTCGGTGCCATCACCACGACCGGTCGCCTGCACATGGTCGACGTCGTCGATCTGCCCGCCCTGCCGCCGGCTGCGGCACGGCCCAATGTCGCCGGCGGAGTGAAGATCGCCGAATACGCGGCTCTGGAGAAGAACGAGAAGATCATCGGCCTGGTCGACCTCGACCGCGAATTCGTCCTCGGCACCGCCGGAGGCGTCGTCAAGAGAGTGTCCGTGGCCGGTCGACCGAATAAGAACGAATGGGAAGCCATCACCCTCAAGGGCAAGGACTCCGTCGTCGGCGTCGCTCAGCCCGAGGACATCGACGATTCTCTCTCCGTGTTCGTGACCTCGAATGCCCAGCTGCTCGCCTTCGACGCTTCCGGTCTGCGCGCACAGGGGTGGACCGCCTCCGGTGTGGCCGGAATCAAGGTCGCCGCCGACGCGAAGGTGATCTTCTTCGGAATGACCCCGAAGGCCGCGAAGACCGACGAGGACGGTGCCGCGGATGCCGAGCTCGGCAGCTTCGCGGTCGTCACGATCGCCAGCGGTGAGAACTTCTACGGTGCACCGTCGTCCTCGATCAAGGTCAGCGAGTTCTCCGAGTTCCCGACCAAGGGCCGAGCCACCTCGGGGGTCCGTGCCCACAAGTTCCTCAAGGGCGAGACCGAACTGTCGCTGGCCTGGGTCGGCGATTCTCCGCAGGCCGCCGCTTCCGCAGGCGGTGCACGCACGCTCCCGGCCGAACTGTCCCGTCGCGACGGGACGGGATCGCCGCTGGAGTCGAAGATCGATGTCATCGGAACTCTGCCCCGCCTCGGCGGCGCCGAATCCGCTGATCATTCCCCAGCGGCCGACGATGGCTCTGCCGATGGTTCTGCCGACGCCGAGGCGACCGCGGATTCCGCGACCGACTCCGCAGCGAAGACGGCGAAGTCCGGGACGAAACGATCAGCCGGGAAGGCAGGGCGCGGACAACAAGGGCTTGCGACGAGTCTCGATGAACTCGATCTCGACCTCGATGAAGCCAAGGATGAGATCGCGCGGTCGAAGTTCGACACCGAAGGTGCCGTCATAGTCTCCCACGACGATGATGACGACGGAGACGACGACTCCGCGCTGTTCTGACCTTTTGGGTCCTATCCGGACGACCAGCAGGCTCCGGTCGAAGAGACCGACCAGCAGTTCGTTTCAACAATTGAGCCCAGCACCTCGGTGCTGGGCTCAGCTGTCTATCGCCGGCGCTGTCAGGTCAGTGGTCCGAGTTCTCGGGTTCATCGTCGAGGTCGAGGCGCATCTGGGCCGCGGTGCCGCGTTTCATCTCACCGATAGAGGTCTCACCGAGTCCGTGCAGCGAAATCGAATCGCGGGGTTCGAAGACGTAGTCGTCCGAGGCCGAGAGCACTCGTGCGGTCTCCTCGTCGGTGAAGATCGTTCCGGGATCCGCCACGGCCGTCAGGCGTGCGGCGAGGTTGACACTGGAGCCGAAGATATCGCCGAGGCGGGAGAGTACCCGGCCCCAAACGAAGCCGACTCGTGCTTGGGGCAGGTCTTCGGCCGCGGTGACGCGCTCCATCAGAGTCATGGCGATCTCGGCTCCGGCCAGTGGAGTCGAGGCGGCGAAGAACACTTCGTCGCCGACGGTCTTGATGACCCGTCCGCCGCCGGTGGCGACGATATTGTAGGCCATGCCCTGGAATTCCTGAACCATGTCCGCCAGCTGCCTGGGCTCCATCTTCTGTGACAGTCGGGTGAAGGAGACGAGGTCGATGAATCCGACGGCGCGGGCCAACGGCATCGACGAGTCGTACCAGCCCTGCCGGTTGTCCATGGCCAGTCCGTCGGAGACGTTGACGTTGAGTCGACCCATGACGTCGGCGAGGTTGCGTCGCCAGGAGTAGGTGAGCATCTTCTGCAGCGGGTCGATCATCTCTTCGACGACGGCCAGGGCGTCCCGGCGTGCTTCCGGATCGGTCAGCCCCTTCTCTTCGGAGAGGAACTCGACGAGGGTCTCCATCTGCCAGACGACGAGACGGTCCGTCGTCTGTCCGATCGCCCGCGCCAGAGACAGTGCGGTGGTCTGGTCGATGAGTCCGTCGGCGACGGGTTTGGCCCAGATCCGCAGGGCATGAGCATCGCTGACGGTGTAGGCTTTGTCCGTCGGCTTCGCCTGCGACATTCCGAGGGCACGCCACATCTTCCGCGCCGAGACCGTGGAGATTCCGCCGAGTTTCGCTGCCTCCCTACGGTCGAGGACGCGTTTGCCGTCGAGCAGGATCTCTTCGAGTCGTTCGGCCGCGGTGCGGGTCTCATAGATCGTGTCGTCGAAGTCGGGGCCATCGTCATCGAAAGCATCGTCGACCTCGTCTTCGTCGATGATCGGCAACGCCGTGGTGCGCGGGTCCTCACGCAGCCCGCTGAAGAAGTCCTCGTCGACGTCGACTCCCGGTTCCGCGTCGGCAGAACCCGCGTCCGCTGAGGCTTCGCGCTCGGAGGCTGCGTTCTTTGAGGCTGTGTCAGGACCGGCCGTCACTTCGTCGGCGAGTTCTGCGCCGACCTCTCCTGCCTGAGGAGCGGATCCGGTCAGGCTGCCGACGGGTTCGTCGTCGCCTCCGGCCCCGTCGAACAGCTCGTTCGCATTCGACTCGGCGTCCTCGTCAGCGAGGGTGTCCGCGGAACGAACGTCCGCCTCGGCGCGGGACGAGGTCCCACCGTCCTCCTGTGGAGTCGACCTCGTCGCATGATCGGAATCGGACGGATTCTCTGACACGGGCTGAGATCCGACCTCGGGTGTGCCCAGCTTGTCCGGTTCGACGATGTCGAATCCGGCGGTAAAGTCCGAAACCGCCATCAGCGATCGCTCCTCTCCGGAGCTGTCGGTGATGCGGCAGGACGCAGATGATGGACGTCTCCGGCGCTCAGCGACACCCGGTCGTCGATGATGAGGTCGGCTCCGGAGTCCAGCCCCGTGGCGGTGCCGATGATGTCGGTGCCATCGGGCTTCTCCACACGAACCCTGGACCCGAGCGTCACCATATGATCACGCACTCTCTGCGCCGTGCGGCTGTCGCGGAAATCCTCATCTCCATACTCGACCAGCTCTCTGTAGCAAGGGATCAATGTGCTCAGAATCGACACTAGCAACGCTTCATGATCAATTTCTGAACCGTCGACTCCGGTTTCGATCGCCAGGGAACTCGCGTCCTCTCGCGGCAGATCCGCGGGCTCCAACCGAGTGTTCAGCCCCATCCCCAACACGATCTTCGGGCCGCTGGACAGGGGTTCGACACGCGCGAGGATTCCGCACAGCTTCTTTCCTTCAACGGTGAGCACATCGTTGGGCCACTTGATCGCAGCGGTCACCCCCGCCTCGGCGACGGCGGAATGCACGGCTTCACCGGCGATGAGCGGGATCCATCCCCACTGGGAGAATCCGGCCGGGGGTGTGAGCAGGATCGACCAGGTCAGCGACCGGCGGGCCGGCACCGTCCAGGTTCGGCCCAGACGGCCATGTCCGGCGTTTTGGAAATCAGTGCCGCGAACGGTGAATTCGGGCACGGGTGAACCGGCGGCGCCCTCCCGGACCAACTGCGCGAGTTCGTCATTCGTCGACGTGCACGTATCGTCCCAGATCAGCGGTGGGAGCGTGAGTCCTCGGTCCGCAGCGGTGCGGCGCACTGAGTCGACGTCGACGAGAAGAGAATTGTGTTGGCTGTTCACCAGTCCACTCTAGATTCTTTTGGTGAGAGTGCACAACGAAGTCTCACGTCATCGTTATTGTGGAGGCATGACGGATACTCCACGGACCACAGCCGAGCGCATCGACGCTTTCACCCAGCGCAGAGAAGCCGCCCACACGGGCAATCAGCGCTCGGTGGACAACCAGCACAAGCGCGGCAAGCAGACCGCCCGTGAACGCATCGCGGCTCTCCTCGACACCGACTCCTTCCAGGAGATCGACGAATTCGCCCGCCACCACAATCACCAGTTCGGGATGCAGGACAACCGCCCCGACGGTGACGGAGTTGTCTGCGGCCTGGGAACTATCGAAGGCAAGACCGTCGCGGTCTTCGCCCACGACTTCACCGTCCTCGGCGGATCCCTGGCCGAAGCGAACGGACGCAAGATCGTCAAGGTGCAGAAGCTCGCGCTCAAGCTCGGCTGCCCGATCATCGGCATCAACGACTCCGGCGGCGCCCGCATCCAGGAAGGTGTGGGATCGATTGCGCTCTTCGCAGAGATCTTCCGCCTCAATGTCGCCTCGTCCGGCGTGATCCCGCAGATCTCGCTGATCATGGGCCCCTCGGCCGGCGGCGCCGTGTACTCCCCCGCTCTGACCGACGTCACCGTCATGGTCGACCAGATCAGCCACATGTACATCACCGGTCCCGACGTCATCAAGACCGTCACCGGCGAATCTGTCGGCCATGAGGAGCTCGGCGGCGGACGGACGAACAACACCGTGTCCGGAAACGCCCACTACTTGGCCTCCGACGAGGACGATGCGCTCAACTATGTACGCGATCTGCTCTCATTCCTGCCGCAGAACAACCTCGACCCGGCCGATTCCGACGAGTTCGAGTCCGACCTGTCGCTGACGCCCGAGGACGAGGCACTGGATACGCTCATGCCGGATTCGCCTGCGCAGCCCTACGACATCCTCGACGTCATCACCACAATCCTCGACGACGGCGAATTCCTGCAGGTCTCGGAACTCTTCGCCCCGAACGTCGTCACCGGCTTCGGCCGCGTCGAGGGCGTCAGCGTCGGCATCATCGCCAACCAGCCCATGCAGCTGGCCGGCACGCTCGACATCGATGCTTCGGAGAAGGCCGCGCGCTTCGTGCGCCTCTGCGATGCCTTCAACCTGCCGATCCTCACCTTCGTCGATGTGCCCGGGTTCCTGCCGGGCACCGATCAGGAGTACGGCGGCATCATCCGCCGTGGCGCCAAGCTCATCTACGCCTACGGTGAGGCCACCGTTCCGCTCGTCACCCTCATCACCCGCAAGGCCTACGGCGGCGCGTACTGCGTGATGGGCTCGAAGCAGCTCGGTGCCGATATCAACCTCGCCTGGCCGAGCGCGCAGATCGCGGTCATGGGCGCCCAGGGTGCGGCGAACATCGTCTACCGCCGCAAGCTCAAGGCCGTCGAAGAGGCCGGAGAGGACGTCGAGGCCGCACGTGCCGAACTCATCCAGGACTACGAGGATGCGCTGCTCAACCCGTATCTGGCTGCTGAGGAAGGCTACATCGACGCCGTCATCAAGCCGAGCGAGACCCGCAGCCGGATCGTGCGCTCCCTGCGTGCGCTGAAGAACAAGCACGTCGACGCTCCCGCGCGCAAGCACGGTAACATCCCCCTATGAGTGATGATCTGCAGACCGACGCCGAGGCGAACCTGCCCGGCGAAGTCGACGCCGAGGTGACCGTCCCCGGTGAGGATTCCCCCACCGAGGCGGCCCCGACCTCGGACGAGGCGCTGCGGGTGCCGTCGGTGGAGGGTCGGTCACAGGTGCGCGCCGATGACGGCGAACCGATCAGTGACGAGATGGCCAGCGCGGCGGCTGTGGCCGCGGTCGTGGCGATCCGTCAGGTGGCGATCGCCTACGCGGCCCAGCAGGCCAGTGCGGAGGCCGAGTCCGAGACCCGCAAGGGCGATCGGGCCGGCTTCCGGGCTCCGCGCCGCAATGTGCGCAAACGTCTCCCCCAGACCTGGGACCAGCACCTGGGTCGGTGACCTGAGTTCTAGTCGGTCTCTTCGCGGAAGAGTGCGCGCAGTTCGTCGAACAGCATGTCGATCACGGGGCCCGGATCACCGTCGATGCGACGCATCCGCGTGAACGTCGCCTTGAGCACCATCATCGCCAGGGCGGCGACGGCTTCAGCACGCGGAGAGACTTCGACGTCGTCGTCGGCACCGTCATCTGAGTGAGTCCCCAGGACATCCACCGGCGCCGAGGCGGTCCCGTCGAGTCGCCGTTGGATGATCTGCCGGAAAAGCCGTTCGTTGTTACCCATCCGCGCCATCTGCAGCGGAATCAGCGTTGGATCCTGCTTGAGCATGAGGTGGTATTGGTGCATGTCGTCGCGTTTCTTCAGCCGAGTGGCGACGATGAATGCGAGCAGATGTTCGAGGTCGGCGACGAGGCGTCCGTGAGGTCCCCCGGCTTCGAACTCCTCGATGGCAGGCTGGTCCTCTTCGTCGAAGACTGTGTCCGCGCGGCCGAGCAGCGCCTCTTCCTTCGATGAGTAGTAGTTGAAGAACGTGCGTCTGGAGACTCCGCAGCGCTCACAGATGTCTTCGACGGTGACGTTGTGGTAGCCCTTCTCCAGGGCCAGGTCGATGGCGGCACGGCGCAGAGCCTGCCCGCGCTCACGCTTCTTGCGTTCGCGCAGTCCCTCGACCGGCGGCGACGCTTGGACCTCTGAACTGGAACTCATGGGAACAGTATTGCAGTCAGTGCTTTTTCATCGGAAATGCGCTGAGCATTCGACCCGAGGTCAGTACCCGAGTTTGGCATTCGTGAGCACCGGGACCGTCTCTGCCGCGGTGTCGGCCGCACTGAGATCGAGCTCGACGATCTCGAGTCGTTCGGCACCGTCGAGTGAGTTCAGCACCTTCCCGAGCGGGTCGGAGACCAGACTGTGCCCGACCCCGGTCGGTCCCTTCTTCGGGACAGCAACCCCGGTCACTTCGGGATCGGCTTGGCCGAGGGCGGCGATGAACATATTCGAGTCCAGGGCCCGGGCACGGGCGAGGATCTCCCACTGTTCGGCCTTGCGCGGTCCCGCACCCCATGAGGCCGCCACAACGGTCAGTCGTGCGCCTCGGCGACTGAGTTCGGCGAAGAGCTTCGGGAACCGGATGTCATAGCACAGGGCCAGTCCGATGTCCTCGCCGTCGACGGTGAAGAGCACCGGCTCCTCCCCTGCTTCAACGGTGTCGGACTCCTTGAAGCCGAACGCATCGTAGAGGTGGATCTTCGCATAGTCGCTGCGCTCACCGGAGGGAGAATAGACGGCGAGGAGGTTGATGACCTTATCCGCTGTGGTCGCGAATTCGCCGACGACGACGGTGATTCCGGTTTCGACGGCCAGCTCACTCAGCGCGCTCCGCCACGACTCCATGTGCTCTTCGGCGATTGTGCGCAGTCCGGATCCGAACGCCGACATCGTGGCTTCGGGGAAGACGACGAACCGGGCGCCTGCCTCGGCGGCGTCACGGGTATAGGTGCGCACCTTTTCGAGGTTGTCGGCCACCTCGGTGGTGGTGTTGATCTGAGCGAGCGCGAACTTCATTCTCATCCTCCGGTCGTTTCCCTCAAGGCTATCGCGACCACCCCTCCCCGTTACTACCTGACGGCGGCTCAGCAACCTGGCGCGAGGTTGCTGAGCCGCCGTCAGGTAGCAATAAGGGGTGTCAGGTGAGGTATTCGGTGCCGGGGCGGCCGCCTCGACGACGTCCGTGCACCCAGATGTAGACGCCGATGGCGACCACGACGAGGCCGGCGCAGACGAGGAACATTCCGTTTCCGCCGGTGAACGGGTAGAGGAAGCCGAGGACGACCGGGCCGATTCCGGAGCCTGCGTCGAGGAGGAGGAAGAACGACGCCGTGGCCACGGGGACTCGGCTCATCGGCACGGACTTGACGGTGATGGCCTGCATGCACGGCATGAGGGAGCCGAATCCAAAGCCGATGAGCACCCCGGCCAGGACGATCCCCGTCATCGTCGGCCACAGCGCCAGCAGGACATTGCCGACGATATCGGCGACGAAGACAGGGAAGATCACCGCATTGTCACCGAAGGTGTCCTGCAGCCTGCCGACGAACAGACGGGCGAACAGCGACGCCACGGCGAACGCCACAAAGAACAGGGACGCAGCGGAGGCGACACCGTGTTCGGCCGCGTAGCCGGCGAGGAACACCAGTGCCGCGGCGTAGGCGGTGCCGGCCAGCAGCATGACCGAGCCGATCCGCAGCCCGTCTCGGTCGACGAGGGTGCCGATCTTGAGATGCCATTTCGTCCGCCGCTGATAGTCGCTGATCTCCTGCACCGGCAGGCAAATGAGGAAACAGCAGATGAGCGCGAGGACGGACATGAACGCCGAGGCGAAGAAGAGCATGAAATAGTCGAACTCACGGGGCAGGATGACCCCCAGATACGGTCCGAGTGCCGTCGACAGGGTTGTCGCAGTCCCGAAGTATCCGGTGCCCTCTCCCCTTCGAGAGGCGGGGATGATGCTTTGGATGGCCGTCATGATCGCCGTGTTCCCGGCGCCGAAGGCGATTCCGTGGACGATGCGCAGCGTCAGCAGCAGGGTGAGATCGGCGGCGAAGATATAGGCCAAGGAGGCGAGCACGGAGATCGCCATGGTGATGATGAGCAGCTTCCGGCGACCGATGAAGTCGAGGTACTTGCCAGTGAGCACGCGAGCGACGACGGCACCGACGACGAACGATGAGGAGGCGAAGCCGGCGGCGGCCTCACCGGCGGAGAACCGTGCCACCGCATATCCGGCCATCGAGGTCATGAGCAGGTAGAAGACCATCGACATCGTCAGGTTGAGTCCGATTCCGACGATGAAGTCCTTCGTCCACAGCTTCGCTCGTGCCACGGGAGATCGGTCTCTCTTTCTGCTGCCTGCGGGGAACAGTGACACATTAGCGGGTTCGCCGCGAATGCGTGGGCTGGTCCACCGCGGATGTGACTCAGCTCGCGATAGGGTGGTTCTCATGACTGAGAAGAGAACCCCCACCGCCGTCGATGCGGTCGCTGAAGACTACGTCGATGACATGCTCGCCCTCTCCCCCTCTCTCGCCCTCTACCTCGGACTCGACGGTGCCAAGGGCTTCGACGATTTCTCGCCGGCCGGACTCTCCGCGGTCAACGATGTCACCGTCCGGACCCTGGCCCGCCTCGATGAGGTCGCGGACGAATCCGACCTCGACGACGTCGATCTCGTGACCATCGATGCGATGCGTGATCGCCTCGGAGTCGACCGCGACTACTTCGCCGCCGGGATCAAGCACGCCAGCCTCAACGTCATCGAGTCCCCGCTGCAGCAGGTCCGCGATGCCTTCGATCTCATGCCCACGGAGACGACGGCCGATTGGGAGACGATTTCGACGACTCTTGCCGCTGTGCCCGGTTCGCTGGCCGGCTACCAGGAGTCTCTGGCGATGGCGCGCGACAACGGTCGCGTCGCCGCCCGCATCCAGGTCGAGAAGGTCATCGAACAGGCCCGTGCCCTGGCCGAACCCGGCAGCAACTTCGATCGCCTCGTCGCCGGCGCAGACGTCCCCGACGCCCTGCGCTCGGATCTCGACACCCACGCCGAGGCGGCTCGCAAGTCCGCAGGCAGACTGGCCGATTTCCTCGGCGAGGAGGTGCTGCCTGCCGCCGGAGACGACGAAGCCTGCGGTCGCGAAGCCTATGCACTGTATTCCCGGGACTTCCTCGGCGCCGAGGTCGACTTCGACGAAACCTATGCCTGGGGTCTCGAAGAACTCGAACGCATCGACGCCGAACAGCGCGAAGTGGCGGCGAAGATCATGCCCGGTGCCGATCTGTTCGAGGTCATGGACGCGCTGAACAACGACCCGAAGCGCACCCTGCACGGCAGCGAGGCGCTGCGGAACTGGATGCAGGGAGTGGCCGATGAGGCGATCCGCGAACTCGGCAAGTCCCATTTCGACATTCCCGAACCCGTGCGCACGATCGAGTGCATGATCGCACCGTCTGCCACCGGCGGCATCTACTACACGGGCCCGACCGATGACTTCTCCCGCCCTGGCCGCATGTGGTGGTCGGTACCTGAAGGCGTCACGGACTTCGCCACTTGGCAGGAGAAGACCACCGTCTACCACGAGGGCGTCCCCGGCCATCATCTGCAGATCGGTCAGGCCACGTACGTCTCCGAGACTCTCAACCGCTGGCGCCGCCTTATGTGCTGGGTGTCCGGCCACGGTGAGGGCTGGGCGCTGTACGCGGAGAAGCTCATGGCCGACCTCGGATTCCTCGACGACCCCGGCGACTATCTGGGCATGCTTGACTCACAGCGTCTGCGGGCCGCCCGCGTCGTCCTCGACATCGGCTTCCACCTGGGCCTCGAGGCTCCGGCGAGCCTCGGCGGAGGGACCTGGAACCGGGAGAAGGCCTGGCAGTTCCTCACCGACAATGTCGCCATGGACCGGTCGTTCCTGGCCTTCGAACTCGACCGGTACCTCGGCTGGCCCGGACAGGCACCGAGTTACAAGATCGGTCAGCGTCTGTGGGAGCAGTTCCGTGACGAGGCGAAGGCGACGGCCGGAGCCGATTTCGATCTCAAGGACTTCCACACCCGGGCACTCGGCCTCGGCTCGGTCGGGCTCGACACCCTGGGCCGCGCTATGAAGCGCTCACAGTGAGATGAAGGACGGGATGAAGTCAGCTGACAGCCCCCAGTCGGAGACCATGCGGGTCACCGAGGCGCTGCGCAATGAGATCATCGAAGGCCACCGTCGGCCCGGTTCGCGGCTCGTCGAACGCAACCTCGCCACCGAGCTCGGAGTCTCCAGAGTCCCCATCCGCGAGGCTTTGAAGAAGCTGGCCTCGGAAGGTCTGGTGACGAACCGGCCCAACACCTGGTCGACGGTCAGGGAGTTCTCCCCCAGTGATATCGCCGACCTCAACGAGGTGCGCACGGTCTTCGACGTCCTCTCCTTCGAACTCGCCGCTCAGCGCCATACCCGGGAGGGGCTGGCTCGACTGGAGGCCACAATGCTTCGAGGTCGCGAACTCGCCGACGCGGGCGACGTCGCCGGGGCTCATCGCTGTGCCGCGGAATTCCATGCCATCGTCACCGAGCTCTCGGGCAATGAACTCCTCGGTGAGATCGGTGCCCTGTTGGACTCACGGATGCGCTGGCAGCTGAGTCAGCACGATGACCTCGCGGTCGTCGCGACCGAGCATGCCGAGCTCTTCGACGCAATCGCCCGCCGGGACCAGGCGCTGGCAGGGTCTCTGGCCGGCCGTCATCTGGGGACTAGCCAGGAGCAGCACGACAAGCATTCGAAGCGTTTGGCCGAAGCCGGAACCGAGGGAACTCAGGAGGCTCAGGTAGCTCAGGAGCCTCAGGCGGAACCTGCCGCAGCCGATCCTGCCGCAGACGGCGTCGGGCCCGCTGCAGAGGATTCGGTCGGCACCGACTGACCCAGCGGCCAGCCGCTGAGTTTCTTCTCTCGGGCCGGAGCATAGGTGCGCACCTTCGAGGTGCTCAGCCCCAGTCCGACGAGGGATTCGGCCAAACGCACGGCGGCCGCGACCCCGTCGACGACGGGAACGGAAGCGCGCCTCGTGATCGTCTCCCCGAGCTCTGCCATCCCACCGCAGCCCAGAACGATGACCTCTGCACGGTCACGCTCGACCGCCTCGGCGGCCTGATCGGTGATCGCTTCGATCGCGCCCTGCGGGTTCTCCTCGAGTTCGAGCACGGCCATCCCCGATGCCCGGACGGACACGCAGTGGGAGTCGAGACCGGCCAGCAGCAGCCGATCTTCGATGAGCGGAACTGTTCGGTCGAGTGTGGTGACGACGGAATAGCGGCGGCCGAGGAACATTGCCAAGGCTGCCCCCGCCTCGGTGATGTCGATGACGGGCACGTCCAGCAGCTCCTGCAGACCTTCGCGGCCGTGTTCGCCGTACCCTGCCTGGATGACGGCATCGAATTCGCCGGGATACTTCAGCACCGCGTCCATGACGCCGAGCGCTGCGAGGTGGCTTTCGACGTTGCCTTCGCAGGATTCGGCTCCGAATTCAGGGGTCAGACCGATGATCTCGGTTCCCGCCGAGGCGGCCTGCCGTGCCACTCGGGCGATGCCCTCGGTCATGGACTCGGTCGTGTTGACGTTGACGACGAGGATTCTCAAGGTTGGGCTCCGATCAGTGGTGGGTCGGGACGGCGATCTCCTCACCGTCGACCTCACGGAAGGTGAAGTCGCGGCGGGCGATGACGAAGTAGATGAGCGCGGCGATCGCGGCCCCGGAGAACCAAGAGAACTCGGAGAAGCTGGCAAACGCGGGCACGAGTGCGAAGACCAGTGAGATCGCCGAGGCGGGGATGAAAGCTCCGATGGCCCTCCAGTTGACTCCGCGGTGGTAGAAGTACTCCCCGTCGCCGGCTTCGGTGTAGAGCTGCGGCACGTTGACCTTCGTCTTGCGCACCACCCAGTAGTCGACCATGATCACACCGAACAGAGGCCCGAGCAGGGCGCCGAGTCCACCGAGGAAGTAGACGATGACCACGGGTGAGTCGTACAGGTTCCAGGGCAGGATGACGAAGCCGATGACGGCGGAGATGATGGCCGCACTGCGGAAGTTCAGGTGGCGCGGGAACAGGTTCGTCAGCGCATAGGTCGGGGCGACGAAGTTCGCCATGAGGTTGACCGCGACGGTGAGCAGGAGCAGCGACAGGGAGGCCAGCACGAGCAGGATCGGGCTGCCGATGGACTGGACGATATCGGCCGGTGAGGTGATGACGGTGCCGTCGATCTTGTACTGTGCCCCGGCCAGCGAGATGACGACGAGTCCGAAGACGAGCATGTTGACCGGGATGCCCCAAAAGTTGCCGACGATGATCGAGCCGCGTTTCTTCGCGGCCCTCGTGAAGTCGGAGAAGTTGAGGACGAAGGTGCCGTAGATGGACACCCACAGTGCGCCGCCGCCGAGGATGTGCATCCACATCTCCCAGCCGCTGAGTGCGTCTTCGGTCGACCAGGCGATGGAGAAGTCGACGCGGATGAGCATCCAGACGGCCAGGGCGAGGAAGGTCACGAGGATGATCGGGCCGGCGATGGCTTCGTAGCGGCGGATCATCTCCATTCCGTAGCTGACGATGATCACTTGGATCACCCACAGCAGAGAGAAGGAGAACCAGCCGAGTCCGGAGAGTCCGAGGAACTCGGCGTCGGCCCAGGACTGGAGTCCGGGGAACATCGTCAGCAGCATGACGTTGAGGACGCTCGAGGCCAGGTAGGTCTGGATGCCGAACCAGGCGATCGCGACGATTCCCCGCACCGAGGCGGCCAGCTGGGCCCCGTGGATGCCGAAGGAGATCCGGCTCATCACCGGGTAGGGCACGCCCGTCTTGTATCCCATGAATCCGGAGAGGGTGAGCAGGAAGAACAGCAGAGCGGCGCCGACGAGGAGTGCCACGAGGATCTGCCAGGCGCCGAGGCCGAGGGCGAAGAGTCCGAGCGCGAAGCCGTAGTTGCCCAGAGAGTGCACGTCGTTGGCCCAGAGAGTGAAGACGCTGTAGGCCGTCCAGCTGCGGCCCTCTTTGCGGGCCGGGGCGAGGTCCGCGTTGTAGAAGCGCGGGCTGATGCGATGAGCCGCCAGCTGTTCGGCGCTTGGCCCCAGCCGTGTGGGCGCGGGCGCCTCCCCTGTCTCGGATTTCCTCATGCAGTCCACTCCTAGTATCCGGTCACAGCCAAACTGGGATACCAAACAAGTAAACACAGCTCTCCGGCGCCGATAGTCTGACCGGTTCAGAGTAACCCAGCTCACATGTGCCGTGCAATGAGCAGTGTGGGGTGATTTGGCTATCGCCTGTTACTACACGTGTCTCCGAAAACGGGCGAGATGCCGGGTCAGCTGCCATGCATCCGACACGGCATCTCGACAAATGGAATACCATTCATATGCCAGCAACTCGTCTCGGCTGGTCACGGGAGGCGCCGTTT
The DNA here is from genome assembly GCF_001570805.1 of Brevibacterium epidermidis NBRC 14811. GTDB lineage: Bacteria > Actinomycetota > Actinomycetes > Actinomycetales > Brevibacteriaceae > Brevibacterium > Brevibacterium epidermidis. The sequence continues at coordinate 15,884 of NZ_BCSJ01000010.1, read as the reverse complement.
CCGGCGCCCGGAGCGGACAATGGTCGTCACGACGATCTGCCGTTTCTGGCCTCAGTCTTCGTGTTCGACGTCCTTGGCTGTCGGGTCCCAGGCGACGATGCCGACGGCGATCGCGCCGGCCAGCGGTGCGCAGGCGACGATCCAGAACACTCCTGTGCCCAAAGAAGCCGCGAGGATCGGGAACATGATGAGCGAGACGATCGAGAAGGCGCGCAGGACGGACTGGTTGAAGCCGATTCCGATTCCGCGCAGCCGTGTCGGGTAGGACAGGGTCGCATAGTTCATGAGGTTCGCTCCCGGTCCCCCGGCCTGAGCGAATACGAAGGCTGCGAGCATGGCCACGGCGACGAGGACGAGGGCTCCGTTCGGGATGCCCACAAGGGCCAGTATTCCCAGTGCCACTGCCTGGATGACGAATCCGATGAGGGTGATCTTCCGGGTTCCGAAGCGGTTGACGATGCTCATGCCCAGCAGTCCGCCGAGCGTTCCGAAGCCCAGGTTGATGACCAGTGAGGCGATGATCGTGATCAACGGAGTCTGGTGGAAGAGCGTGGTGATGATGAGCGGGGTGCCATAGGCGACGGCGTTGTAGCCGAAGGTCGAGAACACTGAGACGCAGAGCGCGACGATCGTGCGCACCCGGTAGCGCGGGGAGAAGAGCTCGGCGAAGCCGCTCCAACGGCCGCCCTTCTCCGGGGCAGCCGAGGCAACCGGGGTCTCGCGCTCCTCGGCGGGGGCGAGTTCGACGTTGAGGTTGTGGTGGCTGCGCATGACCTCGACGGCGCCGCGCAGATCGCCCTGGTTGGCCAGCCATTCGGGCGATTCGGCGAGGTAGCGGCGGCGGACGAGGAGGACGATGAGCGCCGGGACGGCGCCGAAGCCGACGACGATGCGCCACAGGATCGCGTGCTGCTCATAGGGCAGCGTGATGAAGATGATGAGCACGATGACGTAGCCCATACCGGTGGCGAAGTACCAGGCCGGAGACCACGCGTTGACTCGCTGCGAACGGTTTCCCTTGCCCTTGAGCTTGGAGAATTCGGCGAGGAACGCCATCGCCACCGGCAGGTCGAGGCCGACGCCGATGCCCATGACGAAGCGGAAGGCGATGAGGACCCATTCGTTCGGCGACACGGCACAGCCGATGGCGGCGACGACGAAGAAGACCATATCGGCCATGAACAGTTTGTACCGTCCGAACCGATCGACGAGGTAGCCGCCGAAGAGTGCGCCGATGACAGCTCCGACCATGATCGAAGCGTTGACGAGTCCGGTCATGAAGCCGGAGAGGCCGAACTGCTCCTGGATGGCGGTGATGCCGAAGGCCAGGGAGGAGAAGTCGTAGGCATCCATGAAGATCCCGCCGAGGGCGAGGATGATCACTGCCGTCGTCTTCGTCCCCTGTGAGCCGAACTCAGCGAGGATCGAGTGGATATCGGACGCCGAGGAGACGATGCGCGGAACCTGCATCGCCGCCTGTCCGTTCCGGGAGGATGGTGTCTGTGCCGCGTTCGCGGCGGGATCTGTCGAAGTCACAGTCGATAAGTATCCGACTCCCGCGGCTGATCGCCGGCGCCCGTTGTCATACTTCGTCACCGACTGAGTCCTCGGTCACCGGACCGACGAACGGCCGCAGACCAGAATGGTCCACGGCCGTTCCCCGATTCGTCGGACCCCGTGTGATCAGACGCGGGCACCCTCCCCGAGGCGGAACCGGGCACCCGTGTGGTCCTCGGCCAGGCGGGGACCGGCCCCGGTGAGCTGCTCGCGCACCGTGGCACCTGCGGTCGGTTCGGGCAGGAGTCCGCGGCGGCGCAGTTCGGGTGAGACGTACTTCGTGAAGCGTTCGGCATCGGCCGGGCGCACGGCCGCGGCGATGTTGAATCCGTCGATATCTGCATCATCCATCCACCGCTGGAATTCGTCGACGATGGTCTCCGGCGATCCGGTGATGACCGGCCCGCGTCCGCCGAGGGCGACGAACTCCGCGAGGTCCCGAATCGTCCACGGCTTGTCCCCGGCCATGGTGGTGAAGGAGGCGAGCGCGGATTGGTTGGCTTCGGTCGACACGTATTCGAGGGTGTCTTCGGGGTCAGCTCCCGAGAGGTCGACTCCGGTCCATCCGCCGAACAGGGACAGCGCGGATTCGGTGTCGACGTAGCGGCGATAGTCGGCCAGGCGAGCCTCGGCGGCTTCGTCAGTGTCGTCGACGATGACGGTGGCCAGAGCGAAGATCTTCACCGCGTCACGGGCGCGTCCGCGCTCTTCGAGTCCGTCACGGACCTTGTCGACCCAGCTGCGCAGGATCTCCGGGGTCGGTCCGGAGAAGAAGATCGCCTCGGCGTGGTCGAGGGCGAATTCCTGTCCGCGCTTGGATGCGCCGGCTTGGAAGAGCAGTGGGGTGCCCTGCGGTCCGGGGACGGCGAGCGCCTGACCGGGAACGGTGAAGAACTTGCCATCGTGGTCGATGTCGCGCACCTCAGTCGGGTCGACGAAGACGTTGGCGTCGGCATCGGCCTTGAGCGCGTCCGGGGTGATCGAGCCCTCGAACAGCTTGTACATGACCTCCATGAACTCATCGGCCCGGTCGTAGCGCTCATCGTGCGGGATCTGGCCCTTGAGCCCGAGGTTGCGGGCGGCGGAGTCGACATAGCTGGTGACGATGTTCCAGGCGACTCGACCGTTGGTGAAGTGGTCGAGGGTGGTCAGGGTGCGGGCGAGCAGGTAGGGCTTCTCGTAGGTCACCGAGGCGGTCACGCCGAATCCCAGCGTCTTCGTGGCCGCGGCCATGGCCGGGACTGCGACGAGGGGGTCGAGCAGCGGGAACTGCACTCCCCCGCGGTTCGTGACGTCGGCGTTGCCGCCGTACACGTCGTAGACGCCGAGGATGTCGGCGAGGAAGAGCGAGGAGAATCCTCCGTCTTCGAGGGTCTTGGCCAGGTCGGTCCAGAAGGACAGCTGAGTGAACTCGTCGACCCGTGATTCCGGGTGGCGCCACAGTCCGGGCGACTGATGGACCGGGGTCATCATGTCGAAGGCGTTGAGCAGGATCGGTTTCGTCATGGGTGTCTCCTAATCGTGGTGGTGCGATGAGCGTGGGGCCGACGAAGCGGCGGGTGCGTTCAGTCCGCGGTGCGTGCGAGCTCTCGGGCAGGGTCCTTTGCGCCGATGGCGGCGATGAGCGAGAGGACGCACAGCAGGGTGAGGTAACCGCAGATGAGCCAGGGCGAGTGCCCTCCGGCGACGTAGAGCAGGGCTGCAACCATCGGCATGATTCCGCCGCCGATGACGGTGCCCAGCTGGTAGCCCATATTCACGCCCGAGTAGCGGACCTCGATGGGGAACTGTTCGGCGAACCACGCGGCCTGCGGGCCGTAGATCGCATCGTGGGCGAGGTTCATGCCGAGGATGACGATGATGGGCAGGAACGCCAAGGGGCCCGAGTCGAGGAAGGCGAAGAAGATCCAGCCGAAGACGGCGACGCCGATGATGCCGCCGATGCTCACGCGTTTGCGACCGACCTTGTCCGAGACCCACCCCCAGAGAGGCCCGGTGAACAGTCCGATCGCCGAGGCGATCATGACGGCCGTGACACCCGAGGTCGAGTCGCCGCGGTTCTCCGACAGGTAGCTGAGCATGTAGACGGTGATGAGATAGAAGACGCTGTTCTGCGCCAGGCGGAGTCCGATGGTGACGAGGAGGACCCGTGGGTGTTTGGTCAGCACGTCGCGCAGCGGCGCCTTGGCGACATCGCCGGAGGCTTTGAGCTCCTGGAATTCCGGAGCATCGGAGACGCCGAGGCGGATCCAGAGTCCCAGCGCGACGAGCAGAGCGGAGGCGAGGAAGGGGATGCGCCAGCCGAAGGCTTCGAACTGTTCGTCGGTGAGCAGGCTCTGGACGGCGAAGAAGGCGCCGGTGGCCAAGAGCATTCCCGCAGCCGAGCCGATCTGGGTGAAGGAGCCGAACAGTCCGCGCTTGCTCGCCGGTGCGTGTTCGACCGAGAGCAGTGCCGAGCCGCCCCATTCCGCTCCGGCCGAGAGTCCCTGCACGATGCGCAGGACGACGAGGGCAGCAGCTGCCCACCAGCCGATCGCACTGAAGTTCGGGACGAGTCCGATGAGCGTCGACGCGATTCCCATGGACAGCAGGGAGACGACGAGAAGAGCCTTTCTGCCCACCCGGTCGCCGAGATGGCCGGCGATGATGCCGCCCAGTGGTCGGGCGAAGAAGCCGACGGCGAGGCTGGCGAAGGCGGCGAGACTGCTGCCCAGCTCACTGTGGCTGGGGAAGAACTGGACATTGAAGATCAGGGCCGCGGCGGTGCCGTAAAGGTAGAAGTCGTACCACTCGATCGTCGTTCCGGCGAAGGCCGAAGCCAGCACCCGCTTCTTCCCCGACAAGAGCCGCTGCGGTGGGTCCTGGGTTCTCGGTGCGGTGACCGACGTCTGCGTCATGTGATGCTCCTCTGCGGCGGGGTTCGGTCGGCTCGCTGCCAGGCGAGTCCGTGTTTCGCTGAGCAATCTATGCCCGGACCTCGCAGGCACCTGCACTTTAGTGTCACGTCCCGACGCTCAGCTTCATATGTGGTCATAAGTCGTCTTCGTATGACCTTGGCCACGATGGAAACGGTTCCGATTTGCAATGATCGACTTCATAGGCACTCGCAGACGACTTCGTCGACCTTGTCTGCTCAACAGATCAGCAGGCGCCCGAGACTCCGACGACCACACGAAGACAGAGGTGAAGGAATGACGCTCTTGGCAGACCCCACCACACAATCACCGGCACCGGTGACCCCCGCAACACCTGAGACCCTCCGCGAGACCTTCTCCCACTTCCCTCAGGGCGTTGCCTTCATCGGGGCCGAGGTCGATGCGGCACCCCTCGGCCTCGTCGCCTCCACGCTCACCGTCGGCGTCTCCCTCGACCCGCCGTTGGTCAGCGTCGCGGTCCAGAACTCGTCGACCACCTGGCCCACCCTGCGCCGGGCACCTGAGCTCGGGATCTCCCTCCTCGGCTCCGACCAGGAGCACCTGGCCCGGCAGCTGGCGTCGAAGGACCGCAGTCGACGCTTCACCGGCGTCAGCCCCGAGGTCACGGCCGGAGGCGGGCTGACGATTCCCGGCAGCTCCGCATTCCTCTGGACCCGGCTCTACGAGGAGGTCGCAGCCGGCGATCATACCGTGGCCCTGCTCGAGATCCTCGGCACCCGCAACGACGACGGACCCGAGGCGCTGGTCTTCCACCGCAGCGAGTTCAAGGGGCTGCGCGTCTCCTGAGCCTGGCTGATCACGGCGCCCCACCCTTGACTCCGATTCGAACTCATGTTCGAATGAAGTCATGCGGTGGAACGAAACGAGTGACGACACCGGCTCGGGCTCCCCAGTCCTCTTCGGAACGGAGGGACTGATCCGGTCGGTGCAGACGCCGGAATTCTCAGGAATCACCTTCCACGAGGTACTGGCGAAGTCCGCTCTCAACAGCGTCCCGCGGTCCAGTTCGATGCCGTTTTCCTGGACGGTCAACCCCTACCGCGGCTGCTCGCACGCCTGCGTGTACTGCTTCGCAAGGAACACCCACCGCTACCTCGATCTCGACTCCGGGACCGACTTCGATCGCCAGGTCGTCGTCAAGGTCAATGTCGCCGAAGTCCTCGCCGCCGAACTGATACGCCCGAAGTGGGCGCGTGACCATGTCGCCCTGGGCACGAACACCGACCCCTATCAGCGGGCCGAAGGCCGCTACTGCCTGATGCCGGGAATCATCACTGCCCTGGCCGAGCAGTCGACACCGATGTCGATTCTGACCAAGGGCACGCTGCTGCGCCGCGATCTGCCGCTGCTGGCCCGCGTCGCCGAAGACGCTCCGGTGGAAATCAGCATGTCGATCGCCGTCCACGACGACGCCCTGCAGCAGAGCATCGAGCCCGGCACGCCGACGACGAAGGCCCGACTGGCCACCGTACGCGCGGCCGCCGAGCTCGGGTTCGACGTCACCGTCTTCATGATGCCGATCATGCCGAAGCTCACCGACTCCCGCGACCACCTCGAATCCGCACTCCGAGCGATCAAGGACGCGGGTGCCGCACGAGTCGTCTACGGAGCGCTGCACCTGCGCCCCGGCGCCCGCGAGTGGTTCTTCGAGTGGCTCGAACGCGAACACCCCGAGCTCCTCCCCCGCTACCGCACGATGTATGCCCGGTCCTCCTACGCGTCGAAGGAGTATCGACGGTGGCTCGGTGAGCGCATCAACCCGCTCATCGACCGCTTCGGATTGCGAGGCCGCAGCGATGACGACTATCCGGCGACTTCCCGGATGCGCGGACGCAGGGAATCGAACCGAACCCCGCGGCAGCCAAGCCTGCAGACGGCACCGGCCCAGCAGTTCGCCGCCCCGGCGCAGCAGGCGCTGTTCTGAATCGGACCGGAATATCCGCGCGTCGGGCGCGGTTGGCATTGATATGAAGATTGAGATCTGGTCGGACATCGCCTGCCCCTGGTGCTATATCGGAAAACGTCGCTTCGAGGATGCCCTCGGTACATTTGCCCACAAGGACGATGTCGACGTCCAGTGGCGCAGCTTCCAGCTGGACCCGAGCCTGCCCGATCACTTTGACGGCACCGAGACCGAATACCTCAGCCAGATGAAGGGCATGCCCGCCGCTCAGGTGCGGCAGATGTTCGACCATGTCACGCAGCAGGCCGCCGCAGTCGGTCTGAACTACGACTTCGATTCGATCGTCGTGGCCAACAGCTTCACCGCCCATCGCTTCCTCCACTTCGCCAAGACTCACGGGCTCATGTCACAGGCCAAGGAAGCGCTGCTGTCGGGGCACTTCGAGAAGGGGCGCGACATCGGTGACATCGACTATCTCGCCGAGGTGGGGCGTGAGATCGGCCTCGATTCCGACGAAGTCCGTCGCGTCCTCGCAACCGATGAGCACTCCGAGGAGGTGCGGTCCGATATCAGCGAGGCACGCTCGCTCGGCGCCAACGGCGTCCCGTTCTTCGTCATCAACCGCAAGTACGGCATCTCCGGGGCACAGCCGGCCGACGTCTTCACCCAGGCCCTCGAGACGGCATGGGATGAGGGCCAGAAGCTCACGGTGCTCGCCCGCCCTCCGCAGTCAACCGACAAAGACAAGGCAGATGAACTCACCGAGGGCGCAGTCTGCGGCCCGGACGGCTGCCACTAAAAGCCCCCGCTACCTGACGGCGGCTCAGCAACCTCGCGCGAGGTTGCTGGGCCGCCGTCAGGTAGCAACTAGGGGGTTGGGTGGGGCTATGGTGAAGTGACTATGGTCAACTCCTCGTCGTTTGAGAACATCCTGGGCAGCGCAGGACTGCTCCAGGCCGGTCTGCTGCTGGCCAGCTTCGTCCTGTGCTCATTCATCGGCTTCGAACGACAGTTCAGGCAGAAGGCTGCCGGCTACCGCACCCACGTGCTCGTCGGCATCGGCACCTGCGCCTTCACGCTGATCTCCGCCTATGGGTTCGAAGGCGTGCTCGACAACGACGTCCGCCTCGATCCTTCACGGATCTCCGCGCAGATCGTCTCCGGCATCGGCTTCCTCGGCGCCGGAGTGATCTTCAAGGGACGCAACATGGTCCGCGGGCTCACCACTGCCGCGACGATCTGGGTCACGGCCGCCGTCGGTATGGCCTGCGGCGCCGGGATGCTGCTCTTGGCGACGATGCTCACTGCCCTCCACCTGTTCACGCTCTTCGTCATCGCTCCCCTGATCCGCAAGATCCCCAACAGCGACCACCGCAAACTGCTGCGGGTGTCCTACCGCGACGGAGCGGGAGTCCTCCGCGAGATCCTCGCCCTCGCCGGCCAAATGGGATTCCAGAACACCATCGTCGATTCGCGGCGGTTCGAGTCCGCCGACGGGACGCGGATGGTCCAGGTCGACGTGAGATTCGACGGAAAGCGACCCCTGCACCTGCTTGTGGCCCCGCTCATGGAGCTGAACGGAGTCGAAACGGTGAGCATGCGCGAAGACCGCGTCCATTCGGTCGATGACGACGGCGACTCCGTCTGAGCAGCGGAGGAACGAAGAAGTCGACGCTGACTCAGAACTCGATGCTGGAGAGCACGGCTTCGATTCCGGCACGGACTCGCACTCTGGAGGGTTCGCCGAAGACGGTCGACTGGACGACTGCGCCCTGGATCATGGCCAGCAGGCCGGGCACCAGAACCGCGGCCCGAGCCCGCGCGGTCTCTGCATCCACTCCCCGTTGGTCCTGCAGGTAGAGAGCGAGGTAGTCGGTGAACTCTGCGATGAGCGTTTCGAAGGTACCCCTGGCGAAATTCGCGAACTCCATGTCGTAGGAGGACTCACCCCACACCTGAACCATCACCGGTGAGAACGGGTTGTCAATGAGCAGTGAATCGATGATCTCGACGAAGACCTCCGCAGGAGCCGTCACCTCACCACCGGATGTGGCTGCATCGAGCACCGCCATGCGCGGCCCCATCACCCGGCGGGCGACGTCGATCATCAGGTCGGCCTTCGACGCATAGTAGACATAGACGGCTCCGGCCGACAGCCCCGCCTCCTTGACGATATCGGCCATCGACGCACCGGCGAATCCTTTGCGGGCAAAGCATGTCAGAGCCGCATCCTGGATCCTGGTACGCATCGCGGCCTTGTGCTCCTCGGTGACCTTCGGCACTTCTCCCCCTAAAAACGAATAACCATTCTTGATATATCCTAGCCGATGGTTTCATAATGAACGAGTATTCGTTTTCGATGATTGGACAGACATGCCGACCCAGATACTCAGCCGAGAAGACGCGGTCGACCGTTCGGCCGCGCGCACGACACCGGCGACGACAGCCCAGGATGCTCCCCCGCAGTTCGGACGGGCCGTCCTCGTCGCCGTCCTTGCCGCAGCCGTCGTCAGCTTCGTACTGCTCGCCTTCAGCTGGCCGACCGTGACCTCGGATCCCAAGGATCTGCCGATCGCCGCCGTCGGTGATGAAGAGCAGATCGACCGGATCTCCGGCAACGCCCCCGACGGCATGCTCGATCTCAAGCGCGTCGATTCCCGCGCCGAGGCGGTGCAGCTCATCAAGGAGCGTGAGGTCTACGGAGCCTTCGTCCTCGAGGACGAACCGGAGATCCTCATCGCCAAGGCCGCCTCCCCAGCAGTCGCGCAGCAGCTCAGCGGAATCGGCACCCAGATGCAGCACAACATCGACCAGCAGGCGATCTCGGGCCTTCAGGAAGGCACGAAGAAGATGCAGGAGCAGATGCAGAAGACCCTCGAAGCCGCGGCCGCCGGCCAGGCCCCACCCCAGGGCAACCCGGCGGGAGAAGGCGCCGATCCGACCGCCTCGGCGATGGAGGTTCCGCAGGTGAAGATCACCGACGTCGTTCCGCTCTCCGATGACGATCCCTCCGGCGCGGGACTGGCCATCGCGGGACTGCCCCTGACCCTCGGCGGAATCGTCGGAGGTGTGCTCACCAGCATGGGCATCCGCTCGCGGCGGATGCGCCTGGTCGGCACCGTCGTCTACGGAATCGTCGGCGGACTGGCCCTGGCGCTGATCATGCAGACCTGGTTCGGGATCCTGCAGGGGAATTTCGGCCTCAACGCACTGGCGATCGGGCTCTCGATCGCGGCGACGGTCGGGCTGATCAACGGCTTCGTTTCGCTCATCGGTCCTGCCGGCATCGCCATCGGTGCGGTGCTGACGATGCTGATCGGCAACCCGATCGCCTCGCTCAACCAGCCGAAGGAGTTCCTCGCCGGTTCATGGGGTGACATCGGCCAGTTCTTCGTCCCGGGCGCGGCCGGCACGCTCCTGCGCAATCTCTCGTACTTCCCGGACGCGTCCATGTCGCTCCAGTGGTGGGTGCTCAGCGCCTGGCTCGCCGGCGGCATCGCGCTCATCCTCGTCGGCCATGTCATCGCCCACAGGAAGGCGCACGCCGCCGCACACTGACGGGCCGCGCGGCGGTGGGACTCCCACCGATCCTGGTCTTCACTTCATGTGAGGACTAGGCTCGGTGGGAGTCTGTGGTTTCACGTGTGGGACCGAGAGGATGACATGGTGGCACTATCCGATGTGACGATCTGCCGCACCTGCGGGGTGGAGACGACGACCCCTCTGCCCGACTTGTGCCCGATCTGCGAGGATGACCGGCAGTGGGTCCCTGCCTCCGGCCAGCAGTGGACGACGCGGACGGAACTCGAGTCCGAGGGCCACCGCCTCACCATTTCCGAACGCGAACCCGGCCTCTTCGCCATCCGCGTCGAACCGAAGCTCGGAATCGGCCAGACCTGTTATCTCGCCTGCACCGATGCCGGCAATATGCTCTTCGACGTGCCCGCCTATATCGACGCCGAGGCGGTTACAGCGGTCCGTGACCTCGGCGGAGTCGCCGGCATCGCCGCCAGCCACCCGCATATGTTCGGCACCCAGTTGGAGTGGAGTGCCGCTTTCGACGATGCCCCCGTCTTCGTGTGCCGAGCCGATCTCGAATGGGTGCAGCGGACCGGGCGGGCCATCTGCCCCTATTTCCACGAGGCGGAACCGGTCCCCGGAGTGAGGCTCCGACGCACCGGCGGTCATTTCCCGGGCAGCGCTGTAGCGGTATGGACGGGCGCCGACGGCACCGGGGTCATGCTCAGCGGAGATTCAATCGGTCCGGTGGCGCGGTCGGGATGGGTGACATTCATGCGCAGCTTCCCGAACTACCTGCCGCTGTCGGCGGCAGTCGTTCGGCGCATCGCAGCCTCGGTGAACGATCTCGACTTCGACCGCATGTACGGCAACTTCGGCCAGTCGATCGCCTCCGAAGCTCACTCAGCGGTGCAGACGTCGGCCAAGCGCTATGCCGAATGGGTCTCCGGTGAACACGATCGGCTCACCTGAGCTTCTTTCTCGTCCGGCCCGCAGCGCTGGAGGTGACTGTGAGGCCTTCAGCCTGCGGGACCGCAACTGAATGTGCCCCGCCAGTCAGCGAGACCGGAACTGCGCGGTGACGGGGCAGTCGAAGGGATCGGCTTCCCCGAGGCCCACTCGGTTGAGGTAGGCGATGATGATCTTGTAGGACTCGAGCAGAGTCGTCTCCGTGTAGGTGATGTCCTTCTGGCGGCAGTATTCGCGGACCATCGGCTGCACCCGGTGCAGGTTGACGCTCGGCATGCTGGGGAACAGGTGGTGTTCGATCTGATAGTTCAGACCGCCCATGAGGAATCCCATGAAGCGACCGCCGGAGATATTGCGTGACATCAGCGTCTGACGGCGCAGGAAGTCGATCTTCACATCTTTGGGTACGATCGGCTGGCCTTTGTGGTTGGGGGCAAAAGATCCGCCCATATGCACGCCGAAGACGGCGAGCTGGACGAGGAAGAAGACGCTGCCGATGAGAGGACCTGCCGCCCAGATGGCGAGCGCGGGGAACCCGATGAGGCGGATTCCGATGAAGACGCCTTCGATCCAACGGCGTTTGATCGACGACTGTCCCCGGACGATGGCTTTGACGGATTCGACGTGCAGCTGCAGGCCCGCCAGCGTGAGCAGAGGCAGGAAGAACCAGCCCTGGCGGGCGGCGAACCATTTGGCGATGCCGGTGCGTTCCCTCGCGTCTTCAGGGGTGAAGACGAGCGCACCGGGAGCGATGTCCCCGTCGACTCCGGCCTTGTTCGGATTGGCATGGTGAAGCGCATTGTGCTTCTTCAGCCACCATCCGTAGCTCAGACCGATGAAGAGGTTGCCGATGATCGTCGACACCCACTCCCCTGTCTTTCCATTGGTGAAGATCTGGCGGTGCGCCGCGTCATGGGCGACATAGGCGGTCTGAGTGAACAGTGCACCGAAGACGACCGCAGTCGCCATCTGCCACCAACTCTCACCGATGAGGAAGAGCATTCCGAAAGCCACAACGTAACCGAGCCCGAGGAGGACGAAGCGCAGCGTGTTCCAACCCGGCCGCCTGGCCAGCAGTCCCGCTTCCTTGACCTGAGCCATCAGCGCGCTGAAGTCGCTGGTGAATTCCTGTTCGGCGGTTCCCCTCTTCGCTCGCCTGCGTTCGAGCACCTCGGCCCGGGACGCGCGATCCGGTGCCGGAGTCGACAACGGCGTCGCAGCTGGGGAAGTCGGTTCAGATGTCATGAGGTCAGATGGGTTCATGGTTCCCACCGTATGGAGATCCGCCCGGTTTTTCGTCACCCCAGGGAGCCGTTCTTCACCCCCTACTCGGGTAGGGGGTGCGAGACGAAGACGAGCGCTCGGACTCAGCTGTTGGGAATGACGAGACCGGATTCGTAGGCGGCGATGACTGCTTGGGCGCGGTCGCGGGCATCGAGTTTGTACAGGATCCGGGAGACGTGGGTCTTCACGGTCTGCACCGCGATGTGCAGGCTCGACGCGATCTCTGTGTTCGAAGCTCCGCGTGCGACTTGGATGAGGATCTCGCGTTCCCGGTCCGTGAGTTCGGGCAGGGCTGTGCGATTGGGCTTCTGCCCGCCGGTGGCGAAGTGTTCGATGACCCGTTTGGTCACGCTCGGAGCCAGAAGCGCCTCGCCTCCGGCGACGATGCGGACCGCCTCGGCGAGTTCACTGGGTGGAGCGTCCTTGAGGAGGAATCCGCTGGCCCCGGCACGGATGGCGTCGAAGACGTAGTCGTCGATATCGAAGGTGGTGAGCATGATGATCCGAGTCTCGACATTCGCAGCGACGATCGTGCGGGTCGCTTCGATTCCGTCCATCAGCGGCATCCGGACGTCCATGAGGACGATGTCGGGGGCAAGGTCGGCGACGAGTTCGACACATTGTGCCCCGTCTTCGGCCTGACCGATAACCTCGATGTCAGCATGGGCGCTCAACAGTGCGGCGAAGCCGGCGCGCACCATCCCCTGGTCATCGGCGATGACGATCCTGATCATGGGGTCTCCTTGTCCGTGACCGGTGTGCCGGTGGTCGGCTCGCTGCCGTCGGTGGGGCGTTCGCGGGGCGCGAGCGGCAGAACTGCTTCAACTTCGAAGCCTCCGTCGGCAGTCGCTCCGCTGCGAATCTCCCCACCCGCGGAGGCTGCGCGTTCACGCATGCCGATCAGTCCCTGCCGGTCGTGCTTGTCGTGCTTTGCAGCTTCACTGGGGCCGTCCCCGTGGTCGTTGGTGACGCTGATCCACACGGCTGAGCTGCCACCGCGGATGCGGATGGCGATGGCGGAGTTGCGGGCGTGGCGGATCGCGTTGCTCAGAGCTTCTTGGATGATGCGGTACCCGGCGAGCCCGGTGCTGTCGCGCATGAGGTGGTCGATCGGTTCGCCGGTGCGTTCCACGGTGACCTGCACTCCTGCGTGCCGGGCCTTCTCGATGAGGGCATCGACCTCGGAGAACTTCGGCTGCGGCGCCAGTTCGCCTCCGCCTTCATCGTTGCGCAGGACGCTGAGAAGTCCGCGCATCTCCGTCAGCGCAGTGCGGGCGGAGGCGGAGATGTCTTCGAATTCCTTGGCCACCTCCGAGTCGATTCCGGCGTGGCGGAACGGTGCGCTGGAGGCCTGGATGTTGATGATCGACATGCTGTGGGCGACGATGTCGTGGAGTTCCCGGGCGATACGGGCCTTCTCCTCGATGGCCACACGTTTGGAATGCTCCTCCGCGGTGTTCTCCTTCTCCTGAATCAATTGGGAACGAATGAGCTGCCATTGCTGGACGATGACCGCGGCGAGGTAGACGCCGCCGGCGATGCAGGAGTACACGAGGATGTTGACGATGGCACCGTCGGTGCGGGTGTCCGCGATGAAAAAGTGAGTGATGAGCACCGCGACTGCTGAGCCTGCGATGCTGCCGAGCAGTGCGGCCAGAGCCACGCCCCAGTGGGCGCGGAGTCCGATGATGAGGATGATGACGATCTGTGTGATGATCATCGGAACCATCCACGGCCACGGAACTCCGGACACGAGCGGCCCCAACAGCGGCAGCACCGTGCAGGCGGCGATCGACATGAGCGTGCCGAAGAGCGGGCGCAGCATGGACAGCGGCATGGACCCGACGTGGACAATGGTGACGACGAAGGCCAATGCGACGGGCGCTTCATTGACCGAGACGGCGATCGACGATTCCACCGCGAGCATTCCTATGGCAAGAACGATCACCGCGACCCAGGCCAGCGCCTCGGGGTTGAGTCGACGGTTCGGGGGCATGAACCTGTCGAAGACTTTCGTGACCATCACAGACACCGGGTTCCCTTCTGTGATTCCGGCCGATCTTTGCGATCATAACGCGTAGACCGCTTCATCACCTGGGAACGGCAGATGGTGGTCAGCCCTCGTGCCGGGAAATGGGCCCGTTCAGCTTCCGCGGACCCTTTCTGCCAAGTGCGTGTGGTCTGTTCCTGCAAACTTCTCCCGGCTACCCCAGGACAGCGCGAGATATAGCACGAAGGAGATGGCGAATGACGGGATCGTCGCCCCGATCGGGCTTGGATAGGCGTAGGTGAGCACGTAGGAAGCCAGTGCCCCGAGGATCCACACGCCGACGGCCACCCAATTGATTCCTCGCGTGTAGGAGTAGACACCGCCGGAGTCCTTGAGGATGTCGGGCGAGTAGGCACGGCGTTTGATGATGTAGTAATCGGCGATGAGGATGGCGAAGACGGGGACGAAGAAGGCTCCGATCATCACCAGGAAGTCGGTGTACTGGTCCAGCAGGGCCAGCCACGTCGATCCGATAATCGAGATCGCGCCGAGGATGAGCGCCGTCGGCAGGAACTTCAGTTTCGTTCGGCTCTGTGCGCCGACGACGGAGTTGACCATTCCGTAGACGACCATCGTATTCGTGGCCATGACAGACAGGAAGATGACGATGGCCAGTGCCCACCCGAACTCGGCGGCGAGCGCCGTCGGATCGAATTCGGCCGGGTCTCCCCCGTCGAGCAGGATGAAGCTGAAGGCAGTGAGGCCCAGCAGCATCGCCAGCACGGTTGAGGTCAGGTAGCCCAGCCCCGACCCGAGGATTCCGGCTTTCTGGGTGCTGGCCAAACGGTTGAGGTCACCGGAGAGCACGGTCCAGGAGATGGCAGTGGAGATGACGATGTCGAGTGCGAGGACCGGAGTGAACTCGAGTGCCGGGAGGCTTTCGATTCCCGCGTACTCGCTCGGTGCATGTCCGGTGAAGGCGATGACGAAGACATAGGCCATGACCAGCAGGATGAGAAGAGCGAACCACGGTTCGGCTTTCTCGATGCCCTCATGGCCGAGAATCGCCAACCCGACAACGAGCGCCTGGCAGAGCACCGAGAAGAGGATCGGATTGGAGAACCCCGTCGTCTGGGCGACCACATAGTTGACGCTGATTCCCGCCAACATCGCCTGCACCCAGCTCCAGCCCATGAGGATGATGACATTGGCGGCGACCGGCAGGAAGCTGCCCTTGGCGCCGAAGGCACCGCGGGTGATGGCCATGGTCGCCAAGCCCGTACGGGTGCCGATGTTGCCGATGAGCGTGAGCACGATGGTGCCGATGACCGTCCCGAGGATGATGACGATGACCGCTGTGGTGAAGTCGATGCCGGGAACGAACAGAGTTCCGGTCAGCAGGGTCGTGACGACGAGGTTCGCGGCCAGCCAGATCATGAACATCCGTCCCCCGCTCAGGGTCCCGCGGATGACTCCGGAATCGTGCCCGGATTCCAATCGCTGTTCAAGACGGCGGTACCAGTTCACAGTGCGGCCTCCTGGGTGTCGTTTGTGCCCCCCCTGCGGCAGCAGGTTCAGTGTCGATGATCGTCAGCGACCAGGGCTGAATGACACATTAACGATTCTGTGACCAACCGCACTATCCGTGATGGACGATTTCAGGGCATCCCTGTACGACTCGGCAGGTTCACGGTCGTTTCACCCCCCCCCCCCCCCCCCCCCCCCC
>NZ_BCSJ01000009.1 GCF_001570805.1 Brevibacterium epidermidis NBRC 14811 | reverse complement strand
CCCCCCCCCCCCCCGTAGACTGCCTGATCAGCTCATATGCCGAATAGGGCTGATCCCTCCTGGTGACATGCACTAGCTTGAATCGCGTGCCCCAGTCGCCGGCGCGAAGAAGCCGGCAGCGGATCCTAGGAGGAGCTGAGCCCATGAGTGCAGAACTGATCTGCGTCGTCGTCCTCGGACTGATGTTCGTCATCGGAACCTGGCGGGACATAAATATGGGGCTGCTCGGCTTCCTCGCAGCTGCCGGAGTCGGCGGTCTCGTACTCCACCAGGCCCCGGAGGAGTTCCTGGCAGGATTTCCCGTCGATCTCTTCCTCACTCTGGTGGGCCTGACCTACCTGTTCGGCTTCGCCCAGAACAACGGCGCAATCGAGGTGATCGTCAATTGGTGTGTGAAGCTCGTCGGCGGGCGCGTCGGACTCATGCCGTGGATCTTCTTCGCACTCACGGCTGTCCTCATCTCGCTGGGAGCGCTCTTCGCGGTGGCCATCATCGCCCCGCTGGCGCTGACATTCGCACGCCGGCACCGGATCAATCAGTTCATGGTCGGTCTGCTCGTCGTGCACGGAGCACTGGCCGGCGCGTTCTCCCCGATCAGCGTCTACGGCATCTTCATCAATGACTATCTGACCACGAACGGTCTCACACCGACGCCGCTGACCTTGTTCCTCGCTCCGTTCGTGTTCAACGCCGCCTTCGCTGTCGTCGTCTGGTTCGTCCTCCATCGCAGGCCCGGATTGCGCGCCGAAGCCGACGACGCACTCACCCAAGCCGAGTCCGTCGGCAACGACGGAACCACCATCCGGCTCACACGCTCTCAGATCCCGACCCTCATCGGGCTCATCGCCATGGCGCTCTCAGTGATCATCTTCAGCTGGGATGTGGGCCTGGTGACCATCACGATCTCGGTGATCCTCGCCGCCATCGATCCCGCCGCAGGCAAAGCCGCGATGTCGAAGGTCTCGTGGTCGATCGTCATCCTCATCTGCGGTGTGCTCACCTACATCGCAGTTCTTCAGGAAGCCGGAACCGTCGAATGGGTGTCGGCCGGAATCTCAGCGATCGGCGTACCGCTGTTGGCGGCGCTGCTCCTGTTCTACATGTCGGGTCTGATCTCAGCGCTGGCGTCGTCTCTGGCGATCATCGGGGTCGTCATCGCTCTGGCGGTGCCGTTCCTCGAATCGGGAGACGTCCATGTCGGCGGATTCGTCGCGGCTCTGGCGATCGCCGCGACCATCGTCGACATCAGTCCGTTCTCGACCAACGGCGCGATGCTCTTGGCCAATGTCCATCCGAGCATTCGCGACCGCTACTACAGGCAGATGATCGGCTACGCCGGTCTCATGTGCCTCATCGGGCCCGGGCTCGCCTGGGTGGTCGCGGCAGCACCGACCATCATCGGCAGCTGAACCGGCGGGGCCGTACGGCCCCGCAGCTGATCACATGTGACCGGTCGTAAGGAAATTCTCGTGCCAGGACAGAGCCTCGGCGAGGATGTGCGGGGTGTGCCGACCGGTCGGGTTCGCCGCGAGCGCCCGCTCGAGGTAGTCGGTGAGACGATCTCGGTAGTCCGGGTGGGCGCAGTTGTCGATGATCTTCCGTGCCCTGGCCACCGGCGGCAGTCCGCGCAGATCGGCCAGGCCCTGTTCGGTGACGAGGATCTGAGTGTCGTGTTCGGTGTGGTCGATATGGCTGGCGAACGGCACGATCGCCGAGATCGCTCCCACTTTGGCCTGCGAATTCGACACGAAGAAGTTGAGGTAGGCGTTGCGGGCGAAGTCACCGGAGCCGCCGATGCCGTTGATGATCGACGATCCGGTCACGTGCGTGGAGTTCACGTTGCCGTAGATATCGGCTTCGACCATCCCGTTGATCGCGATGACGCCGAGGCGGCGGATCGCTTCGGGATGGTTCGACATCTCCTGAGTGCGCAGCAGGATCCGGCCCTTGTACGACTCGATCCGGTCGTTGAAATCCGCCGCCCGCTCGGCAGACAGCGAGAACGCCGTCGCCGACACCGAGGTGAGCTTTCCGCTGTCGATGAGGTCGAGCATTCCGTCCTGGATGACTTCCGTATAGGCGGTCAGTCCCGCGAACTCACTGTCGGCGAGATTGCCCATCACCGCATTGGCGACATTGCCGACGCCTGACTGCAGCG
Source organism: Brevibacterium epidermidis NBRC 14811 (assembly GCF_001570805.1). GTDB lineage: Bacteria > Actinomycetota > Actinomycetes > Actinomycetales > Brevibacteriaceae > Brevibacterium > Brevibacterium epidermidis. The sequence goes on along the minus strand of NZ_BCSJ01000009.1, from coordinate 162,727 downwards.
GCAGCAGCTCCGACGGCAGCCGATCTGCGGCGATCTCATGGCGGAGGAAGTCAACGAGGTGGCCGGCAATCTCCTTCGAGTCCTCATCGGCAGGCTTGAACGGCAGGTTCCGGTCCGGCGCGTTCGTCTCCACCACGGCGACGACCTTCGCCGGGTCGACACGCAGATAGGGGTCACCGATGCGCTGCATCGGCTCGAGCAGCTGGATCGGCAGCCGCTCGGGCGGGCGCCGGGTTCCGTAGTAGACGTCGTGGAAGCCTTCGTACCCACGCGGGTGCCAATCGTTGACTTCGAGGATGACCTTATCGGCCAGGTCGAGCCACGTCTTCGAGTTCCCGACGGAGCTTCCGGGCACCAGCAGACCGTTGGGCAGGATCGCCGCGACTTCGACGACGGCGACGTCGAGGTTGCCGTAGAAGCCGAACCACGCCTGCTGAGCCGCATGGCTGAGGTGAGTATCGACGTAAGCGGTGTCGCCAGAGTTGATCGAGGCCCGCATCGCCGGATCGGATTGGAACGGCAGACGCTTGCTCACCGCGTTCGCTTCGGCCAGCACTCCGTCGAGTTCCGGCGCCGTCGAAGCTCCCGTCCACAGTTCGACGCGGAAGTCTGCGCCCTTCTCGTGTGCGGCCTGAGCGCGTGCGGCCACTGCCCCCGGCACTGCCTTCGGGTAGCCCGAACCGGTGAATCCGCTCATGGCCACACGTTGGCCATTGTCGATATGGCGGGCCGCAACGTCTGCGGTGACGATCTTCGTGCTCAGTTCGGGACAGGTGATTCTCGACATGACTTGAAGTCTATCGGGCGGCAATATGCTCGGCCGAGGCGGTCCCGCTGTCGATCGAGACGAAGCACCTGATGAGCCGCCTCGGTGCGGAGCTCAGGGACTGAACTCAGCGCTCAGAGCGCCTCTCGGACGACGCGGAAGCCGATGTTCGAAGCCGAGGAATCAGGAGTGTTCGACGAGCGGGCGGCCACCCGGTAGCGATTGCAGTAGGAGTCGTGGCACAGGAATGACCCACCGCGCATGATCCGCTTGTCTCCGGTGTCCGGGCCTTGCGGATCGGACTGCGGGGAATGCTGGTAGTAGTCGCGGGCGAACCAGTCGGCGCACCATTCCCAGACATTGCCGACAGTGTTGAACAGGCCCAGACCGTTGGGGGCGAAGTGCCGGGCCGGTCCGGTGCCGACGAACCCGTCGTCGAGGGTGTTCGTGCGCGGGAATTCGCCTTGCCAGATATTGCAGTTCCACTCCCCGTCGATGAGCAGTCGGTTGCCCCACGGATAGCGACGGCCTTTGAGGCCGCCGCGGGACGCGAGCTCCCACTCGGCCTCGCTCGGCAGCCGAGTGCCGGACCACTCGCAATAGGCGCGGGCATCGTCCCAGCTGATGTGGACGACGGGATGGTCTCGTCGGTCATCGATGGTCGATCCGGGACCTTCGGGTGCCGCCCAGTTCGCGCCGGAGACCTCGACCCACCAGGGCACACCCGGGGCCTGCCCGAGCACATGAGTTCGGGCTCCCGGATTGGTCTCCAGGAGCATGGCGAACACCGCCGAGGTGCCCAAACGTTCCGCCGTCGTGACGAACCCGGTGTCGGCGACGAACCGGGCGAAATCGTCGTTCGTCACGCTTGTCGTGGCGATGTCGAATTCGGTGAGGTCGACCCGGTGGCGTGGTCCCTCCCCATCGGCGGGATGACCGTCGCCGAAGGGATCTCCCATATCGAAGGTGCCGCCGACGGTGACGAAATCGAAGCTGAACTCAAGGTTCGACTCGGAACTCACGGCACGACCAACCGCAAGATCCATTGGTTGGCTGTCCCCCGCCTCGGCGCGGTTGGTCGCGGGAGCGCAGCATGAGTGGCCGTTCTGCGCTTCGGCGGCGCCGTGATCTCCGTTCTTCGTCACGTGTGCGTGCCCCTTTCGTACCGGGTCCGCCTCTGAGCGGTGCGGACTCTGGGAACACCCTATGACTTCGGCCGATGCCGGGGACAGCCCGGTCCGATAGTCAGGCGAAGAGGCTGACTCCGCCCGGTCCCACGAGGCAGCCGACGACGATGAGGACGATGCCCCACAGCAGCTGCTTGCGGAAGAGGGCGAAGATGCCGGAGATGACGAGGATCGCCGCGATGATCCAGAGAATGAAAGCCATGATGTGTTCCTGTCGTCAATTGATGCACCTCGGTCGAGGATGGTTCATCCTTGCACGAGATCTGGCTGCTTTCGGGCTCATTTCGGACGACACGCCGTATCGATCCGCACCATGACCGGTCTGTGTCTGCGCAGTGTCTTGGCGATGATTCCAGGCTGGCTTTCAGGGAGTTGCCGAAGGACCTGTACTCGCTGCCGCGAATGCGAGACAGTGGGCAGATGAACACACCTGTTTCGCCCGAGTCTCTGCTGCATGCCGCCCTCAACGGTGGTCGCGACCACCCGGCGACTCCGCGGACACCGAAGGCCATCGCCGACGAGGCGGCTGCCGCTGTGGAGGCAGGTGCTCAGGTCATCCACCTCCACCCATTCGATGCCTCGGGCCGACAGACCTTCGACGACGTGGCGGTCTCGGCCACTCTCCGAGAGGTGCGTGTCGTGTGTCCGGGGATTCCGATCTCCTTGAGCACCTCGGCCGAGATCGAGCCGGATCCGCAGAAGCGCCTGACGCTCATTGCCGGGTGGACGGAGTTGCCCGACCTCGTCAGTGCCAATCAAGGTGAGGCGGGAATTCGCGAGGTGTGCGAGATGCTCATCGGTCGCGGCGTCGGCATCGAGGCGGGTCTGCTCAGTGTCGACGATGCGACGTCATTCGTCGGCTCGGGCCTGACAGACCGCTGCGAACGCGTACTCGTCGAAACCACCGAGACCGATCCGGATCGTGCCCTGACGGACGCCGCCGCGATCGAGCGGGTCATCGCCGAGGCGGACATCGAACTGCCGCAGGTCCATCATGGGGAGGGCATCGCCTCCTGGGTCGTCAATGCCCGAGCCATTCGGCGCGGCCATGGCATCCGCACCGGTTTGGAAGATACTCCGGTCCTCATCGACGGCAGTCAGGCAGCGGGCAATGGCGAGCTCGTCGCAGTGGCGGCTGGCCTTCTTGCCGAGCTCGGGTCCTGATCTGAGATCACGCGGCCGATCGCGCAATCCGGTTAGCCTGGGGCCATGACTGATTTCCTCAAACTGCGGAAGTCCGCCCCGGACGGGTTCTTCGCCGCCGAGGCCGCCGGGCTGAGATGGCTGGCCGAACCGGGTGTGGTCCCGGTCGTCGACGTTGTCGAACATGGTGCGGATTTCCTGCGGCTGCGCCGCCTCGAAGAGACCGGTCCTTCCGCCGAGGCGGCCGCCGCCTTCGGTCGCGACCTCGCTCGGCTTCACGATGCAGGTGCTCCCGGTTTCGGATGGGCACCGGCTCCGCAGTCGTTCTTCGGCCCCCTCGACAATCCCTTCGAAGTCCCGGCCGAGCCTGTCAGCGACTTCACCGAGTACTGGGTCGAGCAGCGCCTGCGCCCTTTGGTCACGGCGGTTGCCGGGGACCTCACGGGTGCGGATCGGGCCACGGTCGCCTCGGCAATCGATGCGATCTCATCCGGAGCCTTCGCCGGGATCTGCGGCGAAGGCGAGGAGGCACCGGCACGCATCCACGGTGATCTGTGGGCGGGCAACCTCATGTGGACTCCCGACGGCGTCACTCTCATCGATCCGGCCGCGCACGGCGGTCACCGGTTGGAAGATCTGGCCCTGCTCGGCCTCTTCGGAACCGCACATCTCGACGAGATCTATTCCGGCTACGAACAGACCCATCCGATGCCGGACGGGTGGCGGGATGACCTGCCGGTTCACAGCTTCTTCGCTCTGCTCGCTCATATCCGTCTGTTCGGTCGCGGGTTCCTCGGGCAGACGGTCCGTGCCGCCCGGTCGATCATCGCCCGGGCGGACCAGCTGGACCGGTGAGGTCACTTCAAGGAGATCTCCACCGGGTCGGAGAACAGTCCGCCGGCGAAGGTCAGCTTGCTCGGATCGACGTCTTCGGGAACGTCGAAGACGAGGACGCCGTCGGCGGTGTTTCCGGGATTGATCTCTTCGAGGAAGAGGATGTTGTTCTCGGCCGCATAGATACCGGCTTCTGAGTCGGCGGAGTAGGTGTTGCCGGCATCATCACCGAGTTTGATGTCGTCTTCGAAGAAGAAATTCGGTTCCGATCCGGTGTTCTTCACCGACAGTTCGATCTGGACGAACTGTCCCTGAGCCTGCGCGTTGAGGAATTCGTCGCCGACCTGTGAGACTCCGTCTTCGACCTTGGCGACGGTGATCTCCCAGTCATCGGCAGCCACAGTGTCTCCGATTCCATAAGATGCTTCCTCCGCAGCCTTGTCCGCAGCCTCCTTCTCCGCTGGCTTCTTCTCCGCGGACTCCCCCGACTGCTGGGCGTCGGACGAGCCGCTCTCCGAGGTGCCGGTGTCCTCTCCCCCGCCGCCGAGCGCGCTGGCAATGGCGATGACGACGATGACGACGAGCAGCCAGAACCACCAGCGTTTGAGCAGCGGTTTCTTCTGTTTCGGCGGCTTCTGACCGTAGGGCTGCTGCGGGTAGCCGCCGGTCCCGTAGGCCGGTGCGTTCTGTGCCGGTCCCCACTGCTGGGGGCCAAAGTTCTGCGGCGAGGTTTGGTGCTGGGCGTTGTGAGGGGGCTGGTGCTGCGGGGACCACTGATGCTGGGGCTGTGGAGACTGCGGCTGCTGCGGGGTGGTCTGGGGATTCTGGGGATGGGACATGACGCTCCTTCGAAGCTGGATCTGGCTGACTGCTCCAGCTTCGTCCCGTCCGCGCTTCGGCGCGTCCACACTCGGGCTGGATCCTGCCAGCCGATCGGTTGACCTCCTCCAGCCTGAAGGTGGACTACGCGTGTCAGCCCCCGCGGTTACGATTCTCTTGTGTCAGAACAAACCGTCCCTCGCCGCAGGATCCCGCGCGGTGTGCGCATCGCCGGCAGCATCCTCATCGGTGTCATCGCCTATCTCTTCGGGTTCTTCACCTCGTCGATGGCGCTGACCGCGAACGCCTGGGCTTTCTCCGACGGGGAACTCAACGACACGGGGCTCGTGGCCGTCCTGCTGCTGTTCCTCGTGTGGGGACTCGTCTTCCTCCGACACAGTTGGCCCTGGGTGCCCTTCGTCGCCGGAGCACTGCTCACAGCGGGGTGGGGCGATGCGCTGATGCTCCTCATTGCGGTCTTCCACCTCGTCATCCGAGCACCCCGGCGGCAGGCGATCATCGCCTCGGCGGTGAGCACCGGACTGATGGCGTTCTCCACGGTGAGGATGTGTCTGGCACCGCCGGAGCACAATCCGTTCAGCATCTTCTTCCTGCCCGACCCGGCACAGGTCACGGGACTCGAGGCGACCATCCCTCCGGAGGATTCGCACCTGGCGATCAGAATCATCACGATCGCAGCCGGCGTCATCGGATTGTGTACGGCGCTGGGGGTCGGCGCGCTTCTGCGTCGGACGCGGAGGATGAGAGCGGTCGAGTCGATCGCCGAACGGCAAGCACAGCGCAATGAGTCGCTCACGGCCGAGATCGCGCGGCAGTCCGAACGAGAGCTCTTGGCACGCGAACTTCACGACACGCTCTCCCACCGCCTATCGGTGATCTCGCTGCACACCGGCGCCCTTGAGGTCGGAGCACAGACCGACCCCGAGGTCGCTTCGACGGCGTCAGCTCTGCGGGAGGAGGCCCGCGCGTCACTGGAGGATCTGCGTCATCTGGTGGGTGGCGTGAGGAACGGCGATCTGGCTGATCCGCGGCCGGGCCATGAGAACTCGTCCCCTCCGAGCCGCGCAACGATGGCTGCGATTCCCGAACTCATCTCCTCCGTGGCGTCCACAGGCACGGTCATCCGTCCACTCATCGTCATCCAGGACGTGGACTCGTGCCCGCCCGCGCTCGACCGTGCGGCCTATCGAATCGTCCAGGAGGCACTGACGAACGCGATGAAACATGCGCCGAATCTGCCGGTGACGGTGGACATCGCAGTCTCGGCGGCCCGCGGCATCCGGATCTCAGTGAGCAATCCGCTCCCCAGCGCTCCAGGCCCAGTCGATGTTCCGCCGCGCCCACGATATGCGCCGGGACCGGCGCGAGGAGCCGGTGCCGGCGCGCCCGATCACGGACCGGGACCGGCCGGTCACCGCCCGGGTCCGCAGGACGCTCAGTTGGGATCGACCGGATCGGGATCCGGTCTGGTCGGCATCCGCGAGCGCACCGAGATGTTCGGCGGCGAAGCGTCGATCGGGGTGTTCGGCAATGAGTTCCGTGTCCAGGTGTGCTTTCGATCCCTCTCACCCCGGACCTGAGGCGATGCGGAACAGGGACTTCCGCGCCGCGCCGGTCCGTGTCATGGGCCTCGGGTATTGTGACGATCATGAACCAAGCCGCCCCGATCCGAGTCATGGTCGTTGATGACGATCCCATGGTCATCACCGGGATCCGGGGAATCCTCCAGGCCGCCGACGGCATCGACGTCGTCGCCTCGGCGCTGAGCGGGGAAGAGTCCATCGAGAAGGCGTCTCTGCACTATCCCGATGTCGTGCTCATGGACATACGGATGCCGGGAATCGGCGGGATCGAAGCCACCCAGCGTCTGCTCAACAGCGTCCGGCCGCCGAAAGTGGTGTCCCTGACGAGCATGAGCAGCGACGACTACCTCTTCAGGGCTCTCGAGGCAGGTGCCGCCGGATACCTCCTCAAGGACATCGGCCCTGTGGATCTCGCCGCTGCGGTACGCAAGGTCCACGCCGGTGAGCCCATTCTTGCTCCGCAGTCGATGCGACAGGTCATCGCCAAGGTCAGGTCGAACTCCGATCATCGCCTGCAGCGGGAGGCTGTGGAGCTGTTGGCAGGGCTCACCGACCGCGAGCGGCAGATCGCCGAACTCGTGGCCGACGGCCTGTCGAATCAGGAGATCGCCGAGGAGACGTTCATGAGTCTGGCAACGGTCAAGACTCACCTCAACCGGATCAACGTCAAACTGGACACGAACAATCGCGTGCGCATCGCCACGATGGTCGTCAGAGCTCAGAGGAACTGACGCTCCCCCGGCATGCCCGGCCCCAGCAGGTTCGGCTCGGCCGATTCAGCGTTTCGCGATCCGCCACGTCCCGGCACTCTGCTCATCTTCGTTCGCCACCGACAGGTCGATGCCCTTCCGGTCGCGGACCAGCGAAACCGCCAGCAGCGAGATCCCAGACATGACCAGCAGGTACAGCGACACCGAGGCGGTGCTCCCTGTCGCCTGCAGCAGGCCCTGAGCGATCGTCGGGGCAAACGCACCACCGAGGACGGCTCCCAAAGCGTAGGAGATGGCCACCCCGCTGAACCGGATCGAGGCAGGGAAGAGCTCGACGTACAGAGCAGCCTGCGGGCCGTAGGACAGCCCCAGTCCGATCGAGAAGATACCCAGTGCCAGATACAGCAGGCCGAGGTTGCCGGTGTCGATGAGCCAGAACAGCGGGAAGGCAGTGACGATCAGGATGATGAATCCGATGACGTAGGTCTTCACTCGCCCGATGCGATCGGCCAGCACTCCCGAAGCCGCGGTGGAGACCAGCCAGACGAATGATCCGAAGGTGATAGCCAGAAGCACATCCGTCTGGTCGAAGCCGACAGGGTCGGTCGCATACTTCGTAACGAAGCCGCCTGTCGTCATGTACCCGCTGGCGTTGTTGCCCGCGAAGATCAGAGCGGCGACGAGGACCAGGGGCAGGTGCTTCTTGAAGAGCACGAGGATCGGTGCCTTGCGTTTGGCGGTCTCGGCGGTCATCTCCTGGAACACCGGGGTGTCTTCCACTGCGCGACGCACCCAATAGCCGACGCCGATGAGCGCGACGGACAGCAGGAACGGTATGCGCCAGCCCCATTCCATGAAGGCCTCGCCCGGTGAGATGACGCCGGTCATCAGCGCGATCACACCGGAGGACAGCAGCATCCCCAGCGGAACGCCGAGCTGCGGGTACGATCCGGCTCGTCCGCGTGAACCGGCATCGGCGTGTTCGACGGCGAGGAGCGCTGCGCCTCCCCATTCTCCGCCTGCGGACAGCCCTTGGACGATGCGCAGCAGGATGAGCAGTATCGGTGCGGTGATGCCGATGGTCTCGTACGTGGGGATGAGTCCGATGAGGGCGGTCGCCACACCCATCGTGACGAGGGTGACGACGAGGATGGCTCGGCGCCCGAGGCGGTCGCCGAAATGTCCGGACAGGAATGCGCCCAGAGGGCGGAAGAGGAAGGAGATGCCGATGGTGGCGAAAGCCAGCATCTGCCCGATGCCCTCCCCCGCCGGTGCGAAGTAGAGATGGGCGAACACGAGTGCCGCAGCCGTCGAATAGGTGAAGTAGTCGTACCACTCGATGGTGGTGCCGATGACGGCGGCGAAGGCGACTCTGCGTTGGTTGGTCTTCTGTGTCGGCTCAGCTGCCGCCGAGGTGGGTGTCCCTGTCATGTGAACGTCCTTGTCCAGTTGTGGTCGGTCTTCTTTGTCCGGGTTGGTGAGATCGTCTCGGACCGTGCTCGGATTTCCTCTCCGAGCACGGTCGGTCGCCGTCAGACGGCAGCGAGTTCGGTGCCGACTGTGGTGAGTACGCCTTCGGCCCACTCGCATGCTGCTTCGGCTGCCGGCACGACTGCGCCTGCATCATGGCGGCCGTATTCGGCTTCACGCACCGCGCCTCTTGCCTCGAGAGCTTCAGTGAGAAGCTCACTTCCGCGCGAGTAGGTCCGTGTGTAGCTGGCATCGCCGAGGCCGAACACGGCGAAGCGGATTCCCCGGAGGTCGACGTCCCGCGCCTTCAGCGACTGGTAGAAGTCGGTCGCCGATCGCGGTACGTCCCCGTCCCCGTAGGTTGAGCAGATGATCAGGTGGAACCGATCTGGGTCGAGGTCGTCCGGAGAGATTTCTGCAAGGTCGGTGACCTTCAGATCGTCGCGGTCGCCGAGGAATGCGCCGATCTCTTCGGCGACGAGTTCCGCATTGCCGGATTCCGTGCCGAACAGGACAGTGACCGGCAAGCCGGGGGCCAAGCCTTCCGAGGAATTCGCCGAGGTGTCCTGCAGCGACTCGTCGAGGCTGCAGTCGCCGGCCACCGCCAGGAGTTCGTTTTGTGAGGTGATCTTGGCCCTGCATCGTCCGGGTCCGGCGCCGAGGCGCTCCTTGAGATCGATGCGCCGCCAGGATGCGAAATCGGTGGCCTTGGCGTGCGGAGCCAGTCCGGGGGCACCGGTCGTCATCGATCCGGCGTTCAGCTCTGCCGCGATCTGTGCGGCCAGGCTTCGCGCATCGGCCCGCTGGTCGGGGATGGTCCCTCGGCCGTTGCCTTTGAGCCAGCCGATGGCGAAGAGACCGTCGCTGATCTTTCCGTCGCCGGGAATCGGTGAGACGGGGCAGATGCCCTGTCGGGCGCTTGTCATCGGGTCGCGGACGAATCCGATCGCGGTGATCACCGAGTCGACGTCAAGGCGGATGTTCTCTTCGCCGGAGCACCGCAGCTCGATCTCGGACACGGCACCGTCCCCGGTGAGCGCCTCGGGGGTCGTTTCGAACCACCAGTGGAGGTGGATAGTGTCGTCTGCTGCCTGCGCAGGCGCGGAGTGCGTGAGTTCGGCGAGGGCATCGAGTTTCGCGTCCTTTCCGGGGATGCGCGTCGTGAGGTCGACACCATGGAGTTCGTGTACAAGACCGGTCAGTCGTCCGACTTCGCGGATCATCACGGGGTCGAACTTCGCCGTAGCTGCGGTTGAGCGGCCGATGATGTCGATCCGAGAGATGTCGCGTCGCAGTGCGCTATAGGCGCTGTCATCGATATCGCTGCCGTCGAGCGCTTGAGCATCGCAGGTGAGGAGTCGAAGCACGTCGATGGCGACGTTGCCCTGGCCGATCACGGCCACCCGTGAACCGAGAGCGGGATTGTCGGTGAGGCCGTCATCGTCTCGTTCGTCGGGGTGGCCGTTGAGCAGTCGGGTGATTCTGCCGGCCGAATAGACGTGGTTGAGGTCGGCGCCGGGGATGTCGAGGGGACGGTCGTGGGACAGACCGCTAGCGAGGACCACTGAGTCGTATCCGGACTTGAGTTCGTCCATGGTCACATCGACGCCGAGTTCGGTGTTGCCGATGAATGTCGCACGGGGATCGGTGAAGAGACGGTCGAACTGTGCGGATACGGATTTGGTTCCCTGGTGATCTGCGGCCACTCCGTAGCGCAGCAGTCCGTAGGGGACGGGGAGCCTGTCGTAGACGTCGACTCGGCTTCCCAGCACCTGGCGGAGGATCTCCTTCGCAGAGAAGCAGCCGGACGGACCGGCGCCGACGACGGCGATTCTCGGACCTTCGGCGTCCGGCGAAGCACCGGCATCGTCCTGAGTGCCGGAGCCGGTTCGCTCGTCTCTATTGGTGCGGGAGATGCCGTAATTCGGAGTGTCTTCTGCCGAATCCCAGGTCACCGGGAGGCTGAGCATTCCGCGGAAAACCCAGCCGCCGATTCGGGTCTCCCGGGTTCGGTCGATGTCGAGTCCCTTGAGGGAGTTGAAGAGGAGGGGCAGCGCCACCTCCGCGATCTCTGCCCGTGCGGCCCAATTGCCCAGGCATACGTGCACACCTTTGCTGAAGGCCAGGTGGGGTTTGACTTCGCGGTGGATGTCGAAACGATGCGCGTCGTCCCACACACTTTCGTCACGATTGGCCGAGAGAACGCAGATGCCCAGCTTCGCGCCTGCGGGAAGCAGTTTGCCGGCGAGTTCGGTCTCGCACGTGGTCTGGCGGGAGTACATGCCGATGGGCGCGACCCAGCGGATGGTCTCTTCGAATACGGTCGGCCACAGTGAGGGATCGGCGATTGCCGCGGCCCGCTGGTCTGGATTCTCGAACATCGCCAGGGCTGCGACGCCGAGAGCGTCGCGTGGTTCGTTGAGGCCGCCGCCGATCGTCATCTTGATATTGGCTCGGATCTGCTCGATGGGCATCTGGTCGCCGGGCATGGACAGCAGCCCAGAGATCAGCGAGTCATCTCGGTGGGCCAGGTGGTATTCGAGCATCTCGTCGAGCGCGGCGTCGACTTCGTCGAAGGACTTCTTGCCCTTCGCCCAGACGTCAGGATCATCGGCGTAGTTGCCGGTGGCGTCGATCATCGTCTGCGACCAACGCTGCAGATCCGACTGGTCGGCGTTGTAGAGTCCGAGCATACGGCGCAGCGTCTCGCTCGCGTACGGTGCGGCGAAGTCCCAGATGAGATCCGCCTCAGGGCCTTTTCGAATGAGGTCGGCCAGAAGGTCTTCGGCGACCTCGCGGTACATCTTCGTCCAGACTCGTTTGACGTAGCCCGGTTTGAGGACAGGCTGCCAGGCGCGTCGCTGTTCGTAGTGCATGGGATCGTCTCGGCGCAGCATGGAGTGCCCCATGGCACGGATCTGCAGGGATCCTTCTTCGTCTGCGGAGAAGACTTCCTGGTCGTGTTCAGTGGCACTGACGGCTTCGTAGCTGGTGATGAGGTAGCGATTGACGGCAGGAACCCAGTGCACGCCACCTTCGGCTCGAAGACGTTCGTAGGTCGGGAACGGATCGTCGTAGAGCTCCGGGATCGTCACCCAGTCGGCAACCGGGACTGTCGACGCTGCGCGGGAAACGACTGCGGATCGGTTGGGGGCATGCAGTTGAGAAGTCATCGCCGTCTCCTCTTCGTTGAGTGCTTCTGTGAGGCTGTTCACATCAGTATGTGCACTACCCTTAGAAAGGAAAAGCGGAATTAACCGGATAACTAAATCGGATCTGCGAATATGAACTCTGACCAGCCACCGAACTTCACTCTGCGACAACTGTCCTACCTGATGGCAGCGGCTCGCCTGGGGACGATCTCCGCCGCTGCGGGAGAGCTGCACGTCTCGTCGTCGGCGATCTCTGACGCCATCACCGCGCTTGAGCACGAACTTCAGTCTCAGCTCTGCATTCGGCGGAAGTCGCAGGGTCTGGTGCTCACTGCCGCAGGCAGGCAGGTTCTCGACAGGGCCCGCCCCCTGCTGGCCGATGCACGCGACCTCGAGCTTCAATTGAAGACGACGGACGGTCAGCTCGCCGGCCCAATCACCATCGGCTGCTACCCGACTTTGGCACCGATGGTCCTCCCGGTCCTGCTCGACGGCTTCGGACGACTTCACCCGCAGGTGAGCCTCGAGATCATCGAGGCCACCCAGGATCTCCTCGTCGGCAAACTCGACTCGGGCGAGATCGACCTGGCATTCGTCTACGAGACGCTCGTCCCGGGCACACCGAACCGCGCCGCGCTCTTCGCACAGCCTGCACACGTCGTCCTGGCTGCCGATGATGAGTTCGCCCGACGGGAGACGATACGACTCGAAGACCTGGAGAATCGGGATCTCATCCTGCTCGATTCACCACCGTCGAGCCACCACACCCTGTCGATGTTCGCCGATCGACAGCTCCACCCGAACATCCGGCACCGCACGACGAGCTACGAGGTGGTCCGGACCCTCGTCGCACGTGGGCTCGGATATGGAATCCTGGTCCAGCGCCTAGCGAACCCGAACAGCTACGAAGATCTGCCGTTGGTCACCAAGGAGATCGAGCCCGCGGTGAAGCCGGTCAGCGTCGAGGCGATCTGGCCCGCTCATTCCACGATCGCGCCCAGGGTGCAGGCACTCATCGAATTCGCGCTGGCGCAGAAGTGGATCTGACCGGAGACACAGGAAAACAGCGTCAGGACCTTCGCCAGGTTGCGTCTACTCGAGCGTGCCGGCGAAGAAGTCGCCGAGGACAGGCGCTTCTCTTTCACCGAGGCGCTCGTTGAGCTCGCCGAACAACTGAGCCTGCATCATTCCGGGCCAATCCTGCGGCAGAAGGACAGCAGGCAGTTGCGGATCCAACCGGGTCAGGCCCAGCCATTCACATTGCAACTTCACTCGCGCCACCAGTGCTTCCACTGGCGACATAGCTTCCGAGTCGAAAATCTGCCACCGGTCGCCGAAGGCAGCGTATTCCACTGAGAGCGCATCGAGATCGAACGCCGCCACGAGTTCGTCGTCAGTCGTAGGAGGTTGAGGTCGGCCGCAGATGACGATCGGGGAGACTTCGAGCTGCTCGGCGTCCAGCACAGACATCAGCTCCCGCTCCCCCGGGGCCACCCAAGTGCCGCCGTCGACCTGACCGAAACCCGCCCACGACAGCTGGGACCAGATCTTCTGCCGTAGTGATCTCCGCGACTCAGGCACCTGAATCCTGACCATCGTCCAACCGCCATCCCAGTCCTGGGACCGCCATCCCGTGAACATTTTGCGGCCACCTTCACCGAGGATCTGAGACCCGGTCTCGGTCAACGCGTAGAACGTCTTCCTACCCTCCTTGTGACGGGATACAAATCCCTTGGCAGTCATTCGCTGCAGCACCGACCTCGCTGCGGTCTCACCGACGCCGAGCCTATTCATAACGAAGACGATCGAAGCTCCACTGAGGGGACGAGTCGATCCAAGCAGGTGTTCACCGACGAGGGCGAAGAAAAGCGACTGCGGGCGAAAGTCCATACCCCGATTCTATGTGCACCCTCCACTCGAAAGCGCATATATACCGCAATCTATTGACGCTCCGTCTGCACATTGCATAGTATCGAACCGGTTCGATCACCGCCGATCAAACCTTCAGCCAAAAGAGCCGTTCAGTCAGCGAGGATTACATGGCTTCCGCGAACTCCACCTCAAGCAAATCGACACCGATGCTCAAGCGAGCTGCCGCATCGGCGTACCTCGGCAGCGTCATCGAATACTATGACTTCTTCGTCTACTCGGTCTGCGCCGCCCTCGTATTCAAGGACGTGTTCTTCTCCAACCTCTCCCCTGCGGTCGGCACTCTCGCCAGTCTGGCCACATTCGCAACCGGCTATCTGGCCCGCCCCCTCGGAGGCATCGTCTTCGGCCACTTCGGGGACAAACTCGGCCGCAAACGCATGCTCGTGCTCAGCATGTTCACTATCGGAATCGCCTCAACTGCGATCGGCTTGCTGCCGACCTACGAACAGGCGGGACTCATCGGTCCCGTTCTCCTCATCCTCATCCGTGTCGTCCAGGGTGTTGCCATCGGCGGCGAATGGGGCGGAGCCATGCTCATGTCCGCCGAGCACTCAACGAAGAACCGCGGCTTCTGGGCCAGCTTCACCAGCGCCGGCGCTCCCACCGGGCAACTCGTCTCCGCGCTCGTCATCGCCGCAGTCCTGGCGCTCATGGGTCCCGAGGCCTTCATCGCCTGGGGCTGGCGTCTGCCGTTCCTCGCTTCGATCCTTCTGCTCGTCGTCGGCATCATCGTCCGCTCTGCAGTCGACGAATCTCCTGAGTTCCTCGCCGCGAAGACACGCGCGCCCTCACGGCGCATCCCGATTGTCGCTGCTCTGCGCGACCAACCCGTGACCCTGCTGTTCGCCGTCGGAGTTGGCTTGTCCGCGTTCATGTTCCAGGGCCTGCTTACAACCTATTCCGTGGCCTACGGCGTGCAGATCGGTGTCGAACAGCAGACGATACTCAACGCCTTGTCATTCTCCTCGTTCTTCGCGATCTTCGGGATCATAGGCTGGTCCCGACTGTCCGATACGATCGGTCGTCGGCCATTGGTCATCGCCGGTGCCGTGCTCATCGCTGTGTGGAGCTTTGTCCTCTTCCCGATGATCGAGACCAAGGACGGTCTCATCATCACCATCGGCATGATCATCGGCCAGGGCGTCATCCACCCGATGATCTATGGACCTTTGGCCGGTCTCTACTCCGAACTCTTCGACACCGAGCACCGCTACACCGGGGCATCACTCGGCTATCAGATCGCAGGTATCGGCGCAGGCATTTCACCCGTCCTGTTCGCCGCAATCATGAGCTCGGCCGATTCTCCCTCCACGGTCCCGCTATCGATCGTCATCACGGTCGTCGCCGCCATCAGCATCCTGTGCATCTGGAGGCTCGGCGAGACGAAATCCCGCAACCTGTCAGAACAGTACCCCGGCGAGACACCTACCAACTCCAAGAACGGCACTCCGCCTGCAGTAACGGAAGGACCAACCCTGTGACCTTCTCCCACCCCACTCTGACCCGACTCTCTGAAATCCAGGCCACCGATTACGGCAACAAGGTGGCAATCAGCTTCGACGGCATCCAACACACTTACGCCCAGATGCACGAACGCACCCTGACCTGTGCGGCAGAGCTGCACGCGCAGGGAGTACGTCGTGGTGATCGCGTCGCCTACCTCGGCCCCAACCATCCGGCCCTGATCGTCGTCCTGCTCGCCTGCCTCCGCCTCGGCGTGATCTTCGTCCCGCTCAATTGGCGACTTGCGCCTCCCGAACTCGACTACCAGCTCACACTCGCCGAAGTGTCTCTGTTGTACGTGGCGCCCGAATCGGCCAAGACCGCTGACGGTCTCAGTACCGACGTGGCCCAGGAGACGGTGCAGTGGCACGATACGCCCACCTCGCCGACGGGTCCCCTCGTGCCAGCGGCCGACGTCGACGGCGAGCAGCCAGCGTTTCTACTCTTCACCTCAGGGACGACCGGACGTCCCAAAGGTGCGGTCCTCTCACACGCCAATCTGATGTGGAATTCTTTCAATCTTCTCCTCAACACGGACCTCACTGTCGACGACGTCACCCTCGTCGTAGCTCCCCTCTTCCACGTCATCAGCCTCAACCAGCAGGTGATGACCAGCTACCTGCGCGGCGCGCACATGCTCGTCGAGTCGAGGTGGGACGTCAATCGAGCCCTCGATGCCATCGAATACGAAGGACTGACCTGGATGGCCGGAGTCACAACGATGTTCGCAGACATGTTGCAGTCGCCGAGGTGGGAGAGCGCTGACCTGTCGTCACTGCGATTCGTCAATTCGGGCGGTGCCCCGGTCCCGGTCTCCCTGATCCAGAGTTACCAGGCGAAGGACATCATGTTCTGCCAAGGTTACGGACTCACCGAGACTTCTCCTGGATGCACTTTCCTACCAGCTGCACACGCCCTCGACAAGGCCGGATCGGCTGGACGGGCAGTTCCCTTTACCGAAGTCGAAGTCCGCGACGTCGCCGGAAATGCCTGCTCCCCCGGTGTCAAGGGCGAAATCGTCGCCCGCGGCCCCAACGTCACCGATGGCTACTGGAACAACCCGAAAGCCACAGATCAGGCCTTCTCCCCTGGCGGTTGGTTTCATACAGGCGACATCGGCTACCTCGACGACGACGGATTCCTCTTCATCGTCGACCGCCTCAAGGACATGTTCATTTCCGGAGGTGAGAATGTCTATCCCGCCGAAGTGGAGTCTGCTCTCTTCGAGCATCCTGGTGTCAGCGAAGCAGCGGTCGTCGCCGCAGCCGATGAGAAGTGGGGAGAGGTCGGACACGCCTTCGTCGTCTCGGCCGGATCGGACGCCTTGCCAACACCGGATGAACTGAGCGACTTCCTTCTCGCTCGCCTCGCCAAATACAAGGTCCCCAAGTACTTCGACCTCGTCGATGAACTCCCACGCACCGGCTCGGGAAAGATTCACAAGGTCTCCCTGCGCACCGCTGATGCGCTCGGCGCACACTCGAATCCTCCGGCGACGACCACGACCGAGGACAAACCAGCACCAACCGCACCATCAAAGGACCATAAATGACCAACCTCCCCTCGTCCCACCTCACAGACGTCTCCGACCAGCCGAAGACGACCGACATCTCCGAGTCCCTTCGGTTCACCTCCGAGGACGACATCGGCATCCTCACACTCGATCGACCTGCCAAGCGCAACGCCCTCGACGATGCGACGGTTGCTGCTCTCGGCGAATTCTTCCGCACCCCACCTGAGGTCTCCGCCATCGTACTGACCACCGTCGGCGAGCATTTCTGCGCGGGGCTCGATCTCTCCGAGATGGCCGAGCGCGACGCGGTAGGCGGCCTCCGCCACTCACGTTCCTGGCACGCGACGATGAATGCGATCACCGAATCCGAGATCCCCGTAATCGCCGTCCTCCAGGGCGGAGTAATCGGCGGCGGCCTCGAACTCGCGACTGCGGCTCATCTGCGGGTGGCCGAGGAGTCCGCGTATTTCGCCCTGCCCGAGGGCAAACGCGGCCTCTTCGTCGGCGGAGGCGCCTCGGTACGGGTGCCCCGCCTCATCGGACTCAGCCGAGTCCAGGACATGATGCTCACCGGCCGCCGCTTCGACGCCGCTGAGGCCGAGAGCATCGGACTTGTCAACTACCGCGTCCCCTCCGGCGAAGGACAGGCGAAAGCCCTTGAACTCGCAGCCTCGATCGCTTCGAACTCCCGGGTGACGAACTATGCGATCACCCAGGCGCTTCCACGCATCGCCGAAGCCGGCCGCGACGAAGGCTACATGTTGGAGGCCCTCATGGCATCCGTCGCCCAGTCGAGTGCCGAGGCGAAAGAGCTCATGCGGGCATTTCTCGATGGCTCCGGGCCCAAAGTGAGGAAGTGAACATGTCGACGATCATTCGAGAAGTTCCCGCCGGCGCCATCGGAGACAGCAGAATCGGTGACTTCCTGTCCTGGGTCAACGAAAAACACGGAATGTCTCTCACCAGCTGGACCGAGCTCTACACCTGGTCGGTCACCGACGTCGAGGACTTCTGGGAATCTGTGTGGATCTATTTCGGTGTCACAAGCCACACTCCATATGATTCGGTGCTCGAAGCGCGCGTCATGCCCCATGCGAAATGGTTCACCGGTGCCACGCTCAACTATGCCGAGCACTCCCTTGGCGCCCCCGAACAGGCAGACGACCTCGCCGTCACCGCAGTCTCTCAGACCCGCGACGATTTCGCTCTGACCTTCAACGAGCTGCGCTCCGAGGTCGCCCGAGTCCGTTCCGGTCTCATCGCACTCGGGGTGACCAAGGGAGATCGTGTCGTGGGCTACCTGCCCAACCAGCCCGAAGCGCTCGTGGCGTTCCTTGCCGCTGCGAGCCTGGGCGCGATCTGGGCCAGCTGCGCCCCCGAATTCGGCACCCAGTCGGTCATCGACCGCTTCTCCCAGGTCGAACCCACCGTCCTCCTGGCAATCCCCGGCTACAGATACGGGGCCAAAGACGTTGAACGCACCGACGAACTCGCCGAGGTAGTCGCCGCCCTCCCGAGCCTGACCCACCTCGTATCCGTCGACTACGGATCCTTCAGTCTCGATTCGGAGCTGCGCGAGGCTTTCACGACAGGGGCTGGACTCGACCATCCGATCGACGTCGTCGACTACATGGACCTCGGAACCACCTCGGCGAGAGATGACGGGACGAATGCGGACGGCAGTGCTCCGGACACAGTACTCACCGAGCTCGAATTCGAACCGGTCCCCTTTGACCACCCTCTGTTCATCCTCTTCTCCTCCGGAACGACCGGGAAGCCGAAAGCCATCGTGCACAGCCACGGCGGCATCCTGATCGAGACGATGAAGAATCACGGCTTGCATTTCGACCTCGGCCCAGGCAGTCAGTTCTGCTGGTTCTCGACGACCGCCTGGATGATGTGGAACGCTCTGGTCGGCGGACTCGTCGTCGGATCATCTATCGTCATGATCGACGGCAACCCGAACTACCCGGATTCGAAGGAACTGTGGCGCATCGCCGCGAGTAGCCGCACCACGCTCATGGGCATGGCTCCCGGAGCGATCATGAGCGCGCGCAAGGACGGCTTTCGGCCTACGGAGGAATTCGATCTGTCCATGGTCGAACAGTTCGGCGCAGCCGGTTCCCCGCTGCCGGCCGAGGGCTTCGAATGGCTTGTCGAGCAGTTCGGACAGGATGTGTTGGTCAATGTGGGGTGCGGTGGCACCGATGTGTGCACCGGCATCCTCCAGGGCTCACCTCTGGCTCCCGTGTATTCCGGTGAGATGACCGCGCCTTCGCTCGGCTTTGCGGCCACAGCCTTCGACTCGGACGGTCAGGAGATCCTCGACGAGCTCGGAGAGCTCGTCATCACCCAGCCCGTTCCCTCGATGCCTGTGACTTTCTGGGGAGAAGACGGCGACGACCGATTCGAGAAGGCGTACTTCGAGAAGTTCCCAGGCGTTTGGCAGCACGGCGACTGGGTTCGGTTCTCCTCTGACGGCGGAGTCGTCGTCACAGGCCGATCTGACGCCACCCTCAACCGAGGCGGGGTGAGGCTGGGCACCGCAGACTTCTATTCCGTCCTCGACACCCTCGACGAGGTGGCCGATGCCCTGGTGATCCATCTCGAGGATCCCGATGGCGGCATGGGAGAGCTCGTGGTCTTCGTCCAAACCGAATCCGACGTGTCCTTCACCGATGATCTCTCGGCCCGAGTCAGCCATGAGCTCAAGACCCGACTCTCCCCACGGCACATTCCTGACGAGATCGTTCCCGTGGCGAAGGTCCCTCTCGGTCGGACGGGCAAAAAGCTCGAAGTCCCGGTCAAACGCATCGTCCAGGGTGCCGCACTCGACGAGGTCGCGAGTCCCGGTGCTCTGCAGGATCCGCTCTCGCTTGATGAGTACGTCGCTTTTGCCGAAGCGCGGGGGGAGAGGGAGTCAGCATGAGCGCTGGGAAGAACACGAGTCCGTTCAATGATGCGAGTGAAAGACTTGCAATCGCCGTCATCGGCACTGGAGTCATCGGGGCCGCCTGGGTCTCGGGCTTCCTCGCCGCCGGCCACAGCGTCACTGCCTTCGACCCGGCTGACGGAGCGGAGAAGCGGTTGCTCGAGCAGGTGAAGGCCAACCTGGAGGTGACCGCCGGAGTCAATGACTCGCAGCTCAATCGATTGGCCTTTGCGCCCACCCTTGCCGAGGCAGTTGCCGCAGCCGACTTCGTCCAGGAGAACGGTCCGGAGCGCCTCGAGGTCAAGCAGGCGATGCTTGCCGAGGTCGACGCCATGGCACCCGAGACGGCAATCATCGCCTCGTCGACGTCGGGATTCTCTCCGAGCGAGATTTCAACTGAAGCGACGAAGGCTCCGGGCCGCATCATTGTCGGACATCCTTTCAACCCGGCGCACCTCGTCCCTTTGGTGGAGGTGGTCCCCACCCCCGGGGCTTCCGTAGAGCTCGTCGATCGGGCGATGAAGATCTACCGGTCTATCGGGAAGAAGCCCATCCTGGTTCGAGCAGAGCTTCCCGGCCATGTGGTCAACCGCCTGCAGGCCGCGCTGTGGCAGGAGGCATACTCATTGGTCAATGAGGGTGTGGTCTCAGTGTCTGACATCGACACTGCGATCTCATATGGCCCCGGGCTTCGGTGGGCGATCCTCGGACCCTTGGCTCAGCAGTCGCTGTCGGGAGGCGCCGGCGGAATGCGTCACGTCCTCGACCATTTGGGACCGCCGCAGGAGGTGTGGATGCACGACCTCAAGCAGGTTCATCTCGACGAGGTTCTCAAGGAGAAGCTCATCGCCGGCGTCGACGACGAACTCGCGGGCAGGGACTCCACCGCCATCGCTCGACAACGTGACGAGATGCTCATCAGCCTGCTCGAACTGAAATCCCGCTACGAGGAGCTTCCCTAAGCTTCGTATCCATTGTTCAACCCATGACTAGGAATTATGACGATGATCTACCAGCCAGCCATCGACACCGAGACGATCACGGCCATCGACGTACACACCCACGTCGAAGCCGACGACCACCATCACACCTCGCTCGACCAGGAGCTCCTCGATGCTTCGGCGGGGTACTTTCGGGCGTCGGTTCCCCGCACCCCTACCGTTGCCGATCTCGCCGACTACTACCGTGAGCGGAAGATGGCGGCAGTGATCTTCACGGTCGACGCCACAACAGCGCTCGGCGGACATCCGCCAGTTTCATCAGAAATGATCGCCGGACAAGCCGCGGAGCACAACGACGTCCTCATCCCCTTCGGGTCCGTCGATCCCCGCAAGCCTGCAGAAGCGGTCGACCGCATCCGCGACCTTGCGACGAACTACGGAGTGAGGGGCATGAAGTTCCACCCCAGTCTGCAGGGATTCGACCCGAGCCACTCCGACTACTACCCGATCTACGAGGTGTGCGCCGAGCACGGACTCGTCGCGCTCTTCCATACGGGCCAGACCGGAATCGGCGCAGGATTGCCAGGAGGCCGCGGGATCAAGCTGAGGTACTCGGACCCGATGCTCCTCGACGACGTCGCTGCGGACTTTCCGGAGCTGACTATGATCCTCGCGCACCCGTCCGTACCCTGGGCGGATGCATCGATCTCGATCGCCACGCACAAGGCCAATGTCTTCATCGATCTCTCCGGATGGTCGCCGAAGTACTTCCCGCCGCAGCTGACCCGGGCCATCGGATCGATGCTCAAAGAGAAGGCTCTGTTCGGCTCCGACTTCCCTCTCATCACTCCCGAGAGGTGGATCAGCGACTTCGAGAAGCTGGACGTCAGGGAAGAAGCAGTGCCGCTGATCATGAAGGAAAATGCGCTGCGCGTACTGGGCCTGTGAGCGTATGATCGAGCTGGCGTCAGCCCGGACCGGCGCAATCGGTCGAAGAGCGTGTATTCACCCCTCGAGGTGCTCGGTCAGCTTCAGCCCGCGCTGTGCCCACGCGATCTCACTGCGGGCACGGTCAGCGAGTCCTTCGTAGGCGAATCGCTTATAGGTGATTGTCATCTCACGGTCCGTGTCGGCTGTGACGGCGAGTCGACGGTTGAGCATCGGTGATTCGAGCGCATCTATGTTGGCTATCTCGTCTTCGATGTACTCGAGCTCCCCTCTCCATACTTCGATGTGCTTGCGAAGGAAGGATATCCGCGCTTCGTGGTTCGCGGATTCGAGGTAGGCGGCTTTCAGATGAGCGGCGTCGCGTGTGCGCTGATACTTCAGCGGAGAATTCATCCAATCGATGAACGATGATTCCCCCGCATCGGTGACGTGGTAGACCCGACGCATGCCAGCGGTCCCACGCGCCTGCTCCTCGGGAAGGATGAGTCCTTCTTCGGCCATCTTGCGCAGTTCCGGATAGATCTGCGAGTCGGGGGCGTGCCAGACATGGCCTACAGACTGTGAGAACTGCTTGGCCAGGTCATAGCCCGACATCGGTTCGATCCGGAGAAGCGCGAGGATGGCACTTCGTAGACTCATCTCGTTGGTCCTGTTCTGTTTGTCTGAAGACGAGGAGGGTCCGGGCTGCACAGCCCGGACCCTCTCACATTACCGTTCTCAGGCTTTGTAGCCGGTACGCCATCCTCCCTGGTAGGTCTGGCGCGCAACAGTCGAGTACGGCACGGGGCTGACTACCGCGCGAACCTCGGTCTGCTCGTGAGGCTCGACGGATGCTTTCTTGGTTCCGCCACCCGGCTCGCCCCAGACGACCTTGAGTTCGGCACCCTCGGGAACGTCAGGATCGACGACGGCCAAGGAAAGCCCGCGACGCTCGTTCGCTGAGTAGCCTGTGAACATCGAGAAGCCGACCGTATTGCCATCGGCGTCGACGACCTTGTCGTAATTTGCCGAACCGTAGTTCGCCAGCGGAAGGTCGAAGTACTTGTAGTTCGGGCCGTCGACATTCAGAGGTGAGGAGAGCACCTTGCCGAGGTCGTCTGCATCCCACGCGAGAGTGACCTTTCTGCGCTGCGCGGCCGGATCCATCTTCTCCAGGGAGCTGCGGCCGATGAAATCGTGGTCGAACTTGATGAAAGATCCGTAGCCGAGCTCCCAAGGTGTCAGGTAGTAGTCCTCGATGTTTTCGGAGACGAACGAACCTGCAAGAGTGCCGGTCGCCTCGTAGCTGTCGGCTCCGAGCCATTCGCGGAATGTCCGTTCTTCCTCGCCGGTGTAGATGGCGGGCAGCGGAGAGGGAATCCATCCCGATTCGAGGGTGTTCGATGGGTAAGCGCGCGAACCGACCTGGAGCATGCCGAATTGACTGCCGGCCTCGACGATTGCGTCACGGATGACTTTGTGGTCATCATAAGGACCCCAAAGCTCTAGGCCAGGAGCACCCGCCATGCCGTGACGCAGTGTGCGCACCTGCTTGCCGGCGATGGTCATCGACGCCATGTTGAAGAAGCCGATCTTCTCCAGCGGACCGCCGTTGAGCTTCTCGATGATGTCCCATGCCTTGGGGCCTTGGATCTGGTAGCGGTAGTACCGACGGCTGACCGGATCACCGTAGGGGCGCGACGGCGAACGACGGTCGACCTCGATGTCGAGGTCCTTGTAGTCGCCCGTCTCCGCGTGGAACATCAGCCAGTTCGAAGCTGGCGCACGACCGACGTAGACATACTCGTTTTCAGCCTCGTGGAAGAGGATGCCGTCACCGATCACATGTCCCGACGCCGTAGTCGGCACGTACTGCTTTGCCTTGTTCACAGCGAACTTCGCAACCGAGTTGATTGCGGTGTCGGAAATCAGTTTGATGGCGTCCGAACCGCGCAGGAAGACATTGTCCATGTGGTGCGACTGGTCGTAGAGGACTGCCGTCTCTCGCCAAGCGCGCTGCTCCTTGATCCAGTTCGAGAAGTCCGCAGGCACAACAGGATAGATATAAGATCCGATCTGCGAGTTGCGGAGGAGTTCGACAGGATTGCTCTTGTCGAGAATCTGCTGGAGATTGTCAGTCATCGTCGATGAACCTCTCTTGTTGTCAGGGATGCTCCGCTCTGAAACATCCGGTCTTGTGTGATGCTGGTCGGGAGTTGATGCATTGATGCGGCCGACTTTGACGTGTAGGTGAAGCACTGGAGATAAGACGCCGGATCAGTCGAATACGATGGTTTGGTTACCATGCCGGATGACTCGGTCTTCGGCGTGCAATCGGACTGCCTTCGAGAGCACCGCCCGTTCCACGTAGGCTCCTCTCGCCTGCATGTCGCCGGCGGACATCTTGTGGTCGACTCGGGTGACGTCCTGCTCGATGATCGGACCTTCGTCGAGATCCCTCGTCACGTAATGGCTGGTCGCTCCGATGAGCTTCACGCCACGTTCCTTGGCTTTCCGGTATGGCCCTGCACCGATGAAGGCGGGTAGAAACGAATGGTGGATGTTGATCACTGGAACTTGGACGTCATCGAGGAATTTCTCGGACAGGATCTGCATGTACCGGGCGAGGACTACGAGATCGACGTTGCCGGCCAGCAGCTCGATGATGCGGGCTTCTGCTGCGGATTTGTCTGGCCCCTGTGAAGGTACGTGGAAGAACGGGATTCCGAACTGGCGCACTGCTTCCGCGACGTCTGTGTGGTTCGAGATCACCAGGGGAATCGATACTGGCAGTTCGCCGCGCTGGTGCCTCCACAGCAGTTCGAGCAGGCAGTGATCACTCTTCGAGGCGAGCACCGCCATGCGTTTGAGAACCTTCTGCTCCTCGAGGCGGAAACGCATTCCGAGGGGTTCGAGAGTTGACGCAATGTCAGCCCGGATATCTGGAAATGTGGCAGAGAGACCCTCCTTGCGGAAGACGACGCGCTGAAAGAAGTCTCCTCCTTCCGGATCGGTCGTGTACTGGTCGAGGGAGACGATGCTGCCGCTGTTCCGAGCAATGAGCGAAGTGACTGTCGACACCAGTCCCGATTGATCAGGGCCAGTGACGATCAGGGTTGCGCAGTCTTTGCGCTGTTCGGCGAGATCGGTCATTTCATCGCCACCTCACTTTCGGGCAGTGAACTTCTGCGTCCACTCGGCAGTGGCCAACAATCCACCGAAAGTGTAGAAATGTGTTTTCAGGGTCTCCGGTGATTCCGGTTCACCTGCCTGGTCAGTCAGGTCTCGGACGAATCTGTCTGGCCCGGCGGTGCCGACGAGATTCGTCAGTGAGAATCCGTATTTCTTCACGATGCCGGCGCTCGTGCCCACACCGAACCGTCGGGCATAGCCGAGAAGTCTTTTGATACCCGCCGGGCCTGGTGTGCCAATCCGGATCACCGATTCGATGCCACGGTCGCGAACCTCACTGACCCATTCACTGACTCGCTGCGCGTCGAATGCGAACTGGGTGAGAACGACCTGGTCCAGATTCTGCTCTGCCAACGCAGAGACCTTGGCACTCAGGTGATACCAGAGATCGTCGTCACTGATATCGGGATGGCCCTCGGGATAGCCGCCGACTCCCACTTCGGCGACCCCGTAGTCGTGCAGGATTCCGGTGCGAATGACCGACAGCGAATCTTCGTACGGCCCCTCCGGCGTCGCAGGATCGCCGCCGACGACGAAGACGTGTTTCGTCGCATCAACTTGCTGCAGTGCATCGAGAAATTCTCTGAGCTCCCGTTCGGACTTGAGCCGACGGGCGGAAATGTGAGGAACCGGAACGAAACCCAGATCAGCTACAGCTTTCGACGCTTCGACTCGCATCGGGAGGTCTTCATTGCCGAGGAAGGTGACATTGATCCGCGTCCCCGGCGGGATCGCATGTGCTGCTTCTCTGAGATTGGGAATGTCCTTTCCGGTCATCTCGAGTGAGAAGTCGTCCAGTAGGCCCGTTGCGGTAAGTGACGCCACGGTCAGATTCCTTTCGTAGACACTGCTTTGTGCTCTCCAGATGACTATATGCATAGGTACTTGCCTATGTCCATAGGTAAATTACCGGGCAAACGATTCTCGCTTGGTTCACACACAAATGGAGGCCCGTCGTCGCCGCTCGCCGTCGCATTCAGGCGAAGGGATGGCATTGCCTGCACAACAGGACGCTGATAATGTGCAGCACATCACCATTTACCTATCGGTATAGGTATGCCGCAGCGAGGCGGCCCGGCCGACACATCTGAATCGGAGAAATGCGTGGATCTACGAGAACGAATCAACACTTCCCATATGTCGTCCTATCAATGGCTGATCGTCGGCATCTGCACTTTCCTCAATGCACTAGACGGGTACGACGTCCTGGCTATCTCATTCACATCGAATGAGGTCAGCGATGAGTTCAGCCTGTCAGGGACCACGTTGGGACTTGTCATGAGCGCGGCGCTCCTCGGCATGGCGGTCGGCGCACTGGTTCTCGGGCCGGTAGCCGATCGGATCGGACGTAAGAACATGATGATGATTGCGCTCAGCGTCAATGCCGTCGGGCTGTTCTTCACCGCAACCTCGACATCGGCTGCCGAACTCGGCCTCTGGCGCGTCGTCACAGGATTGGGAATCGGCGGCATCCTGGTCAGCACCAATGTCATCTCGGCCGAATACGCATCACGCCGCCGTCGCGGACTGGCCATCAGCATCTACGCCGCCGGTTATGGAATCGGCGCTGCCGTCGGCGGCAGCGTGATGATCAGCCTCATCGGAGCATTCGGATGGCGGTCAGTCTTCGTCTTCGGCGGCAGTCTGACCGTAATGTCCTTGTTCCTTGTCATTTGGTTGATTCCAGAGTCCGCTTCGTACCTCTACAACCGGAAGCCGACCAACGCTCAGAAGCGCCTCGACGCCATCGCCGCGAAGCTCGGACACAATGAACCGGTCGACCTCTCTGCAGCAGAATCGGACACGGAATCCGGTGCAGGCACCGGCAAAGGCGTGAGCTCACTGCTCAACCGCCGCAATCGTCGAGTCACCCTCGTCGTCTGGGCTACCTTCTTCATCGTCATGTTCGGGTTCTACTTCGTCAACTCGTGGACTCCGCGCCTGATGAATGAGACAGGACTCAGCGAGTCACTGTCGATGGTCGTCACTGTGGGCCTGACGGTGGGCGGGGCCATCGGCTCTGTGACATTCGGACTCTTCACCTCGCGCTGGTCGACCCGTTCCGTCCTGATGAGCTTCTCTGTCCTGGCCGCGATATTCATGGCAGTCTTCGTCTTCACCGCTCAGTGGCTGGCGATCGTCATCATCTTCGGAGTGCTGGTCGGAATGTTCACCAACGGCTGCATCGCCGGTCTCTATGTCCTCACGCCACAGTCCTACTCAGCGTCGATGCGATCGACAGGGTCAGGCTGGGGAATCGGCATCGGACGCTTCGGCGCCATCATCGCCCCGACAGCCACCGGTGCCCTGCTCGACGGGGGCTGGAGCCCGCAGGCGATCTACGTGCTCGTCGGCGTCATCCTACTCCTGGCAGCGCTCGCACTGCTCGGCATGCGCGGCATCGATGTCGAAGCGAACCGAAAGCCGGAGCCTGTGACCAGCCCTGCCCTATAAGCAGGCCCTCTTCATCGGCACCCGGGTGCTGAGGGGCGAACTCGTCGGCGACTCAGACGAATGCGGATTCTCCAGTCAATGCCGGGCCGACGATGAGCGCAGTGACTTCATGTGTGCCCTCATAGGAGTAGACGGCCTCGGCGTCGGCGAAGAAACGCGCCGCGTCGTTCTCGAGCAGAATTCCGTTGCCGCCGTGGACCTCACGAGCCAGCGACACTGATTCACGCGCCATGCGGGCAGTCTGCATCTTTGCCAAGGCAGAATTCGCATCGACGTAGTTTCCGGCGTCCTGCTGTGCCGACAGCTGGACGACCATGCCCAACGATGCAGTGAGATTACCCAAGATCCGCGCAAGCTTCTCCTGGACAAGTTGGCAGCTGCCGATCGACCGGCCGAACTGCTCACGCTTCCTCACATACGCCAGGGCCGCGTCAAGGGCTCCCGCCTGCAGGCCGGTGGCGATCCATGCTACGTCGGATCGCATCACGCGCAGGATCCGATTGACGTCACGCCAGGAGTTCATCTCGCGCAATCGGGCCGATTCGGGGACTGCGACTTCCTCGAACCTGATCACAGAGTTCTGCATCGGACGTAGGGCGGCTTTTCCAACCATGGTGTCCATGCTCAGGCCGCTGCTCTCACTCGGAACCAGGAAGACCTTGACCTGGGAGTCTGCAACGTCGCGAGCGAAGACCGCGATAATGTCAGCCGTCGACGCGCCTCCGATCCATCTCTTAGCGCCGTCGATGATCCAGCGCCCTTCGCCGTCGCCGGCTGCCTCGTCGAATCGCGCCGTGGTGGCGAGGCCTCCGGCGATGTCAGACCCATGGTCAGGCTCGGTCAGCGCGAAGGCTCCCGCGAGGGCGAAGGATCGCACCTTCGGGTCGAGGACTGCGACCTGTTCGGGCGCGCCGCCGTGTCGGACGGTCGCCCGGAAGAGTCCGGACTGGCCGTTGTGCATCGTCGCCACCGACGCATCCGTGCGTGCGAGAACATAGTTGCGGAAGCCCGAGAACATGGTCGAGTCGGCTTCCACTTCGGCTACGCCTTCGGGCCGCATGAGGTCAAGTGACGCCAAGGTCTCGCGCACTGAGGGCGGCATCGTTGCCGACTCCCAGGCCCGGGGCATAATTGGCCCCACTTCCTTTGCAAGTACTGCACGCAGCTTATCGAGCGCGTCTCTGGCTGCCTGACTGAGATGCATCGAGGCAAACCCGTACCATCGAGTCCGATGGTCGTCTCTGAATCGACGATCGGCATTCTGCGGCACTTCCCTTCCTTCGGTCTATGTTTCAGTGTGGTTGGGACCACATGAAACCAAAAGCAGAATAATCCTTATAACTAATCCGGAATCGCGAACATGTGCACCTGAAGGGTCTCGGATCTCAGCTTGCGTCGGGCGGCGACTCGCCCGGTGTCCTTGGTCAACACGCCCACTCGATGCTCGACCAGCAGCGACACCGCCGGCAACCCGATACCGCACCTCCAAGCATGAGATGGTCGGAACTGTCGCGGGACACAGAATCAGCTGCGACGCGCTGGTGCAGCAGTGGACTCGGGCAGGAGCGACGGGCAGCCTGAATTCGCCACCGGGCAGAGTCAATCCCTGCATCCGAGGGACAACCACGGAGTGCAAGACAGAATTCACCGTGTCTTTATCCCCCACAGCAGAAGTGATTGCCCATTCCGTCTAAAATCGACTCTGATGGTTGCTGAACGCTATGTCGAATCCGAGAAGACGATCAGCAACCCCTCAGATCGCAGTCAGTGGACAGAACGAGCACAGGGGTTGCTGTCTTGGGCAACCTCATTCTGGGTCTTGGCGATCGGCTTCGTCATCGTCACACTCGCCGCGGCCGGCCCCCTGCGAGTCTGGGACTACAAGCTCAATCGACGATGGCTCTACCTCTTCGAACCCGACCTCGTCTGGTTCTTTCAGCACATCCTCGATCCCATCGCAGGCCAGGCTGTCTGTCTTCCCGTCCTGGCGATCACCGCAATCGTCCTGGCACGCAAACGTCGGTCCTGGCGCCCGATCGTCTTCGCGATCGCCGTCGAAGCAGCTTTCTACCTCGGCATCGGTTCGCTCAAGGTCCTTTTCGCCCGACCGTCGACCACCCTTCACGACCCGCGGTTCTTCCACGGCGGTCTGATCGAAATCGGCGGCCGTGGAATCAGCTACCCGTCCGGGCACGCGGCCGAAGCAGTACTCATCTACGGCGCGGTCGCCTACCTCATCGCCACCTACAGCGACGTCTCCACCAGAACCGCGCAGCTGCTGTGGTGGGGCGTCGCCGCCGTCAGCGTAAACTCCGTGGTCGTGTCCTTCACCCTCGGCTGGCACTGGGCCACCGACCTCATCGGAGGTCTGCTGATCGGCGGGGTCTTCCTGCGACTGCTCATCATCGCCGACAGGCGAATACCCGATCTCAGTACCTGAAGTCGTTCACAGCCAGGTGTCGTCGAGGTCGGCGAACGTCGTCGCCCTGCTTTCGACGAGGTCGAACCACGGCCCGGTCTGCGGCAGTTCGTGAGCGAAGAAGTACCGTGCCGCCGCGATCTTTCCCTTGAGGAACGCCGAATCGCCGCGTTCACCGGCGGTCGCTCCGGCAGCCATCCCCTGCTGCAGCCACAGCCACGCCATCACTGTGTGTCCGACCGCTTCGAGATAGGTCCAAGCATTGTCGAGAGCCACCGTAGGATCTCCGCTCGCCCACACTGCGGTGGTCACGGATTCGATGCGATCCATGGCTGACTCCAGGGCAGCGGTTTCGGCGGTCCAATCGGAACGGTCGGCCGCCTCGGCGAGGGTCTCTCGCATCTGCTCCAGCAGCACCTGCAGTCCGGCCGCACCTTTCATAATGACCTTGCGGCCGAGGAGATCCTTAGCCTGAATGCCGTGCGTGCCCTCGTGGATCGGGTTGAGTCGATTGTCGCGATAGAGCTGCTCGACATCGTGATCGCGAGTGTACCCAGCACCGCCGAGCACCTGGATAGCGTGATCGTTGGCCTTCAGACACCACACGCTCGGCCAGGTCTTGACGATCGGAGTGAGCACATCGAGCAGCAGTGCGGCGCGCTCACGCTCCGCCTCGTTATCTGCGGTCTCGGATTCGTCGAGCAGACGCGCGGCATAGAGGATGAGTCCGAGTCCGCCCTCGACATAGCTCTTCGACGACAGCAGCATGCGCCGGACATCGGAGTGCTCGACGATCGGGACCGGCGGACCATCAGATCCCTTGGCGCCGTCGGGCCGACCCTGACGCCGGTCGCGAGCATAACGGAGGGCATCGAGGTACCCGTGGTAGCCGAGCCCCACGGCACCGGCGCCGACCCCGATGCGAGCCTCATTCATCATGTGGAACATGCAGGCCAGCCCCTGGCCCCGCTCTCCCACGAGGAAGCCGACCGCACCCGCGGAGCCCGCCGGAGTGTGCGCACCCTCACCGAAGTTGAGCAGCGTGTTCGTCGTTCCCCGCCATCCCATCTTGTGGTTGAGCCCAGAGAGGACGACATCATTGCGCTCACCGAGGCTGCCATCGTCGTTGACGAGGTACTTCGGCACGAGGAACAGGCTGAGACCCTTGACTCCCGGCTGGTCGCCGTCGGCACGTGCCAGGACGAGGTGGACGATGTTCTCCGAGAGCTCGTGATCGCCACCGGAGATCCACATCTTCGTTCCATGGATGCGGAAGGCGTCGTCCCCGCCGTCGGGGTCCGGAACAGCTTTCGTCGTGACGTCGCCCAAAGAGGAGCCAACATCGGGCTCGGACAGGCACATGGTGCCGAAGAAGCGGCCGTCGAGTTCGGGCAGCACGTACTTCTCGATCTGTTCCTCGGTGCCGTATTCGAGCAGCAGATTGGCGTTGCCCATAGTCAGCATCGGATAGCTGGCGGTGCCGATATTGGCCGCCTGGAACCAGGCGAAACAGGCCTTCGCGACCGTCTGCGGCAGCTGAATGCCGCCGACGCTCTCATCCATCGTCGCCGACAGCAGGCCGATTCCGGCGAACTGGTCGAGCGCAGACTTGATCTCGGGGATCAGCGTCACCGCCGTGCCGTCGAATGTCGGCTCGTTGAGGTCGGACTTGCGCGCGTGAGTGGCGAAACGTTCTTTCGCCAGTTCCTCGCTGGCTTCGAGCACGGAGTCGAAGACCTCACGCGAATGGTCGGAGAAGCGAGGCCGCTGACAGAGTTCGTCGACCTTGAGCCAGTCATAGAGTTGGAAGTCGATGTCCTCGGCGGAGAGGATGGATTCTGTCGCAGTCGTCAAGACGCCATTGCCTTTGCTCTTTTCAGTCACTAGTCCAAGCTATGGCTAATCGTTCGTTAAGTAAAGTCGTTTGCTCCC
Source organism: Brevibacterium epidermidis NBRC 14811 (assembly GCF_001570805.1). Classification (GTDB taxonomy): domain Bacteria; phylum Actinomycetota; class Actinomycetes; order Actinomycetales; family Brevibacteriaceae; genus Brevibacterium; species Brevibacterium epidermidis. The sequence continues at coordinate 131,297 of NZ_BCSJ01000009.1, read as the reverse complement.
TCGCGCTGCAGAAAGTTCGCCGATTGGACAGCCGCGAGGTCCGCCAGGCGCTCCTCACCCCTGGGATTCCCCACTCGGGAGGACTATAATTCTCTCTACAATCTGCGTGGGAATGGGGCGAAGGATCATGACCGCAGAAATGAATCGATCGTCGAAGCTGGCCGACATGATCGAGCAGATCTCGAAGGCGTTCAAGAGCGCCAACATCGGCCAAGGACAGAAAGTCGGCTACCGCGAAGACAGCTCCGAGGAACGGCTGCAAGCCACAGCTGAGCACGAAGGAGTGAAGCTCTATCGCAATCCCGACGGCTCACATCTCGCCGTCGACGAATCCCACTCGAGCTACGAGGACTGAGCGTCGATTCAGAGTTCGGCTCGACGCTTACTTGGGAGGCACCCCTGGACGAATCCATGAAAACAGCTGTGGTCAGAGGTACAACGTCTTCGAATAGGTGAGGTGTTGACGGATGACCGATCAGACTGGCCCACAAGACAATCAAACCGATCCACAGACGAAGATCGACAAGATCAACGACAAGCTCGACGAGTTCGCGTCGAAGGCCAGTGGGCCCGATGTCGCCTATGGCGCCACGGCCGGATTCGTCGAAGAGATCTCCGAAGAAGAACTCCAGCAGGCGGCTCACGAAGACGGTGTGACTCTGTACCGCAATGCCGACGGTTCGCATGAAGCGATCGATGAGTCAGCTGTCCCACAGAAGTCCGACAGCGAAGAGTCGTAGAAGCCCTTCCGAACTGCGGGTTCACAGACTCGGCAGTTCGGACATTCAACAGTAGTGAGAGACCCGGTACGCGGCCATCCGCGTGCCGGGTTTCGCTGTGCCCCAGGTAGGATCGCCAAGGCCATGACCACACGCCGCACAGTCGGCGGAACAATGATGCTGATCTGAAAGGCAGAGCCTATGTCCTCCCCCACTGCCTCGCCTGCGCAGTCCTCCGACACGAAGACACAGCCATCGGGATTCCTCCGGATCCTGCGCAACTATCGCTTCCCGCTCTTCATCCTCACCGGCGTCGTCGTCGGCGCGATCATCGGCCTCGTCTTCGGTGAACGCGCCACCGTCATCAAGCCGTTCGGCACTCTGTTCATCAACATGATGTTCACGCTCGTCGTGCCGCTCGTGTTCTTCTCCATCTCCTCCGCGGTCGCGGGGATGTCCTCGGCCGCACGACTGGGCAAGATCATGGGCAGCATGCTCGGCGTCTTCGCCGTCACCGGCATCATCGCCTCCATTGTCATGGTCGCTGCTCTGCGCATCTTCAACGCCACCGACGGAGTCCAAGTGGAGATGCAGGAGCCGGAGAACGTCGAGGAGGTCGGGTCAATCGGTGATCAGCTCGTCCAGACCGTCGTCGTCGACGACTTCTCGAAGATCCTGTCCGCCGAGCACATGCTCGCTCTCATTGTCTTCGCCGTCATCGTCGGCTTCGCCACCAGCAGGATCGGCGACGCGGGCAAGCCGTTCGCCAAGTTCCTCAATTCCGGCACCGAGGTGTTCCTCAAGTTCACCTCGATCGTCATGTACTACGCACCGATCGGTCTCGGCGCCTACTTCGCCGCCCTCATCGGTGACCTCGGCTCCCAGCTCGTCGGGGACTATGTTCGAGCCTTCCTCGTCTACTACCCGGTGGCGATCGCCTACTTCATCCTCGCTTTCACCTTCTACTCCTTCCTCGCTGGCGGCCGCCGAGGCGTCTCTCGGTTCTGGAGCAACATCCTCGAACCCACCGCGATCTCTTTGGGTACGTCCTCCTCGGTGGCGGCGATCCCCGCGAACCTGCGTGCGGGAGAGAAGATCGGAGTCCCCCGCGATATCCGGGAGACCATCGTGCCGATCGGCGCCACGATCCATATGGAGGGCTCGAGCCTGTCTGCGATCCTCAAGATCGCCTTCCTCTTCGCAGTGTTCCAGCGCGACTTCTTCACCCTGGAGAACATCCTCATCGCCATCGCCGTGGCGCTGCTGGCCGGAATGGTCATGGCGGGCATCCCCTCCGGCGGTTTCATCGGCGAGCTCATGATCATCACCCTCTACGGATTCCCCGCGGCGGCGCTGCCGATCATCCAGATCATCGGGACCGTCATCGATCCTCCGGCCACCACCGTCAATGCGGTCGGCGACCAGGCGAGCTCGATGATGGTCGCCCGCATCCTCGACGGCAAGGACTGGATGGACAAGACCGACGAAGTCGATCACGATTCGATTCCGGAAGCCCCGTAAATCTGTCACACTTCCGAACTCACGGATTACGACAAGGCACCTTCTAACTCAATGTCTCGGAGATGTCATAGGAACGCAATAGGACTTCCGCATTTGCGACGTAGCGTCTCAGCTTCTGCTCAGACTTCCGGATTCGGTTCTCACCTGGGCTGACGATACTCAATTCCAGCAGTGACCCTGATCTGGAAGAGGAGAAGTCACCATGCCCACCACCTTCCGCAGCCACGCCGGCGCGTGGGGGACCGCCGTGATCGCCGGTCTCGCTTCTCTGGGACTCGCAGCCGGTCCGGTTTCGGCCTCCACCGATACGTCATCCGCGCCCGCTGCCACTCAGGCGCCCCAGAGTTCGGGATATCCGACCAGTGCTGTCGAATACGCGGACAAACTGGTCAGCGCCTACGGAAACGGTGAGGGCCAGGTCATGGACCACCTCGCCACACGCAACGTCGTGGCTGCCCTCACCGAGCGCCACGACAAGCACGCCGAACGCTGGCACCGCACGTCAGCCGATTCCGGCAAGGGCATCACCTGGGTGTCCTACACAAACTTGGAGACCCAAGAAGTCATGAACCTGACGGTGAGAAACTCGATCGCCGTGGACAAGGGCGGCGACGCCGTCCGTGAGATCGAGTTCATGGACTGAAAACGACCCACTGTCACACCATTGTCCGAATTCTGCCCGGCGTCTTGTCAGCGCGGCCGACCGGCTCGGTAGACTCGGGAATCATGGTCGCCCTGAATGAAGTCCCGCGCCGCAGCTACACCGATGGCGCTACCCCGCTCGAACATCTGCAGTGCTTGTCCGCCGAACTCGGCGGGCCGCAGATCTGGATCAAACGCGATGACCAGCTGGGGCTGACTCAGGGCGGGAACAAGACGCGCAAGCTCGAGTACCTCATCGCCGATGCCCTGAGCCAGGGGGCGGACGCGCTCATCACCGTCGGCGGGGTCCAGTCCAACCACTGCCGACTGACCTTGTCCGCCGCCCGCGTCGAAGGCCTCGACTGCCACCTCATCGTCGAAGAGGATCTCGGACCCGAAGGCACCGCCCTCGGTCCGGCAGGGTCGAATCCGCCGGAGTACACGGGCAATTTCCTGCTCTTCGACCTCCTCGGCGCGAATTCGGTCACGGTGCTCGGCCACGGCGCCGACCTCCTCGGCGAGGCTGAGATTCTGGCCGACAAGCTGCGTGCAGAGGGCAGGAAGCCCTATGTCATCCCGGTGGGCGGGTCGAATCCGATCGGTGCGCTCGGCTACGTCGACTGTGCCGTTGAGATGCTCGACCAATTCGCCGAGGCAGGGGTGGACTCACCCACGATCGTCACTCCCAGCGGCTCAGCCGGAATGCAGGCCGGGCTCGTCGTCGGACTCCACAGTGCAGGAAGCAACATTCCGGTCATCGGCATCAATGTCAGCAGGACACAGGCGGATCAGGAACCGAAGATCGTCGACCTCGTCGATGCCACGGCACGGTTCCTCGACCTGCCACCTGTCCCCCGCGATGCCACGACGGGACTCGGTGACTATTTCGGGACCGGATATGCTCTGCCGACCCCCGAGATGGTCGAGGCTGTCCGTCTCTTCGCTCGCACCGAGGGAATCCTCCTCGACCCCGTCTATACCGGTAAGGCCGCAGCCGGTCTCATCGACCTCATCAGATCCGGCCGTTTCACTTCCGAGGACACGGTCGTCTTCATCCACTCCGGCGGAGTCCCCGGACTTTTCGCGCGCACCCAAGCGTTCGCCTGAGCACCTCCCAACACCCATCACCAACGAAAGGCAGACAGATGACAGTTTCGACAGCAGACCTGTGGGACGAACGCGGCGAGGAGCTTTATTCGATCGCCCTGAACTTCGGCGATTTCGGAGCCAAGACCTCGTTCTCCGGACCGGCCCGCACGATCCGCTGCTTCCAGGACAACGGACTGGTCAAGCAGACCCTCAATCAGCCCGGCGACGGCGCTGTGCTCGTCATCGATGGTGATGGTTCGATCGCCACTGCCCTTATGGGAGACATGATCGCCGAGGCGGGGGTCCGCAATGGCTGGAACGGTGTCGTCATCAACGGCGCCGTCCGCGACCGTGAGGCACTGGCCGAGATGGAGTTCGGCATCAAGGCTCTGGCGAGCAATCCGCGCAAGAGCGCGAAGGACGGAGCCGGTGAGATCGACGTGACCGTGGAGATCGGCGGGGCGACGATCCGCCCCGGAGCGATGGTCTTCGCCGACGCCGACGGTGTCGCCATCGAGAAATAGAGCAGCAGAAGTTCTCTTTCTCCCGTCACCGAATGTTGACGGTGGAGCCGGCTTGGATACGGTCATTGTGTAGCAGTTTGCGCAATCGTGCAGTATAGCTGTAGTTTCCTTTTATGACCTCAGAGCTACAGGCCATGGCCGCATGGACATTTACGTCAGAATGCCCGATCCCCGATGATCTCGGCGACATTCTGGTGCCCGGTGAAACTCCCGTAACCGCCTTCAAAACGATCCGTGATTCGGCCGTGTTCACCAACAAACGGTTGATCATCAGGGACGCGCAGGGCATCCGGGGCAAAAAGATCGAAATGTATTCGATCCCCTACTCGTCGATCAACATGTGGTCCAGTGAGAACAGTGGGACCTTCGATTTCAACGAGGAGCTCGAGCTCTGGACCCGAGCTGGCCACCTCAAGATCAAGGTTGCCAAGGGGCTCGACGTCCGTAAACTCGATCGGCTGATTGCCCAAGTCGTCATCGGTTGAAGCACGAATCCGAACGCGCCTGAACGGCTCAGAGGTGGATGGTGTCGAAGCTCTGCTCGGCCGAGTCCCAAATGTCAGCGACGGCGATATGACGGTCAGCAGTGAGGTCCTCGACGGTCGACCGGTCGTAGAGGTACGACCACTCCCCTGCTGACACGACTCCGGTGACCATGAGGATGTCATAGTCGAAGGCCGCCTGTGAGGTCGCCTGGACGATGAATGCTGTGGCTTCCAAGTCCTTGGCCTCGTTTTCGTCTGAGGTGAAGTCGACATGGAGGCGTTCGGGTTCAGTCTCCTGGTTGAAGTCGGGGTTCGTCTCTGATTCGAGACTCACCTCGACACCGTCCAAGGACTGCGCCACATAATCCGAGAGCTCCTCGAGGGAATCGAAGCCCTGCGCTGCGACCTCCAGTGTCGCCGTCGGTGCCGATTCGGGTTCCGATGTTGAGCCGGAATCGGAACCGCAGCCGCTGAGGGCGATGAGTGCGGCGGTCAGGAGCCCGGCGAGAGCAGGGGCGGACTTCGAATCGAACCTCATGGCACCAGCCTATCGGCGGACGCGTGCTGGTACCGCATCGCCTAGGTCGCACCGAGTCTGGTCGCACAAGGCACAGTCGCACCGTGCTCGGTCTCACCGCTTCCGGTGGATCGATTTGTACGTGATGTACTGACTGAGCCCTTCGACGCCGTATTCGACGCCGAGGCCGGAGTCATGACGCCCGCCGAAGGGTGCCGAATGATTCGAACCGAAGAAGTTCACTCCCACCGATCCTGAATCGACCTGTTCGGCTACTGCCTGAGCGGCCTCTGCGTCGCCGCCGACGACGATGCCGCCGAGTCCGAACTCAGTGTTGTTGGCCAGGGAAACGGCTTCGTCGGAGCCCTGCGAATCGTCGTAGCGCAGGATCGAGATCACGGGGCCGAAGATCTCCTCCCGCGCGATGCGCATCTGCGGGGTCACCTCGGCGAAGACCGTCGGTTGGATGAACATCCCGGCCTTTCCGTCGATGTCGACTTCTGCTGCAGCTCCCCCGGTGACGGGAAGAGCGCCCTCCTCGTGAGCGGAGGCGATGTATTCCATGACGGTCGTGTACTGGGACCGTGATGCCACAGGCCCGAACACTGTGTCTTCGGCAAGCGGATCCCCTTGCCGCCCCTCGGCGATCGTCCGTCCCACCACCTCAGCGACCTCGTCGTACCGGGAAGCCGGTGCGATGATCCGGGTGGAGATATAGCAGGTCTGTCCGGTGTTGCGCATGCACGATCGCACGAGCACCCGCCCCATCGCCTCCAGATCGGCATCGGGCAGCACGATCGCCGAGGATTTGCCGCCGAGCTCCAGCGTCACCGGGCGCAGCAGTTCGCCACAGGCAGCGGCGATGCGCCGGCCCACCGGGGTCGAACCGGTGAACGCCACCTTGCTGATTCCCGGGTGGCGGACGAGGGCATCGCCGAATCGTCCGGGACCGGTGAGCAGGTTGACCACGCCGGCGGGCACTCCGGCGGCGGCGACGGCATCGATGATGAAGCGAATGGACAATGGAGTCACCGACGCGGGTTTGATGACTACGGCGCACCCGGCCAGAAGCGCGGGAGCGAGCTTGACGACGACGAGGTTGATCGGGAAGTTCCACGGTGCGATCAGTGCGCAGACTCCGATCGGGTCCTTGCGCACCACCGAATAGGAGTCGACGGCGGCAGGGAAGTCACGAATGTCCTCATCGTCGATCCACGCAGACAAGGTGGCGAAGTGGCGGAAGATTCCAGCCGCATTCGCCGCCGCTCCCCGGGTCTCGGAGATCGGGGTGCCGTTCTCCAGGGTGTTCGTCCGTGCCAGGTCTTCGCTTCGCGCTTCGATCTCCTCGGCGATCCGCACCAGATATTCCGCCCGCTCGGCCGCGGTCAGGCTCGCCCATTCGTTCATCGATGCCTGGGCTGCGGTCACGGCGCGATCGAGTTCCGCCGAGGTGGCTGCCGGCACAGAGCCCCACACTTCGTCCGTCGCCGGATCGATGACCGGGTTGCGTTCGGAATCGGCGGCGGGCGTCCAGACGCCGTCGATGAAATGGTCATCGACGTGGCTGTACGGCAGGTCTCGGCGCAGGCCGGCTCGGGTCAGTGTCGGAGAGACGGTGTCGACGGTGCTCATCGGATGACCTCGGTGCGCAGCAGGTCCCGCTGACGGCGCAGGTCTGCTTCGGCCATGGTCACTGCTGCTTCGGTGATGAGTTCAGGGATGATCTCCCTCTCAAGCCGGTCGGTGTAGGTGGCCATGTCCATGTCGAACCACGACGCGGACAGGGCGATTCCGGCCCGGTCGAAGCGCCACTGACGGTCGGCGTCACGGACCAGGGCGTCCTCGAGGCTGAAGGCGACCGGACGGGTGTCGTGGCCGTCGATGATCTCGCAGACGCGTTCGACGAAGTCCTCGGAATAGCCGAGGCCCGGCAGGACCCGGCGTGCGACGAGGCAGCCTTCCCGTTCGTGTTCGAACCGGATCGTGGCTTTGCGCCAGTCACCGCCGAAGCCTTCTGAGATGATTCGGGATTCGTCGACATGTGCCCAGCCGGTGTCGTGGAGGATGATCGTCACGAGCACGAGCTCACGGTCGGCCGAGGGATAGGCGTCGCAGAGTCGCTCGGCATAGGCGGCCGAGATCGGCAGGTGCACGTCGTTGCCGCGGGTGCGCGTCTCGGGTTCGATCTGCTTCCACAGCGCCTCGAATCCACTGCTCGGAGTCGAACAGATCGGCTGTGTGTCGACCGTCCCTTCCATCGGGATAGGGCGGACGGGAAAGTCGGTGGCGAAACGGACGGCTCGAGGGTCGTCGGCGGTGTCACCGGACTCCGCTGCCGCCCAGCTCGGATAGTCCTGCTCGCGGCTGCTGCTCTCGGTACGGGTGTTCATCGGGAATCCTCTCGGTCAACGGCGATGGACTTGAGCATGACGTTCATATCGCCGGCCTGGTCGGCAGGTATCTGCTGGTTCTTCGCCAGAGCAGTGCGCACGGCCATGAAGTCCAGGGGAGCATTGACGCAGTCGGCTGCGATGATCTGCCCCTCGCGGTAGTACAGGACGCTGAACTTGCCCTTCTCGTCGTCGCGACGAACCACGGTGGAGTCGAAGCCCATCGACAGTCCGGCGATCTGCAGCTTCATATCAGCCTGGTTCGACCAGAACCAGGGAATGCCGGCATATTCCTCACGTCGGCCCGAGACCGAATAGGCGGCGACCTTCGCATGTTCGATCGCGTTATTCACGCTCTCGAGGCGGATCCGCTCCCCCTCCGGCGCGTCCGGCAGCGGGTTGGGCATGTTCGCCACGTCTCCCACGGCGATGGTGGTGCCATCGGAGGCGAGCGCATAGCGGTCGACGACGATCCCGTTGTCGGTCTCCAGGCCCATCTGCTCGGCCAGTCCGGTGTTCGGGATGACGCCGATACCGACGATGACCAGCTGGGCCGGCACCACGGTCCCGTCTGCCAGTGCCACTCCGGACACACGTCCGCTGCCGTCGTCGATCAGTGTTTCGACCCGGGAGTTGAGGATGATGTCGAGTTCACGGTCCCGGTGCGCCTGGTAGAAGTACTCGGAGGTCTCTTCTCCGACGGCGCGCCCGATGAGTCGGGGGCCGTGCTCGAGCACGGTGGCGTTCTTGCCCATTCCGTGCAGGGAGCAAGCGACTTCGAGACCGATGAATCCGCCGCCGATGACGACGACGTCGGTGAAGTCGTCGAGGCTGCCCTTCAGCGACAGCGCGTCATCGGCGCTGCGCAGATAGGTCACTCCTGACAGATCGGAGCCGGGAACCTCGAGGGGTCTGGCCCGCGCCCCTACGGCCAATGCCAATCGGGCGAAGGGGTATTCCTCACCGTCGGTGGCGATGGCGACTCCGGAGCCGTCCGGGTTCTTCGCGATCTTCTCGATGCGCGAGTTCTTGACGAGTTCGATGTCGTGCTCGTCCCAGTATTCGGCGCTGCGGAAGATGAGGTTCTCTTTGTCGACCGTGCCCTGCAGGAACTCCTTCGACAGGGCCGGGCGCTGGTAGGGACGGTGGTCCTCCTCGCCGAGGAGGGTGATCGATTCGGTGAATCCGGTCCCCCGCAGTGAGATCGCCAGCTGCACTCCGGCCTGGGAGGCTCCGATGATGAGCATCCCGGTCTGTGTGCGAGCCGGTCGATCCTGTGCGTCGGCCGGTCTCGTCTGCGTTGTCGTCGTCATGTCACACCTGGGTTTCCGGAGTGGTCACGTGCAGGTCGGTGTCATCTGTGATCTTGAGCTGGCAGGACAGGCGGGAGTTGTCTTCCCGGTCCTCGGTTGTGCCCCACAGCATCTCGTCTTCCATCTCCGACATCGGGTCGAGCCCGTCGAGGTCGGATTCGGCGACGAAGACGTGACAGGTGGCGCATGAGAGGGACCCGCCGCATTCGGCGACGATGCCTGGCACTCCGTTGCGCACAGCGGTCTCCATCACGGAGTCGCCGACTTTGGCGTCGATGTCGCGGGTGGTGCCTTCGGAATCGGTGAAATGTACGGTCGGCATGTCATTCCCTTTCCTACAGTGGTGCTGGTGGTCTGTGGTTGCTGTGTCGTTGAGTGCGTCAGTATTCAGATGAACTGTCGGCCGCCATCGACGACGAGTGTCTGGCCGGTGATGTATCCGGCGTCGGGTGAGGCAAGGAACATCGTGGCGCCGACGATGTCGTCGGGTTGGCTGGCACGGCGGATGGCGCCGCGGTCGACTCCGTAGGTCGCTGCATCGTCCATGAGCTCGTAGCTGGCCTCGGTGAGCGTGAACCCGGGAGCGATCGCGTTGACCGTGATGTCCCTGGTGCCCAGTTCCTTCGCCAGCACCCTGGTGAGTGCGATGACCCCACCTTTGGACGCGACATAGTGCGCCCACTGGGTGGACCCGGACATCACCGTGGCCGAGGACAGGTTGACGACTCGTCCTCCTGCCGGCATGTGGGGGCTGACTGCCCGTGTCACCTGCCAGGGTCCCTTGAGGTTGACACCCATCACGAGGTCCCACTCGTCCTCGGCGATGTCCTCGAAGGGAGACCGGGTGATCCCGGCGTAGATCGCGGCATTGTTGACGACGACGTCGATGCTGCCGCCGCCGAAGTCCGCAGCCGCCTCGGCGAGTTTCACCGTCGAGTCACGGTCGGTGACGTCGACTTCGCAGGCCAGGGCCTCCCCCGAGGCGGCGCGCAGGGCCGTGGCTGTCTCCTCCGCACCAGCGAGGTTGATGTCGGCGACGACCACTCGGTCACCGGCCGCAGCGAACCCTTCGGCGAAGGCGCGTCCCAGTCCTCCGGCGGCGCCGGTGATGAGCACGGTGCGTGGATCAGCCATCGTTCAGCTCGCTGCCGTGGCGTGGGCATGGCTGTGGGCGCCGGGACCGCTGACTTCGGGGACGGAGTCTTCGAGGTCGAGGATCTCCACGGTGCCGCGGGTTCCGTCCACGCGCAGTCGCTGACCCGTCCGGATCGTCGTCGACGCGTTGCCCGTGCCTGTCACGGCCGGCAGTGCGTACTCACGGCAGACGATGGCGGCGTGGCTCATCATTCCGCCGATGTCGGTGACGGTGGCCTTGAGTTTGCCGAAGATCGGTCCCCAGCTGGGTGCGGTGACCGGGGCGACGAGGATCTCGTCCTGTTCGATCTCGTGGATCTGTGACGCGTCCATGACGACTCGGGCCACTCCTTCGACGACTCCGGGTGAGGCGGCCATTCCGCGCAGGCCGGTGACGTTGTCGGAGTCGGCTTCGAGCCAGGACTGGACCTGTTCGGTGGTGATTCCCCACAGCATTCGGGTGAACGGTTCGGTGATGGCCTCCGGCGGGGTGTTCAGTGCTGGCTGCGGACGAGCGGTCTTGAGTGCTGCGACGATCTTCTTGCGCTCTTCGAGGATCGGCGGCCAGTAGGCCGGGGCGATCGGACCCTGTGGGGCGCCCACTCCCCACGCGGTGACGAGGTCGAAGAGGACGTCCCGGACTTCGTTGCGGTTGAGGTAGAGGAAGTCGCCTGTTTCGGCGAAGACTCCGTGTTCGACGAGGGTGGCGGCGAGTTCGCGGACCTTGCGCCAGAACACTCCCATCGTCCAGTGCTCGATGTAGAAGTTGTGGTTCTCCACGTACGGGTAGGCGGTGGCGGCCAAGTGTCGTTTGGCTTCGAAGGTCGCCCCCTGCTCGTCATCGAGGAGATCGCGATACTCGGAGACGATGCGTTCCTTCTCTTCGATGAGTGCTTCGGTCGGACGCATGATGGTCTGCCCCTCGTCGAGGCGGCGAATGTAGTCGGCGATGAAGCCGAGCGGGATCGAGAAGTTCTCTTTCCAGTACTCGTCGTGGGCGTAGAAGCCGTTGCCGGTGGTGAAGTTGAACCAAGGGTCCTGAGCTTTCTCCCACTGGGCCAGCCAGGCGGTGCCGCCATCGGCTGCGGCGATGGCCCGCAGCGTCGCCTCGGCGTCGTCGGTGTTGTCGAATGCAGCCTGCAGGCCGAGTTCGACGGCTGTGGTTGCCAGCTGTTTGAGTTCGTCGTCGGGGCGGAAGAGCTCCATGTCCACGCCCTGGACCATCGTTGCGATCGACTGGTCGGGGATGTCGGGGAAGATCTCCTTGCAGTAGTTGAAGAAGTCGAGATAGGCGATGTAGCCGAGGTTGAGGAATTCGAAGTGGTACTGCCAGTTCTGGTAGGCGAGCTGGATGAGTCGGTCGAAGTTCTCGAGCAGTCGCTCGGATCCGTCCTTGGCCTTGCCGGAGAGGATGTCATCCATGGGGACCATATCGGGAAGCTTCGAGAAGTCGAGCGCCTCGATCTCGTCGATGGTTCCGCGGACCTTCGTCTTCCACTGTTCCAGGAGCGGTTCCCAGTTGGCGAAGTAGTGGCCGATGCGGGCTTGGAACTCCGGCAGCCGAGCCTCGATCTGGTTTTCGGGCACGGGGATGGGCGACATGTAGAGGTAGCCCTGGTGGATGCGGAAGTCGATGCCGTTGGCATTGGGGATCATCAGGTGACGGGCGTTGTATTGGCCGAGGCACTTGACGGCGAACTCTCCGCCGATGGTCTCGAACGGCTTGAACACGGTCGGCCAGTGCTGCGAATCGCAGAACCAGAACTTCTCGTCCTCTATCTCCTTCAGGCTGTCCTGGAATACGAGGTAGTAGGGGTAGATCCTCTCCCAGCCTTCGGCGCCGGCTGGGACGGGAAGATCGGAGGGACGGGGAAACGACTTCATTGACATTGTCTGCTCCATTGCATCGGTGGTTCGTGAGTTCGGTCGTAAGTGAGGTTCGCTGCGGCAGGGTTCAGCCGCTCTTCTTCATCAGGGAGGCAGTGATCGATCCGAGGTCGATTCCGCCGGTCGAGGCTGCAGCAGGCGCAGCCGGCTTCGTCGCGGCCGCGGGTTCTTTCTCGCTCTTCTTCTCTGCAGAGGAATGGACCGTCTCCGGCCGGGACTGCAGCAGGAGCAGGTTCTCACCCTCCGGCAGGTCCCGATCAAGTGCCCATTCGATGTCCTGCGGGCATTTGTAGTGCTTCTCCGCCCGCTTGGCCAGGGTCGCCACTTCGGTGAGCTCCTCATCAGAGAGGCACCGGACTTCGGCGCGTTCGACCGGCACCTCGCGTTCGGCGAGCTCCCCGTCGGCGGGGACGAGTTCGATGTGCTTCTCTCCGATATGTTCGTTGACGACCTGGAGGGTGATCTTGTCCAGCAGAATGTTGTCGGGAGTGACGAGACCGGAGACGACGGTCTCTCCGACGCCCCAAGACGCGTCGATGGCGATCTTCGACCGGTCGCCGTTGGCGGGGTTCATCGTGATCGCCACTCCAGCGGTCTTCGCATTCACCATCTTCTGCACGACGACGGCCATCGACAGGCCCTCATCGGGAATGTTGTTCTTCAGCCGGTAGATGATGGCTCGGGACGTGTAGAGGGAAGCCCAGCACCGGCGGATGTGTTCGGTCACCGCTGCGTATCCGCTCAGCCACAGGTAGGTGTCCTGCTGGCCGGCAAAACTGGCGTCGGGCAGGTCTTCTGCCGTGGCCGAGGACCGCACAGCCATGGGTACTTCTCCCCCGCAGGCGGCAACGAGCTCGTCGTAAGCGGTCTTCGTGGCGCTCCGAACAGCTTCGGGCACCTCGGAGTCGGTGAGCCGACGGCGGATGCGAGCGGAGATCTCGTCGACCTCAGTTACGTCATCGGGATTGAGAGCTCCGAGTTCGGTGACGATCTCCTCGGCGATGCCGGATTCGGAGACGAAGGAGTCGAAAGATTCGGTTGTGACGACGAATCCGGGTGGCACGGGCATTCCTGCCTGCGTCATGGTCACCAGCGAGGCACCCTTGCCGCCGAGGTCTTCCAGGCGGGGTTCGGACGTGGAGTCGAATGATTGTACGAAACTCATGGACTTCTCCTTCACCAGGTCACCGGGACGGTCTTGGGCACGCGGAACGAGAGGTTCTCCCGGAAGTCGATGTTCTCACCGTCGACGAGCTTGAGATTCGGTGCCAGGCGGGTGATCTCCTGCAGGCAGATCTTCGCCTGCAGCTTCGCGAGCATATTGCCCAGGCAGTAGTGGATGCCGAATCCGAAGGACAGATGTTCACGGGCGTTGGGTCGGTCGATGTCGAAGTCCTCTCCGCCGTCGAAGCGGGACTCGTCACGGTTGGCTGAGCCCATGAGCAGCAGCAGTTCGTCGCCCTCGGCGATCTTCACGCCTCCCACCTCGGCGTCCTTCAGCGCTTTGCGGCGCCAGCCGACGATCGAACCGGAGTACCTGAGGACCTCGTCGACCGCTTTGGGGATCTTCTTCTCATCGTCGATGAGCGCCTGCCATTGATCTGGATGGGCCAACAGCACTCGCAGGGTGTTGCCGATCAGCGTTGTCGTCGTCTCATGGCCGGCGAAGAGGAGCGAGTAGAGGACGGACGCGATCTCATGGTCGCTGATCTCCGCGCCTTCGGACTGCGCTGTGACCAGGTCGGCGGTCATCGAATCTCCGCCGTTCTCATGGGCGTCGGCGACGATGCTCAGACATTCCTGCCAATACTCGACGAGGTTGTGGGCGTGTGGGATCTGCTCCTCGTCCGACAGATCTCCCCACGTCATGGCGGCGCGGGAGTCGGACCAGCGTTTGTAGGTATCGACCTTGTCGATATCGGCACCGATGAGCGTGAGGATGGTGATGGTCGGGATGTCATAGGCGAGATCGCGGATTATCTCACCGTCTTTGTCAGGACGCGCAAGCATCGTTTCGATGCGGCTGACGACGTTGTCGCGGATCTCTGGTTCGAGCTTCTTGAAGCGTCGCGGCGTGAATGCCTTCTGCACGATCTCACGAATGCGGGTGTGCTCCGGCGGGATGCGTGCCGAGAGCCCGGAGTAGGCGGTGAAGCCTCCGTCTTTCATGATCTTCGTGGCCTGCGGTCCGCGTTTGCGCACCGGGGCCTGCGCGTTCTCCGAGGAGAAGGTCTCCCAGTCTTCGAAGACCGCTTTGATGTCGTCGTAGCGTGTCACGACCCAGTAGCCGACTCGCTCATCGAACATCACGGGTTCTTCCTTGCGCATCTCGGCATAGGCCGGGAAAGGGTTCTTCATGTCGAAAGGTTCGTACCCGTGGTGAGAGCCTTCAGCCGCGCCGCTGTAGGGGCACTTGCCGGTCTCTGCTGCGGATTGCAAAGTCATTCCATCTCCTGTGATGCGGGTCACTGCTGACAGTGATGATCACCCTACAGGCACGAACGAGATTCTCGATGGCTCGGCTTCCATTCAACGGAAGCGAGTTGGAAGCGCCGAGTTTTCCACCCAGCGCAGCAGCGACTGCCCTTTTGACGAGGTCAGCGGCCTACCTTGGGGTTAACGAAAAGTCTGCGAAGCCCATGTGGCCGATTGCGAGCGCAACCTCGGCGAAGCTACTGGCTGAGCCCCGGGGGCCAACAATATGGCTTGCCGATCAGCACCCTCAGCGGTGAGAGCCCAGCAGCGTCTCGAGGGGGATCCTCGCGGTGGCCGCCTCGATGCGCTCACTGACTCCCTTGAGCGTCGCCAGATGGTGCGTCAGCGTACTGGCCTTTTCGGAGGCGACGACGAGGCCGATGCTCGAACCGATGCGACCGGTATGGAAGACGGGGACCGCGATCGAGCAGGCACCGGGTCGCTGCTCTTCGTTGGTCACAGAGAACCCTTCGATCCGGATCTGCTCGAGCTGCTCGGCAAGCAGCCCGGGATTCGTCACCGTCCGAGGCGCTACTTGGTCGAGCGGCTGCCGCAAGTAGGCCTCGGAGAGCCAGTCTTCTTCGAAGGCGAGCAGCACCTTTCCGACCGCAGTCGAATGCATCGGCAGTCGTCCGCCGACCCGCGAGGCCCGTGGGACCCTCTCGGTTCCGTAGACACGGTCGATGTAGAGCACCTCACGGCCGTCGCGGATGGCGAGTTGAGAAGTCTCGCCCGTGAATGAGTAGAGGTCCTGGATGAATGGTCGAGCCGTCTCTCGCAGCTGCCTGCCGACGTTCTGCCCCATCTCCCACAGTCGCAGGCCCAGCTGATACCGACCCTGCGGAGTGCGGGAGAGAAACTCCCAGTCGACGAGCTCGTTGACCAGTCGGTGCGCGGTGCTCAGGGGAATCTGCGCCGCCTCGGCGAGTTCGGTCAATGTGAAGCTGCGGCGCGGCTCTTCGAAGGTCGTCAGCAGGCTGAGGACCTTGTGAGTGACGGTGCGGCCGGCCTTCGGCACCTCCGGGCGCTGATTGTGCTCCATGACGGAGAATCTATCGGATCTGTCAACGACGCCAACGTCGATGAACGCTTACGGCGGGCCGCCTCGGCGCGGGTCGGGAATATATCCCACATCAGTATAGTTGAACGTTAAACTAACTTGATCTACACTGGAATCAACAGCCCATCCGCTCAGGAGAACAGCATGACCACCACCCCCACCCAGGCACCGGCCTCCATCGCCCCGCAGACGACCGCCGTCGATGAGAAGCGACTCAGCGCGGCCACCGGCATGGACGCAGTGACCCTGCGAGTCGGTGATCTCGAGAAGATGTCGAACTACTACTCGAACGCCCTGGCGATGGAACCCCTCGAGGAGACCGCCCGCGATGGCGAGGTCCACCGTGTGCTCGGCCGCGGCACCACTCCCCTGGTCAAGCTCGTGGCCACCCCTGGCCTTCCCGGCGTCGATCCCAAGCAGGCCGGCCTGTTCCACACGGCTTTCCTGTTCGACACCAAGGAAGCCCTGGCAGCCACGGTCGCTCACGCCGCGCAGAACACGAACAGCACCTTCGTCGGCTCCAGCGACCACCTGGTCAGCCAGGCCTTCTACTTCACCGATCCCGAAGGCAACGGCATCGAACTCTACGTCGACCGCGCCCGTTCGGAATGGACGCACTCTCTCGACGGTGAGGTCCAGATGGACTCGCTCTACCTCGACCCGAACCGTTTCCTCGAACGCCACCTCAATCAGGACGTCCTCGCGAACACTGTCGCTGAGCCCGGCATCGTCGGCCACGTCCACCTGCAGGTCGGCAACATCCAGCAGGCCCGCGAATTCTACGTCGACGCACTCGGGTTCGGGCCCTCGCTGTCGTCGATGCCCGGTGTCCTCTTCGCTGCGGCCGGCGGATACCACCATCACGTCGCCATGAACACCTGGAACAGCCGTGGCGCAGGACCGCGGGCGGCGAGCCTCGGCCTCGGAGACGTTGCGATCACCGTTCCCGGTCGCGAGGACCTCGATGCCCTCGTCGCTCGTCTACGTGCACACAACCTCGACTTCGCCGATGACGGACGCTCCGTCCACGTTGTCGATCCGTGGGGCACACAGGTCACGCTGGCCACCGGAACCAGTTCCATCGACGAGACTCTGGCGCGCTGACTCTCCGCCGGCACTGATTCTCCACCGGTGCGGACATTTCCACCGTCCAGAATGAACTGAGGCGGGTGATGCTCAATGGCATCACCCGCCTCAGTCGTCTCCGCTGCGATCAGCTCTTGGAGAGCACTCGCTCGACAGCCGCCTGTGGGTCCAGGTCGAGTCGGCGCAGCAGCTGGGCGTTGAGGGCGACGACGATCGTCGAGATCGACATCAGGATCGCGCCCACGCTCATCGGCAGAACGAAACCGATGGGGGCGAGGATTCCTGCCGCCAGCGGCACCGACAGCAGGTTGTATCCGGCGGCCCACCACAGGTTCTGCTTCATCTTCCGGTAAGTTGCCCGAGACAGCTCGACGATCGAGAGGACTGACCGCGGATCGTCGGAGGCGAGAATGACTCCGGCCGAGCCGATTGCCACGTCGGTTCCGGCCCCGATGGCGATGCCGACATCGGCCTGCGCCAATGCGGGAGCATCATTGACACCGTCACCGACCATCGCGACGCGGCGGCCTTCACCCTGCAGTTCGGAGACCTTCGCCGCCTTGTCAGCGGGGTGGACTCCGGCGTAGACACGGTCGATGCCGAGCTCAGTGGCCACGGACTGCGCGACCGCCTCGGCGTCTCCGGTGATCATCACGACCTGCGCACCGATGGCGTGGAGCGCATCGACGGCGTCGCGGGACTCCGGCCGGATCTCGTCGGCCAGACGCAGGGCACCGACCACCGATCCGTCGACGAGCACGTGGAGGATGATGGCGCCTTCGGCGCGCCAGGTCTCCGCGGCCTCTGCTTCGGGGGCGTCGTATGCCTCGAGCAGCCTGGGGCCGCCGACCTCGACCGCCTGCCCTGAGACGGTGGCCTTGACTCCGACCGCAGGTGACGAAGAGAAGTCTGCTGCCGTCGGCACCTCGATCCCCCGCTCAGCCGCGGCCTTGACGATGGCGGTGGCCAGCGGGTGTTCGCTGTCAGCTTCTGCAGCGGCAGCAAGACCCAGCACTTCGTCCTCGGTCCGCGTGGCACCGGAACTCGGGACCACCTCGATGCCGGTGACCGTCGGCTCACCCTTCGTCAGGGTTCCGGTCTTGTCGAAGAGCACGGAATCGACCGTGCGCATCGTTTCGAGCGCGAGCCGATCTTTGACGAGGACGCCGGCGCGGGCGGCCCGCTCGGTGGCAATCGAGACGACCAGCGGAATAGCCAGTCCCAAAGCGTGAGGACAGGCGATGACGAGTACTGTGATCGTGCGCACGACCGCCGAGTCCGGCATTCCGATGAGCGACCAGACGGCCGCGGTGATCACGGCTGAGCCGAGAGCAAACCAGAACAGCCAAGCCGAGGCTTTATCAGCGATGCGCTGGGCCCGCGACGACGAGTTCTGGGCATCGGAGACCAGCTTCTGGATTCCGGCCAGGGTCGTGTCGTCACCGATCGCGGTGATCTCGATGCGGAGGCCGGAGTCGGTGGCAACGGTGCCGGCTACAACGGATTCGCCTTCGCCTCGTCGGACCGTGGCGGACTCGCCGGTGACCATGGATTCGTCCATATGGGCCGAGCCGTCGACGATCCGGCCGTCGGCGGGAACCGAAGAGCCTGGGCGAACGAGGACGATGTCACCGACGACGAGTTCGTCCGGTGCGACACTCACGGTCTCCCCGTCGACGATCTTCTCGGCTTCATCCGGCAGCAGCGCGGCGAGACTGTCCAGCGCCGACGTGGTCTGCGCCAGCGAGCGCATCTCCATCCAGTGCCCGGCGAGCATGATCACGACCAGCAGCGCCAGCTCCCACCAGAAGTCGAGCTGCGGGTCGAGCAGACCCAGCGACGAACCCCAAGAGGAGATGAAGGCGACTGTGATCGCCAATGCGATGAGCAGCATCATGCCCGGGCTGCGGCCCTTGATCTCGTCGAGACCGCCGGTCAGGAAGGGCTTGCCGCCCCAGACGTACATGACAGTGCCGAGGATCGGCGAGAGCCAGCGAAGCGCGCCGAGGATGCCCGTTTCGGGAACCTCGTATCCGACGAGGTGGCCGAACATCGGGCTGAAGGCGACGACGGGTACGGCGATGACGAGCATGATCCAGAACAGTCGCCGGAACTGCGCGACGTGATCGCCGTGGCCGGCATGTCCCATGTGGCCCGAATGACCAGCATGCCCCTCGTGACCGGTGTGCCCGCCATGACCGCCGTGGTCGTGATGAGCGGGATCGGAGTGATCCATGGTCTCGGTGTGTGCGGAATGGCCCGTTTCAGCAGGCTGCATTCCGTGATGCTGATGATTCTGCTGTTTGTCCATATCTCCAACATATACCCCTAGGGGGTATAAATCAACGGTGATGCCCCTCATGCGCCACGTGGCCACCTCAGTGATCAGACATTGCATAAATGCGCAGTTATGACACATACTTGCTCATACTGTTCAACTTCGAAGCTGATCGTCGGCTGCCCTCGGGCATCGTGGGTCACCGAGAAGTCAATGAGAACCACACACCCTGGCTCCCTGAGCCGGCCTCACTGCGGAGGACCTTATGGACCTGCAACTCATCCTGGCGCTGATCGCCGGAATCGCGACGATCGTCGTCATCGTGCTCGCGACCCGACTCGACGCCTTCATCGCTCTTCTCCTGGCAGCCATCGTCACCGGCATCGTCGCCGGTCAGGACCTGCTCTCGATCGTCGACTCCATAACCACGGGCTTCGGCGACACCCTTGCCAGCATCGGCATCGTCATCGGACTCGGTGTCGGCATCGGCAAGATCCTCGAGGTCTCCGGCGCCGCCGACTCCCTGGCCCGAGCCTTCCTGCGTGCCTTCGGCAAGGGCCGTGAACCCTGGGCGATGGGCACAGTCGGCTCCCTCGTCTCCATCCCGGTCTTCTGCGACTCCGGGTACGTCATCATGAACCCGCTGGCTCGCTCGATCGCTCGCGTGAAGAAGGGCGGCTACGTCACCCTCGCCCTGGCTCTGGGCTGCGGAATGACGCTGACCCACCACATGGTGCCGCCGACTCCGGGTCCGCTGGCGGCTACCGGCATCCTCGGCGCCGATATCGGATCGGTCATCCTCGCCGGACTCGTCTTCACCGTCATCCTTCTGCCCGTTGTCGTCGTCTACGCCCGGTGGATCGGACCGAAGCTCGAACCCGTCCTCAACGCCCAGGTCAAGCACGACGTCTACGCCGAGGCGGTCGTCGAGACCGCATCGGGATCCGCCGGCGGCAGCGTCCTCACGGCCGAAGGCGGAGACTCAGCCGGAACCGGTTCCGCTCCCGATTCATCGAAGAAACCGGGCGCCTTCCTCGGCTTCCTTCCGCTCATCGTCCCGCTCCTGCTCATCGTCGCCAACACCGTGAGCACCGCGATCGACAAGAACGCGCAGGGCGAACTCTCCGGAGACGCCTACGAGCCCTCCGCTTGGGTCGCACCTCTGGCCTTCCTCGGCAACCCCGTCGTCGCCCTCATCATCGGCCTCGTCCTCGCCGTCTACACGCTGCTGCCCCGCGTGACGCCACGCAACCAGGTGCAGAGCTGGCTGGCCGACGGCGCAGCCTCGGCCGGACTCATTCTGCTCATCACCGGCGCCGGAGGCAGCTTCGGCCTCGTGCTGCGCGAATCGGGTGTCGGCGACGCCCTCGCCGAGGCGATCGCCTCGATCAGCTTGCCGGCCCTCCTCGTTCCGTTCCTCATCGCCTCCCTGGTGCGTCTGGCACAGGGATCGGGCACGGTCGCGATGATCACCGCCGCCTCGGTGACGGCTCCGCTCATCGACCCGCTGGGACTCGACCCACTCGTGGCAGTGATGGCTTGCACCGCCGGTTCGATGGTCTTCTCCTACTTCAACGATTCGTACTTCTGGGTCGTCACGCGATTCGCCGGCCTCGACGGAATCAACGCCATCAAGGGTTGGTCGGGAATCACCACGGCCGTGTGGATCTGTTCCCTTCCGCTGCTCTTCGTGCTCGACTTGGTCGTATGAGCACCTCGCACATGCCCGACTCCGACGCGACCACACCTGCCGCCTCGGCACAGGCCAGCCCACGCATCCTCATCGTCGCCGACGACCTCACCGGCGGCAATGCGTGCGGGGCCCTGTTCGCCGAGGCGGGACTGCGGACGATCACCGTCACCGAGACCAGCCCGGCCGGCAGCATCGACATCAGAGGTCTGCTCGATGACTTCGCTGCGGTCGTCGTCAACACCGACTCCCGGCACCTGCCCCCTCAGCAGGCAAGCGAGCTCTACTCCGATCTCATCGAGTCTGCCGGCCCGGTCGACCTCGTGGCATGCCGCATCGACACCACCCTGCGCGGCAATGTCGGACCCGCCGCGGCCGCTGCCATCTCAGCACGCAGGCGGGTACTCGCTGCGTCCGGCGGACCGCGCCACCGCGTGTTGGGACTGTGCGTACCGGCCTTCCCCGCTGCAGGCAGGACCACCGTGCAGGGACGGCAGCTGCTGGGCGGTCGACTGCTCGAACACACCGAACTCGCCTTTGATGTCCGCTCCCCTATGCGCACCTCCGTCGTCGAGGAGATCCTTGCCTCCGGTGCGGATCTCGACTGCCGCCTCATCGATATCGCCACGGTGCTGGCCGGTCGTGATGCCGTCCGCACCGCAGTGCTCGACGCCATCGGGCAGGGTGCGGAAGTGCTCATCGCCGATGCGCTGACGACTGACCATATCGACCTCGTCGGCTCCGTCATCGCTGAGATCAGCCACGACGTCGCCGAGGCGACCGCCCCGGATACCCTTACCCGCGCAGGTCTGGCCGACGGTGAGCAATTGGACTGGGTGACCATCGATCCAGGCCCCGGCAGCCTCGCCCTGACCTTGTCCAGCCTGCCTGCACGTGCCGATGGCATTCTGCTCGGCATTTCGGGGTCAGCGACAGAGGTCACCCGTTCGCAGCTTGCCGCCGTGGCCGAAGACCCCACGGTCACGGTCCTCCGTACTCCCTTGGACGATGCGGGCCTGCCCGATGTCGAGGCCACACTCGCCCTCATCGATCGGACCGCCTCGGCGCGGGCGATCATCATCGCCACCGTCCTCGAAACCAGCGATCTGCGCGAACTCACCGATGCAGAATCCGAACAGACGACACAGCGCCTGGCCGTGATCGCCTCAACGATCATGTCCGCTATGCCGGTTTCCGGCCTCTACACCACCGGTGGAGACGTCACCGCCACCGTGATGCGCGAACTCGGAGCGATGGGCATGGAGATCGACAAGGAGATCGTGCCGCTGGCCGTGGGCGGTCGCCTCGTCGGCGGACGCGCCGACGCACTGCCGATCGTCACGAAGGGCGGTCTCATCGGAGACACCGGCACCGCCGTCGAATGCCTCGAATTCCTGTCGACCACTGCCCGCGTCAGACGAGACTGAAGCAGCAGAGGCGATCCCCGTACACCCCAACGACTGACAAAATACGAACCATCTGAGGAGACAGCAATGACAGCACCAGCACTCGCCGTGACAGTGGGCGATCCCGTCGGAATCGGACCGGAGATCACCGCCACGGTACTCGCGGAATTCGCGGGCAGAGACGATCAGCACGGCATCGCCGTGGCGGATTTGGCCGTGATGAAGCGTGCCGTCGACGTCCTCGGACTCGACGTTGAACTGCGTGCCATCTCCGACTGGTCGACCCCTTCGGCCGGCGAAGGCGTCATCGACGTCTTCGACATCGGCG
This sequence comes from Brevibacterium epidermidis NBRC 14811, assembly GCF_001570805.1. Classification (GTDB taxonomy): domain Bacteria; phylum Actinomycetota; class Actinomycetes; order Actinomycetales; family Brevibacteriaceae; genus Brevibacterium; species Brevibacterium epidermidis. The sequence goes on along the minus strand of NZ_BCSJ01000009.1, from coordinate 108,753 downwards.
TCCTCGGTGACGATCTGCCCGAATGGGGCGTCGTCGATGCCCGCGCCGGCAAGGCCTCGGTGGCTGCGATCGAGATCGCCACTCAGGCAGCTATGGATCAGAAGGTCGCCGGAATCGTCACCGGCCCGATCAACAAGGAAGCCGTGTGGAAGTCCGGTTCGCAGCACCTCGGGCACACCGAGATGCTCGGCGAGCTGACCGGAGTGACGAAGCAGGACACGATGTTCGTCGTGGAGAACACGAAGGTTCCTGACCACAAACTCCAGATCTTCTTCGCCACCCGCCACATGTCCCTGCGCAAGGCCCTCGACGCCCTCACCGTGGACACGCAGGTCGATTCCATCGAACGCGCCCACCGTGCCCTCCAGCTCTACGGCGTCGCCTCGCCGAGGCTGGCCGTCGCAGCGCTCAATCCGCACGGTGGCGAGAACGGCGCCTTCGGCGACGAGGAGATCGAGATCCTCCGTCCCGCCGTTGAGAATGTCAATGCTGCCGGCGCTTTCGAAGTCGCCGGACCGATCCCGGCCGACTCCGTCTTCCACCAGGGGCTGACCGGCCGCTATGACGGGATCCTCTCGCAGTATCACGATCAGGGACACATCGCGTCGAAGACCTTCGACTTCGACGGCACCATCTCCGTCACCGTCGGCCTACCGATCCTGCGCACCTCCGTCGATCACGGCACTGCCTTCGACATCGCCGGTCAGGGCATCGCCGATGCGGGCACGATGCGCTCGGCCTACCGGGCGGCCATCGGATACGCTCCGTTCGTCGACGGCATCCGCGCGGAGTACCTGCCGAAGTAGGCTGATTGACATGTCCGACCGCGGCGATTTCGCTGCGGTCGGATCCGTGGACTTGGAGAGGGAGACCGATGGCGATCCGATCAGGAACTCAGAAGCGACGCGACGCCATTCTCGGTCTGCTCAAGACCGGCTCGTGGAGCATCCCCCGCCTGGCCGCGGAACTCGAGACCTCGGAATCGACCATTCGCCGCGACCTGCGAGAGATGGCCGCAGACGGCGAGATCATCCGCACCATCGGCGGTGCCGCCGCGGCCGGCTACGTCGAACCGCCGCTGGGTGAGCGGATGGAGCAGCAGGCTGAAGCGAAGGACGCGATCGCTGCATGGGCTCTCGAACGACTCGACAACGCCCGTGTGCGCACCGTCTTCCTCGACGCAGGCTCGACGACCGTGCGCTTGGCCGAGCGGATCAGGGACCGCAGCGATCTCACCGTCTTCACCCGCGGCCTAGAGATCGCGTTAGCCTTGGCTCATCCCGCCGGGCCCACGGTGATCATGGTCGGCGGCGAGGTCTCGACTCTGTCGCACGGCACCACCGGTGCCCTGTCCGACCATGCGCTGTCACGCATCCATGTCGATATCGCGTTCCTCGGCGCCGATGCCGTCGATCCGGCGCAGGGACTCGGCGAACCGAGTCTCGACGAAGCACGCACGAAAGAGCTCATCGCCGAGCGAGCCCGAACAGTCATCGTCCTCGCCGACAGTTCGAAGTCCGGACGCGACGTCGCCGCATGGGCACCGCTGCCCGCCGGTTGGACGTGGATCGACGAGCACGGGGAGCACGCGCCGAGCTGAGCCGCGCGTTGAGGGACCAGAGGGGTTCTGCCGCGGTATTGCAAAATGGTTCGGATAACGCGAACGAGGAGAATACTCCTCATCGGGCTTCAAACAAATTCGGCCATTTAACAGATTTTCTGTCAATCAGCTTTCAATAACGATAACTTCACTGTTCCCTGTGAAGCAGACTTGCCGTTCCGATTCTGAATAAGCATTGCATTCCTCCTGGTCAGACATGGTAACTATCAGTATTTCTCTAATGACACGCCGCTGATTTGACAGGATTCTTCGATTGAGAAGCTGAACACGTGCTCGTAACGTGGCTTCGGTTCGAAACATGGATCACTTCGACAGTGGTCCACATGACTGGAGGAATTCATGAGTATCCCCAATGCCTCAGGATCCGCATCACCCGCTTCCCCACCCGAGCCCGACCTCAAGACGGTCCGCAAAGCCGTCGCCGCCTCGGCGCTGGGCAATGCGACCGAATGGTTCGACTACGGTCTCTACGCCGTTTCGGTCACCTATCTCGCACAGCACTTCTTCCCCGGCGAGCATGCACAGCTGATGGCGCTGCTGACCTTCGCCGTATCCTTCATCTTCCGCCCCCTCGGCGGAATCATCTGGGGACCGATGGGCGATCGCCTCGGCCGCAAACGCGTTCTGGCGCTGACGATCCTGCTCATGGCCGGTTCCACCTTCTGCATCGCCCTGCTGCCCAGCTACGCCACCATCGGCGTCGCCGCACCCATCATCCTCGTCCTGCTCCGCGTCATTCAGGGCTTCTCCTCCGGCGGCGAGTACGGTGGCGCCGCCACCTTCATGGCCGAATACGCCCCTGACAACCGGCGCGGATTCTTCGGCAGCTTCCTCGAATTCGGCACTCTGGCCGGAATGGCCGCCGGTTCGCTGTTCGTCCTCCTCCTGCAGCTCGGCCTCGGAGAACAGACGATGACAGACTGGGCCTGGAGGATTCCGTTCATCTTCGCCGGAGTCCTCGGCGTCGTCGGACTCTACCTGCGCTCTCAGCTCGACGAATCTCCCGTCTATGAGGAACTCGACAACGACGGACAGGACAAGTCGGTCAAGGAAGTCTTCGCGACCCTCTTCGCGAACTACAAGAAGCAGCTGCTCGTCCTCGGCGGCATGGTCGTCGCGGTCAACGTCGTCAACTACACGCTGCTGTCCTACATGCCCACCTACCTGCAGGACCCGGTCGGCATGAGCCCGAACGCGTCACTGACCGTAATGTTCCTCGCCCAGGCGTTCATGATGATCCTCATCCCCTTCGGCGGAATGCTCTCGGACAAGGTCGGACGCAAGCCGGTCTGGTACTTCTCCCTCATCAGCCTCTTCGTCGCGGCGATTCCGATGTTCATACTTATGGCCAATGGCTTCGTGTGGGCACTCATCGGACTGGCTGTCCTCGGCGTCCTCTACATTCCGCAGATCTCAACGATCTCCGCGACCTTCCCGGCGATGTTCCCCGGACCAGTGCGCTTCGCCGGATTCGCCATCGCCTACAACGTCTCGACCGCACTGTTCGGCGGCACTGCCCCGTCGATCAGCGAAGGACTCATCGGAGCAACGGGAAACACCATCATTCCCGCCTACCTCGTCATGGCGGCCTGCGCGATCGGCTTCATCGCCACGATCTTCATGAAGGAGACCAAGGGTGCCTCGCTGCGCGGGCGTGGACTTCCGGAGACGGGCGCGGACGTCGTCCTCGACGAATCGGAGCTCGTCAACGACGCGAAATGATCGTCCCCGCCACCGGCGACCACCGCTGAGAGGCACGGTCACTCCAATGAGTCAGACCGGCGTCACTGCATCGTAACTTCCGATGCAGTGACGCCGGTCTTCTGCGACTGTGTCTGCGTTAGTCTCAGACCATGGTCACGTTGATTCCCGAACAGCCTGATTTCAACGATTCCACCGCCGAGGAGGTCGTGTGGAATGCGCTGCGCCGTCAGCTTCCCGACGGGGTGACGATCATCCACGGCCAACGGCTGACCGGCGATGACAAGGACGTCGAGATCGATCTCCTCATCCTGTGGCCGGGAGTCGGGATCGCCGTCATCGAGGTCAAGGGCGGACGCGTCGACGTCGTCGACGGCAAATGGTTCACTTCCGGTGCCCAGGGAAAGCGCAGCCATCTGCCCGAACCACCTCTCGAGCAGGCGATGATCGCCAAACATACCCTCGTGGGCTATCTGCGCCCGCGGCTTTCCCGTGTTCCCGGGCCGATCAGCCATCTTGCGGTCCTCCCCTACACGGAGCTGCCGAGAAGCTGGGACCAGCCGGATGCGCCGAGAAGGCAACTCGTCGATGGCACCGAGATCGACTCCCTGGCATCGAAGATCGCTGATCAGCTGCGCTTTGACTTCGACCCCGAACGCCACGACCTCACCGCCGGCCACGAATTCGTCTTGAAGAACCTCCGCAGAACGAACCAAGCGGTCGAGAATTTCGCACTCAAAGCCTCCGAGATCTCCCACCGCGCCGATGCCCTCAGCCGTGAACAGGCGAAGCTCATCCGCATCCTCCGCCACCAGAATCGCGCCGAGATCAGCGGCGGTGCCGGGTCGGGCAAGACCTATCTGGCGCTGCTCAAGGCCAAGGCGCTGACCCAAGAGGGAAAAAAGGTCGCGCTCATGTGCTATTCCCGCGGCCTCGGTCGCTTCCTCCAGCTCCACACGAGTCAATGGCCCGACGAAGACAGACCCGCATTCGTCGGCCTCTTCCACGACCTGCCCATCAGCTGGGGTGCCCCCACGGGCAGCGACGACGACTCTGACTATTGGGAACGGCGGCTGCCCACGATGCTCAAGGACCTCGCCGATGAGCGTTCGCGCAGAAACCTCTTCGACGCGATCGTCATCGATGAAGGCCAGGACTTCAGCCTGCTGTGGTGGGAGGCGGTGCAGTCGTGTCTGCGCAACCAGTTGGCAGGCACCCTCTACGTCTTCACCGACGAACGCCAGCGGATCTTCGACCGCCAGGGTGAATCACCCATCACCATGAGCCCCATCCAGCTCGACGAGAATCTGCGCAACTCCGCCCAGATCGTCGCCGGCATCGCCGACCTCGCACTCGAGCCTCCCATCGCCCGCAACGGGCCCGGCGAGGAGATCGAATGGATGGACGTCGACGCCGACTCGGCAATCGGCGAGGCGGACGGCGTGGTCGAAGCACTCATGGATGACGGTTGGGCGGCCGGACAGATCGCTCTGCTGACCACCGGTTCGAGGCACCCGGTGCAGAAGGAGATCGTCGAAACAGAGGGAATCGGCGCCTATTGGGACCAGTTCTTCGCCGCCGAGGATGTCTTCTACGGTCACGTGCTCGGCTTCAAAGGACTCGAAAGGCCCGCTGTGGTTCTCTGTCTCAACGGATTCAGAGACCCACTGCGGGCCATCGACATGCTCTACGTCGGAATGTCGCGAGCGACGACGAAGCTCATCGTCGTCGGTGACCTGAGCATCTTCGACGAGGTCTACGACAACTGATCGCTCAGCTCGTCACCGACTCCAGCTCCGGATGGAGCAGATGCCATCCGACGCGCAGTACGTCTGGGACTACTCCCCTGCGACCTCGAGGAGGACTTTGCCCATCACTGAGCGGCCGTCGAGTTCATTGATCGCCGAGGATGCCTCGGCCAGGGGGTAGGTCGCGTGGATGCGCGGATTCAGTCTGCCCGCGGAGACGTGATCGAGGACGACCTCCCACTGCTCGTGGATATAGCTCGGGTGACCCCAGGCCGCCCCACCCCAGGCGACGCCGTCGACGGAGATGTTCTTGAGCAGCAGACGGTTGACCTTGATCGAAGGGATCTCACCGGCGGTGAAGCCGAGAACGAGGAGACGCCCGAACGGAGCGAGCACCCGCGTCGAATCGGTGAAGCGGTCGCCTCCGACGGGGTCCAAGACGAAGTCGACGCCCTTGGGATAGAGCTCCTTCGTCGCATCCTTGAACCCGTCGGCGAGGACGACGTGAGTCGCACCGAGTTCCCGCACCGCTTCGGCCTTCGCCTCGGTCGAGACGACGGCGACGACCTCGAGGCCCATGGCCAGGCCCAGCTGCACTGCGGCCGAACCGAGCCCGCCCGCGGCACCGTGGACGAGGAGGCTCTGGCCGGGCTGGGCGTTCGCCCGCACACGCAGTGCGAAGTCAGCGGTGAGCACGTTCATCGGCATACCGGCGGCATCTGCCAGAGAGACCGAATCCGGGACCTTCACGGTAGCTTCGTCACCGGCGATGAGGTATTCGGCAAAGGTTCCCTTTCCGGTGATCGCGGCGACCCGGTCTCCGACGGAGTAGCGGGAGTCCGCACCCACCTCGGCAACCACGCCGGAGGCTTCGGAACCCAGGGTGAAGGGCAGGTCGTGCTTGACCTGATACATCCCACGGGTCTGCAGCACTTCGGGGAACGTCACTCCGGCGTAGGCGACCTTGATGAGCACCTGGCCGGGTCCCGGAACAGGACGCTCCACATCAAGGTGCTCCACATCATCGGGGCCGGTCAGAGCGGTGACGCGAATGGCTTTCATTGTTTCCTCGCTATCGTTTTGACGCACGCAGAGCCGCGGCTCCGGTGGCGGCGGTCTTCTCACCTCTATCACACCGCGGGGCTATGAGAGTGATCACTCTCACGGCTTGACTCCCCCGTCAGGGATGAATAATGTGAACTCTACTGAACGATTGTTCACTCGGGAAGGTCAAGGATGACACAATCACCGGCAGGGTTCGACGCGGACAGCATCGGCCGATGGATTGAGCAGAGATTCGGAATCAGCGATTTCGACGTCGAAGTGATGTCGGTCGGTCGGTCCAACCTCACGTTCACCATCCTCGTCGACGGCAGCCCCCGCTGGGTTCTGCGCCGTCCGCCGTTGGGTCACGAGGGCGGGAGTGCTCACAACGTCGGCCGCGAAGGGCGGATCATGGCCGCACTCAACGACAGCAGCGTACCGGTGCCGACGGTCCTCGACATCGTCGATGACCCCGAGGTCCTCGACGTGCCCTTCGTGTTCATGGATCACTGCCCCGGATTCCCGATCAATACCCCTTCTGAGTGGGAGTCGATCCCTGCCGAGAACCGCCGCAATTGCGCCTTCGGCACGGTCGACGCATTGGCTGCCATCCATTCCGTCGATGTCGATGCCGTCGGCTTGTCCGATCTGCGCCGACCGGGCGGACTCATCGACCGCCAGCTGCGACGCTGGATCGGACAGGTCGAGGCGATCGCAATGCGCGAGACCCCGATGATCCACGAGGTCCACGATGCGCTCCGCGAGGCCATGCCCGACCCAGCACGCTCACCCGTGGGAATCGCGCATGGGGACTTCAAACCGAACAATATGATCTTCGCACCCGATGGTTCGGTCAACGCCGTCGTCGACTGGGAGCTGACGGCCATCGGGGAGGTGCTCACCGACCTCGGCTATTTCATCGCCATGCTCACGGTGCCGGACCAGTACACCAGCATCTGGGTGCCTCGACCCGACGACGGCTTCCCCACCACGGACGAACTCATCGACCACTACCAGGACGCCACCGGCCACGAAGTCCACGATGTCGGCTACTACTCGGCTTTCGCGATGTGGAAGCTCGCCTGCATCCGCGAAGGCGTGTACACGCGACTGGCGACGGGAAAGATGGGCGACCTCGATCTCGACCCCGAAGAGGCCGGAGCAGGAGTCGAAGACCTCGCACGTCAGGCACTCGGTCTGTTGGAGAAGTCATGACCTCGGCCTTGGCAGGCAGGCGGGCAGTCGTCACCGGAGCCGCCGGAGGAATCGGCGCGGCACTGGCCGCTGAGCTCATCGACCGCGGGGCCGCCGTCGTCCTCGCCGACCTCTCCCCTGCCGTCAGCGACACTGCCGCCGGTCTCGGCACATCGGCATTCGCGTGGACCGGGGATGTGTCGTCGGTCGAGGGAATCGGTGCGCTCATCGACTTCGCCGACGACTGCCTCGGCGGGATCGATCTGTACTTCGCCAACGCTGGGATCATCGGGCCGGCGATGCTCGGTAAGGACGACGCGGACTGGGACTCGATCATCGACGTCAATATGCGCGCTCATATCCGGGCCGCTCAGGCGCTCGTCCCTCGCTGGCAGGAAGCCGGGTCCGGATATTTCGTCGCCACCGCCTCGGCGGCGGGCCTGCTCACGCAGATCGGTTCGGCCGCCTACTCGGTGACCAAGCACGCTTCGGTCGGATTCGCCGAATGGCTGGCCATGACCTACCGCGACGACGGAATCCGCGCCTCGGTGATCTGTCCGATGGGAGTGAACACGAATCTGCTCGACGATGCCGGATCCGGCGGAGGTCCCGCGCAGAAAGCCGTGACCTCAGCCGGGACCGTCCTGGAACCCGCCGAGGTGGCCACCATCGTTCTCGACGCCGTCGAGGACGAGCAGTTCCTCATCCTGCCGCACCCTGAAGTCCTCGAGATGTATCGGATGAAAGGCAGCGACTACGACCGCTGGCTGCGCGGAATGTCCCGTTACCAAGCCCGACTCAACGCAGAGTGACAGCGAGCCTCGCCACCGGGTGAGACCCGCCTGAGACCAGACCTCACAGCAGTGTGAGACCCACCGAGAAACAAGGAGCCCACGTGTTGGAAACCAGCGAACGCGGACGCGAGTATCAGGAGCGCCTCAACGCGTTCATGGACGAATTCGTCTACCCGGCCGAGCCGGTCTACGCCGAACAGATGGCTGCAGCGGCCAGTCCCCACACGCAGCCGCAGATCCTCGAAGACCTCAAGGCCGAAGCGAAGAAGCAGGGCCTGTGGAACCTCTTCCACCCGCACCCGCAATGGGGTCCCGGCCTGACGAACCTCGAATATGCGCCGCTGGCCGAGATCACCGGACGCAGCCTGGAGATCGCCCCCGAAGCAATCAACTGCAATGCTCCGGATACCGGCAATATGGAGGTCTTCACGGTCTTCGGCACCGATGAGCACAAGGAGAAGTACCTCAAACCGCTGCTTGCCGGAGAGATCGCTTCGGCCTTCGCGATGACCGAACCGGCCGTGGCCAGCTCCGATGCGACGAACGTCGAAATGTCCATGGAACGCACCGAGGACGGTTTCGTGCTCAACGGCCGCAAGTGGTTTGCGTCGAACGGAATGCACCCGAACTGCCGAGTGCTCATCGTCATGGGCAAGACCGATCCCACCGCCGAGGTGCACCGACAGCAGTCGATGCTCGTCGTGCCGATCGATGCCGCCGGAGTCACCGTTGTGCGCAACCTTCCCGTGTACGGCTACGCCGACCGGGAGGGCCACGCCGAGATCATCTTCGAGAATGTGCTCGTGCCGTTCAAGGACATCCTCAAGGGTGAGGGCGAAGGCTTCGCCATCAGTCAGGCGCGGCTGGGTCCGGGCCGCATCCACCACTGCATGCGTGCCATCGGTGCCGCCGAGCGGGCGCTCGAGCTCATGGTCAGACGTGCCGAAGCTCGCGTGACCTTCGGTGAGAAGCTGTCGAATCGAGCGAACATCCAGGACTGGATCGCCGAATCCCGGATCGAGATCGACCAGGCTCGGCTGCTGACCCTGCACGCTGCGGACATGATGGACAAGTACGGCAACAAGGTCGCAAAGAACGAGATCGCCCAGATCAAGGTGGTCGCACCGACCATGGCGTTGAAAGTCATCGATCGGGCGGTTCAGGTCCACGGCGGCGGCGGAGTCACCGAGGACTTCCCGCTTGCCCGCATGTGGGCGCATATGCGCACCCTGCGTCTGGCCGATGGACCGGATGAAGTGCACAAGCGCTCCATCGCCCGCAACGAGATCAAGAAATACCGCGGCTGAGATCGCCTCTTCCGCAATCTAGTGAGAGCCCACCGGGCCCGGAGCAGTGCGCACGAGCCCGGTACCACCTACGAAAGGATGTTCAATGACGAACAATTGGTTTGAGGACCGCCCCTGGATCACCACTTTGGGTGATCTCGCTCAGGAGCCCTATGTGCTGCCGGACTCGACGCCCTTGGCCGACCTGGCCGCTACTGTCGAGGCCCGCGGCGATGAGGAGGGCGTCAACTACTACGGATTCACCCTGACCTGGGCGGAGTTCGACCGGTGGTCGACGGCGTTCGCCGCCTTCCTCTCGAGCCAGGGCATCAAGCCCGGTGACCGCATCGGCATCTATGACCAGAACACCCCCGCGTTCGTGATCTCCACGTATGGGATCTGGAAGGCCGGCGGCACCGTCGTCCCCCTCAACCCCATGTACCGCGGCGAGCTCGAGCACATCTTCGCCGATTCCGAGGTCAAGGGACTCGTCGTCTCTCAGGCCGCCTATCTCGACCGAGTCAAGGACTATACGGCGGACCTGCCGCTGGTCGTGCTCAGCGACGACCGAAGCTTCCAGACGGATGGCCCGGAAGCGATCTTCGCAATGTTCGACAAGCTGCCGCGGTTCGAGGAGCTGCCGCCGGCCGAGGGACGTTTCGCGTTCGCAGACGCTGTTGAAGACCATCTCGATGCCGATTTCGCCCCGCACTCCCCTGCCCCGTCGGATCTCGGCCTCATCGCCTATACGTCCGGCACATCGGGACGGTCGAAGGGAGCAGCGGCCACTCATGCGAATATCTCGAGCAACTCGCGTTACTGCCTGCGCAACCCGATTCTGGGCCCCGGCGACGGCTACGTCTCATTGGCGCCGCTATTTCATATCACCGGGTTCATCTGCCAGTTCCTTGCGGCTGTCGCAGGCGGTGCCCGCCTCATCCTCAACTATCGTTTCGACCCGGGTTCGCTCATCGCCCTGTGCGATCGGGAGAAGCCCGCGTACATGGCCGGCCCGGCCACGATCTACACAGCGATGATGGCGCACCCGGATTTCAGCGCCGAGAAGTTCGCGTCCTTCAAGTCCCTCATGTCCGGTGGCGCGCCGCTGCCCGAGGGGCTGGTCAACAAGTTCGAAGAACGCGCCGAGATCTACGTCGGTCAGGGCTACGGACTGTCGGAGACCTGCGCGCAGGTCGCCACCGTGCCGCACGGTTTCCAGGCCCCGGTCGACCCGGACAGCGGAAACCTCGCCTGCGGTCTGCCGCAGGCGGACGTGATGATCCGCATCCTCGATGACGACGGTCAGCCAGTGGGTCCCGGGGAGGTCGGCGAAGTCGCGATCTCCGGACCTCAGGTGGTCTCAAGCTATCTCAACAATCCTCAGGCCACGGCCGAGCAGATCCCGAACGGCGAGCTGCACACCGGCGATGTCGGATTCATGAATGAGGACGGATGGCTGTTCATCGTCGACCGGAAGAAGGACATGATCAATGCGTCCGGCTTCAAGGTCTGGCCGCGAGAGGTCGAGGACGTGCTCTACATGCATCCCTCCGTGCAGGAGGCAGCAGTCGTGGGCATCCCCGATGACTATCGCGGAGAGGACGTGGCGGCCTTCGTCTCGCTGCAGCCCGGCGCCGAGGCGACCGCAGAGGAGATCGTCTCCTTCTGCCGGGAGCGTCTCGCCTCCTATAAGGCACCGCACCAGGTGACGTTCATCGATCAGCTGCCGAAGACGAGTTCCGGCAAGATCCTGCGGAGGACCATCCGCGCCGATGCCGTCGAAGCCGCTCAAGCGGCTAAGCAGGCGGCCGCTCCCGCCGACTGAGGCTGGAGCGGCTCATCGCATCACATTTGGTGCAGACGCCCCCACCTTTGGTGCACTGCGCTTTCACATTTCGTCCCCTGCATCTGGCTCGAAACAGTTGGAGGGGACGAAATGTGTTCTGCCCGCACGGAACGTCCGCAACTCGTTCAGTCGGGCAATGTCAAAGGCGGTTCAGCTCAGGCTGACGGTTTCGGCGCCGCCGATGGAGCTGAAACGATCGGGCTGGCAGGTGAGCAGAATGACCTGAGCCGTGCGACCGACATTGCCGAGAATGACGTTGAGTGCAGCCAGTCGCTGCGCATCGGAGAATCCGAAGGCATCGTCGAGGATGACCGGGGCACCGGATTCCCCATCGACGAGCGTGGCCACGGCAAGGCGGCCGATGAGCGCCAGCTGCTCCTTCGTTCCGCCCGAAAGCGCGTCGAAGGCGACCGTGCGCCCGTCGAGCGTGCGGGAGACGATTTCGAGATTCTCGGAGATCTCCACCGACAGTCCCTGACCGAAGATCACTCGCCCAAGCTTCTCGATCGCTTCCTTGAACGGGGCGACGTACCTCCGCTGAGCCTCTTCCTTGTGCGCGAGCACGGTATCGCGCAGCAGACGGATCGCATTCGCCTGACGCTGCATGCGAGCCAGCCTCGATCGAATGGACTCCAGGTTCTGCTCTGCGACTTTGAGCTTGTCGTAGATGCCTTCGGCCGCGCGATCCTCGATGAGGGCCGAGAGCTGATCGACTTCCTGTCGGTCCTTCTCCTGCTGCTTCTGCTTGCTCTCGAAGAGCTGGAGAGCATTCTGCCGACGCATCTCCAGGGTCTCGGGGTCGGCGGCGTCGTATTCGGAGCGTGCGGCAGCGGCCTCGTCCTCCAACCGCGTCAATGTTGCCGCGGCGGCCGTCAGTGCTTCGTCGAGCGACTCATCGGAGTTCGATTCCCTGTCCGTGCTCAGGCGGGTACTGAGGTTCTGCAGCGTCGTCGCCGCCTGCTCGTGCGTCGACTGTGCACGCACCGCAGCCACACGTGCCTCATCTCGGTCGGCGCGGATACGGTCGAGCGCGGTCCTGGCCGTATCGACCTGTGCACTCGCATCGTCGACGGCTGCCGTCGTCGCTTCGACTCTGGCTTGGAGATCGTCGATCGACGTGACGGAATCGTTCGTGTCTGATTCGTCTCCCGCCACATGTTCGGCTCGGGTGAGGGCGGCATTGAGCTCATCGCGGTCGTCGTCCCCGATGAGCACACGCAGAGTCGATGTGGCTTCTGCCAGCACTGCCTCGGCATCGGTGCGCACCTCGCTGCGTTCTCGTGCCTGTTCAAGGGTGGCCACTCCGAGGCGGTCGAGCTCCGCGTCGAGATGTGCCTGAGCGGATTCGAGATGCCGGTCGAGCTCGGCCGGCGACTGCCCCGGTCGCACGGTGATGTCGACGACGGAGTCGATGAGGATCTGCAGGTCCGAGGTGACGGCGAATTCCTCGGCAGAATCCTTCGGCACATCGGTTCCGTCGATGCTCACTGCGGTGTCGCCGAGGCGGCGGGCGATGATCTGTGCAGCAGCTGCCGTCTTCGCGTTCTGCGCAATGCGCAGCTCGGTGAACAGTCCCCCGAGTTTCTCGACGTCCTTCGCGGTCACAGTGATCGACCCGATCGTCGCTTTCGCTTCGGCGACACGATGTTCCTGCTGACGGATATCGGTCAGTCTCTTCCGCAGAGTGTCGACCTCTCTGCGTGCGCGGACACGAGCGAGTTCGGCAGATGCGCTCTTCGCCTGGTCCTGCGCGCTGACGAGTTCGGCCTGTCTGGCCTCGAGGCTCTTCTGCGCTTCGGCGAGAGTCGAGTCCTCTTCCTGCTGTGCGGCCGTGACCTTCTCGAGTGCGGCGTCGGCAGTCTTCACTGCCTTTTCAGCCGAGGCGACCTCAGTGATGAGTGCCTGGCGACGGTCACGTGCCTCCTCGGCACGCTGTCGTTCTCTCTGCGCGGCGCTTGCGCGTTCGAGCGCACGGTCGAGTTCAGCCTTGAGCCCGGACACAGCCTGCACGGCTGCCTCAGCGTCTTTGCGTTCGGTCACGGCCGACTCCAGTTGGGCACGCACACCCTTCAGCCGCTCAGTTGCTCGAGCATGTCGGTCGACGAGCGCGTCCATGTCGGCGCTGCGAGCCACCAAATCACGATACTGTTCTTCGGCGGCGGGGAGTTCTTCGGTGAGTCTGCGCAGTTCACCGGTCTCTTTGCCTTTGGCCGTGAAGAACCTCAGGTATTCGGATTCGACTCGGTCGAGGAAGGCATCGTGGTCGGCCGGCTCCTCCCCGGCATCGCCCAGAGCCCCGTGCAGGGCCTTGATCTCGGCCAAAGACGCCTGATCGAGGCTGCGTCCCTGAGCGACGTCGAGGGCATCGAGCAGGTCGACGTCGACGGTTTCGTCGAGGATCGCCAAGAATCTTTCGTGTGCCTCGTTGCCGCTGAGCTGTTCGGAGACAGGCTTGAGAATGCTCAGTTCGGTGAAGGGCTGTTTGATCCAGCGTTTGCTGTACCGGAGCTCGTAGTCCCCGGTGCTCAGGTGCAGGTTGACCCGTGGGCCGACGTCGGAGCCGACCGGCTGGGTGTCTTTGACGCTGGCCTTGCGCGAACTGTCCTTGTCCTCACGCAGCTGTGTGATGGCTTGGTGGATCGAGGACTTCCCGACCTCGTTCGGACCTTCGACGATCGTCACTCCGGAGCTGAAGTCGACAGTGGCGTCGCTGATTGCTCGGTAGTCGATGAGGCGAATGGAATGAAGTCTCATGAACCGCTCCTGGCGAATCGGAAGAGCAGGCCGAGTGCGTCTTGGGCCGCGACCGCTGCGTCGTCGTCTGCTGTGGCTCGTGTGGAGAGTTCGTCGAGGGTCTCCTGCAGGTATCCGCTCAGTCCGAGATCGGCGAAGTCTTCGTCGGCGGCGACGACCGCCAAGTCCATGTGCCGCTCCCAGAGTGAGACGAGGGCGAACAGATCGGAGAAGTGATCGAGCTGTTCATCGAGGCGGGCTTTCGCCGCCGTCGGCAGAGTGCCGCGCAGGATCAGCCACACCGCCGTGCGGTCCTTGTCGGGGACGGCGTTCATCCGCTCTTCGAACTCGGTGACATCCTCGGTGGAGTTGAGGTCGGCTTCGATGACGGTGAAGGCCCAGGTGCCGACGTGGACCTTGTCGACCTCGGCCCGATGGGTGTCGGGATCGATGTCGACGACGAGGACGTTGCCCGGATCGGTCTCACGTCGAGAGGTCACCTCCGGTGCCCCCGGGTACCAGATGCGGTCGGCGACTTCGAAGGTCGCGTGCCGGTCACCGAGCGCGACGAACTGGGCGCGATCCTCACGCAGCAGAGCCTGCAGATGGTCGGTGTCGATCGTCGCCAGCGATTCCCGGTCAGGGTCAAGGACGCTCACGGCTCCGTGTCCGGCGATGATGCGGATATCACCGGCAGCCACCTCGGCGAGGTCATTCGTCGCCGCGGCGACGAGATCCCCTTGGGGATGTTTGGAGAACCAGGGGGCTCCGATGATCTCGACCCCGGGGACGACGGTGAAGGGATCGCTGCTGCGCAGCACGTGCACGTGGTCGGGCACTCGTGAGGAGAAGGCTGCGGAGTCGTAGATCGAGGCGGCGTCCAAGGGGTCGTGGTTGCCGGGAAGCAGGACGACCGGGACGGTGAACGCGTTGAGGACTTCGAAGGTGCGGGCGATGATCGCTCGGTCGAGCTGGTTGGTTTCGAAGACGTCTCCGCAGACGAGGACGAACTCCGCGTCCGTCTCGGCGGCGAGCGCACCGATGCGAGCCACGGCATCGAGGCGTGCGCGGTGGAACCTCGGGCGCGCCTCGTCGCTGAGGTAGTGCGCGGTCATGCCCAGCTGCCAGTCCCCCGTGGCGATGAATCTCATCTGCTCCTCCTCGATCGGTCCCATCTTACGGTCGCGGGCTCACCATATCGGCCGCCACTGACATAAGTGATGCACAGCACACTTTGCATCGCAGCCAGTGGTCCCACCTGGGCGGATGCCAACGACGCACCGCGCAGACCTCGCTCGACCAACGAGTTCCGTCCCTCAGCCATACCACCACTCGTCGACTTAGGTTAGGCTAATCATTTGTGAACGCGATTGCACTGACTGCCACCGGCCTCAACCTGGGCTACGACCGCACCGAGGTCGTCCATGACGTGAGCCTGACGATCCTCCCGGGACGGGTGACCGCCCTGCTCGGCCCCAACGGATCGGGCAAGTCGACCGTCCTGCGATCACTGGCCCGACTCCACCCGATCGCCTCGGGCGATGTCGTCATCAGCGAGGCAGATGCGGACACTCCGTCGAGCACTCTGACAGCCAGAGAATTCGCCCGGTTCGTCACCCTGCTGTCCCAGTCTCGCCCGCACCCGTCGGGCTTGAGCGTCCGTGAGATCGTCACCTTCGGCCGTCACCCCCACCGCAAGCGCTTCGCCGGTCTCACCGAGGCCGATCGCAGCGCGGTCGATCGTGCACTGACTCTCACCGGCACCATGGCGATGGCCGATCGTCCGGTCGACCAGCTCTCCGGCGGTGAACTCCAACGCGTGTGGCTGGCGACCTGCCTGGCGCAGGACACCGGTGTGCTCCTGCTCGACGAACCAACGAACCATCTTGACCTGCGCTACCAGGCGGAGATCCTCGACCTCATGCGCGAACTCGCCGATGACCACGACATCGCCGTCGGCGTCGTCCTCCACGACCTCGAACATGCGGCCACCGTTGCCGACCACGTGGTCCTGCTCGAACAGGGCCGCATCCGTTCGGTCGGCACCTGCGAGGACGTCTTCACCGCCGAGACGCTGAGCGAGGTCTACGGGCTGCCCATCGCGACTCGCATCGATGCGGACACCGGCCTGGTTCGGGTCGAGGCACTCCACCGACGGACCCGGCTCCCTGCCGCAGCTCACTGAAGCGCCCACGCTCCACCCTTTGACGTTCACACCCTGATATCGCACCGCCTCGAATCCGATCGCCGATCGGCCCACAGAAAGAAGACCATGACCACAACACCTCTGTCGCGCACCTCGTTCGCCGCCTTCGCTTCGGCAACAGCGGTCTGCGCACTGGCCCTCACCGGGTGCGGAACGACCGACACCGACGCTCCCGCCGATGCGAAGTCACAGACCTCGGCATCGTGCGCGGACGACTCGAGCACCACCTCGGCGGATCCGGTAACGGTCACCGACGACACCGGTCACGAGATCAAGCTGGACAAGCCGGCGGCGAAGGTCGTGTCCCTCGAATGGCAGTACACCGAAGATCTGCTCTCCCTCTGCGTCGATCCCGCCGCCGTCGCCGATGCGAAGGGCTTCACCACTTGGGACACTGCGGAGAAGCTTCCCGAGTCGACCACCGACGTCGGCACCCGCCAGGAACCCAATGTCGAGTCGATCCTGTCGGCCGACCCGGATCTCGTCATCATCGAAACGACGAACCGCAAGGACAAGATCGTCGGTCAGCTCGAGGACCAGGGAATCCCCGTGATGGCGATGGCCGGCGCCGACGGGAAGGATCCCGTCAAGTACATGAAGGACACATTCACCACCGTCGCCGAGGCCACCGGTCGCACCGAGCGCGCCGAAACCGTCCTCGCCGACTTCGATAAGAAGCTCGAAGAATCCAAGAAGGCCATCGCCGAGGCGGACCCGGAGACCACCGAATTCGTCTACTTCGACGGCTGGGTCAACGGTTCGAATGTGTCGCTGCGCCCCTTCGGCCAGGGTTCGCTCATCGGCGAACTCGGCGAGGAGCTGGGCCTGAAGAACGCATGGACCGGTGAGGTCGACCCCGCGTACGGATTGGGACAGACCGATATCGAAGGCATCTCGAAGGTCGGCGACGCGAACTTCTTCTACACCGGAACCGAGGACCCCGAGTCCGAGGACTATGTCGAGCTGCTGAAGAAGAACGACATCTGGGCGAACACTCCCGCCGTGAAGGACGACCGCACCACGGCCTTCCCCGCAGGGATCTGGACCTTCGGCGGACCCAAGTCCTCCGAGAAAGCCCTCGACGCCTACGTCGACGCTCTGACGAAGTAATCCGTGGCCTCTCCCCTGACCCGCCAGATGACGCCCAGCCCGACGACAGCGACACCGGAACCGACCGTGGTTCCGGTGCGCGGTCGCGGTGTCGTCGGTGCTCTCTCGACCGCCGCCGCCCTGCTCGGGCTCGTCGTCCTCCTCGTCATCGCCTCCGCCTGGCACATCACACAGGGGACCTCGGGCATCGGTGTCAGAGAGCTGTTCAGTGCCGTGACCGGCACGCTCTCCCCCGCCGAGGATGGCCCCAGTGCCCGTGACATCCTGCTGGGGTCCCGGCTGCCGCGCGTGGGGGCAGGGATCCTCGTCGGCATCGCCTTGGGCGTTGCCGGTGCCCTGTTCCAGTCGCTCGCGCGTAACCCCTTGGCGTCGCCGGACACCCTGGCGGTCACCGGTGGGGCATACTTCGCCGTCACCGTGGTCACGGCCTTCGGCTTTGCGATTCCGATCTGGGCCTCGGGCGGGGTCGCCTTCCTCGGAGGCCTGCTCGCCGCAGCTCTGGTCCTGGGTCTGGCCGGAGGCGCCGGAGCCTCGACGACTCGGCTCGTCCTGGCAGGCACGGCCACGGCGATGGCGCTGCAGGCGGCGACGTCGACTCTGCTCATCCTCTTCGCTGAAGAGACGACGAGTCTCTTCTCCTGGGGTTCGGGCACTCTCAATCAGCTCGACGGCAGCGCGGCTCTGCGCAGCATTCCGGTCATCGTCGTCATCGCCGGCGCTGCGATCCTGCTGTCGCGGCGTCTGGACCTGCTCGGCCTCGGTGATGATGCCGCCTCGGTGCTCGGGGTTCCGGTCAGATCGACTCGGGCACTGGGCATCCTCCTCGCCGTCATGCTCACCGCTACTGCCGTGACTCTGGCCGGTCCGATCGGCTTCGTCGGCCTCTGTGCTCCGGTCATCGCCAGGCTGCTGGCCCGCGTCGTCCCGGGTCTCGGCCGTCACGCCGTGCTCTTTCCGGCCGCCGGGCTCATCGGTGCGATCATCGTCATCGTCGCCGATGCCCTGCTGCGCGCCATCGTCGGCGCCACCGAGGCGATCACTCTGCCCTCGGGAGTGACGACGACCGTGCTCGGGGCGATCGTCCTCGTTCTGCTCGCACGGTCGATGCGCACGGCCTCGCCGGCGGCGACCACCTCGGCGGCGAATTCGACAGTGGTCGGTCCACGACGGGCCGGTCTAGTCATCATCACCGGCGTCGTGGTTCTCATCGCCGTCGCCGTGACTGGTCTGCTCACCGGGGAACGGTTCTACCTCCTCGGCGATGTGCTGCTGTGGTTCCAGGACCAGGCCGCACCAGTCATCGACTTCGCCTTCGATTCTCGGGCGCCACGGGTCGCTGCGGCTCTCGCCGCCGGCGCCGCTCTCGGACTCTCCGGCACCCTCGTCCAAGCAAGTGCCCGCAACCCGCTGGCCGAGCCCGGACTGCTCGGCATCACTGGTGGTGCCGGACTGGGTGCCGTCATCGTCGTCACCCTCATTCCGGGCGCCGGGGTCGGTCTCGTCTCTGCTGTCGGCATCGTCGGCGCGCTGGTCGCCTTCGCGATCGTCTACGGACTCTCGTGGCGGGGCGGCATGAACACTGATCGTCTCGTCCTCATCGGCATCGGCCTGTGGTTCGGGTTCACAGCGCTGACCACGCTGTTCCTCGTCCGCGCGAATCCGTGGGACACTCCGGCCCTGTTCACCTGGCTGTCCGGATCGACGTACGGACGAGCGTGGGCCGATATCGCACCGGTTGCCCTCGCCCTGCTCGTCGCCGTGCCGTTGGCATTCGTGTGGACGCGCGAGCTCGACCTTCTCGCGCTCGATGATGACACCCCGCGCCTGGTCGGGGTTCCGCGGGAACCGGTGCGCCTCGCCGTGCTCATCACGGCGGCCGTCCTCGCGGCGGTGAGTGTATCGGCCGTCGGCGTCGTCGGATTCATCGGACTCGTCGCACCGCACGCTGCACGTGCACTGGTCGGTGCCCGTCATATCCGGGTCGTCCCCACGGCGATGCTCCTCGGGTCCGTGGGGCTCGTCGTCGCCGACGCCGTGGGCCGCACGGTCATCGCCCCGGCGCAGATACCGGCCGGTCTCATCGTCGCCCTCATCGGCGCCCCGTACTTCGTCTACCTGCTGGCGCGCACCCGCGCGTGAGGATCAGTCCTCGCTCGACCAGTTCGCCGCGTGTTCGCGGATGAAGTCACGGAGGCGCTCGACGACACGGCCGGGCCTGCGGACGGCCGAGCACAGTGCGATCTCCCGGACGTGATCGGGCCCGTCCAGGGCCACCTCGGTGATTCCCTCGACCGGGCGCACCGCAGGTGGGATCAGTGCCACTCCCATTCCGCGGCCGACGAATTCGCGGATCGTCGAGAATTCGGTGACTTCGATCTTCACCTGCGGGTCGAAGCCGCTGTCCCGGCACCACTGATCCGTCAGCTCCCGGAGGTTGTAGGTCGCAGGAGTGGAGATGAACTCCTCGTCGGCGAGCCGGTCCAGGCTGATGCTGCGTGCTCCCGCCAGCGGGTGCGTATCGGGCAGGGCGGCGATGATCGTCTGCCGCGCGAGCACCTCATGGTTGACCTCGGGTGGAGGCGGAATGATGATCGCCAGATCGAGGGTGCCCGCCTGCAGGTCAGCGACGAGTTCGGCGCCGTGAGCCTGTTTGAGGTCGAGGCGGATGCCCGGATGTTCGCGGTTGAAGACCGCGAGCAGATCGGGCACCTCACCGGCACCCATCGTCAGGGGAAACCCGAACCTGATCCTGCCGTGTTCGGGATCGGCCGCCTCGGCGAGATCGACCAATGCCGCATCGATCTCCCTCAGCGGGGCACGCACCGCGCCCACGAGATCGATGGCCGCCGTCGTCAGACCGATGGCGCGACCGCGCGGGACGGTCAATGCCATGCCGAGGTGGCGCTCGAGTGCGTGGATCCGTCGACTCATCGTGGACTGGGGTATGCCGAGGGCGGCCGCCGCCTCGGTCAGGTGACCGTCCTGATCAGCCAGTTCGACGAGTTCCCGCAGCGCCGTCAGCGGCGCCGTCCGAGCATCGGATGATCGTTCCATATTCGGATCATACATATCCGATCACTCATTGGACGGATGATTCGCGTAGGCGCATGGTGAGAACATGACCGCTAACCCCACGCACACCAATCAGCTTCCGGATGCCGATGTCGTCCTCATCGGCGCGGGCATCATGTCCGCAACGCTGAGCTCGATGTTGACCCTGCTCGACCCCGAACTGCGGATCCTCGTCCTCGAGAAGTCCACGGACATCGCTGGCGAGAGCAGCGAGGCCTGGAACAATGCCGGCACCGGACATTCGGGGTACTGCGAACTCAACTACATGCCCGATCCCGCGGACGGATCGAAGCCGCGACACATTTCCGAGCAGTTCCACCTCACCAGGCAATGGTGGGCACATCTTGTTCGGCAGGGTCTCCTCGATCCGACGGATTTCGTCCACACGACGCCGCATATGAACCTGGTGTTCGGTCGCGACGACGTCGCTTACCTGCGCCGCCGTGTCGACACTCTGCGTGCCGATCCCCTCTTCGCTGAGATGGAGTATACGGAGGATCCGGACACCATTGCCCAGTGGGCGCCGCTGACGATGGAGGGGCGGGTCGACGACGGCGAACCGATCGCCGCCGCCCGGCACCTCCGCGGCACCGACGTCGATTTCGGCGCCCTGACTCGGGCTCTGCTCACGCTCGGATCCACCGAGGTGCTTACCGGCCACGGTGTGACCGGGATTGAACGGGAAGCAAACGGATGGTCGATCACGGGTTCGTCGTCGATGGGACCGTTTTCCGTTCGAGCAGGCACCGTCTTCGTCGGGGCAGGCGGCTTCGCGCTCAGAATCCTGCAGAAGGCGAAGGTCCCCGAAATCCGCGGGTATGCGGTCCTGCCGGTCGGCGCCGCCTTCTATCGTTGTTCGACGCCCTCGGTCGTCGCCCGGCATGAGGGCAAGGTCTACGGTCAGGCCGACGTGGGCGCTCCGCCGATGTCGGTGCCGCACCTGGACAGACGCGTCGTCGACGGCGAGGAGCATCTGATGTTCGGTCCGTATGCGACATTCAGCACGAAGCTGCTCAAGCACGGTCGGCTCTCGGATTTCTTCACGACTGTTCGACCCGACAATCTCCATGTCATTGCCGCCACTGGCCTGCAGAACCTCGACCTCGTGTCATTCCTCGTCAGGGAACTCGCGGCCAGCCCGACACGGAAGTTCGCTCAGCTGCAGCGCTTCTTCCCACGGGCCCGACGCAACGAGTGGACGCTGCTGCCCGCCGGGCAGAGAGCGCAGCTGGTCAAACCGGACCCGAACAAGAACGGCGTCCTGCAACAAGGCACCGAGCTCATCGTCTCCGCCGACGGATCGATCGCGGGTCTCATCGGAGCCTCCCCCGGAGCGTCGACAGCAGTGCCGATCATGTTCGATCTGCTCGAGCGGGCCTTCCCCGCCCAGTGGCACGGCGGCTGGAAGTCACAGATCGCCGAGGCGGTCCCCGACCTCGATCGCACCGACTGGACCACCGAGGATGTCGCCCGATCTCATACCGATACAGACGCGGCCCTCGGACTTTCTCCTTTCAGCTCCGAGTAGCCCGCGCGTATCTCCGCTGTGCGGGCTCGGCCGGCGAACGATGGGTCTGACGACTGCCGACAGAAGTCGCAGATCAGAAGTCTCATCTCGCCGGTCGAGACGTTGGCAGAAAAACACAGTGGAAGTCCGCGAGCTTTGTGGCAGGTTGAATTGCATGCCAGGCGTTTCGACCTTAATGTGACTCACAACACTTACTGTTAGGGAGATCACACATGAGGCGCCTGTCCCGCAATCTCGTCGCAATCTGCTCCACCCTCGCACTGACCGCTGGGCTCGCTGCCTGCGGCGGCGGCTCCGACGAAGCCGGCGGTGCCGGCGACACGATCGTGGCCGAGACCGCCTTCAACCTCAAGACGATCGACCCCCATCGACAATTCGAGTTCACCGGGTCGACGATCGACAACGCCATCTACCAGACGGCCCTCGAGTTCGAGGACGGTGACCTCACCAAGCCGACCGACGGACTCTGCTCGTACGAGATGTCCGAGGACGACAAGGAGATGACGCTGACCCTCAAGGACGAGGACGCGAAATTCTCCACCGGCGATCCCGTCACCGCCGACGACATCGTCTTCTCCTTCGAACGTCTTCAGGGCATCAAAGGCAACCCCTCCTTCTTCCTCGACGGAGTCAAGGTGAAGAAGGTCGACGACAAGACGGTCACGCTCACCAGCGCAGAACCCAACCCCGCACTGCCCTACATCCTCCCCAACTCCTCGATCGGCATCGTCAATTCGAAGGTCGTCAAGGAGAACGAGGGAACCACGGACGAGAACGACGGTGCCGAACAGTTCCTCAATGAGAACTCCCAGGGCTCGGGACCGTACAAGGTGGAGAAGTACGACGCCGACAGCCAGGTCGTGCTGACCGCGAACGAGCACTACAACGGTCCCGAACCGAAGTACAAACGAGTGGTGCTGCGCAATGTCTCCGCCGAGACGCAGCTGACCGATATCCAGTCGGGTCAGGCGCAGGTCGCCTTCGACCTCAACGCCGATCAGGCGAAGCAGATCGATGAGTCGATGGGCAAGATCTCCAGCCTGCCCTCGACTCGCAGCCTCTACATCTTCAACAACACGGATGAGAAAGTCGGCGGCCCAGCAGCAGACCCGGACTTCCGCAAGGCCGTCATGGCGGCGATCGACTACGACAAGCTCACCGACCTCGCCGGTAAGGGATCGCAGCGGATGGCCAGCCTCGTACCGAACGAGTTCGTCGGTGCCGTCCCGAAGGACCAAGCACCCGAACGCGACCTCGCAAAGGCGAAGAAGCTGCTGAAGAAGGCCGGCTACGACGGCGAGAAGGTTCCCTTCCACTACTCGAGTGACCAGGCCGTCAACGGAGTCGACCTCGCGCAGCTCGCCGAGACCCTGCAGGCACAGCTGAAGGAGGCCGATATCAACCTCGACCTCAAGCCGGCCCCGAGCTCGACTCAGCTCGACGGCTTCCGCTCGGCCAAACAGCCGATGGGCATCGGAACCTGGGGCGCGGACTTCCCCGATCCGACGAACTACAACGTCTTCATTCCCGGCGGCGACGTCGCCGATCGCGTGAACTGGAAGGACGACCCGAAGCTGAAGAAACTTGCGGACGAAGCGGCCGAGGCGAAGGGCGATGCCCGCGACGCCGCCTACGCGAAGCTGTTCAAGGCGACCACCGACACCGCGGTGTGGATCCCGCTCGTCCAGCCGGTCAGCACCATCGCCGTCGGCTCGGGCATCACGAAATTCGTGTCCAACGCCG
Organism: Brevibacterium epidermidis NBRC 14811; assembly: GCF_001570805.1. Lineage (GTDB taxonomy): Bacteria > Actinomycetota > Actinomycetes > Actinomycetales > Brevibacteriaceae > Brevibacterium > Brevibacterium epidermidis. The sequence goes on along the minus strand of NZ_BCSJ01000009.1, from coordinate 85,127 downwards.
ACGTCTCGTTCGACTTCGCAAAGGCAGAGTGAGGATGGCGGAAGCCACCACAGCGCCGCACGATGCTCCTGCCGCGTCCGCCTCTGGTGAGGCGGACGCGGCGCAGCGGATCAAACCGCCGAAGCTCCACCCGCTCCTCCGATTCATCCTCATCCGGATCGGGATCTCGATCATCCTGATCTGGGGCGTGACCGTGGTGACGTTCCTGCTCACCAACCTCGTGCCCACCGACCCGGTCGCGGCCATCCTCGGCGACCGGGCGGCAGCAGATCCGGAGATCGTCGCGCAAACACGGGAGAAGCTCGGCCTCGACCAGCCGCTCCTCGTCCAGTACTTCACCTACCTGGGCAATCTGCTCCAAGGAGATCTGGGCGTCTCCAACCAGACCCGCACGCCCGTGCTCGCCTCGATCGGTCAGGTCTTCCCCGCATCGATCGAACTCGGCATCGGAGCGATTCTCATCTCCGTCCTCCTCGGACTGCTGCTCGGTCTGCTCAGCGCTCTCAAACAGAACAGCATCGTCGACCACGCGATCCGCACCCTCAGCCTTATCGGCATCTCGGCGCCGACGTTCTGGATCGCCACCGTCGCCTACTTCGTGTTCTTCTTCCAGCTGCGAGTCGTCCCCGGCGCCGGACGACTCGACCCCTGGATCACCCCGCCGCCGAAGGTGACAGGCCTCTACACCGTCGACTCCCTCTTGGCGGGACAGATGGCGACATTCGCCAACGCTCTGGGCCACCTCGTTCTGCCCTCGTGCGTTCTCGCTCTCTTCACCATCGGTCTGCTCACCCGTTTCAGCCGCTCCAGCGTTCTCGACATCATCCGGCTCGACTACGTCACTGCGGCCAAGGCGAAGGGCCTGCCGGCACGGACAGTGGTCTTCAAATACATCTTCCGCGGCGCCTTGGTCCCGGTCATCACCGTCGTCGGTCTGGCGTTCGGTTCTCTGCTCTCCGGTGCGGTGCTGACCGAAACCGTCTTCGCCTGGAACGGACTCGGCCAATACGCCTACCGCGGGGCAACCACATTGGACCTGCCTGTCATCATGGGTGTGGGCCTCGTCATCGGCATCGTCTACATCCTCGTGAACTTCATCGTCGACCTGATCTACGGCTTCGTGGATCCGAGAGTGAGGGTGAGATGAGCATCGGCACCCCGAAACAGCCCACCAATGCCCCCATCACCGAGGCGGCCCGCCGCGATCCCGTCGACCCCGGACGGAAGAGTTGGCAGATCCGCTTCCCGAAGGCCCTGCGCACTCCGCTGGGATTCGTGGGGGCCGGGATCCTCGTGATCTGGCTGCTCGTGGCGATCTTCGCACCGCTGCTGGCCCCGTTCGATCCTCTGGCGCAGAACTTCCCGCGGCTGTCGGCTCCCAACGGTGAGAATCTTCTCGGCACCGACACACTGGGTCGGGACGTGCTCTCCCGCATCCTCGTCGCCGCCCGCACCACCCTGCCCGCCGCGGTGTTCGTCGTCATCTGTTCGGCACTGCTGGGCTCGGTGCTCGGCGCCATCGCCGGATACTTCGGTCGAGCTGTCGACGAGATCATCATGCGCATCGCCGATCTCGTGTTCGCCTTCCCCACCATCATCCTCGCCATGGTCATCGCAGCCGCCCTCGGACCGGGGCTGAAGAACGCGATCATCGCGATCCTGCTCGTCTCGTGGCCGTCCTACGCCCGTGTCACCAGATCGCTGGTGATGACGGCGCGCGGCAGCGAGTACGTCATCGCCGGACGCCTGCTCGGATTCAGTGCGGGCCGATCACTGGCCCGCGAAATCGCACCGAACGTCATCTCCCCGGTCGTTGTGCTCGCCACCCTCGATGTCGGTTCGGCGATCCTCACGATGGCCGGTCTGTCGTTCCTGTCTCTCGGCGCCGTTCCGCCGACGCCGGACTGGGGCGCGATGATCAGCGAAGGAGTCTCTCAGTTCGCGGCCTGGTGGATCGCGTTCTTCCCCGGACTCTGCATCCTCACCATCGTCATGGCGTTCAACTTCATCGGCGACAGTCTGCGCGACACTCTCGACCCGCATACCGCCCAGGAAGTCGGTGAGACGACCTCATGAGCATGATCAGCATCAGAGACCTCAATCTGTCGGTCACCACGGGGAAGAAGACCACTCATATCCTCAAGGACGTCTCCTTCGACCTCGAAGCAGGTCGCATCACAGGCGTCGCAGGAGCCTCAGGTTCCGGTAAGACCCAGACCGGTCTCGCCGTAATGGGACTCTCCCCTGCAGGCGCGGAGCTGAGCGGAAGCATCGACTTCGATGGAGTCGAACTGGTGGGAATGCCCGCCAAACAGCACAACCGCCTTCGCGGAGTGCAGCTGTCGATGGTCTTCCAGGATCCGGCTTCAGCGTTCCATCCCATGCTCACTGTCGGCGACCAGATCACCGACCACCTTCGCCACCACCAGAAGGTGTCGAAGAGAGCCGCCCTGGCCAAGGCCATCGAGATCCTCGGCCGAACCAGGGTTCCGCATCCGGAAGAAGCGGTGAAGAAATACCCCCACCAGTTCTCCGGCGGACAGCTGCAGCGAATCGCATTCGCCTCAGCGATCATCTGCGACCCGAAGGTCCTCATCGCCGACGAACCGACCACGGCACTCGATGTCACCGTTCAGGCGGGTATTCTCCGCCTGCTGCGGGAACTCTGCGACGACCTCGACCTCGCGGTGCTCTTGGTCACCCACGACTTCGGAGTGCTGTCTTCAGTCGCGGACACCATCGTCGTGATGAAGAACGGCGTCGTCGTGGAATCCGGCGAACGGGAGGCCATCATCACCGCTCCCCAACACGAGTACACACGTTCACTCATCGAATCGCTGCCAGGAGCGGAGGTCTCCCCATGACTTCGATCGACCAGGCCCCGACCAGCACTGCCGGTCGCTCCCCCGCAGCGGATGCGCCTCTTCTGTCGCTCGACTCCGTGGCATGCGAATACAAGCTCGACGGCGGAGGTCGCTTCCGGGCAGTCAACGGTGTGTCTCTGCAACTGGGCCGATCGGAAGTGCTCGGACTTGTCGGCGAATCCGGCTGCGGAAAGTCGACACTGGCCAAACTCATCTGCGGGCTCGAGAAGCCCGCAGACGGCTCCATCACCTTCGACGGCCATCCGGTCAGAGCACTCGGGCTGAAGAAGAGGGCGAAGGAACTGCTCGGCATTCAGATGGTCTTCCAGAATCCCTACGCGTCTCTCAATCCGCGACGGCGCATCCGCGATCAGCTCGAGGATGCGCTGGCGCTCAATCCTGACGGCAAATGGAGCGTCGAATCACTGTTGGAGGCCGTCGACCTGCCGTCCGACTCTGCACAGCGCTATTCGCATTCGTTCTCCGGCGGGCAGAGGCAGCGCATCGCCATCGCTCGCGCCCTGGCCGCAGGTCCGAAAGTGCTCGTCGGGGATGAGCCCATCGCCTCACTCGATGCGTTCCTCCAGGCACGGATCGCTCGCATGATGCGAGACCTCGCCATCGACTCCGGAGCTTCGATGATCTTCATCAGCCACGATCTCTCGGTCGTGCGCGATATCGCAGACCGGGTCGCTGTGATGGAAGCCGGCCGAATCGTCGAAGTCGCTCCGACCGACCAGATCTGGAACGAGCCACAACACCCGTATACGAAGAAGCTGCTGGCTGCCATTCCCAAGGTCGACGGCAAGGGAATCATTCCCGGCGGCAATTGACCGTACCGAGTCGAGACCGAACGCCGAGCGGCAGCGAAAGGACACGAGAGTCATGGTCATCCTGATACGCGGTGCGGAGATCTGCGCACCCGAACCGCTCGGTGTCTGCGACATCCTCGTGGAGGGCTCGCGCATCGCCTATCTCGGCGAAGTGGACAGGCACACGGTCGAGCAGCTGCCGGGTTCAGCAGTCATCGATGCTACTGGGCTGACTGCAGTGCCCGGTTTCATCGACCCCCATGTGCACATCACCGGAGGCGGAGGTGAAGGAGGGTACGCGACGCGCACACCCGAGATCGACGTCGCCGACATCATCAGCGCAGGCGTGACCACTGTCGTCGGATGTCTCGGCACCGACTCCATCACCCGGTCGCACAGCGGTCTCATCGCCAAGGCCCGCGGTCTCGAGGAAGAGGGCATCACGACGTTCGTCTACACCGGCAGCTATCAGCTTCCCGCACGAACAGTCACCGGATCCGTCGCCGACGATATCGTCCTCATCGACAAAGTGATCGGGGCCGGAGAGATCGCCATCTCCGAAAGGCGGTCGTTCCAACCGACGATCGAGCAACTCGCCGACATCGTCAGCCAATGCCATGTCGGTGGGCTTCTCAGCGGAAAGGCCGGAGTTACTCACTTCCACATCGGATCGCATTCGACTCGGCTCGAGCCTCTTCATCGCCTCCTCGACGACTATCCGATTGCTCCGCCAGCTGTGTATGCCACCCACATCACCCGCGATGTCGACCTCATCGCCGAGGCGGTCGGCCTCGCGGCCAAAGGCGCCTATGCCGACATGACGGCGGGGGCGTCCACAGTTGAAGCCGTGAAGAAGTTCGTCGAATTCGGCGGCAGTCTTGAACAGCTCACGCTGTCCTCCGACGCCAATGGCAGTCTGCCGAAATTCGATGCTCAGGGACGCCTGACGGAATTGAAGGTGGCAGACCAGTCGACGCTGTTCGAACAGGTGTGGGCGTGTGCTGAAACCAGCGGCCTGTCCCTGTCGCAGGTCCTCTCGTTCGTCACCGCCAACACCGCCGATGCGTTGAAGCTTCCGCGCAAGGGACGAATCCGTCCGGGCTGTGACGCCGATCTGCTGTTCGTCGACGAAGAGCACTCGATCCAGCACGGATTCGCTCTGGGCCGTCCGACCATCAGCAATGGCGAGCAGCTGGTCAGAAGCACTTTTGATCAGTCACCGCGCTGAGCCGGTCCGCACCGAGGCCCTCACTGCCTGCACCTGACCGCTCTCACACCGATACCGAGGCGGCTCTCGGACTGTCTCCGGTCAGCTGCGAGTGACCCGCGCGGACTTCCGCTGCGCGTACTCGGCGGGGCTGAATCCGGTGACGCGAACGAAGTCCGTGCTGAAGTGCGACTGGTCGAACCAGCCGAAATGCGCACCGAGGTCGGCCAGAGTTCCGTCCCAGCCGCGGTCGATCGCCCCGACCGCGTCGATGACTCGCGCCCTGGCCAGGACCTTCTTCACTCCGACTCCGCAGAAGCTGCTGAACATCCGCTGCAGAGTGCGCTCACCGATATCGGTTCTCTCCGCGAGGATCTTCAGACTCACGACCTCGGGATCGGCAAGAACGTAGAGAACCCGCTTCAGCCGTTCGAACGACGGAGTCATCTGCGGCCTCCAGGACAGCAGCCAACTCTCCACCGAGGCGGCTAATTCGCCCAGCTCCGGCACCTCGGCACTCTGCGACTGCGAAAACACCTCTGCCAGTCCGAGGTCGGCTTCCAACCTCGGAAACCACAGCCCGGCAGGGACCGTCGAATCACGGATGCTCGCAGGCTTCTGGTCGGAAAACGCCAGAGTGGCACCCGGCTGAAAGTTCACGCCGAAGACGCAGCCGCGTCCGAAGAGCCCCACGTCGAAGCGCCGCTTGGTGACTGGTCCGGTCATCCACGCTCCCGGCCCGTCGACGTGGGCACGTCGGCTGTTGCCGAACTCGAAGGTCAGATGGATGGTCGGTTCGGACAAGGTCGCCGACTGATAGCTCTCACCGTCCGGCAGGTCCCATTCGACGGCCCAATACCGTTTGACGAAGGGACGCAGACGCTCGGCGACGACGCGAACCGACGAATAGCGCGCGTGCTCGAGCATCTCCCCCGGTTTGAGTACGCGCCCGAAGAAATGCTGCGGCACTTCTTCACCCGGTGACGCATTTTTCCTAGTGACGTCATCGTCCATGCCACAAGAATGTCAGACATGACTGAAACACAGAAGACCGACACCGCCACGACCACTGCCGACAACACGACTGCAGTCCCCGTCGCCACCTTGGCGATGGTCACCCTCGACGCCCCTGACGCCGCCGTTCTCGGAGAGTTCTACTCCTCCGTCCTCGGCTGGCCCGTCGCCTTCTCGGACGAGAACTATGCAATGCTCACCGGTCCGAGCCATGCCCTGGGCATCGGCACGATCCCGGACTATCAGCGACCGAGCTGGCCCGACGACGGTCACAAGCAGTTCCACCTCGACCTCGCCGCCGACGACATCCAAGCGGCAGCCGATCGCTGCGTCGAACTCGGCGCCACGCGGGCCGAACCGCAGCCGGGCGAGACCTGGGTCGTGCTCCTCGATCCGGCCGGCCATCCGTTCTGCATCTCGGACGCAAAGAACTGGGGCTGAGCATCCCGGCTGTCGTTCAGCCGATCTCTCGGCTCCGCCCTGCCTTGTCCACCCGCACGATGTAGTGCGAACCGTCGAGACCGTCGACGAGGATGGTCGCCGAATGCTTCGCGTTCCCTCCGGTGACGATCCAGTTGGGCTTGAGCACACCGCGCAGACCGGCGGCGAGTGTGATTTCAATACCCATTCCGAGTTTCACCGTTTTGACGACCTTCGCACGAGCCAAGGATCGTGCAGTCCGCTCGGCTTCGCCCCGGCTTGGCAGCGGTCCAGCCTGTTCGCCGATCAGACTCGACCACTCCTCCGGTTCTGCCGAGGCGCCGCGCGGGGTGAAATCGGCAATCATGCCCCGCCCGGACACGGCATTGACGAGCACGTCCATGCGCTGCCCTGCACCGGCCGAACTCCGCCGGAACAATCCGTGAGTGCGCACATCGAGGGCAGCCCACCAGAACGGATGATGCACCGCTCTCGCCTCGGCGACAGAGTCGGGGAGCTTGCGCTGGAAGACGGCGAGCGCCTCGGCGGCGGTGACAAGCGGTTCCATCCGCACCGGATCCTCGACCTGCAGGTCCGGGGCGACCGACCGCCCGGTTCCGATCTCTGCACTCATCTCAGGCGTCCTTCGGAACCTGACCGGCCAGGGAGTCGTTCTGCCCGGTGAGCATGTGTGCGGGAATCGCACCGATCTTGTCGGTCTCCTTCATCGCCGCGAGAACGTGGGCAGGCACCGGATGTGAACGCTGGGTGGCCAGGGAGACGAGGATGAGCGCCAGGGTCGAGCACACGATGCCGATGCCCATGGGGTCGACTCCGGTGACGTCGACGAGTCCGGTCAGCTGCCAGACGACGGAGGACACGGTGCCGGCGATCATCGAGGTGATCGCACCGGGCACGTTCGCCTTCTTCCACCAGGCAGCGGCGATGTAGACGGGGACGAACGCGGCACCGAGCACCGTGGTGGAGAAGATGACCACCTCGGCAACGGCGGGCGGATCATTCACGGCGACGAAGTAGCCGATGACCGCGAGGACGAGGACGGTGAACCGGGAGACCCACACGGACTGCTGGTCGGACATATCCTTCTTGATGAAGCGCTGGAACAGGTCCTGGCTGGCGATCGTGCCCGACTGCAGCAGCAGAGCGTCGGCAGTGGACATGATCGCTGCCATGATTCCGGCCATGACGATGCCCACGGCAAAGTCCGGCAGCACCGTGTCGGCAACCTGGAAGACCGCAAGTTCGGGGTTGTCCAGGGTCGGCAGCAGGATGAGCGCCATGATGCCGACGATGTAGGGGGCGGGGATGAACAGCAGGTTGAAGCCCGTGGCGTAGAGGCTCGCGCGCCTGGCTACCGAAGGCCGCTTCATCGCCATATGGCTGACGTTGACGTGCGGCCAGCCCATATAGCCGATGGAGAAGACGAGGACGGCGCCGACGATGACTCCCCATTGGACGGATTCGATTCCGTCGGGTCCCCACATGGTCAGCAGGTTCGGATTGATCTGCCCGACCGCCTCGTTGCCGGCCGTCCATCCGCCCACTGCCTGCAGACAGGCGATGAGGATCCACACCATGCCGATGAGCATGATGATCGCCTGCACGAAGTCCGTGTAAGCCACGGCCAGGTACCCGCCGAGGAAGGTGTAGAAGACGATGACGCCGACGGCGATGAGCAGCGCCCAGGCATAGGGGATGCCGGTGACCATCTCGAGTCCGCGCCCGCCGGCGATGAACTGGCTCATGACATAGAAGAAGATGCAGAACAGCGCAACAGGGGCGGCGATCACGCGGATCCACTTCGACGGGTAGCGGTGTTCGAGATACTCGATCGAGGTCAGTGAGCCGAGGATCTGGGAGAGCTTGCGCATCCGCCGCCCCAGGATCGAGAGGTTGAGGACCCCTCCGCCGATGTCGCCCATCGCGTACCAGAGCGAGAAGTAGCCCTTCGTATAGGCCAGCGATCCCGCACCGAGGAACATATACCCCGACATCGACGACGACTGCAGACGCAGAGCCGTCACGGCCGGGCCCAGGCTGCGCCCGCCGAGCAGGTAGCCTTCACTGCCCTTCGACCCGATCTTCAACGTCCACACACCGATCCCGGCCATGGCGATGAAGTAGATGACGAGGAACCACGTTTCGATGTTCATTCCACTCCCCCGTTTCCGTTCGCCGAGGCGGCCCCGCCGTTGGTCGGGAACCCGTCGACTCCGGGCCGGGAGTTCGCCAGGGCCTCATCCTCGGCGACGTCTTCGGCCTTCCACCCGCGGGAGAGGACGACGAAGACGAGGGTGTAGATCACCCAGATGGCAGGTATGCCGAAGATGATGACGACCGTCGCCGTCGGAAGACCGAACACGTTGACCACCTCGTTGTGACGTGAGAGAAACAGCTTCTGTGAGTGAGATTACAACGTATCGCGAGAAGTCTGAGAGTGCCGCACCGGGCTCGCATGGTGGGAAGCGCTGGTCAGACTCGAGTCCGTTCCCACCTGCTGCGCTGGGATCACTCCACGGTGAACTGACGTTCGTGGAGTCCCGTCGCGGCACCCGGGATCGCAGGCCGGCGTTCCGAGGTCTGCACGTTTCCGTCGAGGTCGATCGCGCGCACGCTGACCGTATGCGTGTCCGCGCTCAGTCCCGTGTGCTCGCAGCGCCACTGTCGCCACGTGTCAGAAGTGAGCTCCTCGCTCAGTTCGGCTTCCTGCCAGTCCCCGTTGTCGATGCGTACCTGCACCTTCTCGATGCCGGTGTGCTGCGCCCAAGCCATGCCCGCGGTCACAACACGGTCTCCGCTCTTGGGCTTCACGGTGGCGCCGGGACGAGGCACGTCGATGCGCGAGGCCACGAGCACGGGTCCGTGCGTCGACCAACCCCGGGTCGTCCAATACGCTTCCTTCTCCGCGAATTTCGTCACCTCGATGTCGGTCACCCATTTCGTAGCCGAGACGTATCCGTAGAGTCCGGGGACGACCAGCCGTGCCGGGTATCCGTGATCGCGTGGCAGGGCATGGCCGTTCATGGCCACTGCCAGCAGTGCCGCCCGGTCGTCGGTGAGCACTTCGAGCGGAGTGGAAGCGGTGAATCCGTCGTCGGAGCCCGAAAGCACCATGTCCGCGCCGGCGTGCGGTTTCGCCCGGGCCAACAGATCCCGGATCGGATAGCCCAGCCATTTCGCATTGCCGACGAGATCGCCGCCGACCTCGTTCGATACGCAGGCCAGGGTCACATAGTGTTCCTGAAGTGGGAGGTCGAGGAGTTCGGCCATGGTGATCGTGAACTCGTTCTCGACCATGCCGTGGACGCGCAGCTCCCATGTTCCCGCATCGATCGACGGTGGGAAGAGCGCTGTGTCGATGCGGTAGAAGTCCGAGGACTCCGTGACCAGCGGGGTCAGTCCGGGCACGTCGAGTTCCGCACCAGCGGGGATCTCCGGCGCCGAGGTGGCCGGCCGTGGCAAGACGAGCTTCGTCACCTTTCCTGCCGCACTGCGGGCCAGTGTGGCCGCGGACTGTCCGGCCGCGACAGCGGCGATGCCGACCACGCTCAGTCCCGCGGCCAGGCCGAAGAAGGCCCTCCGCCCGGGGCGGGCAGGGGTTCGATCATGCTTCTCGGTTTCCGATTCTGGAGCATCGGCGAGGCGGATGAGAACGAGGAAGGTTGCGGCTCCGACGGCGATTCCGCCGAGACTCGGCAGAGTGGCCACAAGACCGGCACCGGAGCTGAAGCCGACGACGGCCGGCAACAGTCCGAAGCCGATGAGCAGCACGAGCGCGAGGCCTCGGCGTCGGGCACCGATCCACCCGATGATCGCGCCGAGCACAGCGCCGCCTGCGACGATGGTGATGACGAGGGCGAGTTTGTCGTGAGTGCCGAAGACAGCGATCGCGGACTTGATGAGCGCGGTGGGCATCAACGGGATGAGGGCCTGGCCGATGAGCAGCGCCGGAGCTGACGCCACGTCCAAGCCGCGAGCGATGAGTTCGGCGACCCCGAAGTAGATGAGGGTCGCGACGATCCCAGCGATCACGGACGGCCACGTACGTCGAGCGCTCGCCATCATGTCGTCCCCGTCCCCATTCTCAGGCCAGGGTGCGACGCAGACGCACGGCCGCCTCGGTGAGGGTAACGATGCGGTTCTCACGGTCGGGTTCGGGCAGTGACTGAGCCGAACGCTGTCCGTGTTCGAGGAGCACGACGACCTGGTCGGCGAGGTTCTGATCGCCGAGCGCCGGAACCGGTCGGGCGTCGGAGCCGATCTGCGAGAACTCGGTCAGGGCCTCACGGATGGCTGCGCGTCTGCTCGGTGCCGGCGAGGCCGCCTCGTCGAGTTGGGCAGTGGTCAGGGAGATGATCCGGATGCGCAGACGGCGGATCTCGGTTTCGAGTTCCGCCGCTGCTGTGGTCATGGCCCCATGATAGACCTCGGCCACGGCGGAACCGGCGGAACCGGCGGAACTCAGGCGATGCTCAGGTGTCTGCCACCCAGACGGTCATGGTCTCCTGATAGGTGCCCAGCGCTTCCGGGCCGTTGTCGCGACCCCAGAATCCGGACTGGCGCATTCCGCCGAACGGGGTGGCTTCGGTGCCTTCGCTGTAGCCGTTGACGGCGAGGGTGCCCACCCGGATCCGGCTGGCCCACCACCGCACTTGGGCGATGTCCTCGCACCACACGCTCGAGGCCAGCCCGTAGGGTTCGCCGTTGATGAGGTCGACGGCGTCGTCACGGCTGTTGCGCCGCAGCAGCTGGGTGACGGGACCGAAGATCTCTCCACGGCCGAGTTCGCTGTCATTGGGCACGCCTTCGATGACCGTCGGCGGGTACCAGGTGCCGGTATCGGGGACCTCGGCACCGGTGTTGAGGATTCGTGCTCCCTTCTCCACGGCTTCATCGATCCAGGCGGTGATGCGCTCGTGGGCGCGGGCGTTGATCACCGGTCCGACGTCCGTATCGGCGGCGAACGGATCACCGACGATCAGTGCCTCGGTCGCGTCGATGAGCGCGGTGCGGAATTCGGCGAACCTCTCGTCATCGTCGCCGACATAGATCACCCGGGATGCGGCGGTGCAGTTCTGGCCGCTGGTGCCGAAGGCGGCACCGGCGATGTCGGCGGCGATGACTGGGAAGTCCGTGGCGTGTTCGGAGTCGACGATGTAGCCGGCTCGTCCGCCGAGTTCGAGGGACACCTTCTTGAGGTTCGACCGAGCCGAGGATTCGAGGAAGGATCTGCCGACCGGTCCTGAACCGGTGAAGGTGAGCACGTCGATGTCATTGTGCAGGCCCATGGCTGCGCCGATGCCTGCGCCGGTGCCCGTGAGCACGTTGAGGATGCCGTCGGGCACTCCTGCCTCGGTGGCGAGCTTGGCGAGGTGGAGGGCGCTGAGCGTCGAATCCTCGGAGGTCTTGACGACCATCGCATTGCCTGCGGCCAGCGCCGGGGCGATCTTCCAGCCGAGCATGGCCACAGGGTAGTTCCATGGCAGGATCGCTCCGACGACACCGCTGGGCACCTTCGTCACCCAGCCCCAGCCGTCGGGGTTCTGCAGAAAGCGGCCGTCATCGCGGGAGATGAGGTCGGCGCTCAATCTGAGGTTCGCGGCGACGTCGGGGACATCTTCCTCGACGCTGCCGACTGCCACCTTCCCGGCTTCGATTCCGTCAAGGTAAGCGATCTCTTCGGCGTCGGCTTCGACGAGGTCGGCGAGGCGGCGCAGCACGCGGGCTCGCAGCTTTGCGTCCTTGGCCCAGTCGGCTTCGTTGAAGGCGGTGCGTGCTACGGCGACCGTTTCGTTGAGCTGCTGCTCGCTCGCCGCCGACAGACTGCCGATGACCGTTCCGTCGCTCGGTGAGATGAGGCCGATCTCGTCTCCGGTGCCGGTGACAGCTCGGCCGCCGATCCACTGTCCGAGGTTGCCGTCGATGATGGCCCTCAGCGCGGTTCGACCGCAGTCGATGAGGGTGTTCTCTGATGATGTCGTGGTACTCATGCTGTGTGCTTCCTCTCCAGGTCGGCGATCGCGTCGAGCAGCGTCGCCAGTGCTTCGGAGCCAGCGGTGGGCAGGGGCGGACGCACCGGCCCCTGTTCGCGGCCGGTGCGGCTCAGTGCCTGTTTGATGAGTGAGATGAATGCGGAGTCGCCTTCGATGAGTCCGAGCGCGTGACCCAGAGTTCTCCAGAGGTCGACGGCGCCGGCCCAATCACCGCTGTCGGCCGCCGCCCACAATTTCTGGCAGTGTTCCGGCAGCAGCCATGCCGAGGCTGCCACCCAGCCGCTGGCGCCCTGGGCGAAGCCCTCGAGCGCGATTCCGTCGGCACCGACGAAGACCTCTGTGTCCTCGCCGAGGCGGCTGCACAGCTCCCGAAACCGAGTGGCCGCGCCGGAGGTCTCTTTGACGCTCCAAAGTCGGCCGGTGTCCTGAAGTGAGGCAACGTGGTCCGGGAGCAGGTCGGTGCCGGTGGAGTGGGGATTGTTGTAGACCATGACCGGCAGTTCGGACGCGGTGAGAACCGGCCGCAAGGCGGCGATGACGGCCTCGGGTTCGAGCCCGCCGTAGAAGGGAGGAGTGACCATGACAGCGTCGGCACCCCAATCGGCGGCGTTCGAGATCTGTGCCGACATCTCCGCCGGGGTGTAGGCCATACAGCCGATGACGACATGCGCTCGACCGTCGACGGCAGAGACGATGGTCTTGATCTGGCTCTCCCGCTCCACGGCGCTGAGCGCCAGCGCCTCCCCTGTGGCACCGAGGCCGAGGAGGCCGGTCACGCCTGCACCAACAACCTCCTCGATGCGGCGGCCCAAGGCCTCGAGGTCTTGGGCACCGTCTGCGGCGAAGGGCGTTGTCGGCACGGCGAAGACTCCGCGCATCGGATTCGTCATCGAATGGTCCTCTCTGCAGCGAGATCATCGGTCCCGGCTTCAACGTCGAAGCCGGTCCGCCGACGCTCATGGTCGGTATCTCAGACGATAGGCACAAAAGTGATCACAAGCAATGGGGCGGTCTGGACGGGCTCCGCCCGAATTCACCTCGTTCAAACGTCAGCGCATCTGTCGATAGGTGCACCTATCGACAGATGCGCTCCGCCTTGATCGACGGCCGAACATTCTGTGGGGACGCCGAAGGGCGGATCCCCGGATGGGAATCCGCCCTTCGATCACGTGACCGGCTGCGAGCTCAGTCGCTGCAGGTGATCAGTCTCTGAAGTAGGAGAGGAGGCGCAGGATCTCGATGTAGAGCCAGATGAGGGTGACCATGAGCGAGAACGCGCACATCCAGGAGTACTTCTCCGGGATCTTGTGCTTGACGCCCTCTTCGATCATCTGGAAGTCCATGATCAGGGTCATGGCGGCGAGCACGGTGGCGACGATGCCGATGATGACACCCAGCGGCATCGTCATACCCATGATGTTGATCTCGATGGACCGAGCGCCGCCGGTTCCGGTGAACATCGCGACGGCGAAGTTGATGAGCGAGAAGATCGCGTAGCCGCCGACGGCGATGAGCATGAACTTCTTCATCTTCGAGCCATAACGCACACCCTTGAACTTGAAGAGGGCGAGCATGACACCGAAGACGCAGACCGTGGCGAGCACGGCCTGGAGGACGATGCCGGAGTACATGGACTCGAAGATCGAGGAGATGCCGCCGAGGAACACACCTTCGAACACGGCGTAGCTGATGATCAGGGCCTTGTTCGGTTCCTTCTTGAAGGCATTGATCAGGCCGAGGACGAGGCCGATGAGCATCGCGGGCAAGGCGAGGACAGGGACGAACCAACCGACAGCGGCGCCGGCGAGGAGGATAGCGAAGAGCACACCGGTCTTCATCATCACATCGTCGTAGGTCATCGCACGGTCGGCGACCTGAGGTCCTGCGTTGCGATTCTGTGCGGCAGGCTGGTTGAAGAGGTTGTTGAGCTCCTCATCGGACATGACCGGCTGGTTGCGTCCGGCCTGGGCTCCCTGATTGATAGCCCGGTTCATCATGGGGTTACTCACGGTCGAGATCCTTTCGATCTGAGCAGAATGTGCACAGCCGGAAGGCTGAGCAGCTGATCGTTCACGGTCACAGTCTAACCGGACGGTCTGGACGGGAACTGAGGATCCCGGCCGGCACGGTCCGACGTTGCATGATCGTGATGCTGTGGTGGACAACACCTGCACCGGGCGGAGAATTCCCGATTCAGCCCATCCGATATAGACAGTTCAGCCCATCTGGTAGTGAGTGGCCGCGCCCGGTCCCCACGGAATGCCGGTGGCCCACCAGATGAAGAACAGGAGTCCCCACAGGATGAACATGGCGAACGACAGCGGGATCGTGAAGGACAGCACCGTGCCGATGCCCGCGTCCCTCTTGTACCGCTGGATGAAGCCGAGGACCACGACGAAGTACGGACTCATCGGGGAGATGATGTTCGTCGTCGAGTCACCGATCCGGTAGAGGGCCTGAGTGGTCTCCGGAGAGATCGACAGAAGCATGAACATCGGCACGAGCACCGGGGCCATGAGCGTCCACAGTCCCGAACCGGAGGTGAGGAACAGGGCGCCCAGCGCCACGAGCAGCCATCCACCGAGGAGGATGACGAAGGGACCGGTGTTGAGCGCCCCGAACACCTCGGCGCCTTTGATCGCCATGATCTCGCCGAGGTTGGACATCTTGAACAGCGCGAGGAACTGGCTGGCGGCGAAGAACAGGACGATGACCGGCACGAACGGCAGCAGCCCCTTGCCCATCATCTCCGGGATGTCGGCGGTGCGTTTGATCGACCCGGTGGCGTAGCCGTAGACGATGCCGACGATGAAGAAGCCGAAGCCGATGATCGCGGCGATTCCGGCCATCAGACCCGATTCGGGACCGAACCCTCCGGCTTCGTCGCGGAGGAACGATCCCGCGGGCCATGCGAGGGCGAACAGCAGCGCGGCGCAGACGATGATGGAGATGACGGCGATGACCATTCCGCGCTTCTCGTTGGCGTCGAGGGCCATCTTGACGTCGAAGTTGTCCGGATCGTCGTCGGTCTCCTCGTCGAGTTCGATCTGGTCGGCGCGCTTCGACAGGACGAGCTCGGTCACCAGGGTCACCGCGGCAGCGACGACGAACATGGAGATGAAGTTGAAGTAGAAGTTCGCGACGGGGCTGACAGTGTAGTCGGCGTCGATGATCTGTGCGGCCGAGGTCGACAGACCGCCGAGGATCGTGTCGAGCGAATTGACCATTGGCGCCGCCGAATAGCCGCCCGAGGTCGCGGCATATGCGACGAGGCAGCCGAGCAGCGGATTGCGGCCGACGGCTTTGAACGCGAGTCCGCCGAGGGGAATCATGATCATGTAGGAGGCGTCGGAGGCGATCGACGAGGCGGTTCCCGCAAGGGCGACGATGAACGTGATCCACTTCGGGGAGGCCCCGGCGATGGTTCCGCGCAACATCGCCGGGATCAGCCCGGACTGTTCGGCCACGGCCACGCCGATGAGCACGATGAGGACGAGTCCCAGCGGTGGGAAGGTGACGAAGTTGTTCGTGGCTCCCGCGACGATCTCACGCAGCGATTCGGTGGAGAAGAGGTTCGTCACCGTCACTTTCTCGTCCGTAGCCGGGTTGACGGCGTTGAGGCCGGTGGACGAGAAGATCGCCGAGAGGATCATGACGATGACGGCCAGCGACAGGAACAGCCAGAACGGGTGCGGCAGTTTGTTGCCGGCCTTTTCGATGATGACGAGAAGGCGCATGAGCCAGTTCAGCTCGGAGCCGTCATTCCTCTTCTCTGCGGTCGCAGGTGTGGTGCTCGACATCAGGTCTCCTCGGTCGGGGTGGCGCTGGCGAATGCGTTGAGCCGGGCGTCGCACATGTGAGTGCGATCACCTCAAAGAGCAAGTGTCATGGACAATCAGCATTGTGTCACGGGAATCTCATATTCCGGATGTGCGAACGCACCCGTCCCTCGCCGAGGCGGCCGTGCGGTCTCGCACTCACCGACGTTGGTGAATAGACGAAGGCGCCGACAGCAGAAAACTGCGGTCGGCGCCCTCTCAGCCGGCAGGCGACTCAGCACTCAAGTTGAGGGTGGGCCGCCTCGGCGATATCAGCGTTCGATGTCGCCGCGGATGAAGGCTTCGACGGCCTCGTGCGCGGCGTCGTCGTCCTTCTGCTCCGGGGGTGACTTCATGAAGTACGAGGAGGCGGAGATGAGTGCTCCGCCGATTCCGCGGTCGAGGCCGATCTTCGCCGCACGCACGGCGTCGATGATGACGCCGGCGGAGTTCGGCGAGTCCCACACCTCGAGCTTGTATTCCAGGGACACGGGGGCGTCGCCGAAGTTGCGGCCCTCGAGGCGGACGAACGCCCACTTGCGGTCATCGAGCCATTCGACGTAGTCGCTGGGTCCGATGTGGACGTCGCGGTCGGACAGCTGGGCGGAGGTGTTCGAGGTCACGGCCTGGGTCTTCGAGATCTTCTTCGACTCGAGGCGCTTGCGCTCGAGCATGTTCTTGAAGTCCATGTTGCCGCCGACGTTGAGCTGGTACGTCCGGTCGAGGACGACGCCGCGGTCTTCGAACAGCTTCGCCATCACACGGTGGGTGATGGTCGCACCGATCTGGGACTTGATGTCGTCACCGACGATCGGGACACCGGCGGCGCGGAACTTCTCGTCCCATTCCTTGGTGCCGGCGATGAATACGGGCAGGGCATTGACGAAGGCGACCTTCGCATCGATGGCGGCCTGAGCGTAGAACTCGACGGCCTTCTGCGAACCGACGGGCAGGTAGCACACGAGGACATCCGCCTCGGCGTCTTGCAGCGCCTTGACCACATCGACGGCTTCACGGTCGGATTCGACGATCGTGTCGCGGTAGTACTCGCCGAGACCGTCGAGAGTGGGTCCGCGCAGAACCTCGATGCCGGTGGGCTCAACATCGGCGAGCTTGATGGTGTTGTTCTCGCTGGCGGTGATCGCCTCGGCGATGTCGATGCCGACCTTCTTGCCGTCGACGTCGAAGGCGGCAACGAAATCGATGTCACCGACGTGGTAGTCCCCGAATTCCACGTGCATGAGACCGGGGACCTTCGTCCCGGGCGACGCGTTCCGGTAGTACTCCACGCCTTGGATCAGGGACGAGGCGCAGTTGCCCAGTCCGGCAATCGCGACTCGAATCGATTTCGTTCCCACAATTCTCCTTTGTCTGTATGGGTTTCACCGAGCGGCGGGAGAAGTCCCACGCGGGCGGTTCGCCCTGCGGGGCTTCGCTTCGGCCCCAACTATCCATAATAATGTCCACGTCAAAATGCCGGAGATCGGCATCAGAACGCGGCTGTCGTCTCAGCTGACGACCAGAGGTTCGAGGACCAGGTCGGGGTGGTTCTTCTGTACGCCCTGCAGCCGCCACCGGTCGGAGAACAGAGCCAGCAGCTCTCCGTCGGAACGGTGGAGGACCTCGACCGAGCGTTCCCGTGCCAGGGTCGGCACGCATTCGGGAGTGGTGCGACGGGCGAGGGAGAAGTTCAGGCGCTCCAGGGTGCAGGGAGCGTTGAATTCGTTGGTCATCCGGTCTTCGGCCACCTCGAACTGCATCGGTCCGACGGCACCGAGCACGGGTGCCTGATCACCACGCAGGTCGGAGCGCAGCACCTGGATGACGCCTTCGTGGTCGAGCTGTTCGATGCCGCGGCGGAACTGCTTGTACTTCGAGGAGTCCTTGGCGCGGATGACCATGAAGTGTTCGGGCGAGAACGTCGGGATGCCGGGGAATTCGACCTTCTTGTCGAGGTAGAGGGAGTCACCGACGCGCAGTGCGGAGGCGTTGACCAATCCGACGACATCGCCCGGGAACGCTTCGTCGACGACGTCGCGGTCGCGACCGAAGACCTGCTGAGCATACTTCGTGGCGAAGGGTTTGCCGGTGCTGGCATGCGTGAGTACGGTTCCGCGTTCGAAGACTCCCGAGCAGACTCGGATATAGGCGAGCCGGTCACGGTGGTTGGAGTCCATTCCGGCCTGCACCTTGAACACGAATCCGGAGAAGGGATCGTCGACGGGGCGGGGCTCGTCGTCCTTGTCCAGGCGAGCTTCGGCAGGCGGGGCGAGGTCGACGAGGAGGTCGAGGAGTTTGTGGATGCCGAAGTTGAGCACGGCCGAAGCGAACATCACCGGAGTCGACTTTCCGGCGAGGAAGGTCTCCTGATCGTGGTTCTGGTCTTCCATCTCCAGCAGATCGGACTCGTCGACAGCGGTCGTCCAGGCATCGCCCTCGAGGTCGGCGGCCGCCTCGGCGGTATATGTGTCCTCACCGGCGATCGTGGCGCCTCCGTCGGTGCGGGTGTACTTCGTATACTCGCCGCTGGTGCGGTCGAGGACTCCGCGGAAGTCTCCGGACTGGCCGACGGGCCAGGTGATCGGGGTGGGCAGGAGGCCGGTGCGCTGCTGGACCTCGTCCATGAGTTCGAGCGCGTCGAGGCCGGGACGGTCCCACTTGTTGATGACCGTGATGATCGGGATGTTGCGGTGGGCACAGACTTCGAAGAGCTTCATCGTCTGTGCTTCGAGGCCCTTGGCGGCGTCGATGAGCATGACGGCGCAGTCGACGGCGGAGAGCACACGGTAAGTGTCCTCGGAGAAGTCGGCGTGGCCAGGGGTGTCGACGAGGTTGAACACGGCGTCGCGATACTCGAACTGCAGTGCGGCCGAGGAGATCGAGATTCCGCGGTCCTGCTCCATCTGCATCCAGTCGGAGACGGTGGCGCGGCGACCGGCTTTACCGTGAGTGGCTCCGGCCTGGCCGATGGCGCGAGCGTGGAGGGCGAGCGCCTCGGTGGTCGTCGATTTGCCCGCGTCGGGGTGGGAGATGACAGCGAACGTGCGGCGGCGGGACGCCTCGTGTCGGATGTCCTTGTCGGAATACTGGCCAGAAGTCACCGCAATATCTTATCGCCCTTCTCACTCATCCGGCGTGTCCGTTCAGTCACAGTGGCCGGGGACGGCCGTGCGGAGTCTGACGGTGGGCGTTGCATCCAGCGTCCTGTCGGAATCTGCCCATATGCTGGGGTGCGATGTCTGAGGAATTCGTCGAATACGCCGGCCGCTTGGAGCCGAAGGAACGCTGGCTCAAAGCCCTACCGCTCATCATCGCGGGAGTCCTGGGCGTCCCGCTGCTCTGCGCGGCGATCTGGTTCTCCTGGCAGATCGCGCAGACGACGAAGTACCTCTTCGATCTCGGCACCTCCGGCAGCGAGGCGGCCGGGATGGTGCTGCTCAGTCTCTCCGGAGCCTTCTGCCTCATCTTCTATCTCGCGTTCCTCTTCATCGGCACCCGCCGTCGCACGTGGAAGTGGCGCATCTGGTGGGCGGCAGCGACCCTTCTTGCCGCAGGGGCCCTTCCGCTGTGGTGGCTCTTCAGCGGCTTCTTCGCCGACGTCTAACCCTCGCTCGCCCCGGCTTCTCCTACAGGTACTCGCGCATCAGTCACCTGTCGCCGCAGAACACCCCGCTACAACTGGGCGTTCTGCTGCTGCCGGTGAGGGACGCTCGGGTCAGAGCTGGGCGAGAGCCTTCGCGATGCGCTTCTCCGACACCGGATGCGCGGTGCCCAGCGAATTCGCGAACAGTGAGACTCGCAGCTCTTCGACCATCAGGACGACCTCGACCCACGCGTCCGGCAGCGACACGATGAGCTGCGACCACTCGGTCTTCGCCAGCGCCGGGAAGCGATTGCCGATCTTCTTCAGCACATCATTGCCGCAGCCGGTGACCCGATCCATGAGCTGCTTGTCGCGGATCGGCGAATCCTGCATCCCGCCGATGCGCACCACTTCGGCGCGCACCCAGCGAGGCAGCTCGCGCAGCATCTGCGGAGTCATCGCCGCAATGGCGGCTGCGCTCGTCCGAGAAGCGCTCCAGGCCTGCACATCGGCGAGGTTGGACAGGATCGACAACGAGGAGGCCTTCGACACGAGCTTGTCGAGCTCGGTCGCTGCCGTCAGGGCTTTCATCAGTGACGGCAGCAGCGACGAACAGGTCAGCGGCAGCTCGGCGTCGACGTGCTTGCGCAGCAGCGCGAACTCATCGGCGGTGGACACCCACGACGTTTCGGCCGGTCCCAGCCGGTCGGCGACGAGTCCTCGGATCCCGACCCGGATCAGCCCGACGAGCAGCTCGTCGGCGGTCTTCTGATGACCGGCGAGGACGAGTTTCTCCTGAGTGGTCAGACCATCCTGCAGGTACTTCAGTGCGTCACCAGTGTGCTGGCCCAGCAGTGTGATGATCGCTTCGCGCGTGCCCAGTCGTGCTTGCGCTGCGGTGTCGAAGGCGACGAGGTCCACCGACGTCGTACGGTCCGCAAGCCCCGGAACAACACCGGCCGGAGCCTGATCGGGGTCGGCCAGTTCGCCGAATGACCAGTCAGTCAGACCGGTCTGCGGGTTGAACGAGCTCTGCTTCTGTCGGGCCTTGCGCACCTGCGGTTTGGCCTTCGTCGTCAGCGCGGTCAGGTCCTCGCCGAGGCCGACGGTCTTCTTCCCGTCGACGACCCGGAAGGTCAGACGCAGGTGGGCGGGAATCCGCGACCGATCGAAGTCATCGGCGGTGACCGTGATCGGCACGAGGTCGTTGAGCCCTCCCCCGCCGGCGCGTTCGCTCAGGTACGCGGCGAGCACGTCCGGCAGGCTCCCGTGGTACGGGGTGAGGGCGGGCAGGATTTCGCGGGCGACGTCGGGTGCGGGAACGAAGTAGCGGCGTTTGTTCTTCGGCAGCGACCGAATATAGGCGGCGACGAGTTCTTCGCGCAGCCCGGGGACCTGCCAGCTGAACTCGTCCGCGTCGACCGCGGGCACCGCCTCGGCGGGGATCTCCACGGTCACCCCATCCTCGGTGCTGCCGGGGTCGAAGGAATAGCGCAGCTTCGCCAAGGTTCCATCGCTCAGTTCCCATTCCATCGGGAAGTCCGAGGCCACCGAGGCGGTCAGTTCCTCACTGTCGTCGCTGAGCAGCACCGAGGTGGTGAGGTCGAGCAGATGCGCGTCCCGTCGCTTCTGCTTCTTCCACCAACCCCGGAAATCCGCCGCCGAGGTGATCCCTTCCGGAATCCGCTCATCGAAGAATTCAAACAGGGCATCGTCTTGGTCGAGCACGCGACGGTTCCGCGTCCGTGAGGCCAGATCTTCGGCCTCCTCGATGACGGCCGCGTTGTGGTCGAGGAAGCCGAAGCGTTCGTGCCAGTCGCCTTCGATGAGGCCCTTGCGGATGAATGCGTCGCGAGCGGCTTCTGCGTCGATCTGTCCGTATCCGACGCGGCGGTCGCTGACGAGGGTGACGCCGTAGAGGGAGATCTTCTCGTACACCATCGAAGCGCCGGCCTTCGTCGACCAGTGCGGGTCCGAATGTTGGCGGGTGACCAGATCACCGGCTGCTTCGACGACCCAGTCCGGGTCGATCGCGGCCACGGTCCGTGCCCACAGGCGAGAGGTCTCGACGAGCTCGGCGGCCATGACGAAGTCGGGATTGACCTTGAAGAGTCCGGAGCCGGGGAAGATCGCGAAGCGTGTGCCGCGGGCCCCCTGATAGTCCTTGTGCCTCTCCGAACGTGAGCCGATCATCGTCAGCAGTCCGGTGAGCAGCGAACGGTGGATGGCGGCCGCGTGCGGGTCGAGTTTGGCCGCGGCGACCTGTTTCCCGGTGTCACCTGCCGGACCGGTCGCACCCTGCTTCTTCGCGCTGCGTTTGGCGGCGCTGAGTTCGGCGAATCCGATCTTGCCGTTCGCACCGCGTCCGCGCTGAGTTTGGTCGGAACCGCGTCCGGCCCCGGTCGCCTTCCCAGGTTCACCACCGAGACCAGCCTCATCGGCGCTTCCGTCGTCGGACGGCTGCCAGACAGACTTCTCGATTCGGATGCCTGCGGAGCCGAGCAGCGAGCGCAGCTGACCGACGAGATCCTGCCATTCGCGGATGCGCACGAAATTGAGGAACTCTTCCTTGCACCGCCGACGGAATTTCGAGGATCCCATGTCGGCCTGCAGGCTCTGCAGGTAGTTCCACAGGTTGAGGTAGGACAGGAAGTCACTGCCCCGGTGAGTGAACCGGGCATGTTTCGCATCGGCGGCGGCTCGGACCTCGGACGGCCGTTCCCTGGGATCCTGGATCGACAGTGCGGCGACGATGACGGTGACCTCTCCCCCGCAGCCGGCCTCCGCTCCGGCGATGACCATTCGGGCCAGGCGAGGATCGATCGGCAGCACGGTGAGTTTCCGACCGGTCTCGGTGACGTGGATCTTCCCGGCAGAATCGCTGGTCAACGCCCCAAGCTCGGTGAGCATCGTGCGTCCGTCACGGACGGCCCTGGCCTCCGGCGGGGTGAGGAACGGGAAGTCGAGGATCTCCTGGTCGCTCGACGCGAATCCCAGTGAGGCCATCTGCAGGATGACGCTGGCGAGGTTCGTGCGCAGGATCTCCGGATCGGTGAATTCGGGGCGTGATTCGAAGTCTTCCTGCGAGTACAGCCGAATGCAGATGCCTTCACTGGTGCGTCCCGAGCGGCCCTTGCGCTGGTTCGCGCTGGCTTGGGAGATCCGCTCGATCGGCAGACGCTGAACCCGGGTGCGGTTGGAGTAGCGGGAGATACGGGCGGTGCCGACGTCGATGACGTATTTGATTCCGGGCACCGTCAGCGAGGTCTCGGCGACGTTCGTGGCTAAGACGATGCGGGGGCGTGAGTGAGGTTTGAAGACCTTCTGCTGCTCCCCCGCCGAGAGTCGGGCGAACAACGGCACGACTTCCCAATTGCTCATCCGCGGCCGTCTGCGCAGGTGGTCGTTCAGCGCGTCGGCGGTATCCCGGATCTCGCGTTCCCCAGAGAGGAAGACGAGGATGTCACCGGGAGCCTCGGCGGCGAGTTCGTCGACGGCCGAGATGATTCCGTCGGTCTGCTCCTCGACTCCGGTTTCGTAGTTCCCGGATTCGCCGGGCCCGTCGACATCGTCATCGTCGGGATCATCCCCGAGCGGCCGGTAGCGGACCTCAACCGGAAAGGTACGGCCCTCGACGGAGATGATCGGAGCATCACCGAAATGGGCAGAGAACGATTCGGGGTCGATCGTCGCCGAGGTGATGATGACCTTGAGGTCGGGACGCCGGTCGAGGACTTCCCTGAGATAGCCGAGGAGGAAGTCGATGTTGAGGCTGCGTTCGTGCGCCTCGTCGATGATGATGACTTCGTAGTCGCGCAGCAGTTTGTCGCGCGAGAGTTCGGACAGCAGGATGCCGTCGGTCATCACCTTCACGCGGGTGGAGTCGGCGACCTGAGCGGTGAACCGCACCTGGTAGCCGATGGTGTTGCCGAGCTCTTCGTCGAGTTCGTCGGCGATGCGCTCGGCCACGGTCCGCGCGGCGATCCGCCGAGGCTGGGTGTGGCCGATGAGGCCGTTGACCCCGAGGCCCAGGTCGAGGCAGATCTTCGGCAGCTGGGTGGTCTTTCCCGATCCCGTCTCACCGGCGATGATGACGACCTGGTTGTCCCGGATCGCCTCTGCGATCTCGTCCTTCGCGGCGGTGACCGGCAGATCCTCGGGGTAGGAGACAGTGACCGGATGGGCCGCTCGAGCCGCTGCCAGCCGGGCCCGACGTTCACGATGTTCGGCACCGGTGTTCCGACGCCGAGAATTCTTTCGCCGCGGCCGCCGCGTCTCCTGTGTGCCCTGATTCCCGCGCGCTCCCAGCTTCTCCTCAGTCGCTTCCGGGTGCGCCTGCGAGCGCCCGGGGCGATCCTGTGCGGATGGGCGCGGGGCCTGAGTCTCATCCTGCGGGGTCTGCTGCCGTCCTCGCGGAGACGATGATGCTGAGTTCTTATCTGCCATGTGGATCCCAGCTTATCGTCTGCCCCTGCAAGGTGGACCTGCTCAGGTGGTGTCCGACCGGCTTCCCGAGTCCTCGGCGAGTGCTCTCAGCGAGGCGAGGTAGGCATCCCAGTCGACCTCGTCGGGAATGTTCGAGATCTTCGGGTTGAGTCCGACCTGACCGTCGATGCCTTCCCGGACGATGTCGACCTGCCCGAGGTGCCGAGTCAGGTCGACGATGACGTGGACCATGATCTGCTGAAGAGTTACTGTCGCCCGCTCTTCCGGCCAGTGCGGCACTGTGCCCTGCGCCTCGAGGTCGAGTCGGTCGATCGTCTCGTCGGCGAAAGTCCACACGCGCCGGTACAAACCGTTGATGTGCTCGGCGGATTCGGCAGAGGTCGCGTACCAATCGGCCTGCGGGTCGGTCGCAATCTGGTCGGGACTCACGAGCTCTTCGGGGTGCGGCCACGACCGGCCGAAGGTTTCACCGAAGTATCCGACCTCCACATTGGCCATGTGCTTGACGGCTCCGAGCAGGTTGAACCCAGTGGGTGTCTGCGGCAGCCGCAGGTCCCGTTCACTCAGGCCTTCGAGTTTCCACAGCAGGTCGTTGCGGCTGGCCTGCAGTGATCTTTTGAGAATGGTCTTCATCGCATCGTTGCGGGACATGACCTCAGTCTGCCGCAGTCACGGTCGGATGACCACAGTGTGCGTGCCCCTTATCCGCCCCACAGCGGTGCCAGCGCCGAGTAGAGCTGCTGGACGCCGAGGATGATGAACAGAAGTGCGGTGATCGCCAGGGCGATGTTCGTGTGCAGCTTGTTCGCCCATTCCTTCGGGATCTTCTTGCCGTTGAGCAGCCCGAGGAGGGTGATGGCGAGGAACGGCATGAACAGCGAACCGAGGACGCCGTAGGCGAGAATGAGGCCGATCGGTTTGCCGAGGATGAACAGCAGCATCGGCGGGAACGTCAGCCACAGGACATAGAACTTGAAGTACTTGCCTCCGGTCAGGGTGTCCGGGTGTCCGCCCGGCTTCTTGCGCATATGGCCCCAGAAGTCGGCGAACATCAGAGAGACACCGTTCCACACGCCGATGATCGAAGAGAAGGAAGCGGCCCAGAAGCCGACGAGGAATCCAATGCCCACGACCTCGCCGTAGCGGGCCTTGAGAACGTCGGCGAGGTCGAGCAGCCCCTTGTCGTCGGCGGAGATCGAGACGCCTGCGGCACGGACGACTTCGGCACCGACGATGAGCATGGCGATGACGAAGATGCCGGTC
Source organism: Brevibacterium epidermidis NBRC 14811 (assembly GCF_001570805.1). Lineage (GTDB taxonomy): Bacteria > Actinomycetota > Actinomycetes > Actinomycetales > Brevibacteriaceae > Brevibacterium > Brevibacterium epidermidis. Next base: position 59,686 of record NZ_BCSJ01000009.1, on the reverse strand, counting down.
ATCACGTACGCCATCGAGTTGTCGATGCGCATCACCCGCATCCACTTCGGTGTGTGCCAGCCCTTTTCGCGCAGCCAGTACCCGTAGGCTGCCAGGGTGATGGTGCCGCCGACTCCTCCGGCGAGCGCGAGCGTGTAGATCACTCCGCCCTCGGGGATGATCGGGATGAGTCCGGTGAGCATATCGGGGACGTTCGGGACGGCGATGATCGCAAGCCCCACGACGGTGATGAACATGATCCCGACGAGGACGGCGGTGATCTTCTCGAAGATCGCATAGCGGCCGAACCACACCATGGCGAAACCGGCCAGTCCCATGATCACCGACCACACCGTGAGGTTGACTCCGGGGAAGAGCGCGGCCAGCGGCAACGCCGCCGAGCTCATGGCGGTCGCTCCGTAGACGAAGCCCCAGATGATGATGTAGGGACCGAAGTACCATGTGGTCCAGCGACCGAGTGAACGCCAGCCTTCGAAGATCGTCTTTCCGGTCGCGAGACTGAATCGGCCGGCTCCTTCGACGAGGACGATCTTGAGGATGACGCCGACGATCACCGCCCACAGCAGTCCGTAGCCGAACTGGCTGCCGGCCACAAGGGTTGCCACCATATCGGCGGCGCCGACACCGGTGGCTGCGACGACGAGTCCGGGACCGATGACCTTCCATTTGGCGGGACCGGAAGCTTCTTCGACTCCGGATACGGCTTCAGGGTCACTCGCGTTGCCGGGACTCGAACCGTTCGGATGCTCACTCGTGGTGTTCTTCGCTTTCATCTTCGGCCGCGCACTGACTCACCATTGGGTCGGGGTTCCTCCGAAGGGTTCTCCCGCACATTGGCAGCGCAGCGGTCTCCGTATGTCCACAGTCATGATAGGCGACAACGGCGCTTGCGTGTCACCGGTCACACACTGTCTGCCGTTATCCTCGAAGGATGAGTGACGACAATTCTTCGCAGGATTCCCGCAGCCGCATCGCCCGTCGGATCTTCCCCGACGGCGTCGACCCCGATCCGCGCTTCACCTTGGCCAACGAGCGGACCTTCCTGTCGTGGATCCGCACAGCTTTGGCATTCATCGGCGGCGGAATCGCCGTCGAAGCCTTCACCTCGGAGATCTTCACCACCGGTCTGCGGGCGACCCTGTCGATCGTGCTCATGGTCATCGGCTTCATCCTCGCCGCCGGTGCCGCGGTCCGCTGGCATCGCATCGAATCGGCGATGCGACGGAAGACCTCGCTGCCGCTGCCGCTCATCATCCCCATCGTCAGCCTCGCCTCGGCGCTGGGTGCCGGTCTCCTCGTCCTGGTGTTCGCCGGCCTGCTGTGATGTCGGAGCCGACCGGGCCCGAATCGACCGGCCCCCACCAATCAGAGAACTCACCGCGCAGACGACCGCGACTGCCTCGGCCCGCCCCACGCCCGCAGCCGCATGCCGATCCAGCGCTGCAGCCAGAGCGCACCGTCCAGTCATGGCTGCGCACGAGTCTGACGATGACGGTCGTCAGTCTCATCTTCATGCGCTTCATCAACGTCTTCCAAGGCTGGTCGGTGGCGATCTTCGTCGTGTGCATGGGCATGGCCATCGTCGCCATCGCCATGCAGGTCAGGCGCTACCGGCTCGGTGCGGTCTCGATCCGGGCCGAACGCGGCCGCCCGACCCCGTGGGCCGTCATCTTCCTCACGTCATCCGTGTGCCTCATCGCGGCACTGAGCATCGCCTCGGTGATCAAGATCAGCCTGCTCTGAAGCTCCCGGCCACACGGCCTCACTACCTCCCGCCGGACCATCACACAGGCACACTGCCGGCACAAGCAGCCAGACTCCCCGACCGGCGCGCCCGACCCAATTCCCGTTCCTCGTTATGAGACCGCCGTCCGAGCCGCTGACCTGCACGCCTAAACTGGTCCGCATGAAGGATGCACGCGAAGTCTCCACTGCCCCACTCGTCGCCGTCGGCCTCATCGGCGGATTCCTCACTGCCCGCGAGACCGGGATCCGCCCCCTCGGCGGAGTCGTCCTCGCTGCAGCGGGCGCCTATGCCGCGCGTTCCTGGTATGTGAAGAAGGGCTGGCCGGCCGCCACCGGGCTGAGCTTGGCCTACCTGGGCGGGTTCGGCGCCTCACACCCCCTGGCGAAGAAGATCGGTGCCTGGCCGGCCGTGTTCGCTGTGAGTGCGGTCAGCGCAGCGGCGTCCTATGTCGTCTCCGATATCGCCGAGACGGACTGACCTCGACCGTCCAAGACTGATCCAGTCCATCCCGGACTGACACTCACCGTCCCAGACGCAGGAAGCGAGGACCCCGAGCAGCCCATGCTGGCCGTATTCGAAGGTTTCGCCGTCATCGCCGGAGTCATTCTGGTCGGGTTCATCCTCGGCCGCTCCGGCGTTCTCGGACCCCACGGCCAGCAGGTCATCGCGAAGCTCGTCTTCTACGCCGGCACCCCGACTCTGCTCTATGTCACGGTTGCCGAGACCGACCTCGGGCTGATCTTCAACACCGCCCTGTTTGCCACCGGCGGTTCGGCGCTCATCGTCGGCGCCGCCCTCTTCGTCCTCACCAAATGGATCAGGCGGCGCAGCACCGGCGAGGCGCTGTTCTCCGCGTGGGCGACCAGCTACGTCAACATCGGCAACCTCGGCATCCCGATCGCCGCCTATGTCCTCCACGACATCGGATACGTCGCCCCGGTCCTGCTCTTCCAGCTGCTCGTCCTCGCCCCCATCGGCATGGCCGTACTCGACGGTGCCGGCAAGAAGAAGATCGATTCGCACTGGTACTCCGGAATCCTCCCAGTGCTCAAGAACCCCATCGTCCTCGGCGCCACGGCCGGAGTGGCCGCCTCGGCGACGAGCTTCGAACTGCCGCGGTTCATCTTCGAACCCATCGACCTGATCGGCGCGACCGCGGTCCCCGGCGCACTGCTGGCCTTCGGCATCTCGCTCAAGGACGGGTGGGGAATCCCCGTCAAGGGCACCCGCTCACAGCTGAGCTATATCACCAGCGCCAAACTCATCGCCCAGCCGGTCATCGCCTGGGCCATCGGAGGCCCCCTACTCGGCTACGACGGGATCGACCTGTTCGCCATCGTCGTCACCTCCGCCCTTCCGACCGCGCAGAACGTCTACATCTACTCGATGCAGTACCGACAATCCGAGGCGCTCATGCGCGACGCCGTCTTCATCACCACGGTCCTGTCCGTTCCGGCTCTCGTCATCATCGCCGCCTTGCTCGGCTGACCCTGCGACACCCCACCCATCTGACCCCGTACCCACGGTCACGGTGACGATCTGCGCGGTGCCGCCTCGGCGAGGGACCCGGTGAAATCGGCCGCTGTGGCGTGTCCTCCCCCGCTTGAGCCCCGTGGTCACTGACAATGGGGATGTGTCCAGAGACGAGAAGAACGAGACCGAAGACCTCCTGAGCAGGCGGATGAGTTCAGGGTCTGCCAGTGCTGCCGATAAGCAGACGCAGGCTCCTCTGGAGGCGGCAAATGATCCCTCGACCGACACCGAGGCGTTCGATCCGATCACGGATCCCATCGCCGAGGATGCCCCCAAGCATTCCGCGGACGCGAAGCCCTCGACGGGCCCGGTGAGGGTCACTCCCGCCCATTCGACGAACCCGCACTCTCAGCCCGCGACAGCGAGCACGCGTGCCGCCGAACAGAACACCGCGCAGAAGTCCGCGGATGCGGATTCGGCTGCCGCGACATCAGCCTCAACCGATACCGGAGACACACGTGAGGTGCCGCAGAACGCGCGCACCGCAGTGATGAGCGAAGCCGATTGGGCTGCCGTGTCGAAGGCCGCGACCTCGACCGATACTCGTGACCCCGAGGTGCCCGAGCGGCGCCGGTCGGTGCTCGACGTCATCGGCACGATCTGGATCATGATCGCCGCCCCGTTCGTCCTGCTGGCTCTGGCGGTGCGCTTCGTCGCCTCGGGGATCTTCCTCAAATTCGAGTACTTCCGGCCCGGTTTCCCAGCCGATCAGTTCGGTTTCAGTGCCGCCGACCGTGAGCACTACGGAACCTACGTCATCGACTATCTGCACAACTTCGATTCCCGGCGCTACCTCGCCGATATCGTCATGCCCAACGGAGAGCCGATCTTCATCTCCGACGAGCTCAGCCATATGGCAGACGTCAAGGGCCTGATCTCGCTGCTCTACCTCGTGGCGCTCGTCGGCATCATCGGTTCCGTGCTGTTCGGGATCTACATGTGCCGCAAGGGCGGTTCGGGCATCCACGCGGGAGTGCGTCTGGGGTCGATCTTCAGCATCGTCTTCATGGCCGCTGTCGCCGTCGTCGCAGTGCTCGGCTGGGACAGCTTCTTCCGCGGATTCCACAAGGTGTTCTTCGCCGATGGGACCTGGGAGTTCTACGCCGATGATTCGCTCATCCGCCTGTTCCCGCCCCAGTTCTGGGTCGATTCGGGCATCGCCGGCGGCGGACTGTTCGTGCTCCTGGCGATCATCCTCTTCCTGCTCAGCTTCACCGGCTTCAAGAAGCGCCGGGCGCTGCGCAAGGCACGTAAGGACGCCGAAGCAGAAGTCTGATTCGTCCATTGCCCGGCACTTCGGTTCGGGCAACTCAGTTGCGCGTGACTGCGCATCACTGCGGGTTCGAGTCCCGCTCCACGGTTCCGGCCGGGTGGTCTTTCCCCTTCCACCCGGCCGAATTTCTGTCCGGAATCAGTCGTCGACGGCGTCGCGGCCGCGGCGGACCAGAAGCGGGTCGGCTTCGTAGACGACCGACGGGTCTTTGTCCTCATAGTCGAACTGGTTGAGGAAGTAGCGCATCGCGTTGAGGCGGGCGCGTTTCTTGTCATTGCTCTTGATCGTGATCCACGGAGCGTGGTCGGTGTCCGTGCGGCGGAACGTCTCTTCCTTCGCCTCCGTGTAGGCGTCCCAGCGATCGAGGGACTCGAGATCCATCGGTGAGAGCTTCCACCGCCGCACCGGGTCGATCTGACGGATCGCAAACCGGGTCCGCTGCTCTCTCTGGGTCACGGAGAACCAGAACTTCGTGACGTGGACTCCGGAGTCGATGAGCATCTTCTCGAACACGGGAGCCTGTTCCATGAAGGTCTCGTATTCGCCGTCGGTGCAGAATCCCATGACTCTCTCGACGTTGCCCCGGTTGTACCAGGAGCGGTCGAACATGACGATCTCCCCGCTCGTGGGCAGGTGGGAGATGTAGCGCTGGAAGTACCACTGTCCAGCTTCGCGGTCGGAGGGTTTGTTGAGTGCGACGACGCGGGCGGCGCGCGGGTTGAGGTGTTCGGTGAAGCGTTTGATCGTTCCGCCCTTGCCAGCGGCGTCACGACCTTCGAAGACGATGACGTGTTTGGCGCCCGTGTCCTGACCCCAGTACTGGAATTTCAGCAGTTCGACCTGCAGTCTGTACTTCTCGAGTTCGTACTCTTCGCGGTCCATCTGTTCGTCGTACGGGTACCCTTCCCGCCAAGTTTCGACGGCCCGGCCCATGGGGTCGATGAGGTGCGGATCCGTGGTCTGACTGTCCTCGACGGTGTATCCTTCGAGGCGGAGTTTGTCGATGTACTCCCGCAGATTCTCTTGGAACAGATTGTTCACGAGATCCTTCCCTTTCACTGTCGACACCGGGGTGTGCCTCGTGCACGATAATGCGCCGAGATGAATATCAGGTTATGCGATCGACGTCGCGTCGCGGGATGATTCCGACGCTCAATAGTGGCGCGATGGCGATGAGTCCGAAGGACAGCGGATAGCCGAACGCCGTCACCAGGGCACCGAATCCGGGGCCGAGCAGGGCCGACATGACGAACTGTCCCGTGTTCTGGGCTCCCAGCGCCTTGCCCGACCAGCGCGGTCCGGCGGCTTCGGCCACCGAGGCGAAGGCCAGTCCGTTGTCGGCCACGGAGACGGCTGAGGCGAGGATGAAGACGACTGCGGCGACAGCGGGGAGCTCAGTCAGCGACAGGATGGCGATGGCCACCACGAATATCACGGCGGCGACGGCGACGATGCGCATGAGGCCGACGCGGGATCCCGTGCGGTCGGAGAGCGCGCCGACGACCATGCGGCCGACAGCACCGACGATCTGCGCGATCGCGACGATCGCTCCGGCGGCGCCCGCGCCGATCCCCTGGACGACGATGAGCCAGACGAGTCCATAGGTGGAGAACGCGAACTGCGGGACGACGAGGAGCGCGGAGACCGCGTGGATGCGCCACAGGAAGGAATCGCTGCGGTAAGGATTGATCGCCGAGGCGGCGCCGGACTTCCCCTCCCCCGCCGAGGTGGATCCCGGTTCGGTTCCACCGATCCGTGACGTAGTCGGATCGGTGGCGCGGTCGAGGTCGTCCACCTCGGCGCGGGTGGGAGACTGCTCCGGCGGGTTGCGGACGAGGGCGAAGCAGATGAGGGCGAGCAGACCGGTCACGGCGGCGACGAACCACAGGTAGGCGGGGAATCCGCCGGCCGCAGCGATCGCGGGGATGGTTACGGCGGCCACGCTCGTGCCCAGCGGCTGCGACATCTGGCGGATACCCATGGCCAGTCCGCGACGGTGGCGGGGGAACCAGCCCATGACGACGCGGCCGGACGCCGAGTTCACCGAGGCGGCCGCGGCACCGGAGGCGGCGATGACGATGACCATCCAGATCGGCGAGTCGACGACGAGGACAGCGGCGGCCGAGAACACTGCTGTCAGCCCGATCCCTAAGGTCATCGCGAGACGTTCACCGAAGCGGTCGGCGAATGCGCCCCAGGCGATGAGGGTGAGGATGAGTCCGAAGCTCGGTGCGGCCGCGACGGTGCCGGCCTGGGTGAGTGTGAACCCGAGGTCGGAGTGCATGTACGGGATGAGGAAGGCGGGTCCGGCGATCGCGATGGTCGCCGCCATCTGCGTGAGGACGCCGACGACGAGGATCACCCAGGCCTGCCGGCTCGGTCCGTTCGTCGTCATCGCTCCAGGTTAGCCATGTGGCCGGATCGTCCGCGGGACGTCTCAGATCGCGGTGGCCGGGGTTTGCCGATAAGGTGTGTTCTGAGCATTTCCCCCTATAGCCCAATCGGCAGAGGCAGTCGACTTAAAATCGATTCAGTGTGGGTTCGAGTCCCACTGGGGGGACCATTGAAATTGCTTCTGACCTGAGGCGATTCACAGCGAGGACCAGGCCGATTCCTTCACCGCCTCTGCGATCAGGACAGGCGCAGCCACCCAGGTGCCCGGGCAGAGAACTCGTTCCGATCGAGCCTATCTCCGACTCCGGCGGGAATCGCTCCGAGGACAGGTGCCATCGCCGACAGTGCAGCCCAATTGTCACGGTCAACCGGAGACGCCTTTTCGGGCCACGAACCGATGATGATGCCGGTGGTCGAAACCCGCCGTCTCTCAAGGGCTTCAGCGGTGAGAGCAGTGTGGTTGAGGGTCCCTAGGCGGGAGCGGACGACGATGGCGGCGCCGACCGAGTTTTCTCCCTCCGACAGTCCGGCTGCGATGTCTGCGACGGTATGCTCTCCGAAATCGACGAGGACTCCCCCGGACCCTTCGATGAGGACGTGATCGGCTTCGGTTCGTTCGAGTGCCGTACGTATGAAGTCCACGTGCTCGGCTGCGCTCGGCAGAATCGAGACTCTGTCGGCCCCTGAGGAGCCCGGATCGGGTTGTACAGCGCCAGCTGCCTCATCATCGACCGACTTGAACCCGTCCCATTCGGCTTTGGCGGCGGGAACCGGAGCCATCGGCAGGCGGAGGGTGGTGTTCGTGAACGTACGGATGCCGGTCAGCCGAGCCACGGCCTCCGCGTCGGATTCTGTGACGACGTCGCTGTAATCGGACTCGAGCTGCTCACGTTCAGGATCGTCGGACCTGATATGCCCCGTCTGGATCGGCTTGCACATGATCACTCGACGTCCAGCCGCATTCAGTGCCGCGGCCAACGCCGCGGTGGCGATGGTCTTGCCGACGCCGGTGTCCGTTCCCGTGACGAGCAGAAAGCGCGGGATCATGCCGCCGACTCCGCAGCGCAGATTTCGGTGATCGCCCGAATGCGCTCACAGGCATAGGCCAGCTCCCCAGGGCTGAGTCCGGCACGAGCTGTCAGCCGCAGACGCGTGATGCCGTCGGGCACCGAAGGAGGGCGGAAACAGCCGACGAGGATCCCCTCCTCGCACAGCAGTTCGCGCGCCCGGACGCCTGATTCCGGACTCGGCATGGGAACGGACAGCACGGCACCGGCCGGGACCGGCACATCAAGTACAGCTGCCAGTTGTGAGCGGGCGGCCTTCATCGACGCCACCCGCTCAGCGGTAACGAGGTCGAGTGCGGCACGCGCTGCGGCCGCCATGGCAGGGGAAAGACCGGTGTCGAAGATGAAGGTGCGAGCCGTGTTGACCACAGCATCTCGGACGAGACCGGCTCCCAGCACAGCCCCTCCCTGGGAGCCGAGCGCTTTCGACAGCGTGGCGGTGACCACGAGGCGGTCGCGGAATTCGCTCACCGCGGCGGCCGCCCCCATTCCGACGGCTGTCTCGGCGCCGGTCACACCGATCCCGTGCGCTTCGTCGACGAGCAGCAGAGCGTCGTAACGAACGCAGAGGTCAAGAAGACAAGGCAGGTCCGCGGTGTCACCGAATACGGAGTACACGGATTCGACGACGACAAGCGCCTCTGGCTGCTGACGACCAGCCAAAGCGGCTTCAACGGCGTCCAGGTCGTTGTGGGCGACGATTCTCGTCGGAGCTTTCGCCAGACGGCAGGCATCGATGAGTGACGCATGGTTGTGGGCGTCGGAGATGATGAGAGTATCAGGACCGGCCAGAGCAGTGACGGCGGCGATATTAGCCAGATAACCGCTGGAGAAGGTCACACACGCAGGGTGCCGCAGCCGATCGGCCAGCGCAGCTTCCAATCGGTGGTGAGCGGGTGTGGTCCCGGTGACGAGTCGCGATGCGCTGGCCGAGGTGCTGCTGCGTTCGATCTCCTCGATCGCTGCGGAACGCACCAGCGGATGCGCCGAGAGCCCGAGGTAGTCGTTCGAGGCGAGGTCGAGTCCGTCGAGCACGAGGTCACTGCGATATAGACCGGCAGTACTTCGGCGCTCGGCGGCGGCGGAAAGGCGGGAGAAGAGGGCGTTCACGATGCAACCTCGAACTCGCACCCATCCCCGTGTTCCGCGGCTGCCGCGACCATCGCCTTCGTGATGGTGTCCACCACCGCCGGAGTCGAGATATAGGGCGGCATCGTATAGATGTGCTGCCGAAACGGCCGCAGCCACACCCCGTGTTCGGAGGCTATGCGCGTGGTCAGAGCCACGTCGACCGGGCGGTCGAGTTCGACGACGCCGATGCCGCCGGTCACCCGCGCCTCGATGACGTGATCCAGCCGCCTGGCTGGAGCGAGGCCCGTTTCGAGGGCCTGAGAGATCCGTCCAATGGCCGGCTCCCAGCCGCTCGTCTCGTCATCGATGAGGAGGCCGACCGACGCATTTGCCGCAGCACACGCCAGGGGATTCGCCATGAACGTGGGCCCGTGCATGAGCGCCCGGTGGGACGAAGTGGTGATGACGTCGGCAACCGTTCCACTGCACAGCAGCGCCGCCAATGTGAGATAGCCGCCGGTCAGAGCCTTGCCCAGGCACATGACGTCCGGGGTGATCCCCGCGGCTCGACAGGCGAAGTCAGAGCCCGTGCGTCCGAAGCCGGTGGCGATCTCGTCGGCGATGAGTACGGCATCGATCTCGGTGGCCAACCGCCGCAGTGACTGCAGGGCGGCGGGGTGATACGGGCGCATACCTCCGGCACCTTGGAAGAGGGGTTCGACGATGATGCCGGCGATCTCTGCCCCGTGAGCATCGACGAGGTTTTCAGCCTTGACCAACCATTCGTGCACCTCGGCAGCGGATGCCTCCGGCAACGGCGGACGAGGCAGGAACAGCTGGGTTGCGAGCAGCCCGGCGAAATCGTTGTGCATTCCCCCAACTGGGTCGCACACGCTCATCGCCCCGGTGGTGTCACCGTGGTAGGCACCTTCGAGGGCAAGGAAGCGCCTGCGGTCGCGGCCGCGGGCCAGCTGGTATTGGATGGCGAGCTTGAGCGCGACTTCGACCGAGACCGAACCCGAGTCTGCGAGGAAGACATGGTCGAGTCCGTCCGGTGTGATTGCGACGAGCCGCTCGGCTAGTTCGACGGCCGGTTCATGGGTGAGACCGCCGAACATGACGTGCGAGAACGATCCGATCTGGGTGGTCAGTGCCGCATCCATGACCGGATGCTGGTATCCGTGGACGACCGACCACCACGAGCTCATCCCGTCGAGCAGTCGATGCGTCGATCCCGAAGCATCGCGCAACTCCACTAGGGCCCATCTGCGCCGGTGACCGAGAAGTGTGCGCCGGCGTCGAGCGGACCGTAGGGGTGCCACAGCAGGCCGGAATCGCGCTCGAGCGTGCTCGTCGGCATCCGTAGTCCCGCCTCAGACATTGGGCGTGAGCTCTGTGCCCGCGCCGCGGCGCCGGATCGTCGGAATCATCACTCCGGAGTCGTCGGCTTCTTGACCAGCCGTCGGCAGAGGTTTGCCGCACGGCAGGGTGCTCGCGGTCTTTGCTGCCTCAGCGGACGTTCCGTCGCTCTTCATGTCACCGGGCGCCACCTCGGCGAAGGCGGCCTGATGGGCTGCCCGGTGAGCCTTGAGCTCATCACGCAGTCGTTCGGCACTCTCTGCTCCGACGATCTCGAAGCCTCCGTCGACGATCATGTCGAGGTCTTCCTCGGCGGCCTGCCCCTCCGAGGTCAGATAGTCGCCGAGGAAGAGCGAATTGGCCACATGCAGCGACAGCGGCTGCAGCGTACGCAGGTGCATCTCCCGACCTCCGGCGATGCGCAGCTCGCGGTCCGGGCACAGGAATCGCACGGTGCAGAGAATCCGCAGGCAATGCTGCGGGGTCAGAGTCCAGGTTCCTTCGAGCGGTGTGCCGTCGAAGGGAATGAGGAAGTTGACCGGGATCGAATCGGAGTCAACGGCCTTGAGCGATTCGATCGCCTCGATGATCTGCTCGTCCGTCTCCCCCATTCCGACGATCAGCCCCGAGCACGGGGAGAGCCCTGCACCACGCGCCTTGTCCACGGTGTCGACACGGTCGGCGAACGTATGAGTCGTGCAGATATCGGGGTAGAGAGATTCGGCAGTGTTGAGGTTGTGGTTGTACGCGTCGACACCGGCGTCCTTGAGTCGCTGTGCCTGACCGTCCTTGAGGAACCCGAGGCAGGCGCAGACCTCGACGTCGGGACTGGATGTCTTGATCTCCTCGACCATCCCCGAGACGCGCTCGACGTCCCGGTTCGAAGGACCGCGTCCGGACGCGACGAGGCAGACCCGCGAGGCTCCCCCTGCCAGACCGAATTCCGCCTGCCGCTTCGCCTCATCCTTCGGCAGCCATGAGTACTTGAGAATGTCGGCTTCTGAGCCCAAACGCTGCGAGCAGTATCCGCAGTCCTCCGGGCAGAGTCCCGATTTGAGGTTGACGAGGTAGTTGACCTTGACGCGATTGCCGAAATGTTCGCGGCGCAGCCGGGAGGCAGCGGCGACAAGGTCGAGGAGGTCCTCGTCGGACGACGACAGGATCGTGCGGGCATCGGAGGCGGTGGCCGGATCGCCGGCGAGCACGCGCTCGGCGAGTGTTTGATAGCTATCCATGTTGTCATTATTGAACACTGTTCAATAGAGTGCCAAATCACACTCTCCGCCCGAACAGGCAGAATGGTGTTATGACCTTCGTCCTTCTCACCGCCCGCGATCATCCCCGGTTCGTCGACGGCACCGATGATCCGAACCTCGCCGAGGCGGCCGGGCCCGCCGTACTCATCGCCGTCGACAGCGCTGCCGACGACTCCAACTCCGGCCCTGACATCGGCAGCGAGGCGCCGTCGCTGAACGCATGCATCGACGCCCCCTACCGTCCTCTCGCCTACCGTGAGTCGGGAGCCGACTGGTCGGACATTGATTTCGAGGCCGCCGATCATTGGGTGCAGATGGGACCGGAGCTGCGGCGCCGCCTCGTCGAGGATCAGCTCGCGACGCTCGCTGTCGGAGAGTTCAAGGTGGCGACGAACAACGGCAGCGCCTCGATCATCACGAACAACTGGGTGTACTCGGGCTCACCGCGCACCTACCGCGCCGCGGGCCGCCTGAGAGAGCTCATCACCGTCCTCGGCGAACTCACCCGCAAGGCCGATCAGCGCGCCTGAGCATCATCGATCTCGGCCTGGCGATCACGATTGTCGATCAACTCGGCGACATTGCGCTCGGCCCACCTCCGCAGCGCGGTCACGGGAGCCTGCAGCGAGCGACCGAGATCGGTGAGCGAATACTCCACCCGCGGGGGCACCTCCCCAAACGACTGCCTGGTCACCAAGCCGTCGGCGACGAGTGATCGCAGCGTCGAGGTGAGCACCTTCGGGGTGATGCCCCCGATCGCCTGTCGGATCTCGCCGAAGCGCTTCGGGCCGTCATCGAGGATCTCGATGATGAGCACCGTCCACTTGTCACCGACCCGATCGAGGATGACTCGGGTGGGGCACTCCGGATCGAAGGCATCGCCTTCCCAAGAATCTCTGATTTTCATGTCCCAATAGTATCTTTGAGGTACTCACTTTCCAAACGATACTGTCGAGATGTCATCACAGAAGAAATCACCTCGGCGCCGCGAACCCGACGCCGCAGCAGAAAGGGACACACTATGAAGATCGCACTCTTCGGAGCATCCGGAATGATCGGCTCCCGCGTCACCGCCGAGGCGGCCGGCCGCGGCCTCGACATCACCGGCATCACCCGCTCGGGCAGCGACGTGCCCGGTGCCGCCCGCAGCATCAAGGGCGATATGGCCGATGCCGGGTTCGACGCCCGCATCGCCGCCGAACACGACATCATCGTCTCCACCACCGGTCCCAGCCGCACCGGCGGGGACCACCAGGAGTGGCTCGACGCCCTGAAGACCTTGGCCGAGAACAGCGGCAACACCCGCATCTTCGTCGTCGGCGGCGCCGGTTCCCTGTGGGTCGGCGACACCATGCTCAAGGACACCGAGGACTTCCCCGCGATCTACAAGGCCGAATCGGAGACCGGCACCCGAGCGCTCGAGCTGCTGCGGACAGGCAACTGGTCGCCCTGGACGCTCATCTCCCCCGCACCGGAAATCGCCCCCGGGGAGCGCACGGGTTCGTACAAGACCGAGCTGGAAGTCCCGGCCGGTGACGCAATCTCGGCCGAGGACTTCGCGGTCGCCATGGTCGACGAGATCGTTGAACCGAAGCACATCGACGTCCGGTTCACCGTCGCGAACTGACCGAACTGACGGTCGATGACCATGCGTGGCGGCTCCCGACGCCCAGAGGAGAGCCAGCCACTCGCGGTCATGCGAACATGACAGCGCCGGGGATGCACAATGCATCCCCGGCGCTGTCGTCTCATCAGGGCTTGTCGCCGGATGGCACCGGCTGCCTCGAGTCAGGCCTTGGCAGGCTCCTTCTTGGGAGCCGGCTTCGAGTTGGCGGCCTCGACGAAGTTCTTGCGCGGAACATCGAGGTCTGCCAGCGGCATGGCGTCGCGGCCGAGGACGGCGCTGACGAACCAGTTGCCGAAGACCCTGACCTTGCGGTCCATGGTCGGGATCGCGTAGCCGTGGTAGGCACGGTGCATGAGCCAGGCGAGGAGTCCGCGGGCTTCGAAGTCACCCATCTGCGAAACGCCCTTGTACAGACCCAGACCGGCAACCGTACCGATGGTCTTGTGGAAGTACTGCTTGAACTCGGTCTCTCCGCGCAGAGCCGCGAGCACGTTGGCGGCCAGCACAGGAGCCTGACGCACAGCGTGCTGAGCGTTGGGAACGCAGAAACCGGCCACTCCGCCGCCGGACAGGTCGGGCACAGCGGCGTTGTCGCCAGCGGCCCAAGCGCCCTCGACGACTCCGTCATCGCCCTCGACCCGCAGGTCGGCGCGCACGGTGACGTTGCCGCGCTCGTTGATCGGCAGGTCGGAGTCGATGAGCATCGGGTTGGCCTTGACACCGGCGGACCACACGATCGTGTCAGCGTCGAACTCTTCGCCGTTCGAGAGCTTGACGTGCTTGTCGGTGCAGTCCTGGAGGAACGTCTCGAGGTAGACGTCGATTCCGCGTTCGCGCATGTGCTCAACGACCCAGCGGGCCTGAGCCTCGCCGACCTCGGGCATGACGCGGCCGAGGGCCTCGACGAGGACGAAGCGCACATCGGCTTCGGTCAGTGTCTCGTACTGGGCAACGGCCGAGCGGACCATGTCCTCGAGTTCGGTGAGCAGCTCGATGCCGGCGAATCCGCCGCCGACGAACACGAAGGTCAGGGCCTTGCGACGCTCTTCGTCGTCTTCCATCAGTGCGGCATCGGCCAGGCGGGAGAGAAGGTGGTCGCGCAGGGCGACGGCCTCTTCGATGCGCTTGAGCGCGATCGCGTTCTCCTTCAGGCCCGGGATCGGCAGCGCACGCGCGACCGAGCCGGAGGCGAGGACGATGTGGTCGTAGTCGAGTTCGAACGCTTCATCGTTCTCGGGCTCGATGGTGGCGAACTTCTCGGCGTGGTTGATCGAGGTGACCTTCGCGGTGATGACCTCGGCACCCGGCAGGTTGCGGCGCAGCGGCACAACAGCGTGACGGGGCTCGATCGAACCGGCTGCAACCTCGGGGAGGAACGGCAGGTAGGTCATGTACGGGTTGGGGTCGACCACGGTGACGGTGGCTTCGCCCCGACCGAGGTTCTTCAGCAGATTCTGAGCGGTGAGCAGGCCGACTGAGCCGCCACCGACGACGAGGATTCGTGGACGCAGTTTTGAGTTTCTGATGAGTGCCATATTCCCATGCTAGACCCTTGTGAAAACTTTCACTAATTGTTTGTCGCACGGACTCGAACGCCCCAGATCAGAGCAGTTCGATCACCTGGTTTCAGCGACGACGGCGCGCGAAGGAGACGATCGAGGCGATGAGGAGGACGAGGACGATGAGGGCACCGGCACCGAGAGCTGCGAAGCCGAGAGTCGGTGTCGACTGCGTGGCGACGATGTCGGTCGGCGCGAGCGCCTTCGGGCTCTCGGTCTCGTCCGGTGTCGCGGTTTCGGTCTCTTCGGCCTTCTCATCTCCACGACGGTGCATCTTCACCCAATCCGCCAGCTCATCCTCGGCGGAGGACACGTCCTTGGGCACTTTCGCTTTGACAGCGGCTCGCGGGTCGACGCGACCGAAGCCGACGATCGGGTCGGGCTTGCCCTTCTTGCTCACGCCCTTGTGACCGTCCACCGGTTTGGCGCTCGACTGCAGCTTGGCTCGGACCTCGTCGGCGCTGAGGTCAGGGTTCTCGGAGCGGATGAGCGCTGCCACACCGGAGACGACGGGTGAGGCGAACGAGCATCCCTGGCCTTCGGCGTAGCCGCCGCTGTAGTACGGGATGGGAATGTCTTCGGCCGGACCCATGAGGTCGACGGCGGTGCCGGGCGCGGTGGAGTCCTCGAGCACCTTGCCGTTCTTGCCGAGTCCGCCCACCCCGATGACGCCGGGCACGGTCGACGGCGACCACGCCTGGGTCGCGCCCTGTGAGGCGTTGCCGACGCAGGCGACGATGAGCACGTCCTTCTTGTAGGCGTAGGCGAAGGATTCGTCCCAGCTCTCCGGCCAGCCCGGATCGTCCCAGCCCAGGGACATGTTGATGACCTTTGCGCCGGAGTCGACGGCCCAGCGGATGGCCTTATCGGCCTGTTCGCGGGTCGATCCGGATTCCTTCGGACGGTCGGGGCCGAGCCACATCGACGCCGACAGGATCTCTGCGTTCGGGGCGACGCCGGTCGGTCCGGCGCCGACTCCCTTGCCGGCGATGACTCCGGCCACGGCAGTGCCGTGGTGGATCGTGGTCTTCCCGCCGATCGGGGTCTTTCCGTCCTTGCCCAATCCGCTGAAGTCCTTGGACTTCTTCACCACGCCCTTGAGGTCTTCGTGGTCGGTGTTGACGCCGGAGTCGATGACTGCGACCTTGATGCCTTTGCCCGTGGACTTCTTCCAGACCTTGTCGATCCCGTAGTCCTTGATGAACCACTGGCCCGGCCCGGCCTTCGGTGCGGCCATGACGGGCTGGGTGGTGCCGGCGACGAGTCCGAGGACGACGGCCGTGACGGCGAGGAGTCGAGCGGCGGCTCTCACGAGCTCGTCAGCGCGAGGTCGAGCGCGGTCCCGTCGAGGATGTCGGTTTCGGAGATCCGAATGTCGAGCGATCCTCCGGCGGCTGTCACTGCCTGGTCGAAGCGGGCAACGATCCGGGCGAAGAGGAGCGATCCGGCGCCAATGACATCGACGCGGCCGGGGTGCATGTACGGCAGGTCCGTGCGGGCCTGGCGGTCCATGGCGAGGAGCCTGCGGGATTCGTCGGCGACGTCCGCGACACTGATATGTGCTCCGTGGATGCGCTCTCGCTGGTAGCTCTCGAGTCCGAGAATGCCTGCGGTGATGGTGGTGACGGTGCCGGCGACGCCGATGAAGGTGCGCGGGGCGGAGAAGTCGACGATCTGCGCGGCCTGGTCGAGCTGCCTGTCGATATCGGCAAGCGCTGCCTGGATCTGGTCCTCGGAAGGAGTCTCGACTGGCATATGGCGCTCGGTCAGACGCACCGAGCCGATGTCCATGCTCACTGCCGCTTGGACATCCTCGTGGCCGAGGACGAGTTCGGTGGATCCGCCGCCGAGGTCCATGACGACATACGGTCCGTCAGCCTCCTTCAGGCCGGCAGTGGCGCCGAGGAAGGACAGACGGGCCTCTTCCTCTCCTGCGATGACGTCGGGAACAACGCCCAAGATCGAGAAAATCCCGGCGAAGAACTCATCACGGTTCTTCACGTCGCGGCTGGCCGAGGTCGCGACGAATCTCAGCTTCTCCGGCTGGTACTCGGCGGCCACCTCGGCGAATTCCTTTGCCACGGCGAAGGTGCGCTCAAGCGCTTCGGGAGCGAACTCGCCGGTGGCGTCGACACCTTGGCCGAGGCGGACGACCCGGGTTTCGCGGCGCAGGTCCGTGAGGGTGCCGTCGGCGGCGACATCGGCGATCAGCAGGCGCAGGGAGTTCGTCCCGCAGTCGAAGGCAGCAACACGCATGGCAGGTCCTAGTCGGTCGGTTCGGTGGTGGCAGCGGCTTCGGCGAGGGGCGGCACATCGGTCATGAACGACAGTGCACGGTCACCGATCGGGTTGACGCCGAGCCCGGAGGACAGCGAATGGCCGACGAGGGCGTGGAGGCATTTGACCCGATTCGGCATTCCGCCGGCGGAGTAGTCCTTGATCTCTTCGACTTCCGCCAGGCCGGCTGCGGAGCCGATCTCTGAGCGGACGTCGAGGTAGGCCCGGTGTGCGGCGGCGTAGGCGGCGGCGAGTTCTTCGTCTTCACCGATCTCGGCGGTCCATTCGGCCATGATTCCCGATGCTTCCAGCCGTGAGCATTCGGCCACATAGGCGGGGTGGGTGAGGTAGAAGGTCGTCGGGAACGGTGTGCCGTCCTCGAGGCGCGGAGCCGTGGCGACGACGAGGGGTTCACCGGAAGTGCTGCGGGCGGCGATGCCGACGACGCCTCGGGGAATGCGTCCGAGTTGGTCTTGGAGGACAGCGAAATCCGCCTCGGTGCACTCTGTGATCATCAGCTCTTCTCCACGGTGTTGCCTGTCTCCTGAATGGACTCCAGCAACTCAAGGTACCAGGCCTGCTTGCGAACCGGCTGTTCGGGCTCGGACTCCTCGTCCACGGCCTCCTGATTCGTGACGATGACCGCGTTCTTGCCCTTCTCCACGTAGTACTGGTCTTCGCGTGCCTTGCGCTTGATGTAGTCGGGGTCCCGGAGGTTCTCGTTCTTCTCCTCGAGGCTCTTGACCTCGGCCTTCGTCGTCTCGATCTCGTCGTTGAGGGCCGCGATCTGCTGGGCCTGTTTGAGTGCGGAGTTCAGGGGCGAGAGGAAGGCGAGGAGGACGATGGCGATGACGAGGAGGAAGATGCCGGTGCGCATCGACATGCGGCGGCCCCTCGCCTCGGCGTCCATGTCGGCATCGGATTCGATGACCGGTTTCGGGCGTCGACGAGGAGTGGCTTTGCCAGGAGCCGATTTCGGGGCACTTCTTCTGGGCTTGCTCGGAACCATGCTTCTTTCCTCTGCGACTGGGGATCGGGGAAGAGTGTCGCAACATCTCCAAGTGTGCCGTGTCCGCATTCGCGGCGCGAGGATTTCGAGCTCGTGGCGTGTTCGATTCTCACGTATCTTCCATCACGTCGCGTCCTGCCCGCCCTCCCCTGTGCATTTCCTCCGTCCCTTCCCCGCAGTTCCCGCCTGCCGCCGGAAGGTCGACACGCATTAGCGGGAAACGCCGAGGCGGGGCCGGGCGATCGATAAGATCGTCCGGCCCCGCCTCGGGGAGTTCAGTGCCTAGCGGCTCGCCTCAGGCTTCGAAGCGCGGGAACGCTCCACGGCCTGCGTAGCGTGCGGCATCGCCGAGCTGCTCTTCGATGCGCAGCAGCTGGTTGTACTTCGCGACGCGCTCGGACCGCGCCGGCGCACCGGCTTTGATCTGACCGGCATTCGTCGCCACGGCCAGGTCGGCGATGGTCGTGTCCTCGGTTTCGCCGGAACGGTGCGAGATCATCGTCGTGTAGCCGTTCGTCTGTGCCAGAGACACCGCGTCGAGGGTCTCGGTCAGGGTGCCGATCTGGTTGACCTTGACCAGCAGCGAGTTCGCCGTGGCGTTGTCGATTCCGCGCTGCAGACGCTCGGGGTTGGTCACGAACAGGTCGTCGCCGACGAGCTGGACCTTCGAACCGATCGTCTCGGTCAGAGTCGCCCAGCCGTCCCAGTCGTTCTCGTCGAGGGGGTCCTCGATCGACACGAGCGGGTACTTCGCCAGCAGCTCTTCGTAGTAGGCGGCCATCTCTTCGGCGGTCTTCTTGCCGCCTTCGAACTCGTAGACTCCGTCGGAGTAGAACTCCGAGGACGCCACGTCGAGGGCCACGGCGATGTCCCGTCCGGGACGGTGGCCGGCGATGTCGATGGCCTCACAGATGAGGTCGAGTGCCGCGGCGTTCGAGTCGAGGTTCGGGGCGAATCCGCCCTCATCGCCGAGTCCGGTCGAGAGTCCGCGTTCCTTGAGCACTCCCTTGAGGGCGTGGTAAACCTCGACGCTCCACTGCAGAGCTTCGTGGAAGCTGGCGGCGCCGATCGGGGCGATCATGAATTCCTGGATGTCGACGTTCGAGTCGGCATGGGATCCGCCGTTGAGGATGTTCATCATCGGCACGGGCATGACGTGCGCGTTCGGTCCGCCGAGGTAGCGGTAGAGGGGCAGATCAGCCGAGACAGCTGCGGCGCGGGCTACGGCCAGCGAGGTGCCGAGCATCGCGTTCGCACCGATGCGGGACTTGTTGTCGGTGCCGTCGAGTTCGATGAGCGCCTGGTCGACGAGACGCTGATCGTCGCTTTCGAGTCCGACGATGACTTCGTGGATTTCGTCGACGACGGCGTCGACGGCCTGGGTGACTCCCTTGCCCAGGTAGCGCTCCGGATCTCCGTCGCGCAGCTCCACGGCTTCGAACTCGCCGGTGGAGGCGCCGGAGGGAACGCCGGCACGACCGACGGACTCATCGGCCAACAGCACTTCCACCTCGACGGTGGGATTTCCCCGGGAATCCAGGATTTCACGGGCGTTTGCGGCAACGATCTCGGCCACTGAGTACTCCTTAGCGTTTGGTTTCACATGGGGAACATGTGCCTGCAGGACAGCTTAATGCACCTTGCGGCCTGGCTCACCCTCGGTCCGAGGCGGATTCGAGCAGGCATTGCCGCAGTCGTTCGGGCGTCGCCGGGTCCATCCCATGAGCGAGCAGGTAGGCCTCGACTCCCCCGGGTGCTCCTTCGTCCTTCGCCGAGGCGGCCCAGTGCTCGGCATCGATCCGATCGAGGATCTCGTTGATGAGTTCGGGTGGGGCGGCGGTGGCGGTCTGAGCGAGGTTGCCGGAGATCCCGGCATCGGAGAAGTTCCGGGTGATCGCCTCGAGGAATCCCCCGGACAGGTGGGTGGAGGTGATCGCGTATTCGTCGACGATCTCCTGCCGTCCCACGCCGAGGAGGTCGAGCAGGAACGCTCCAATCACACCGGTGCGATCCTTCCCGGCAGAGCAGTGGAAGACGACGCCGTCGGTGCAGTGTTCGGCGATCAGATCGACGGCGGCGGCCAGTCGGTGGCCGAAGTGCGTGATCATGAGGTCGTAGATGCGGCTGAGGCTCCGGTCGGTAAGGTCCATTCCGGTCGCCTCGGCGGCGGCCTTCATCTCTTCTCTGCTCATCGGTCGGCTGGGGAAGAAATGGTCGTCGAAGACGGGCAGCTCGATATGACGGACGTCGAGGCCGTCGAGCGCATCGGGCAGCTTCGCCCGTTCGCCGATATCGCGCAGATCGATGACGGTGCCGATGCCGAGTCCGCCGATGTCGTCACGTGCTCGATCGCTCAGCTGCGCCAACCCGTCGGCGCGGAACACCTTTCCGGATCGCACTCGGTGGTCCCCCGCCTCGGTGGCGGGTCCTCCGAGGTCACGGAAGTTGAAGGTGCCTTCGATCTCGAGCCTGTCCAGACTCATCGGGTTCTGTCCTCTCCTGGCGCTGCAGCTTTCTCTTCTGCCTTGATCCGGCGGTATTCGCGTTCGACGTCCTCCAACGACGCTATCTCATCCCCTGAATCGTCGGTGAAAGCCAGGGGGTGCCGGCGGATGAGTTTGGCCTCGAGTCCGTCGATGATGGAGCCGAGACTGTGGCCGTAGGCGTGCCCGCTGCTCTCGTCGAGCAGGGCGGAGTGGAAGAGCACTTGGTAGAACACATCGCCGAGCTCTTCGACGACGGCCGACTGGTTCTCGGCAGTGGGCGCTGACGTGAAGTCCTCGAGCGCGACGATGAGTTCGTCGGTCTCTTCTCGCGCGTACTTCTCCAGGCTCTGGTGATCCTGTCGGCTCGACCACGGGCAGCGTCGCCGCAGCGTCGCCATGGCTTCGATCACCGGCTGCAGCTGCGGTTCGGCCCGGTCCGCTCCCGAATCAACGGTGTCCGCTCTTGGCTCGACCGCGCTCTGCTCGTCACGTTCACCCACGAATTTTCCTCCTGCCGGCACGAAAAGCCCCCACCACAGCAGCGGTGAGGGCCGAGTCGTCGGTCACTTCGAGAATTTGTCCCTGACCGATGAGCCGAGGTCCTTGACGGACTCGCCGACATCCTTGGTCTTGGCCTTGAGCTGGTCGGTGGCGCCTTCGGCCTTGAGCTGATCGTCACCGGTCACATCGCCGATGGTCTCCTTGGCACGACCGCCGAGTTCTTCGGCATTGTTCTCGAACTTGTCGTCAACACCCATGGTGATTCTCCTTAGCAGACGGCTGAGTGAAATGCACTTGCAGCGGATGTCTCCGCGCTTCGCACTCTACGCCACCGCCTTGGTCCGTGGTCCGGTCAGCGCTGAACAGTCGAAGAGTTCTCAACCGTCCTTCGCAGCACCGGCTTCCTTGGTCCCAGTCGCTTCGGACTCGATGACGGGCAGGATGGCGTCGAGGAACTGATGTGCCCACCGCAGGATATCCGAATCGGTCATCTCCTTGGAGTCGAATCCGCTGCCCGCCATCGGTTTGGGCACGAGGACCGAGCGCAGCGCCGGTTTGAGCAGCGACTTCGGGTACAGGCGTTTGAGCCTGACTACCTGGGAGTCGGAGAGTTCGACGGGTCCGAAGCGGATGAAGTTGCCCTGCATGACGATGTCGTTGACGCCGGATGCTCGGGCGCGGATGCGCAGCCTGGCGACGTCGGCGAGGACGCCGACGGGTTCCGGATAGGGGCCGTAGCGGTCGGTGAGTTCGTCGAGGACTTCCCGCAGCTGTGCTTCGTCGGTGGCCGCGGCGAGCTTCCGGTAGGCCTCGAGGCGCAGCCGTTCGTGGTCGACGTAGTCGGCCGGCAGGTGGGCGTCGACGGGCAGTTCGATGCGCATGTCCGCCTCGGGCTCGGTCTCCTCACCGCGGAACTTCGCCACGGCCTCACCGACGAGTCGGACGTAGAGGTCGAAGCCGACGCCTTCGATGTGTCCGGACTGCTGACCGCCGAGCAGGTTGCCGGCTCCGCGGATCTCGAGGTCCTTCATCGCCACCTGCATTCCGGCACCCAGTTCGGTGTGCGCGGCCAGGGTCGTCAGACGGTCATGCGCGGTTTCGGTCAGCTGCGTGTCCGGCGGGTAGAGGAAGTACGCGTAGGCGCGTTCGCGGCCACGTCCCACTCGTCCGCGCAGCTGGTGGAGCTGGGAGAGTCCGTAGCGGTCGGCGTTGTCGATGATGAGGGTGTTCGCGTTGGCGATGTCGATTCCGGTTTCGACGATCGTCGTGCACACGAGCACGTCGTACTTCTTCTCCCAGAAGTCGACGATGACCTGTTCGAGTCGGGTCTCGTTCATCTTGCCGTGGGCGATGGCGATCCGCGCCTCGGGCACCATTTCGGCGATATGGCCGGCGACGGCTTCGATATCGCGGACCCGGTTGTGGATGTAGAAGACCTGACCTTCGCGCATGAGCTCACGTCGGATCGCGGCCTTGATCTGCTTGTCTTCGCGTTTGCCCACATACGTCAGCACCGGGTGTCGTTCTTCCGGCGGTGTGGCCAGGGTCGACATCTCGCGGATGCCGGTCACGGCCATCTCCAGGGTGCGCGGGATCGGGGTCGCGGACATGGCGAGGACGTCGACGTTGGTCCGCAGCGCCTTGAGCGTCTCCTTGTGTTCGACGCCGAAGCGCTGCTCCTCGTCGATGATGACGAGTCCGAGTTCCTTGAATCGCACTTCGCCGCTGAGCAGGCGGTGGGTGCCGATGACGAGGTCGAGCTTGCCGTCGGCCAGATCCTCCTTGACCTTCTCCGATTCCTGTTTGGTCTGGAACCGGGAGAGGGCGCCGATGGTGACGGGGAATCCCGAGTAGCGTTCGGCGAAGGTCTCATAGTGCTGTTGGACGAGCAGAGTGGTCGGCACGAGCACGGCGACCTGCTTGCCCTCCTGGATCGCCTTGAACGCGGCACGGACAGCGATCTCCGTCTTCCCGTACCCCACATCGCCGCAGATCAGACGGTCCATCGGCACGGTCTTCTCCATGTCCGATTTGACCTCGTCGATGGTGGTCAGCTGATCGGCGGTCTCCACATAGTGGAAGGCGTCCTCGAGTTCGCGCTGCCAGGGAGTGTCCGGGCCGAAGGCGTGGCCGACGGTGGCCTGGCGGGCCGAATACAGGCGGATGAGTTCCCCGGCGATCTCCTTGACGGCCTTGCGGGCCTTCGCCTTCGTCGTCTGCCAGTCGGCGCCGCCCATCTTGTTGAGGCTCGGGCTCTCCCCGCCGACATAGCGGGTGACCTGGTCGAGCGCATCGCTGGGGACGTAGAGGCGGTCGCCGGGCTGTCCGCGTTTGGCGGGCGCGTATTCGATGATGAGGTATTCGCGGGTGTGCTTGTTCGCACCCTTGCCCGTGGTCCGCTGCGTCATTTCGACGAATCGTCCGACTCCGTGCTGGTCGTGGACGACATAGTCGCCGGGTGCCAGGTTGAGCGGGTCGACCTGGTTGCGTCGGCGGCGGGTGGGCAGCTTGCGCATGTCACGCGTCGAGGTGGCCGCCGCCCGACCGAGCACATCGGCTTCGGTGAGCACGGCGAGTTTGAGGTCTTCGAAGACGAATCCGCCGAAGGACGCGGCCGTCGTCACCGTGACCAGGGCTTCGGGCAGATCGGTGGGGTCGTCGACGAAGGAGGCGGGCACTCCTGCTTCGGAGAACACCTCGACCATGCGTCGGCCCGGTCCCTGGCCTTCCGTGAGGACCAGGATGCGCCACTTGTCGTGGATGAGTCCCTTGACGTCGGCGAGGATCGCTTCGACATCGCCGGCATAGCCCTTCGGGATGCGGGCGGGAACAGAGAAGATGTTCTCCTCGGGGCCTGCGAGCTCCTCGTCGGCGGCGAATCCGCCGATCTCCCACCAGGCCAGGCCGATGAGGCGAGCGCCCTCCTCCATCTCGGCCACGGTTCGGAAGCTCGCAGCCGACAGGTCGATCGGGGTCTCTCCCCCACCGGCGGCACCGGTCCACGCGGCTTCGAGGAATTCGTTCGTCGTCTCCACGAGGTCGGCGGCGCGGGCCTCGACGCGTTCGGGTTCGGTGATGATGATCTTCGACTCGGGCGGCAGCAGAGCGATGATCGGCTCCATCCCGTCGGCGAGGACGGCGGTGAGCGATTCCATGCCCTCGACGGCGACTCCGCCGGCGATCTTGTCGAGCATATCGGCGGCGCTGGGCACATCCTCGGCGATTTCCGCGGCCCGCTTCCGTACCGAATCGGTCAGGAGCAGCTCCCGGCACGGCGGTGCCGACAGATGCAGGGGCTCCTCCCCGTCTTCGGCGGGGATGGAGCGCTGGTCGCCGACAGAGAATTCGCGGATCTCGTCGACTTCGTCGCCGAAGAACTCCACGCGCAGCGCCCGCTCCGAGGTGGCCGGGAAGATATCCACGATGCCGCCGCGCACAGCGAATTCGCCGCGCCTGGAGACCATGTCGACTCGGGAGTACGCGAGTTCGGTGAGCCGTTCGGCCAGGTCATCGATCTCATATTCGTCGCCGACGGCGAGCTCGACCGGTTCGATGTCGCCGAGTCCCTTGGCCAGGGGCTGGAGGAATGCGCGCACGGGCGCGATGATGAAGGTCAGTTCCCGACCGGGCGTGGGGTGGGCCAGGCGGCGCAGCACCTCGAGACGCTGGCCGACGGTGTCCGAACGCGGGGACAGCTTCTCGTGCGGCAGGGTCTCCCAGCTGGGGAAGATCGCGATCGTCGCCGACGGCACCCAGTCGGCGAGCGCCTGGGCGAGGTCTTCGGCCTCACGTGTGGTGGCGGTGACGATGAGCTGCGGCGCCGAGGCGGCCCCGTCGGTGGTGACGGTTCGGCGCAGGATCGACGGCCACAGTCCCTTGATCGCATCGATCGTGCCACCGTCGGTGTTCGCGTCGTTGAAGGCCGCGACGAGTTCGGTGATGGTGGGATTCCGGCGGGTGAGATCAAGTCCGTTGAGCACCCGAACAGTCTAGGCTACGCACCTGACACGACCCATTCGGTGCCCGACTCGACATTTCTGAGCGGCGCGTGAGTCGAAAACGTGTGAGGATAAGCATATGGCCATGAAGAGAACCGTCCTTGCAGGATTGGCCGCAGCGGCGCTCCTGCTCACAGGGTGCACGGCCGATGCCGATGAGGACATCGCCGTCGCCGAACGGTGGGACTTCCATTCCCGCCCCGAACTCGCTCCGCCGAAGGTCGATATCGACTCCGGGTCCTTCCCCGACGACAACGGAGACCTCGAGACGTTCCTCGCTCCGAAGGGACAGACGAAGACCGACGACAAGTCCTGGGTGGGCGGTCTCATCCTCGATTCTGCCGGTGATCCGGTGTGGATTCGCGACGAGGCCGAGTCTCTGTGGGATCTGCGCGTCCAGGAATTGAAGGGGAAGCCGGTGCTCACGTGGTGGGAGGGCCTGGCAGAAACGCCGCACACCGCCGGTGAGGTCGTCGTCCTCGACACTTCGTATCAGGAGATCGCCCGTGTCGGCATGGGCGGAGAGCTCCCCAAGGACACCTCCGACCTCCACGAGACGACCATCACCGCCGATGACACCATGTTCCTCATCTCCTATGTGAAGAAGCAGACGGATCTCAGTTCCGTCGGCGGAGACAAGGACGGCTGGGCCTGGGAGGGAATCGTCCAGGAGGTCGACATCGAAACCGGCGATCCGCTGTTCGAATGGCACTCCCTCGACGCCGTCCCCGTCGACCAGTCCGAGGCGGAGCTCAAGGACGGTGAGGGCACGAAGGACGAGCCCTTCGACTACATCCACCTCAACTCCGTGTCCGAGGACGACGACGGCAAGGCCCTCCTCGTCTCGGCACGCAACACCCATGCTGTCTACCAGCTCGATCGGAAGAGCGCCGACCTCAATTGGGTCCTGGGCGGCAAGGCCTCGGACTTCGAGATGGGCGACGGTGCGCAGTTCGCCTGGCAGCACGATGCTCAGCGCCGATCCGATGGAACGCTGACGATGTTCGACAACCATGCCGCGCCCCGCCTCGGCGACACCCGCGGTCTGCGCCTCGATGTCGATGAGAAGAAGAAACGCGCCGAGGTGGTCACGGAGTATCCCGCCCCCGACGACCGTTCGTCGGGCAGTCAGGGGAACTTCCAGGAGCTGCCCAACGGCAACGTCGTCCTCGGCTGGGGTTCGGAGCCCTTCGTCTCGGAATTCTCCAAGGACGGGAAGCTTCTCGCCGACCTCACCTTCACCGGCGGATCGAACTACCGGGCCTACCGTTTCGACTGGCACGCTCAGCCGACAGCTCCGCCGACCGCGACGACCTCGCAGCCGCAGCCAGACAGCACTCGCGTGCACATGAGTTGGAACGGAGCCACCGAGGTGGCTTCGTGGAGGGTGTTCAGCGGAGACGACGAGGACCACCTGGTCGAGAACACCGAGGTCGAACGCACCGGCTTCGAGACAGCGGCGGACATCACCCCGAACGGTTCGACGATCATCGTCGAAGCCCTCGATGCGGACGGCAAGTCCCTCGGCTCGACCCGGGCAGGTCCGCGGAACAAGTAGTTCGGGATATTTCGAGGCGATAACGGGCCTAACGGAACGATCACGATTGCTCGCAGGGCCCGGATGTTCGGGGTTCTCCAATCTTCATCGCTCACAATTGGAGCATGAGCTCCGACCACTCCCCCCGTTTCTCCGCCGAGGAATCCCGCCTCCTCTTCGGCCCTGACTCCACCGACTCCGGATCTCCCCGCTCCGGACGCGCTGCGAATCCCCCGGTGGCACACCTGAACACCACCGTCGACCGGCCGCATCTGCTCTCCCGGTTCGCTCCGGTGCTGATCCTGCTCGCAGTCATGTGGGTCATCGAGATCGTCGATGCGATCATCCCGTTCGACCTCGACTCCCTGAGTCTGCAGTCGTGGAATGTGCTCTCGCTCTACGGCTTGGTCACCTCGCCGCTGCTGCATTCGGGATTCGGCCATCTCCTGGCCAATACGTTCCCGTTCCTCGTCCTCGGCGTCGTCATCGCGTTCGAGGGCAGGCGGCGCTTCTGGACCGTCACGGGCATCACGGCGCTGAGCTCCGGACTCGGCGCGTGGCTGACCACTCTGCCGGGCCAGCACATCGTCGGTGCCTCCGGCATCGTCTTCGGATTCTTCGGCTTCCTTGCACTGCGCACGTGGTTCACCGACGACCTGCTGCGCAAGATCATCTACTTCGCCATCGGCCTGTTCATCTTCGTCACCTACGGTGCGTCGATGATCTTCGGCATGCTGCCGCAGACCAACGACATCTCCTGGCAGGGCCACCTGTTCGGATTCGCCGGCGGCATCTTCGCCGCTTGGTGGCTGCACCGTCGCCCGGAGAAGCAGAAGACGGACTGAGCCCGGGCAACGCCCGACACTCGATCGGCGTCCGACGAGTGATCAGCGCGAGTGGAACTTCTGCTGCATGTCGGTGAGTCCGTTGTTGATGAGCTCTTCGACGCCGTCGGCGAGGTCGGAGACGAAGATCGGCAGGGTCGTGCGTTCGTCCTTCGTGAACGGGCGCAGCACGTAGTCGGCGGTGTCCTGTCGTCCCGGCGGACGTCCGACTCCCGCTCGCACCCGCAGATAGTCCTTCGTCCCCAGCACCGAGGTCATCGAGCGCAGACCGTTGTGCCCGCCCTCTCCCCCGCCGCGCTTGGCCTTGATGGCGTCGAAGGGGATGTCCACATCGTCATGGACGGCGATGATCCGGTCGGTGTCGATTCCGTAGAAGTCGGCCAGTGCGCGCACCGGTCCGCCGGATTCGTTCATATATCCCGTCGAGGTGGCCAACACCACTCGCGGACCGGGCAGTCCCGGAACGCTGCCGGCCGACAGCCGTCCGGTGCCGACGTTCGCGCGCAGCTTCGTCCGCGTCAAAGTGGTTCCGATGCGGGAGGCGAGTTCGGCGATGACCATCTGTCCGATGTTGTGCCGGGTCGTTTCGTATTTGGGTCCGGGGTTGCCCAGTCCGAAGACCAACCATGCTTCGTTCGACATTGCCGTTGTTGTCCGTCCTGTCCATGCCCGCGAACCGGGCGGTGATGCTGCGGCTCGCCGGTGGGCGAGACTCGTGCCGGGATTCTCCGCTGTGAAACGAGTTCGGTGGGCCGCCCATCAGGCGACCCACCGAACAGCTTAGTCAGTCAGTGCTCCTCACTGAATCTTGGTGGAGTGAGGAGAGAAGATCACTCCTCTTCGGAGGCCTCTTCTGCACCGGACTCCTCAGCAGCCTCTTCCGCGGTCGACTCTTCGGTCTCTTCCTCGGCGTCGGACTCGGTGTCCATCTCGATCTCTTCGGAGACGTTGACGATGAGCAGCTCTTCGTCGGCGATGAGCTCGACGCCTGCAGGCAGCTCGACCTGACCGGCCAGAACGTGCTCGCCGGCGGGACGGCCTTCGATGGAGACCTCGATGAGCTCGGGCAGCTTGGTCGCATCGGCCTTGACGGAGATGGTCGACTCTTCCTGCGAGACCATGGTGCCGGGAGCGGCTTCTCCGACGACGTGGATCGGAACGTCGACCTCGATCTTCTCGCCGCGCTTGACGATGATCAGGTCGAGGTGCTCGATGTCGCGACGGACGGGCTCGATCTGGACGTCACGCGCAATGGCGAGGACGTTCTTCGATCCGTCGGTGCTTTCGATCTCGAGCAGTGCGTTGGCGTGCTTGAGAGCCAGCATGGTGGCGTGGCCCTCGAGCGACACGTGCACGGGGTCTCCGCCGTGACCGTAGATGACAGCGGGGATGCGTCCCGCGCGGCGGATGCGGCGCGCTGCGCCCTTGCCGAACTCGTTGCGAGCTTCGGCCAGAAGTTTGAAGTCAGCCATTTTCTCTCCTTCGTGGTGAACTTACCTTCGAGCACCACGGCGAAACAGCCTGAGTAACCACAGGAACTTCGAACCCAGTGGGTTCATGTTCGTGGGACAGGACCGCGTCGATCACGGAGACATCCGTCTCCCTCGCCGAGGCAACCCGACTATTCTACGGCACCGTCCGTTTCGGCACCAATCCGAGAGGTCACGGCCGCAGCGCATGCGTCGATTCCGGTCTCGGTGAGGAGGATGTCGTAGTGGTTTGTCCCCTGCACATCGACGATGCCCATCTGCGGCCACTGACGAGCGAAGTCGGCGGTCAGTTCGGGCGGGTACAGGCCCGGTTCGGCGGCGACGAGGTCGCGTTCCGCGAAGAGGAAGACCACCTCAGCTTGGGAGTCGTCACTGCCCATGATCGTCTCCAGAGCCTCGCGGTAGGCGGAACCGGTGTACATGTCGGCCGAATCGGCCTGCATCGCCTCCACCGAGGTCGACGGCTGGAACGAGTGGTCGTCTTTGGCCGCGAGATCGTACACGAAGCTCTCGGTCGCCACGGTGTCGAGACCGTCGACGAAGGCGGGGTGAGCGGCGAAGAACGCCAAGTACTCCTCCACGCTGCCGAAGCTCATCGACAGCCGCTCGGCGGCCGGGCCGAGGACGGCCGCGATGAGGTCATCGGTATCGAGGTCCTCATCATTGAGGTCATCGACGGGATCATCTGAATGGGGCTGTCCCATGGGCAGGGGAAGTCCTCCGTCGATGAGGACGGGGCCGCGGAAACGGCGGGCCGCCTCGGTGCCGGTTTCCCTATTCTGCTCAGCCGCCATGCCGGCCAGGGTCATGGCGACGAACCCGCCCATGGAATGACCGACCAGGGTGACCGGCCCCTCCGGAGCAAAGGCGTCGAGAACGGCGGTGACATCCTGTGCGTGCGCGGCCATCCCGAACGGTCCCGGCAGCGTGCGGGAGTCGGCTCGTCCGCGCAGGTCGGGGCCGATGACGCGGACTCCGGGCAGGGCGGAGACCAGGCCCGCGAAGAACAGGTGGTTGGAGGTGATGCCGTGGATGACGCACACGGTGGGCACCCGTCCGGGGCCGCTTGCCACCGGCTCCCACACTCCCACGGACAGCTGTCCGCCGGGGACGTCCACGCGGTACCGGTTGTAATCGTGTGAGGACATCGTCCCTGATCCCTTCGCTTAGGCGTTGCCTCCAGTGTAGGACCTCACGGCGGCGGGGACGATGGATTCCGGATGTGGGACCACCCTGAAGTCCGCTTCCGGTGCGCCGGACTGACCGGGCGTGAATACAACGGAACCCCGAGCCGAAGGTCGACTCGGGGTTCCGTATCGTCAGCGTGCGCGCCCTCGCGGGGGCGGTCGCACGCTCAGATTTCGTGCATCAGACCGTGTGGTCTCAGACCTCGAAGAGGCTCGTGACCGATCCGTCTTCGAAGACCTCGTGCACGGCACGGGCGATGAGCGGGGCGATCGAGAGCACGGTGAGCTTGTCGAAGATCTTGTCCTCGCTCAGCGGCAGCGTGTTCGTGACGATGACCTCTTCGGCCACGGAGTTCGACAGGCGTTCGACGGCCGGGCCGGAGAACACGGCGTGGGTGGACACGACGATGACGCCCTTGGCGCCGGCGGCCATGCAGGCATCGGCGGCCTGGACGATGGTGCCGCCGGTGTCGATCATGTCGTCGACGAGAACGCAGGTGCGCCCTTCGACCTCACCGACGACGCGGTTGGCCTTGGTCTCGTTCGGCCGGGTGATGTCGCGGGTCTTGTGGATGAAGGCCAGCGGCACTCCGCCCAGCGAGTTCGACCAGTTCTCCGCGACCTTGATGCGTCCGGCGTCGGGCGAGACCACGGCGAGGTCGCCGGGGTACTTGTCCTTGACGTAGCCGGCGAGGATCGGCATCGCGATGAGGTGGTCGACCGGGCCATCGAAGTAGCCCTGGATCTGCGCAGTGTGCAGGTCGACGGTGATGATGCGGTCAGCACCGGCGGTCTTGTACAGATCGGCGACGAGGCGGGCCGAGATGGGCTCGCGTCCGCGGTGTTTCTTGTCCTGCCTGGCGTACGGGAAGAACGGAGCGATGACGGTGATGCGCTTGGCCGAAGCACGCTTGAGTGCGTCGACCATGATCAGCTGCTCCATCAGCCATTCGTTGATGGGAGCGCAGTGCGACTGCAGGACGAAGACGTCGCTGCCGCGCACTGACTCGGAGTAGCGGACGTAGATCTCACCGTTCGCGAAGTTGTAGATGTCGGTGGGGAGGAGTTCGGTCCCCAGGTTCTCCGCGACTTGTTCGGCGAGTTCGGGATTCGCCCGACCGCTGACCAGGACGAGCTTCTTATCGCCCGCCGTCGTAATCTCATTCACTGATCCGTTCCCCTTCGGATGCGTTTTCGGCTGCCTGCGCTGCAGGCGTGCCGGGACGGTTAGTCTGGACCCAGCCCTCCAGGTTGCGCTGTGGGGCCACCGAAATGGCCAGCGCTCCTGCAGGGACATCCTTGCGCACGGTCGTGCTTGCACCCGAATAGGCGCCGTCGCCTACGGTGACAGGAGCGACATACATATTGTCCGAGCCCATGCGTGCATGCTTGCCGATGACGGTGCGGTGCTTGTTGACGCCGTCGTAGTTGACGAACACCGAGGCGGCTCCGATGTTCGAGCCCTCCCCGATCTCCGCATCGCCGACGTAGGAGAGGTGGGGCACCTTCGCACCCTTGCCGATATCGGCGTTCTTCGTCTCCACGAACGTGCCGATCTTTCCGGACTCGCCGAGCTTGGTGCCCGGACGCAGGTAGGCGAACGGCCCGACTTTGGCGTCAGGGCCGACGACGGCGAGTTCGCCGTGAGTGCGCACGACTTGTGCGCCCCCTCCCACCTCGGTGTCCTTGAGTGTGGTGTCGGGGCCGACGACGGCTCCGGCAGCGATGTCGGTGGCGCCCAGCAGCTGGGTGCCCGGCAGGATCGTCGCATCGGCGGCGATCGAGACGTCGATGTCGATCCAGGTGGTGTCGGGGTCGATGATGGAGACTCCGGCGCGCATGAACTTCTCGCACTGGCGGCGGTTGAGCTCCTTGCCGAGATTCGCCAGCTGCACGCGATCGTTCGCTCCCTCGACCTGCCACAGGTCGTCGGTGGCAGTGGCGGCCACGGAGCGGCCGGCCTCACGGGCATGGCCGATGACGTCGGTGAGGTACTTCTCACCCTGCGCGTTGTCAGTGGTCAGAGAGGCCAGGCCCTCCTTGAGCGCGGAGGCGTCGAAGGCGTAGATGCCGGAGTTGATCTCACGGACGGCCCGTTCGGTCTCGTTCGCATCCTTCTGTTCGACGATGCGCAGCAGGGAGCCGGCTTCGTCGCGGATGATGCGGCCGTACCCGGTCGGGTCGTCCACCTCGGCGGACAGGACGGTCACGGCGTTGGCGTTGGATTCGTGGATCTCGACGAGCCCCGTGATCGTCTCCGTGGTCAGCAGCGGCACATCGCCGTAGGTGACGACGACGGTTCCGCTGAGGTCCTCGGGAAGCTGGGTCAGCGCACATTCGGTGGCACGGCCGGTGCCCGGAACCTCGTCCTGATCAGCGATGAGCAGGGTCCGCTGGGAGGACACGGGCAGGGAGTCGAGGTGGGCGACGAGCTGATCGCGCTCGTGGCGGACGACGACGATGAGGTGTTCGGGCGAGGTTCCGGCAGCTGCTGCGACGGAATGATGAAGCAGGGAGCGTCCGCCGATGGGATGCATCACCTTGGGAAGAGCCGACTTCATTCGAGTGCCTTGGCCCGCTGCCAATACGATGACGGCGGTCGGATGAGTCTGCGACATAGTTGAATCCTTCGCATGTCGGGTTGGGCCAGCTCCGCCCATAGGATTCGAACCTATACTGCACGGCTCCAAAGGCCGGCGTGCTGCCATTACACCAGGGCGGAACAGCGTGCACCAGTAGAGGGGCCCGCGCTCACGAGACACCATCATGCCACTACGATTAACTGTATGGAAATTCTACGCGAGATTCTTCTGACCCTGCATCTGCTGGGTATGGCCATCATCGTCGGTGGCTATTTCACCGTCATCCGCTCCCCCAAGGTGCTGCCCGGAATGCTGCACGCCTCCTACCTCCAGCTGATCACGGGCCTGCTTCTCATCGGCCTGGCCGAGATGGGCGACGGCGAGGTCAACCACATGAAGATCGGCATCAAGCTGGTCGTGGCGATCGTTATCACAGTCCTTGCATTCATCGGCAACAAGAAGCAGAAAACCTTCGCCGCCTCTGCTCGTGCCGACGGCGGAGCAGCGACCGCTGTGAAGAACCCCTCGGCCACGCTGGCGCACCTGGTGTTCGTCTTCGCGATCATCAACGTCATCGTCGCAGTCTTCGTCCACTGACCCAATTACTACCTGACGGCGGCCCAGCAACCTCGCGCGAGGTATCTAGGCCGCCGTCAGGTAGTTCTGAGGGGTGTGAGCGGGCTGTGGAGGGACCGATCGTGTCGTGTCCGAGCCTGACGGTATCGTTGGGGGCGACATGACTGCTGCAGCTGAACACACCGACCATGCCGCCGGCGCCGACTCCCGAGCGGCCGAACTCCTCACCGGGCTCAACCCCAGGCAACGCGAGGCCGTGATCCACACGGGATCCCCGTTGCTCATCGTCGCCGGGGCCGGATCGGGCAAGACGACCGTGCTCACCCGACGCATCGCCTATGCCCTGGCCACCGGTCGCGCCCACCCCGGCGAAGTCCTGGCGATCACGTTCACGAACAAGGCCGCGAAGGAGATGGCCGAACGCGTGTCCTCGATCGTCGGCCCCGCCTCCCGCTCCATGTGGGTCTCCACCTTCCACTCCTCGTGCGTGCGGATCCTCCGCCGCGAAGCGAAGGTGCTGGGCATGAAGTCGAACTTCACGATCTACGACGCCCAGGACGCTCAGCGACTCGTCGCCCAGATCCTCAAGGAGCTCGGGCTCGACACGAAGAAGTACGCTCCGCGTGCCATCCTGCACCGGATCTCGAACCTCAAGAACGAGCTGCAGACCTCCGACGACTTCGTCCCGCGCCCCAACAATCCCGCCGACGAGGTGCTCGCCGACGTCTTCAAGCGCTACACCTCCCGTCTGCGGCTGGCCAATGCCTTCGACTTCGACGACCTCATCGCGGAGACGGTCCACCTCTTCGGCGCTTTCCCCGAGGTGGCCGATTCCTACCGTCGCCGGTTCCGCCATATCCTCGTCGACGAGTACCAGGACACGAACCCGGCCCAGTACGCCCTGATCAAGGCCCTGGCCGGTGATGGCGCGGGAGGTCCGACGGGTGCCGAACTCACGGTCGTCGGCGACGCCGACCAGTCCATCTATGCCTTCCGTGGCGCCACGGTGCGCAATATCGTCGAATTCGAGAAGGACTTCCCGAACGCGGACACCATTCTGCTGGAGCAGAACTACCGTTCGACGCAGAACATCCTCGACGCGGCCAATGCCGTGATTGCGAACAACGACGACCGCCGGGAGAAGAAGCTGTGGACCTCGGAGGGCTCCGGGGAGCAGATCGTCGGCTGGGTGGCCGAGAATGAACAGGGCGAGGCCCGGTTCATCGTCGACCGCATCGATGACCTCATCGACGACGAGAAGTACACCTATGGTGACTTCGCGGTCTTCTACCGCACCAACGCGCAGTCACGAGCGATCGAAGATGCGCTGGTCCGCTCCGGAATCCCGTACAAGGTCGTCGGCGGCACCCGCTTCTACGAGCGCAAGGAGATCAAGGATGCCCTCGCCTACCTGCGCGTGGTCGCCAACCCCGATGACGACGTCAACCTGCGCCGCATCCTCAACGTGCCCAAACGCTCCATCGGCGACCGCACCGAAGGCCTCATCGCCGACTTCGCCGACCGGGAGAACATCAGCTTCTATACCGCTCTGGGCCGCCTCGACGAGATCCCGCACCTGAGTTCGCGCGCCCTGACCTCGGTGCAGAAGTTCTATGACCTCATGCAGGACCTGCGCTCAACCGCCGAGTCTTCCCCGCTCTCCCGCGTCATCGAAGCGATCCTCGAGCAGTCCGGATACCTCGAATCGCTGCAGAAGAGCACCGACCCACAGGACGAATCCCGTGTCGACAACCTCGCCGAGCTCGTCGCCGTGGCCGAGGACTTCGTCGCCACTCGAGAGGCCGCCGCGGTCGCGGAGCCGGACAGTGCCGACGACACCGATACAGACACTGTTACCGATACCGGCACCGAGGCGACCGCCGCCGCAGGTGCGAACGATGCAGAGAACGAAACCGCCGCCGAGGCAGCCGACCCCGACGTCGATGACGACGGTTCCGCTGACACCTCCGCCGCTCCGGGAGTCGGTCCCGCGGCCCTCGATCAGTTCCTCGAACAGGTGGCTCTGGCCTCGGACACCGATCAGATTCCCGATGCCGAACTCGGTCAGGTCACCCTGATGACTCTGCACACGGCCAAGGGGCTGGAATTCCCGGTGGTCTTCCTCACTGGACTCGAAGACGGCGGCTTCCCGCATTCGCGTTCCTTCGAGAATCCGCAGGAGCTGTCCGAGGAGCGGCGTCTGGCCTATGTCGGGCTCACGCGTGCTCGACAGAGACTGCTCGTCACTCGCGCAGAGACCCGGAGCATGTGGGGTCAGCCTCAGTACAATCCGCCGAGCCGGTTCCTGTCCGAGATCCCGGAGAACCTCATCAACTGGGAGAACACGGGCAGCTTCTCCGGGGGCTTCGGTTCGGGAGGCTTCGGCTCAGGCGGTTTCAGCTCCGGCGGCTACTCCTCCGGATACTCGGGAGGATCCCGTGGCTTCGGTTCGTCGCGGTCGTCGGGCAGCGGATCCCGCTCACGCTCGAGCGCGAGCTCTTCGACACCGGTCGCCGGATTCCCCAACCGGATCCGCCCCAATCGTGAGGTCATCTCCGTCGAGGTCGGCGAGAAAGTCTCGCACGAATCCTTCGGACTCGGCACCGTCACCGAGGTCAACGGCACCGGCGACAAGACCGTAGCGGTCGTCGACTTCGGTTCGGCCGGGTCGAAGCGACTCCTGCTGCGCTACGCCCCGATCGAAAAGCTCGGCTGAGGCCACAGCTGCGGTGGGTGCACGGTTCGGCCGTGCACCCACCGTGCCGCATCAATACAGACTGTTTAAGCTGCAACCCGCCGCTCACCAGCGCCGGGACGGGCACAAAGGGTCCAACAGCGCCAGGACACAAGAAAGCGCCGAGGAGAACTCAGGTTCTCCTCGGCGCTCATCCATGCCGGACGCGGCTATGGATTAAAGATCAATCGTTGCCAAGCTTTCCATCGGCTCCGTCGCGACCCTTGTTGATCTGGTCATCGAACTTTCCACCGGTGGCGTTGTTGGCGGCGTCAGCAGCCTTGTCCAGGCCCTGGTCGCTGATCTCTTCACCCTTGTCGCTATTCATGGCGTCCTTGGCTTTGTTTGTCAGATCGTCCAGTCCCATGCTGTCTCCTTTCATCGGAAAAGGTTCTAAGCGAACCCCTTGACGCCACTCACCTTGCCACTGTTCTCGACGTGACGACACCTGTGGGTCCCATTTCTCAGGAAATGCACATAAAGGGTTTCGCCGAGGCTGATTGGATTCGTCAACCTGTCAGCGGGTCAGGGGCACGAGGAACGCCAGCCCGACCAGCAGACCGGCGAACAGCAGACACGTCGTGATGTCGACGGTCTTCGATCGGTTCACCCAGACTTCCGTCCACGGCGGCGGCATCGCACGGAATCCGGCGAGACCGGCGGGGACGACCGCCAGGACGACAGCACCGAGGCGGAAGTCGATGACTGAGCACGCCGCGGCGGCCGCCACGCCCAGAAGACAGCCGAGCAGCACCCAATCACGCCGGGTGGGATGCGCGTATCGCCGTTTCCAGTAGATCCAACGCTTCGCGATCGGGCCTCTCCCCCGCCGTGCATGGCGGGGGTGAGGCCGTTTCATCTCAGTGGAAGAAATGGCGGCTCCCGGTCAGGTACATCGTGATTCCGGCCTCCTCCGCGGCCGCGATGACCTCTTCGTCTCGGATCGATCCGCCCGGCTGCACCACGGCGGTGACTCCTGCGTCGATGAGGATCTGCAGGCCGTCGGGGAACGGGAAGAAGGCGTCCGAGGCCGCGACCGCACCGGTGGCACGTTCGACTCCGG
This sequence comes from Brevibacterium epidermidis NBRC 14811, assembly GCF_001570805.1. Lineage (GTDB taxonomy): Bacteria > Actinomycetota > Actinomycetes > Actinomycetales > Brevibacteriaceae > Brevibacterium > Brevibacterium epidermidis. The sequence continues at coordinate 22,515 of NZ_BCSJ01000009.1, read as the reverse complement.
CACGTTCGACGGCGAGTTTGGCCGAGTCGACGCGGTTGACCTGGCCCATGCCCACGCCCACCGATGCGCCGCCCTTGGCGAGCAGGATCGCGTTGGACTTCACAGCCCGTCCGGCCTTCCACGCGAAGTCGAGGTCGGCGAGGACTTCGGGGGAAGCTGCCGGACCGGCGGCCAGGGTCCAGTTCTCAGGCGAGTCCCCTTCGGCCTGGAATGCGTCGCGGTCCTGGACGAGGAACCCACCGCTGATCGGCTTGACCTCGGCAGCGGGCACATCGATGTCGCCGAGTTCGAGCAGCCGCAGGTTCTTCTTCGTCGTGAGGATCTCGAGTGCCTCGGCGCTGAACGACGGAGCGGCCAGGCATTCCGTGAAGATCGGCTTGATCGAGGCGGCAAGCTCGGCGTCGACCTCACGGTTCGTGGCGATGACTCCGCCGTAGGCCGACAGCGGATCGCATTCGTGGGCGGACTTGTGGGCTGCGGCCACGGTTTCACCGACGGCGATTCCGCAGGGGTTCGCGTGCTTGATGATGGCCACGGCCGGCTGATCGAAGTCGAAGGCTGCGCGGATCGCAGCATCGGTGTCCGTGTAGTTGTTGTACGACATCGCCTTGCCGTTGAGCAGCTTCGCACCGGCGATCCCAGCGGTCCCGTCGGAGTACACTGCAGCAGCCTGGTGCGGGTTCTCTCCGTAGCGCAGGTCGGTGATCTTCTCGCCGGTGAGACCGGCGAATGCGGCCTTCTCTTCAGTGGCGAGTTCCGCGGCGAACCAGGAGGCGACCGCCGAGTCGTAGGCCGCAGTGTGCGCGAAGGCGCGGGCGGCGAAGCTGCGACGGGCGTCGAGGTCGAAGCCGTCTCCGGCGGCTGCGTCGAGCACTGCCGAGTAGTCTGCCGGATCGGTCACGACGGTGACTGTGGGGTGGTTCTTCGCCGCCGCACGCACCATCGAGGGTCCACCGATGTCGATCTGCTCGATGCAGTCGTCGAATGCGGCTCCGCTGGCGACGGTATCGGCGAACGGGTAGAGGTTGACGACGACGAGGTCGAACGGTTCGATCTCGAGCTCGGACAGCTGTTCGAGGTGCTCGGGCTTGCGGGAGTCGGCGAGGATGCCCGCGTGGACGCGCGGATGGAGTGTCTTGACTCGGCCTTCGAGGCATTCGGGGAACCCGGTGAGCTCTTCGACCTTCGTCACCGCGGCTCCCGCCTCGGCGATCTTGGCTGCCGTGGATCCGGTCGACACGATCTGGACTCCGGCCGCGTGGAGGCCACGAGCCAGCTCCTCCAGCCCGGTCTTGTCATAGACGCTGATCAGCGCTCTCTTGATCGCGCGGGTTCCTGTCACAGATCCTCCTCGAGGTTCGGTTGCCGCTCGGTTCTTCTCACGGCGGGGTCAGTGGGCGGTCATCGCCGAGGCGACATATCCGCGGACATGTCGACCGTCGACGACGAGGTCGGTGTGGGCCAGGTGCGCCAGCAGGCGCACGAGCTCTTCGCGTTCACGGGCTTTGATGTTCTCGTGTACGGTCTCTTCGGTGTCGTCATCGCCGATGGGCACCGCGTATTGGGTGATGATCGGTCCGGTGTCGACTCCGGTGTCGACGAGGTGGATGGTTCCACCGGTCAGCTTCACCCCGTGGGCGAGCGCGTCGCGGACTCCGTGTGCGCCCGGGAACGACGGCAGCAGCGCCGGATGGGTGTTGATGATCCGGCAGGGAAAAGCTTCGACGAAGCTGGGGCCCAGGATGCGCATGAATCCGGCGGAGACCACCCAGTCGGGGGCGAGTTCGGCCACCGTGTCTTTGAGCGCCGCGTTCCATTCGTCGCGGTCGGCGAAGTCCTTGGGGCGGACGACGAAGGTGGGAATCGAATGCTGTTCCGCTCGGGCCAGGACTCCGGCGGTGGCCGAGTCGGCTCCGATGGCGACGATGTCGACTCCGCGGGTCCCGTCGGCGAAGGCGTCGATGACGGACTGCGTGAGGGTACCGGATCCTGAGGCCAGAAGAACGATGCGCACCCGCACAGTCTAACGTCTGCAGCACATGGACGATGCCGGGCTGTCATCGTGCGGACACGGCCTGCCGAGGCATTTGTCAGTCGACTGTGAGAAACTGATCGGGTGACGTCACCGCAGAATACCGAAGAGAAGAAGGCGCCGACTCCCGAAGAGGAGGCACAGGCCGCACCGGCACGACATGGGCTCGTCCTGATACTGCTGATCCTCGCCTCGGTGCTGACGTTCACGTATCAGCTGCCGTTCAAGCTCGCCGCCATCGGCTTCGCCATCGCCGCGGTCGTGTGGTCGGTGAAGTACATCGTCGCCGTCGTCAAAACCAAGCAGCGCCGGAACATGTCCTTGGGCATCCTCGGCGGCCTGCTCAGCATCTATCTCATCTTCTCCACGATGTCCTCGGTCATCCTCTGGCCGGTGCAGTCGAAGTATGAGGAATGCCTGCGCGATGCGATCACGCAGCAGGCGCAGCTCTCATGCAGCACCGAATATCAGTCGGGACTCGGCGACTGGTTCAAGCAGGTCACCGGGCAGGAGCTCGACCTGCCCGGCACCAACTGACCCACGGGATCCGATCCCCGATCGTTCGGCACTGATCCCCTCACCGAGGATGCCCTCGACTCACGTCTGAGACCCTCGCCGAGGCCGCCCGCCGTTCACGCCGCAGCCGCGGCGAGGGCGCTGCCCCGCCGAGGCGGTCCACCCGACTATCGTCGTTCGTCGTCGTTGACGATGTCGTCGGCGACAGATTCCGTTTCGTCCTCCGCGTAGAAGTCTCCCTCTTCGTCATCATCGGCGAAATCGTACGACTCGGTGTGCAGGCCGGAGAGTCTGATCAGCAGCAGGCCGGCAGCCATTCCCACACCGATCCACGCCGTGATCGCCAGTGCCGACGTCAGTGCCGAGGGCCCGAACCCGGACAGCCCCAGCGGGCCCAGGGCTCCGCCGGCGAACAGGGCGAGGACTTCGAAGGCGACGAACAGAATCCCGATCGCGATGCCGAGTCCCGTCCACGACTGTGCGGCGATGTCGCGTGCTCTGTCGCGGCCGAGGATGACGCACAGCAGACCGAGCAGCACGAGAAGTGCTGGCGCAGCTGCCGTCCAGGACGGATAGTCTCCGCCCAACAGCCGCAGCACGTGCACATCGGGCACCGGCGCGGAGGTCGACCTGAATGCAGAGCTCGTTCCTGCATCTCCGATGCTCACTCCCGTCCCTGCGGCCCAGGACAGTGCAGAGTAGACAATGCTCGGGGCGAAGAGCGCCTGAACGACGATGAGGCCGATCCCTGCGGCGACCGGTGAACTGTAGACCTGCAGAGTGTCATCGACGTCGCCCCAGCGAATCACGATTCCGGCGACGAGCACGATCGCGCCGAGAGCCACTGCGGCCCACAGCAGACGGCGGGCGAGTCCGGCGGCGACGCTCCACGTCTCGTCGGCGAGCATGGACAGTCCGGGAATGTCACCGATTCCTCGCGCCCGGATAAGGGCCCACGCCACCGCTGTGACGAGGAAGAGGAAGAGCCGCAGGAATCCGAGCGGAGTCACTGTGGCCTGACCGACCACGATTGACAGTACGAGCAGAGGTCCGGCGTAGACCACGACGAAGGTGCCCAGAGCTGTTCCCATGAGCGCCCACCATCCGCCTGGATCCTCAACGCTCTCGGTCGGGCTGTTTGCTGCCGTGGCACGAACCACTCGTTTGGCCCCCGTCGCCACCAGGAACCACAGGCCCAAAGTCACGAGGCTCGGTGCCAGTGAGAAGTCGAATCCGAGGGTCGAGACACTCAGCCCTGACACCGTCGCCCACAGTACGAACGCCCATTCGGGAATCGCCGAGTACGGCAGCTGCGAGCCGAGCCCGATGATCCAGAAGACGATGGCAACGACGAATCCTGCGGGCACGACGATGAGGTCGATCTTCACGACCTCCATGAGGGCCGCGAAGATCGTCCGACGGTAGGACTGAGGGTGGGGAGAAGTGTGCATCAGGACCATTTTCGCTGACATCGGCTCAGCTTCCCGGTATTGACCACGCGATTCCCTGTTCCGGGAAGTACAATTGCGCCAGGACAGGCTTGTACACGCAAAGGATGACCCCACGATGAGCAACGGGAACGATCACCCCAATTTCCCGCCACCACCCAGCGAGCCTCCGGAGAACGGCGGACCGAAGCCTGAGTCGGAGCAGCCGACGGATGAGGGCCCTACCAGTTCGAACGCCGCTGCAGGCGACGAGACCCCCACCTCACAGCAGCAGCCCGCAGACGGGCCCGATTCCACCGATGGTGCTTCCGAGTCGAACGCGCAGGCTCCTGCCGATGGACGCGATTCGGCCTCCGACGACGTCTCCCCCACATCCGATGCTCCGGCGCAGTCCGGCAGCGGTTCTGCGGTGCCCGATGATCAGGCACCGCCCTTGGGCGCCCCGACCGACGATGCGCCGTCGCGCCCCACGGTCGCTCCCGCTGCTTCGCAGCAGAACCAGCCGCCGCAGTATTCGGGTCCCGGCGCCCAGAACGATCAGTTCAACGGCACCGGCCAGAATGGTGGAGCGAATGCCCCGGGCGGCCCGCAGGCAGCCCCCTACCCCGGTGCCCCGTCCCCGAACGGCCAGCCTCAGAACGGCCAGGCTCAGAACGGGCAGTACCCGAACAACCAGTACCAGAACCCGCAGCAGCCGAACGGCGGCTACCCCGGCGCTCAGCCGCAGGGCGGCCAACAGTCGGGCGGTCGATATTCGAACTCGGCGTACCCGGGCGCTCAGAATCAGTCCCCATACCCAGGCGCCCAGAACCAGCCGGGCCAGTTCAACTCCGCCCAGAACCAGTCCGGGCCGTACCAGACCGGGTCCGGCCCGAACGCCCAGCAGACCGGTTCCGGTCCGTCGCAGGCGATTCCTCAGCCGGCCCCGGCTCCGGGCTTCGCCGGGGCGCAGAACGGCGCAACGCGAGCCGAGAATCGTCCCGAGAAGAAGAAGGGCAAGATGCCCCTCTTCATCGCTCTCGGCGCGGTCGCGCTTGTCATCATCCTCGTCCTCGTCGGATTCTTCGTCGTCGGCAGCGTGAACAAGAACAAGTACGGACCGGACAAGGTCGCCGAGGACTACGTCGAAGCCCTGAACAAGGGTGACTTCGCAGCCGCTGAGAAGATCGCACCCTCTGTACGGCCGGAGGGCACGAACCTCGACCTGCTGCAGAAGGAATTCACCGATTCCTCCTCGGCGAAGATCGAGAAGGCCAAGGTCGAATCGTCGAAGGTCGATGGGGATAAGGGAACCGTCGTCGTGTCGTACGAACTCGACGGCAGCCCCTACAACGTGGAACTCGCCGCAACGAAGGACGGCAAGCAGGATCTGTTCTTCGACAAGTGGACGATGAAGGGCCCCGACCTCAACGTCATCTCCCTCGATATTCCGGCAGCTGACGGTCTCTCCGTCAACGGCAAGGACTACAAGGCGAAGTCGGGCACCACCTCGTTCGCCGTCTACCCCGGCAGCTACGACTTCACGATCCCGAAGAGCAAGTGGATCTCCGAGGCTTCCGATACGGCCAAGGTGAACTTCCCGAAGGCCTTCGCACCAGGTGGGAAGCCGAACAAGGGCCAGGTGTCCCCCACCACCCTCAACCTCGAGCTGTCCCCGACAGGAGACTTCGACAAGGAAGTTCAGAAACAGGTCGAGAAGGAACTCAAGAAGTGCTTCGACAACAAGAGCATCGAACCGAAGTGCGACTTCATCAAATACGACCCGACCGAGATTCCCGTCGGCGGTTCGGACAAGAAACTCGATGACCTGGCAAAGAAGAACACCGCCAAGTGGGACATGAAGGAGATGCCCAAGGTGAAGGCCAGCTTCGGCTCCGGAGACACGAACACCGGTTCGTTCTTCACGGAGAAGCCCGGCAAATTCAACTTCTCCGTCGACGGCAAGAGGGCCGGATCCTCGTACTTCTCCAACGGCAACCCCCTGTCGGTGTCCGGAAGCGTGAAGATCGACGGAGACAAGCTCTCGGTCGAGTTCTTCGACTTCTGACCCCAGGGCTCACCGACGTCCCGGTGCCTCACCTTCCCTGAGGTGAGGCACCACCGTCGCCGAGGCGGTACTTGAGACACAGCGGGCCTGTGACGACCGATTCCCGGTCGTCACAGGCCCGCTGTCGTTGGTGTGGTCAGCCCACCGACCGTGTCGGCAGCTCGAGGTCGGCTGCGGCCTCGAACCAGGTACCAGCGGCCATGACGAGTTCGTCGGCGAACCGTCGTCCAGCGATCTGCACTCCGATGGTCCGGCCGTCGTCCATGAAGCCTGCCAGCACCGTTGCCGCCGGCTGTTCGGACATGTTGAACGGCATCGTGAACCCGATATGGCCCATCGGTTCGTGGACCTGCGGGTACGGCATGGGCTGCTCGGCGGGGAATGCCGCATCCGGAGCCGTCGGCGAGATGACCAGGTCGAACTCGGCAGTGGCCATGATCGTCCGCCGCCGGATCTCCTGGACGCTGTGATAGCAGCTCATCAGGTCCACTCCGCTGGTATCGGCCCCGTCCTGTGCCCACTGCTGGATATAGGGCAGGATGAGCGCCTGCTCGTCGACGGGCAGCGCCTTGAGGTCGGCCCACGACCGCACCCGCCAGAACAGATCCATGTCGTGGAGCAGATCATCGTCGATGAACGGGTCGAGCGTTATGACTTCGGCACCGGCCGCGGAGAACCGCTCGGCCGCCTCGGTGACGGCTGAGCGCACCTGCGCATCAGCGGCGACCCCGCACCCGGCGTCGAGCTGGACGCCGATGCGCAGTCCCCGCGGGTCGAAGGCCGCGGCCCTGTCGCTGCCCGGCAGAGATTGTGCGTCATCGGCGGCGAAGCGCGGCAGTCGCGAATAGTCGCGATCATCCTGGGCGGAGATGATGTCCATGGCGGCTTTGACATCGGCCATCGTCCGCGCGAGTGGTCCCGCGCACCTGCCCAGGTAGGGGGCGTCGAGCGGCACGCGACCGAAGCTGGGTTTGAGCCCGGCCAGTCCGAGCCAGGTGCACGGCAGGCGGATGGATCCGCCGATGTCGGAGCCGATGTGGATGGGTCCGTATCCGGCTGCCGCGGCGGCTCCGGCTCCGGCGCTCGACCCTCCGGTCGTCAGACTCGGGTCCAGGGGCGAGCGGGTGATTCCGTGCAGAGAGGACACACCCGAGGAGAGCATTCCCCAGTCGGGCATCGTCGTCGAGCCGAGGATGACAGCACCGGCTTCTTCGAGGCGCTCGGTGATCGGGGCGTCGTGGTCGGCCACCGGCATCTCCACCCAGGCGTGGCCGCTTGGCAGCGGGACTCCGCGGCGGGCGATGTTCTCCTTGATCGTCACGGGCACGCCGTCGAGGTCGCTCAATGGGCGACCCTCACGCCAGCGTGCGGCACTTGCTGCGGCGGCGTCGCGGGAACGTTCGTCGTCGCGGTGGAACAGGGCGTTGATGGTCGGCTCGCATGCGTCCATGCGGTCCACGACCGCGGAGTGCACCTCGATCGGGTCGAAGTCCCCGCCGGCAAATCCGGCCGCCATTTCGGCCGCACTGCGGTCGGCAAGCGATGTGGTCATGTGCTGCCCTTTCTCTCGATGGTTCGTCGCTCCCTGGACCCGCGGGCCGAGCTATCCGGCGGCGAGCGCCTCGGCGAGGCTCGGGGTGGCGGCGATGAGACTGCGCGTGTACTCCTCCTGGGGGTTCGCGTAGATGTCCTCCGTCGCACCTGATTCGATGATCTGTCCGGATTTCATCACGATGACCTCGGAGCACAGGTGTTTGACGACGCCGAGATCGTGGGAGACGAAGAGGAGGGTCAGCGCGTACTCGTCGACGAGGTCGGTGAGCAGGTTGAGCACCTGGGCGCGCACCGAGACGTCGAGGGCGGAGACCGGTTCGTCGGCGACGAGGATCTGCGGCCTGGTCACCAGTGCCCGGGCGATCGAGATGCGCTGTCTCTGCCCGCCGGAGAACTGGTGCGGGTACCGGCGCAGGGAGTCCGTATCGAGGTCGACGGCTGCGATCATCTCCTCGACCCGTGCGGTGCGTTCGTCCTTGTCGACGCCTGCGGCGATGAGCGGTTCGGCGACGATATCGGCGATCCGCATCCGCGGGTCGAGAGAGGCGAAGGGGTCTTGGAACACGATCTGCAGGTTCTCGCGCAGGCGGCGCAGTGCTTGTGAGCTCGCGGCTTCGACCCGAATGTCGCCGACGCGCACGTGCCCGGTGGTCGGCCGGTCGAGGCCGGAGAGGATGTTGAGCAGCGTCGACTTCCCCGAGCCTGACTCCCCCACGATGCCCAGCCGAGCTCCGGACGCGACGGTGAAATCGATCCCGCCCAGGGCTGTGACCCGCGAGCGTCCGCGAACGAACAGTCCCCGTCCGCGGAAGACACGGGTGACATCCGAGACCTCGATGAGCGGCGCCGATTCCTTCGCCGAGGCGGCCCCGTTGCCTTCCTTCGCCGAGGCGGCCCCATCCTCGGAGTCCTGCGATTCCCTCGCGTCCGGCTGAGGCTCTGCTTCTTCGACCTGCGGTCCCGAGTAGGCGAGCGCGGTCTTCGGGGTGAAGAGCCTGCCGCGGTCGTCGGTGGATTCGAGGTCCGAGGACGCCAGGAGCCCACGAGTGTATTCGTGCTTGGGTGCGGTGAAGATCTCGTCGACGCTGCCGGACTCGACGATGCGTCCGCGGTACATGACGACGACCCGATCGCAGACCCCGGCGACGACGGCGAGGTCGTGGGTGATGAACAGCAGTCCCGCATCCACTGCCGCGACCCTTTCGGCGATGAGGTCGAGCATATGCTTCTGCACGGTGACATCGAGTGCGGTGGTCGGTTCGTCGCAGATGAGCAGCCTCGGCGAGTTGGCCAGGGCGATCGCGAGCATGACGCGCTGCCGCTGCCCGCCCGACATCTGGTGCGGGTAGGCGAAGCGGGCACTGTCCGGGTCGGGCATGTGGACGTCGTGGAGCAGTTCGCGCACACGTGTCGGAATCTGCCCTCGGGGCACCTTGCCGTGGATGCGCAGCACTTCGGCGATCTGGTCGCCGATGCGCATGAGCGGGTTGAGGGCACTCATGGGTTCTTGGAACACCATGGACACGATGTCCGAGCGCAGCCCGGCCAGGGTCTTCTCGTTCGCCTCGAGGAGGTTCCCGGAATGGCCCTGCAGGTGCACCTGGCCGCGGGCATGCAGCTCGTCGGGCAGCAGCCCCATCACGGACTGGGCAGTCAGGGATTTGCCCGACCCGGATTCTCCGATAAGTCCGACCCGCTCCCCCGGCGCCAGGCTGAGACTGACATCGTGGAGCACCGGCGTCTCCGCTCCGGCGGGAGTGATGGTGAGGTCACGGACCTCGAGCAGGTTCTCAGGCACCTCGGGCCTCCATCTTCGGGTCGAACCGGTCGCGCAGCCCATCACCCAAAAGGTTGAACCCGAGCACGGCGAGCGCAATGAACACTCCCGGCCACAGAGCGAGTTCGGCGTGGGTGGACAGGTACTGCTGGGACTCCTGCAGCATCCGTCCCCATGACGGAGTCGGGGCCTGCGTGCCGAGTCCGAGGAAGGACAGCCCCGCCTCGGCGAGGACGGAGATCGCGAACGCCACGGAGGCCTGGACGATGACCATTCCGGCGATGTTCGGCAGCACGTGGACGAAGGCGATGGCCGGGATCCGACGGTTCGACGCGCGTGCAGCGCGCACGTACTCGGAGCCGAGCACCTGCAGCGTCCCGGACCGTGCGACTCGTGCGAACCCGGGGATCGCTGCGATGCCGACCGCGACCATCGCCGGTCCCGTCCCCGGTGAGTAGACGGCGGCGAAGATGATCGCCAGCAGCAGGGCGGGGAAGGCAAGGAGGATGTCGTTGGCGCGCATGATCACCGCGTCGATCCACATTCCCCACGGCTGCTTCGCGAAGAGTGCGGAGATGATTCCGATCGGGGTGCCGATGAGCAGGGCGATGCCGACGGCGACGACCCCGACGAGCAGAGTGATCCGTGCCCCGACCATCACCCAGGTCAACGTGTCCCGGCCGAAGGTGTCGGTGCCGAACGGGTGGGCGAGGCTGCCGCCCTGCAGCCTCGCGGCAGGGTCGATCGCGTTCGCATCGTACGGAGTCCACACGAAGGAGATGAGAGCCAGCCCGACGATGAGCATGACGAGTGCCGCACCGATGATCATCGATGCGTTCAATCGCCGTCCGCCCTTGCGGGACCGTGCCGGTCCGCCCTTCGCCGAGGCGGTTGCGCCGGTCGCGGCGGGATCGACGGGATCGATGTGGTCGCGGGGATTCTGGGCACCGGTCGGGGTCGGGTTCATGCGGCGTTCCTGATCCGGGGGTCGACGATGGGCACGAGGATGTCGACGATGAGGTTGATGATGAGTACGAGCAGGACGAGGACCATGACGATACCCTGGACCGCTACGAGATCGCGGTTGGCCACGGCGCGGACGAGTTCGGACCCGATTCCGGGCAGAACGAAGATCTGTTCGATGATCACGGCCCCGACCAGCAGGGTGGCCAGCTGGACTCCGGCGACGGTGATGACGGGGATCGCCGCATTGCGCAGACCGTGCACGAACAGTGCCTTCGTCCTCGTCAGTCCCTTGGCGCGGGCAGTGCGGATATAGTCCTCCCGCATCACGTCGAGGACGGCTGAACGAACGTAGCGGGTGAGGATCGCAGCCTGTACGAGCGCAAGCGACACGACAGGCAGGACGAGGCGGAGCAGGAAGCCGCCGAGCCCCTCGATCGGAGCCATCCAACCCTGGGACGGGAACCATCCGAGGGTCAGCGAGAAGATGATGACGAGGATGATCGCGGCCAGGAAGTTCGGGATCGCGATGCCGACCTGGCTGATCGCCGAGATCGTCACACCGATCCAGTTGCGCTGCTCGAGGGCGGCGAAGGTGCCCAGAGGCACAGCGATGAGGATCGACAGGACGATGGCGGCGATGACGAGGATCGCGGTGACCTGGACGCTGTCGACGATGACGGGTGTGATCTCGGCACCGGTGACATAGGAGGTGCCGAAATCTCCGGTGAGCATTCCTCCCATCCAGTCGAAGTACCGGATGAGCGGTGGTCGATCAAGCCCGTACTGGGCTTCGAGCGCCGCCACCGCCTCCGGGGTGGCGTTCGTTCCCAATGCCACCTGTGCCGCATTGCCCGGCAGCAGGCTCATCAGGGCGAAGACCACCACCGAGGCGACGAGGAGGGAGAGTGCGAACTGGATCGCACGGTTGACTGCGTAGGTGAGCATCGACGTTCGCGGTCAGGCCCAGCCGAGGTCGGCGATCTTGAACGCGTCGGAGACGCGGTTTGCGGGTATCCCCTCGATATCGGACTTGGCGATGACGAGATTCGGGAACAGGAAGAGGAAGTCCGAGGCGGCATCCTCGGTGATCGTGCTTGCGATCTCCTTCATTCCCGAGATGTACTCCTCTTCGGTGCCGGTATCGGCCTTCTCCGCGATCTTCTTGATCTTCGAGTCGTCGTAGCCGATGTAGTAGTCCTTCGAGAACACGGTGAGGATGTCACGCGGTTCGGCGTGGTTGATCACCGACATGTCAAAATCGTGTTCGGTGAACGTCTTGTCCAACCAAACTGCCGGGAACTCCTGAGTGGAGATCTTCGCCTTCAGGCCGACCTCTTCGAGCTGAGCGGAAACGATTTCGGAGATCGCTTTCGCATACGGCAGGTTCGGCACGGTGAAGGCGAACTCCTCGCCCTTGATCCCGGCCTCGTCGACGAGCTGCTTGGCCTTCTTCGGGTTGTACTTCCACACTCCGGTGAGGTCTTCGTAGTACGGGTCGGTCGGGGGCACCATCGAACCGATGAGCTCGCCGTAGCCGGCCCACGCGGTGTCGAGGACGGCCTTGCGGTCGATCGCATACATCACGGCTTCGCGGGCCTTCTTGTCCTTGAAGATGCCCTCGGCGTTGTTCATCGACAGCACGACCTCGCCGTTCGTGGTGCCGGAGACGATCTGGTAGTCGTCGCTCTGGAACTCTCCGGCCAATTCGGGTGCCTGGAGGTTGGAGACGAGGTCGATCTCTCCGGACTTCAGGGCGTTCGAGGCCGAGACCGCATCCTTGAAGTATTTGAACTGGACCGAGTTCAGCGACGGCTTCTCGCCCCAGTAGTCGTCGCGGGCGGCGAAGTCGATGGACTGCCCACGCGTGAATTTTTCGATCTCGAAGGGGCCGGTGCCGATGGCTTCGTTCGCCAGGTCGTCGGTTCCCTCGGTGTCGAAGACGGCGCCGACGAGGCTGGTGAGATTGAACAGCCAGGTGTTCGACGGCTTCTTCAACTCGATCGTGACGGTGGAGTCGTCGGGGGTCTCGATGGACTCGACGATGTCCATCTTCGACTTCAGTGCGTTCTTCCAGTCGTCCTGCACTCGTTCGTAGGAGTACTTGACGTCTTCGCTGGTGAAGTCCGCACCGTTGGAGAACTTCACACCGTCTTGTAGTTCGAAGGTGTAGGTCTTGCGGTCACCGGACAGAGTCCAGTCCTTGGCCAGCGCAGGTTGGATCTCGCCTTCGCCGTCGAGACGGACGAGGGATTCGTAGACGTTCTCCATCAGCGCTTCGGGAATGGCGACCCCCGAGGTGGAGGTGAAGTCGAGGTTGACCGGTTCGGCGGTGAAGGCGATGGTCATCGAGTCCTTCTTCTGCGCATCGCCTCCGCTGTCGGAGGCTCCGGCCGAACAGCCTGTGATCAGCAGGCTTGTGGCGGCAGCGGCCGCCACCCACGTCATGATGCGCGGAGTCTTCATTGTTCTCCTCGATTTCGCCGACCACGAAGAGGGCCGGTCGCCAACACTCAAGCATCGTCAGTGTATCCGAAGTTCTCAGCTGGTGAGGCGGTTGTGTTCAGATGCTGGGCACTCTCAGAAGGTGGCTCAGAGGTTCGGCTCGTCGGCGAGGATCGCGGCCAGAGCGTCGAAGGCGAACCGGCGGTGGGACCGTGAGTTCTTCTCCTCTGCGGTCATCTCGGCGGCACTGTGCTCTGACCCCTCGGGGACGAAGATCGGATCGTAGCCGAAGCCGTTCTCGCCCTTGGGCTCGGTGGCAAGACGTCCAGGCATCACGCCCTCGGCAGTGAACTCGCGACCGTCGGCGGTCACAGCGGCTGCTGCGCAGCGGAACTGTGCTCCGCGGTGTTCGGCCGCGATATCGCCCAACTGGGCGAGAAGGAGTTCGAGGTTCGCTCTGTCGTCACCGTGTCGGCCGGCCCAGCGGGCGGAGAAGATCCCCGGTGCACCGCCGAGGACGTCGACGCTGATTCCCGAGTCGTCGGCGATGGCGGTGTGACCTGTCGCCGCTGCCGCGGCACGGGCCTTGATGAGGGCGTTCTCCGTGAACGTGACTCCGGTTTCGGCGACATCGGCCAGTCCCGCCTCGGCGGCGGTGAGCACCTGGGTGTCGGCACCGAGGACGGGGCCGAGGATGGTCAGCAGTTCTCGTTTCTTGCCCTCATTGTGAGTGGCGAGGACGAAGGTCGTCATCCGGCGAGCACTTCGGACTGGATGCGGGTGAGTTCGGTGCAGCCGTGGGCGGCGAGGTCGAGCAGCTTGCCGAGTTCATCACGGTCGAACGGTGCTCCCTCGGCGGTGCCCTGGACTTCGATGAACTTTCCGGAACCGGTCATGACGACGTTCATATCGGTTTCGGCGCGCGAGTCCTCGACGTAGGGCAGGTCGAGGAGGGGTTCTCCGTCGATGATGCCGACGCTGATGGCCGACACCGAGTCGATGATCGGCTGGTGGGCGGCGGGGATGAGCCCGGTCGAGCGTCCCTTGTCGATGGCCTTCGCCAGCGCCACATAGGCTCCGGTGATCGACGCGGTGCGGGTGCCGCCGTCGGCCTGGAGGACGTCGCAGTCGAGGACGAGGGTGTTCTCGCCGAGCTTGTCCATGTCGATGACCGCGCGCAGGCTGCGACCGATGAGGCGGGAGATCTCGTGGGTGCGTCCGCCCTGTTTGCCCTTGACGGACTCGCGGGTGCTGCGGGAACCGGTGGCCCGCGGGAGCATGGCGTATTCGGCGGTGACCCATCCGCGACCCTGGCCCTTGAGCCAACGCGGCACTCCTTCGGTCAGCGAGGCCGCGCAGAGGACGCGGGTGTTGCCGAATTCCACGAGCGCGGATCCTTCGGCGGTGTTGATCCAGTCCGGGGTGATCCGGACTTCACGGAGTTCGTCTGCTGCACGGCCGTCTGCTCGCACTGTCTGCCTCTTTCGTTTCGCTGATGGTGTCTGCTGGTCGCTGGCGACTCACACGGTCCAGGTGGCTCCGGGCTTCGCCAGTTCGATGGGTCCACGGTACTCCCCGGCCGCCTCACCGCGAACGATGGAGCAGTCGGTCCAGATCGGGATGTGGGTGAGCACGAGCGCTGCCGCCTCGGCGTTCTGCGCGACCCGTCCGGCGCGTTTGCCGGTCAGGTGGATGCCGCGTGCAGTGTCGCGGTCTTCCTGGAAGGCGGCTTCGCAGAGGAAGAGGTCGGCGCCCTTCGCCGCCTCGACGAGGTTGTCGCACTCGTCGCTGTCTCCGGAATATGTGATGACCTTCCCGGCCGCGTCCGTGATCCGCAGAGCGTAGGCCTCGACGGGATGGTCGACGAGGAAGGCTTCGATGGTCAGCGATCCGATCTGGTGCCGGCTTCCGTGGTCGATGTCGTTGAACTCGAAGGCGTGGGAGAAGTCCGAGTCGTCTCCCCCGTTGGCGACCGGGGACTTTCCAGGATCCGTGAAGTACGCCCGGGCCAGCCGTTCCTTCGCACCGGCCGGAGCGAAGACCGGCGTGCGGGTGCGGATCGTTCCGGTGTCGGAGATGTCGCCGTTGAAGAACTTCGGGTCGAAGCAGTGCTTGACGTACAGGCCGGTCATGTCCATGCAGTGATCCGGGTGGAGGTGGCTGAGCACGATCCCGGAGAGACGATCGGTGTCGATCGTCTCCTGCAGGGGGCTGAGCGCACCGGACCCGAGGTCGAGGATGATGCGAGTGGGTGTGTCCTCTTCGGTTTCGATGAGGTAGCAGCTGGCGAGGGCGCCGCGTCCCGGGAAGGAGCCGGCGGTGCCGATAGCGGTGAGTTTCATAGCTCGTCATCCCCTTGCGTCTGGTCGAGCAAGGTCGTCGTCAGTCGGTCCTGAATCCAGGTCAGGAAGTCGTACAGGGTCAGAGTGAGGTCTTCCGATTCGGAGAGGTCCTCGCGGTGGGCGTACTTCTCCTCCTGTGCCTCCTCGGTGTCGATCCCGAGGCGGACGGCGAGGACGAGTCGCAGATCGTTGAGCCCTTTCATCCAGGCGAGCACCTCGTCCCGGGTCAGGGAGATGTCGTTGCCCTTGCTCAGCCCCAGCAGCACGATGCGCACATTGTGCGCCTTGGCCTGTTTGAGGTCGAACTCGGTGAGGCGGCGGAACTCCGCTGAACGCTCTTCGTCATCGGGGTCGACGTCGGGCAGCAGCCGCAGCAGTGCCGGGTCCACCGGGCGGGGGCGGTCGACGAGTCCGAGCCGGGCTTCCCAGTTCTCCGAGTCCGGACGGTCATCATCGCTGTCACCGTCTTCGGCCAGCAATGCTGCGAGATCGGTGAATACGGTGAGCATGAGCGAGCGTTCGTTGTCCTGCAGGGTGAGGACGACATCGTCCCCACGTGCGTCGATAGCGGCCATGTGTCAGTCGGATCCTGAATCGGGTTGGCACGCAGCCCACAGGCCGTATTCGTGCATCGCTTGAGTGTCTCGTTCCATTGCTTCGCGACCTCCGGTGGCGACCACGGAGCGGCCGTTCTCATGGACTTCGAGCATGAGTGAGTGGGCCTTCTCCTCGGAGTATCCGAAGTAGGTTTGGAACACGAAGCTGACGTAGCTCATGAGGTTGACCGGGTCGTTGAAGACGACGGTCCTCCAGGGTTTGGCCAGGTCTTCGGCCGGTCGAACCTCGACGTCCGGCTCGAGCACTGGGGTCGTTGGATTGCTCACGTTTCCAGCTTACGGCAGAACACTGACGCTGTCGTGACGTAAGATCGCGCCTATGAGTGATCTCACACGGACCGATTCGACGGCGTTCTTCACGGATCAGTACGAATTGACGATGGTGCAGGCGGCCCTGGAATCCGGCGCCGCCCACCGCAAGAGCCTCTTCGAAGTCTTCGGCCGCAGTCTTCCCGCAGGTCGCCGCTACGGTGTTGTCGCCGGTACCGGTCGGATCCTCGAGATGATCCGCGATTTCCGCTTCGACGATGCCGAGCTCTCGTTCCTCAGCAGGGAGAACATCGTCGACTCGCGCACCATCGACTGGTTGGCGAACTATCGGTTCACGGGCAATATCCGCGGCTATGCCGAAGGGGAGATCTACTTCCCCGGCTCACCGCTGCTCACAATCGAATCGACGTTCGCCGAGGGCGTCATCCTGGAGACGCTCATCCTCTCGGCGATGAACTATGACTGTGCGGTCGCCTCGGCGGCATCGCGGATGGCTCAGGCGGCCGGCGACCGACCCTGCGCGGAGATGGGCGGACGACGCACGAACGAGCATGCAGCCGTGGCTGCGGCTCGGGCCGCTGTCATCGGCGGTTTCGCATCGACGTCGAACCTGGCGGCCGGTCTGCAGTACGGTCTGCGCACGATCGGCACCTCGGCACATTCGTTCACTCTCCTCCACGATTCCGAGCGAGAGGCCTTCGCCGCACAGTTGAAGTCGCTGGGCACCGATACGACTCTGCTCTTGGACACCTACGATGTCGAGGAGGCGCTGACCACGGCGATCGAGCTGGCCGGCCCGAAGCTCGGCGGTGTGCGCATCGATTCCGGTGACCTCATCGAACAGGCCAGTGAGGTTCGCGAGAGCCTGGATCGCCTCGGCGCCCGCGACACGACGATCACCGTCACGAGTGATCTCGACGAGTACGCGATCGCCGCGCTGGCCGCCTCCCCCGTCGATTCCTATGGTGTCGGCACACGTGTGGTCACCGGCTCGGGAGCCCCGGCCGCCGGGCTCGTGTACAAGCTCGTGGCGCGCGCCGATGAGGCCGGCGAGTGGACCTCGGTGGCCAAGCACTCGTCGGGCAAGCCCTCACGCGGCGGACACAAAGAGGCGCTGCGCCTCATCGACGGTCCGATCGCGGTCGAGGAGGCCGTCGGCATTCCGACGCTGCCAGATGACGTCGGTGAAGGCCGCCGGCTCAGCGTCGATCTTGTCGTCGACGGTGAGGTCGATGAGTCGTTCGTCGGTGCGGCAGGTGTGAAGAAGGCCTGCGCCCGACATGACGAGTCCCTGGCGGAGCTGCCGCGTTCGGCCAGGCGCTTGCAGGACGGCGAGCCCGCCATCCCCACCGTGTTCTACTCCAACTGAGCAGCACTTCACCCCATCAACTGAGCCGCACCCCACCCCGTCATCGACGAAGCCGCCGAGGCTGACGCACTGTCTGCCTCGGCGGCATCGCTGATCTCGCACCGAACTTCGCTCATCTCACGCTCGGCGGGACTCCCCTGCTGGCGTCTGAGTGTCACTTCTTGCCGATGAACCAGCCCTGCAGCTTCTTGATCCGGGCCTGGATCTGCTCACGCGTGGCTTGAGCGACGGCCGGTCCCCCGCATGCCTTGCGCAGTTCGACGTGGACGTTCTGATGCGGTGTGCCGGTCCGCCTCGACCAGGCGCCGACGAGGCTCTGGAGCTGATTGCGCTCTTCCTTCATCGCACGGTGTTCGAGCTCGCCCGTCTCGACTTCGGGGGCCGGAGGAGCCGCCGCAGTCTTGCGTTTCGCCTGCCGGGCCTGCTGAGTGCTCAGCAGCTCACGCACCTGATCGGGTTCGAGCAGACCGGGAATGCCGATGAAGTCGAGTTCGTCCTCGGAGCCGATCGCTCCGCCGGTGCCGAATTCGCCGCCGTCGAAGAGCACGCGGTCGAACAGTGCTTCGGCGCCGAGGGCTTCGAACGATCCCAGCTGGTCGGACGACGCGCTTTCGCTGCGGTTAGCCTGCTCCATGGCTTGCTCGTCGAAGACGACGACGTCGTTCTCGTCCTCGTTCTTCGGTCGGTCGAGGGCGTGGTCGCGTTCGACTTCCATCGTGTTCGCCAGTGCCATGAGGATCGGCACGGAGGGCAGGAACACCGAGGCGGTCTCGCCGCGTTTGCGGGCACGCACGAAGCGTCCGATCGCCTGTGCGAAGAACAGCGGAGTCGCCGAGGAGGTCGCATAGACGCCGACGCACAGTCGGGGAACGTCGACGCCTTCGGAAACCATCCGCACGGCGACCATCCACCGATCGGTGGAGTTCTGGAACTTCTCGATCCGCTCCGAGGCTCCCGCTTCGTCAGAGAGCACCACGGTCGGCTTCTCTCCGGTGATCTCGTGCAGGCGTTTGGCGTAGGCGCGGGCCGCCTCCTGGTCGGTGGCGATGACGAGGCCGCCGGCATCGTGGACGGTGCGTCGGACTTCGGTCAGTCGCATATCGGCGGCCTTGAGCACGGCCGGGATCCAGTCGCCCTTCGGGTCGAGGGCGGTGCGCCAGGCCTGCGAGTTGATGTCCTTCGTCGTCTCCTCGCCGAGCACGTGCGACATCTCGTCGCCGGCCTTGGTCCGCCAGGTCATGGCGCCGGCGTAGGCGAGGAAGAGGACAGGACGGACAACGGAGTCCTTGAGCGCACGGCCGTAGCCGTAGGAGTAGTCCGCCACCGAGGTGCGGATGCCGTTCTCGTCGGGAGCGTAGGTGACGAACGGGATCGGTGAGGTATCCGACCGGAACGGGGTTCCCGTCAGAGACAGTCGACGAACTGCGGGGCCGAAGGCCTCCCGTACGGCATCGCCCCACGACAGGGCGTCGCCTCCGTGGTGGACCTCGTCGAGGATGACCAGAGTGCGACCGGCCGCCGTGCGGTTGTGGTGGAGAACCGGTTTGGCCGCAACCTGCGCATAGGTCAGAGCCACCCCGTGGTAGCCGGGTGCGTGCTTGCCCTGGGAGTTCTTGAAGTGCGGGTCGAGCTTGATGCCCACACGTGCCGCCGAATCGGCCCACTGCACCTTGAGGTGTTCAGTGGGAGCGACGACGGTGACCCGGTTGACGACCCGCTGGGCCAGCAGTTCGGCCGCCAGACGCAGAGCGAAGGTGGTCTTACCGGCCCCGGGGGTCGCGACCGCAAGGAAGTCCTTGGGCTGCTTCTGAAAGTAGAGTTCGAGAGCCTCCGCCTGCCAGGCACGCAACTTTCCGGCCGTTCCCCAAGCTGCGCGCTCGGGGAATGCCGGTGGAAGCTGTTCTGCCGCGGAGGTCCCTGGTGCTGATGGGAGACGATCCGCGGACATCTACTCCTGCGGTCCTTCGGACATCGTCTCGTAGATCTCTTTGCACTTGGGACAGATCGGGAACCGCTCGGGGTCGCGCGTGGGGACCCACACCTTTCCGCACAAGGCGATCAGCGGAGTCCCGGTCACCATGGACTCCATGATCTTGTCCTTGGGCGCGTAGTGGCTGAAGCGCTCGTGATCGCCGGGCTCGACTAGCTGCTCGGACTGCTCGCGCTCGATCGTTGCTGAACCGCCTGAAGCTGGAATGGTCATGGCTCCATTGTAGTTCCCTAGAATGAGAGTCATGGACCAGGCCTACGACGATTCCCTCACAGAACGCTATCGCGAACTCAGCGATGACATCGCCGCGGCGGTCGCCGTGGTCTCCGCGACCAGGGGCAGCGCGCTGCATGCGATCACCGTCGATTCGTTTCTCGACGTGTCCTACGATCCCCCGACGATGGCGGTGAGCGTCTACTCCGGCTCACGAATGATGGAGACCCTGGAGACGAGTTCTCATTTTGCCATCTCGCTGCTCAACTCCGATCAGCGTGACATCTCCGAACGCCTCGGCGCGTCGGGCCAGCCGCTGTACGGATCGCTCAAGGGCATCGACACCTTCCCCGCCCCGCAGGCCGGGCAACCGGTGCTCACCGAGGCAATCGCCTGGTTCGAGCTCGAACTCACCCAAATCCTCGAGGTCGCGACTCACAACATCGTCGTCGGCGAGGTGGTGTCCATGGGTGCGGGCGCCGAGGCGGGAACGAGTCGTCCCCTGCTGCGCTGGCGCAAAGCCTACGGGACCATCGGAAAGCGCTGACCGCACGACAGAGGCCCTGCTCCGTACCGTTGTGCTTCACATGGAAGCTCAACCGTCCTGAGCAGGGCCTGTCCTGTGTTTAGCGTCGACTCCATCGGGCTGTCGGCGCTGACGCGGGTCGGTGAACCGACCGTCAGTGGCTCAGCAGGTCACACGACGCCCTGGGCGAGCATCGCCTCGGAGACGCGGATGAAGCCGGCGATGTTGGCGCCGGAGACGTAGTCACCCGGCGAACCGAATTCTTCGGCAGCGGCGGCGCAGCTGTCGTGGACATCGCCCATGATCTCGGCCAGACGGGCCTCAGTGAAGTCGAAGTCCCATGAGTCGCGGCTGGCGTTCTGCTGCATTTCGAGCGCACTGGTGGCGACACCGCCGGCGTTTGCGGCCTTGCCGGGGGCGAAGAGCACTCCGGCTTCGGAGAAGATCTTCACGGCTTCCGGGGTGCAGGGCATGTTCGCACCTTCGGCGAGAGCGATGACGCCGTTCTTGACGAGGGTCGCTGCCGAATCAGCGTCGAGTTCGTTCTGCGTTGCACACGGAAGTGCGACATCGACCTCAACATCCCAGACGTTGCCGCCCTCGTGGTAGGTCGCGCGACCGCCGCGCTGATCGACGTACTCGGAGATGCGTCCGCGCTCCTCGAACTTGATGCGCTTCACGAGCTCGATGTCGATACCGTCAGGGTCATGGATGAAGCCTGCGGAGTCGGACATCGTGATGACGGTGCCGCCGAAGGCCGTGACCTTCTCTGCTGCGAACACGGCGACGTTTCCGGATCCGGAGATCGAAACGCTGCGACCATCAATGTTCTTCTTCGCAGCGGCGAGCATGTCTTTCAGGAAGTACACGACGCCGAAGCCGGTGGCTTCGGTGCGGACCATGGAACCGCCGTAGGACAGCCCCTTGCCTGTGAGCACGCCAGCTTCATAGGAGTTCGTCATACGCTTGTACTGACCGAAGAGGTAGCCGATCTCTCGACCGCCGACGCCGATGTCACCGGCAGGCACATCGCGGTACTCGCCGATGTGGCGGGAGAGTTCGGTCATCAGAGACTGGCAGAAGCGCATGACCTCGCGGTCGCTGCGGCCTTTCGGGTCGAAGTCCGCTCCGCCCTTTCCGCCGCCGATGGGCAGGCCCGTGATCGCGTTCTTGAAGATCTGCTCGAAGCCGAGGAACTTCACGATGCCGAGGTTCACCGAGGGGTGGAACCGCATTCCGCCTTTGTACGGGCCGAGAGCCGAGTTGAACTGCACTCGGAACGCGCGGTTGATCTGTACGTCACCGGAGTCATCGATCCAGGGAACACGGAAGATGATCTGACGTTCGGGCTCGCAGAGCCGTTCGAGCGCAGAGAGTTCCAGGTATTCGGGGTGCTTGTCCACGACAGGGCCCAGGGAATAGAGAACTTCCTGTACCGCTTGGTGAAACTCCGACTCTCCAGGGTTGCGTTGGAGCACAGTGTCGAAGATTGGCTGCAGTGATGGATGTAGACTCATGCGCACAAACATACCGTGACCCGTATAACAACAATCCGAGCGACCAGATAATGGACAACGTTGTCCGGTCACTTCAAGTGGGATATAAGTCTCCCACGCAATCTGGGCGCGGTTGAGCAGGAAAGAATGAGTACAAGGCACATGGACATCTCGGAGATCTGGCCGCCGTTCGCACTTCATCTGCGATCAGGGGATATGGAGCTCTCCCCTGTCCGAGAAGCAGATATTCCCGAGCTCGCCCAAATCGCTCGAGGCGGCGTCAGAAGAGACGGAATCGAAGCATTCCTCGTCAATTGGGATTCAGGAACCGATGAACAGGTAGCGCGCAGCCTCGCACAGTATCACTGGTCGACACGGGCGAACTTCACCGTTGATGAATGGACGATCGAGTTCACGGTCAGGGTCGATGGGCGCGCCATCGGGGTACAAGGTGTCAATTCGCATCGGTATCCACTGACGAGAACAGTCTCAACAGGTTCGTGGTTGGCTCTGCCCGAACAGGGCCGCGGCTACGGCACCAGAATGCGGCGGATCATTATCGAAACCTTCATCCGACATTTCGGAGCCACCCGATTCGACACCGCCTACTTCGAGGGCAACCACGCCAGCCGGCGCGTATCGGAGAAGCTCGGCTACTCCCCCAATGGCCACCGCACCAGAGTCGGACAGAACGGGACGCCCCTAAAAGAGAACCACATGACCCTCTCTGCTCACGACTGGCAACTCCCGGACAAGGAATTGCAACTCACCGGGTACGAAGCGTTCCGAAACTTCCTCACTATTACTACCTGACGGCGGCCCAGATACCTGGCGCGAGGTAGCTGCGCCGCCGTCAGGTAGTAATAGCAGCACAACGAATGTGAATGCCCTCGTGGCCTCGTTCGAACTC
>NZ_BCSJ01000008.1 GCF_001570805.1 Brevibacterium epidermidis NBRC 14811 | reverse complement strand
CTTAGGACGGCGCCTCAGGAAGTTGCGGTGTCCGTGATGGCGTTGAGCGTCGTATCGACATCGGCTTCGTCGTTGTAAAGGTGGAACCCGAAGCGCATGTTTCCTCCGGCCTGCGAGTACCGCACGCCTGCCGCGTCGAGGCGCTCGAGTGCTCCGGGCCAGGACCGCTGCCCTTCGTCGAGGTCGATCGTCACGATCGCCGAGTTCGACTCCCCCAGTCCGAATCCTGCCCGGAACCGGTTGGCCAGGCTGAGGTCGTGAGCGTGGATCTGCTCGATGCCGACGTCGAGGAGCAGCTCGAGCGCCGGGGCCGTGCCGACCCAGGAATGCCAGGCCGGTGAGATGTCGAAGGCGCGGGCACCTTCGGACAGGTGCATCGGCATCCCGTAGCTCGCTCCGGCACCGGCCGCGAACCAGCCGGCGGACAGTGGCTTGAGTTGGTCGAAGAACTCGGCTCGGCGTGGGTGCGTGCTGTCGGCTGGGTTGGCTGCGTTTGTGCTGTTGGCCGCGTCGGTGGGCACGGTCTCGGCGAGCCGGGAGGGCATCGTGAGGTACGCCGTCCCCCGTGGGGCGCACAGCCACTTATAGGCGGCGACGGTGAGGAAGTCGACGTCGGCGGCGTCGAGCGGCAGCCATCCGGCCGCCTGTGTGCCATCGAGGACGGTGATGGCACCGACCTCGCGGGCGCGCCGGGTGATCGCCGGGATATCGGCGACCTCGCCGGTTGCGGACTGGGCGGCGGAGAAGGAGACGAGCGTCGTGGACTCGGTGACCGCCTCGGCGAGGGTTGCCAGCGGTGCGGTGCGCACCCGCACGCCGCGATCGGCGTGGACGGCGAACGGGTAGACCCCGGAGGTGAACTCGATGTCGGGGATGAGGACTTCCGCGCCATCGGGCAGGGCTGTGGCGATCGGGGCGAGCAGCTGGGACACGGCCGCCCCGGTGGCGACCTGATCTGCGGGGACTCCGACGAGTCGGCCGAAGAGCTCCCGGCTGGTGTCGACGGATTCCGCCCACGTCTGCCAGGGGACGCTGCCGGTCCTCCATTCGTCCAGCGATCGCTGCATCGCGTCCCACCCTCGCCGAGGCGGCGGACCGTACGAGCACGAGTCGAGGAATGTGCGGTGTATGTCCCATTCGGCGCGGGCCTGCGCGATGGTCAGGGGTGGATCGTCATTGATGTCCATGCCAGCGAATCTAGCACCGGAACGGCAGGGCCGCCTCGGCGAGTATCCTTGGATCACTACATCCCCCACGCCTCTCAACGATGCGCACTTAGGGGATTTTCTGATTGACCGATGCACGGACTTTTCGCACTTCAGCGCTCGGCTGGTCAGCTTAGGAGAGTCTCTCCATCAGTGGTTCAGGACCCGGTGACTGTCCTAACGTCTGCCTGCGAGTCCTACCCTTGCCTCTGTCTGTGCCTTGATATCACGCTGCCGTCATCGCTGGCACTGGGCGTTTGAACCCGCGTGTCAGCCAAACGAGATAGATGATCCCCACCGCGATCCACGAGAGACCCACCACAAGAGTTACTAGGCTCAAGCTGGTCCACAGCCACACGGTCAATGCGAATCCAATTAGTGGCAGGCAGCCGTGAATGAAGATGGACTTCTTTCCCTCCACATTCTTCCGAATGAGGAACACACTGATGACAGACAAGTTCACCAGAGAAAACGCCGTCAGGGCTCCAAAACTGACAATCGATGCGACGAAGTCCACGCTCGAGAACACTGCGGAAATTGAAATGATCGCGACGACCAATATCGCGCCGACTGGCGTGCGGAACCGACGGGAGAGCGACCCGAAGATCTGGTGGGGGAGAACTTTGTCTCGACCCATGCTGTACAGAATCCGAGAAACGCTGGCTTGTGATGCTAAAGCTGAACCCATCGCCCCCGTGACATAGGCAGCCAAGAAGAGCGACGTCAATAAGTTGCCGCCCAAGTGGGTCAACATTGTCAGAGCAGCGGAATCGGCGCCCTCACCAGTGATCACCTCAGGAAATGCCATATACGCGAACCAAGTGACTGCCACGAAGAAGACACCGGCGATGACGGTCGTTGTGACGATCGCTCTTGGGATGGTTCGCTGTGGGTCGCGGGCTTCCTCGGCCATTGTGGAGATCGCGTCAAACCCTAAGAACGACAAGCAGAGAATCGCTGCCCCCGCCGTCACAGCAGCAAGGCTGAAGTCGCCGCGGACAAAGGGGTCGAAGGCGTTAACACCTGGCTGGAATGACTGGGCGGCAACAGCGAAGAACACGACGAAGAAGATGGCTTGCAAAGCAACGATGACCACATTTGCGCTCTTGACAGCGTCAATTCCGACGATATTGAGCCCAGTGACCACAATCAGCGCAAGGAGGGCAAAGACCCAGCCGGGTACTGCGGGAAACTGCTGGGTGAGATACACGCCGATCAGCAGATAGTTGAGCATCGGCAGCAATATGTAGTCGATCATTACGGTCCAGCCGGTGAGGAACCCGATCTTGGACCCGAAACCTTGGCGTGTATAGGCATACGCCGAGCCGGCCGAGGTGACCTTGCGGCTGAGGGTTGCGTAACTGATCGCGGTGAAGAGCATCGCCAACAGCGTGAGGGTATACGCAGAGCTCAGATATCCACCTGTGATCTCGTTGACGATTCCGTAGGTGGTGAACACGGTCATAGGAACCAGATACGCAAGACCGAACACAATAAGCGTGGGAATCCCCAAGCTTCGCTTCAGTGACGTCGTTTCAGTTGATTCGCGGGACATCGCTGCACTCCTCGGCATCGTTGTTGAGGTCGTGATCCTGTTGACAGCGGATCGTCAATCGGGGATATTGTCCATGTGGTCAATAAGTGTGAATTAGATTACAGTTGCCGTGTGAGGTGTGTCAATGGCTAGGCTGGAGCAACAACCGCGACAGCGGATGAGTCCGAAGGATCGCCTGGCGTCCATCGAAGAAGCGGCTCAGCAACAGGCTCTCAAGGAAGGTCTGCAGACTCTGACCCATCGGAGCCTGGCGGCTCGGCTCGGCGTCTCACATTCGTTGATCGTCCACTACATTTCAGACTTGGCAGAGTTACGAGCCCGGACGTATTCGAAGCTGATCCTCGCCGAGTTGAGCAGTATTCAGGTTGCTGTAGCCCCGGTGCCCACTGCCATCGGCAAATTGACCGACCTCATTGGTCTGCTGAGTGTCAGTGGCCGCGAAGAGACCGCCAGTCTATGGCTCGACGGCTGGACGATCGGAAGACTGAATTCCTTGATGGCAGCCGAAGTGCGCACAGCAATGCTGGCGTGGCAAGACTTCATCGAAGAAATCCTGAATACGGGAGTTGAGGCGGGCGACTTCGATGTCGATGACGTATCGGGATGTGCATGGGAGATCATCGCGCTCTTTGACGGCCTCAATTCACACATGCTGGTCGCCTTCGGCACCCCAGAAGAATACAAATTTCGAATCGCCGCACCCATCGAGTCGCGGCTTCACCTTCCGCCCGGAACCCTGACGGGTACAACCAACTTCAGAGGAGATGAACGGCCGTGAACAATGCACACTCCCTTTCGCCGGAGCCGGTTGATGTCATCGTCGTCGGTGCTGGGATATCGGGGCTCAGCGCAGCTTTCGACCTTGAGCAGGTTGGACTATCAGTCCGCGTCCTTGAGGCGCGCTCCAGGGTTGGCGGACGCACCGAAGACGGACAATTCGCGTCTGGGACCTCAATCGAGCTCGGCGGGCAGTGGCTCGGCCCAACCCAGACCGCTGCCCTTGAACTGATTGACAAACTTGGGCTGGCGACCTTCGAAGTCTATGACGAAGGCAGATCTCTGCTATTCGCCGAAGGCAAATACGTCCACGGTGATGACAATACCTTCGGGTTGGGAGAGCAAGCCGGTGCCGCGTTTTCTGAACTCGTCCGATTGGTCGATTCCACCGTTACAACCATAGATCTTTCGTCTCCATGGAGTTCGCCGGAAGCAGAGCGGCTCGACAGCATGACTGCAACGCAGTGGGTTGAGGAGAACTGTCCTGATCCGACAGCAAGGAACTTTGCTCATACCCTGCTTGCCTCGATTTTCGCTGCAGAAACACATGAATACTCCGCTCTGCACATGCTCTTCTACTTGGCTTCCGGAGGCGGCCTCCACCGCATGATGATCACCATCGGCGGAGCGCAAGAACGCCGAGTCCTGGGCGGCACCCATCAGATGTCCGAGCGTCTGGCTGAGCGACTCAATGGAGAAGTCTGGCTGCAATCGCCGGTCAAGAGGATCTCTCAGGGTGAAGGAACGGCAAGGCATCCGGTCGTAGTCACGACTCCTGGCACCTCTCATCATTGCAAACGAGTCATCGTCGCACTGCCTCCAACGCTCGCCAACAGGCTGGACTACGAGCCCCCGCTGCCAGCGAACCGTGACATCGCCGCAGGCCAAATGATGCCCGGGAACGTCATTAAGTATCAGATCGAATACGAACGGCCATTTTGGCGAGGACGCGGTTTGAGCGGCACTATCCTCAGCCTGGACCACCACGTCTCGTTGGTCTATGACAACTGTGTGCCAACATCCGATAGAGGTATTTTGGTCGCCTTCGTCGAGGGCCGGCATGCCCGACAGCTGTCTGAGCTGTCTGAGCAGCAACGTGCTGAGGCAGTGCTCAGCGACTTGTCTGCGTTCTTGGGTGCGGAGGCCGCGGAACCACTGGAAATACTGCAGCGGAATTGGTCAGAAGAACCCTATACCCGAGGCTGCTACGGAGGACGGTTCGGCACCGGTCTCTGGACAACAGTGGGCCAACATCTAGCCGACCCGTGCGGCCATATCCACTGGGCAGGAGCAGAGACCGCGCAGATCTGGAACGGCTATATCGATGGTGCGATTCGCTCGGGGCGACGAGCAGCTTCCGAAATTGTCTCGGCGGAATCAATTTCTCACCGGGAAGGCTGAGCAGCCACAGCAACCTCGCTTGCCCCATGTTCTTTTGAAGCATTCTCATTCGGCGGGACTGCTTAAATATTGTTCAGGCCACCCGCTCCGGGTACGAGTACGCATTGAACTTGCCCTTGCGGTTGAAGCCGATGACGGTCACGCCGACCTCGCGGCCGTACTCGACAGCCATCGCCGAGGGGGCGCTGACCGCGGACATCATCGGGATGCCGGCCATCGCACACTTCTGCACGAGCTCGAACGATGCCCGCGCAGACACCTGCAGCACGGTCGAGCGCAGCGGCAGCCCATTTTTGTGATTGGCCATGGCCCAGCCGATGACTTTGTCCACGGCGTTGTGGCGACCGACGTCTTCTCGGCCGACGAGCAGCTCGGGTTCGGCGTCCGGATCGTCTCCGACGGCGAAGAGGGCGGCGGCGTGCACTCCCCCGGTCTTGTCGAAGATCTCCTGGGTCTCGCGCAGCCGGTCGGGAAGCTCACCGATGCGGGCGGCGGAGAGCAGCTGCGGGAACTCGTACTCCTCATCGTCTTCGAGGTGGCAGGCGGCGGGAATGAGCGGGAAGGCCGAGGTCTTCGTCACCGCATCGGCGGCTGCGGTCCCACAGATCCCACACGACGAGGAGGTGTAGACGTTGCGGGCGGGGGCCGCCTCGGGGTTCCACACTCCTGGGCGCAGGCGTACGCGGGCGACGTTGAAGTTCCGGGTGCCGTCGGGGGCGATTCCGGCGGAGAAGTTGACCTCCTCGATGTCGTCCATCGCGGTCACGACCGCCTCGGAGAGCAGGTACCCGGCGATGAGTTCCACGTCGTGTCCAGCGGTGCGCATGGTCACGGTGTACTGCTCGCCGTTGAGCTGGATCTCCAGCGGTTCCTCCCCTGCCAGTGAATCCGGGCCGGCCGAGATCTCACCTGTGGCGTCGAACTTATAGACCCGGGCTCGCACGGCTTTGCGCATCTGCATGTTCTCGTTCCTCTCTCAGACCCGGGGACCGTGGTCGGTGGTGTCCTCGACAGAGGTCTGGATGTGCTCGAGGAGGTCATCGATGACGGTGATTCCGTCTTTGACCCCACCCTTTGACCCGGGGAAGTTGATGACGAAGCTGCGTCCGCGCACTCCCGCGACTCCGCGGCTCATCACCGCCGAGGATGTTGCTTCGAGTCCCTTGCGCCACATCGCATAGATGAGGCCCGGGGAATGTCGTTCGAGGAGTTCGGCAGTGAACTCCGGAGTGCGATCATCGGGGGCGAGTCCCGTGCCGCCGCTGGTGACGATGACACGGGGTCGATCGGCTTCCGGGGTGTCGACGAGAAGAGTCCTCAGTGCTTCTCCGACGGGTTCGCCGTCGCGGACGACGATGGCGTCGGGGGTCTCATAGCCGCGACCGCGCAGCCAATCGACGAGGATCGGACCTGTCGTGTCCGCGGCTTCGCCCCTGGCAGCCGAGGTGGAGGCGATGATGACGGCGGCCTTGCGACCCGCTCCGAGGAGTTCGCTGTTCTCTTCGCTCACCTATCTGCCTTCTTCCCAGGTCAATTGCTCCCGTGCGCAGCGCACGCGGTTCATGCGCTCACGTGCACGGCACAGTCATTGTCTCCATTGTCCCACTCCGATCGGGGATGGCCAGAGACTGCATAGCTCCTGGCAACACTGAGAGAAGACGTCCGTTTGACGGGCACAAGTGTGAGGATCGTCGAATCCTTGCCAGGCGGATTTGCCCCACAGATTATGGAGACGACCACAACGACGACGTTTAACCGGGCCCCATGAGGAGGATGGACAAGGTGCAGATGTCAGATGCAATCGCTGCCGAGCTCGCCGCCGATAACGCTGCGCGCAGAGACCGAATCAATGAAGGCTTCTCGCGCTTCTATGCACCGTTGGCCGTCGTTGCCTTCGTCCTCACTTTCCTCCCCTACTACCGGTCCGAACCAGACAGTTCTTTTCACTACGGCGGCCTATGGCAGGAACTCGCACGCACCGGTCACAGCTATGACGCCGCAGCCATGCTGATCTTCGTCGCACTCATCGCTCTGCTGACCATCGCGGCGCTGCGCAAGTTGGCGGGAGTCGGCCTCGTCATTGCGGCCGCGCTCAGCCTGACTATCGGCATCATGCTGTGGAACGCCCCGGGGTTCTCAGATCCGCCCGAACTCACCGATGTCGGAATCCTCGACATCGCCTTCTCCTTCACGGCTGCGGCAATGATGCTCACCCACGTCGTTCTGCTGATCATCTATCGCCAGCGATAAGGGGTAGTCGCAGCCCGCTCCCGACCTCTCGCGTAGCGCAGGTAATGTGAGAACGGATCGGGATGGCCGCAACATCGGCGGCCACTTTGCAGTCGGCAGAAGGAGAAGCGGTGGAGGACCTGAGCCTGAGCACGCTCATCTGGCTGCGCATGGCCCGCTTCGTCCAGAACAGCAACCAGCTCTCCAACGACCACCTGCGTCAGTTCGGACTCACCGTCGCACAGTTCGAGGCCCTTGCCCACATCCGCAACTTCGAACCGATCACGCAGTCCGCTCTCGCCGAGGGCCTGACCGTCAGCAGCGGAGGGATCTCCCGCATGCTCGCCCGACTCGAATCCGAAGGGCTCATCTCCCGCGAACAGGACTGGAAAACCAAACACATCTCGCTGACGGACAAGGGCCGCGAACTCCTCGAACGTGCTTTTCCCTCGCAGCAGGAACAGCAGTCATCACTTTTCGACGATTCGCTGAGCGAGGACGAGAAGGTGCAGCTGCACGCACTGATGAAGAAGCTCTACGACACCAGCCGGAAGCGCGGCAGGAGCAACCGGGAATAATCGCATCACCTTCTCAGTTGACATGGCAAATGACATTTTCGTCGCCGTCACGAGGAGACACCTTGAGCGAGTCAGCGCAGCTGCACACCACCCCGTCGCAGCATTCCGGAACGGCTGAAACACAGCCGCCACAGCAGCCGAACTATATGCATGAGTTCGGCTTCGACCGAGGTCAGGGGCTCCAGTTCGGCATCTACAGCCTCGGCGATCATCTGCCCGACCCGCACGACGGATCACGCGTCGACGCCGGCCAGCGCATCCACGAATTCATCGGCTACGCCCAAGCCGCTGAGGCCGCCGGACTCGACTTCTTCAGCCTCGGCGAGAGCCACCAGGAGTTCTTCGCCTCGCAGGCCCACGCGGTCATCCTCGGCGCCATCGCCCAAGCAACGGACACCATCCGCATCGGCAGCTCCTCGACGATCCTGTCGACCTCGGACCCGGTTCGCGTGTTCGAGAACTTCGCAACGATCGATCTCATCTCCGGCGGTCGTGCCGAGCTCGTCGCCGGTCGCGCCTCCCGGATCGGCCTGTTCGAACTCCTCGGCTACGACCTGCGCGACTACGAGGAGCTGTACGAGGAGAAGCTCGACCTGCTGCTCCAGATCAACCGCGAGAAGCAGGTGACCTGGTCCGGTCAGTTCCGGGCGCCGCTCAACGACGCCGAAGTCCTCCCCCGCCCCACCGGGCAAGCGCTGCGCATCTGGCGTGCCGTCGGCGGAGCGCCGGCGAGCGCGGTGAAGGCGGGACTGGCCGGGGTTCCCATGGTCATGGCCCACCTCGGCGGGACCACCTCGGTGTTCAAGGGTACGGTCGACGCCTACCGCCGCGCGGCCGCTCATGCCGGATTCGATCCTGCCACCCTGCCGATCGCCACCGCCGGGTTCTTCCACACCGCGGAGACCTCACAGGAGGCATTGGCGGGAATGTATCCGCATATCAACGAGGGGATGAAGCGCACGAACGGGCAGGGCATGCCCAAGCAGCACTTCGCGCAGAGCGTCCACCCGGCGTCGATTGCGAACATCGGCAGCCCGCAGCAGATCATCGAGAAGATCCTCCACCAGCATGAGGTCTTCGGTCATCAGCGCTACCTCGCGCAGATCGACTTCGGCGGGATGCCGTACGCGGAGGTGATGAAGCAGATCGAGATCATCGGCACCGAGATCCTGCCCGCCGTGAAGAAACACACCGCTGCCGCGCCCGAAGAGTCTGTCTCCGAATCCTCGGGTTCCGCATTCGGCTCCACTGGTTCTGCGTCCGGCTCTGCTGGTTCCACATTCGACTCCGCCGAGGAGGCACTGTCATGAAGATGGTTCTGCTGTCCGGGTCGAACGTCGGGACGAAGACCCGGACCGTCATCGATCACCTCGCCGAGGCGGTCGCCGCCTATGACCCCACCATCGACGTGAGCGTCATCGACCTCGCCGAGGCGGATATGGTCTTCGCTGACGGTCGGAACTTCACCGAGTACACCGGCGACACCGGCCGGGTGGCCAAAGAGCTCATGGATGCCGATGCGATCATCATCGGCACCCCGATCTTCCAAGCTTCGATCCCGGCGGCGCTGAAGAACGTCTTCGATCTGCTGCCTGTCAATGCGTTCCTCGACAAGGTCGTCGGCGTCATCGCCACGGCCGGTTCGTCGAAGCACTATCTCATCCCTGCTCAGCACCTGCTGCCGATCCTGACCTATATGAAGGCACAGGTCGTCCAGCCCTATGTGTTCGTCAGTGAGAGCGATCTGCACCGTGGAGAGATCGTCAGCCACGACGTGGTGCAGCGCCTCGACCGCCTCGTCGAGGACACGGTCGTTCTCACCCGCACTTTCGCATCGATCCGGGAGGAGCGGGACGCGGCCTACGGGTTCTGAGACGCTCGGTGCCCATCGGCCCAATTCGGACTCAGCCCAGTTTGAGATGAGCAGCCCAGGTTCAAACATGGGCTGCTCACCCTCAACTGGGCCGAATCGATCCGGCCGACCCCGAGGCTCAAGCACGCAGACTCTCGAGGTGCGCAGCCAGCAGCTCGCGCGCACGCTCAGGGGCGAGAACTTCCGGGTGAAGCGCCGAGCGCAGGGTCAACCCGTCGATGAGAGCCGCGAGCTTCTCGGCCTCGACTTGAGCGTCGAGCCCCGCGCGCAGGACCCCGCGGGCCGTCATGCTCTCAACGACCCGAGCCATGAGATCACGGGTACCGCGTACCGCAGTTTCGAAGACGTCAGCGAGTTCCGGGGTCGTTCTCGCCTCCTCCTCGAAGGCCAGCCACACGACCGACTCCCGGCGCCGGGTCTCGTCGAGCGGCAGCAGCTCGGAGAGGAAGTCGACCGTCATCTCTTTGGCCTCATCGTGATCGATGCTCCCAGCGTCGAGCTTGGGAAGCATGTCGGCCAGTCGTGATTCAAGCCGGCCGCTGACGCGCTCGACAAGGGTTTCGAGTGCGAAACGCACGATCCCGTCGGCACCGGAGAAGTAGTGGCGGATCGAGCCAATGGCCAGGCCGGTTTCGTCGGCGATCGTCCGCAGTGAGACCTTGGCAAGTCCCTGCCTAAGAACGATGGCGAAGAGGGCATCGGCAATGAGTTCACGGCGCTGAACAGGGTCGACGAATTTCGGCATAATCCTTTTATAGCACACCCATGCCACATCGTGCTATCGTTTTAGCACACACCTGCTAACACATCGAAGGAGATCGCTCATGTCACCCCTCCTCATCGCCCTCGGGGTCCTCGTCGTCATTGTCATCGTCATCGTCCGGCGCTTCCGTGGAGAGCCTGTAGACGGCAAAGATCTCGCAGTTCCGCCGCTGATCCTGCTGGGACTGGCCGTCAAAGAACTGTGGGGGTTCGATCATTGGACACCGGCGAACGTCACCTTCCTGGCCGCCTCGGTGGTCATCGGGGTCAGCTTCGGAATGCTGCGCGGAGCATCAACGGTCCTGTTCGAACGCGGCGGGACTCTTCACCAGAAGTACACGGCGAAGACGATGATCATCTGGGCATGCAGCCTGCTGGCCGGACTAGGCCTACACTTCGGGGCTCAGCTCATCGGCGCCGAGGAAGCCGTTCGCCCCATGACGCTGAGCATCGGATTGAGCCTGCTCGGTGAGGCGATCACCTGCGGTGGGAGGGGCCTGCAGTCGGGCATTCCCTTCAGCAATCGCGATACCATGCGCAACGGCTCGGACTCATCTGCTCTGAACGACCTCGTCGACCGCGTGCGCCAGAGGTGAACGACTCCGGGCATTCCGGTGCCCTAGATCACCGGATTTGCCGGGCCGGATGGGCCTGGTTAACCTGAAAATGGAAGGAACCAGTCGGGACGACCCGGCTGAGTGAGAATCACGATGAGGACGGCCTCAGAGACAGGAAGACCTTTCATGACCGCCGCCCTCCGCACCATCATCACGCCGACCGCGATTCTTCGACTCATCCTCGGCTGGGGCGTGTTCATCGCCCTGCAGTTCATGGGTTCTCTGCTCGCTCCACCGGTGCCGATGCCTCTGCTCGTCACTGCGCTTCTCGTCATCATCGCGGTCATCCTCATCTGCGCCTTCGGAGTCGTCACCGAGGCCGAACACCTCGCGAACCGCCTCGGCGATCCCTACGGATCACTCGTGCTGACCATCTCGATCTGCCTCATCGAGGTCATCCTCATCGCCGCGGTTCTGCTCGGCCCCGGCGATCACGCGACGATTGCCCGCGATTCGGTGATGGCGGTGTCGATGATCATCCTCAACGCCGTCATCGGCCTGTGCCTGCTGGTCGGCGGACTGCGCCATGGCGCGCTCACCCACAATCGCACGGGTGTCTCGAACTACCTGGTCATGATCGTCGTCTTCGCCGCCCTCGCCTTCGCCGTGCCCGCCCTCATCGGCACGCCCGACGGCGCCTATGAGATCTGGCAGGAGATCCCGATCATCGTCGTCACCGTCGGCGCCTACGTCTTCTTCCTCTACCGGCAGATGGGACCGCAGGCCCACGAATTCACCGAGGTGGTCCCCGTCGGTGCAGCCTCGGCGGGTGCCTCATCGACTGCAGGAACGACGCACTCCTCCCCCACCGAGGCGGCTGGTCTTGGTGAGTCAAGCCGACCCGAGGAGGCCGACCAGGTTGAGAACGAGCCTCAGGGAATCGTCGAGATCCTCTCGACCCACCGAGTGGAGATCATCATTCGGCTGGTCCTCCTCGTCGCCACGGTGCTGCCGATTGTCCTGCTCTCCCACGATATGGCCACGCTGCTCGATGACGGCCTGGGCCGCCTCGGCGCTCCAGTGGCGCTGTCCGGAGTGGTCATTGCGATGATCGTGTTCCTGCCCGAGACACTCACCTCTCTGCGGGCGGCCTGGAACGGGGAGATCCAGCGCGTGAGCAACCTCTGCCACGGCGCACAGGTGTCGACGGTGGGACTGACGATTCCGACCGTGCTGGTCATCGGCATGCTGACCGATCAGCAGATCATGCTCGCCGAGTCACCGATCAACCTCGCACTCCTGGCGATCACGCTCCTGGTCTCCGTCATCGGGTTCGCCGCTAAAAAGGTCACCGCCGTCCAAGGTGCCGCTCACATCATCATCTTCGTCGTGTTCGGTCTCGCGCTGTTTGCGTAAGCTGCCGTCCCGGCGCCGGGACGGCCGGCACGACGTCGGAGACGGCCGGCGCGGGCAGCGAACTCTCACGGGTAGGCTGAATTCCGAACGTCCATTCAGCCTCCGGCTCTGCCCCGCACTAAGGAGAATCCATGGTCAACGACGCTTCCTCGCAGGCCTCTGCGCCACTGCCCGACGTCTCACCTGAAGGCTCGAGCCGGTTCGTCGCGGCCACCGGACTCGTCGTCGATGAGGTCAGCGCCACCTCGGTGCGGGCACATGCCGACCTGGACGAGAACCACCACACTCCATGGGGCGTCGTCCACGGCGGCGTGTACGCCACCATCGTCGAAAGCGCCGGCAGCATCGGAGCCAGCACTGCCGTGGCCGATCGCGGCGAGTTCGCAGTCGGCGTCCACAACGCCACCGACTTCCTGCGCCCGACCTCGGCCGCACGGGTCACGG
Organism: Brevibacterium epidermidis NBRC 14811; assembly: GCF_001570805.1. GTDB lineage: Bacteria > Actinomycetota > Actinomycetes > Actinomycetales > Brevibacteriaceae > Brevibacterium > Brevibacterium epidermidis. The sequence goes on along the minus strand of NZ_BCSJ01000008.1, from coordinate 121,464 downwards.
TCACCGCCGAGGCGCTCCACCAGGGTCGCAGTCAGCAGCTGTGGGACGTCGTCATCACCGACTCGGCGACGCAGAAGGTGCTCGCCCGCGGTCAGCTGCGACTGCAGAACGTGCCGTTGCCGACCGACGCGAAGTAGGCGTGGGCCTCACGCCGACTTCGCGCACGAAGTCGGCAGAGCGCCTCAGTTCCCGGCCATGTCCCGCAGGGCGTTCTTGCGGATCTTGCCCGTCGACGTCGTCGGCAGCTCATCGACGAACTCGATCCCGGCCGGTGCCTTGTAGGAGGCGATGCGGGTCTTGACGAACGCGATGAGGTCGGCTTCGGCCACCTCGGTGCCGGGCCCCAGAACGACGTAGGCCAACGGTCGCTGTCCCCATTTCTCGTCGGGCATTCCGACCACGGCCGCCTCGGCGACGGATTCGTGGGCGACGATGGCCTGCTCGACCTCGATGGTGGAGATGTTCTCTCCGCCGGAGATGACGATGTCCTTGGCACGGTCGAGGATCTGGACGTACCCGTCCTCGTGCATCACGGCGAGGTCGCCGGTGTGGAACCAGCCGCCGCGGAACGCTTCGGCGGTGGCTTCGGGCGCGTTGAGGTAGCCCTTCATGACGTTGTTGCCGCGCATGACGATCTCGCCCATCGTCACCCCGTCGCGGGGCACGTCGGTGAGCACATCATCGTCGCGCAGCTCGACCACGCGCATGCGATCGGCGCTGATCATGCCGATCCCCTGTCGGGACTTCAGCTTCGCGCGCTCTTCCACCGGCAGGCCGGTCCATTCGGGCTGCGGTTCGCACGAGGAGTACGGGCCATAGGATTCGGTGAGTCCGTAGACGTGGATAACCTCGATGCCGAGGCCTTCGAGCAGAGCGATCGTCGTCGGCGACGGCGGGGCACCGGCCGTGGTGATCGACAGCGAACCGCCCAGATCGTGGGCTTCCTTGGCCCCGGCGATGGTATTGAGCACGACGGGAGCACCGGCCATGCGCGTCACCTTCTCGTCGTCGATGAGCCGCCAGGCCTCGGGCCCGCGCACGGCGCGAATGCACACGTGCGTGCCCGACACCGCGGTCAGCGCCCAGGTCGTGCACCAGCCATTGCAGTGGAACATCGGCAGCGTCCACAAGTACTTCGTCAGCGCCGCGAAGTCCTGCGTGACGACCTCGCCTAGCGAGTTCAGATACGCCCCGCGGTGGGTGTACATGACACCCTTCGGCCGGCCCGTCGTGCCCGAGGTGTAGTTGACGGTGATCGTCGTGGTCTCGTCCTCGACTTCGTAGGGCCGGGGTGATTCCGGCGCCGAGGCGGTCCAGTCGGCATACGCTTCCACGCTGAGGTCCGCGGCGGTCACTTCGCCAGGGGTTCCGTCTTCGTCGGGGTGGACGACGATGGTGTCGACCGCGTTCGCCGCACCGGCGTCGATGACCGGTTGGAGGAGTCCGGCGTCGCCGAAGAAGAATTTCACCTCGCTGTGGCCGAGGATGTACTCGACCTCGGGCGGAGCCAGCCGGGTGTTGAGCATGACGAGCACGCCGCCGGCCAAGGGGACTGCGTAGTGGGCGATGAGCGCCTCGGCGCTGTTGGGTGCGAGCACCGCAACCGTCTCCCCGGGCTTGAGTCCGCGGCGGACGAGCCCTTCGGCGAGGTTCTGCACGGTCTCGGCCATCTGCCGGTAGGTGAAGCGGCGAGGCCCGTCGACGATCGCCTCCCGATCGGGGTGGGCCTCGAGCGAACGCTCGAGGAAGCGCAGCGGAGTCAGAGCGGTATCGAGTCCGGACATAGCAGGTCTCCTCATCATCAATGATCGTGACGGCCGTCGGCAGGAGCAGCTGCGACGGTGTTCGACTTCAGACTACCGATCGAGTGTGATCGCGTGCACACCACCCTCGCCGAGGCGACCGATCGTCAGCGTGCGCGTTCCCTCTTCTTCGTGCTCCGGGGAATACTGTTCGTACCCCGGAATTCGAGATGTCGCGGCTATTCGCAGGCGATTCCGTCGCCGTCGCGGTCGAGGTGGGACCCGTATCCGGGGTCGCCGCTGCGCACGGGTGCAGCACCGGCTTCGCGGGCGGCCGTGCAGTTCTCGAAGTACGCCGACGAGGAGCCCGAGGAGCTGCTGGAAGATCCGCTCGACGATGATCCCGACGAACCGGAACCAGACGATTCCGAACTCGAGGACTTCTGCTTGGCGGGGCGGGTCTCTTCCTTCGTGGTGACGTTGTCACCGTCGCCGGGAGCGGGCCAGTCGACATCCTCGGCGAAGGCGGGCTGGTCTTCGCACTTGTCGAGGACGCGCTCCATGGCGACCTTCTCCGGTGGGACGACCCACAGGTCGTATTTGTGTTTCACGGCGATCTGTCGGGCGACGTATTCGCAGCGATAGCTCTTGTTCGGCGGCAGCCAGGTCGCGGCGTCGCCGTCGCCCTTCTGCCGGTTGAGGCTCGAGCTCACGGCGAGCAGGTTGAGCGGGTCGTTGCCGAATTCCTTGAGCGTCTCCTCGTCGAATTTGAAGGCGCCCGTCTGCCACGCGTTCGAGCGGGCGACGACGTGGTCGATGTCGACGGCGTTCGCGCTGCGGTCGAAGTCGTAGGTCTCGCCGGCATAGGGGTCGGCGAGAGTTCCGGCCAGGACGATACATCCGCGGGTTCCGGCCTTGAGTGTGATGTTCGTGAGGTCCCGGCGGAGCACGTCGTTGCGGGTGTCGCAGCCGTTGTGGTCGGTGTCCGAACGCCACTTGAACAGGTCGCCGTCGTACCCGGTCTTCGGTGCCCGGCCCTTGACCGTGAGTTCGTCCAACATCGCCGAGGCGGTCCCCACCGCCGAGCTGCCCGCGCGGCCCTCGTCTGCTTCCTTGCTGTCGTTCTCCTCGTCGGAGTACGGGGCAGAGGAATTCTCGCTCGGTTCCTGGGCTTCTCGGGTGGGTGTGGGGTCGGCCGAGCTGGAAGTGGCGGTGTCGACGGTCGGTTGGGCATCCTCGGCGCATCCGGTCAGGAGGCCGATGGACAGGACTGCTGCGAGTGCCGCAAGTGTGCGGCGCGAGGAAGAGAGCAAGGGCATCGACTTTCGGGCGTGCAGGCTCGCCTGTTCGGCGAGATGGTACAGACGTGGTCGTGGACCGAGCCGACACGGATGTCGCTGCTCGATCCACTTCGATCAGTCTAGAGCCGGCGGCGCGGCGGTGGCATACGGTCGGCAGGAACGTATCCCTTTCGTTAGATCCCCGGATGATCGTCGAGATGAGATTCTCGGCGGTTGCCTCAGTTCTACCGAGGGGAGGGTGAGGTCACCGGCGGGTGGGTGCATGATTGAGGGGAACGGTGAGCAGCCTCGGCGAGGAGGATTTTCGATGCGACACGATGAGGAGCGCCCGCGCACCAGCGGGTTCCTGGCCGACGGGACGGTACCGGGGCACTGGACTCAGGTGCTCGGGGCGATGCGGGCGAATCCGTTCACGCATCTTGCGCTGGATGAGGTACGCACCGAGGCGGCCCACCACCTCATCGTCGTGCCCTCCCCCGAGGTGGCCCGGGCGTGCTTCGGGGAGATGTTCGATACGTTCGGGGACTCGATTGAGGTCATCACGGTCGAGGAGCTCGTACCGGATCGCGTCCCCGTGGGGACGTGGGTGTTTCTGCCGCACCGGCAGGACGGCTGGACGGATCTCGAGGATGCTTCGGCGAAGCTGCGGGCGGCCCTGGTCAAGGAGAATTCGTCGCGGGAGGCCGGCGACAAGCTGGTCCTCATGGAGTACGGGATCAACCTGTGGATGTGGGCCGAACCGCCGTCCAGCGGAGGCGACCCCGTCTGCCACGCCGGCGAGCTCATCAGCTGGGAAAGCGCGTGGGCGCTAGGGGCCAGTAGTGCTGGCGGAAGCGATGGCAGTGATGCCGGGGCCAGTGCAGACGGTGCGAAGCCTTCGCCGCCAGCAGCTTCGGCCCGCCCGCCGATCTACTTCGGTCTGCCACCCATCCTGCGCAAGCGCCGCTGGGACAGTTGAGAACATTTTCTGACTCGCCCGGCCGCATTCAGCGCACACCCGCCTGCCTTCAGCGCGCCCACCTGCTCCCTCAGGCCACGGCGACGACCACACCGGCCGCCACAAGCAGCACGAAGTAGCCCCAAGCGTGGAGGATCTCGGGGATCTTCGGCACCCGGCGGCGCAGGAACACGATGAGCGGCAGTCCGCCGATGAGCAGCGCCGCGGCCGCCACCAGGTCGAGTGATCCGACGATGCCCGGGGCCTCGATCGCTGCCGGGGTCAGGATCGTCACGAGTACAGCCGGGCTCATGATCACCAAGGTCAGCGGGTTGGCCAGCGTCGTGGCCACGGTCATCGTCGCCCCGGACCGGCGCATCATCGGCACCGTCATCACCGATCCGCCGACGCCGAGGAACGACGCCAGACCACCGATCGGCACACCCCAGACCGCTGCGATTCCGCGTCCGCCTTCACTGACCTCGCCGACCTCATCGACAACTGCAGCCTTGCGCCGGAAGAATCCGGGCCGGGCGAGCAGATCGATGGCAGTAGCCGCGATATACGCAACGAATCCCCACTGCAGCATAACTTCCGGAGCGAACCGTCCCGCGAAGGCACCGAGGCCTCCCCCGAGTGCGAGCAAGCCGAGCAGCCACCACCGCCCCTTGAGATGAGCGAGCGTGGATCGTTTCGTCGACACCGTCGCGACGATTGCGTTGACGAGCATCACCAGCGCCGAGGTGGCCGCCGCCACCCGCGCCGTGTCCTGTCCGAGGTCCGCATCGACCAGGGTGATGATCGGGACCGTGACGAAGCCTCCGCCGAACCCGAAGAGCACGGTGGTCAGGCCGACGAGGCAGCCGATGAGGACGAGCCCGAGGAATTCCACGCGGTCAGGCGAGCCTCAGAGCCGGGCGATGAGCAACGGTTGGGTCACGGCTCCAACGTAGCCGATCTCGTCGGCCAGGTCGCCGTTGGCAACACCGCGACCATCGGGTCCGACATGAGTGCGAACGTTCATGTTCAGCCATTCGGACTTCGGTTCGCGCGCAAAGGTCAGCGACAGCGACGGTGGGATGAACGTCCACTCGCCGTACGGCACAGCCGCCGAGACGCCGTTCGCCGAGTCCGCCACGATGACGAAGCGCTGGATCGGGCTGGTGTCCTCCCCTGCGACGAGCGGGATGCGCGGACGCACCCAGACGTCGGCGGCTCCGAGTTCCTGAAGGCCGCCGGAGACGAATCGCCATTCGATGGCACGCCCGTAGCCCCAGTCAGGGCTGATGCCGGGGAAGTACTTCTGCTCCTGCGGTTCCGGCACCGAGGATGTGTCGAAGTTCGCAGCCACCTCGGCGCTGGATTCGGGTGTCGAGCGCATCCGCCACGCGGTCGCGGTGACGGCAAGACGGTCTTCGGCCCAGAGTTTGGCTTCGACGAGTTCGATGCGCTTTCCGGGTCGGACGATGGTCGCCTCGGTGCGGATCCGACCCTGCGGGATCGGCCCGAGCATGTCGATGGTCAGCCGGCCGATGCTCATCGCCTCGTCTTCGCGGATTTGTTCGACGGCACGGGCGAGCAGTGCCGCGGGCGGCCCGCCGTGCTGCATCCGCTCGTCCCACGGGCTCGTCGTGGCCCGGGTCGAGTCGAATTCGTTCTCGCCGCGAGGAAGGTAGAAAGCCTCGGGCAGCGGTGTGACGTCATTGTCTGTCACGTGCACTCCTCAATCGTTCGTTAAGTTTTCAGGCTACTATGTGTGGACGAACCGCGCAGTGTCCACCCCGGCAGAGAGCCCCCGTCCGCCGGCCGAACGCACTCTTGTATCCAAGATGGATGCAAGTTACTGTGAGTGAGTCTTGACCACCACGAGGACGTGAGACCACCATGACGAGCCACATCCGCGAACAGGCCAAACTCATCACCGCCCAGCTCCTCTCCGGAGCCGGCATCGCCTCCGGATATGCCGTCGGCGGACTGCTCGCAGAAGAGATCACCGGGCAGACTTCGATGGCCGGATTCGCCCAGATGAGCGTCATTCTCGGCGCCGGTCTCATCGCCTATCCCCTCGCCGTCCTCGCCGGTCGCTCCGGCCGTCGCAAGGCGCTGACCTTGGGGTTCGGAATCGGCACACTCGGCGCCGTGGTCGTCCTCGTCGGCGTCGCCCTCCAGTTTCTGCCGCTGTTCATGCTCGGCATGATGATGTGCGGATCCTCGACGGCCTCCGGTCTGCAGGCTCGCTACGCCGCCGTCGACCTCGCCGACCCGGCCGCCGCCGGTCGTGCCATGTCGCTGGTGGTGTGGGCAACGACCGTCGGCTCCGTCCTCGGCCCGAGCTTCACCGCCCCCGGCGCCCACCTCGGCCAAGCTCTGGGCATGAACGGTCTGGCCGGTCCTTATCTCATCTCGATGGTCGCCTTCGCACTGGCCACGCTGTCGGCCTCGACCCTGACGAAGTCCGCGGCCGCCGGCACCGATCATCCGGGCGAACCCGACCTCGATGATCCCAGCCACGACGGAGAGGCCACGACCGGGGCCAACGCCAGCGCCGCCTCGGCGAGGGAACCCGCCGCGCCCAACGGATCTGACACCGAGGCGGCCGCCCCTCCCCCGATGAAACTCGGCGAAGCACTGCGCTTCGCTCTGGCCCGCCCGGTGCCGCTGTTCGCGATGATCACGATCATCGCCGGGCAGATGATGATGACCAACGTCATGGTCATGACCCCGGTGCACATGGATCATCAGGAGTTCAGCCTCGGCGCCATCGGCATCGTCGTGAGCATCCACATCGCCGGGATGTACGCCCTGTCCCCCGTGTTCGGCTGGATGGCCGACCGGTGGGGCTCGGGCGTCGTCATCGCAGGTGGGGCCGGTATCTTCGTCCTCACGATCGTCCTCGGCGTCATCGACGCTGTGGCCCCGGAGTCGTCGATGGTGCTGCTGTCGATCGCGCTGGTCCTGCTCGGAATCGGATGGTCGACGTTCCTCATCGGCGGATCGTCCCTGCTGACCGCCTCGGTGCCGGCACATGCGAAGGTGCCCCTGCAGGGCGCATCGGATTCGGCCATGAACCTCGGCGGGGCCCTCATGGCAGCGATGGCCGGGTCCGTGCTCGGCGCCGGCGGGTTCCTCTGGATCAATCTCATGGCCACGTTCGTCCTGCTCATCGCCGTCGGATTCTCGATTCGGGCGATCCCGCTCATGAGCTGGCCGGGACGTCGCGCCTCCACCCTCACCGAGGATGCCGACCAGTCCGCTTCCGCCGCGGGACAGGACGGGGCGGGGAAATGAGCACGAAGACTGAGTCGATGAGCGCGGCCGAACGCGCCTATGCCTACGTTCGCGGGCAGATCCTCGATGGCGAGCATCCGCCGGGAACGATGCTCGGCGAGGCCGCGCTGGCCACCGAGATCGGGGTCAGCCGCACCCCGGTGCGTGTGGCCCTGGCCCGTCTGCAGGACGAGGGGTGGATCCATATCTACCCCAAGCGCGGGGCGATCGTCCAAGGCATCGACGAACGCACCGTCGCCGAGCTCGCCGATGCCCGCTTCGTACTTGAGACGACCGCGGTCGAACGCGCCTCCGAACCCATGCGGCAGCGCTTAGCGGAGAAACTCGACGGTCTCATCACACAGCATCGCGCCGCCTTCGCCGAGGGGGATGTCGCCCGGTTCATCGAACTCACCCTGGAGTTCCACCGTGGTTTCGTCGAGGCCGGGGACAACAGGGTCATGCTCGAGATGTATGCGCTGCTCTCCGACCGGCACCGGTTCACTCTGTTCATGAACAGCCGGCATCTCCTCGAGCGTTCGGACGAACTCATCGCCGAGCACGAGGCGCTGGTGAAGCATCTGCGCTCCGGCGATTCAGCAGCATTCGCGGCGACGCTGCAGAGTCATATCGCGGAGAACGCCGGCCCCGCTTCACCTCGCTGAACAGAACCGCACGGTCGGCCTAGCCCGTTCAATGTCGTGCCGCCATGTCAGCGGCCAGCTTCCTGACCAGCTCCCGCGCCTCAGCTGGGTCGATGACTTCGATGTGATCCGTGAACTGCATGAGTTGCCTGACCCCATCGAGCTGATCGTAGGCGACAGTGATTCGCACCTTCGCGCCATCAGTCGGCACCTGCTCGACGGACCGCAGTCGACTGCCGAGGATCCTGCGCGCTATGTCCTCTCCTTCGGCGTCAAGAAGCGCCGTCACAACGACGTCGTCTCGACTTTCCAGACGGTCGACCAGATATCGCGCAACGTCTTGCAGCGTCGTCTCCGGCTTGGTCCTCCGGTCGGCATCAAGAGCAGTCCACTTCCGCATTCGGGTCATGGCGAACATTCGCGGATTCCCATCGACATCGGCAATGAGGTACCACCGCCCGCCACGCAGATAGAGACCATACGGGTCGACCTCATAGATTCGCATTTCGGCCTTCCCGCTTGAGCGGTATTCGATCTGCAGTCGCCGGGCCGACCGGAGGCTCTCGACAAGGTCAGCGAAGTCGAATGCCGCTTCGTCGGCGAACCATCCCGAGCTATCGATCTCGACAACCTCGCGAAGGGGAATGCGTTGCTTGTTTGTCAGTTCGAACGGCTTCGTCCGCCGCGAGTCCAAGCGTTGGAAAGCACGCAGCATTCCCTCTTCAAGGCCGAGCTGGCGCGCACTCCTGGCATCCAACCCGACCAGAGCCAGCGCCTCCGCTTCGGTCGCGGATAGCCGGTTCACGTCGATCTGCGTTCCCACCTGCAGAGAGATCCCGCCGTAGCGGCCGGGCGCCGCAACGACCGGCACATCCGCCTCGACCAGCGCATCGATGTCACGCAGGATCGTTCGCACCGAAACACCGAACTGTTCGGACAGTCGAGCGGCCGTCGTCTGCCCAGCGGACTGGAGCGCCACGATGATCGACAGCAATCGCTGCGGACGTTTCACTGCGCCCCTCCCCTCTGCCGAAAAAACTTTCCAAGATCATTTCCAAACATGACATGGACTGTCATCTATTGCTGTCAGTGTAGAACCACGGCGCCCGAACTGAAGGGCACCGAACGTCGAAATCATCGAAATCCAGCAATGAGAAGGAGCCCATCATGGCCACACCAAACCTGTTCCTTATCTACGTCACCGACACCACCGCCTCGACGGCTTTCTACAGCGACCTCTTCGAGATGGAACCCGAAATGGTCACACCTCGCTACGTCTCATTCGAGGTCGCACCGGGAGTTCTGTTCTCCCTCTGGAGCGGCGCGAGCAAGTCGGTGACGGCAACACCAGTGCGCACGTCGGAAGTTGGGCTCATGGTGCCCGGATCCGCAGAAGCAGTTGACGCCATCTTCACCGATTGGACGGCCAAGGGTGTCGACGTGGTCTCCGAACCCCACGACGAAGTCTTCGGCCGCACTTTCGTTGTCGCCGACCCGGACGGGAATCTCATCCGCGTCTCACCCTTGGACTGAGTCCCGCCTCGGCGGTGGGGTTCCGCACTCCCCCGCCCGGGCATAGGCTGGCGTCATCGAGCGCAGACTCACCGAAGAGCGGGCGGATGAAACCAGCACAAGAACGAGCGCACCGATGAAGCTGCCTGTGCGGCGGATCATTGCGTGGTGCATCGATTGGGTGTGCATTCTCGGCTGGGTGGCGGTGACCGCTGCCGTCGGAATCCCGCTGTACGCAAATGGCCTCATCCACCTCAACGACACTGCCCAGGAAAACATCGTCGGGGCCGCCGTGATCGTCGTGCCCATCGTCGTCGCAGCGGCAGTCTGCGAGTCACGATCGAAGCCGTCAACACCGGGCAAACGAATGATGCACTTGCAGGTTCGGACCGGATCCGCGCGCCCGAACTTCCTCCGGGCCCTTGCTCGCAATAGTCTCAAGCTCGGGGTGCCCTGGCTGATCGGGCACACGGCCGTATATGCGATCTCCTCCGCCACAGCCGACGGCACGACCCCAGCAGCGGTCTGAATTCTCATCGCTGCGGCCTATGCGATCCCTTTGGTCTACGTTGTCGCTCTTTTCGTCGCCGACGGCCGCACACCGTATGACCGGATCTGCTCGACCGCGGTCACGGCGACTCCGCCAGCATCCGAGACCAGAGTCCTCTGAGGGCGTCCTGTCGGCCTCGGCACGGTTTGAGTCAGGAAGCACTGTTTTGAAACAGTGCTTCCTGACTCAAACCGTGCCGTGGCCAGACTCGCCCGCCGCTCGCGTCCGCCATACCCGCCAGACCCGCCTCGGCGGTGGGGTTCCACACTCCACCGCCCAGGCATAGGCTGAGGTCATGGAGCACAGATATCTGGGAAACAGCGGACTCAAGATCTCCGAGATCACCTACGGCAACTGGCTCACGCACGGTTCGCAGGTGGAGAATGACACCGCCACGAAGTGCGTGCACGCCGCCCTCGATGCGGGCATCTCCACCTTCGACACCGCCGACGTCTATGCGAACACCGTGGCCGAACAGGTCCTCGGCGACGCGCTCAAGGGCCAAAGGCGCGAATCGCTCGAAATCTTCACGAAGGTCTACTTCCCCACCGGGCCCAAGGGACACAACGACACCGGCCTGTCGCGCAAGCACATGATGGAGTCGATCGACGGCTCGCTGCGCCGACTCGGCACCGACTACGTCGACCTCTACCAAGCCCACCGCTACGACTACGAAACCCCGCTGGAAGAGACGATGCAGGCCTTCGCCGACATCGTCCGCTCCGGCAAAGCTCTTTACATCGGCGTGAGCGAATGGAACGCCGACCAGCTGCGCGCCGCCCACCACCTGGCCAAGGAACTCGGCATCCAGCTCGTGTCGAACCAACCGCAGTACAACATGCTCTGGCGCGTCATCGAGGAACGGGTCGTCCCGACGTCGAAGGAACTCGGCATCTCGCAGATCGTCTGGTCCCCGATCGCCCAGGGCGCGCTGACCGGCAAGTACAAACCCGGCCATCCGGTCCCCGCCGGATCCCGGGCAACCGACGAGGACGGCGGCGGTGCGGAGTCGATCAGGAGCCGCTATCTTCACGACGACAAACTGACAGCAGTGGCAAAGCTCGAACCGATCGCAGCCGAGCTCGGGATCACGATGGCACAGCTGGCGATCGCCTGGGTGCTGGCCAACGACAACGTCGCCACCGCCCTCGTCGGCGCCTCCCGCCCAGAGCAGATCGCCTCGAACGCCGAGGCCGCCGGGGTCGCCCTCGACGCGGACGTCCTCACTCGCATCGACGACATCCTCGGCGACCTGCCGGAGACCGACCCCAACAAGACCCAGTCGCCGGCCACACGGCTGACCTAATCCCCTCACCGAGGCGGCCGACCGTCTTGATTCCGACCGCGGTCCTCCGGTGGGGCCACGGTCGGAATCATCCGCGGCGGCGGGTGTCCGTCACCCAACCGGGAGATGAACTCGACGAATCTCACACCGCCCCGGAGCCGCCTCGGCGAGGGTGGTGGGTTAAACTGCATGAAGCGGTTATATAACCAAGGAATTTATTTCCGGGCGCGAAGAGGGGCCGAATCAGGACACCGCCTCGGGCGCGCTGACGCTGGTAGACGAGTAGAAACACAGACAACGAACAGGTGAGGGGATGCCATTGGCGAACGGAGACGACATTCAGAAGGACCCGTCAGAAGGCACTCCGGTCAACCGGAACCTGGTGCTTGCGGTTCTCGTCTCCGGCGCGTTCGTCATCATTCTCAATCAGACGCTGCTCAACACCGCCCTGCCGGCGTTCATGCACTACTTCGAAATCACCTCCGGTGCCGCACAGTGGGTGACGACGAGCTTCATGCTCGTCAACGGCATCATGATTCCGGTGACCGCATTCCTCATCGAGAAGTTCACGACGAGGGGCTTGTTCTTCACCGCGATGGGCCTATTCATCATCGGCACCCTCGTCTGCGCGATCGCCCCGGTCTATCCGGTGATGCTCATCGGACGCGTCATCCAAGCCTCGGCCGGCGGCATCATCATGCCGCTCATGCAGACGATTCTCTTCGCGATCTTCCCTGTCGAGAAACGCGGATCGGCCATGGGCACCTTCGGCCTCGTCATCGCCTTCGCCCCGGCCATCGGCCCCAGCCTCTCCGGCTGGATCGTCGACCACCTTCCGTGGCAGACGCTGTTCTACATGATGCTGCCGATCGCGATCATCGATCTCATCGTCGCCTATTTCCTGCTGAAGAACGTCACCGAACGCACCTTCCCCCGACTCGACGTCCTCTCGATCATCCTCTCCACCCTCGGCTTCGGCGGACTGCTGTTCGGCTTCGGCACCGCCGGTGACGCCGGCTGGCTCAGCGCCGAGGTGCTCATCCCGCTGGTCATCGGCGCGATCACGCTGACGTTCTTCATCACCCGTCAGTTCAAGCTCGAACAGCCGATCCTCGAGTTCCGCATCCTCCGCTACCGCATGTTCACGCTCAATACCCTGTTGGGCATGTGCGTGTTCATCGTCATGGTCGGCGGCATGATGGTCCTGCCGCTGTACATGCAGAACATGAATGACTTCTCGGCCATGGAGTCGGGTCTGGTCCTGCTTCCCGGTGCCGCGGTGATGGGACTGATGTCGCCGGTGACCGGTCGCGTGTTCGACGCCGTGGGCGCGAAATGGCTCGCCATCGCCGGCTTCGTCCTGCTCACCGGAACCACGTTCCTCTTCGCGCGGCTCGAACCGGACACCGGCTTCGTCTACCTCGCCGTGGTCAACACGATCCGCATGTTCGGTGTCGCCATGATCATGATGCCGGTGACCACGGCCGCGCTCAACCAGCTGCCCGCGCACCTCATTCCGCACGGCACCGCACTGAACAATACGATGCGTCAGATCGCCGCATCGGTCGGAACGGCAGCGCTCGTGACGATCATGGTCTCGGCCGCACGGAATCCGGAGACCTACGGCATGGCGGGCCTCGTCCACGGCGCGAACGTCGCCTTCTTCGTCGCCGCCTGCGTCGGCATCCTCGGCATCATCGGTGCGTTCTTCATCAAGAACTCCCACGGACTCGAACCAGGGCAGAAAAAGACCGCCGGAAAGTGATCCCGGGGTCGCCGGATCTGCCGGACTGACCTGTCAGCGGTTCGGGCCTGCCCCGTTGGCGAGGTGGCCCGCCACGATGCGTGCCTGCTTGAGTGCGTCTTCGGGCTCCACTGCTCCGCTGAGCACCAGAGTGGCGTATCCGTGGACGAGCGACCACGCTGCCACTCCGAAATCGGAGTCGGGTCCCTGCCGGGTCTTTGCCACTCCGACCGAGAGCGCGGCCCACGCTCGCTGCCTGGCTGCAGTCAGTTCGACGTCGTCATCGTGGAGCAGCCTGGGCTGGAACATCACCGTGAAGTGAGACGGGCAAGCGAGTGCGAATTCGACATAGGCGACCCCGCGAGCAGTGAGTCCGCCGCCGTCGTCGACTCCGGCCATCGCCCCGGCCAGACGGTCGTATCCTTCGGTCGCAAGGGCCGTGAGCAGACCGGACTTGTCACCGAAATGATAGGTCGGGGCGGCGTTCGAGACTCCGGCCCGTTTCGCCAGCGCGCGCATGCTCAGTTTGGCTACGCCGTCCTCAGCAATCGCCGAGGCAGTCTCCGCCAACAGGGTCCGACGCAGATCCCCATGATGATAAGTCACACTTCGATCGTACCGGAGCAAACTTTTCATCGACAAGATACTTATCGATTCATCTTTTCACTGTAGAGCTCGACCGCGTCCAACACGGTGAGACTTCGAGCCTACTTGTAGTAGCCCTCGCGGAGGTTGATTCCGTGCTCGATCCAGACCTTCAGCGCCGAGAGCATTCCGGTCCAGCCCATGCAGTTGCCGAAGGCGCCATGGGCTCCGCCCTCGGTAAGCTTCCAGGACTTCTCCGTGATCGTCACGAGAGTCCGCGCCCCGTCATCGACGGGAGTGAACTCGAAGGTCGTCGTCGTGTCCGTATCCACAGAGTCGTCGGACCCCTCCCAGCGGATGACGATCTTCTCATCCTGAATGTTCTCGACGACCTCGACGGGGAATCTGCCCGGGAAGTCGGCGAAATCCCACGTGACTTCGGCTCCGGCTTCCAGACGGCCGCGGGCGCCGCCGGTCGTGAAGTAGTGCGTGAGCTGTTCGGGATCGGCAACCGCCTCGTAGGTTTCGTGCGGAGTCTTCGAGATATACCCGGTGACGGTGAAGGACAGCTCCTCCAGCGGGCAGGACCGATCAGTCTGCTCGGCGGGTGTGTTCTGGGCGCTCTGCTCATCGGTCATGTGATATTTTTACCACATGTCGCAGTTGGAGGGAACAGGTTCGGACGAATCCGATGACGCAGTGTTCAAAGCACTGGCCAACTCCACCCGCCGACGTGTCCTCGATCTGCTGAAGGCTCGTCCGCGCACGACGGGCGAGGTCTGCGAAGCGTTTCCCGATCTCGATCGCACGACGGTGCTGCAGCATATTCGGGTGCTCGAAGGCGCCGATCTGGTCACGGGGCGCAAGGACGGACGCACACGCCTGCTTGCTCTGGCACCGCTGCCGATCAAACGGATCCATGACCGTTGGATCGGCGAGTACACACGCGCGGCCGTCGGACTGCTGGCGCAGCTCGATGACGATTCGCCGCGATGAGCGGCTCAGCTGTGTCTACTGCCCTGCATCTGCAGCGTCCGCGCGATCCATGACAGTGCGCCCGCGAACAGCAGGAGCAGGGCACACACCAGGAAGGTCGATTGGGCTCCGAGGTAGGTGAAGCCGAGTCCGCCGACCACGCCGGCGATGGCCAGCCCGATGTCGAAGTTCATATTCCAGGCGACGCTGGCCCGGCTCGGCGAGCTGACCGAGGCGAAGGCCATGACGAGGCTCGCCGACTGCATGGCACCCAGCCCGAGCCCGATGATGAGCATGGCGACGAACAGCGCCGCACCGTAGGAGACGACAGCACAGACCAGGCCGATCGCTGTGAGGACGAGGCCCAGGATGTTGAGTGCGAACGGCGGGAAATTGTCCGAAATGGCTCCGACGACGAAGCGGCCGATGACCGCCGATACCTGCATACCCGCGATGAACAGCGCCGCCACCGCGACGTCCTCGCCCGGCCCGAAGCCGACGATGATCCCGAAGACGATCATGCCGACGAGGAACGGAGAGAGCATGAGGACGAGTCCGAGGGCCTCCCCCGCCCGGCGTCCCACCTTCCGCAGGCGCCGCTTCTCGTTGCGACCGGACCGCACCCCGACGGCCTCGCTGCCGCGCGCCGCATCTCCCGCATCGCCCTCCCCTCGCCGAGGCGACCGACCAGGTACGTATTTGAGCACCGTGGGGATGGCCAACAGCAGACAGGCACAGACGATGATGCGGAAGATCCAGATCGGAATCGTCTCGACCAACCACAGTCCCAGCGGCGCCCCGACGGCTGCCGCCAGGGACGTGATCCCACCGAAGAAGCCCAGTGCCTTGCCGATCCGCCCGGGTGAGGTCGTTCCCGGGACCGCCGCATTGGCGAGGACGACGAAGAGTCCGAACCCGACGCCTCCGCAGAGTCCGGCGAGGACGAGCGCCAACAGCGGCGGGCCGACGAAGAGACCGAGGAGCTGCCCGAGGAACTGCAGCACGAGCGCCATCAGCAGCGAGGCCTTGAAACCGAAGACCCGACCGGCCCACGGGGCGAAGGGCTGGGCGACGATGACACCGATCATCATCGTCGTCAGCACGGACCCTCCGGTGACGGTCGACAACCCGTCCGCTGCCGCGATCGTCACCATCGTCGAATAGCTGAAGAAGAAGGCGGAGAACCCGAACATCGCCGTCCACACCAGGCCCAACAGGGCTGGGGTGTACGTCGCCTGAGACGGGTGTTCGGGGCTCATAGTCCGAGGTTACGACATCGGCACTGCATCTGCCGTGTCCGAACCGTTCGCCTTCCTTCCGAGCAATAACTGTTCACCTGCGCGTCAGAATGGTCGTCTACCATCGGCCCATGACCTCATCGGAACTGAACCGCGAAGCCCCCAGCGGCACCGTCGACACCGCATTCGTCCTCAAGTTCGAACCGCTCTATGTGCTCACGGACCTCGAATCGGAGATCTTCAGCGAAGTCGGTCCGAAGACGAAGGTCCGCGAATCGTTCAAACGCAAACACTTCCTCAAGGTCGCCGAGTGGAAGGCCATCGGAGTCCTGTCGGGTCTCGAGGAGCTCTCGTCCGATGACATCGACTTCGTCACCGGCGTCGCTCTCGACGAGGACACACCCAATCGCTTCCGTCTGCCACTGTTGCAGATGCTGCCCGGAGTGGGAATCCCGATGGCGAGCACTCTGCTCACCGTGGTGAATCCGAAGAAGTTCTCCATCATGGATTCCCGGGCGCTGACGGTGCTGCACGACTTCAATCTCGTGTCCACGGACAACCCGTCGCACATGGATTACCAGACCTACCGCAAACTCATGAAGTCCCTGGCCAAGGGCGCCAATTGTGCGCCGATCGATCTGTATCGGGCGCTCATCGCCTATTCGCGACAGGATCGCGACTGAGCCGTCGGCCCCTGGGCTCGGCTCGCTGCCGACGACCCGTGGCCGACATCCCTGGGCCGAACCCCGCTCAGGCGGCCAGCTCCTGAAGACGGTTCTGCCAGAAAATGATCTCCTCGGTCAGGCGGGCCGGGTCGAGACCGTCTGCGTACCGGATGAGCTCGTCCTCCTGCGTCGGTGACATGACGCCCGCTGCGCGCAGCCGTTCGAACGGTGTGCTCGGTTCGTCGTAGATGCGACGCTGCTCGCCATCCTCGCCTTCTGCCCAGCCGGCTGGTTTGCGCGTAGGGGTGAAGTAGTTGAGCCGGTCGTCGACGGCACGCCAGAGTCCGTTGAGTGCAGACCGAGCCTCGTCGGTGTCGTAGCGGCGGATATTGCCGTACTCGTGGACGAGATGCTGATGCCGCGATGCTTCCGGAAGCCGATCGCGGCGGAGGTCTTTGAGCACCGGACTGAAATGGATGTCCAGGCTGCGTGCCCACCGGTCGGTCGCCTCGTGGACGGTGTCATCGGCGTTGCTCAGCTCGATGGCGTTGACCCAGAAGGGAATCCCCTGCACCTCGTCGAGTGACCACTGCAGAACCTCCACCATGGTGCCCGGGGAGTTGTCGGCAAGGCTGCGTGTGAAGACCCAGCCGGTGTGCAGGCAGGAGGCGCTGATCGTGAACACGCAGTTCGAGGCGCGGGTCGGTCCCGCATGCGCGATGGTGTCGACGAGGAAGAATCCGGGCTCAAACTCGTTCGGTCCCGACGCGAAGTCGAGGAAGTCTTCGCTGGGACTGGTGAACCGTTTCGTCGACACTCGGCGGTCTCGGAAGTCCTCGGCTCGCGCCGAGCGCAGATACCGGTCGATCGATGCCGGACTGACGGCGAGCAGTTCGCTGCGAACCTCGAGACTGTACCCGTCCCGGTCGGGGACGAGGGCGCCGTGGCGTTCGGCGGCGTCGAGCAGCAGCGGCATCACTGCGGCCAGGTATTTGCCGCTCTGATACCCCGACCACTCCCAGATCTGAACGAGGAGTGCCCGTGATTCGGGCGAATATTTGCAGCACCTTGATCGTGCCTGTTCGGTGGCCTCATCATCGAAGTCGTCCTCTCCGTCGTGCAGGGCAGCCAATCGGCGCCGCGCATGGTCACGCGACCATCCGGTGAGGATCATGACCTCGTCGAGGATCCACCCTTTGTCCTTCTTCCGTGCCGAGGAATACAACTCGAGATAGTCGTCGACATCGAATTCAGTTTCTGTTGTCACTGGGGAAGGAATACTCTGAATATTCTGCTGGTCGTGCATCAATTTTGTCAGTTCCTCCGAATTCGGGGAAGCCACTTCATTGTTTTCGCTCTGCCCCGGAACGATTTGCATAATGCTATTCTGAGTTCAGGCAGGAGGTCTTCCTAAACGACAGAAGACGCAGAGATGTCACAGACTGCAGCACGGCTGCTCGGGTTATTGTCACTGCTGATGGTCCCCCGAACCTGGTCGGGAAACGAATTGGCAGATCGTCTGGAAGTGAGTCCGCGGACCGTCCGGAACGATATCGGCACGCTGCGCGATATCGGCTACTCGATCGACGGCACACGCGGAACCGAGGGCGGCTACCGCCTCTCCTCCAATGGTGTGGGCATCCCGCCGCTCATCTTCGACGCCGATGAAGCGGTGGCGGTCGCCGTCGGCCTCCATTCTGGGCTGAGCTGCATCATCGGCGGAATGGAAGAGACTTCGGCCCTGGCGCTGGCGAAGCTCGAGACCATTCTGCCCGCCGCAGTCCGGGCCAGGGTGCAGAGCCTCGCACACTTCACCGTTCCGGTCGTCGGCAATCAGCCGATGCCGATCATCGACCCGAACCTCATCGTCACCCTCATCGACCACTGCCGCCGACACGAACTCCTGCGCTTCACCTACCTCGGCGAGCCGTCCGTCCACCCACCCGGCGACGCTGCCGGCGACGCAGCCAGCTCAGGCGCCACCAACACAGAAACCAACGATGCCGGGGCCACTGACTCCACCGCCGGAGATTCACCACCACCGGCAGCCGCGCACAGTCCCCCGACTCACGAGGCCCATCTGGAAGTCGAGGCCTATCGGCTCGTCAACCGTCAGCACCGCTGGCACCTGCTGGCCTTCGATCCCAAATCCGAGGCTTGGCAGGTCTTCAGCGCCGAACGCATCGTGCCGAAGATCCCGAGCGGCCGCAGCTTCACTCCGCGCCCGCTGCCGGCCGACGATATCGGAGACTTCGTCGAACGACATGCGACGGAACCCAGGTGGCGGCATTCGGCCCAGGTCGTCGTCGACGCCCCTGCACCCACGGTGATGAAGAGGCTCGCATCCGCCGAAGGCACGGTCGAAGCGCTCGAGGACGATCGCTGCCTCGTCACTGTCGGCGGGCAGAGCCTGGCCACCATGGCCCTGACACTGGCACGGCTGGACACCGACTTCACCGTCGTCGACAGCCCCGAACTCCGCGACACCCTCGATCGAATCTCGCGCCTGCTCGGTCGCGCGGCAGAGGATCATGCCGTACCTGACCTCGCGACTGCCCGATCGAAGAATGCGCCTCGGCGAGCAGCCAAATAGGGATAAAGTCACAACCCGGCATAAAAGCCTTTGTGCGAATATGTGAAATTTCGCGGGCATGACACCTGAGTCATGACCATTCCTTGTCTCGTGAGAACACCGAGCGGTAACTTTCCTGAATACGTTTCAGGTTTCGACCCGCCTTGATGACGCCTAATCCATTCGCGCCATTGTCGACCACAATCCCCTAACTCCCTGATTGGAGAAATGCGATGCTTCTGCCGTGCTTCGGCACAGCAACGAGTCCTCGTGCCACCCGCCTCGACACCAAGGGCGGGCCACGGTGACGGCGACAGACGACGACCGGTCGATGACGACCGGGCAGCTCCGCCGCGCCGACGACCTCGCCCGGCGCATCCGACGCACGAACATCGTCTATGCCCGCCTCTATGGACCGTTGGTGGTGATGGTCATCGCCGCTTCGTTCTTCCCCTACTACTCCCCCGAACCGGACAGTTCGGTCACGTACGGGAACCTGTGGCAGGAAGTCCTCATCATCGGACGGGGAGTCGATGTCTTCGCGCTCTTCGCTCTGCTGTTCACCACCGGTCTGCTGTGCCTGGCTGCGGTGGGACGAACGACGATCGCCGTCCTGATTGCGATCCTCACCGGCGCAATCGTCATCGGCTGCACCCTCCTGCAGGCACCCGGCTATGTCAGCCCACCGGCACTGACGGTCTTCGGCATCATCGACATCTCACTGAGCTTCCTCATCGCAGCGATCACCCTGGTGCACTCCCTGCAGCTGTTCACCCTCGACCTCGCGTTCCAACGCCGCGCCGTGTGAGAACAGCCGCCGCGCCGTGTGAATCGAATGCCGCACCACGTGAACCCAGTGCCACACCGTGTGCGCGGCGCCGCCGGTCAGCCTGACGATCTCCCAGCTGCTTGCAACGCCGGGATCACCTCATTGCGGGTCAGCGGTGCGAACTGGCGGGTCTCGGTGTCCGCGGGCAGAGGATCGATGGGAAACCACCCGGCTTCGGCGATCTCGGCCAGATGCGCGATGTTCTCCACATCGAGCCCCTCCGGCTGGCCGTCGTAGCAGAACACGTCGCCGATGACTCGGTGATCGGCCTCGTTCGCCGCCGCCGCGGCGAACGTACCCAGGGCGTGCAGCCGGTGTCGGTCCAGATCGAGTCCGAGTTCCTCGGCGATCTCGCGCACGATGGTGTCCTCAGCGGTCTCCCCCTCTTCGGGTTTGCCGCCGGGCAACATGAATGACGTCGTCCCGGCCTTGCGCACCATGAGCAGCCCCGGACGCTGCGGGTGGAGGAGGACGAGCGCGGAGACTCGGATGTCGTTCATTTCGACCACACTCCGGAGGCACCTCGCCGGTGGGAGTCGAGCAGGTGCGTATCGACCATGCCGATGGCCTCCATCAGGGCATACATCGTGGTCGGTCCGACGAAGCGGAATCCCTTCTTCTTCAGAGCCTTCGACAGGGCCACGGACTCCGGTCCGGTCGTCGGGATCTCGGCGACGGTGCGCGGCCGCGGCGTCTGCGCAGGCTGGAACGACCACAGAAACGCATCGAGCCCGCCATCTTCACGCAGCTCGATCACGCGAGCAGCGTTGTTGATGCAAGCTTCGATCTTGCCCCGATGGCGAATGATCCCGGGGTCGGTCAGCAGCTGCTCGATCTCGACGTCGCCGAAGCGGGCAACGGCCTCGGGATCGAATCCGGCGAAGACCTCACGGAATCGCTCCCGCTTCTTCAGAATCGTCAGCCAGGAGAGTCCGGCCTGGAATCCTTCGAGGCTCATCCGCTCGAACAGCCCCGCCTCGTCATGGATGGGCAGGCCCCATTCGCTGTCGTAGTAGTCCAGCAGCATCGGGTCGCCGTACGCCCAAGGAGTGCGGGCCAGTCCGTCGTCGCCGATGACGGCTCCGCCGGAATGGTTTGGCTGTGTTTCGTCGTCCATTCTGCAACCGTATCGCGTCGCACTGACATTGCCCGCACGCCCCATACTCCGGTCCCCCAGGTCATGGTCACGCCGGTCTGAGCCCCATGTCAGTGATCTCCGATAAGGTGCGGCCATGACCTCAGTGCTCCTCCTCGGATTCGGTGCCATCGGCCGTCACGTCGCCCAGCTGCTCTCTCCCGAGCTCGCCGCCGGGACGCTCAGCCTGACCGCTCTGGTCTCTGATCGAGCCAAGCATGACGGCCGCCCGAATCACGGCGCCGAGGTGGTCGACCTCCCTGGTCTTGCCCGGCTCGCCGGTCGTGCCGACATCGACACTTCACCCTCACCGAGGATGTTCGACGGCTTCGACGTCATCGTCGAATGCGCCGGTGTCCCTGCCGCCGCCCAGCTCGGTCCGTCGGCTATTGCGTCCGGTCGCCCTCTCGTCCTCACCAGTGTCGGTGCCCTGGCAGCGCCCGAGGCCCGTGCGGGTCTGCTCGCTGGCCCCGGCCGGTTGCATGTGACCAACGGGGCGATCGGTGGACTCGATGTGCTCGAGGCGGCGGCGCAGGCCGATGGCCTCGACACCGTCGAAATCACCACTTCGAAGGAGGCGAGCGGACTCATCCGACCGTGGATGTCCGAGACCGAGGCCGCACGTCTGCGTGACCTCCGCCCCGAGGACGGACCCTTGACGGTGTTCACGGGCAACCCCGCCGAGGCGATCGAGAAGTTCCCGGCCAACGTCAATATCGCCGTCGCTCTCGCTTGGGCCACCCGCGGACTGTCCGCCGGCACGTCCGATGCCGACATGCTCGGCGCATCGTTGGAGCGGGTGCAGGTCGTAATCCAAGCGGTGGCCGGTCAGAACCAGTCCGCCCATCGGATCCGAGCAGCCGGATCGGCAGGAGGGTTCACCTTCGACATCCGCTCGACCCCGAGCCCGGAGAACCCCGCCACCAGCGGACTCACGGCCCTGTCCGTCACCCGCACCCTGCGCAGCGTGATTGCGGGGTGATCGCCTGACCTTTCCCGGGCTCGCCACGCACCGTCCGGCCGCCTCGATGCGGGAGAAACGTGCCGCCTCGGTGCGAGAAACGACAACGCCCGGGACCGCCGACCATCAGGCCAGGATCCCGGGCGTCGCTCTCACCCAGCGGATTCAGTCATCGCCGTGGATGACGTTCTCCTGCAGCTGGAGGAATTCGACGTGGCGTTCGTACTGGTCGAGCACGTCATCGATGATCTGCTCCTTCGAGAACCCCATGATGTCGTAGCCCTGACCGGTGCCGCCGTCGAGGTATACCTCCATCCGGTAGTAGTCCTCGCCGGTTCCGCGCGGGACCATTCCGCCGAACGACGGCACGCTGACCTTGTGCGGCCACACCTGATAGCGGAACGGGTACTGCCCGCCTCCGTCGACTTCGAACTGGAAGAGTTCACCGTCGTCGACGAATACGCCTTCGGAATCGACGCGACCGCAACGCGATGAGATTCCGCGGCCTTCCATCTCTTCGGCCACCTCGTTGAGGGTGGGGATGAGCACCTTCTGCTCGAACTCCTGGGCACGCGCCTGATTCGGGAAGGACAGCACCCGGCCGAGCTGACGCTGCCAGGTCTCGTGACCGGGGCCGCGGGAACGACGCGCCAACGAGCCGGGCAGGGTCGTGTCGACGCTGTCGACGCGGTTCGCCTCGACCCGCAGTGCCTTGTACAGACCGATCATCACGAGGATGACGACGAAGGCGAAGGGCAGGCCCATGATCACCGTCGCGCTCTGCAAGGCGCCGATGCCCCCGACGAGCAGCATCGCCACCGTCAGGGCACCGGTCGACAGCGCCCAGAAGATGCGCAGTCCAGCGCGTCCATCCTCGGCGGGGTTCCGCAGATTCGACGACAGGTTCGCCATCACCAAGGCCGCGGAGTCCGCGGTGGTGACGTAGAACAGCAGAGCCGTGATCGTGGCCAAAGCGGCGATGACGGCGAACGCCGGATAGCGGGAGAGCAGGTCGTAGAAGCCGCCTTCGGGACTGAGCATGACGGCTTCGCCGAACTTCTTGTCACCGCTGCGGATGATGTCCAGCGCCGAGTTTCCGTAGATCGAAATCCACATGAAGATGTAGATGAACGGAATCGTCAGGGTGCCCAGCACGAACTGGCGGATGGTGCGTCCGCGGGAGATGCGGGCGAGGAAGAGTCCGACGAACGAAGCGAAGGCGATCCACCAGGCCCAGAAGAACAGGGTCCAGTCGGTCATCCACGTTCCGGTGTCTTCGAAGGCGAAGGTCTGGCCGACCATGTTCGGGAACAGACGGACGAAATCGGTGATATTGAGGACGAAGGCGTTGAGCAGGAACTTCGTATTTCCCGCCACGAGCACCCAGAGGCTCAGCGCGATGGCGAGGACGACGTTGAGGATGGACAGGAACTTGATTCCCTTGTCCACACCCGAGATCGCCGAGAGCGTGGCGACACCGACTCCGACGACGACGATGCCGACCTGGGTGGCGGTGCCGATCGGGATGCCGAAGACGGTGTTGAGACCGACGTTGACCATGACGACACCGATGCCCAACGAGGTGGCCACGCCGAAGATCGTGCCCAGCAGGGCGGCGAAGTCGACCGTCTCGCCCAGAGCACCGTGGACGCGTTTGCCGAAGATCGGGGCCAGCGCCGAACGGATCGCCAGCGGCATGTTCATCCGGTAGGCGAAGTAGGCCAGAGCCATACCCATGAGGGCGTAGAGTCCCCAACCGCTCAGGCCGTAGTGGAAGAGCGCCCAGACCGTCGATTCGCGGGCGGCATCGACCGTTTCGGGTTCGGTGCTCGGTGGGGTGAGGTACATCGTGACCGGTTCGGCCACGGCGAAGAACATGAGGTCGGTGCTGATGCCGGCGGCGAAGAGCATCGACGCCCAGGCGACGAGGCCGAATTCGGGCTTCGAGTGTTCGGGGCCGAGCTTCGTGTTTCCGTAGCGGGAGGCCGCCAGGTAGATGACGAAGACGAGGACGGCGAGGACGAGGAGGACGTAGAACCAGCCGAACCAATCGGAGGTCCAGCCGACGACGGCACCGAGGACCGTCTCGGCATTGGTCGGTGAAATGAGAGCCCACACGGTGATGGCGAGCGCCACCAGGGCCGCCGCCAGGAACACCTTCTTATTCACGGGAGGAAGCGAGGGCTTCACCTTGGCCTTCGCCTCTCCCTTCGGGTCACCCGGCGGGGTGTCAACTGATGCTGACATGGTTGTACTCCTTATCCGGACGCGTTGGCGTCGTGGCATCGGACTCGGTCGAGCAGAGTGCTCAACCGAGCATAATCAACGGCTGTTGCTTCAAGATCTTCCGTCATCGTCGCATCCCCGGTTCCACGGGGACGGCCAACAACGGAGGTTACCACATAGACACTTAAGGTCACTTATCCTGTTATGCCAAGCGAATCTGCAGATCAGCGACTCACCCTCGCCGAGGTGGGGCTTCACCGACCATGGCAGCGTCGGTTCCGCTCCGCCCACCTCGGCGGGACATTCATCGAGGCTCGGAGTAAATCGAGCTTCAGAGTGAATCGAGTCTCAAAGTGAGACGAAGAGCAGCGCGGCAGCCATCACCACCCCGGAGCCGAGGAACGTGATGACGGTGTAGCCGAGGATGTCGCGCATCTTCAGCCCGGCGATCGCCAGCACCGGCAGCGCCCAGAAGGGCTGGAGCATGTTCGTCCACTGGTCGCCGTAAGACACGGCCATGATCGCAATCGACGGGTCGACGCCGAGCTGGTTGGCAGCATCGAGCATAATCGGGCCCTGCACGGCGAACTGTCCGCCGCCGGAGGGGACGAAGAAGTTGACGAGTCCTGCCGAGATGAGCGCGAGAACCCCGAACGAGGCCGGGTTCGCGATCGAGACGATGGCGTCGGAGAACACTGCGATGAGTCCGGTCGAGGACATGATGCCCAGGATTCCGGCGTAGAGCGGGAACTGCAGAAGGATCTCGCCGACGTTCGAGGCCGCCTCCTTCGTCAGGTGGATGAGCTCGAAGGGGTTGCGCACGAGCAGCAGGATGAGCGCGAGGAACGACCAGTTGACGATGTCGAGGGTCAGTCCCCCGCCCTGGGCGAAGTGGATGATGAGGTAGGCGACGAGAGCGAGGCCGACGATGAGAGTGAGAATGCGCGAGGCGTCGATGCGGTCGGCCGGGGTGACGACCTCTTCGTCGACCTGCGACTGTTTCTCCGAGCTCACCGAGGCGGGGAGTTCGTAGACGGGGGCGCCGGCCTTCGGAGCGACGAGGAAGAAGAGGAGCCCACAGACGATGATGACGCCGGCGATGGCCAGCAGGTTCCAACCGGCGAAGATCGTCTCCGACACCGGCACCGTCTGTCCGCCGAGGGATTCGGAGAGGAAGGAGTCCGGAGTGGCCGCGGTCAGCGGGCCCGATCCCGAATAGCCCATATGCCAGACGACGAACCCGGAGTAGCCGGCGGCGACGAGCAGCGGGAAGTGGACCTTGATTCCGCGGTCACGTGACTGGACGGCGACCTCACGGGCGAGCAGCGCACCGACGACGAGGCCGAGCCCCCACGTGATGAGGCTGGCGAGGGCGGCGACGAGGAAGACGAAGACGTAGGCGAAGGTGGCGTTGCCAGGAACGCGGGCGAGCCAGGCGAGCAGCTTCCGCACGGGTCCGGTGTTGGCGAGGATGTGTCCGAGCAGGAGGATCAGACACATCTGCGTCATGAACTCGAGCAGACCGGCCAGTCCCTCACCCCAGCCGGTGACGACGTCAGTCGGGCCGGCATCGGTGAAGATGAATGCGAGGACCGCGACGATGAGGGTGAGGACGATGGCGAAGGTCAGGGCCGAGGGGATCCACTGTTCGAGGAATCGGTTGACCGGCCGCATGATCCCTTTTGAGGCTGCGGCGTTGACCTGGGTTGACGGCTTCGGTGCCGACATGGGAAGACCTCCCGCTGAGAAGTATGAGAACTAGCTGTGTGTGGTCTCAGCATACAATCAGGGCGCTGCCCCCTGGTAGGAAACAGCGCCCTGACGGCGATCACAACCCGGTCACGATCGGAACCCGCGCTCTCGGGTCCCGAGCGCACCGATCAGTTCTGACCGATCAGCTCTGTTTGTACACGAGCTGCTTGTTGACGAATTCGTCCATCGCCAGCGGCCCGAGTTCCCGGCCGACGCCGGAGCGCTTGACTCCGCCGAAGGGCAGGTATTCGCGGCTTCCTTCGGGAGCGTTGAGGAAGACCATTCCGGAATCGATCTGGTCTCCGACGCGTTCGGCCCGGGCGATATCGGTGGAGAACACGGCGGCGCCCAGACCGAAGGGGGTGTCGTTGGCGAGCTCAACGGCTTCTTCTTCGCTGCTGACTTTGTAGACGATGACGGCGGGCCCGAAGAGCTCTTCGTAGTATCCGCGCATGCCCTTCTGCACATCGGTGAGGACGACGGGTTCGACGTAGGCTCCGCCGCCGTCGTACTTCTTACCCCCGGCCAGCAGGGTCGCGCCCTCGCTGACGGTGTCCTGGACCTGTTCGACGAAGCGATCGGCGGCGGCCACCGACGACAGCGGGGACAGGCGGGAGCCTTCCTCGCCGGGCACGGCGGGGGTGTTCTTCTTGGCCGCCTCGGTGATGGAGGAGACGAAGTCGTCGTAGATGTCGTCCATGACGATCATCCGCTTGGGCGAGTTGCAGGCCTGGCCGGTGTTGCCCATGCGGGTGTTGAAGAAGGTCTTCGCGGACTTCTGGACATCGTCGGTGTCGAGGAGGATATAGGGGTCGGATCCGCCGAGCTCGAGCACGACCTTCTTGAGGTTCTTTCCGGCCTCGGCTGCGACGGCGGCACCGGCGCGCTCGGATCCGGTCAGGGACACACCGTGGTTGCGCGGGTCGGGCAGGATGATGTCGGCGACCTGCTCGTTGCTGGCGTAGATGTTGATGTAGGCGCCCGCGGGCAAGCCTGCCTCGATGAAGATCTCTTCCATGATCTGCGCCGAGCGGGGGCACTGCGGAGCGTGCTTGAGCAGGATCGTGTTGCCCAGGGCCAGGTTCGGGGCGGCGAAACGGGCGACCTGGTAGTAGGGGAAGTTCCAGGGCATGATGCCCAGCAGCGAGCCGACGGGCTTGCGGCGGATCATGGCGGTCGCGTCCTTGGGTCCGCGCAGGGGTTCGTCGGCCATGAAGGCCTCGGCGTTGTCGGCGAAGTACTTGTAGATCATCGAGCTCAGCTGGACTTCGCCCTTGCCTTCGGGCACGGACTTGCCCATTTCGAGCCGGATGACCTCGGCGAGCTCTTCGGCGCGTTCGGCGTAGATCTCGGACACGCGGGTCAGCAGTGCAGCGCGCTCAGCTACCGGGGTCTTGCTCCACTCGTCGAAGGTCGTCGCCGAACGATCGAGGGCCGCGAGGATCTCGGCATCGGTGGCGGTGGGGAATTCTTCGGCAACCTGGCCGGTCGCCGGGTCGGTCACGCGATACATGGTGGTCATGTCAGTCCTCTTTCACTTCGACGGGGTGTTGCGATCATCTGCGATCGCATGTCCATCCCCACGCTATGGCCGAAACCCGGCGGCGGCAACGACGGTCTCACCTCCTGGGCGGATTCACAGCCATCACCGAGGCGGCCGACCCGACCGGCGGTGCGCTGACGGGCACCGCCGGTCGGGTCGGTTTCGCGTCGCTGTCAGCGTCTGCCGAGGGTCCTCAGCCGGTGACGCCGGTGAGTTCGTTCGGTGCGTGCGGCAGCGTTTCCTCGGCCATCACCTCACCGGATTCGAGGTCGAGGATGTGGATCTTCTTCTCTCCCGGATCGCTGACATAGGCGACTTCGTCCTGGACGAAGAGCGTCGGGCGGGCCTTCTGCCATTCGACGGGTTCTTCCCATTCGTCGATGACCGGGTATTCCTCCGTCACCGAGGCGGTGGCGGGGTCGATGATTTTGAGGTTCCCGTCCGTGGTCAGGACGACGCCCTCCCCGTCGGGTCCGCGGCCCAGGGATCGGAAGCTGTAGGAGGCGTCGAGGTCGACGAGCGAGAGCTTGCCCGACTTCGTGTCGGTGACGCTCACCCGTTCGGGGCGTTCGAGTTCGGCGTCTTCGTCGACCTTGTAGTCGCCGAGGATGTACTGCGATTCGTCGCTGCCGGACTGGTTGCCGATGCGACCGAAGGAGTCGGGAGCGTCGATCTTCTCGAACTTCCCGTCCTTGTACAGAAGGATTCCGTTCTCGCAGCCGAGCGCGATGACCTCGTCCTTCGCAGCGACTTCGCCGTGGACTCCGGGGCACTCGTCGCTGCTTGCGATCTCTTTGCCGGAGCTGTCGACGACCTTCGCACCCGAGCGTTCGTCCTCGGTTCCGACGGTGTGCAGCATCGAACCATCGGCGAGTTTCACGGCGACACCGTGGTGGGGTTCGTCGACCTCGGTTACCTGGGGCTTCGGGGCGCCGTCGGAGAAGTCCTCGGTGTCGAAGGTCTGGATCTTGCCGTCGCCGTCGCCGAAGAGCACGGTGGCCTCGCCGTGGTTGACGACGTGTCCGGGCAGTTCGGTGTCGAAGACGGTGTCGGTGAGCTGCGGGTCGGCGGCGTAGCTGTGGGTGTGGTCGCCGTGCGGCTGGGTCCAGACTCCGGCGTCGAAGAGGCGGAAGCCTTCGGCGACGGAGACCATGAGGTGGCGGCCGTCGCCGACGGGGTTGAGGCGGTTGAAGCCCTCAATCTTCGTGTCGTCGATGACCTCGAGCGTCGTCGCGTCGAGGGTGAGGATCCCTCCGTCGTAGGTAGTCACGATCCGCGGCTGGGCACCGGCGAGCTCCTGGGCGTGCCCTTTGTCGTCCTTGCTGTCTGCGGCGCCCGCGGTCTTCTCGTCCTTGCCGACCGCGTCGTAGTCGGTGGCGTCGTCGCCTGCCTGGCATCCGGTGAGCAGCAGCGCCGAGGCGACCACCGCCGATCCGAGCATCGTGTGGTGTCGTTTCATCATTCGCACTCTCTAGTTAGTGAGACTCGTTATCATTAGTAGGTCGATACTAACCCGATGCAGGATGGATATGCGAAATCAGATGACGATCGAGGTCGACGAGAAGCTCGGTGGCCCGAGGGGCCCGGATCGATCCGCCGAGGGCCGGGCCGGACTATGTCATGGGTCACTGTTACGGTAGTGCCATGCCCAGTGTGACTGAACTCGTGAAGCGCTACTACTCCACCGTCGATGCCGGAGATGCGGGCGCCACCTCGGCGCTGTTCGCCGCCGACGCCAGCTATGATCGGCCCGGCTATCCGACGATGGTCGGCCAGCAGATCACCGACTTCTACCACGGCGAACGCGTCATCGATTCCGGTGCGCATTCGCTGCAGGAGATCATCGTCGACGGCGACCGCGCATCCAGTCGCGGAGTCTTCAGCGGCCGCCTCAAGGACGGCTCGGAGACCTCGGTGGGATTCGCGGATTTCTTCCTCTTCGACACCGAGGGTCTCATCGCCGAACGCACCACGTACTTCTACCAAGCAGCGGTCTGAGCCTCAGTCGTTGAGCCCGAGCAGTTGAGCCTCAGCGACTGAGGCTCAGCGACCCTGGCCGCGGGCGTCGAGCACCGCCTTCTGGATCCGATCGCGGACGGCGGCGGCCTGCGGAGTCGGCGTCGGGCCATAGGCTTCTTCGACCTGCTCGAAGACGTCTTCCATGCCTGCGGGGTCGACGTCGACGGGCAGATCCTCGATGGCGGCGAAGGCCGGGCCGATATGGTCCATGAACCCGCGGATCCCGGCCTCTCCCCCGCCGAAGTGCATGCCTTCGAACTGACCGACGGCCGACCATCGCAGACCCAGCGAATTCTTCATCACGGTGTCGAGGTCTGCGGCGGTGACGACTCCGTTCTGCACGAGCGAGATCGCTTCTTTCATCAGCGCATTCTGCAGCCGATTTCCGACGAACCCGCGGATCTCACGTCCCAGCACCACCGGTTCGCGGCCGCAGCTGCGGTAGAACTCGACCGTGGCGTCCACGGTCTCGGTAGAGGTCTGCGGTGATGGCACGACTTCGACGAGCGGCATGAGATGCGGTGGATTGAATGGATGGCCGACGATGACGCGGGAGGCCTCGGACTCCGGCAGCGCGGCCGCGATCGATGAGGCCGGGATCGTCGACGATGAGGTTGCGAACACGGCCTCGGTTGGAGCCGCCTCGGCGATCTGGGAGAACAGCACCGGCTTCGATTCGGGATCCTCGGGACCGGATTCCTGGACGAAGACGACACCGGCGACGGCGGCCTCGACGGTCTCGGCGATTTCGACGGTGCCGACCTGCGAGGCCAGCTCATTCCGGGCGGAAGCGTCGGCGGTGACGTCGGCCTGGAGCTCGGCGACCACCTCGGCGAGGTCGGAACGCGGGTCGAAGACCCGCACCGTGTACCCGCTGCGGGCGAAGAGATAGGCGAACGACCGGCCGATGGTTCCGGCGCCGATGACGGCGACTGTTGAGCTCATGCGTCCAGGCTATACCCGGCCCATCCCGGCGGGCGGCGGAGTTCACTCAAGCGTGCGGGGACGTTCACTCACGCGCGTGTCGGCCGCGTCTCAGCATGCACTGGCCCGTTCGCCGTAGTCGAATCGTTGCCCTGGACCTCCCGCCGTGGCCGGGATCGGGTGGCACAATGTCACCATGAGCGCGAACCCAGAACTGAGAACAGTGGACTCGGAGATCCTCGCCCTGGCGGAGGACGAATACGCCGCCGCTGCGGAGACCGCGCGCATCGACGTGCGCGAGATCCACACCGCCGACGAGGCGGCCAGGGCCTCGATGCTGCTCGACGAAGTCTGGAACGTCGACGAGACCGGCACGAACGTGTTCGAACCCAGCCTCATCATCGCCTTCGCCCACGCCGGCAACTATGTCTCAGCTGCCTACAGCGTCGACGAACCCGACGAGATGATCGGTGTGACCATCGGCTTCTTCGGCCAGCCTCTGGGCACGGTCATGCACTCGCATATCGCCGGCGTCCGCCACCAGATCATCGGCCGCGGCGCCGGATCCGCGATGAAGCTGCACCAGCGCCTGTGGTGCCTCAACCTCGGCATCACCGAGATGACCTGGACCTTCGACCCCCTCATCGCACGCAACGCGTACTTCAACTTCCAACGCCTGGGCGTCGGCATGGTCGAATACCTCGAGGACTTCTACGGTCAGATGCGCGACGGAGTGAACTCCGGCCAGGCCAGCGACCGGATGATGGTGTCCTGGCCGCTCGACCGTCCGGCACGGGCCTCGGTCGTCGATCCCGGATCGGCCTTCCCCTGCCTGCGCGCCGATGATGACGGCGAGCCGCTGCTGAGCGAAGTGCCGAAGGAGACCGAATTCGTCTCACTCGACTTCCCCTCCGACATCGAGGACCTGCGCGGCCAGGATGCCGACCTCGCCAGCCGCTGGCGACTGGCGCTGCGCACCGCGCTGACCGGCCTCGTCGGCGACGGTTGGGTCGTCGACACCTGCCTCAAGGGCGGCACCTATCTCCTCCACCACCCCTGAGGCCCGTTCACCTCTGCGTCACCTGATTCGTGTTCACTGATCCGATGACCACTGCACCTGCCCGCACCGCCGAGGTGGCCGGATCGTTCCTTCGCCTGGGCCTGACGTCGTTCGGCGGCCCCGTCGCCCACCTCGGGTACTTCCGCGAGACCTTCGTCGGCCGCCGCTCCTGGCTGGACGACCGCGAATACGCCGACCTCGTGGCCCTGTGCCAGATGCTGCCCGGCCCCGCGTCGAGTCAGGTCGGCATGGGACTCGGGCTGCGCCGAGCAGGTCTGCCTGGGCTCGCCGCCGCGTGGGTGACCTTCACTCTGCCGTCGGCGATTCTGCTCACCCTCTTCGCGCTCGGGCTCTCGGCCTTCGGCGAGCTCGGCGATGCCGGATGGCTGCTCGGACTCAAGGCCGCCGCGGTGGCCGTCGTCGCCGGTGCCGTGCAGTCGATGGCGAAATCGCTGACCCCGGATGCCCGGCGCGCGAGCATCGCCGGTCTCGCCATCGTCCTCATGCTCGTCATCCCGAACTCGTTCGTGCCGACGGCTCTCGTCCAGGTCGCCGCGATCGTCCTCGGCGGAGTGCTCGGTCTGGTCTGGCTGAAACGGCCCCACAGAGGGGCGAAGAATCGGGAAACCCCCGCCGAGACCCGCGTTGCCTCGCGTGGCGCCAGGCGACTTGGCATCTCCGCCCTCATCGCCTTCGTCGCGCTGCTCGTCGGACTGCCCGCGCTCACCGCAGTGACCGGGGACGCGACGATTCGTCTCATCGACATCTTCTATCGGGCCGGGGCGCTGGTCTTCGGCGGCGGTCATGTCGTCCTGCCGCTGCTCGATGCCGAGCTCGTGCCCACAGGGCTCGTCGACCACGACACGTTCCTCGCCGGCTACGGCGCCGCTCAGGCCGTGCCCGGTCCGCTCTTCACCTTCGCGGCGTTCCTCGGAGCGTCGATGACGACGGGGCCCAGCGGCATCCTCGGCGCCGGCATCGCACTGCTCGCGATCTTCCTTCCCGCCGGTCTGCTGGTGATCGGGATCCTGCCGTTCTGGGAACGGCTGCGCTCCTGGGAACCGGCGACGGCGGCACTGACCGGAGTCAATGCCGCCGTCGTAGGACTGTTGGGGGCCGCGCTCTACGACCCCGTCTTCGTCGAGGGGATCACGTCGCCTGCGACCCTGGCGCTGGCCGTCGCCGCCTTCGTCGCCGGGACCATGTGGAAGATCCCGGCATGGGCGACGGTGATCAGCGCCGGGCTGCTCGGCTGGCTGCTGCTGTGATCAGTCTGCTGTGATCAGGACTCTTCCCAGTTCTTGCGCAGCAGCTTCTTGTCGAGCTTGCCCACCGAGGTGCGCGGCATCTCGTCGACGACCTTGACCTCATCGGGCATCTGCCACTTTGCGAAACGAGAACTCAGCGTTTCGACGATCGACTCACGGGTCACCTCGGCGCCGGGGTTGGCGACGACGTAGGCGATCGGACGCTCATCCCATTTCTCGTCGGGGACACCGATGACAGCGGCCTCGCTGACGTCGGGGTTGTCGAGGATCGCGTTCTCCATGTCGATCGACGAGATCCACTCGCCTCCGGACTTGATGACGTCCTTGAGCCGGTCGGTGATCTTGAGGTAGCCGTGTTCGTCGATGGTGCCGACGTCACCCGACCGCCACCAGCCGTCGAGGAACCGGTCGGCGTTGTCGGGCAGCTGGAAGTAGGATTCGGTGATCCACGGGCCACGCATGACCAGCTCGCCCATGGACTTTCCGTCGCGCGGAAGCTCATTGCCCTCCGGATCGACGGTCTTCAGTTCGACACCGATGATGGGCAGACCCTGTGAGCGCTTGAGATCCCACTTCTCTTCCGCGTCGAGGTCGAGACCGGGTCGGATCTTCCAGTTCGTCGTCGCCAGCGGGGTGGTTTCGGTGGCCCCGTAGCCGTGGATGACGTCGGCCCCGGTGAGCTCCTTGAACCCGCGCATCATCGACAGCGGCGGCTCCGAGGATCCGGAGACCAACCGGACGCCGGAGAGATCCGGAGCCTGCGGCATCTTCTTCATCATCTGCAGCATCGGCCCGAAGATGGCAGGGGCGCCGTTGGCCAATGTGACCTTCTCCTCGACGAAGGCCTGGGCGATGGCGCCGAACTCCTCGGCGGCGAACTTGCCCGGCAGGACGAGTTTGGAACCGGCGGCCACAGCGTTCTGCGGGAAGCCCCACGACAGCACATGGAACATCGGGGTGATGGGCATGACGCAGTCGTCGAAGTTCCCGTGCAGTGCGGCAAGACCGCCCATGGTGTGCAGGTAGATCGAGCGGTGCGAGTAGTACACGCCCTTGGGTCGGCCGGTGGTGCCGGTGGTGTATCCGGCGTAGGCGGCGGTCTTCTCGTCGACGACGGGCCAGTCGAAGGTCTCGGATTTGTCGGCGATGAGGTCTTCGTAGGACACGACGTTGGTCAGGCTCGTCTCGATCTCCGCGATCGGCTTGTCGGTCATGACGACCCAGCCCTTGACGTCGAGCTTCGGCGCCAGCGATTCGGCGACCTGCAGCAGGGATTCGTCGACGAAGATCCAGTCCGACTTCGAGTGGCTGACGACATAGGCGAGGTCTTCGGAAGCCAGGCGCAGGTTGAGCTGGAGCATGGTCGCGGCCACACCGGGGACAGCGAAGTAGAGCTCGAGGTGGCGGCGGGAGTTCCAGTCGAGGACTCCGACCATGGAGCCGGCGCCGACGCCGAGGTCGGCGAGACCCTGCGCGAGCTGAGCCATCCGCTTGAACTCGTCGGCGTAGTTCGACCGACCCCAGGAACCGTCCGAACGGCGGTAGACGACTTCGACATCGCCGAAGACGGTGGCAGCGTGCCGGATGAGGGTGGTGGTGTTGAGCTGGTAGCTGTCGCCCAGGGTGGACGGAATTCCTGTCAGCATGAGACTCCTTCGTTCGTACTACGGCCCCTCCTCGCCGCTGTGGCCGCGGCGGGAGAAGTATCGTGATCGCCGGTTTCGTGGTGGGCGATCGTCACCATCACATCAGCTCCGCAGGTGGCGCGGATGCGGTCGCATCGATTCGTGGTCAAACAGTTATGAACCAGTCCGCGGTCGGGCGGTGGTGGACCTGCCCGTGGCCTGGCGGTCATGGGCCGGTCCGTCCGCGCCATCCCGCGATCATTCCCCGGTGAAGCCGGGTGCCCTCTTCTCGAGGAAGGCCGCGACTCCCTCGGCGAAGTCCTTGCTCGCGCGCAGCGCATCCTGGCCTTCGACCTCGCGGCCGAAGGACGAGTCGATTTCAGCCAGGCTGGCCCGATTGATCGCTCGCTTCGAGGCGGTCAGGGCTCGAGTCGGACCCTGCGCGAAGACCGCGGCGACTTCCTCGGCCCGTGCCAGGTGGCTTCCGGCCGGTACGACTTCGCTGGCCAGCCCCCAGTCGAGAGCATCGGCGGCCTGCAGCTTCTCTCCCGTCAGCGCCATGCGCAGGGCCCGGTGACGCCCCGCCGAGGCTGCGACCAGCGCAGTCGAGCCTCCGTCGGGCATGAGACCGATCTTCGTGAAGGGAAGCATGAGATAGGACTTCTCGCTCATCACCAGATAGTCGCAGGCCAACGCGAGCGAACAGCCGATGCCGGCGGCCGGTCCGGACACTGCCGCGATCGTGGGGATAGGCAGGTCGAGGATCGAGGCGATGATCCTATTCGCACCGTCGAGGTCGATGCCGTCTTGTCGTTCCAGCCCTCCCTGCAGATCCGCCCCGGAGCTGAAGGACCGCTCATTGCCGGTGAGGATGAAGGCTCGGGAGTTCGCTGCCGCCTCGGTGACGGCCGTGCCGATGGCCTCAAACGTCGACTCGTTGAGCGCGTTGAGGCTCTCCGGACGATTGATGGTCACGGTCGTGACATCGCCGCTGACTTCGGTGAGAACACTGGTGGACAATGCGACTCCTTCGTACGAATCCGATGATCCGAGTAGCTTTCGGGGCGACTGCTTCCGTCCGTCGGGGAGGAGCGCGGAAGCATCTACCGCCACTTTAACGTACGTTAAGTTGATCTGCGTCACATAAGCGAGGCGGATTGCTCGCTGCCGAGAAACGTGCTCAGCGTCGAGAAACGGGTTCCGGCACGGGTGTTTCACCGAGAAACGGGTGGAGTGTCGAGAAACGTGGGTGCACCCGCGTGTCTCGACGTTTGACCCGTTTCTCGGCAGAATGCTTCGCGCTCTCAGGCCAAAGTGGCGTCGAGCTGGGCAGCGGTGAGGTCCCGATCGGCGAAGACCAGCCTCATGGCAGTCGGGTCGGGATTGCCGGCGTCAGGCGCCCGATGGACGAGCTCGAACCCGAGCTTGCGGGCGACCACGGCTGAAGCAGTATTGGCCTCGAGCAGATACGCCACGACCGGCAGATCAGGGTCGACGGCCGCAGCGGCCTCGATCGCATCCCGCGAGACCGCGGTCGCCAGCCCCTGTCCTTGTGTTTCGGGCCGGAACCGGTACCCGAGGTTCCAGAACGCTCCGGGTGTACTACGGGAGGCACCGGGGCCGGTGACTCCGCGCAGCGAGCAGCCGCAATAGCCGAGAATCTCCCCGCCCGGAACTCGTCTGACCATCCACGGCCCGATTCCGTCGAGCTCCCACTGCGAGGCCAAGCGGACGAGGATCGCTACGGCGTCTTCCCCATCGGTCAGGCGCCCGCTGGGCAAGTGCGTCCAGACCCGCGGGTCGGAGTCGATGGTGAAGAACTGATCACGGTCGTCCGTGCTGGGCCGGTCGAGCACGTAATCGGGCGCCTGCCCCATCAGGCCAGGGCCGCCTCGAGGTCGGCCCACAGGTCCTCGAGGTTCTCGATGCCCACGCTCAGACGGATGAGCCCCTCGGGCACGGTCGCCGGTTCCGCGGGGTGCCGGCGGCGACGTTCGATGAGGGATTCCACCCCGCCCAGGGACGTCGCCGGCGTCCACAGTCGGACCGCCTCGGCGATGGCGGTGGCCTTCTCCGCGGAGTCGACGGTGAAGGAGATGATCGCTCCGAACCCGTTCATCTGCGCGGCTGCACGAGCATGGCCGGGATCACCTGGCAGACCCGGGTAGCGGGTTTCGACGACGGTGGGGTGGGCGGCCAGGCGTTCGGCGATGGCGTGTGCGTTGGCCTGCGCGCGGTCGAGGCGCACGGCCAGGGTGCGCAGTCCACGCAGGGCCAGCCAGACCTCGAAGGGTCCGGCGATGCCACCGCGCATGGATCGTTCCGTATGCAGGTCCTCGCGCAGTGCGGTGCTGCCGGTGACGACCGCGCCGAGGACGACGTCGGAGTGCCCGGCCAGGTATTTCGTCACCGAGTGCACGACGATATCGGCGCCCAGATCGAGCGGCGTCTGCAGCAGCGGGGTGGCGAAGGTGTTGTCGACGGAGACGAGGAACCCGCGGTCCTTGGCGGCGGTGGTCAGCGCGGGAACGTCGGCGACCTCGAGCATAGGGTTCGTCGGCGATTCGATCCACAGCATTCCCGGGGATCCGGCTTCGCCGGCACTCGCCGAGGCGGCCGCCCCGTCCGCTGCCACCTGACCCGGCCTCGCGTGCCCCGCTTCGTCGAGGGCGGCGATGACCGCCTCGGTGTCGGAGATGTCGACGGTGACGATGTCGAAGTTCTGACGCCCAGCGATCTGCTCCGCGGAGGAAAGCGCACCTTGGTAGCTGTGGGTCGGGATGATCAGCGTGCCGCCGGCGGGCACGAGGCTGATCACGGCCGAAATCGCCGCCAGACCGGAGCCGAAGACCAAACCAGGCAGTGCTGAGTGCTCGAGCTGACCGAGCGCCTCTTCGAACGGTGTCCATGCGGGGGTGTCGAAGCGAGCGTAGGCATAGGGCGAGGCGGTGATGTCGCCGGCGCTGACGAAGGTCGAGGACAGATCGATCGGCGGGTTCACCGCGGCACCGTAGGCGCGCTGCGGGCGTCCGGTTTCGACGATGAGAGTGTCCGGGGCGAAATCCGACGAAGCGGCGGGCTCGGACGAAGCGGCGGATGAGGTGGAGAGCTCAGGCTGTGTCATGTCCCCAATATATGCCCCACTCCATCACACGAATTCGGCAGTCGCATGACGAGAATGTTTCGGGAGTCCGCAGAGGTGCGTGCCGATTCCTCCGCTTCTCGCTGTTCCGAATTCTCTGGTCGTCCGAATTCTCTGGTCGTCCGAACCTTCTACTCGACGCTGTCGACCATGTGCTCGAGCAGCAGTCGCGCTCCGGGTGACGGCCGTCTGCTGCCCGACCACACTGCATTGAGTTCGCGGGTGAGATCGACGTCGTCGGCCACCGGCAGCGGCACCAGACGTCCGGCCCGGAAGTCATCGCGCAGAGCGAGTTCCGACAAGACCGCCGGGGCCACAGAGGTGGCTGCGGCGATGCGCAGGGCAGAGTTCGATCCGTACTCCCCCGCCACGCGGACTCCTCCCACACCGAGCAGTGCCGCGTCGATGGCCTCCCTGGTGCCCGAGCCGATCTCACGCACGAGCAGCGGCACCTGCGCCAGATCCTCGGCGGTGATCGGCTTCGTCCAGGCGTGGGCGAAGTCCGGGCCGCAGGCGATCATGAGTCGGTCACGGCCGACCACCTCGGCGTTGAGGTCCTTCGGAAGGGACACGGATTCGATGAGCCCGAGGTCGCAGGTCTGCCGGCGCACCCGGTCGATGACGGTCGCGGAGTTCTCCACCGACAGTCCGATGTCGATTGTCGGGTGTGCGGCGCGGAATGTCGTGAGGTGGTGGGGCATGAGGTATTCGGCGACCGTCAGCGAGGCGCTGACCTTGACGGTTCCGGCACGGGCGTCCTGGATCGCGCGGGCCCCGGCGTAGAGCGTGTCGTAGGCTTCGATGACCTTCGACGCCCATTCGGCGACGGCGCGGCCCTCGACGGTGAGTTCGGTGCCCCGCGGAGAGCGCCGCAGCAGCGGCACCTTGAGATCGCGTTCGAGGTTGCGCAGGCTGCGGGAGGCATTCGGCTGGGCGAGATCGAGTTTCGCTGCGGCCTGGCCGATCGACCTGGCGTTGCCACTGAGGGCCACCAGCAGCCCCAGAGCCTGGAGCTCGGGCCAGTTCTTCATACTCCCGAGATCGTGCATATGCTCATCATGACATATCAGGTCCATATGGGTTGCGAAGAAATCACCGTCTACTGCGACCGTGCAGGCGTTGACAGACTGAAGTCATGAACCGCTTCGTCTCCCTTTTACCCGGACTCGCCGTCGCCGCTGTGGCCACGGCCGTCGCGTGGCCGATCTCCATGCTCGCCCCCGTGCTCTCACCGCTGCTCGTGGCGATCGTGCTCGGCATCCTCCTGGGCAACCTCGTGCCCAACCTGTCCGAGGCGTTCATGCCCGGACTCAACTTCGCCGCGAAGCCGCTGCTGCGCCTGGGCATCGTCGCCCTCGGCGCGCAGGTGGTGCTCGGTGACATCCTCGAACTCGGCTGGCTCGTCCTCGTCCTCGCCTCCGTCATCGTCGCCGCCGGCATCCTCTCCGCCCTGGCACTGGCCAAGCCGCTCAAGGTCGACCGCCCGCTGGCAGTGCTCATCGGCAGCGGCTTCGGCATCTGCGGTGCCGCCGCCGTCGCCGGAGTCGAGTCGACGCTGAAGTCGAAGAAGGAGGATGTGGCCGCCGCGATCGGCCTCGTCGTCCTCTTCGGCACCCTGATGATCGCGATCGTCCCCGGGCTCTCGACTGCTCTGGGCCTGTCCCCGGAGACCGCGGGAATGTGGGGCGGAGCCGCCACGCACGAGGTCGCGCAGGTCGTGGCGATCGGCGGGATCATCGGACCCGCGGCCCTCGAGGTCGCCGTGCTCGTCAAGCTCGCCCGCGTCATCATGCTCGCGCCCACCGTCGCCGTGTTCAGCTATGCCGTGCGCCGCAGTGAGGACACGGCGATGGCGAACTCCACCGTCACCGAGGCGGCCGCCGGTTCCGCCGAGACCTCCGCAGGTGCGGGCTCGGGTGCAGAGAATGCCGACCGGGATACCCAGACCCCGGGGTCGGTGTCGACCGCGACGAAGAAGGCTCCGGCCCAGGGCAAGCGCCCGCCGATCGTGCCGCTCTTCGTCGTCGGCTTCCTCGTCATGGCGGCGCTGCGCACCTTCGGTCTGCTGCCGGAGTTCGCGGTCACCGGACTCAGCTGGGTCCAGACCGTGTGCCTGGCGATGGCGATGTTCGCCCTCGGTCGTGGAGTGCAGTGGCGATCGCTGAAGAACCTCGGCGCCCGGCCGATCGCGCTGGCCACACTGGTCACGATCATCGTCGCCCTCATCGCTCTCGGCGGAGCAATCCTCCTCACCTGACCCCGCCCAATTGCTACCTGGCGGCGGCCCAGATACCTCGCGCGAGGTTGCTGGGCCGCCGTCAGGTAGTAATTGGAGGCGCCTCGGCGAGGTTTTTCCATCTATCGGGATTTTCCGACCGATCGGACACGCCTGCCGCATACCGGCAAGTAACGCTGGTAGTGTCACTCAGCGAATCAGCCAGCGATGCACAGTGTCGCTTCAGCCTTCGCAAGGACATCATGCTCACTCAGATCATTGCTCTGCTCATATTCATCGCTCTCTTCGCCATCGGCGCGGTCCGCGGCGTGCAGATCGGCGTGCTCATGCTCGTCGGCGCGGCCGGAACCGGACTCCTGTTCACCGATATGGCGGTCGAGGACATCATCGCCGAATTCCCGCTGAGCATCATGATCCTGCTGGCGGGCGTGACCTACTTCTTCGCGATCGCGCAGGAGAACGGGACGGTCGACAAGATCATCGACTGGGCCTTGGATCGCGTCGGATCCTCGGCAGTGCTGCTGCCGGTCGTGTTCTTCCTCATCACCGGCGGAATCGCGGCCATGGGCGCCCCGCTGGCCGGACTGGTGATGATGCCGGTGGGCATGCAGGTCGCCCGCAAGTACGGGGTCGACTACGCACTCATGGGCCTGGCGATCTGCTTCGCCATCGGCGCCGGCGGCTTCGCCCCGACCAGCCTCTACGGAATCGTCACGTACTCGACGGCCCATGACGCCGGAATCGACCTCTCCCCGTTCCTGCTCTTCGGCATCGCTGTGGTCGTCTACCTCGTCATGCTCGTCGTCGCGTACTTCATGTACGGGCGGTCGCTGTTCTCGAAGACGACAGTGTCGGCCGCCGAGCATGCTTCGGTCGGGAGTGCCCAGTCGAAGATCTCCCGCGGTTCCGCCTCGGCGTCGAGTGTCGCTTTCGGTGAGGACGACGAGGACGAAGCACTCTTCGACTCCTCCACCACCGACGCGGCGGGCGAATCCTCGCCGTTCACCTTCGTGCAGATCCTCACCGTGATCTTCATGGTCGGGCTCATCGGCACCGTGGTCGTGCTCGCGGCCCTCGGTCAGGAACCCGACATCGGTCTGCTGTGCTTCATGTTCGGAGCGGTCCTCTCGCTCGTCGACCCGAAGACGGGCAAGGCCGCGATCCCGAAGATCGACTGGCCGACCGTGCTGCTCGTCGGCGGCATCATCACCTTCGTCGGTGTGCTGCAGAACATGGGCGCCGTCGACCTCCTCGGTGAAGGCGCCGAAGCGATCGGTTCGCCGCTCATCGCCGCCTTCGTCCTCTGCATCGTCGGCGGTCTGGTCTCGGCGTTCGCCTCGACTACGGGCATCCTCGCCGCTCTCGTGCCGCTGGCGCTGCCGCTCATCGCCGCGGGCGGGGTGCCCGGTTGGGCTCTCATCGCGGCACTGGGCGTGTGCTCGGCCGTCGTCGACGTCTCACCGTTCTCGACACTGGGTGCCACGGTCGTGGCGACCGCACCTGTCGAGGATAAGCTGCGATTGACCCGCATCCTCGTGAAGTTCGGTATGTCGATGGTCATCATCGGCCCGGTCGTTCTGGTCGGCGGTCTCGTCGTTCCCGCCATGATGTTCTGACTCGAATTCATCGATAAACGGGCTGAGCGTCGAAGAACGCATGCGCACATGCGTGCCTCGACGCTCAGCCCGTTTTTCGGTGAAGCCGCCCTCTCAGCCTTACTGCGAGACAGCCCTTTCATCCCAAGGGCCAGTCCGCCCCTTTAACTCAAGGGCTTGGACAGCAGCACGAACTCGAGGTCATCGACCTTCGGCTGCCCGAAGCGCTCGTCACCATAGGGGAAGGGCTCGACTTCGCCGGTGCGCACATAGCCGCGGCGCTCGTAGTACGCGATGAGTTCGTCACGCTTGTTGATCACGCTCATCCGCATCGCCGTCGCGCCCCAGTGTTCGGTCACCCACGCCTCGGCGAGGCCAATGAGCGCGGAACCCACTCCTTTGCCCTGTCCCAGCGGAGAGACTGCGAGCACTCCGAGGTAGGCGGCTCCGTCGTCGGGTTCGCGCACGTAGACGCTGGCCACGGCGCGGCCCTGCTCATCGCGGGCGAGCAGGATCTGAGAATCCGCCTCGGCGAGCATCTCTTCAGCCATCGGGCCGTCGAGTCGCTGTCCGCCCAGCAGATCCGCCTCGGTGGTCCACCCTTGTTTCGAACCCTCGCCGCGGTAGGCCGAGGACACGAGCTCGACGTAGTCGGGGATGTCGGCGGGCGAGAGTTCGGCGACCTCGAATCCGGCTTCGCGCAGCTTCTGGCGGTGTGCGTCGACCATGGTCGCCGAGGGGTGTGCGGTCATAGGTGGGACTCCTTCATGACTTTCGGTGGGGCTATTGCACCAGGCTAGTCGCATCGCTCGTGGCAGAACTATAGTGTCAACTGTCAGGACAGTGGCGAACGATAATCGCTCGCCGACGACTATCGCGCAGTGCCGCCGGCACGGACATTCGGGAGGAATGACCATGGACATCGACATCTCGGGAGAGACCTTCACCATCGCCGAGGATGCCGCCGCCAAACGCTTCACCGTCTCCCACGACGGCAAGGTCATCGGCCTCGCCGATTACATCGACCGCGAAGCCGGAGCCGATGACACCACCGACGGTACGGTGCGCACCTTCACCCACACCGAGGTGTCCCCCGAGTGGGGTGGCCGCGGTCTGGCCGCCAAGCTGGTGCGCTATGCACTGGAGACCAGCGCCGAGGAGGGGCTGAAGTTCCGCACCACGTGCTCTTATGTGCAGAATTTCCTGGCCAAGAACGACGAATTCGAGAAGTTCGTCGCCTGAGCAAACTGGCCCGGTCTCGGTCGACGGGGCCTTCCCGTCACTTCGCGGTGACCGGGGCAGCGTTGCTCAGCTTCGAGGGCGTCAGCGGTTCGCCGCTGACGCCCCTTTCTGCTGTCTCACCGGTGTTCAGCTGGCGGTCGTGT
This sequence comes from Brevibacterium epidermidis NBRC 14811, assembly GCF_001570805.1. GTDB lineage: Bacteria > Actinomycetota > Actinomycetes > Actinomycetales > Brevibacteriaceae > Brevibacterium > Brevibacterium epidermidis. The sequence goes on along the minus strand of NZ_BCSJ01000008.1, from coordinate 78,747 downwards.
CCGGAGACGAAGCGCAGGACGAAGATCGCCCAGGTGGTGACAGCCACGATGATCACGGCGATGAGCGACCACAGCAGCCCGGGGTCGCTGACGGCCAGCTGCGGGATCTCCCGCCCGGGTACAGCCGCGGCGAAGATGCCGGCGGTCAGTGCGCCCAGGTAGGAGCCGACCATCATTCCGATGTGGCGGCGGACATTGCCGCGGCGGATGGCGATGACGCCGAGCGTCGTGGAGACGAAGGTCCAGATCGCCAAGGCGTGGAAGATCGTGAAGGATCCGGTGAGTGAGTAGATGAACATTCCGCTGGTGCACACGAAGTACATGAGGATGACCCAGGACCGTCCGATGAAGCGATGTTTGCGGTCCTTGGTGCGGCGGATGATCTGGATGGGTCCCAGCAGGACGACACCCGTGGCGGCAATGGCATGGATGGCGATGAAGAGTGAGAACATGTCATTAAGATAGTGTCACTAACCAAGCTCGGCAACGTAGATAGTGAACGCCGTTTCCACTATCCATTCGACGTCGCCGATCACGACTAGTGGGACTTGCCGCGAACGGCAGTCGCGGAAGACAGTCGCTGCGGGCCGTCGGGGTGGACAAGCACAGAAGGAGGACCGCTGTGAAGCTCAGTACTTTGGCCGCTGCCGCCGACGTGTCGGCGGCGAGCATCAAGTACTACATCCACGAGGGACTTCTGCCTCCGGGACAGAAGAAGAACGCGACCACGGCCGTCTATGACGAGACGCATCTGCACCGGTTGGCGCTCATCCGCTGGCTGCGCGAGGAGCTGGCCACCCCCATCGCCGATATCGCGGAACTCACCCGCGCCATCGATGACGATTCGCTGCCGACGATCGAGCTGATGGGCGTCTGTCAGGAGCTCGCCTTGCGCGGGAACTCCGGACTGCCCGCCTCGGCGCAGCGTCCTCCGGGCTCCCCGCCATTCGCGCTGCGGGCCTCTGGAACACAACCAGACGAGGCCTCCTCCGCCTCTGACCGCTACGACAATCTCGTCACCGAGGTGATCGACCGCCTCGGCTGGCCCGATGAGGAGTCAGCGGCGAGGAATGCCCTGGCACGTGTTGTGGCGCTGGCGGACGAAGGAGGCTACCCGGTCACCGTCGAATCGGTCGTCGCCCAGTGCCGAGCCATTGCTCCTCTCGCTCAGACTCATGTCCGCCCGATCAGCGTCGAGCACAGTCGCGACAAGGTCTGCCTGAGCGTGATCCGCGGCATCACGGTATCCAATCGTCAGCTCATCGCCGCGAGCGCGCTGGCTCATGCGTCACTGTCGATGATGTCGCGCAGCTCCGACGACTGACCGCCTGTAGCAGGCCCACCTGCCGCACCCGAGCCGGCATCCCGCATCGCTCTTCACACAACCACCACGAAGCAGCATTTCACCCAGATCCACCGGCGTGATCAGGCACCGACGGTGCGTCGTGCTTTCGACGCGAGGTAGGCGGCGACCGAGATCGAGACCAGGCAGCCCGCCGCGAGGTAGGCCCCGACGAGGTGCCAGCTGCCGTCACCGACTCCGACGAGGTAGGTGGCGATGAACGGCGTGAAGCCGCCGGCCAGTGCGCTGGCCAGCTGGTAACCGACACCTGCGCCGCTGTAGCGGAACTCGGGGCTGAACATTTCGGCGAACAGGGGCTGTTGGACGCTGACGACCGCGTCGTGGGCGATGTTGACCAGCAGCACTGCGAAGATCACGATGGTGACTGTGCTTCCCGATTCGAGGGCGAGAAAGAACGGGATCGCACTGAGCAGGCCGACGATTCCGCCGGTGAGGTAGACGCGCAGGCGCCCGTACCGGTCGGAGAGATAGGCGAAGGCGGGAATCGTGATGATTCCCAGTCCGCCGACGAGCAGCGTGATGTTGAGCATGAACTGCCGGTCGATACCGAGTTCGTCCGTCGCGTACGACAGCGCAAAGGTCGTGACGATGTACATGGTCAGCAGCTCGATGAAACGCAGTCCGACGATCTGGGCGATCTGTGCGGGGAAGCGTCTGAAGGCTTCGAGGATTGGCAGCTTCGGGACTTTGTCCTCGTCTGCGTTCTTCACTCGTTCCACATATTCTTCGGATTCGGCCACTCCGGAACGGATCCACAGTCCGATGAGCACGAGTCCGGCGCTGGCGAGGAACGGGATCCGCCATCCCCAGGCCAGGAAGCTTTCGGAGGTCAGCCCGCCGCTGAGGATGGCGACGAGACCGGTCGCCAGCAGCAGTCCGACCGAGTAACCGACCTGAACCCCGCTGGAGTAGAAGGCGCGCAGCTTCGGCGGTGCGCTTTCGACTGCCATAAGCGCGGCACCGCCCCATTCGCCGCCGACGGCCACACCTTGGATGCAGCGCAGCAGGACGAGCAGCGCCGGCGCCACCCAGCCGACCGTCTGATAGGTCGGCAGGCACCCGATGAGTGCGGTGGCCACGCCCATGATCGTCATCGTCCAGATGAGCATGGATTTGCGGCCGAGGCGGTCGCCGAAATGGCCGAAGATGATTCCGCCGAGCGGGCGGAAGATGAATCCGACACCGAAGGTCGCGAACGCCGCGAGCGTGCCCGCCCGGTCGCTGTAACCGGGGAAGAAGATCTCACCGAAGACCAGTGCTGCGACGATTCCGTAGAGAAGGAAGTCGTACCATTCGACGACGGCACCGATGAACGATCCGGCTGCCGCGCGGCGGGCGCGCCGTCCCCCGTCCGGATCGGCTCTCACCTGGTCTTCGATGTCGTCCATCGGTTCTCCCCTGAACTCGTCTTCGGCCTTCTGCCGGCCGTCCTCGCATGGTCGGCGCTGAGAATCTAGCATGGTCCAGGACGGCCGCGGCGGCCATGTCCACCAGGGAAAACGCAAGCCCCCTTTCGTGGCCCACCCGTGGACGCCAGCAAGCTCAGGAAAGGCAGCTCGAGACAGTCATAGTCCCAGCCAGGACACTAGAATCGACAACTGTGAACGTCCGCTCGCATCAAAACGTGCACCTGCGGTCCACACCAGAGAGGCTCCGATGATCCTGCCGGAGGTCCGTGATCCACGCCTGATCACGATTCGCCGAGGCGGCTCCCTCACTGATGCCGACCATCACCTTCTCGCGTTGTGGGCCGCCGACTGCGCGGAACATGTCCTGCCATTCTTCGAACCGGTCTGCCCCGAGGATGAGCGCCCTCGCGTTGCCATTGCCGCCGCCCGGGCGTGGGCAGCCGGTGAGATGCCGATGATGGAGGCTCGCGCCCTCGGCGGTCACGCCATGGGTGCTGCACGGACCCTGCGTGGTCCTGCCCGGTTCGCAGCCTATGCGGCGGGCCAGGCAGCCTGCGTCGGGCACGTCGCCGAGCACGACCTCGGTGCGGCGGCCTATGCGATCAAAGCAGCCCGTGGAGCATCGGGTAAGGATCTCGCGGTCGGTCGTGCCGAACGCGATTGGCAGCGCGACCGTCTGCCGTCCGAAGTTCGCGACCTCGTGTTGGAGGATCAGGCACGGCGCGATTCGATCTGCTGGTCGGTCTTCAGCACCTGATCGCTGGCGGCCCAAACGCGAAGAAGCCCCACACGGTTTGTGCGGGGCTTCTTAGTCGGCATCGAGACGTCCTCGTGGACTTCGAGTCAGCTGCTTCAGTGCATCAGGCGCGTCGGCGAGCGAGGACGTCGTTGACGGCGCCGAGGTCGGCGGCCTTCGTCGTCCGGGTCGCCTTGCGTCCGTGGCTGAGCGGACCTTCTTCGCGGGCAGAATCGCTGAGTTCCGGACGGTAACCGAGCTCTTCGGCGAACTGAGCCGCGATGTCCTCACGACTGCGGGCCTCGGTCTCGTACGAGCTGGCATCGGCCGCCGCTGCCGAGGGCACCGGGTGCTCGGCTTCGGGTGCGTCGACGTAGCTGGGCACCGGCAGCGGAGTCGGCGACCAGCCGTCGCGCGACTTCAAACGCTGCATGAACGGGTCATCGACTTTGGGCGCCGCTGCGTTGAGCGCAGCGTGCACATCCGCATCGGTGTCCTCCGTCTCGGCTGCATCCGTATCGGTGTCAGCAACGAGGTCGGCTCCGAGCGAGACCGGGGCCTTGGTCGATTCGGTCCGAGTCTGTTCTGCGGACTTCGCCGAAGCGGCCGAAGCGTCGTTCTCACGTTCCGCCGTGGCGTCCTTCGACTCGACCTTCGCCTCAGCCGTCGAGGCCGCCGTGTCAGCGGTGGCCGGAGTCGACGTGCCCTCGGAGTCGGCGGTCGCCTCGGCGGAGGCGGCGTCACCGTCTGCGGAGGCGTTCTCCTTCACGACCGGGATCGGTCCGGTGAGGAGGACCTGGCGCGTAGTGTGGCCTTCGGCGGCTTCCTTGCGGATGCGCACGAGTGGGATCTCTCCGGTATCGGCCTCTTCGCGGGACTTCTTCGCCTCGACGGAGCGGTTCATCGCGGCGCGAGCCTGCGCGGCCTTCGCCGCTGCACTCGTGCCCTGTGCCGCTGCCGCGATCCGTGCAGCGGTTCCGCTCGAGGTCGGTGCAGGTGCCGTGCGAGGCTGCTGCTTGACCGGAACGGTCTGCGACTTCGCACCCGTTCGAGCCGTCTTCTGCGCTTCGGCCGCGGGCTGAGCGCTCGTCTTCGGACGAGCCGTCGTAGTCGATGGCGCCTTGGCAGCCGACCGTTCGGACGACGCAGGCTTGGCACCACGCTCAGGCTTAGCGGCGCGTTCGGGCTTGGCAGCCGACCGTGACCGTGTGGTCTCCTGCAGTCGTCGCAGCTTCTTCTTCATGTCTCGCTTGCGCAGGTTGAGCGTGCGCACGAGGAACAGAGAGACGACCGCGAGTCCGAGGAAGACACCGGCCAGGGCGATGTGCACGACAGAGAAGGCCGCGAGCACACTCGACACAAGAATGCCGAGGACCGAGGCGAGGAAGACCAGGGAGAAGCCCCTGACCATAGTGTTCAGCGACTTCAGTGACTCCCGCAGAGTCGTGGCTTGCTCAGTCATCGCATGTTCCTCATCGGTTCCGATGGTCGGATTGGAAATCTGTCGGTTGTGTCCGTCTGTGCCGGGCTTCCCCTCGCCGAGGTGGCCGCCGCGTCCCGTCCGGGACTGGCCCTCGCGTGGTCCGCCGCCCTGGGAGACCGGACCCGCGCTGCTCGAAGCCGTCCGGCTCGTCGACGCGCTGCGGCCGGCGTCGGTCGCGTGCGGTGGAAGTGGCTGGGGCATTCGACCCTGTCGGTCCGACTGCCCGGCAGAGCGGCTGCTGTCGTTGAAGACGGCGTGGACCGCGGGGTGGAGCATCCGCACATTGTCGGCGGCAGCGCCCGCACTCACTCCCGTGTCAGTGCCGACGCCTACCCTGGATCCAACGACGCTGCGACCTGCAGCCGCATGGTCGCTGGACAGAGAGGAGTGAGTTTCACCGACCGCAATGGGAAGAACGTTGAGCTGCGCGTGGTCGGCAGCCTCTGTAATGGTGTGCGATTCGGCGTGACCGTCGATGACGGCGAACTCGGGAGTGGAGGCCGAGAGACTCAGCTTCGGGGCCTCGACTTCCTCAGAGATGTTCGAGGTCGGCACCGACGGCACCTTCCGAGGTTTGTCGTGGAAGACCTGGATGCGCTCCGAATGGTCGTGTCCGGGGATGGCGGTCTCGGCGGGGACGACGGCGGCGTTGTCCGGAACCGTGTCGATTTCGACGCGCGAGAGGTCCGTCGCGGACTTCCGAATCATTGCGGGCACAGCAACGGCGAAGACCACGACGATGGCGATAACGACGATGATGCTGGTGTCCACAATGCCACCCTAAGTTGCAGGCATCAGGGAAGTCGTGAAGGCGCGAGGTGTGTCGGTCAAACAGCGGCGAAGTTCACTGAATTCCCAGGTGGTAGCTGGCCCTCCCCGCGTGGCGCTGCTTCACGCCTTTACGCCGCCGAGGCCGCGCCGATTCGTTCCCAAGTCGTGCTGAGACAACGCAGACTCGCCCGGCTACGCGCTGGTCCCGTGTCGGTACGCGGCGAGCAGACCTTGCGGGACCTCTTCGGCGAGCAGGGCGAACGTGCGATGGTCGCACCACTGTCCGTCGATGTGCATGTACTTCTCGCGCAGTCCTTCGTCGCGCAGGCCCAGCTTCTGGACAACGCGCAGGCTCGCTGTGTTCTCGGGGCGGATGTTGATCTCGACTCGGTGCAGGCCGAGGGCGAAGAAGCAATGGTCGGCGGCCATGGCCACGGCGATCGGGGTGATTCCGCGTCCGGCCACTCGCGAGTCGACCCAGTACCCGATCTGCCCGGACAGGATCGAACCCCAGCTCAGTCCCGACACGGTGATCTGACCGCGGAAGTTCCCGTCGACCTCGATGGCGAACGGCACGGTCTGTCCGCGCTTGGCCTGTTTGTCCTGCATCCGCACCATCGTGCGGAACCCCGGCAGCTCCTGGCCGGGCGCGGGCAGAGTCGCGTCCCACGGTCGTAGCCAGTCGCGGTTGAATCGACGGACTTCTCGCCAGGCTTCTTCGTCGCGACGGCGCAACGGTCGCAGCACGATATCGGACTGTCGATCAGTCAGGATGACAGGCCACACGCGGCTGCCCTCGCTCTCGGGTTCCGGGTCGGTCCGCCCTAACGGGGTGGACCTAGACAGTCAGCTCAGTCCAGTGTCGGCACGAAGTCGCGCAGCCACGACTTGAGGTCGTCGCCGAGGTCCTCACGGTCGCACGCGATCTGCACGACGGCCTTGAGGTAGTCGAGCTTGTCACCCGTGTCATAGCGGGCGCCCTTGAACACGACTCCGTAGACACCGTGGCCTTCATTGTCTCCGGCGAGTTCCTGCAGGGCGTCGGTGAGCTGGATTTCGTTTCCGCGTCCCGGCTTCGTGGTCTCGAGGACGTCGAAGATCTCCGGAGCCAGCACGTAGCGGCCGATGATGGCCAGGTTCGAGGGAGCATCCTCGGTGGCGGGCTTCTCTACGAGGTCGGTGATCTTCACGACCTCGTCATCGGAGGTGGTCTCAACTGCTGCGCAGCCGTAGAGGTGGATTGCCTCGGGCGGAACTTCCATTAGCGCGACGACGCTGCCGCCGGTCTTCTCCGCGACCTCGATCATCTTCGGCAGGATCGGGCTGCGCTCATCGATGAGGTCGTCACCGAGCAGAACTGCGAACGGTTCGTTGCCCACGTGCTGGCGTCCCTTGAGAACGGCATGCCCGAGGCCTTTGGGATCGCCCTGGCGCACATAGTGGATATCGGCGAGTTCGGAGGGATGGCGTACGGCGGCGAGTTTCTTGTCGTCGCCCTTCTGCGCGAGCGCTGCTTCGAGCCCGTCGACCCGGTCGAAATGGTCTTCCAGCGGCCGCTTGTTCCGGCCGGTGATCATGAGAACGTCCTGCAGGCCGGCATCGACTGCTTCCTCGATGACGTATTGGATCGCCGGTTTGTCGACGACGGGGAGCATCTCTTTGGGGGTGGCTTTCGTGGCGGGGAGGAACCGAGTTCCGAGACCGGCGACGGGGATCACGGCCTTGCGAACAGTGCGCTGCGCTTCATCACTCATGAAGTCATCTTAACGAATCCGCCGACCCCGGATAGTCTGAAATGCGTGGACACACAAACTTCGAAGGCGCAGCTGCGGTCCCGCATCCGCGCCGCTCGCGCAGACCGCTCCCTCGCCGAGGCGACTCCCACCTCATCGTCGCCCGTGACGACTGCAGGTTCTGTAGCAACAGCTGCGTTGAACGTCATCCGGGAAGCACCGGTACGCTCTCTCCTCGCTTATGCGGCGCTGCCCGGGGAGCCGGATCTCGATCCGGCTCTCGACGAGTTCCTCTCAGCCGGCGGCACCGTCTACCTGCCCGTCGTCACGACGGTGGGCCAGCCCCTCATGTTCGGACAGGTCACTGGTTCGATGGCGAGCCTGAAGCCTCAGGGCAGATGGGGCATTCGCGAACCGGCCCACGATAGTGAGCTGCTCACCGCTGCTCAACTGCTCTCCCCCGCAGTCGGCCTGGACCTCATCTTCGTCCCTGCCCTGGGCTTCGGCGCCGATGGTGCCCGCCTGGGCAATGGCGGCGGCTTCTATGACAGGACCTTCGGCCCGCACGGGGCAGTGCCCCTAGGGTCGGAGCCTCGCGTCATCGGGGTCTGCTTCTCCGAAGAGCTCGATCTGCAGGGCCTCGTCGCCGAGGATTGGGATCTGCGCATTCCTGCCGCCATCGCTGAGGACGGAACTCACTTCTTCACTGAGTGATCGTCTTCATTGAGTATTCATCGGGAATCAGCGCCCACTCGCGCGTGTTGATGTGTGGATAACCTTGTGCATATCGCGGACCGGTGCTCCGGGGTGGTTCCGGCGTGCACTATAATCTTGTCGTCGAAGAAAGGTCTCGAATGCCCGTCTACTCCTACGCCTGCAAGAGCTGTGGTCACGCCTTTGATATTCATCAGGACTTCAGCGAAGACTCACTCACCGTCTGCCCGGAATGCCAGGGCCGCCTGAAGAAGGTCTTCGGCGCAGTGGGCATCAGCTTCAAGGGATCCGGCTTCTACGCCACAGACTCCCGCTCGAGCAATTCGAGCACCGTCAGCTCATCGAGCTCTGACTCCTCGAAGGAGTCCTCGAGCTCCTCGACGAAGGAATCCTCGAGCACCTCGTCGTCGAGTTCATCATCGAGCAACTCTTCAGCAGCGACTACCCCAGCCGCCAGCTGACCGTCACCGGTCGGGCTCGCTCTCTTCACTCAGACACTGATCACCTGTGGACAGCACAAACTGTCCACAGGTGATTTACGCGCCCTTGCCGCCTGCCACGCAGCACCGCAGGCTCGGCGCATGGGCTTCTTCCACCGCATTCGAAATTCGTCTCCCGGCTGGGCACGGCCAACTCGCATTCGGCCACAGCGCATTCTCGCTGCCGTCTGTCTCGCTTGTGCCTGTGCTCTCGCCGTGTGGATGCTCACTCCCGCCAGTTCAGGAACGGCGATCGTCGTGGCGAAGTCGGACCTGGCTCCCGGAACAGAGCTCAAGGCTCAGGATCTCACCCTCGCTCAGTTCCCGTCCGACCTGGTACCTGACAAGGCATTCCGCTCAGCTGATGAGGTGAAGGGCAGGGCCACCTCGGCGGGATTATCGAAGGGGTCACCGCTGACCTCGTCGATCGTCCTTGATCAGCAGGCACTGCCGAAGGGCAGCCGTGATCTGCTCATGCCGATCCGTTTGGCCGATGATGCCTCGGCGGCTCTCCTCCAACCGGGTCAGAAGATCCGTCTCTTCTCGTCCCTACCCGATGGTGGCTCTGAAGTCGTCGTCGAAAAGGTGACGATCGCCCGCCTTGTCGACAAACCCGAAGGAATAGCCGCGGAGTCAGGACAACTTGTATCTGTGATCCTCTCTGCCGAGGATGCCGGGCGTGTCGCCGAGTTCGCCGGACTGCCGATCAGCTTTGCGATCCTCCCCCGCTGAACCCTATCTTCTGCCAGCGATCAGCCCAGCTGAGTGACCGTTTTGGAAGGCCCTGCGTTTGCCGAACCTGTATTCGCCATTGTTTTCCGATTCTCCGGAGCATCAATACGGTGATCAGACTCGCACAACATTTCTGCTGACAATGTGTTACTGATGTGTACTATTGAAACGTAATTGAGCTATTCAATAACAGCATTTCAGTGAACACATACCGAAAGGGTCTCTCTAATGCTTAAGGGATTCAGAGACTTCATTCTCCAGGGGAATGTCGTCGAACTCGCAACAGCGGTCATCATCGGCGGCGCATTCACCGCCATCGTCACCGCTTTCTCTGACAAGATCATCAACCCGCTCATCGCCGCTGTCGGTGGAGCTGAGGGCCCGGCACTGCAGATCCCGCTGAAGGAAGGCGTGCCTGAGGCTACCCTTGATATCGGTGCGGTCATCACTGCGGCCATCAACTTCCTCATCGTTGCCGCCATCGTCTACTTCATCATCATCGTGCCGATGAACAAGCTCAACGATCTGCGCAAGCGCGGAGCTCCCGAGGAAGAAGTTCCTCCGACCACCGAGGATCTGCTCGGCGACATCCGCGAGATCCTGCGCAACCAGACCGCTTCGGCTGCTGGTCCTGCACAGGGCCCTGCTACCGACGGACCGATCGATCCGAACCAGCCTCCGCGGCACTGATCGACTGTCTGACAGAGAAGGCCCGCTCTCATTTGAGAGCGGGCCTTCTTCATGCCTGAAACCTATCCGGCGCTATGACCAGTGCGGAGGCTTCTGCGAGCGGTAGAAGTCTTCGCTGAAACCTCCACCACCGGTATCGGCCTCATTGCGCAGAGTGGCGCGGTAGCGGCGCTTCGCCGCTTCGATCCGGGCCTTCCAAGCTGCGTCGGACTCGGAATCGTCGTCACCGTGCGGTGTACCTTCAGGAGGTGCACCTTCAGAATCAGTACTGGGGACACCGACGCTGAGATCGGACGATTCCCGATCCGGCTCAACGTCCTCGGTGTCGGAGGGACGCTCAGGCATCGTCGTTCTTCGACCCCGACTTCGCCGAGGTGGTCCCACCCGACTCGGTCTCGGCCGAGTCCGTGCCGGCTTTGGAATCTGTCTCGGCCGACTCGATGCCAATCGAACCATTGTCTGCCGAGTCGGCGTCGGCCGCGTCTTCGCTGGAAACTCCGGCGTCGTCCGTTCCACCAGCGGCAGCCGTATCAGCACCACTGCCATCGGTACCTTCGGACCCCGCACCCACCGAATCGGTGCCGGCGGAGTCGTCGGCCGCCTCGGGGACCTGATCGTTGCTTGCGGTCTGGACAAGGCCTGCGGACCGGAGCTCATCGGCGCGGATCTTGCCGGTGTCGAAAGTCGGCAGGATTTCGTCCTCGACCGGGCCAGCGGAGTTCGAACGCGGGATGAACACCTCGGCGCCCGTGACCTTCTTCGCCTGCGCATGGCGTTCGCGGTAACGATCCACGGCGGCCTGCAGCTGGGAATCGCCCCGGCTCGTATTGCCCTTCTGCGCCAGAGCCGTGCGCAGCAGATCCTTGATCTCACCGTCGCCGCGCACGACTGCATCCGACTGGATCCAGTCGATCATCTGGTCGAGGCCTTCGGCGGAGTACTTGTGCATCGGCAGACCGGGTACAAGCTTCGGGCGGCTGCCAGTGCGTCCGACGACCACCGAGGCGGCACGCGCCGCATTGAGCACGGCCTGCGGGCTCATCGTCTCCACGGTGGCTCGCCAGGCTTCGAAGATCTTCTCGGTCTCGGTCTGCGGGTCGACGAAGGCGTCGGTCGACCATACGCGCATGAACTTCCAGCCGCGGCGGCTCAACTGTTCGGGCAGCACCCGGTCGCGCTGGCGCAGGCTGCGCATCGAGGCGTATTCGGGTCCGTCACCGGCAACAGCGATGATCATGCCGTGCTCGTCCTCAGTCGAGTTCGCCACGGCCAGATCGATGCCGTTGTAATGCTCGTGGGCGACGACGCCAAGCTGCAGCAGCCGGTCGGCGATGTCGTTGAACAGCGGATCGTAGATCTCGCCGTGCGGTCCGGGCTGGTGGACTCCGCCGGTCGCGACTTCTTCGAGCAGGCGCGGCAGCATGACCGCTCCCCCGTTGAGTTTGCTGCGGTCAAAGTCCTCGGCCTCGATGCTCGAGACCAGGGTCAGCCGTTTCCGGGCCCGCGTCATCGTGGCCGCGAGGATGCGTCGGCCGTCCGGTCCGGAGAGCGGACCGAAGTCGTGGATAACGCGACCGTGGACGGTGCGGCCGTAGCCGAGGGTGAAGATCACGGCGTCGCGCGACATACCCTGAACGCGTTCGGCATCGGTGACGACGAACGGTTCCTTCGACGAATCGTTGAAGAACGCCGCCACATACGGCAGATCCTTCATCGCCCGCGAGATCGCAGTGGCCACGCGCTGAGCGTGATGCGGGGTGAGCGCGATGACGGCCAGCGACTCTCGCGACCGGTTCCGCGCGTGCTTGAGCACCAAGTCGACTACCCGTTTGACCTCGGCGTCGGGGCTTTCGACCCGACCGGTGCCGATGTCCGTGGGGCCTCTGCCGTCGGCGACATAGGAGAATTCGAGCCCGCTGCCCTCACCGGTGTGCGCGGTCGGCAGCGTCGAAATCGTCGAATCGTAGAAGTGCCGGTTCGCCAGGTCGATGAGCCCGACCGGGGACAGTCGGTAGGAGTTCGACAGCCGCATCCGCGGCAGGAACTCGCCGAGGCGGTCCTGCACCGATCGTGGATGTTTCCCGTCGTCCATGCCGAAGCGATCGACCGCGATCGAGAACGGGCGTGGTCCGAGCAGTCGCGAGTCACCGAGCGAGATGACCTGTCGGGCGCGGGTGATTCCGGGAACGACATCGGCGACCGAGAGTCGTCCGGCATCGGCGATGACGACCGCGTCGAAGAGCGGCAGTGCGGAGAAGAGTTCGGGCACCGTGTACGGGCTGCCCATCCAGACCGGGGCCAGAGTCGTCAACAGCTCGGGTGCCTGAGTCGAGATCCGCTTCGTCGAGGTGTGCTTCGACAGAAGCTCCTGTTTGATGACTCCGGCGGCGATGGGGTCGGAGTCGATTCCACGCTTCCATGCCTGCGCATGGTTGAAGCGCAGTCGGGAGGCACCGGCGGCGACGAAGGCGCGGTCGTTCTCGCGGAAGCTTTCGGCGACCTGGTGGAGAGCAGCACCGTCGTGGCGGCCGATGGCGGGATCTTCGCCGGCCATGGTCTGCAGGACGGAGGCCCAGTAGGCGAGGTCGAATTCGGGGCCGACGAGTGATTCGTCGACCTTGCGGCGGCGCAGGTCAGCCATGAGGTCGCCGAGGCCTTCACCATCGAGTTCACGTTGCAGGCGGGAGCGTTCGGGCAGCTCGGCGAGGTGCTCCGAATCGCTGCCCATTGCTTCAGCACGCGCCTGGAGTTCCTCGATGAGCATCGATCCGAGGTCTCCGCCGTCCGGGGTGGTCTCGAGGATCGGAGCGAGCTTGGCCATATCGGCTTCGACGCTCTGGAGGATCTCGTCGGCTTCGAGGACGCCGCGCGGAATCTGCGGGCGGCCGTCGTGTCCGGCGAGGTCTGCGAGGATGACTCGCTGCGCACGGACGTCGATGAGGGCCTCATGGAGGTCGGCCACCTCGGCGCCAGGGCGCAGGAATTCAGCGGCCGACTTCTTCAGTCGGCGGCGCTGCAGCATTCCCATCTCGACTCCGACATCCGCCCGGTATTCGGGGGTGCCGGTAGCAGCGATGAGGTCATCGAGGCGATGGTCGTAGATGTCGGGGGCGAAGTTGTCGAGCGTCTTGCGCACCCGCAGGAGCACGCGGATTGCGCGGGACCAGTCGTCGACATTGCGGCGCGGGTTGAGTTTCGCCTTCTGCAGCACGGGTTCGGTCGCAGAGACGAGGTCGGGGATCATTCGACCGATGCGTTCGGCCACCGTGCGTGCGGCTTCGGCTTCCTCGACGGATTTGAGGTCGGCACCGAACCAGACGGTGTCTTCGACATCGAGGGTGAATGCGCCGAGTCCTGCGAGTTCGCCGAGCTTTCCGCGCAGGATGTTCCGGCGGTCCTCGCTGGCGCCGAGGATGTCGTCATCGAAGCGCACCGGGGTCTGCGGGGAGTTGTCGCCGGAGGTCAGTTCGGCGAGGTGCTGCATGGTCTCGTAGACGGAGACGTCCCACGGCTTGCGCCTGCGGTGCAGGGAAGAGACATGGTCGGACAGGGTCGCGCGCTGTTCGTTGAGTTCGGTCAGCAGGCGGGAGAGGTCCGGGCGCTCGGCCTTCTCTGCCGAGGCGATGAGACCGATTAGCTGCTTGCGGATGTCTTCCGAGCCGGCGCGAGTATCGACGGCGAAGTCGGAGAGTCCGACCTCGCCGAGGCGGGCGGAGAAATCGTCGAGTGCGTCAGAGGTCTGCGCGAGGAAGAGCACGCTCTTGCCGGTGTGCGCCAGGGTGGTGGCCACGGCGACGGCGACCTGGGTGGCGCCGGTTCCGGGCGGGGTGTCGACGACGACGGAGTGACCGGACACTGCGGCGTCGACGACGGCCTGCTGGTCACCGTCGACGTCGATGACGAGGAATTCTTCCTGCGGCTTCCGGTCAGGCAGCGGGGTGATCGGTTCCTGCAGCGCAGCGGGAACGACGTCTTCACCGTCGGCCGGAGCCGCGGGAGAGACATCGGTCTCTTGGTCTGCATCTGTGTCTGAACCGGCCTTGACCGTGGCGTCGGGCCTTGTCGCAACATCGGGTGCAGCTGCTGCGTCCGCGTCCGTCGAAGTCGATGACTTCTCAGCGTCGGCCGGCTTGTCGACGACCTTCTTGCCACCGGTCGTTTTGGCGTCGGCCGGCTTTACATCGGCCTTCTTGCCACCCGCCGAATCGGTGCCGGTACTCGGCTTCGCCGCGTCGAGGGGTTCGTCGGTGATGGGCACGGTCGGCTGACCGAATTCCTCTTCATCATCGACTTCTGTGACGTCGTCGGCATCTGCTGCGGAATCGGCGCCCCGGGCTTCATCGTCCGAAGCCTTATCGTCCGTCTTCTCGTCTCCGACGGTGGCGGACTTGTCTGCGGACTTGGAAGTCGCCTCGGCGAGGTCATCTTCTGTCGCGGTCTTGGACTTCGTATCGTCTACGGCTGCGGCGTCGTCAGACTTGGCTACAGAGTCAGCCCCGGCTTCAGCCGCATCGGCGTCAGTCTCAGCCGACTTCGACGCATTGTCAGCCTCACCCGACTCACCATCGGCTTCCGCCTCGGCGACGGCACCGGCGACTCGCTTCGCTTCGGCTCGTTTCTGCTCGGCTTCGGCTTCCTCTGCCGCGGCGATCTTCTCGTCGGGGAGGACTCCCGGCTGCGGCACATAGGAAGGTCCACCGAGCGAAGCACGCACGTCCTCGTCGCCGGCCAATGCCCGCAGCACGGGGTGCTGGGTAGGCAGGTAATCGGTCGAGAACGGGCTCGCGATATTCGCGAACGTCGAGATGATCAGGCGATGGTTGATCCGCAGGCCGGGCACGCTCTGACCCAGATCGCGCAGACGGTCGAGGGCCGGGCCCGGGTCGAAGCCGTGCGGTCCGCCGGTCGCGTCGACCCATTCGTCGACGGGCACTTCGAGGTCGTATTCCTCGCCGAGGTGCTGGACGAGTGCCGGGTTGATCGTGATCTCATTGTCGAGCACGATCTCGTAGTCTTCGACGCGGGACCCGCGAGGCACCAGCGTGATGTGGCGCATGACGACGGGGGCGTTGAACTTGAACTTCGCGTCCTTCTCCGTCCACGAGGCGAACCCGATCGCAAGGTGTGCGGTGCGGATGCCGCGTTCGTTGTCGAGCTGTTCTGCCTTCGACCGGATGGATTTCGCACGACGGCGCGCATCGGCGAGGATGTCGTGATCGCGGATGAGACTGGAGAGGCGGGTGGCGCGACCGGCCAGCAGCTGTGCGAGGCCGGATGGGTGGGCGCCGGAAAGATCGATGCTGCCGTCACGGGAGTCCCGGAAATGAAGCATGGTGTCGCGACCGCCCAGATGGGCAGCCTGCTTCTTCCACTCGGCGAAGACATCTCCGAGTTCTGGGAACTGTTCGTCTTTAACGGAATCCGACACAATTCGACCCTAACGAGAAACTGTCCATAATAGGTGCTGGCACACCGTGGAACAGTGAGGTTTCTTCTACGCTACACTGGGTGATCGTGGTTGAGGACGACCACCTGGCCCCCGTAGCTCAGGGGATAGAGCACCGCTCTCCTAAAGCGGGTGTCGGCAGTTCGAATCTGCCCGGGGGCGCCAGAATCATTTCACCCGGTCAGATCCATATGCTGACATCTTCAAAGTCCACCATCACCGAGGCGGCCGATCGATTCGATCGGCCGCCTCGGTGATTTTCCTCCCGCACTGAGGACAGATCCGAGTTGCGGACTCGGGACTCCCCGGCTCAGTCGGGATCTAGAGCCCTGGCTCCGCCGGGGTCTCGTGCTGTTTGCGGCGACCGTGATCGCGGGCGACTCGGACGACCATCGTCGGGCACTGCGAGTACGGCAGCACCGACTGGGAGGTCGAACCGAGCAAGAGGCCGGCGAATCCGCCGCGTCCGCGCGATCCGATGACGAGCACTTCGGCCGTGTCAGAGGCTCGGACGAGCACCTCGGCGGGCTGGCCGTCGAAGAGCGTCCACGTGACGTCGAGGTCCGGGTATTCCTCGGCCAGACGCTGCTTGGCGACGACGAGTTTGTCCGCACCTTCGTTGACGAGTCGCTCGAGATCGGCGGTGCTCGGCAGCCATTCGGGTCCGATGACCGTCGTGGTGATCACGGCGACGATGTGCAGCGGTGAGCCGCGGCGTACGGCCAGTCGGGCTGCCTTCCACAGGGCCGGGGATTCGGCTCCGAGCGAGTCGACGCCGACGACGACCTTGCCGTCGAAGCGCAGGCCTTCGATCGATTCGGCATTGGGGTCATGGGTCTCGACTTCGACGCCGTCCTGCCGGATCGGCCGCGAAGAGGTCGGATGCGCGGGACGCTCGCCCTGGTTGTCCCAGCACGCAGGGACGACGACGGTCGGACATGCGGAGTGCGCCGGCAGAGCACTCGACACCGTTCCGAGGAGACGACCGGCGAATCCGCCGCGACCGCGGGAGCCGACGACGGTGAGGCAGCCGGTCTTCGATTCGTCGATGAGCACTCCTGCGGCGTCACCGATTTCGATGACTGCTTCGACGGGAACGCCGGCGGCTTTGACCTCGGCGGCTGCTTCCTTGAGCGTGTTCGTCACGGCCGCACGGATCGAGCTGTCATCGATGGGCACATAGGACACGTCGATGGCAGCGGCAGCCACGCTCGGAATCGTGTAGGCGCCGACGAGGCGGATCGGACGGTTCAGGGAGCGTGCTTCTTGAATCGCCCAGGCCAGGGCGTTGCGGCTCGGCGGCGAACCGTCGATTCCGACGATGACGGCCTCGGTCTCACCGGCCGGTGCCGGGTCGGGGTTCTGGGGGCGATCCTGCTCACTCATGGCAAGCTCCTTGGTTCGAAGCGAACTTCTGTTTCGTCCACCCTAGAACACATTGACTGTGAGAACTTCACCTATGTCACATCGTTATCCGAAATCCGCCATCATTCGGACAGCACCGTCCCCTATCTGGGACGATGCCGCTTTATCAGGCGGCGCTGGAGTACTCGAGGAACGGGCGCCACTTCTCGACGGGCTTGTCGATCCCGCGCATCCACAGCTGCCCCAAACGGGGTTCCTGCGGGAGGAAGCTGAGCTTCCATCCGATCTCACTGAGGGTGCGATTGCCTTTGCGGTTGTTGCATTCGCGGCAGCAGGCGACGAGGTTCTCCCACGTGTTCGCTCCCCCACGTGAGCGTGGGATGACATGGTCGACGGTGTACGCCGGTTTGGAGCAGTACGCGCAGCGGTAGCTGTCCCGGCGCAGGACTCCGCGGCGGGAGAGCGAGACGCGGCGGTTGCTCGGCGGGCGCACATAGCGGGTGAGCAGGATGACGGAGGGCTGATCGAGACTCATGTGCTCGGATCTCACCGGAATGTCCTCTGCGGCCAAGACTGTCGCCTTTCCGGTCAGCACGAGCACCACGGCCCGTGTGAACGGAACGATTGACAGCGGTTCGTAACCGGCGTTCAGCACGAGAGTCTTCATATCTCGCCCCTCATCTTCTTCTCTTCTGGGCCGAAACCGGCTGCCCCGGCCCCAGGGAACACAAAAGGCGCCGTGCTCATGGGCACGACGCCTGGGAAAGAGGGCACGGAGACAGATATGTACTCCGCACCAGAGACTGGAGCGGCTATTCGAATTATTCGACTATGCCCCATCTGCTTTCCTTCGAATCAGTGGTCGACACCAACTGGTGCCTGCCGTTCATGGAACTCAATCTTCTCCAGAGTAACGCCGCGCGCGCCCGTGACCCAATTCATACGGCTCGCGTCACGGAAACTTCGGCTTTCGTTCACCAAATCGGGTATAAGCGCCCGGGCACAGGGCGTCGCGGTGAGACTATGCGACCGACAGGGACTCATCGGGGCCGTCACGAAGTTTTCGGGCATACGAAAAGCTCCCCGCCCAACTCGAGGACCGTCGAGTCGTGCGGGGAGCTTTTCGGTGAAGAAGATCAGAGAACGCGGATGAAGGTGACGTTGCCCATCCAGCTGTAGCTGCGCTTCGAGGTTCCCGAGCTCGGCGAACCGGCATCGTACATCTGTCCGCCACCGGCGTAGATGCCGACGTGGCCGGGGTGCCAGATGAGGTCACCGGGCTTGGCTTCGGACTGCGAGACGATCTGGCCTGCACCCTTCTGGGCACCGGAGGTGCGGGGCAGGTTCACGCCGACGTGGCTGTAGACCCACGAGGTGTAACCGGAGCAGTCCCAGCCGCTCTGGCTGGTTCCGCCCATGACGTAGGGGGTTCCGACGCCCTTGGCTGCCCAGGCGAGGACCTGCTCGGCCTTGGATCCGTCGATGGATCCCGAGTCCTTGGAGTCGGACTCGCCCGAGTCGGACGATCCGCTGTTGGCGGTGTCGTCGGAGGTGCCTGCCGACTCATCGGAGTCGGAGGAGGAGGCGGTGGAGGTCTCAACGGGCTTCGGCTTCGGCTTGGGCTTCGGAGCAGCCTCAGCGGTGATGGCCTCGCTCTCGACGCCGAAGGAGTCGGACTTCTTCTCGTCCTTCTTGTTGTTCGAGTCGTCGCCGATGGTGACGGTCTGGTTCTCGAAGTCGACCTGCTGGGTGGCCTCGGCTTCTGCGGAGACCTTGTTCTGGTCGTCGGCTCCCTGGCCGGCGGCCGGCATCACTGCGGCGGTCAGCAGACCACCGCTGGCAGCGACAACTGCTGCACGACGGCCGAAGACGCCCGAGTTGGCGTTCAGAAGTTCAGTGAGTTCGGTCAGTGGAGTCTTGACCTTGGCATCGGCGGCGCGGCGGCCATGCTGCTTAGTTGCCACGTTTTCCCTCTCGTCCCTATTGGCTTCTCTCAGCCAACCGCCACTATCGGTCCTTGGTATCTCACAGCGAGCGCGGCGTTCGGATCCCGCTGTGAAGTCGTCATTGCGTGAACGACCTCAATAACTGTAACCAATCGGTGACTGATTGTCACGTTTCTGTCACAACCACCGGAGGGAAACCGTGATGTTTTCCATAAAATCCCAGGTCAGAGGCTCAAAATGACTCGAAATATTCGTAACATTTTCTCGTTATACGACGAGACCCAGGGGGTGGAAAGCCACTCCCTGGGTCATGGATCACAGCATTTGTAACGAATCGGGGCTCGGACCTGGGCACTTCCGTTACCGTTGCTCGGCCTCGTTGTTACGGAGCCACGGCCCCGTCGTTACCGAGCGGAGACTTCTGAGAGTCTCAGCCTTGGTAGGCGAAGACGTGCGAGGCGGTCTCGATCGGAAGGTCGAGTACGTCCTGCGCACCGGGCACCTGCACGGTGATGTATTCGCCGTTGCGAGAGATCTCGACATCGCTGCCCGGCAGGACGCCAGCGACCTGGAACTGCTGAAGCAGGTGGATATCGACCTGCAGCGGTTCTGCCAGCCAGGCGATCTTCAGCTTCTTCGCACCGTCCCGACCGACTGCGGTGGCGAGGTCGATGACGTCGGTGGTCTTCGAGGCTTCGCCGCCGATGACGTCGAGGCCGGGGATCGGGTTGCCGTAGGGCCCGGTGGAGGTCTCGGACAGCAGGTTCACGAGCTTGCGCTCGACCTGCTCGCTCATCACGTGCTCCCAGCGGCATGCCTCGTCGTGAACGAGTTCCCACTCGAGTCCGACGACGTCGGAGAGCAGGCGCTCTGCCAGACGGTGCTTGCGCATGACGTCGGTGGCGATCCGACGGCCTTCGGGAGTGAGCTCGAGATGGCGGTCGTTGCCGACGTGGAGCAGTCCGTCACGCTCCATCCGCGCCACGGTCTGCGACACGGTGGGACCGGAATGATCCAGACGCTCGGCAATGCGGGCACGCAATGGCACGATCGACTGTTCCTCGAGCTCGATGATCGATTTGAGGTACATCTCAGTTGTATCAATGAGGTCGTTCACTTCTGACCAGCCACTCCACTCTTCGTCTTCAGGTCGTTTCGACCGTTTCAGGCGTTGTCACCATTTCGGGTCGTTACGACCCAGCCCCGCCCCGCACAGGCGAACCCGTTCGCGGCCGTGGCGATCAGCACCAATCCTATCGTGCGTTCAGCGATTCCTGTGAGTCGAGGAATCGTCTGGGCTCAAGTGCGGCTTCAACCGCAGTCTGACAACTCAGTTGCCATGCACCTCGTACCGCTCGATCGGTGACCCACGCCTGCCGCCGAGACGTTGACCATGACCGTCCCGGCCTCGGCGTAACACTTGCAGCGCGTCGAATATTTCTGGCTTGCGCTGTGGCACAGAGCGGTGCCGTGACGCAGGTCGACGCTCGTCTGGGGCAATCGACGCTCGTCTGGGGCAATCGACGCGCCTCAGGGGTAGAGGCGCACGACTTCCCACGCCGAGGCATCGTCGAGGTCGGCGACATCGTGGCCGCCATCGGCTCGGCGGAAGACCCACCGGTCGTGAAACCGGTTCTGCTGACCCTGCCAGAATTCGATCTCGAAGACACGTACGCGGAACCCGCCCCAATGGTCGGGCCGCGGCACGTCCCTGCCCTCGAGCTCAGCTGCCGCGGCATCGTATTCGGTCTGCATCTGCTCGCGGCTGGTCACCGGTTGGGACTGCTTGGACACGGTCGCCCCGATCTGCGATCCACGGGGGCGCACAGCGAAGTACGCGTCCGAGTCCTCGGGGGCGGCCACCTCGGCGAGGCCGCGGATGCGGACCTGTCTCTCCATGTCCTGCCAGGGGAAGTTCACGGCGATGCGGGGGTCAGCCTGTAGTTGCCGGCCCTTCGCTGAGTCGTAGTCGGTGAAGAACAGGAGTCCGCGCTCGTCGAGGCCTTTGAGTAGGACGATCCGCGAGCTCGGGCCCCACTCGTCCAGGGTCGAGACGGTCATCGCATTCGGTTCGCGGACATGGTCGGCCGCTTCGTCGTACCACTGGCGCAGCAGGTCCAGGGGTGCGGCGTCGGGGTGTTCGAAGACGGCAGAATCATAGGTCTTCCGGGTCTGCGGAAGGCGATCGACGGGCTCAGTCATGACTTCACTCTACGACGCAGCACGGACACGAGTCAGCTGCGCGTCGCCGTCACATGACGGACCGGTCCCGGACGCCGAGGGGGCCCGCCGTAGAATATCGAGCGTGACTGCGACGAATATTGAGATCCCGAACGACCTTCTGCCCGCCGACGGACGCTTCGGGTCCGGCCCGGCCCGCATCCGTCCTGCCCAGATCGAGGCGCTGACCTCGGCCGCGACCGAGGTGCTCGGCACCAGCCACCGCCAGGCGCCGGTGAAGAACCTCGTCGGCCGCATCCGCTCCGGACTGGCCGATCTGTTCAGCCTGCCCGAGGGCTATGAAGTGGTGCTCGGCAACGGCGGGTCCACCGTGTTCTGGGACGTCGCGGCCTTCGGCCTCGTCCGTGAGCGGGCCGCGCATGCGACCTTCGGCGAGTTCGGTCAGAAGTTCGCGAAGGCCACCGACACCGCCCCGCACCTGAAGTCTTCCCTTATCCTCAACGCCGAACCCGGCACGGCTGCGATCCCCACGCCCGAGGCCCTGGCTGAGGCCGGTCTCGTCTCCTCCCCCGCCGAGGCGGCCACCGGAGAATCCGCCGCCGACGTCTTCGCATGGCCCCACAATGAGACCTCGACCGGTGTGGCCACCCAGATCAAGCGTCCGGCCGGAATCGCCGAGGATGCCCTCGTCGTCATCGATGCCACCTCCGGCGCCGGCGGGCTGGCCGTCGACATCGCCGAGACCGACGTCTACTACTTCGCTCCGCAGAAGAACATGGGCTCCGACGGCGGCCTATGGGTAGCGATCATGTCGCCGCGCGCGATCGCCCGCGCGCAGGAGATCAAGGACTCCGGACGCTGGATCCCGACCTCGCTCGATCTCGTCACCGCGGTCGAGAACTCGGCCAAGGATCAGACCTACAACACCCCGGCCGTAGCGACCCTGCTGCTGCTTGCCGAGCAGATCGAATGGATCAACGGCAACGGCGGCCTGACCTGGGCAACCGAGCGGACCGCTGAGTCCTCCGGGCTCGTCTACGACTGGGCTGAATCCGCCGAGGCGACCCACCCCTACGTCGTCGAACCGGCCGATCGTTCATCCGTTGTCGCCACCGTCGACTTCGACGAGTCGGTCGATGCTGCTGCTGTGGCCAAGGTGCTGCGCGCCAATGGCGTCGTCGATGTCGAGCCCTACCGCAAGCTCGGCCGCAACCAGCTGCGCATCGCGACCTTCGTCTCCGTCGACCCCGACGATGTGCGGGCGCTTCTGGCCTGCATCGACTACGTCATCGACGCCCTGAAGTAACGAGCGGCGCGCCGTCCGCGCAATTCCTCCACTTAGTGCCATAACCTCCCGTGGCAACGGGGCGTTATGGCACTTTGTGTGTCGGATGCGTTGGCAGGTGCAGAACAGCCGTCAGCCGCAGCACAGCCCTCAGGCGAAGAAGTGGATGAGCACGCCGATGCCGAAAGTGATGGCGGCGAGCATGGCGAGGGCGAATTCGATGGCAGCGCCGAGGCCGATCGCCTTGATCGACTCCCAGCTGGAGTTCCACGCCGTCTTCCCATCCTTGAGCCGAGAGTATTCGGCGAGGTAGAGGCCGCCGACGAAGCCGATGGGCAGGCCGAGCACGGGGATGACGAAGAAGCCGATGATGGCGAGCACCCCGCCCAGCAGCACCGAGGAGTTCGGCACCTGCATGGATTTCAGCTTGCGACCGGTGAGCACGAGTGAGGCGCTCATTCCGGCCGCGACGAACACGGCGACGATGGCGAAGATGATCCACGCGGCCGGTCCGCCGATGATGATCGCCCAGATGAGCACCGCGATGGCGATGAGAATCGACCCGGGCAGCACCGGCACGATGATGCCCAGGCAGCCGACGAGGATCGCCAGGCCCACGAGCGCCGAGGTGATGATGTCAGTTGTCACAGTCCGTCCGTTTCCTTTGGGCGACCCTCGAATCCCTCGCCGAGGCGGTCGACCGAAATTCTATGACACGAACCTCCGGGCCCGCCGAGTGCCGACCAGTCGCCGTCAGTGTCCGCTGTGTCCCGGCGGACGGCCGTGATAGCTCATGTGCAGCCGGATCCGCGACTTCGGATCCCGGTGGAGGCGCAGATCCTTGGCCGTGACCATCCACAGCAGTCCCACGGCGAAGGCGATGATCCCCGAGGCGGCTCCGACGACGAGTGCCATCCGCGGTCCGAAGGTGTCGGCGACCCATCCGGCCAGGGGTGCTCCGATCGGGGTGCCGCCCATGACGACGGCCGCGTAGATTGCCATCACTCGGCCGCGGTAGTTCGCGGCCGTGGTCGTCTGCACATACGCATTCGCCGAGGTCATCATCGTCAGCGAGGCGAAGCCGACGAACATCAGCGAGGCGGCGAAGAGATAGTAGTTCGGCATCAGCGATGCCACTCCGACGGCCACACCGAATCCGCCGGCGGCGCCGAAGATGAACCGCAGTCGGGGTTTCTCGCGTCTGGCCGAGGCGAGCGCTCCGGTCACGGATCCGATGGCCATGACGGAGTTGAGCAGACCGAAGCCGCTGGCGTCCTTGCCGAACTCGATCTTCGCCATCGTCGCCGTGTAGATGTTGAAGTTGAATCCGAAGGTCGCGACGATGAACAGCACGACGAGCACGACCGTGATGTCCGGGCGCCTGCGCAGGTATTTCAGTCCGCCGAGCACTCCGCCCTTGCCGCGCCGACCGGAGGGATGCAGCTTCGACTTGTCGAGGCGGATGAGCACCGTGAGCGTCGCCGCGAACCCGAGGCCGCTGATGAGGAACACGGGACCGGCGCCGATGAGTGCGGTGAGCACACCTGCGACGGCCGGGCCGATCATGCGGGCGCCGTTGAACGACGCCGAGTTGAGGCTGACGGCATTCGGCAGCAGCTTCTCACCGACGAGTTCGGAGACGAAGGCCTGCCGGGCCGGGTTGTCCAGAGTCGTGAGCATTCCGAGCGTGAACGCGAGCACGTAGACGTGCCACAGGACGATGACGTCGGTGATGGTCAGAGCAAAGAGGATGAGACCGATGAATCCCAGCAGCGCCTGTGTGACCATGAGCAGCCGTCGTTTGTCGAACTTGTCGACGAGGTTGCCCGCGAACGGGAACATGATGAGCTGCGGCCCCAGCTGCAGAGCCATGGTGAAGCCCAGCGCCGAGGCGTTGTTGTCCGTGAGCATGGTCAGGACGATCCAGTCCTGAGCCGTGCGCTGCATCCACGTTCCGGTGTTGGAGATCAGGGCACCAGCGAACCAGTGCCGGTAGTTCGGCTCCGAAAGCGACCGGAACGTCTGGGACATCGAGTGTGTCAGCCCTCCTGGAACTCGAGTTCGCCGGAGTAGTCGTCGACGACGGCTTCTGCGGGCTCATGGTCGGGCTTGCGCACGTCCGTCTCCGAGTGCGCTCCGCAGCCGGATTGGAGTCCGACGACGCGGCCGTCGAATGGTGACCATTCGTTGGCGCAGACACCGAACTTCTGTCGCAGCGATCCGGCGATCGGCATGAGGTAGCCGCAGCTGCCGCAGTTCGCCGACGCCCGGGAGGCGAATTCGCCATCGGGACCGGCGTCCGAATCGGCCCAGCGGCTGGCCGCGGCCGAGAGCCCGTCGGAGGAGAGCACGCGTTCACGTCCGAGACCGAACTCGAAGTTCGCGATCTGGTCGACGTTGTCCGCCGCATTGTCCTCGGTCTGCTGGAAACCCGGCTGCAGGTTCGGGTCCTGGTCGAGCTTCGGCAGTGTGTCACGCGGACCCATATCGCCGGGCTCGAGTCGTTCCTCCCACGGCACCCATTCGGGGGCGACGAGGGCGTCGGGCCCGGGCAGCAGTGCGGTTTCGCAGACCGTGACCTTCTTCGCGCGCGGGGCGCGGGCGAGCACAGCCACCCACCGCCAACCGCGGTAGGTCGGGTCGGTGCACACGAAGTAGTGGGTGACCAGGCGGGTCGCTTCGGCCACCGTTCCCAGGTGTTCGCCGACGACGGAAGTGCCGGCCACCTCGGTGATGGCGGAGCGGGCGATGTCGATCGCCGCGGCCAGCTGGGTGTCAAGGACGACTTTCTCCGTGCCCGACCGGCCACGGCCGGTCTTCGATTCCTTCGCCGAGGCGGTCGTGCCGGAATCCCCAGCGACCGCACTTCCAGCGGCGGTCGTCTCACCCGCGGCGGGCGCGTCTACGCCTGCGGTCGCCTCGGTGGTCTGCTCGGCGTCGTTCTCGGCGGGCGCGGCGGTCTGCCGGGCCAGCCAATCACTGAACAGTGATGACATCAGGACTCCAAATCGTCGGCAATCGCCCGCAGCAGGCTGGCGACCTTGTTCCCATGGGTGGGGTCCGGATAACGGCCGTGCTGCAGTCCGTTGTTGAGGTCATCCAATACTTTGATGACATCTTCAACCATAACTGCCATGTCCACGGCCGGACGTCGGCGGGCCTTGGCAACTTTGCCCGGAGTGTTCACGGGGCGGGCCTTGAGCACCTGTGCTCCGCGGCGGGAATCGACGACATCGTATTCGAGTCGGGTGCCCTTGGTGACTTCGAGTCCCTCAGGCAGCACGGAGGAATGGAGGAAGGCCTGCGAGCCGTCCTCGGCGATGACGAAGCCGAAGCCCTTGTCGGCATCGAACCATTTCACGCGTCCGGTGGGCATGATGTCCTTTCTGTCTGGTCGTACCCGCGGTGGCGGGCTCAACGTGTGGTGCCCGCTGAGGCGGGCGGTGTGTCGGTCAGACTGTGCTGACGTGGATGGCGAGGGCTGCCGTGATCGTGCAGGATGTGATCTCTGGATCTCGCTCAACAGCGAGGACCGTACACACCGTGCTGGTGGGAGCCTTGTCGGTGGCGGGAGATCACGGGCACGTGCGCACTGAGGTGGTCGGTCGCCTCGGCGAGGTGGGGATCCGCCCCGCCTGGATCACACTGTGCGGGCGTGGCTCATGCCCGTCCCCGCACCGGCGGGATGAGCGGCATGAGTGATGGTTTCAGCGGTGGCCCACCCCGGTCTGTCTGCGACGCATGGCGGCTCTGATCATGGCCACGCAGGCCAGGATGATGGCGATGGGCACGAGGATCATGGGCAGGTAGGTCAGCAGCGAACTGGGCGTTTGTCCCATCCACGCTTGGCCGAGGACGCCGATGAGGCCGAGCGCCCCGATGGCTGCGGCGGCAACCGCGGCGACGACGATGGTCGTGTCGACTCGAGTGGCTGACAATGCGCGTCCTTCCGTCCGATCTGTGATCCTGTTCTGCCCCTCCATTGTACCCCTCGCGATAGACTGATCTGCGATGTCAATGACCTTCAGCCAGTGGCTGTCCCACAGTGCAGATGCCGACTTCGAGTCCTTCGTCCGGACCCGACGCGACCTCCTCCAACCCGAGTCCCCGACGATGGCGGCCCTGGCCGCGGCCGCGTCCTCACGCATCGGGGTCTCCCGCGGCATCGAAGCCCTCGATGCGCAGACGCTCGAGGTCTTCATCTCCTTGGCCAAGGCGGCCCGGACGAAACCCGAAATCGAGATCACGGGCAATCCGCATCTCGACCCCACCCTCACCGAGGTGGCCCTCCCCCGACTGCGCGACCTCGGCCTGGCATGGCCGGCCGATGAGGACGCGGGTGCTGGTGGGTCTGGCAGGTCTGGTGGGACTGCGGCTGCGGGCGTCTGGAAGATCCAGTCGGAGGCCATCACCCTATTGCCGACCTCGGCGGCCGAATCCTCCCGGGCCTACCCGTGGCAGATCGCTGGGTCCGCAATCGATTCGTCCACGGCCACGATCGGCCAGCCGCTCATCCACAACAGCGAACAGGCCGCAGTGGCCGAGGTCATCTCGTCTCTGCGCGGACTCGTCGATGAGCTCGCCGCCTCCCCGATCTCCCGGCTGACCAGCGGCGGCATCTCGAAACGGGATGTCTCCCGGCTCGCTCGCACTCTCGAACTCAACCTCGAGCAGACGATCACCCTGCTGCAGGCGGCGAAGTCCCTGCACCTCATCGGGGTCCTCGACGATGCGCTCGATCCGCAGTGGACGGCCGCCGACGATGCCGATTCCGTTCTCGCCGGTGATCGTGCCGAACTGTGGGCGGCGTTGGTCGGGGCATGGCTGCGCGAACTGCTCGATGTCACTCAGCTGGCGGCCGGGGCGAGTGAGAACGAACGCCTCACCGTGCTCACAACCCCGAAGAAGTCCCTGTTCAAGGGGTACGGACTGTCGGTGCCGGCGATGCCGCTGCTGCGCTTCGCCGTACTCTCGGTGCTCCACGACATCGGTCTGGGTTCGGCACGGTCGGCAGGGTGGATCCATGCCGAGGTTCTGCGACGCCACCCGCTGCTGCCAGCACACGAGTTTGCGATGACCGAGGCCGTTCTCCACACGTGCGTCACCTTCGGGCTGGCGACGACGCCGCTGCAGCAGCCGGATCATTTCGGGCCGAGCCGGTTCGGCCTCCGCCTGGCCGCGGGACTGGATCGGGCGATGGCCGAGCATGCCGAGCAGGACCCCTCGATCCTGCCGCTGGGCGTGTCCGTCGAGGCTCTGACCGTACCCGGGGATGTCATCGCCGCGGTCACCGAGGGCCTCGGTGCCGAGGTCGACACCGTGCTCATCCAGTCCGATCTCACCGCCGTGGCCACGGGCCCGATCGAACCGCGGGTCCACCATATTCTGCGCAAGTACGCCGTCGTCGAGGCTCGCGGTCAGGGCACCGTCTATCGCATCGACGCCGAGACCATCGAAGACACGATGCAAGCCGGCCTCACTCCGGAGGAGGCCTTGGCCGAACTCGCCGAGATCAGTGCCGAAGAGCTGCCGTCGACCTTGGAGTTCCTCGTGCAGAACACGGCGTCGAAGCTGCGGCGGGTGCGCGTGGCCGGAGCTCGGGCGGTGCTCATCGTCGACGATCCAGTCGACCTCGATGTCATCCTCTCCGATCAGGCCATGATGCCGGCCGGTCTCGAACGTCTGGCCCCGACGGTGGCGATCTCTCAACTCGGCCCGGAGCGGACGATGCATCTGCTCGAGGCCGGGGATCATCATGCTCTGCTGCATTCGGCGGCCGGACCGGTGCGCAAGCGTCGGGTGATCACGGAATCGGAACCCGAGGTCAGCGTCAGGCGACGTCCGCGGGTCAGTGACGGCCACCTCGGCGAGTACATGCGGATCCTGCGTTCGGCGCCGGCTGCGGCGGCCGCGCAGACGAGCACGGACGAGCCCTTGGGACATATGGACCGGCTGCGGGAGGCCGCGGAGGCGAAGCAGCGCGTGCTCATCCGGATCGCGGATTCGCAGGGCAAGGAGCGGACGATCGAGATGCTGCCGGCCACCCTCAACGCCGGCCGAGTCCGCGGAGTGGTGACGACCACCGGAGCCGAGGCCTCCCTGTCCGTCGCCCGCATCGTCTCCGTCACCCCCTCCCCCTAATTGCTACCTGACGGCGTCCCAGCAACCTGGCGCCACGTATCTGGGCCCCCGTCAGGTAGCTCGGAGCGGGAACAATCGGGGTGATGGACGTGTTGTGTCCTCTGGTGTCATCACACTTCGGAAGGGAAGTATTGAATGAATGGTCCGTTGATCGTGCAGTCCGATCGGACTGTGCTGCTGGAATCGGGACATCCCCTCGCCGTCGAGGCGGCCGTGGCGATCGCCCCGTTCGCACAGCTGTCGCGGACCCCGGAGTACATCCACACCTATGAGATCACTCCGCTGGGACTGTGGAACGCACGCGCCAGCGGTCATGATGCCGAATCCGTCGTCGACGTGCTCCTCGAATTCGCGAAGTACCCGGTCCCGCACGAACTCCTCGTCGACATCGTCGACATCATGGACCGTTTCGGTGTGCTCACGCTCATCGACCATCCGATCCACGGGCTGACCCTGACCGCAACGGAGACGGGACTGCTCGACGAGCTCGTCGGCCAGCCCGATCTCGTCGGAAAGTTCGGCAAACGCATCGATGCCGAATCCGTCCTGGTCCACCCGTCCGAGCGCGGCGAACTCAAGCACGCGTTGCTCCAGTTGGGCCACCCGGTCTCCGATCATGCTGGCTATGTCGATGGCGAGGCCCACGAGATCGCGCTGTCCGATGATGCCCACGGCGGTCAGTGGCACCTGCGCGACTACCAGAAGCAGGCCATCGACCAGTCGCTGTCCGGAGAATCCGGGGTCGTCGTTCTGCCGTGTGGTGCCGGGAAGACGATCGTCGGTGTCGCCACGATGTCGCGTGTGCAGACGACGACGCTCATTCTCGTCACGAACTCGGTCTCGGCCAAGCAGTGGAAGGACGAGATCCTGCGCCGCACCACCCTGACCGAAGACGAAGTCGGCGAATATTCGGGGTCCACGAAGGAGATCCGCCCGATCACCATCGCCACCTACCAGGTGCTCACCACCCGGCGGAAGGGCTCGTACCTCCACCTCGAACTCCTCGATGCCAAGGACTGGGGCCTGGTCATCTATGACGAGGTGCACCTCCTGCCCGCGCCGATCTTCCGGCTGACGGCCAGCCTCCAGGCTCGTCGTCGCCTCGGACTGACCGCGACGCTGGTGCGTGAGGACGGACGCGAGGACGAGGTTTTCTCCCTCATCGGACCCAAGCAGTACGAAGTGCCGTGGAAGGAACTCGAACGACTCGGGTATATCGCCTCGGCGGCCTGCCAGGAAGTCCGCGTCCGCCTCGACGGCGGAACTAGAACCGCGTATGCCCGCGCCGACGGTGAGGACCGGTACCGGTTGGCGGCGACGTCGGATGCGAAGCTGCCGATCGTGTCCGAGCTCGTCGCCGATCATCCGGATGCGCAGATCCTCGTCATCGGTCAGTATCTCGATCAGCTCGAGGAGATCGGAGCCGAACTCGGTGCGCCCGTGCTCACCGGACAGACTCCAGAATCGGTGCGCCAGGAGCTCTTCCGCGAGTTCCGGTCCGGCGAGATCCCAGTGCTCGTCGTCTCGAAGGTCGCGAACTTCTCTGTGGACCTGCCGGCCGCCTCGGTGGCGATCCAGGTCTCCGGAGCATTCGGATCCCGGCAGGAGGAGGCCCAGCGCCTCGGACGGATTCTGCGCCCGAAGGAAGATCAGGGTTCGGCCACGTTCTACACGGTGGTCGCCGCCGACACCGTCGATGAGCATTTCGCCGCTCAGCGCCGCCGCTTCCTCACCGAACAGGGCTACAGCTACAGCATCGAAGTCCGCTGACACCCCTTATTACTACCTGACGGCGGCCCAGCAACCTCGCGCCAGGTATCTGAGCCCCCGTCAGGTAGTAGTTAGGTAGTGATGAGGGAGGGTTCGGAGGTGGCGACGACCTCGCGGCGGGCGACTCGGCGGGCCAGGCGGGACTCGCCCCACTTGATGAACCCGACTCCGCCGAGGATGAAGACTCCGCCGAAGAGCTGGATCGGGGCGGGCATTTCGAAGAGGACCAGCCAGGCGACGATGACGGAGAACGGAACCTCGACGAGGTTGACGAACGATCCGACGGTCGCCCCGACATAGCGCAGGCCCAGGATCCCGGTGATGTACGCGCCGACGGTGAAGACGACGATCATCGCCATCGGCACGACCCACGACATCGACACTCCGCCGAAGTCGACGTCGGCCGTCACCGCGTTCCACGGCATGACGCCGGCGAGCACGATGACCGACATCGCCAGCGCCCCGATGCCCATGCCCAGACCGGTCAGCGCGACCGGCGGGATCGTGATCGTGTCCTTCGCCGAGACGAGGAAATAGCTGGCCAG
Source organism: Brevibacterium epidermidis NBRC 14811 (assembly GCF_001570805.1). Classification (GTDB taxonomy): domain Bacteria; phylum Actinomycetota; class Actinomycetes; order Actinomycetales; family Brevibacteriaceae; genus Brevibacterium; species Brevibacterium epidermidis. The sequence goes on along the minus strand of NZ_BCSJ01000008.1, from coordinate 47,958 downwards.
GCAGACAGCGGCGGCCATCGCCATGACCACGCCGAAGATGCTGATCGAGGATCCGCGCAGGTTGAGCACGAGCAGGAGCCCGAACATCGAGACGACGACTCCGATGAAGGTCACGGTCGCCGGCCGGGTCCGCGTCCGCGCCCAGATCCAGAAGACGATGAGCATCGGCGCAGTCATCTCCAGCAGCAGCGCCACGGCCACGGTGAGGTGTTCGACGGCGACGAAATAGAATCCCTGGACGCCGGCCATCGACACCAGGCCGTAGGTGACGACGGTGCGCCAGTGCGTGAGCACTTCGCCCCACCGTCCGCGCAGTGCGATGAGGGTGGGGATGAGCAGCAGGACCGCAGAGCCGGCCAAGCGGATGAGCACGACCGCGCCCGGCGTCCACCCGATCGCGTACATCGTCTTCGCGATCGGCCCCGACACCGCGAAGAAGAACGCGGAGGCAAGAGTGAGCAGGAACCCTGCGATGACGGTGCGATTCATTCCTGACCTCCTGATGTGGTGAAACGTTGAGTGGCGTACGAGGACAGACGCCCCCGAGGTGGTGGTGCAGTGTTGAGTTGACAGTGCGAAGTTGAGCGGATGATGCGGTGCCGGATCATCCCCTCGCCGAGGCGGCCCGACGGTTGCCGGTTTCAGTATCGGTCCTGAAATTGAAATGGGTCAAGTGCATTTTGGTCCTTACGTCCTGTGGCAGAATGATATTCACCATGGCTTTCATCTACGACATTCGCGCGAACCTCACGATGCTCGTCGACCTCCTCAACACCTCCGGCGACGTCACCGACGGCGGCGACGAACTGACGACAACCGCGAAACTCCGCGAATTCGCGGCCCGGCACGACTTCTCCGGACCTTTGACCGCCACCAGAAGCGACGTCGACGAGACCCTGGAACTGCGCCGCAGATTCGCCGCAGCACTGGATGCGAGCATCGACGCCGAGACCGATGACGAGGTCGAAGCGGGGACGATCGCGGTCGTCGATGAGATCAATCTCACACTGAGCGACTCGGGGTCAGTGCCGCAGTTGGTCAAACACGATCACTGGGACTGGCACCTGCACGCGACCGGCGCTCAAGCCAGCCTGGCCGACCGAGTGGCCGCCGATGTCGCTCTGGTCCTCATCGACCTCATCCGCTCCGGGGACCTCGACCGGCTCGGCCGCTGTGCCGCCGAGGACTGCCGCGCCTACCTCGCCGACTTCAGCCGCAATCGCTCGAAGCGCTTCTGCGATACCGGCAGCTGCGCCACCCGCACACACGTCGCGGCCTTCCGCGCCCGCCACTCCGACACCGGCTCCCACAACTAACCCGAGGAGCCACCCATGTCACTTCAGCCCTTGCGCATCACCGCCGGACGCAAGCTCGCCGCCAGCCTTGCAGGCATCATCACCATGTCGGTCACAATGACGTCGGGCTTCGCCACCTCAGCGATGGCCTTCCTCCCCATCGGTCCCGCAGATCCGCTCGGTCAGAAGCTCCTCTTCGGCACCCTCGCAGTACTCGTGGCCGCCATCTCCATCGCCGTCAGCTTTCTGCTCGTACGCGTCGCGCTCGGCCGCATCCGCACCGGAGGCAGCCTGTCCCGATTCTTCCGATACCAGCTGGCTGCGCTCGGAGCCGGTGCCGGGCTCGGCCTCGGCTTCGTTCCAGCCATGGCCGAGGCCGCTCCGGTCTGGTGGGTGGTTTCGATTACCGCTGGCCTCGGACTCATCGCCGTCTCCCTGCTCGCCTTCCGCAAGGCTCGCTATCCGATTCTCAGCAGGCCCCCGTTTCCGCACATCGGCTTGGCCGAAGGCCGCGTCATCGACGACTGGTCAAATAGCCAATCGAGGAGTCCGAGCCTGACCGTTGTTCATTTCGTCGACGACAAGGGGCGCGGACGGTGGGTCCGTCACCTCGTTCAGCAGAGCCCGTCGCTGCGGGGAACCGTCGGCCAGGTGGTCTATGACCGTCGTCGTCCCGAAAAGGTCCGACGCTTCGCTGTTACCCAACAGCTCTTCGATATCCGCCCGCCCTGCGAGATCCAGGAGAATTCGGCACCTCAACCACGCACCATCTACCCGATGCCTCCCGACTCTCGCCCGCAGCGTCCACGCTGAGCTGAACCCACCACCTGAGCAGAACTCACCAACACCCACCACCGCCTCGGCGAACGCGAAGACAGTCGAGCCGCCCTCGCATAGCTGGACCCGCCTCGGCGAGCATTTCTGAACGCGAACTGGTCGCAGCCACATTTTTCACTGAAATCGGCCCTTCGTTCCTGAGAACGAATGCCCGACGCGGGACTCAAAAGGACTTTCCTGAGAGTTTTTCAGTGATGCGCATCACATTTGCATTCAGGTAACCTCCAGGCCACTCCCAGGAATGGGTCTCAGACTGGATTCATGACTACAGCACAGAACGACACCGACATCGAAGCCACCCTGCTCGTTGTCGATGATGAGCCCAATATCCGCGAACTCCTGTCCACCAGCCTCCGCTTCGCCGGCTTCGACGTCGTCTCCGCCGCCAACGGCGCCGAGGCGCTCCGCCTGGCCGAGCAGACCGATGTCGACCTCCTCGTCCTCGACGTCATGCTCCCAGACATGGACGGCTTCACCGTCACCCGCCGTCTGCGCCAGATCGGCATGAACGCCCCCGTCGTGTTCCTCACCGCCCGTGACGACACCTCGGACAAGATCACCGGACTGACCGTCGGCGGCGACGACTACGTGACGAAGCCCTTCAGCCTCGAAGAGGTCGTCGCCCGCATCCGCGCCGTCCTCCGCCGCACCCGCAACCTCGAGGACGAAGAGAACGCCGTCATCGTGGCGGGCGACCTCGAACTCGACGACGACACCCACGAGGTCCGCCGCTCCGGCATCCTCATCGACCTCTCCCCCACCGAGTTCAAGCTGCTGCGCTACCTCATGCTCAACACCAACCGTGTCCTGTCGAAGTCGCAGATCCTCGACCACGTGTGGGAGTACGACTTCGGCGGCGACACCGGAATCGTCGAGTCCTATATCTCCTACCTGCGCCGCAAGATCGACGTCGCCCCGGAAACGGATGCCGCCGGCCACCCCGTCGAGATGGAGTGGACGCCGATGATCCAGACCAAGCGCGGGGTCGGCTACATGCTGCGCACACCGGAATCCAAGTAGTCGTCCATGCAAGGACGATAGATTACATACGTGGCAATAGAATCCCGTCCCTCCCGTCCCGGCTTCTGGGAAGAATGGTCCCTGACCACCAAGCTGCTGGCCATCATGATGCTACTCATGCTGCTCGTCCTTACGGGGACGAGCGCTTGGGTGTTGGAGAACCTGCGCGACAGCCTCGTCCAGCGCACCGATGAACGACTCATCAGCGCCTCGGAGACCTTGGCGAAGCAGGCCTACCAAGATGTGTTCCAACCAGCCGAGCTCCAGTCCGGGGACGATGACGCCGAGGAGGCGCCGTCGTCGACGACGATCGATTCGAATTCCTGGGATCAGCTCAAGAGTCTCCTGCCGGGAGGCTTCTATGTGCAGTTCTACGACACGAACGGGGACCCGATCCGCGATCCCGTCGCCCCGGAGCCGCAGAACCATCCGATCCTGCCGAAGATCGATGAGAAGGAAGTCTATTCCCGCGGCGGCGAGCCCTTCACCGTCGCTGGAACGAGTTCGCAGTGGCGGGCGCGGGCGATGAAGGTGCAGAACACCGACGTGCTCGTGTCCATCGCAGTGCCGTTCGACCGTGAGGTCGACAACATCAACGAGCGGGCGCGGAACACGATGATCGGCATCGGCCTGCTGGCCCTGGCGATGGTCGCCGGAGTCGGCTATTGGGCGATCAACAACACGTTCCGGCCGCTGCGCGATATCGAGAAGACCGCTTCCCGCATCGCCGCCGGTGACCTGTCCCAACGTGTGCCCAGCTATCCGCGTAATACCGAGCTCGGGCGTCTGTCGGCGGCGCTGAATACGATGCTCGGACGCATCGAGGACTCCTTCGACGGGCAGACCCGGTCGGAGAAGCGCATCCGCCAGTTCGTCTCCGACGCCTCCCACGAGCTGCGCACTCCCCTGGTCACGATCCGCGGTTACGCGGAGCTGTACCGACAGGGCGCGATCACGAAGTCCGAGGACGTTGCCAATGCGATGGAGCGGATGGAGTCCGAGGCCAAACGCATGGGCGTCCTCGTCGACGATCTCGTCGTCCTCGCCCGACTCGACGAGCAGCGCGCCGCCGAAATCGGTCCGATCGACCTGCACAAGGTCGTCCGAGACGCCGCTGCCGATGCCGCGGCACAGGCGCCGGACCGCGATATCAGCTTCATCGGACTCGACGGTGAGGACGCCCAGCCGGTGCCGATGATCCGCGGATCCGAGTCGAAGATCCGCCAGGTCATCGTCAACCTCGCCGGCAACGCCGTGCGCCACACCCCCGAACACACAGCGATCGAATTCGCCGTCGGCGTCGTCGGTCTGCCCGAATCGGTCGACCCCGACTCCGCAGACACCGGCGAGATCCGTGAAGGCGGCGCCCGCGGTCAGAACGGTCGCAACAGCAAGAGCGGCACGAAGGACAAACCGCGTGAGCGCGGGTTCGTCACCGGCGGGGTCCGCATATTCCGCCGAGGCGACTCCGCCGGAAACGACCAAGCCGACACCCAGCCGAACCCTCGGTCCAGCGCTCAACCTGACACCCAGCCCGAACGTCAGGTGGAGCCCCAGGATTCCACCCCGAACAACGAGCAGGAAAGCGGGCAGCACAACGGGCAACTGAGGACTCCGTCGGGAGCTCAGTCAGGATTGCAGTCCGGTGCTCAGTCTGAGGCAGCGGCCGATTCGCAGGCCTCGTCGCAGTCCGATCCAGCGACCGCGCCCGAGTCCGGCTCTGAGTCCAAGACCCCGGAGCCGGCGAACATCGTCCCCGATGTCACGGCGGCCGGTTCGATCACGGTTGATGAATCCCTGCGCGGGTTCCCCAACGGTCGGGTCCGCTTCGAGGTCAGGGACCACGGCGAAGGCATCGACCCCGAGGTAGTTCCACGCATCTTCGAACGGTTCTACCGCCTCGACGTGTCGCGGACCAGGGACACCGGCGGATCGGGCCTCGGACTGTCGATCGTCAAGGCGATCGTGGAGAACCACCACGGTGCGATCTCCGTCCACGAAACTCCGGGAGGCGGTGCGACGTTCCGCATCGACCTGCCCATCTCCGACAACGGCGAAACCACTGCGGACACACGAAAGGATGAGCGATGAACGAGAACAACGACTCCCAGAATCCGGATGAGGTGTCCCGCAGGTCCCGATCGGACGACCAGACTCCGCACCCAACGGCGAATCAGGAGGGAGCTTCCCCTGCGGAAGGACGTCGCGGCCCCTCCGCCGGAGGCTACCGCGGATCCGGCGCCGAGGTTCCGCGCACCTTCCCCTCTCAGCCCAACGGCCCGGCCCGAGTCAGTCCACCGGTCGCACCGCCCGAGCGACGCCCCGACGTTTCGCCGACTCACGCGCAGAACCCTGTGGACGGTTCCCCTCACCGAGGCGGCTCCCCGTCCCAGCAGCCCTCCCCCTACCAGCCGGGTGGGCAGCGGGCCGGGCAAACCGGCAGCCAAGCTGGTGGGCAGGTCGGCGGACGACAGGACGGACAGCCAGGTCAGCAGGGTCAGCACGGTCAGCAGGGTCAGCAGGGCGGCCAGTCAGCACGCCCCCAACAGGCATCGCCGTATCAGCCGAATGGACAGCAGTCCTCTCCATACCAGCCGGGCAGCCATCATCAAGGTGGTCAGCAGCCGAGAAGCCAACAACAGGGCGGCCAGTCAGGCTATCCAGGACACCAAAGCGGCCAGAGCAACTTCGGCAACCAGCCGCAGCCGGGTCAGCAGAACGCCCAACCGAATCAGCCACAGCACCAATCCCCGTATGGTCAGCCCCCGCAGAGCGGTTCGCAGTCGTACCCGGGTCAGAACGGGCAGAACAGTTCAGGCTCGTCTGCCACTGGAGCCGGAGCAGCGGCAGGCGCAGGAGCCGCGGCGGCCGGTGCTGGTGCCTACTACGCCGGATCGCACTCTCAGCAGACAGGTTCCGCCGGCTATCCAGCAGGTCCCGGCAACCCGAACGCCCCCGGGTACCCGAACTCTCCGAACCAACAGAATGGACCCGGCCAACCAAGCGGTCCGGGCCAACCAGGCGGACCGGGTCAGCAGAACGCCCCCGGCCAGCAAACCGGTTCCAACGCCTATGCGGCGGCACCCGGTACCGGACCCTATTCCTCTGAATTCTCTGCCGTCGGATCTCAGCCCGGACCGGGCGGACCCGGTGGACCGATCGGGCCGGACGGGTTTGGTCCGTACGGAACTCAGCAGCCGCCTCGGCGAGAGAAGAAAGGACCCGGTTGGGGCGCGACGATCGCGATCGGACTGGTGGCCGCCCTCCTCGGTGGGGCTCTCGCGTTCGGCGGAAACTATGCGCTTTCGGCGTTGCAGAATGAGGAACCGCGCAAGGTTGCCGAGGAGACGATCGAGACTCCCGACTGGACGCAGGTCGCAGAGAAGAGCTCGGACAGTGTGATGTCGATCCAGGTCGGCACCCGCGGTCAGGTCCAAGGGCTCGGCTCGGGGGCGCTGTATGACGATCAGGGCCACGTCATCACGAACAACCACGTCGTCGCTCCGGCGGACACCCCCGACGGCGAGATCGCCGTGACCATGAAGAACGGTGAGACGACGGAGGCGAAGATCGTCGGCCGCGACCCCTCGACCGATATCGCCGTCATCAAACTCGATCAGGTGCCCGACGGTGTGAAGCCGCTGGTCATCGGCGATTCGAAGAAGCTGACCGTGGGCGATCCGGTGATGGCACTGGGCAATCCGCTCGGCCTGGCCAACACCGTGACCACCGGCATCGTCTCCGCGCTCGACCGCCCGGTGTCGACGGAGAACATCGGCGAGGATGCGTCCTCGCAGGAGAAGGAGATGACGATCACGAACGCCATCCAGACGGATGCGGCGATCAACCCCGGCAACTCGGGTGGACCGCTGGTCAACGGTGATGGCGAGTTCATCGGCGTGAACTCGGCGGCGGCTTCGCTGAGTCAGAGCGAGGGCGGACAGTCCGGATCGATCGGCATCGGCTTCGCGATCCCCGCGAACCAGGCCGTGATGATCGCCGACCAGCTCATCTCCTCCGGCAAGGCCCAGCATCCGTTCCTCGGCATCACGCTCACCGACGGGCACATCAACAGCGGCGGGATCAGCCGCGGCAGTGCCAAGGTGCAGTCGGTTGCTGGCGGATCCCCCGCTGCCAAGGCCGGAATCAAAGACGGAGACGACATCATCGAGGTGGCCGGGACCAAGGTCAACAACGCCATCGCCCTGCGCGCCCTCGTCCGGGCTCAGCCGGTGAACACTCCGGTCGAGGTCACCGTGGTCCGCGGCGGGAAGGAACAGAAGCTCGACGTCACGCTCGTGCTGCAGTAGCTCCGCGACTCACGCGTCAGAGCACTCAAGCGACTGAGCGCTCGCGCATCAGTGCACTCAAACATCAGTGCACTCAAGCGTCAGAACTTGGGGACGCCGCTGCGACTCGGCCGCCTGGAGGGTGTGGACGGCTAAACGCTGTCCACACCCTCTTTCCGTGCTCTTCCGCTCTTCTCCCTAAGACGTCGACACTGATGTCGTCTCGCCCGACCGTGGCGGAACATCTCTGACCAAGAGGAGTGATGATGAGTTTCGAAGTCGACGCCGAACGCGTCCAATCTGCCGCCAACGCCGCCGCAAACACCTCCCGCAACCTCGTGTCCGAATCCGACACGATGATGCGCAATCTGCTCGCTCTCCAGGAATGCTGGCGAGGCAGTGCGGCCCAGAACTTCCAAGCCGTGGTCAACCAGTGGGAGCGTGCGCAGAAGCAGCTGATGGAATCGCTCAACTCCGTCCACGGTGCGCTCCACACAGCTGCCCGGCAGTACTCCGAAGTCGAGGCTGCGAACTCGCGTCTCTTCGCCCCCTGACCTGTCAGGACTCCACCGCCGGGATCTGTTCGATCTCGTAGTCGGCGTCTGGCAAACTATCAGCCTTTCTCAGTAGACTTGAGAGCGATAGTTCGCGGCGGTGTTGGCCAAGAATCTCCGGACCGGAGTGGATCGGGTTGGCAGCGTCGGGTCAAACCAATGCAGGAGTCGACTACGGATGAGTATCTTCCAACGGATCGCGACGATCTTCGGTGCCAAGGCCAACAAAGCTCTGGACAAGGCCGAAAACCCCAACGAAACCCTTGACTATTCGTACCAGAAGCAGCTGGAGCTGCTGCAGAAGGTCCGCCGCGGTGTTGCCGATGTCGCCACCAGCCGCAAGCGCCTCGAGCTGCAGATCAACCAGCTCGAACAGCAGCAGAACAAGCTGTCCGGTCAGGCCGAGAAGGCCATGCAGATCGGCCGTGAGGACCTCGCCCGCGAGGCTCTGACCCGCAAGTCCGGGCTGACCCAGCAGATCACCGATCTGCAGACCCAGCACGAAGGACTGCAGGGTGAGGAGCAGAAGCTCACTCTCGCTTCGCAGCGCCTGCAGGCCAAGGTCGACGCCTTCCGCACGAAGAAGGAGACTCTCAAGGCCACGTACAACGCCGCCGACGCACAGACCAAGATCGGCGAAGCGTTTTCGGGCATCTCCGAAGAGCTCGGCGACGTCGGACTCGCCGTCCAGCGCGCCGAGGACAAGACCGCGTCGCTGCAGGCTCGTGCCGGTGCCGTCGATGAGCTGCTCGCTTCAGGCGCCCTCGACGACGTCACAGGAACCCAGAAGGACGACATCACCGCCCAGCTAGATTCCCTCTCAAGCGAGAACGACGTTGAGATGGAACTCCAGCGCATGCGCGAATCCCTACCGGCCGGTTCCGAGAAGCAGGACCAGAAGTCGCTCGAAGGTGAGGATCAGCAATGATCATCCGAATCATGGGCGAAGGTCAGTTCGACGTCGAGAACGTCGACCAGGACCTGCTCCAGAAGTACGACAACCAGGTCGAGGATGCCGTCAACGCCGGCAACGAGCAAGCCGCCCGCACCGCGCTGAAAGCCCTCCACGAGTACGTCACGGCCAACGGAAAGGCCGTCGCCGATGACTACCTCGGATCCTCCGACGTCGTCATCCCGTTCGTCGACGCCACCTTGGCCGAGATCGCCGAACTGCTCACCGGCGAGGGCTTCATCCCGGACCCGGCCTGAAACAACAGAGCACCGAAATGCAGCCGGCCCATTGTCTCCGACAGTGGGCCGGTTCTGCCACTGCCAGAGAGGAACCACGATGAAGAATCGCTTCGTCAAAGACAACGGACTGACCATGCGGATGGGATGGACGATCTTCCTCAACGGCCTGATCTATGTCGTGCTCATCCTCGCGATCTGGTGGATCGTCGGCCAGAACCTCGGCGGTGTCATCGTCGCGGTCCTCATCAGTGCGGGCGCATTCTTCTTCCAGTGGTATTTCTCCGACAAGATCGCCATGCGCGCGATGGGCGGTCGGGAGGTCTCCCCCGAGGAGGCTCCGGAGCTGCATACGATCGTCGACCGACTCTGCCAGCTGGCCGATTCGACGAAACCCCGCGTGGCCGTCTCGAACTCTCCGATCCCCAATGCCTTCGCCACCGGCCGCTCCCCCGAGCGCTCGGTGGTGTGCGTGACCCGCGGTCTGCTCGAGAAGCTCGACCGTGACGAGGTCGAGGTCGTGCTCGCTCACGAGCTTTCACACGTCGCCCACCGCGACGTGACGGTGATGACCATCGCCGGCGTCACCGGTGTCGTCGCCGCACTGATGATGCGCGCCGGCTACTACATGAGCTTCGGACGGTCGAACAACAATAACAACGGCATCCCGATCCAGCTGCTGTTCATCCTCGTCGGAGCTGTCGTCTACGGGCTCTCGTTCGTCCTCATCCGCTCACTCTCCCGTTATCGTGAGCTTGCTGCCGACCGTGCCGCAGCCATCCTCACCGGTGCACCGTCGACCCTGGCCTCAGCACTGACGAAGCTGAGCGGGGACATGGCCAAGATCCCGGAGAAGGATCTGCGCTCGTCCGCCTCGGCGAACCATCTGGCTCTCATCCCTGCGATCAGTGGAAAGGCCGCCCTCGGTCAGCTCTTCTCCACCCACCCCTCGCTCGAGAAGCGCCTGGAGCAGCTGGCGAAGATCTCCGCCCAGCTCTCCCGCCCCGAGTGAGCATCCACCAACACCCTTGAACTGCGCACCACCGAATTAGGAGCTCCATGGGATTCTTCGACGCACTGCTCGGCCGGTCCAAACCGAAACGGGCCAACCTCGACGACCTCTTCGCCCTGCCCCCGGCGGCACTGACGCTGCAGGCCGCGACCGGCTTCACCCCCACCGGTGTCGGAGCCGTCGCCTTCCGTCAGGTCGAGGGGGCCGCGTTCCAGTCCGCCGAGTCCGAAAGCGTCGCGCTCATCGGCTCCGACCCGGCCGCCTCAGTGAGGCAGGAGAATGACGGCTTCGGGTTCACGTGGCAGGTCGTGGCCGACGAGAACGCCGAGGTGGTCAACCTCGTCACGAACATCCACGCCGTGAACTCGGCGCTGGTCAATCAGGGCTTCGACACCATGCTGCTGTGCACGACCGTGTACTTCGTCCACCCGGATGGTCGTCGGATGGCGTTGGTCTACCAGTACAAGCGCGGAACCTTCTATCCGTTCGTGCAGTTGGGACCGAAACAGCGGGACAATCCCCTCGAGATCCAGGTCAAGGGCATCCTCTCCAGTGAGCTGCCGTTTGAAGAGGACACGTCGAACTGGTCGGCTCTGTGGGACGCCCCGGGAATGAACGACACCCCTGGCGCTCCCGAGCTGCAGTAGGCATTCCCGGCCCGAACGCTGGTTCCCGTCCGACCCAAACAGTCGGACAGACAGATAGACAAACAGATGGAGGGCGTCCCCACGGGGACGCCCTCCATTCGTCTATGTCTATTCACCTCACTCCTCGGCGGCCACCTCGATGACTTCGCCGAGGGCTTCGATGCGATCGCCCGGACGGATCGTCGCGCCGCGGCGGGTCTCGACCTCACCGTTGACGCTGACTTCACCGTCGGCGATCATGTCCTTGGCCATGGCACCGTGCTCGGCGATGCCGTGGAGTTTGAGCAACTGGCCGAGTCTGATCGACTCGCCGCGGATCTCGATCGTGTCCATCAGAACATGTCTCCGAATCCGTCGAACAGGCCGCCGCCGTCACCGCCGTCGCCTCCGAAGAAGCCACCGCCGTCACCGCCGCCCATGTCTCCGCCAGCGTCTCCACCGGCGTCGCCCATGTCGCCTCCGTAGGCGCCGTCCCAGCCGCCGCCCATTCCGCCGAACATCATGGCTCCCATGAGGACGCCGGGCAGCAGGCCGGAACCTGCGTAGGAGTTGAAGTAGCCGCGGTTGTATTCGGCGTAGGCCGGTCCGGCCTCCCAGTAGGCGCGGCGGGTGTGTCCGTCACCGGTGACGACCTTGCGCACCAGCGGATCGGCACCGACAGCGACACGCTCGGCGTCGGCGGCACATACGGGCACCGGGCGCAGCTGGCCGCCGGCCGGGGCCCAGTCGATGTCCTCGACCGAGGGACCATGCTGGGGGTTGAAGAAGCAGGGCGGACGACGCACCGGAAGGGGCTTGCCCTCGACCCGGGCGCGAACGCATTTTGCGGCGTAGCGGCCGTCTTCGAGCGCCTCGGTGACGTGGCGGATGTCAGTGGGTTCGGAGACCTTCTCGAGAGTCTCCTTGGCAACGTCGTACGAATCGAGCGCCTGCTTGTAGTCCTGCGCTCCGCCCGTATCCAGTTCAACGCCTGCGGTGATGACGTCGAGTTCGGCGACTTCTTCGCCGAATGAGGTGACGTCCTCTTCAGCGGTCTTCTTCACCTGCTGAAGTTCGGCGGCGTGCAATTCCCGCTGCCGCTGCTTCTCCTTGCGGTGACCGATGAAGAAAACGGCCCCGAGAACAACGAGCAGCAACAGAAATACTTCAGTCACGATCCATGCCTCCCAGGCTAGCTTTGTCCTCGAACAGTATGCCCGATGAAACTGACAGGCGTCTGAGCCTGTGCCCCACATCCGCTCAGTCCTCGGCCGCCGATGGCCGGTGTGCAGAGGTCAGGCGAGACCGTCACTCTCCCCGTGAGCGACCGCCTCAGACGAGAGCCTGGAGGCCTTTGACCAAGGCCGCGATTCCACCGCCGAAGGCGAGGACGAGCATCCCGATCCGCGCGATCGCCACATCGATATGACGGGCGAGCCAGTCACCACCGGCGAGCCCCGCCACGAGGACGATTCCGAGCCCGATCCAGACCCCGACATCCAGATGCGGCCAGGTCCCTCCGTCGATGATCACCTTCATCACCACCGCCGAGGCGGTCCCGACGACGAGGAACGGCTGTAGGGTGGCTGCGAACGACCGCTGCTCCCAGTTCGTCAGCACAGCGTAGGCGCTCACCGCCGGACCCCCAGCTCCAGCCGCGGCCGACATCGCCCCGGAGAAGAGTCCGGCCGTCAGCCGTGTGCCGAGGTTCGCGGGGATCGTCCGCCCCAGCTTCCCCAAGGTCAGTGAGCTGATGAGGGAGACGACGATGAGGACGCCGATGAGGATCTGCAGCGGTGCGGTAGGCAGCGCCGACGAGAGCAGCGCTCCGGGAATTGTGCCGATCACGGCACCCAAGGCAAGATGTCGTAACGGCGGCCATTCCACCTCGGCGAAGGTGCGGACGAAGACGGAGAATGAGGCGACGATTCCGCAGATGTTGACGAGGATGACTCCGCTGAACGGGTCGAGGAGGAGGACGAGGAAGGGGCCGCTGACCAGGCCGAATCCCATCCCGGTGACGCGTTGGGACAATGCACCGAGGAACACTGCGAAGAGGATGAGCACGACGACGGGTTCCACCCGGCCGAGTTTAGTCGAGACCGATTCCCGGCTGATCCTCAGTCTCACCGCTGACGGCGGGGTTAGAGTATTCACCATGAACGCCAGTCCCCTCTGGTCGCGGTTCAGCGCAGATCCGCGCTCGTATGGGCAGGTCCGGGCCTCTGATGCCGATCGCGCGGTCGTCAGTGATGTCCTCTCGGAGGCTTACGCCCTCGGTCAGCTCGACGTGGAGGAGTTCGATGAACGCACCGAGGCTGCCGCGAAGATCAAAACGCTCGGTGAAGTCCCAGTACTGATCGAGGACCTCGTCCTCACTGATCCTGCAGAGACCGAACCCAGCCAGCTCGATGATGCGGGGCGCGCACAGGCGTTGGCCCGCCTCGAGGAGGATCGGGTGCCGATCACGCCGGAGCAGATCGATGCCGCGGCGCAGAAGTACTACAAGGATCGGGTGCGCCGGTCGTTGCTCGGCGCAGTCGCGGGCCCGGTCGGGATCGTGCTGGCGATCTGGGCGTTCTCGTCGGTCGCGTCTGGCCAGTTCATCTTCTTCTGGCCGATCTTCGTCATCGTGCCTATGCTGCTCGGCGGTTTGGGGCGCATCGCGCATAAGGACGAGATCATCCGCAATCGGAAGAAGGAGCTCACGCGTCGAGCCCGGGCCCACCTCGGCGATGCCGAGGCTCAACGGCAAATCGAACAGGGTGAGACTCCCGAGCGAGATTACGAAGCCGACTTCGGTACGGGGCTGCAGCCGCCGCATCCGTCCCACCCGCCCTACTCGCCCGGTCAGATCTCACGCCGGGAGGAACGGGACCGGCGCCGGTCGCACCGACGTCATAACCGCGACAATCCCTGGGACTGAGGGCACGCTCCGCGTCCGGGAGGTGCTGCTGCGCCTCAGACCTGGAAGATTCGGATCTGTCCGAAGTCCTGGGCTTTGTGAGTGGTGAACCACATGGTGTGCGAGAAGTGTCGCAGGTCGTCACCGTCGGCCTCGGATTGCCAGTAGCCCCACGCCGCCGCGGCCTTGCCGTGAGTGATCGCCGCTTCGAGGTGGCCGACCTCCGGCGAATGAGCGGACAGTTTCAGCAGCGCTTCGACGACGGCCTCCCGCCCGGTGTGGGTCTCGACGTCGGAGGGGTGAACGAGCTGGAGGACGCAGTCGTCGGCGATCACCTCGGCGAGGGCCTCTTTGTCCCCGTTGAAGAGATTCTCTTCGAACGTCGCGACGAAGACGTTCTTCGGACTGTTTCCGCAAGCATCGGTGCCGGTGAAAGTCATACCGTCAGCCTAGGCGGGCGGAGGCGGCGGGACAACGGGTCGGTGGGTCTCCTCGGCGAAGGTGGGTGCTTCTGGAAGAAGAATCGGATACGGCTGCCCCGGACTGTCGGGCATGAAAACGGCCGTGCCGGCACCCTTGCGGGCACCGGCACGGCCGATCGGACGAGCGGGGGCTATCAGAAGCCCATGCCGCCCATTCCACCCATGCCGTCCATGCCGGCAGCTGCGTCTGCACCTGCGGCGGCCTTTTCGGGCTTGTCGGCGACGACCGACTCGGTGGTGAGGAACAGACCGGCGATCGAGGCGGCGTTCTGCAGAGCAGAGCGGGTCACCTTGACTGGGTCGTTGATGCCGGCGGCCAGCAGGTCCTCGTACTCACCGGTTGCGGCGTTGAGACCGAATCCGGCTTCGAGGTTGGCGACCTTGTCGGCAACCACACCGGCTTCGAGGCCGGCGTTCGTGGCGATCTGCTTCAGCGGGGCTTCGATGGCAACCTTGACGATGTTGGCACCGGTGGCCTCGTCTCCCTCGAGTGCGAGGTCGGCGAATGCGGCCTTGCCCGCCTGGATGAGCGAGACGCCGCCACCGGCGACGATTCCCTCTTCCACAGCAGCCTTGGCGTTGCGCACGGCATCTTCGATGCGGTGCTTGGTTTCCTTGAGCTCAACCTCGGTGGCGGCTCCGGCCTTGATGACTGCAACACCGCCGGCCAGCTTGGCCAGACGTTCCTGCAGCTTCTCACGGTCGTAGTCGGAGTCCGAGTTCTCGATCTCGGCACGGATCTGAGCGACCCGTCCGGCGATCTCCTCGGCGTCTCCCGCGCCCTCGACGATGGTGGTCTCGTCCTTGGTGATGACGACCTTGCGGGCGGTACCCAGCAGGTCGGTGGTCACACTGTCGAGCTTGAGCCCGACTTCCTCGGACACGACCTGGCCACCGGTGAGGATGGCGATGTCGGCGAGCTGAGCCTTGCGACGGTCACCGAAGCCCGGAGCCTTGACAGCCACGGACTTGAAGGTGCCCTTGAGCTTGTTCAGCACCAGGACGGCCAGGGCTTCGCCCTCGACGTCTTCGGCGATGATGAACAGCGGCTTGTTGGACTGCTGGACCTTCTCGAGGACGGGCAGCAGGTCCTTCACGTTCGAGATCTTGGAGTTGACGATGAGGATGTAGGGATCCTCAAGGACAGCTTCCTGGCGATCGGTGTCGGTGACGAAGTAACCGGAGATGTAGCCCTTGTCGAAGCGCATACCCTCGGTCAGTTCGAGCTCGAGTCCGAAGGTGTTGGACTCCTCGACGGTGACGACGCCTTCCTTGCCGACCTTGTCGATGGCCTCGGCGATCAGTTCACCGATCGCGGGATCTCCGGCGGAGATGCCAGCGGTAGCGGCGATCTGTTCCTTGGTCTCGATGTCGATGGCGTTTTTCAGCAGGACGTTCGTGACGGCCTCAACGGCCTTCTCGATGCCGCGCTTGAGGCTGAGCGGATCAGCACCGGCTGCCACGTTGCGCAGGCCTTCGCGGACGAGAGCCTGTGCGAGCACGGTAGCGGTGGTGGTTCCGTCGCCTGCGACGTCGTCAGTCTTCTTGGCGACTTCCTTGACGAGCTCGGCGCCGATCTTCTCGTAGGGGTCCTCGAGTTCGATCTCCTTGGCAATGGAGACGCCATCGTTGGTGATGGTCGGTGCGCCCCACTGCTTTTCGAGCACGACATTGCGACCGCGGGGTCCAAGGGTCACCTTGACCGCGTCCGCAAGCTGGTTGAGGCCAGCTTCGAGTCCTCGACGAGCTTCTTCGTCGAATGCAATCATCTTTGCCATAGTGGCTTAGATCCTCCCTGATGGAGTGGAGTGGGAATCCAGAGCAGTCATCAACGCCCGCGACGGCAGAGAGTGTGTCCGCATGTTCCATTCCACATATGGACCACGCTCTCGAGACGACTGGTGGGTACCCATCGGTTTTCACCAGTACTAGATTTAGCACTCTCCCCATGCGAGTGCAAATATTCGTGGCCCGTCATGACGGTTGCGGAAGGCAGCGTTCCGCGAGTTCTCGGCGCGAGGTGCAGGCACTGAAGGCAGTTCGGCCCAGCGCGAAACGTCTGCCGACGGTGAAGCACGCCGGGTCAGATGACGCTCGCAGGTTCGAGCGGGCCGGAGCAGGCCCACTTGCGACGGCCGCGTGCGGGTCGACAGACGCCGGAATCAACGCGCGGGCGAAGTGGCACAGTCAAACACCCACGTCGCGGTCGCAATCGGCACGGTTTAGGGTGAACAGCCCTGTTTCAAACACGTGCTATTCAACTCAAACTGGGCCGATTCGAAGTTCGTACCTACGGGCGCAGCTCGAGTGAGCCCGCACCCTCTCAGCACCAAATCTTCAACTTTTGGTGCACCTCGTTCTGAAAGACACACAGAAGAACGTGTGCAACTCGGAACAAAGTGCACCAAAACGGGGGATGCCCCGACCACGCGGGCACTGAAAAGCGCCGAGCAGTTGCCTGCTCGGCGCTTTCCCCGTGCGGTTGCTGCCGGTCGGCCCGAAGGCCATTCCGACGACCCGCCGCAGCGGATCAAAAAACTGTGCTGACAGCAGCCAGTCTCAGAGGAGGGTGACGGACTCCGCCTGAGGACCCTTTTGTCCTTCTCCAACTTCGAACTGAACCTGCTGGCCCTCTTCGAGAGAGCGGTAGCCGTCCATCTGGATTGCGCTCCAGTGAACGAACACGTCCTGGTTGTCGCCTTCGAGGGTGATGAATCCATAGCCCTTTTCAGCGTTGAACCACTTGACGGTACCTTGTGCCATTACTTCTCCATACAGTGCAGTGCCATTGAAATCCCGCATCGCGGCCGCGATCAGATGACCTCACCCGAGATACGGAAGCTAGTAAAACTCAACTGACCCCGCGACTTCTCTCATTGACCTCTAGAGAATTATCTCGGTGAAGCACGAATAGAACACAAGGTGCTGTGCTTGCCTAGCTGTTGCAACTCTACCGCAGGCGCGCACCCCGCCTAGAGCGGTTCAGCACTGTTATAGATTCGTTATCTAAGGGTTTCTGCCCTGTTCACAGCGGGGATCGCCGCGAATCAAATCAGACCGTTCGGTCAGAAAGTCGCCGAGGATGCCCGCCGTCGAAGATCCCGACCGCAACCGAACCGATCTCCCCCCGGCTCAATCGCGCTGCGGCACGACCGAATCGCTTCGGGTCAGTCCGAGCCGCCTCCACTGGACTCCGGCCCGCGATCGGCGATGTCCGAACAGATGACGACGGTGATGTCGGCTTCGAAGTCGGAAGAGGCTTCCGTGGCCGAGACTCCCAGTGACTTGGCGACGAGCTTCGCCTGCGAAGCGTTCTCTTCGCCGTTGTAGTACACGGTCGAGTCGGAGAGGTCCGTCGAGTAGTTGCCGACCTGTCCGAGCGTCCAGCCCTTCTCTTCGACTGCCTCGGAGAACTTCTTCGCAGCGCCGGAGACTCCGGAGCCGTTGAGAACGTCGACGGTGATCGAATCGTCTGCGACGCTGACTTCGCTCTCACTCGGTGAGGGCTCGGCCGATGCCGATTCGGAGGCCGGCGGATCGGCGATCTTCGACTCGGGGTTGCCCATCGAGGAGAAGATGATGTTGATAGCGGCCACGACCAGCAGGACCGCGACCAGAGCGAGGATGATGACCAGCGAGATGGCACCGACGTTCGACGACGCCGCGGACTCCTGTCGATGGGCACCGCTGCGCCGGCCGGGCTCGATCTCGTCGAATTCGTCGGTCATGTCTACCTCGAGACGCGGGCTTGGGCGCGTTCGCTCTGCCGCGTGCTGCGGATTCGGCGAAGGCGCTTGACCAGCATGGGATCGCTGGCCAGAGCTGCAGGGTTGTCAAGAAGCGAGTTGAGGATCTGGAAGTAGCTGGTGGCCGACATGTCGAAGCGCTCACGGATCGCGTGGTCCTTGGCGCCTCCGTATTTCCACCACCGCCGCTCGAACTCCAAAACGGCCACCTCGAGCTCGCTCAGTTCTGAGGTGTCGTCGTTCGGCGGCATAGAGATTGTGCTCCTTCGAGAGGTGTCTGTACCCCTATGTTATCGCCCGATCGGCGGGACCGAAATTTCCGGCGCGCCGCTGCGGCTGTGAGATCTGTCCCCGATCCTCCCAAGTCAACCGCATCACCCCGCCGCACGGTACCGAATAGGTGATCGTGACGACGGGGTGAAGGGAACGAATTTCGCCGAGGCGGGGGCCGCCTCGGCGAACCGAGTGACCCGGCCTCGGGGATCGGATCAGCGGATGCGGATGTTGACCTGCTTGATCTGGGTGAAGCCCTCGAGCATGCCTTCCAGCGAAGCCTCACGTCCGAAGCCGGAGGTCTTCATGCCGCCGTAGGACTGACCGGCCAGCTGGCCGCCGCCCTGGTTGACCTGGACCCAGCCGGATTCGATCCGGTTGGCCATGGTCAGGGCAGCGTCGACGTCCTTGGTGAAGACGAAGGCTGCGAGGCCGAAGTCGGAGTCGTTGGCCATGTCGATAACCTCGTCGACGTCCTTCCACGGGATGACCGAGAGGACGGGGCCGAAGATCTCTTCACGGCTGGTCTGCCAGTCGTTCTTCGCCTTCGAAAAGATCACGGGTGCGTGGTAGAAGCCGGGTTCGCCGACTTCCAGCGAATCGGAGCCGTCATAGGCGATCTCGACGCCGTCCATCGCCTTGCCCATCTCGATGTAGCTGGCGACCTGGTCGTACTGCTTCTGGTTGATGATGCAGCCGATGTCGGTGGACTCATCGCGGGGGTCGCCGACCGTCATCTTCGACACCGCGTCGACGAGCTTGGACAGGAAGTCGTCGTAGATGTCTTCGTGGAGGAACAGGCGCGAACCCATGGTGCACGACTGGCCCTGGCGGGCGAAGCGGGTCGACAGCAGCACCTGCTCGAGGGTGTCGTCATCGTTCGAGTCCGGGAAGATGATGTTCGGGGACTTGCCGCCGAGCTCCATCGACGAATGCGCGAGTCGACCACCGGCCAGCTCGGCGACGTGACGGCCGACGCTCGTCGATCCGGTGAATGAGACCTTGTCGACGTCGGGGTGGACGTTGAGGGCCTCACCGATGACCGAGCCCTTGCCGGTGACGACGTTGAGCACACCGGCAGGGAGGATGTCGGCGATGATCTCGGCCATCTTGAGAATGGTCAGCGGTGCATCCTCGGCGCATTTGAGGACGATCGTGTTGCCGGCGGCGATCGCGGCAGGGGTCTTGAAGGCGGCGATCATCAGCGGCGAGTTCCACGGCAGGATGCCGGCGACGACACCCAGGGGCACGCGCTTGGTGTACTGGAGCTGCTTGTCTCCGGCGGGCAGGGTGTTGCCCTTGACCTCACCGGCGACGCCGCCCATGTAGCGGAACAGGTCGGCCAGGATGATCGTCTCCGGGCGAGCCTGGGTGCGGATCGCGTTGCCGGTGTCGAGAGCGGTCAGCTGGGCGAGCTCCTCCGAAGCGGCTTCGAGCGCATCGGCACAGGCCAGAAGCTTCTTCTGGCGCTCCTTGAACGGAAGGGCCGCCCACTCGGGGAAGGCCTTCCGTGCGGCTTTGACGGCGCGGTCGGCGTCGGCCTCTTTGCCGTTGGGCACCTTGGCGATGACGACGTTGCGGTCGATCGGGGTGATGACATCAGTGGTGTCGCCGTCAGCGGCGTCGACCCACTCTCCGCCGATGAGCATCTTCCAGTTCTTGGCCTCTGGGAATTCCGACATTTCGGTCCTTTCGTTCAACGATGAACTCCTTAGGCCGAGCATAACGCTTGGCAGTGACGCGCAATACACCGGTTCGGTAGGCGATCGCGCACACCCGATCTGCGCTGGGTGCACATGCGCGCAGGGCCCTCACCGAGGCGACCATGACCGCGGAGCATCGCTACACTCGTGCCCATGACGTCGACGCCTCCGCTGACCGAGATCATGTCCCACGATTGGGCGAACGCCCTGGCCGGAGTGGAGGATCGCATCCACTCGATGGGCGATTTCCTCCGCGACGAGAACGCCGCCGGCCGCGCCTACCTGCCCGCCGGAGACTTCGTCTTCCGCGCCTTCGCCGAGCCTCTGTCCGAGGTCAAGGTCCTCATCGTCGGTCAGGATCCCTACCCGACGCCCGGCCACGCCATCGGCCTGTCATTCGCCGTCGACCCCGAGGTCCGCCCCCTGCCGAGGTCACTGGGCAATATCTATAAGGAGCTCGAGTCCGATCTCGGCATCCCACCGGCCCAGCACGGGGACCTGCGGGCATGGTCACGGCAGGGAGTCATGTTGCTCAACCGCGCCCTCACCGTCTCCCCCGGCGAACCCGCGTCCCACCGCGGCAAGGGGTGGGAGGAGATCACGGAACGGGCGATCACCGCGCTGATCGAACGCGATCAGCCGCTCGTCGCCATCCTCTGGGGCCGAGATGCCCGGAACCTCGCTCCCCTGCTGACATCGGGCACCGCCGAGGTGGCCATCATCGAATCCGCGCATCCGTCACCGTTGTCGGCCCGGCGGGGATTCTTCGGCTCCCGACCGTTCTCGCGCACGAATGAATTGCTCGCACAGAAGGGCATCGACCCCATTGATTGGGCCCTGCCCGATCAGGCCTGAACCTGGATCCGAACTGAGCCCCGATCCGACCTGAGTCCGGATCAGACCGGGCCGGTACAAAACCGATCCGATCTGAGCCCGGATCAGATCTGAATCGGACCGGTATCGGCCTCGTCCGAGGCGTCCGCTTCTCCGGTCTCGCCCGATTGGGCCTTCTCTACCCCGGCCCCACTCGACTGAGCCTTCGGTCCTCCGGCCCCACTCGTCTGAGCCTTCGCTCCTCCGGTCCCACTCGACTGAGTCTTCGCCCCGCTGGGCTGCACCGAATCGATGACTGCGGTCGAGGTCTCGCCGCTGCGCACCTCCTCGACCTTCTCCTCGGCAGAGCTCTGGCTCTTGAAGTTCTGGCTCTTGAGGTTCTTCAGCGGCAGCGCCAGATAGCTGCCGAGCACAGCCCCGACGGCGAGAGCCGCATTCGCCAGTATCGCGGTGAACAGCGAGGACAGACCCACAGCGAAGGAGACGTTCTCCGATTCCGACGCGATCTGATAGACAGCGGTGAAGATCGACAGTCCCTGCAGAAGGGTGTAGATGCCGGGAATCATAAGCACGATCGCCGGAGCTCCCAGCCGCAGCGCCAGCGGCCGCGACAGGAAACCGGTGACGGTGGCCGCCAGCAGACTGGCTAGCACATTGTCGACGTCCAACAGCGTCAGCGACATCATCGTGATGTGCGAGGCGAGGCCGACGAGCGCCGCCGGCAAGATGAACCGGCGCCTGGCCGACATGGCCACGGCACCGGACATCGACACCACGGCCGCCGCGACCATCGACAGGATCGCCGTGACCACATGCGGGCTCGTCTTCGGCACGAGGACTTCGATATGGCCGAGCCCGATGGCCTGACCGCACACGATGCCCAGTGCGATTCCGGACACGATGCCGGCCAGGGTCATGAACACCCCGACCACTCGCCCGGACGCGGTCAGCGGGAAGTTCGTCAGCGCATCCTGAACCGCCGAATACAGGGACTGCGTCGGCAGCAGCAGAACGATTCCGGCGGCCACGAGGTACTGCGGAGAGTTGATGATCCCGAGGTCTCCGGCGATGGTGGCGATGAGCGTCGCCGAGGCGGCCTGCAGTGCCGTGATGAAGAACGAGGGCAGGTGGGTGCGCCCGATCAACTTGCCGAACTGGAAGACGACGATCGCCATCGCAATACCCAAGGGCACCGCGATCGGACCGCCCCCGAGCAGCAGGACGAGGGCACCGACCATGAGGCCCCAGGCTCCCGTGGTGAACCATTCGGGAAACGGCCGCCGCTGTGTCCGGATCGCGTCGAGGCGACTGCGCGCCTCATGGAATTCCAGACGTCCGTCGACGAGGTCGGTGACAAGCTTGTGCACTGAGGCGAGCTTCGCGAAGTGCGTGGACTCACCGCGGTTGACCCTCATCACCGTGAGCAGACGTCCGTCCGAGGTCGAGTAGTGCACGACGAGGGTGTTCGAGGTCAGATCGACCTCGACGGTGGCCAGTCCGCACGCGGTGCAGGCGGCGATGACGGAGACCTCGACATCGCTGGTGCCGGCTCCGGCGCGCATCATCATCGCCGCGATATCGGCGGCGAGGTCGAGGATCATCCGGGCTTCGTCTTCGCTCGGCTCCTGCGCCTGCACGGGCGCCTGGTACGGGGTGCCTTTGAGCGCGGTGACGATCGGCACCGGCTGCGTGTTCTCCGTCGTACCGGAGACGAGTTTGCCGACGGTGCGCCGGGCGACCTTCTGGGCGATGCGCTGAGACGCACCGCGGTGGTCGGTGCGGGGCTTCGACCGTCCGCTGCTGCGTCCGGGCTTCGCGGCCTTCGCTGCCGCGGCCTTCGCTACATCTTCAGGCTGGGGTTCCGGTGAGGATTCCCGCAGCTCTGCCAATCGCTGCAGCCGAGTGCGCTCCAACAGCTCGCGCAGAGCCTGGGATCCGGCCTCCGGGTTGCCGCCTTCGACCGGCGCCGGGGACGAACCACGGACGGGACCCGGCTCGGTCGGACTGTCGACCCGAACCTCGGCGGTGGTGGCGTCTTCGAGTTCTCTGTCGCTCACGGCTCGCTGATGAGTGTCGGGCCGAGCGGATCGGCGATGTGCGCGGTTCCAGAGGCGGCATCGAAGTCGAAGACGCGGCGGCCGGAGACGAAGACGGTCTCGGCGCGGGAGTTCAGGTCGAGCGGATCGCCCGACCAGATGACGATATCGGCGTCGCGGCCCACGGCAAGAGAGCCCAGCCGGTCGTCGAGGCCGAAGATCGCGGCCGGGTTGATCGTCAGCGCTTCGATCGCGACGACAGGGTCGAGCCCTTCCTTCACGGCCAGGGAGGCTTCGTGGATGAGGAAATTGATGGGGATGACAGGGTGGTCGGTGGTCAGCGCGATGCGCACTCCCGCCTCGGCGAGGGAGGCCGCAGTGGCCAGGGTGCGGTCGCGCAGTTCGACCTTCGAACGGGTGGTCATCAGCGGTCCGAGAATGACGTCGATGCCCTTGGCAGCGATGAAGTCGGCGATCTTGTGGCCTTCGGTCCCGTGGTTGATGACGAGACGGTAGCCGAATTCCTCGGACAGGCGGATGGCGGTGGCGATGTCGTCGGCACGGTGGCAGTGCTGATCCCAGGCGAGCTTGCCGTCGAGGACGTCGGCCAAGGTCTCCTTGACCAGGTCACGGTCGAACGGGGTGCCCTCGGCTTCCGCTTGGGCTCGTTTGGCCCGGTAGTTCCGTGCCTCGACGAAGGCGTCGCGGATGATCTTGACGGTGCCCATCCTCGTCGACGGGGTGACCTTCTTCTCCCCGTACACGCGTTTCGGGTTCTCGCCGAGCGCGGATTTCACGGACAGATCCTGCGTCACGAGCATCTCGTCGACGATCCGACCCCAGGTCTTGAGGAAGGCGGTGCGACCGCCGATGGGGTTGCCGGATCCGGGCTTGATGAGCGCCGAGGTGACTCCCCCACGCAGCGCATCCTTGAATCCGAGATCGGCAGGGTCGATGCTGTCGAGCGCGCGCAGGCCCGCCCCATTGGGATCGGTCATCTCATTCGTATCGTCACCGGACCAGCCTTCGCCGTCCTCATGCACGCCGAGGTGGCCGTGGGCTTCGATGAAACCGGGCAGGACCCAGCGTCCGCCAGCATCGATGACCTCGGTGTCCGCTGGGAGGGAAGAGGCGTCGACAGCTCCGGGGGCCACCTCGGTGATGCTGCCGTCCCTGACGGTCAACGTGCCCGATTCGATCGCCTCGGCGCGGTTGCCGGACGCATCGGCCACGGGCACGATCCGCGCATTCGTGATGACGAAATCTGTGGCTGCGGGGACCGGAACTGACCGATACATTCTGCTCCTAGCGAGGGGGTCGGCGACGACGTCTGGCTGCGGTGTCGAGTCTACGCCACTCGATGTTTCCGCTCAGTGACCACAGGACTGTTCGACGCGTTGGCGAAGAGCCTGCGGCGGGGCGGATTCTCCCCTATTCCCCTCCCCAATTACTACCTGACGGCGGCCCAGCAACCTGGCGCGAGGTAGCTGGGCCGCCGTCAGGTAGTTCTGGGGCGGAGGGGGCCGTGTCAGGCTCGGCGTATAGTCTGGGTGAGTCGCCCGAAGAGCACTGAATGAGTCGTCCGAAGAGAGAAGGATCCCTGATGCTTGAGCCGATCACCTCCTACGTCGCCATCGGAGACTCGTTCAGTGAGGGGCTGATGGATTCCGATCCGCGCGCCGAGGACCGGTACCGCGGCTGGGCCGACCGGCTCGCGCTCATGCTCACCGAGTCGCCGGTGGGCAGCCCCGACCTGTCCTACGCCAATCTGGCCATCCGAGGCCGTCTGCTCGACCGCATCGTCGATGACCAGGTGCCGCAGGTGCTCGAGATGAAGCCGGACCTGGTGAGCCTGTGCGCCGGGGGCAATGACTGCCTGCGCCCGAAGGCCGATATCGATGCCCTGGCCGCGAAGTTCGAACGTGCTGTCATCGCCATGCGCGAGGCCGGCATCGAGGTGCTCATGTGCAACGGCTTCGATACCGAGTTCAGCTCCCCGCTCATCCGCGCGGTCCGTCCTCGAGTGGGTATCTACAACGCCCACCTGTGGTCGATTGCGCAGCGGCATGGCTGCCATATGGTCGATCTGTGGGGCCTGCGTTCGCTCTATGCTGCGGAGATGTGGGCCGACGACCGCATCCACCTGTCGACGAAGGGACACCACCTCGTCGCCGAGCAGGCTCTCGCCACACTGGAGAGCGGTCGCTCGCTGCCGGCCAAGGGCTTCGGGGTTCCTGCTCGTCCGACGCGGGCGATACGCGAAGTGATGAGCGAGGAGTCGCGGTGGGCCCGCGAATACCTGGCCCCGTGGGTCGGTCGCCGACTGCGCGGGCAGTCCTCGGGTGACGCCCTCGACCCGAAGCTGTCGGAGCTCACTCGCGTCCGCGACCTCGTCGAACGCTCTCGCGAGGTCGACCGTGCGCGTGATGCCGGCAATGCCAGTGCTGGCGGTGCTGCCGGACAGACCGACTCCGGTGAGGTGGACGAGCCTCGCGGTTCCGAAGGATGAGCGTCGAGTCCGTGCGCATTCCCGAGCTCTCTGCCGCCGGCGCCGAGGCGGTTCCGGCGTTCCGGCACGCCTACGGGGACGCCCCCGAGCAGTTCGTCGAGGTCTATGGTGACCCGGCCGCCGCCTCGGCGACGGTGATCTTCGTCCACGGCGGCTACTTCCGGCCGCGCACCGATCTTGCTCATTCTCGACCTCTGGCCCGAGCCCTGGCCGAGGCGGGAGTGCTCGTCGCATCCGTCGAATACCGAAGACTCGGCGGTCAGCCGCTCCTGCTCGACGATGTCACCGCGGCCATCGATTCGGTGTGCGCCGAACTGCCGCACTGGGGTGTCAGCGAACAGGCAAGGCAGAATCTGGTCGTCTCGGGCCATTCGGCCGGCGGCTGCCTCGTCCTCGCCTGGGCATCGCACCTGCCCGCACAGGGACCGCGCATCCGCCTGCGTCCTCTGGCGCCGGTGACAGATCTGTTCCGGGAAGTAGAGGGCCACCTCGGCGATGGAGCGGTCCTCGACTATATGGGCGCGCGCCCCGAGGACGATCTGGAAGCCTACCTGCACCACGATCCCAGGTCACGGGCGGCGCTCATCCCTGCACGAGTCGATGTGCATTCGATCCATGGGGATGCCGATGCCACCGTCGACGTGGAATTCTCTCGTGTCTTTCCTGCCGCTCTGACAGAGCTGGCGGGGGCGAACCATGCCGATGTCATCGACCCCGATTCTCCGTACTTCGCGCAGGTGAGGGACCTCCTGCTCGGCTGACTTGCCGACAGCCCTGCATGCTGCGGGCCTGGGCGCAACGCGCCCTCGCGCTGGGACGGAGGGAAAATCAGACTCCCCTGTCGCCGATGCCGGGTCCGTTCTCGATGCCGGTGCGGATGTCGAAGAGTTCGGGGAAGAACGTCAGGTCGAGCGCTTTCTGCAGGAATCCGACTCCGCTCGAACCGCCGGTTCCGCGTTTCATGCCGATGATCCGCAGCACCGTGCGCATATGCCGGTAACGCCAGAGTTGGAAGTTCTCCTCGAGGTCGACGAGCTCTTCGCAGCTCTCGTACTCCTGCCAATACTTCTGCGGGTTCTCATAGATGATTCGGAAGACGTCGCAGAGTTCCTCATCGAAGGTGTGGGCGACGGACTTGTCCCGGTCGAGGAGCCGCTGCGGCACCGGAAGTCCGCGGCGGGCCAGGCAGGCGAGGAATTCGTCGTAGATGCTCGGTTCCTCGAGGTACTTCTCCAGCGCCGCCCGCGCATCGGGATCTCCGTCGAAGACCGGGAGCATGGCCCGGTTCTTGTTGCCGAGCAGAAACTCCACGGCCCGGTACTGCCAGGACTGGAAGCCGGAGGCACGGCCGAGTTGGTCGCGGAACCCGACGTATTCGCTCGGCGTCAGTGTTGCGAGCACGGACCACTGCTCGGTCAGGGTCTTCTGAATGTGCTTGACCCGGGCGATGCGCTTGAGCGCGGTCTGCAGCTCATCGTCGGCGATGAGCCGGCGGGCGTCGAGCAGTTCGTGGATGACGAGCCGGAACCACAGTTCCGTGGTCTGGTGCTGGATGATGAAGAGCAGCTCGTCATGATGCTCGGGGCTGCTGACGGGGTGCTGGGCGCCGAGGAGTCGGTCGAGGTCGAGATACGACCCGTACGTCATCGAATCTTTGAGGTCGGTGTGGACCCCGGCTTCGAGGTCTCGTTCGTTCTTCTCTGCCGTCGTCCGAGCGTCGCCGCCCGGGCCGTGGTTCGTGTCAGTCATGACCTCCAGCATAAGGGTCAGCCGGGTTGTCGCCTCTGCGGTTCGGCGACTTCCCGCACCTCGTCGACCAGCTGCTTCCACTCCGGCGGCAACTGACTCTCGCCGAAGCGCACTCGCCCGTACCGGCTTTCGATGAGGTAGGCGAACCGGTCGGCACCCGCCTGCTGCGGCGCATCCTCACTCTGCCCGCTGTCGGGCCAGGGAAGTTCGGCGATGCGCGGACCGAGGTCATCCCGCCGAGAGCTCGCGTCGATGTCGACGTCCCAGACGAGCAGCATCCCGCCGATCCCTCCGGACCGTTCGACGAGCAGACGTCCGAATCGCTCGGCCGGCTGGCCAGAGGAGCCGTTGTCACCGGAATCTCGCGGATCCCCGGCCAGGGTGTCGTTCACCAGCTGCTCCCCTGGTTTCCGCGTGCCGAACCTGAGTGGGAGATGCCCACGGCTTCCCACCCGGACACGATCGCATCGTGAACGTCGGATCCGGCTCCGAACTGGTCGGCCGCCTCGGCGATGGTGAGTTCTGCGAACTCCGCGAATTCTGTGCGCCGCGTGATCTCGGCCCCTGTGAGGACCGAGTACCAGACCTGTCCGACGCTTTCCCAGGCCGGACCGCCCACGGCGATGGCCGCGAGCGCGAACGCCCGGTTCGGAATCCCGGAGTTGAGGTGGACCCCGCCGTTGTCGGAATCGGTGGTGACGAAGTCGTCCATATGCGCAGGCTGCGGATCCTTGCCGAGGACGTCGTCGTCATAAGCCGTGCCGGGTTCGATCATGGAGCGCAGGGCGCGGCCGGTCACATCGGGAGTGAAGATCCCGGCGCCGATGAGCCAGTCGGCGTCCTCAGCGTTCTGTCCGGCGTCGTGTTGTTGGGTCAGCGCCCCGAAGACATCGGCACAGTGTTCGTTGAGTGCTCCCGGCTGGCCGAAGTATTCGAGGTCGGCGGTGTGGCTGATGACGCCGTGGGAGAGTTCGTGGCCGATGATCGACAGCGAACCGGTGAAGCCGGTGAACACTTCGTCATCGCCGTCGCCGAAGACCATGAGTCGGCCGTCGAAGAAGGCGTTGTCGTAGTCCTTGCCGTAGTGGACGCTGGCCATGAGCGGCATTCCCGCACCATCGAGCGAGTCACGCCCGAACACCTCGGAGTACAGCGAATACGAAGCGCCGAGTCCGTCATAGGCTTCGTTGACCGGTTCATCGTCGACGGGTCCTTCGCCTTCGGAGCGGACGAGTTCGCCGGGCAGTACCTCGGTGTTCTGCGCATCGTGGATGAGGCGCTGCAGTCCTGCAGGAGCGGGGGCGGCGAGCGCGGATTCGTCCTTGCCGAGATCGGCCGGAGGGGTATAGCGCAGTCCGGCCAGGCGCAGGTTCCGGCAGCTCTCATCGGACATCCGACAGCTGGCTGCGGCGGCCGCGGCCTTCGGGAATCGCTCGGTGCCGCGCTCGGCGATCGCATCGAGGAGATAAGGCGGGACGACACTGTGAAACGGGACGACGCTCTGAGAGACCATGACTCCAGCGTGCCACTTTCACCTCCGATCCGATAGTGCCTCACTGCCGGCAGCGCCCACCTCGAGAAACTGCAAACAAACTATTGCAAAGAGTTCTTTGCAAGTGTATCTTTGCAATATGAGCGAGGAGACCCCTGACGACAGCATCCGCGAGATCTCTCATCCCGATGGCGTCCGTGAGATCAGCACCTCGGCCCTCAAGGGGCTGGCCCATCCCCTGCGGATGGCGATCTACGATGCCCTGTCCACGCAGGGTCCGCAGACGGCGACGAGCCTGGCCAAACGCCTCGGCGAGTCCTCCGGTGCGACGAGCTATCACCTGCGTCAGCTCGCCCGCCATCAGCTCATCCGCGAGGTCGAGGGCGAGCGGAGCGGTCGGGAGAAGTGGTGGGAGAGGATCCCCGGGGCCATGAAGGTGCCGGGCCCCGAGCGCGAACTCGACCCGTCGGCACGGACGGCTTCCTCCTACGTCAACCGGGAGTTCGCACGCAATCAGCATCGCAATTTCGAAGACTTCATCGACGCGGCCTATGACGAGCACCGGATGTCGAAATCGTGGGTCGCAGCCTCGGTCAGCGAGACGAGCAATCTGCGCCTGACGAAGGAACAACTCGCTGAGATCGCCGCCGAGTTCGAAAGGACCACTATGACCTTCATCAACAAGTACCGCGGCCGCAATGATCCGGGCTCCCGCCCGGTGCAGATCCAGTTCAACGCTTTCCCCCTGACCGAAGGAGAGGAAACCCCATCATGAGCACTCTCACCGCACCCATCCGCCCACCTCTCGCCGATTTCGGCGGGGCATCTCATCAGCGCCGCATCGTCGAACGCACGGTCACCGTGACCCGGGAGCTCGTCGTCGACGGCGAGCAGTCGACGGCGACCTCGGCCACCGGCCTCGACGCTCTGGTCCTGCGGCTGGCGCTGTGGCTCATCGAGCGTCGCCGCGTCCGGGCCCTTCACGTGCGGGTCGATTCTGCGGAGATGTCACGTCGGGTCGACGAAGCCAAACGGAGGCACATCGACCGCTATCACGGCCTGCCGTTCTGACGCACTCACCGGACGACCGCCTCGGCGGCGGACTTGCCGTTCTCGTCCAGTGGAGGGAACACGACGAGGGCGATGACGATGATGACCATGAAGAACGTCGTGAGGAACGTCGGGACCGGGATGATCGGGTCGAGAAGGACGAGCAGGGCGCAGGCCGGAACGACGGTGTTGACGACTCCGTTGGCGTTGGCGCGGATCGCGAGCACCCACACCCCGAGGACGAACACGGCGATCGGCACCGAGACCGTGAATGTCGCCAGCCCTCGGTCGAGGGCGCTGGCGCCGAGCTGCGAATCGGCTTCGACTCCGACTCCGGCAGAGAATGCCCCTGCCGCAGCGAAGATGAAATAGTGCCCGTAGCCGTACTTGAGCGATCCACCGAGGCTGCCGATCGCGCGGTGATGCGGCGGCCAGAAGTAGATCCACCACATCGAGGCGGTGACGGTCAGGCACAGGACGCCGAGGGAGTCGAGCGGAACGATGTCCTCGACTTCGCCGAGGGCCTCGAAGATCGTGTTCGCCGAGGCCAGAAGGCTCTCACCGAGGACGATGATCGTGAAGCAGCCGTAGCGTTCGGTGATGTGGTCGGGGTGCCACGGCGTCGTGCCGCGCGTTTCCGCGATGACGGGCACCGCCACCTCGGCGAGGATGAGCACTCCGACGCCCACAGCACTGGACACGGGATCATCGATGCCCAGCCATGCCACCCAGAGAACCTGGACGATGCCGATCCCTGCCGCATACACGATCGTCGTCCATCGCGCCCGACCGGCGCCGCGGGAGGCGCGCAGCCATTGCGAGATCATGATGATGCGCATGAGGACGTAGCCGGCGATGAGCAGCCGGAAGTCACGGTCCTCGAAGACCGGCCCGATGCCGGCGGCGAGGATGAGCACTCCGCCCATCTGCACGATCGTGAGCACCCGGTAGAGCCAGTCATCGGTGTCGAATGAGGTCGCGAACCACGTGAAGTTCATCCACGCCCACCAGATCCCGAAGAACACGAGCAGATAGCTCACCACACCGTCACCGATGCGTCCGGCCGTGATCGTGTCATGCAGGTGTGAAGCCGCGATCGACACTGCGATGACGAAGACGAGGTCGAAGAAGAGTTCGAGTGTGCTCGCTGCGCGGCCCTCTTCGCCCGGGTCGCGCGGACGCATCGGGCTGAGGCGGAGTCGAGGTGCGGCTGAGTTCTGTGCGGTCATGCGGATCCTCAACGGCCGGACTGAGTGCTCGGACATTCTATGGCCGCCCAACCGACTCCGATACCCCGCCGCGCTGGCCCGCCCGGTGATCCGCATACCCACGGCCGCTCTCACCTCGGACTCCGCGACCACCTCACGCACACCCCAACTAGACTTGCCATGTGCTCAAACCCATCCTGTGGCCGGTGCTCGTGCCGTTCGCGCTCTTCGCCGTCGGCCTGGGCGCGATCATGCCGATCCTCGTCCTCGGGGCGCTGTCGCTGGGGTCGACGCAGGCGTTCGCGGCCGCCATCGTCGGCTTCATGGGAGCCGTGTCCCTGATGGCCACGGTGCCGGCGGGGATCCTCATCGACCGCCTTGGTGATTTCCGGGCGATGACCGTGGCCACGGCTGCGGCGATCATCGTCCTCGGCTCCATCGTCGCCGCCTTCATCTGGGATTCGCCGTACTCGCTGCTCGTCTACACGGTCGCACTCATGGTCTTCGGCCCGGTCTCCGACGTGTGGAGCCTGGCCCGTCAGGCCGTCGTCGCCGAGGTGATGCCGCCGGCCGACCTCGCCAAGGCGATGACCGCGCTCGGCGGCACGCAGCGGGTCGGCAACCTCATCGGGCCGATGATCGGCGCGGGCCTCATGCTCGTCTTCCCGATCTGGTCCGTGTTCGTCTTCTCCGGTCTCACCGCCGTCGCTGCGATCGCGATCATGGCCCTGCCGATCGCGCAGATCCCCGGTTTCGACGACCACCCCCACCGCGCCGAGGCGGCACCGACCTCCCGTCCGGACGATCACGATCCCTCCCTCACCGATGGTGATTCTCCCGCCGAGGCGGCCGATCCTGGACACGGAGACGCCGCTCATCCTCGGCGAGGGAAGAAGGACCGTCGGCCGCCGTTGGACGTGCGGTGGAAGTCGGTGATCCTCACCGGCGTCACGATCATCGCACTTGCGGCGGCCCGCGCCGCCCAGCCGGTCGTCGTCCAGCTGTGGGGCGTCGAGATCGGGCTGCACAAGTCCTCGATCTCGCTTATCATCGCGTTCGGCGCCGGACTCGAACTCATCGTCATGTTCCTCGGCGCGTACATCAAGGATCACCTCGGCCGGGTGGCGACTCTCGTCGCCTGCCTGTCCATCTTCGGCACCGGGTTCGTCATCATGGTCGCGAAGCCGGATCTCGCCGGAATGGTCATCGCCGCCGCGGTCATGGCCTTCGGCAACGGCCTCGGGGCGGGTGTGAACATGACTATCGGGGCGGACCTCTCCCCCGCAGTCGGACGGCCCCGGTTCCTCGGCATCTGGGCGATCTTCAACAACGGCGGCAAACTCGGCGGGCCGACGCTGCTGTCCCTCATCATCACCGTGACCACCCTGCGATTCGGGGTGCTCTTCCCGGGACTGCTCGCCTTCCTCGGCGCGGTCT
The DNA here is from genome assembly GCF_001570805.1 of Brevibacterium epidermidis NBRC 14811. Lineage (GTDB taxonomy): Bacteria > Actinomycetota > Actinomycetes > Actinomycetales > Brevibacteriaceae > Brevibacterium > Brevibacterium epidermidis. The sequence continues at coordinate 15,713 of NZ_BCSJ01000008.1, read as the reverse complement.
GGATCCTCATCTGGGCCCGCCAGGTCGGACTGCCCGGCCGCCGGAGGCGCCTTGACCCACCGAGCACGGGCTGACCCGCAAGGTACGGGCTGACCCACCGAGTACGGGCTGACCCGCAAGGTACGGGCTGAACCAACGAGCACGGACTGACCCGTCGCGCGCACACTGAACCAGCGCACACGGACTAGGCTGGAGATGACCGATTCGACGATGTTCGCCCTGACAGCCTCACGCTGACGGGCCGGACAGGATCAGGAGAGTCATCGATGGAAGCGCTGGACGTCGGCGGATACGTGCTGGTGAGCCTGGCCGCGCTCGTCTTCCTCTTCCTCCAGTCATGGTTCGCCGCCACCGTGGTCCGCCGTGTCGTCGGAGTTCCCACCGGCTGGCCGCGCACCCTGGCCGTCGGCCTCGTCATGAGCGCCGTCGTGGCCGTGACCGTCCAATACCTCTACCGGGCCGGCACCGGGCAGAACACCACCGGCCTCGACGTCTCCCCCGGGGTAGCGGTGCTGTTCATGGTGCTCGCCCTCGGGTGGATCTTCGCCCTGGGCGTCGGTGCCCTCGTCATGCTCGAAGCGGCCTTCCCGACCGGGTCCCTGCCGAGCCCGCAGTCGCTGTTCTTCGGGTGGAAGTCCCGCCGTCGCCGCGCCCGCCGCTACGCCCAAGTCGTGTCCATCGCCGTGCGGCACGGGCTCGGCTCCCAGCTGCGCGGCTTCGGCGGGGATTCACCGGGTCGCGAGGTCAAGACCGCGCGGGCGCTCAAGGAATCCCTCGCCGAGGCGGGGGTGACCTTCGTCAAGCTCGGACAGATGCTCTCGACCCGCCGAGATATCCTCCCTCCGGTGTTCGTCCGGGAGCTCGAGACCCTCCAGACCGAGGTCACACCCGAACCCTGGTCGGTCATCGAACCGGCCATCACCGAACGCCTCGGTCGACCCATCGACGAAGTCTTCGCCCGGATCGGGTCCACTCCGCTGGCGGCCGCCTCGGTGGCGCAGGTCCATGAGGCGACCCTGCTCGACGGCACGGAGGTCATCGTCAAGGTGCAGCGCCCGAAGGCGCTCAATCAGGTCACGCAGGATCTCGACATCATCCTGCGACTGGCGGCCTGGCTGAACAAGACCACGACCTGGGGTCGGGATCTGGGTGTGAAGTCGCTGGCCGCGGGGTTCGCGAACACACTCGAAGAGGAGCTCGACTATCGGATCGAGTTGGACAATATGGCCAGCATCGAGGCCTCTCTCACGCGGTCGGGCAAGTTCGATGTCACCGTTCCTCACGGTTATCCGGGCCTGAGCGGCGAACGTCTGCTGGTCATGGATCGGCTGCCCGGACAGCCGGTCTCTCGGGCAGGGGCGCTGCTGACCGGGCTCAGCGATGCCGAACGCTCCCGGTTGGCGACCACGCTGCTGGGAGCCACGCTCGAGCAGATCATCGGCGACGGGATCTTCCACGCCGATCTGCATGCCGGCAATATCTTCATCACTCCCGAGGGGAAACTGGGGCTTCTCGACTTCGGTGCCGTCGGCCGACTCGACCCGGGCACCCAGACCTCGCTGGGTCTCATGCTCTATTCGATCGACCAGAACGACAGCGCCGGAGCCACCGATGCCATCATCGAACTCCTCGGACGGCCTGATGGACTCGACGATCGGGACGTCGAACGCGCCGTCGGCGAACTGCTGCTGCGCTACGGAGGCGGCATCCGTGCGGCGCAGGGGCAGAAGCTCTTCGATGATCTGTTCAATCTCGTGCTCGCCCACCGGTTCTCCGTGCCGGCGCCGATCAGCGCAGCTTTCCGCGCGATGGCCACGGTGGAGGGTGCGCTGCTGACGATCGACCCGAACTTCGATGTCGTCGCCGTGTCCCGGCGAGAGGGCAACAGACTCGTGCGGTCGAAGCTCAAGGGCACGAAGATCACCGATGAGCTGCAGCGTCGGGCGCTGCAGCTGATGCCGATGATCGACCGCATGCCGCGCCGGATCAACAAGATCACCGAGGATCTCGAGCAGGGCCGGTTCTCGATGAACATGCGCGTGCTCGAGAATCCCTCCGATCGCAGCTTCCTCACCAGCCTGTTCCAGCAGCTCATCGTCGCCGTCCTCGCCGGGGCCGCCGTGGTCGGAGCGATCATGCTCATCACCAGCGACGAGGGTCCGCTGCTGACGAAAGATATCCACCTGTACTCGTTCTTCGGCTTCGTGCTGCTCTTCGGCGGCTTCGTGCTGAGCATGCGCTCCCTCATGCTCGTGTTCAGACGCGACGGGCAGGGCTAGCCGGGGCAATCCGAGCTCGCACTGGCCCGGTGGCTGACTTCAGGTCAGTATCGGATACTTTTCGCCAACGGAAATGTCCGATGGCGACCCAATTCGATTGCGTCACCCTTCTTAAGCGCATTGTTGGGTCGATCCACGGTGTTTTTGACACGAAAACCACCGTGGATCGACCCAACAATCCAATGCGGGCGGGGTTCACGGAACGACTCGCGGGCAGCTTGATGCCTGGCGGCTGCTGCCTCACGGGCCGGACGACGGCATCCAGAAGGGATGGGGCGGCCGATCACGGTGACCGCAGTGGGCGTGACACGGCTGCGCTGTACACACATTTTGGTCATTAACCCTCGGTCGGCCTCTAATGAGCACAGAAAAAGCCCCGCGCTCACTGTTTCCAGCGATGCGCGGGGCCTCTTCGGGTGGAGCCCCCTGTCAGACTCGAACTGACGACCTTCGCTTTACAAGAGCGGTGCTCTACCAACTGAGCTAAGGAGGCGTGGTGCGCACCGAGCGTGCGCGCCTACACGATAGTAGTCCATGGCCGGGCCCGGCCACAAAACCGCGGGGACGAGCCCTCCCGGACTCCCTCACCGAGGCGGCCCCCACCTCAACCTGGACCACCCATCCCGCGGAGACGAAGAAGGCCGGACCCCACGTCGGCGGGATCCGGCCTTTCTCACCTAGCACCGGTACTCACGTGGCACCGGCCGGGAGACTCAGGCAATCAGCCCTTGAACTCTCCGGTGGCCTTGAGAATCTCGGTGGCCAGGGCCTGCGAGTCGCTGGTCTTGTCGGTGTGCTTGCCGTTGATGAGCACCCACGGGGTGGCTTCGACGCCATCGTCCAGAGCGGTCTGGCTCGACTGCTCGACGAACTTGTCGAAGGTCCGGTCGGTGACGCAGGACTTCACGGTCTGCTCAGGGTCGGCCTTGAGCTTCTTCGAGGTGTCGACACCGGCATCTTCGGCCACCTTGAGCAGCTCCTCATCGGTGCGGCCCTCGGTGCCTTCCTCCGGCTGCTGAGCGAAGAGGGCGTCAAACAGATCGACGGCGACCTCGGGCTGGCTGTCGACGACGCAGGCGGCGAGGTTGGCGGCGCGAGTCGAGTACTCGTTTCCGCTGGACATGCGGTCGAGGAACGACACCGGCTTGTAGTTGACGACGATCGAGCCCTCATTGGCGAGCTTGCGCAGCATGTCTGCATTGCCTTCCTCGAAGGCCTTGCAGCCGGGGCACTGGAAGTCCAGGTAGACGGTGACTGTGGCGGCCCCCTTCTTCGCACCCTCATCGGTCGGAGCCGGCAGATCCGACTCCTCACCTTCGGGCATCTTCAGCGGCTGCACGAGCGTTTTGTCCTTGCCCACGGTGATTCCGTCGGCAACATAGTTCGTGGGGCTGACAGCTGGTTTGCTCTGCTGGAAAACGAGCACACCGACCACGGCCAGCACGGCGACGACGACCACTGCGATCCCGGTGTACAGGATCGTCTTGGCGGTCTTCTCCTTCTTCGCCTGATTCGCCGCGATCTGGCGGGCGTTCTCGCGTGCGCGGTTCCGCTTGTCGTCCGCGGAGTTGTTCTTCGCCATTGTTCCTCACGTTGGATCGTCTGACATCGGTGCGGCCTGAGGCCCGATCGGTGCGGGACGGCTTCCACGACCCGCCAGCACCACTGTACCGAAACAGGTGAGTGGCCGACTCCCAGAAACATTCAAGGTTCAACTACAACGTTCAACTACCTCGACGCAGCGGCACTGGTTTCCAGGCGTCGGCGGCAGACACAGCGACAACGACCTACGGACGTCGACTGCGGACACAGCGGCGCTGATCTCCCGACATCGGAGGCAGACTCCCCCGCCGGCTCAGACCGGTCCGGGCAGATAGTCGAAGGGGTTCGTCGTCAGCGGCCACCACGACATGGCCGCACCGGACTGGATGACCATGACGGCCAGGATGATGAGCAGCGCGATCACGGCCAGGGCGATGAGTCGGCCGAGCTGATTGCGAGTGGCCCCCGAGACGAGCAGCCGCGACCCGAAACGCAGACTCGAAGCTCCCGGCCCGACCCACAACACGAGCGAACCGGCGGCACCGGCTACCCACACCGACCATTGTTCGGAGGCACCGCTGGGCACGATCCCGGCGATGTCGAGTCGAGTGAGTACGAGCGCGGCAGCAGCCGCGATCGCCGGCAGGATGAGCGAGGCCACTGAGGTCAGGATCGACGCCAGCACGGCTCCCGGCGCCGAGGCGAGCGCCCGGAAGAATCCACCGGAATCCGTTCCGCGGTCGAACCGGTACCGCTGAACCTTCCGATCCAGACGTGTGCCGGTGCGGGCGAGCACCGACCAGATCAGCGCGACGACGCTGATGACCAGCGGGCCGAGGGGCATGACGGCGACCGCCAAGGCGACGAGTCCGAAGACGACCCAGCCGCCGGACTGCACTCGCCGATTTCCCATCGGCGACAGCGGCTGCCTGCCCGGCTGTACCGGCTGACCGTCGGGACCCCTGAGCTGACCGCCGTAACCGGACCGGTCGCCCCACTGCCCCTGCGCGACCTGACCATGCGGTCCGCCGGGACCGCTCGGTCCGACCAGACTCTGTCCCTGACCGGACTGGGTGCCGGGCTGGACGAAGCCGGAACGACCGAGGTCGGCGCCGGCCATCGGAGATCCCGGGCCGGCCTGAATGCCGCCATTGGGGTTGCTGATCGGTGGCGCGGTCGCCTGTTGGGGCGGCTGCCCATGCATCTGCCCGGGCCCATAGCCCGCCCCTTGGTTGGGTCCTGCCCCGAAGTCTGAACCGGCATGATTTGTCGGCCGGCTGGATCCGGGGTACTGCGGCTGCCCGCTGCCGGAGGTCCCGGCTCCCGGATAGCCCGTGCCTGCGAAATCTCCGCGCGAACTGCCATGACCACCAGAGCCCCCAGCCCCGGCAGCACCGAATCCAGCAGCAGCTCCCGCAGCACCGCCGATAGCCGCACCGCCCAAGGCGGCCCCTGCCGCCCCGGCACCACTGCCGGCACCGTCATCGACGGCCGGCATGACCGCGGTTCCGCTCGGTGTCCGCTGCTGTCCACCGGCTCCGCCGCTGGGGCCCGATCCGAGCTGCGGCGGGCGTCCGGACTCGATGTCGACGAGTGCGTCGAGGATCATCTGCCCCGAAGGGCGGCGCTCGGGTTTCGGGTCGAGGCAGGCGGCGATGAGCGGTGCGAAGTTCTTCGGTGCCCCGTCAAGATCGAATTTGCCCATGGCCACGCGTCCGAGCACTGCTTCCAAGGGCCCGGAGCCATAGGGGTTGCGACCGGTGGCGGCGAACGCCATGGTCGCGGCCCATCCCCACCAGTCGGTCTTCTCGCTCGAGGACTTGCCGTCGGCGATCTCCGGGGACAGGTAGCCGGGTGTGCCCATGACCAGGCCCGTCGCGGTCACGCGCACCTCGTCGGCGACCTGGGCGATGCCGAAGTCGATGACCATCGGCTCACCGTCCATGATCATCACGTTGGCGGGCTTGAGGTCGCGGTGGATGACGCCGGCGTCGTGGACGGCGTTGAGGGCGTCGAGGAGGGCGTGGCCGAAGTGGACGAGCTCATCCTCGGCGAAAGGACCGTTGTCGCGGACATCATCGGACAAGGTCTGCCCGTCGACGAATTCGGTGATGATGAACGGCTGCGCGGAATCGAGCTCGGCGTCGAGGACCTCGGCGATCCGAGGGTGGCGGATCCGGCGCAGAGTGCGGGTTTCGCGGGCCAGACGCTTCCTGGCGGTCTCGTCATTGGCGATGTGCGGATGGAGGACCTTGACCGCGACCGGGTTGTTTCCGCCGTCGACACCGAGGTAGACGACACCCATGCCGCCCGAGCCGAGCTCCTCGATGAGGCGGTAGCCTCCCAGTTCCTGATCCATCACCTGGCCAAGCCTAGTCGAGCGAGTACAGTTCATTCCAAGGACCGATTCAGGAGGAGGCGCAGATGAGCACCGTCAACTCTGCCGAGCCAAGCACCGAAATCCCCTATGGCGACAGCGATTTCGTCGTCGTGGCCAACCGCCTTCCCGTCGACCGTGATCCCGATGACGAGAACCACGGATGGCGCACCTCACCAGGAGGTTTGGTCACTGCGGTGGCTCCGGTGATGAAGGCTCAGGAGGGTGCGTGGATCGGGTGGACGGGTGTTGCCGATGAGGACTTCGAGCCCTTCACGATCGACGGCATGCACCTGACCCCGGTGACTCTGACAAGTGAGGATGTCCTCAGGTACTACGAAGGGTTTTCCAACGCCACACTGTGGCCGCTCTACCACGATGTCATCGTCCCGCCCGAGTACCACCGCACCTGGTGGGATGCGTATGTGCGGGTCAATGAGCGCTTCGCGCACAAGATCGCCGAGGTGGCCGCGGAGTCCGCGACCGTGTGGATCCACGATTATCAGCTCCAGTTGGTTCCGCTCATGGTCCGTCGGATGCGTCCCGACGTGGCGATCGGCTTCTTCAACCACATTCCCTTCCCGCCGTACGAACTCTTCGCCCAGCTGCCCTGGCGCGATGAGATCCTGCGCGGCCTCCTCGGTGCTGATCTCGTCGGCTTCCAGCGTCCTGCGGATGCGGCGAACTTCCGGCGCGCGGTGCGGGGTCGGCTCAACTTCTCGACGAAGGGCTCGACGGTCCTCGTCCCGGCGGGCGAGGCCGTGGCCGCGCACGTCGTCCGCGCCGAGGCCTTCCCGATCTCCATCGACACTCCCTATCTGGAGGAGCTCGCGAAGGATCCGGACATCATCGAACGGGCCCGGCAGATCCGTGAGGACGTCGGCAATCCGAAGGTCGTCATGCTCGGCGTCGATCGGATGGACTATACGAAGGGCATCCGGCACCGGCTCAAGGCCTACGGCGAGCTTATCGCCGAGGGGCGCCTCAACGTCGAGGATGTCGTACTCATCCAGATCGCGACCCCGTCGCGGGAGCGGCTCGAGCAGTACAAGATCATCCGACACGACGTCGAGCTCGCGGTCGGTCGGATCAACGGAGAGCAGGCCGATGTCGGGTCGATTCCCGTCCGCTACCTCCACCATTCTTATCCGCGCGATGAGATGACGGCGTTCTTCCTCGCCTCCGATGTCATGTTGGTGACGGCTCTGCGCGACGGGATGAACCTCGTGGCCAAAGAGTATGTGGCGTGCCGGCAGAAGGACGACGGGGCGCTCGTGCTCTCGGAGTTCACGGGTGCCGCCGAGCAGCTCACGGGTGCGGTGATGGTCAATCCGCACGATATCGCGAACCTCAAGGCAGGCATCCTCGAGGCCATCGAGATGGATGACAAGACGCGTGCCCGGCGGATGCGGCAGATGCGGCGGAAGGTCACCACGGATACCGTGAGTCTGTGGTCGAAGAACTTCCTCGATGAGCTCAACCACCTCAAGCACAATCCCGAGGCCGTCGTCCCCGACCGCCCGGTCGTGCAGAAGAGTCGGACCGCTCCCCCACCGGATGCCCCCGCGGCCCCATCGGGCCGGGCCGATCGCCCCGAGGAAGCCGAATGGGTCTCCGAGATCTCCACTTCCCGATAGGAGGATCTCAGTGACGTCCGATCCGACCGTTTCCGCGCCCGCCGTCTCGACTCCCGCCGAGGTGGCTCTGCGTGATCTCGCCACCGCCGATTCGCTGTTGGTGGCCTTGGATTTCGATGGGGTGCTCGCACCCCTCCAAGACGATCCGTCGACCTCGCGGATGGTCCCCGAATCGGCCGCGGCCATTGCGGCGCTGGCGGATCTTCCGCGCACTCGGGTGGCGTTGGTGTCAGGTCGGGATATTGCGACTCTGCGTCGCCTGTCGCAGGCCCCGGATATGGCCTGGCTGGTCGGTTCGCACGGCGCGGAGGCCGAGCTCGGGATCGACGCCGACCGCGATGGCGACTCTGCTGTCGTCCGGTCGCCCGAGCTCACTGCGGCCGAGGCGGAGATGCTCGCCGCCATCGATGCTCACCTCGAGGCGTTCGAACACACTCTTCCGGGCGGGCACGGCACCGCGGATTTCCTCATCGAGCGCAAACCCTATTCGCGAACCGTGCACACTCGCGGAATCGCCCCCGAGGCAGCCGCGGCACTGCACGGCCACGCCACCGAAGTGCTCGAGGAGTTCCCGGACATCCGCGTCATCGAAGGTCACGACATCACCGAACTCGCCGTCAAACAGGCGACGAAAGGTGATGGCATCCGGCTGCTCGTCCGCGCCGGCGAACCGACGGCAGCGGGCTACCTCGGCGACGATGTCACCGATGAGGACGCATTCGCGGCCCTCGACGAACTCACGGACTCCCGCGCCCTCGACACCGGCCTGAGCGTCAAGGTCGGGTCCGCGCAGACTCGTGCTCCCTGGCGGATCGCCGGCCCTGAAGCCGTGGCCGAACTGCTCGGCCGCCTCGTTGCAGAGCGCACGGAGTTCCTCCGCACCGTCCACGGTTGAGCTCGAGCCGCCTCGGCGAGGATGATCGCGAACGAACCCCGAGGTCAGCGGCGCTGCGGGGGCACTGCGCTGGCGCGGAGGACGAGGTCCGGATCGACCGTGTAATCGACGTGCACGCGCGCGTCACCGGCGGCGATCATCGTGCGGATCTCGTCGATCGCGGACTGCGCCACGGTCGCCCAGTCGTAGACGACCTGCGACAGGGGCGGTTGGACGACATCGGCGTCGGGGACGTCGCCGACCGTGAGCAGGGACAGATCTCGGGGCACGTCGAGCCTGAGCCGCTGCGCGGCCTCGAGCATGCCGAAGGACAGGGACGGGGCGCAGGCGATGACGGCGGTGCAGCGCAGATCGAGCAGCTCCTCTGCAGCGGCGACTCCGGCCATGGCTCCGCCGGCAGCCTCGACGACCGGCGCCTGATCACGAGTGGCGGGGATGTGGAGGATCCCGGCCATCGATCTGCGGAAGCCGGCGATGCGGGCAGGCGCAGCCGAATCGCGCAGGACGGCCAACCCGATACGTTTGTGGCCGAGGTGGACGAGGTGAGCCACGGCGGTGTCGATTCCACCGGTCGCGTCGAGGTAGATGCGCGAGATCCCGTCGTCGTGACGGGCATTCGAGATGCGGATGAGCGGCAGCCCGCGTTCGGCGAGCATTCCCGCGAGCACTCCGGCGGCTCCACCGCCGACGACGACGGCTCCGGAGATCGCGGGTCCGCCGTGTTCGCTGCCGAGGATGGTCTCGAGCAGGGTCTCATTGCGTTCGGTGATGGCCTCGATGTGGACGACGGCGATGCCGAGTGCGAACATCCGGTTCGTCAGGATCTCCGCGAGACGCGAGTACGGGTCGACGTTGCCTGCCGACACCGCGGGTTTGATGAGCGCAATGAGCAGCGGTCCAGAACCGGTTCCGGCTCCCTCCCCGGCTCCCGGGCTTGAGGTCTGCCCGGTGGCGCCGAGGATCGCGAGCGCCTGACGCACCTTCGCCAACGAGTCAGCCGACACGGATTCGGGGTAGCGCAGGGCTCGTGAGGCGGTGGCCTTCGAGACCCCGGCGGTACCGGCGATCTCGGCGAGGCGAACGTGACGGTGCTCGGGCAGGTGCTCGCTCATTGGCGTGCCGCCGTCGTCGAGGTCCGGGCGACGAGCCGCGGACGGAACACCGGAGGAACGGAAGGCAGGCCTGTCGTCGAGATCCGCAGGGTCTGCAGGGTCGCTGCGATGAGGGCATTCGACAGCCCTTCGACGTCGAGGCCGAGCACTGTGGCCGGAGGGCCCGTGAACTTCATCGTCGGGGAGTCGCCGAATCCGACGACCGACATGTCGCGCGGCACCTGCAGATGCCGGTTCCGCAGACCATGGAGGGCACCGTGCAGCTGCAGAGCGGACTGGACGATCACCGCGGTGCACGTCGCATCCTTGAGCTCGAGCACGGCACGCGAGCCTCCGGAGAACGACTTCGGCACCCGTGAGATCCAATCCTCGAGGTTGAGCCCTAGGTTCCTGGCCGGATGTTCGGCGAGGAAGCGGCGGATGAGCTGGACGGCCAGCTCACCGCTGTCATTGCAGATCAGCCCGATCCTCCGGTGTCCGATCGCTCGCAGATGCTCGAACGCCGTGGTCATCCCGCCGCCGAGATCGAGGCGCGCGGCGATGACATCGGCGCTGCCCGGCCCGGTCGATCCAGTCGATCCGGTCCCACCCGATCCCGACGCCACCGGTCCCGAGCCAGACGATCCAGTCCCGGCCGCCCCTTCCACGGGAACATCCGTTCCGGGCCCGCCGTCCTCCTCGGTGGCGGACTGTTCGGCGACGCGGATACACGGGATCTCCGTGTTCAGGCTCGTCATCGTCGTGGTCACCAGGGCCACGGCACCGGCGTCGATCGCGGTCTGCAGCGGCTCCGGGTCGGTCTCGACCAGCGGGCGGGTGACGAGGAGATCATGATCCTGCAGGGCCTTGGCCACGCGAGTGCAGACCTGGACCTGCCAATGTTCGGGATTGCCGGGAGCACTGACGGCAACGAGCCGCCTCGGCGCATCATGGAGCAGGGTCGAACGCGAATAGCCGAGCTCGCTCATCGCCTCCAGCACCTTCGCCCGCGTCGACTCGGCGACGGCACCGCGACGGCCGAGCACTCGGGAGACCGTGGCCAGAGAGACCCCGGCCCTGGCGGCGACCTCGTCCAACGTGACCTTCATACGAATCAGTCTACTTTCGCACCGCGGTATGCGTCGGCGCACAGCCATCGTGCTGAGAATCACTCTACGCTTTGTCGAATTCACAGTGTGCCCCAACTCTCCACCCCTTAGGATGAGAGTGACTGAGCATCCCTGCCAGGTCACCGACGACCAGCTGCTCACGGAGTTATTCAGAAGTTTTAGGAGGACTTATGTCAACGGTGTCGTTGAATGGCCTCAGTCATGTCTACGAGAACACGACGTCCGAATCCGTTCACCCTTTCAACCTCTTCGTCGATGACGGCGAATTCCTCGTCCTCTACGGCCCCACCGCCTCGGGCAAATCGACGATCCTGCGGATGCTCCACGGTCTGGAGACCCCGAAGTCCGGCACCATCCTCATCGACGGTTCCGATATCACCCACGCCGCCGTCAACGACCGCGATGTGACCCTGGCCCTGGAGAGCTACGCGCTCTACCCGCATATGAGCGTGCGCGACAACCTCGGCTTTGCGCTGCGCGTCGACGGCCTGCCCGCCGACGAGATCCAGGAACGCGTCGAATCCGTGATGGACAAGATCGGACTGAGCGACATCCTCGATTCCGTCCCCGGCGACCTCACCCAGCTGCAGCGCCAGACCGTGGCCCTGGCCCGCGCCGTGGTGCGCCGCCCCAAGGTGCTCATCATGGACGAACCCGTGGTCAACCTCGTCCCCGAGCAGCAGGCGGAGACTCTGTCGCTGATCAAGGACCTGCAGCAGGAGTTCGGGCTGACGACGATCTATGCCACCTCGAATCTCGAGGATGCTAAGGTCCTCGGCGACCGGATCGCCTTCCTCGATCACGGTCGGCTCATCGGCGTGGAGAAACCCGACCTCGCCGAGGCGCTCGTGGCCTCGGTCTCCGACACGGACTCCTGAGCCGTGGCTCCGGAGATCCACACCGTCCGGAACGCCGATCATCAGGCCCTGGCCGAACTCCCCTGGCACCTGCCCCTGGCGGAATGGCCGGAGACGCTGGTCGGCGGTCTGCCCCGCGGAATCTCCCGCCACGTCGTGCGCTACGTCGAGATCGGGGACGAAGTCCTCGCGATCAAGGAGACCGACGACGCGCAGGCGCTGCGTGAGTTCGACATCCTCGGCGCGCTCGGCAACCTCGACGTCCCCCTCGTCGAACCCCGCGCCTCCGTCGGAGGTCGACGGACCGAATCGGGCGAGAAGCTCAAGGGCGCCCTCATCACCGCCTATCTCGAATTCTCCCTGCCCTACCGTGCCCTGTTCTCCCGGGACCTGGCCGAGGACACCGGCGGCCGCCTCGTCGATGCTCTGGCCGTTCTCCTCGTCCGCCTCCACCTCGTCGGCTTCTACTGGGGGGACGTGTCGCTGTCGAACACGCTCTTCCGCCGCGATGCCGATGCCTACGCCGCCTATGTCGTCGATGCCGAGACCGGTGAGCTGCACGACCAGCTCTCCGACGGGCAGCGGAACATGGACCTGCGGATCGCGCGGATGAACATCGCCGGGGACTTCCTCGACCTGCAGGCCGCGGGTCTCGTCGCACCCGAGACAGATCCGCTGGCTGCCGGTGAGCGACTCTGCGAGTCGTACAACGCCCTGTGGGCGGAGCTGACCCGGGTCGAGGAGTTCAGCGTCAACGAACGCTGGCGCATCGACGAACGCATCCGCCGCCTCAACGATCTGGGCTTCGACCTCGGCGAACTGACCGTGACGACCGACCTCGACGGCATCAGCCTCCTCGTGTCCCCGAAGGTCGTCGAACCCAATCATCATTCGAGGCGTCTGCTGCGCCTGACCGGGATCGGCGCGAACGAGAACCAGGCCCGCGCGATGCTCAACGACCTCGACTCGTTCCGTTCTGCCCCCGAGATCGCCGAATTCGATGAACTCGACGAGTCCCAAGCCGCCCGCCGCTGGCTCGACGAGGTGTACAAACCCCTCATCCAGGCGATCCCGGAGAACCTCACCCGCAAACTCGAACCCGGGCAGATCTTCTACGAATTCGCCGAGCACCGCCGCACCATGGCCCGTGCCCGCCAACGCGACATCCCCACGATGGAGGCCATCGCCTACTTCATCGTCGACTACCTGGCGAACCTCCCCGACGAGATCCGCTACGTCGACAGCGAGAAGTTCTGACACCTTCACCTCAGCCGATGTTCCACAAGGTGAAACGGGGACTGCAGGGCCGCCTCGGCGGGCATACCTTTGAATTCCACGGAGACGACACCGGTGTCGCTCCGGCACCGAACCCCGTCCGGAAGGATTCCCGATGTCGACGAATGAGCCGATGCCCACGAACGAGAACAACCCGTCGATTCCGTCCCTGTTCGACTTGAGCGGCCGCACCGCCGTCGTCGTCGGGGCCGGCTCCGGACTGGGGCAGGCCAGCGCGATCGGTCTCGCGGACGCGGGGGCGCACGTCGTCGTCGCCGATCTCAACCTCGCCGGCGCCGAGGAGACCGCCGCCCTCATCGCCGCCCGTCGCGCGGGATCGGCCGCCCACGGAGCCGCCGATGGCGGATCTGACGCCGGGCCCGCGACGGCGGTGGCCGTCGACATCACGGACACGGCGTCGGTCGATGCGCTCGTCGACGCGTGGTCCGATGCCGAGGTCCTCGTCGTCACTCCCGGTGCGAACGTTCGCAAGCGGCTGACGGACACCACCGATGACGAGTTCGACCGGGTCATCGACATCAACCTCAAGGGCACGTACCGGCTGATGCGCGGATTCGGTCGCGAGATGGGTGAGCGCGGTCGCGGATCGATCGTCACCTACGCCTCGTTCCGGGCGCTGGCCATCGAACCAGGTCAGGGACTGTATGCGGCGGCCAAGGCCGGAGTCGTGCAGCTGACGAAGACCATGGCCAGCGAGCTCGGGGGGAAGGGCGTGCGCGTCAATGCGATCCTGCCCGGGCCCTTCGACACTCCCCTGACTCAGCAGATCAAGGCCGACGGGAAGTGGTGGGACGCGTATGCGGATAAGACCGCCCTGGGCCGCTGGGGCCGCCTGCACGAGATCGCCGGGCCCGTCCTGTTCCTCGCCTCTGATGCATCGAGCTATGTCACCGGACATTCGCAGCTCGTCGACGGCGGATGGATGGCACAGGACGGCCGGTTCACCCCCGACGTGTGAGCGCTCTGCCGTATTCGGCACCCCCTCTGCCGCATCTGGCACCCCCCCCTGCCGTGTGAGATCGGCGACGTTGCGGAGCGGTTTCGCCCGTCATCACGCGGAAGCTCAGCGAGACAATATTCATGACTATGCAAGAATATTCATATGACCGTTTCGCAGACACCGTCCACCCCGCCGACGCACACTCCCACAGGAGTGCTGCGGCAGCTGGGGCGGCGCAAGTCGATCAGCGCCATGACCGCCGAGGCCCACACCGATGCGCAGACCGCGCAGTCGGGTGGACTGCGGCGGACCTTCGGCGTCTTCCAGCTGACGATGATCAGCGTCGGCGCCACCTTGGGTACGGGCATCCTCGTCATCCTCGGCGAGGCTGTTCCCGTCGCCGGACCTGCCGTCTGGATCGCTTTCGTCCTCGCCGGAATCACAGCGCTGCTGTCGGCGGTCAGCTACGCCGAGATGGCCGGAATGGTGCCGGTATCCGGGTCGAGCTACTCGTATTCATACGCAACCCTCGGTGAAGGCGTCGCCTGGGTCTGCGGCTGGTGCCTCGTCCTCGAATACGCGGTCTCGGTCGCAGCGGTCGCCGTCGGCGCCGCCGACTACGTCAACGAGACCCTGCGCGTCTTCGGTCTCGAACTGCCCGCGTCCCTGACCACGGGTCCGGGCCTGGCCGACAATCCAGACGGAATCATCAACGTCTCGGCCCTCGTCGTCGTGGCCCTGGCGACCGTGCTGCTCATGCGCGGCGCCCGCGAATCCGGTGTCGTCAACACCATTCTCGTGTTCGTCAAGCTCGGCATCCTCGTCTTCTTCGCCATCGTTGCATTCACCGCGTTCAAGGCCGGCAACTTCGCGCCGCTGCTGCCGATGGGCGCCGCCGGAGTCACCGCGGCCGCCTCGAGCGTGTTCTTCTCCTATATCGGCTTCGATGCCGCATCCACGGCCGGTGAGGAAGCGAAGAACCCGCGCCGGGACCTGCCGCGTGCGATCATCTTCTCGATGCTCATCGTCACCTCGATGTACGTCCTCGTCGCCGTCACGGCGATCGGGGCTCGGCAGTGGCAGTGGTTCGAGGGCGCCCACGCCCCGCTGGTCCAGATCGTCGAAGAGATCACCGGATCGAACATCGCGGTGCTGCTCTTCGCGGTGGCTGCGGTGCTCGCGATCTTCTCCGTCGTCATCACCGTGCTCTACGGCCAGTCGCGGATCCTGCTGACGATGGCGCGCGACGGTATGGTGCCGAAGATCTTCGGTGTCGTCTCCCAGCGCACGGGCACTCCACTGATCGGCACTCTCATCGTCGGCGGCCTCGTCGCCATCACAGCGGCGTTCATTCCGCTCGGCGAACTCGCCGATGCCACGAGCATCGGCACCCTGTTCGCGTTCTGCCTGGTCAATATCGCCGTCATCTACCTGCGGTTCAAACGCCCCGACCTCGACCGTTCGTTCAAGGTTCCGTTCGGTCCGGTCGTGCCCGCGCTGGGAGCCCTGGCGTGCGCGTTCCTCATGGTCAACCTCGGCGGGCGGACCTGGATCGTCTTCGCGGCGTGGATGGCCGTCGGTGCCGTCGTCTACTTCACCTACAGCCGCCGCCATTCGGTTGTCGGCCAGCTCAGCGAAACCGACTACCGCACCACCCTCTAAACCCCTT
>NZ_BCSJ01000007.1 GCF_001570805.1 Brevibacterium epidermidis NBRC 14811 | reverse complement strand
GGGGTCAGGCGCGGCGGGCTCGGGCCACCTCGTAGAGGGAGACGGCCGCGGCGATGCCGGCGTTGAGCGACTCGGTGGTCGCGGCGATCGGGATCGACACGATCTGGTCGCACTTCTCCGAGATGAGACGCGACAGGCCCTTGCCCTCGGAGCCGACGACGATGCACAGCGGATCGCGGGTGAAGGTCAGCTCCGGCAGGTCGACGTCACCGTCCATGTCGAGACCGACGACGAAGACGTTCTGCTTCTTCAGCTCGTCGATCGCCCGCGCCAGGTTGACAACCTGTGCCACGCGGATGCGCGATGCAGCACCGGCGGAGGTCTTCCACGCCGCGGCCGTCATCGAGGCGGCGCGGCGTTCGGGGATGATCACGCCGTGGCCGCCGAAGGCCGCCGTCGACCGGACGATGGCACCGAGGTTGCGCGGGTCCGTGATCCCGTCGAGCGCTACAATCAGCGGCGTCTCGGCCCGGTCTGCCGCGAATTCGAGCAGGTCGGAGGGGTCAGCGTAGTCGTACGGCGGGACCTGCAGGGCGATACCCTGGTGGATCGCGTCGTCGGTGAGCCGGTCGAGGTCGGGCTTGCTCGCTTCGAGCATCGAGATTCCGCGCTGAGTCGCCAGAGTGATGGATTCGCGGACCCGGTCATCGGCGTCGATGCGTCCGGAGACGTACATCGCGGTGGCCGGAACGCCCTCGCGCAGAGCTTCGAGGACCGAATTGCGCCCGGCGACCATATTCGGTCCGAGCTCCTTCTTCTTCCGCTTCGCCTGCGCCGAGGCGTTCGAGTTCTTGCGCTGCTGCGCGGCCTTGTGCGCCTTGTGATAGACGCGGTCCTCGGCCTTGGGCGTCGGCCCCTTGCCGCGCAGGCCGCGTTTGTTCTTACCGCCCGACCCCTTGGTCGGGCCCTTCTTCGAACCGCCGGAGCGGGGATTGGAAGCCATCTGAATCCTTCAAGTTCGTTGGGGTCGCGAGCTCATGCCCGTGACCGAAGATCGTCGTCCTCAGCCCTCGCCGAGGTGGTAGCGGTACCCGTCGGCCGTGTCCTCGATGATGACGCCGGCCGCAGCCAGTTCGTCGCGCAGGGCATCCGCGGTGGCGAAGTCCTTCTCCGCCTTCGCCTCGGCCCGTCGCTTGGCCATGGTGGCCACGAGGGAGTCGAGTGCGGATTCCGCCTTGGCGTCGGTCGCCGATCCCGCCCAGACCTCAGCGCTGGGATTGACGCCGAGGATGTCGAGCATGAGCTCGACTTCGGCGACGATCCGCGCCAGCTCCGCCCGGTCGCTGCCGGAGTCGAGGAGCTTCGCTCCTTCGCTCACGGATGCGAAGACAACGGACAGCGCACGCGGCACACCGAGGTCGTCGTCGAGGGCCGCGGCGAATTCGGCGGGAACGTCGACGCTGCGTCCGGCGTAGGAGTCGCTGACGTCCGGCAGCGCCGGGGCGTCCGCGCCGAGTTCCTGGCGAGCGCGCTGGAGGAAGTTCTGGAGTCGTTCCAGTGAGGCCGCGGAGCGTTCCATCGCCTCGTTCGAGAAGTCGAGGATCGACCGGTAGCTCGCACCGGTGAGGAAGTAGCGCACGGCCAGCGGGCTGAATGTATCGAACAGGTCGGAGGCGAAGACCGAGTTGCCCAGGGACTTCGACATCTTGTCCCCGCCCACGTTGAGCAGGCCGGAATGCATCCAGATATTCGCGAACTGGTCGCCGGCGGCACGGGACTGCGCCAGCTCGTTCTCGTGATGCGGGAAGCGCAGATCGAGTCCGCCGCCGTGGATGTCGAAGTTCGACCCCAGGTACTTCGTCGACATGGCCGAGCACTCGATGTGCCAGCCCGGTCGGCCCCGTCCCCACGGCGAGGGCCATGACGCGGTGATCGGCTCGGTGTCCTTGTGCGCCTTCCACAGCGCGAAGTCCCGGGCGTCCCGCTTCCCGCGCAGCTCGGTGCCTTCGGACAGCTCCATGTCCTCGAGCTTCTGGTTCGTCAGTGCCCCATATTCGCTCCACGAGGCGGCGTCGAAGTAGACATCGGCACTGCCGTCCTCCGCAGGGTAGGCGTGTCCGGCCTCGATGAGGCGGGAGATGAGTTCGATCATCTCGGTGATGTGCCCAGTCGCACGCGGTTCACTGCTCGGCGGCAGCACGTCGAGGGCGTCGTAGGCGGCGGTGAAGGCGCGTTCGTACTTATACGCGTGAGCGAACCACTCCCGCCCCTCTTCGATCGACTTCGACAGGATCTTGTCGTCGATGTCGGTGACGTTGCGGACCATGGTCACTCGATAGCCGCTGTAGAGCAGCCAGCGCCGCAGGGTGTCGAACACCGAGGCCGACCGCAGGTGGCCGATATGGGGTTCGCCCTGCACCGTGGCACCACAGACATAGATACCGACCTGACCGTCGTTGACGGGGCGCAGTTCTTCGGTCGTGCGGCTGGCGGTGTTATAGAGCGAAATAGTCACACCCCAAGTCTACCGGGCCAAGGCGCTTTCGCTGTTTCTGAGAATTCGATACTAGACTGTTATGCGGCTCACGTGATGCGCGGCACATCGCACAGTGAATTCCCAGTAAAATGGCATCAAGCAATGAAGCTCGACTCGAGAGTCCTTCTCGCCATTCGGACTTCATACCGGGCCACCGTTCTCACAGACGAAACTTCGGTGGCCACATACGATCGCGACGATCCGCGATCGGTCAAGAAAGGACATCATGTCACCCAAGTCATCACCCCAGAGGGAGGTCTTCGTCTCCCGTGGCGCGTTCATCTTCGCGGCCATCGGTTCGGCGGTCGGCCTCGGCAACATCTGGCGCTTCCCGTATGTCACGTATGACAACGGCGGCGGCGCGTTCATCATCCCCTACCTCATCGCACTGCTGACAGCAGGCATTCCGCTGCTGTTCTTCTACTACGCGATGGGGCACCGTTCGCGCGGATCGGCGCCGCTGGCCCACAGAATGGTCCACAAGGGCGCAGAGCCCATCGGCTGGTTCGCCACCGGCGTCGCGATCATCATCGGCATCTACTACGCCGCGATCATCGGCTGGGCCGGCTCCTATATGTTCTTCTCGCTCACCGAGGCATGGGGTGACGATTCCGAAGGCTTCTTCTTCGGCGAATACCTCAAGTTGGGTGACCCCGGAATCTCCCTCGAATTCGTTCCCGGAGTGCTCATCCCGGTCATCCTCGTCTGGGTCGTCGTGCTGGCCATCCTCCTGATGGGTGTGCAGAACGGCATCGCGAACTTCTCGAAGGTCTTCATCCCGCTGCTCATCATCCTCTTCCTCGCTCTCGTCATCCGGTCGCTGTTCCTGCCCGGTGCCGCCGAGGGACTCAATGCGCTGTTCACTCCGGACTTCAAGGCGCTGAAGGATCCGGGCGTGTGGATCGCGGCCTATGGACAGATCTTCTTCTCGCTGTCGATCGCCTTCGGCATCATGATCACCTACGCCTCGTACCTGAAGAAGAAGACGAACCTCACCGGTTCGGGCCTGGTCGTCGGCTTCTCGAACTCCGCGTTCGAGATCCTCGCCGGCATCGGCATCTTCGCCGCACTCGGCTTCATGGCCAAGGCACAGGGCGTCGAGGTCGCCGATGTGGCCTCCTCGGGCATCGGCCTGGCCTTCGTCGGCTTCCCGACGCTGATCTCGGAGATGCCGGGCGGAGGAATCTTCGGATTCGTCTTCTTCGCCTGCCTCGTCTTCGCCGGACTCACCTCGCTGATCTCGATCATCCAGGTGCCGATCCAGGCGCTGCGCGACAAGTTCCGCGTCAGCAACAAGGCTTCGACCGCATGGATCGTCGGCGCCATGGCCGTCGTCTCCATCCTGCTCATGCCCACCATCACGGGCCTGTATGCACTGGACACGATGGATGCGTTCGCGAACAACGTCGGCATCGTCGGTTCGGCGATCCTGTCTATCGTCGTCGTCGGCTGGGCGATGCGGAAGCTTCCGGTCTTCAGCCGTCACCTCAACGCGGTCTCGAGCTTCAAGCTCGGTCCGATCTGGATGACGCTCATCTCGATCACCGGCGTCGTGCTCGTCTACATGCTCATCACGCAGATCATCACCTACGCCGTCGAAGGCTACGAGGGCTACCCGCCGCTCGTCCTCGGCGTCTACGGCTGGGGCATGATCGGCCTCCTCGTCGTCGGATCCATCATCCTCACCTTGGTCAAATGGCCGAAGGAGACGATCGATGAGATGGAGACGGCCGTCGCCGATTCCGTCGCCGAAGAGAACCTCCGCACCAACAACAAGGGAGTCTGACATGGGCACATCAGCAATCGTCATGATGGTCATCGCAATGGTCACCGTCTGGGGCGGCCTCGCCGCGGCGCTTCTGCACCTGCGCAAGCACCCCGACGAAGACGTCGCCGAGTGATCACTGCGGGGTGAACCCCACCCCGTGATCTCGTCCGGCTGAGTCGGATCCGCAGCGCCGCCTCGGCGACGTTGATCCGCTCACCCTCACCGAGGCGGCCCGATGCTTCCCCAGCATCGGGCCGCCTTCGTCATTCCACCGTCCCCTGCCCGCGGACAGCCCACCACCGGACCTGTCCCACCCATTCCCGGGCCGTCGTCTCACCACCGGTTCCGCCACTGGTCGAGCCCAGCATGCTTGGCTAGGGTGGGGGCTGTGAGCACCCCGTCCGGGAGTGCACTCAGTCCACGTCGGGTGTTCCCACCAGTGGAACCCCGTCGCCGAAGACATTTAGGAGACGCAATGCCACAGACAGTCAAGGGCGTCATCTCCCGCAGCAAGGGAGCCCCAGTCGAACTCACCGACATCGTCATTCCGGATCCGGGTCCGGGCGAGGTCGTCGTCGATGTGAAGTCGTGCGGCGTCTGCCACACTGACTTCCACTACCGCGAAGGTGGAATCAGCGACGACTACCCGTTCCTGCTCGGCCACGAGTCCGCCGGTGTTGTCTCCGAAGTCGGCGAAGGCGTCACCGAGGTCGCCATCGGAGATTTCGTCATCCTCAACTGGCGCGCCATCTGCGGCGACTGCCGTGCGTGCAAGCGCGGTGAGCCCTGGTACTGCTTCGACACCCACAATGCTTCGCAGAAGATGACCCTGACCGACGGCACCGAGCTCGAAGCAGCTCTGGGCATCGGCTCATTCGCCGAGAAGACGCTCGTCGCCGCAGGTCAGTGCACGAAGGTCCCCGAGGCGGACCCAGCAGTCGTCGGTCTGCTCGGCTGCGGAATGATGGCCGGCATCGGTGCCGCCATCAACACCGGCGAGGTCACCCGCGGCAAGACCGTGGCCGTGATCGGCGCCGGTGGAGTCGGCTGTGCGGCGATCGCCGGTTCGGCCCTGGCCGGAGCCGGGACGATCATCGCTCTCGACATCGATGCGAAGAAGCTGACGTGGGCGAAGGACCTCGGCGCCACCGACACCGTGGACACGAAGGGCATGAGCGAGGACGAGGTCGTCGCCGCGATCCAGGAGCGCACCGGTGGCTTCGGCGCCGATGTCGTCATCGACGCCGTCGGACTCCCCGCCACTTGGCGGCAGGCCTTCTACGGCCGCGACCTCGCAGGCACCGTCGTCCTCGTCGGCGTGCCGACCCCGGAGATGGAGCTCACGGTTCCGCTGCTCGACGTGTTCGGCCGCGGCGGCAAGCTCAAGTCCTCCTGGTACGGCGACTGCCTGCCCGACCGCGACTTCCCGATGCTCGTCGACCTCTACCAGCAGGGACGATTCCCGCTCGAGAAGTTCGTGTCCGAACGCATCGGCATCAACGATGTCGAGTCCGCTTTTGAGAAGATGGCCAACGGCCAAGTCCTACGATCGGTGGTGGAACTGTAATGACAGCTATTGAGCATCTCGTCACGTCAGGGACGTTCTCCCTGGACGGGGAGACGCACAACGTCGACAACAACGTGTGGATCATCGGCGATGATTCCGAGGTCATCGTCATCGACCCGGCCCATGATGTCGATGCGATCGCCGAGGCTGTCGGATCCAGAGACGTCAAGGCCATTCTGCTCACGCACGGTCACGACGACCACGTCGGAGTCGTCCGCGACTTCGCACAGCGGGTGGGAAATCCGACCGTGTACCTCAACCCCGATGATTATGTGCTGTGGGATATGACCTATGAGAACTACCGTCCCGACGGACAGATCGCCCACGGCGACACCTGGAACGTCGGCGGCATCAAGCTCAAGGCCCTACACACGCCCGGCCACTCCCCCGGTTCGACGTGCTTCTTCGTCGAGACCGGTCTGCCGGCTCCCGCATCGGCCGGCGCCGGTCGGGCCGTCGGTCCGGTGCTGTTCTCCGGAGACACTCTGTTCAACGGCGGTCCCGGAGCCACGGGTCGTTCGCATTCGAGCTTCGAGACGATCATCGAATCGATCCGCGATGTGCTCTTCCCATTGCCAGAGGCGACAGTCGTGCTCACCGGGCACGGTGATTCGACGTCGATCGGCGCAGAGAGCCCGGCCCTCGAGGACTGGATCAAGCGCGGTCACTGATCGGCCTTTGGTCAGTCGATGGCCGTTCGTCGGCTCTGACGCAGATCGCGTCAACGGCTGGCCGCTGATCTGACTCTGAATCAGCGATGCAACTCGCAGACGCGGGTCGCGACCCACACGGGTCCGCGACCCGCGTCTTTGCGTCTCAGCCCCGACGGATAGACTCTTCGGGTGCCTGAATCACAGTCTTCGCAGCCCGCCGAGTCCGCGTCCGCCTCGGCCGCCGGCTCTTCCGCCGCCACGTCCAACGGTCTCAAGGTGGGGATGAAGCCTCGCCACCTGGTGATGATGAGCCTCGGCTCGGCGATCGGCGCCGGTCTCTTCGTCGGCTCCGGTGCCGGAGTGCAGGCGGCAGGACCCGCCGTGCTCATCTCCTACGTCGTTGCGGGCCTCATCGTCATCTTCGTCATGCGGGCCCTCGGCGAACTCGTCGCCGCCGATCCGAATCCGGGTGCGTTCTCGCACTATGCGGGCAAGGCCATGGGCCCGGCAGCGGCCTTCGCCGTCGGTGCCCTGTGGTGGGTCCAGCTGTGCCTCGTCGTCGCCGCCGAGGCCACCGCCGCCGCACAGATCGCGGCCTCCTATATTCCGGCTGTCCCCCAGTGGGTCATCGCCTTGGCGATCATGCTCGTCTTCACGGCGATCAACCTCACCACCTCGGGCAGCTTCGGTGAGTTCGAGTTCTGGTTCTCGCTCATCAAGGTCGCCTTCGTCGTCCTCTTCGTCGTCCTCGGCGCCGCGTACCTGTTCGGCTGGACACCGGCCGAACCGCCCGCACAGCTCTTCGCCGACGGGTTCATGCCCACCGGCATACCCGGCATCGCCGCCGGTCTGCTCGTCGTCGCCTTCGCTTTCGGCGGCATCGAGATCGTGGCGGTTGCTGCGGCCGAGACAGCGAACCCCGAACGCAGCGTCTCCCAGGCAATCAAGACGATCGTGTGGCGCATCCTGTTCCTCTACATCGGGTCCGTGGCGATCATCGTCCTCGTCCTGCCGTGGACGGATGACCGCCTGGCCGAGTCCCCGTTCGTGGCCGTCCTCGAGACCGCAGGTCTGCCATTCATCGCCTCGCTTCTGGCCGCTGTCATCGTCATCGCGCTGCTGTCGTCGATGAACGCGAACATCTACGGGGCGTCCCGGATGTCGTTCTCGATGTCGCAGCGGTCGATGCTTCCGCGTGGGCTCGGCCGCACCAACCGCCGGGGCGTGCCCGTACCTGCGGTGCTGGCCACCTCGGCGTTCGGCTTCGTCGCTGTCGCGCTCAACTACTTCTGGGCCGCCGAAGTCCTCGGGGTCCTGCTCAACATCGTCGGCTCGACGCTCATCGTCACCTGGGTCGCGACGCTCGTTTCGCAGATCGTGCTGCGTCGTCGCGCCGAGGCGGCCGGCCAGTCCCTGCCTCTGCGCATGTGGGGCTACCCCTGGCTGTCGTGGGTCACCTTGGCCGGAATCGCCGTGATCATCGGGCTCGGCCTGACCGTCGAATCCGTGCGCTTCCAAATCGTCGGTACGCTCATCTTCGTCATCGCGCTCTACCTCATCGGCATCGTCGTCACGAAGCGCCACCCCAACGCAAAGGTCTGAATCAGCCTCTCGCCTCCAACGCGAAGAGCTGAGGTCAGACGTTCGCCTTCGACGCGGCGATGAGTCAGCGGCTCTCGTCCATCGCGGCAATAAGCTCCCGCAGTGCGATCGCGGGGTCTGCAGAGTCGGCCGCGTCTGAGGACGGGGCCCAGCCGGCAAGCATGTCCCGAGTCTGACCTTGGTGCCTGGCGAAGTGCCTGCCCGCATATTTCGTGACGTCGATCGGCACGGTGCGCTCCAGCGCTTCTAGCACTACCCGAGCGGCGAATCCGAACACCGGGATCGGCACACCGAGGCGGCCGCGCACGGCTTCGCTCGCGGCCTTCGCAGGTCGGTCGAGATGTGATTTCAGTGCGCCCCAGTTCCCGTCGTGGACGCTCAGTTCGGCGACGAAGGGAAGGAACACCGTCGGCGGCAGCACCACGGCTTCCATCGGCACCGAAAGGACGAGTCGCCCCAGTCCGCGGACGAGCGGACGCACCGCGCTCCATGGCCCGGCGACGAGGAACCGTGGTGCACCGGCAGGCGCCCAGAACCTCACTTCGCGTCCGGGTTCGACCGTCCTGTCAGTTTGGCGCATACCTGAGTCCTGCGCACCCGCGGTCAGCGCAATTGGCTCCAGTCGTTCGGACAGGAACGCGGGCCCGAACACGACCACCTCGGTGCCGGGAAATTCGGCGCGTGCTCGTTCGAGGTCTCCTTCGACCTGGCTCGTGGTCGCGATGAACCTTGGCGAGATGTCCCGGATCGCCGAGACCACCTCCGGGTCGAGATCACCCGGCCGAGTGGTGAGCACTATGAGGTCCCAGCGTCCCGCAGCGGCGGCTTCGACCCAGTCTGTGATCGTCACGCGCCGAGTCGCGGCCACTCGAGTCACCGACCAGCTGCCATGATCCGCTGTTGTCTGACCGGAGTCGGTCGGGTCGAAAGTGCTGACGCGACGGGGAAGAGCCGCCCGTCCGTTGGGACCGGCCGAGCGGGAGACGACGGCGACCTCGTGGGAATCGGTGAAGAGCGCGGCACCGGCGATGCCGATGGCACCGGCTCCTTGGAAGAGGACTCTCACTGCTGGCTCCCTTCACTCAGCTCTCGTGACTCGGTTCCGGATACTTAGTTCGCGCCGCTCAATTCGTGTGGATCAGTGCGGTAGCGATGGCGGCGATTCCTTCGCCGCGACCGGTCAGCCCGAGACCGTCAGATGTCGTGCCCGATACCGACACCGGCGCTCCCGCTGCAGCCGACAGTGCTTGCTGCGCCTCGGCACGACGAGTGCCGATCTTCGGCCGATTGCCGATCACCTGGACGGAGATGTTACCAATCTCGAAGCCTGCCTCGCGGACGATGCGGGCCGCTTCGGCGAGCAGCGCTGCACCGGAGGCGCCGTCGAATTCCGGGCGGTCGACGCCGAAGTGCTCGCCGAGGTCGCCGAGCCCCGCCGCGGAGAACAAGGCGTCGCAGCAGGCGTGGGCTGCCACATCGGAGTCCGAATGTCCTTCGAGGCCTCGTTCGCCCGGCCACAGCAGCCCTGCGACCCAGAGTTCGCAGGCGGAATCGGCTGAGAAAGCATGCACATCGACACCGGTGCCTGTGCGGGGAATGGGCTGTGTCATCGCTGCTCCTTCGTAACGTTTCCGGGCAAGCTGTTCAGCGAGGATGAGGTCGAGCGGGTAGGTGATCTTCAGCGCCTCTTCGTCACCCTCGACGGCAAGGACATCGACACCGAGGCGTTCGACCAGTCCCGCGTCGTCCGTCGGAAGCGCACTGCCCGCCTGGCCGGTATCACCGCTCGCAAACTGTTCATAGGCTCGCAGCAGCACCTCGGCGCGGAACCCTTGAGGAGTCTGCACTCGGCGAAGCCCTGCCCGGTCGAGGTCTCCCCGAACTGTTGCCCACGAACCAGCGCTCTCGAAACCGTCAAAGCCCTCGGCCCCGTCAGCCCCGTCGACTACCTCGGCTCCTGCGGGATCCACGTTCGGTTCCACACCCATGGCCGGGTCAGAAATCGCCCGCCTTACGGTGTCGACCATCGGCAGAACCGGAATGACCGCCTCGGCGCCGGAGTGCAGCGCGTCAACAACTCGCGTGAACACATCTGGCGGGGTCAGACACCTCGCGGCATCATGGACGAGAACGTATTCCGAGTCACCGCTAAGTTTCAAGGCTGTTTGCACTGAGGAGATGCGATCATTACCACCTGCTACGGCTGTAATTGAAATTGCGCATTTCATTCGTGCGGTCACCTCGGCGATTTCTTTGCGTGCGCGCAAAAGAAACTCCTCGGGAGCTGCCACCACGATTGTGGAGGCGGCTCCCGAGGAGATGATCGTCTCGAGGCTGCGGGCCAGAAGGGTCCGTCCGTTCACACGGACGAAGGCCTTCGGCTCACTGCAACCCAGACGGGATCCCGACCCTGCGGCCGGGATGATGACACAGGTGCTCAGGATGCGAGCACTTCGTCCAGCAGAGCTTCTGCTTCGGACTCTTCCTTCTTCTCGGCCAGTGCGAGTTCGGAGACGAGGATCTGACGAGCCTTCGAGAGCATGCGCTTCTCGCCGGTCGACAGGCCGCGGTCCTGCTCGCGACGCCACAGATCGCGGACGACTTCGGCGACCTTGATGACGTCACCGGACTGCAGCTTCTCAACATTGGCCTTGTACCGACGGGACCAGTTCGCGGGCTCTTCGACGAATTCGGCACGCAGGACGTTGAAGACCTTCTCAACGCCTTCTTCACCGACGACATCGCGCACACCCACCAGATCGCAATTCTCTGCGGGGACCTCGATCACGAGATCGCCATGGGCGACCTGGAGCTTGAGATACAGCTTCTCCTCACCTTTGATGGCACGTTTCTTGATTTCTTGGATTGTCGCTGCACCATGATGTGGATAGACAACAGTGTCGCCGACCTGGAAACTCATATTCTCTTCAAACCCCTTTCGCGGAATACCAGTTTACCATGAGGCTCGCCACAGAAATCGTTCAGGGTAACGAATCTTCATGCTAGGCTCCGCCTCTACCGCACCCTGGGAACGGGCCTTCTGTCGTCTCTGCCAGCGGAAATATCGCGAGAGGGCGCATTGCCACCAAGGTCGGAAGAGAACCTCGACGGGTCGTGATGCCGGTCGGACTTCGTCCCCTCTTCACCGAAACTTCAACTGCGACGCGCCCGAACGTCGCAGAACCTCGTCCACTCCGAGCACCCGGTTCTACAGCAGGTCAAAAACCGGGTAGTATACAGACTGATCTTGTATTGCCACTTCAAGGAGCATAATGAAACGGCACAATCGCGCGGCTCTCGCCGTTGCCGCACTCGCTCTCGTTATCCCCGTCAGCGGATGTGCAAGCCTGCTGTCTCCCCACCAGACTGCCGAATACCATTACAACGGCGGCGATGGGGCTTCGGGTTCCGTCGGCGACGTCGAAGTCCGTGGGCTCATGCTCATCACGGATGAGAAGGGCTCCGGTCCGGCTCAGCTGTTCTTCACTCTCATCAACAAGGGTGACTCCACCGCCAAGGTGTCCGTCGAGGTCGCCGACACCACGGTGAGCGAATCGATCAAGGCCGGCGACACCTTCGTCCAGGACCCGAAGAGCCCCGAGACCTCCTCCAAGGAAGTCGTCACCGTCGACAGCCTCAAGGCCAAGCCCGGCGACCTCGTCGACGTCACCGTCAAGAGCGGCAGCGACGAGAAGGTCATCGAAACTCAGCTCCTCACCAATGCTCTGCCGTACTACGAAGAGTACGTGCCGTCGGACTCTTCGTCGGACTCGCCGTCCGAGTCCCCGTCGAACATGCCGAGCGAGGATGCCGGTTCCGCAGAGGGAACCGCTGCAGCCAACGGCTGATCAGCCCTTCTCAGACACGGGACCCGGTCCCGCGCGAGAGCACAGAAGGAGCCGCTCACATGACGTGAGCGGCTCCTTCTGCATTCACTGTCGGCCAGTCGATCCCGACCTCGTCCCAGCGGAGGCCTCAGCCCCCGCCAGCCGACTTCCTCAGGCCTCGAACTTGTACCCGAGTCCGCGCACCGTGGTGAGCAGACGCGGTTCCGAGGGATTCTCCTCGATCTTCGCACGCAGGCGTTTGACGTGGACGTCGAGCGTCTTCGTATCGCCCACGTAGTCCTCACCCCAGATCCGGTCGATGAGCTGACCGCGGGTCATCACGCGGCCTGAGTTGCGCACGAGGATCTCGAGCAGCTCGAACTCCTTGAGCGGCATGGACTGCTCTTCACCGCGCACGGACACGACGTGGCGTTCGACATCGATGCGCACTCCCCCGGCTTCGAGCACGGACTCGTCCTCGAACTCCTCGGTCTCGACATTGCGTCGCAGCACCGCTCGCACGCGCGCCAGCAGCTCGCGTGAGGAGTACGGCTTCGTCACGTAGTCATCGGCGCCGAGCTCAAGCCCCACGACCTTGTCGATCTCCGAATCCTTGGCCGTGAGCATGATGATCGGCACATTGGATTTCGCCCGCAGTTCGCGGCACACCTCGGTGCCGGAAGCACCGGGCAGCATGAGGTCGAGCAGGACCAGATCGGCGCCGGTGCGGTCGAACTCCGCCAGAGCCTTGAGCCCGTCATCGGCGACCGTCACCTCGTACCCTTCCTTACCGAGCAGGTACGACAGCGGGTCCGAGAACGAATCTTCGTCCTCGACAAGCAGAATACGAGTCACGTTGTGAGCTTCCTTTGTTCGCTTTCTTCGGTCAGATTCTTGGGTGAGTCGGCGGTCGCCCCGCCGTCTCCATTATCTCCAGCGGAGGCTTCCTTGTCGCCGTTCGGTCCGCCATCGGTCGCCGAGGCGGTCCCAACCGGACCGTCGTCGTCCGCCGAGACGGTCCCAGTGGGTCCTTCGTCGCCCGCCGAAGAGGCGCCCGTGGGCCCGTCCTCTTCCGCCGAGGCGGTCCCGGCCGAGTCCGCGGAATGCTCGATGAGAACCCCGGCTGGGGCCGAATCGGCGGCGGAGGCGTCAGCTGCGGTTCCTGCCAGAGGGAGCACGATGGTGAACGTCGACCCCTTGTTCAGCCGGCTCCACACCCGCACCTCACCTCCGTGGGTGGCGACGATGTGCTTGACGATGCTCAGTCCCAGCCCGGTGCCTCCGGTGATCCGAGACCGGGCCGGGTCCACTCGGTAGAAGCGTTCGAAGACGCGTTCGGTGTCCTGAGCGGTCATGCCGATGCCCTGGTCGGTCACGGCGATCTCAATGCGCTCGTCGACGAGGTCGACTCCGACGCCGACGCGGGTGCCCTCCGGCGAGTAGTTCACCGCGTTATCGATAAGGTTGCGCACTGCGTTGACGAGCAGTTCGTAATTGCCTTCGATGAGCAGGTCGCTCGGCGGGGAGACCTCGATATGGATGTTCTTGCCCTCCGCCCCGGTTCGGGCACGGTCAGCGGCATCGTCGACCACCTCGGCGACGGAGATCTTCTCGGTCGTCGCGGGAGCGGCGTGGTCCTGAACCCGAGAGAGGTCGATGATCTCCTGCACCAGCTGGGTCAGCCTCTTCGATTCCCGCTGCATCCGTCCACCGAAGCGTTCGACGGCGGCCGGGTCGTCGGCGAAGTCGGTGACAGCCTCGGCGAGCAGTGCCATCGCACCGATCGGCGTCTTGAGTTCGTGGGACACGTTGGCGACGAAGTCGCGGCGGACGGCGTCGACGCGCTTGGATTCGGTCTGATCGTCGCAGAGGACAAGGACGAAGGAGGTGCCCAAGGGGGCGACGCGGGCATGGAGATAGCGGAGCACGGATTCGGACTTCTCCCGTGTCTGCTCGAGGTCGATCTCTTCGATGAGACCGCGGGCGCGGACGCGGCCGACGACCCGAAGCATCTCGGGAGACGCGAGCGAGTGGCCTCTGACCAGGCCGAACGTGTACGCGGCAGGGGACGCTTTGACGACATCGTCACCGGCGTCGATGACGATCGCAGCCGACGGCAGGACGGCCAGAACTTCGGCGATGCCCTCGGGCAGATCGTCCTCGGAATGCAGATCGGCAGCATCGCGGGAGCGTTCACTGAATCGGAACGCAAGAATTCCCGCTATACCCAGGCCCAGGCCGACGACGCCGGTCAGGACCGCCACTACTAAGAGATCCACAGTCTCCAGCTTAGGCGTTGTCCATCGTCCCGGCGCACCGAATTCACTTCTGCTGGCAGTATTTGCCGAGGAATTCACCTTCTCGTCTGGAGTAGTTCACCCGATCGTGCGATGCTGACGTCTGTGTGCCTGCGTTCCCCATCGTTCCCGCCTTCCGCTTTCCCCCGCTGAGGGTGCGGACCGGAAGCGCCGGCACTCCTCAAGACACCACCAAGCACCACCGACAGTCACCCCCGATTGTCACGATCAAGAGTTAGGGAACCGCAGTTCATGCGCGAAGTCTTCAGAAACGAACTGGACGATCTGGCCACCCAGCTGGTCGGCATGTCCACCAAGGTCCTCGAGGCCATCCGCCTGGCCAATCAGTCGCTGCATTCGAATGATCTCGAGCTGGCCGAGCAGGTCATCGAGGCCGACTCCGTCATCGACAATATGCAGTTCACGCTCGATCAGCAGGCCGCCGAGATGCTCGCCCTGCAGGCTCCGGTGGCCGCAGATCTGCGAGCCGTCATCGGTTCGCTGAGGATGTCGGCATCGCTCGAGCGCATGGGCGACCTCGCCCGCCACATCGCCCAGCAGGTGCGCATCCGCTATCCGGAGTCCGCGATCCCCGACCTCTTCGAACCGACGTTCGTGCGGATGGGCGAGTCCGGTGAGAAGATCGCCGAGGCGACGCAGAGCCTGCTCTCGAACCCCGGACTGTCAGCCGTGCCCACGATCAACTCCATCGACGAGGAGCTCGACGAGCTCCACCTGAGCGTGTTCGGGAAGCTCGGCGAGGCTCCGGCAGGCTCGCTGGCTCCCCGGCATATCGCCGATGTCACCCTGCTCTCGCGCTACTACGAACGCTTCGGTGACCATGCAGTGTCGGTGTCGCAGAAGGTCGAGTACCTGCTCACCGGCAACTGGGAACCCTACCTGTCGAAGAAGTAAGACCCCGCTCGACGAAGCACGAAATCAGCGAAGCGCCCCGGCACTGCCGGGGCGCTTCGCATATCCGGGTGAGACTCAGCGTCCCTGGTTGGCGACTTGGCCGATGGCCGCCGCGGCCGCCTCGGCGTCGAGGTAGGTTCCGCCAGGGGTGACCGGGGTGAAGTCCTCGGTGAGTTCGTAGTGCAGCGGAATGCCGGTGGGGATGTTCAGTCCCGTGATGTCGGCATCAGAGATTCCGTCGAGGTGCTTGACCAGTGCACGCAGCGAGTTGCCGTGGGCGGCCACGAGCACGGTCTTGCCAACGGTGAGTTCGGGCACGAGGGTGTCGTACCAGTAGGGCAGGAGGCGGTCGATGACGTCGGCGAGGCATTCGGTGCGGGGAAGCGCGTCGCCGAGGTTGGCGTAGCGGGCTTCACCGGCCTGCGAGAATTCCGAGCTGTCGGCCAGAGCCGGCGGTGGGGTGTCGAAGGAGCGGCGCCAGGTCATGAACTGCTCTTCGCCGAACTCGTCGCGGATCTCTTTCTTGTTCTTGCCCTGCAGCGCACCGTAGTGACGTTCGTTGAGGCGCCAGCTGCGGTGGACGTCGAGCCAGGACAGGTCGGCGGCCTCGAGCGCGATGTTCGCGGTCAGGATCGCACGCTTGAGTCGCGAGGTATAGACGACATCGGGGATGAGGTTCTTCTCGCGCAGGAGCTCACCGGCACGCTTGCCTTCGGCACGGCCTTTGTCCGTCAGGGTCACGTCGACCCATCCGGTGAACAGATTCTTCTGGTTCCATTCGCTCTCGCCGTGGCGAAGCAGGATGAGGTTATACGTCATGGCTCCATTTTGACACGACCACTCCGGCCGGGTCGCCCGCGACCGTCATCTCAGCTGCCCGTCCCAACCGGGCTTGTCTCATTTTCTGGGCACGCGTCTCGAATGACAATATGGGCGGAGTACCCTTGCACCCATGTCACACACGCCAGCACACCAGACTTCCGGGAGCACTGCTGCTCCCGCAGCCGATCGCAGTTCGATCATCGCCGTCACGGCCCTGCCGGTCCTCGTCGTCATCGCGGGAGTGCTCGGGTTCCTGCTGCCCGATGCCTTCACTCCCCTAGCTCCGTCGATCACGTGGGCTCTCGGCGTGGTCATGTTCTTCATGGGGCTGACCCTGACCCTCCCGGACTTCGCCCGCATCGCGAAGCGGCCGTGGATCGCGGTGCTCGGTGTCGTCACTCAGTTCGTGGCGATGCCCCTGCTCGGCCTCCTCGTCGTGACCGTCTACTCGCTTCCGCCCGAGATCGCCGTCGGAGTCATCCTCGTCGGCTGCGCGCCCGGCGGCACCGCGTCGAACGTCGTGACCTACCTGGCGAAGGGCGATACTGCACTGTCGGTGTCGATCACGACTCTGTCGACGCTGTGCGCTCCCGTGCTCACTCCGCTGCTGACCCTGTGGTTGGCAGGTTCCTACATGGATGTGCCGTTCTGGTCGATGTTCGTCTCGATCTGCCAGACCGTGCTCGTGCCGGTCATCGTCGGCGTCCTCGTCCGTGTGTTTGCGTCGAAGCTCGTCGACAAGATCTCGCCGGTGCTGCCGTGGCTGGCTTCGATCGCCATCGCCTATATCGTCGCGATCGTCGTCGCCGGTTCGGCCGGGTCGATTGCCACAGCCGGTGTGCTCGTCCTGCTGGCCGTCGTCACGCACAATCTGCTCGGACTCGGCGTCGGCTACGGTGTGGCCGCAGCCTGCCGCCTCGATACCCCGACGCGTCGCGCGCTGTCGTTCGAGGTCGGACTGCAGAACTCCGGTCTGGCTTCGACCCTGGCCACCACGTACTTCTCGCCGCTGGCGGCACTGCCCGGCGCGGTCTTCAGCGTCTGGCACAACGTCTCCGGCGCCGTGCTGGCTTCCCTGTTCGCACGTCGTCCCTACGGAAAGCCGCCGGTCGATGCGTCCGGCCATGAGCCTGCATCCGCCGGTGCGACGTCCGCGGGGACCACGAACCGATGACCACCGAGGCAGCTCCGGGCGAGGGACGCACGGGCCGAGGCTTCGACGGTTTCGCTCCGGAGACCCTGCACCTGGCGGGCCGGACATTCGTCATCCGTCGGGCCGCCGAGGCCGATGTTCCGGCCCTCGTCGCGCTGCTGCGTGATGACGTGCTTGGTGCCGCCCGTGAGTCCGGCAGCGAGGAGGCAGCTCCCTATACTCGTGCCTTTGCGCTCATCGACGCCGATCCGAATCAGCTCCTCGCCGCCGTCATCGAAATCGCGGGCGAGCCTGGTTCATCGGACCAGAGTCACGACGACTCGACCATAGTGGGGACGCTGCAGCTGAGTCTGCTGCCCAGCCTGTCTCGCCGAGGCACTCTCCGCCTGCAGATCGAAGCGGTGCGAATCGGCGCTTCGGCTCAGGGAATCGGGCTCGGCACTGCGGTCTTCGAATGGGCGCACGAATGCGGACGTCGCTTCGGAGCCGGACTCGCGCAGCTCACCACCGACAAGTCACGCACTGGTGCACAGCGCTTCTATGACCGGCTCGGCTATGTCGCCAGTCATGAGGGAATGAAGCTGCCGCTCGACTGAGACCGGCTGGCGCTCATCTCCATGGAGCGGCCGCCGACGCTCACTTGCTGCGCAGCGTCGACCTCACATCCACTTCACTCCGTCGACCTCGAATTCGCGGATTCGGTGGGCGATCATCTCGGTCAGCAGCTCGGTCGGAATCTCGTCGTCGTAGGGCAGCTTGATCGACCCCTTTCCGGTGTCGAAGTCCTGCAGTCGGTCGGCGAAGGCTTCTTTCGTGCTGGGGGTGAAGACGAAGTTCGCGTGCCTCTTGTAGCCGGCGAACACGAACAGGATCGAGCCGAAGGCATAAGGCGGGGCTGCCCCATTTGAGACTCTCCTCCGCCTGCGGCGCAGCAGCACGACTGAGTTCGCGCAGCCTCGTGAGGAAAGCCCGGTTTAGCTCGCCGTCGAACAAAGCGATGTATTCGTCGACAGTCGTGGGCTTCGACGTCTCCGCACTCATGAGCGCGGGCCTGGACGCTGATCGTCAGCAGAGTCCCTCGAAGCGTCCTGCCCGGCCGCCTCATCCACCGACCCGGGTGCCTCGCTTGCCTGACCGTCCGCCTCGTCTGCCTTCCCCGCGCCCTCACTCGCCGGCCCGGCCCCATCGCTCTCCCGGTCGGCTGTGACCGCCGGAGGCTCGGAATCGGCTTCGCCGAACGTGCCGAGGAATTCGTTGTTATCTCCACTGAGCACCTTCTCGAAGGCCGCAAGGTTGCGCGTCGATTCGCCTCGGCCGACCCTCCACGCCCACTCCTTCTTCATCCCGGTGAGGAATCCGATGAGGAGGAGTTCATTGAACGAGGAATCCGCCGTGGCGAGCATCGCCCCGAGCAGTCCGTCGAGTTCATCGAGCAGATGTTCGCGGGGCACGCTCGCCCGCAGATACACATCGCCGAGGCTGTCGATCGCAAACGACACCGGCCCCGGTTTGAGATTCTTCTGCAGCAGCCACCGATTGAATTCGGCCGAGTTCTCGTCGGGGTGGCGGATGACGAAGGCCTGCAAATGAGCGGTGCGAGCGAAGACGCTGATCGCCACGTTCGTCTTGAGCTTCTTCTCCCCAGGCAGGGTGACGACGATCTCCTCGTCCTCGATCGAATCGACGGGAACGTCGTTGTTCTCGGCCCAGGTGCGCACTCCGGCCAGGATCGCCTCGGTGTCGGTGCTCATGATCTCACGCCTTTCGCTCGGCTCTCGTGCTCACCGCCGACTCTAGTCCTTCAGCATGCTCCGAGCGGCTCCGACGGCCGCGATGCCGCTCCGGAGGTCTCAGGCAGAGCCTCGAGAACGGCCGCGATGGTCCGTCCCCAGTCGAAGCGTTCGGCACGGTCGACGGCGTGGCCGGCGAGTTCGGCCCGCAGGTCAGTGTCGATGAGCAGGGTTTCGATCGCCGTCGCCCAGTGGTGCGGGTTGTGGTCGGCGATGAGCAGTCCCGAATGTCCGTGTTCGACGATTTCCGGGAGTCCTCCCACCGCCGAGGCGATCGCCGGCAGTCCCGAAGCCGCCGCTTCGGCTGCGACGAGTCCGAAGGATTCACTGCGGGAGGGGACGATGAGCACGTCCGCGGCCCGGTAGTAGTCGACGAGCACGCGAGAGGGAACGGGCGGGCGGACTTCGACGCTGGGTTCGCTCGCGATCGCCGCGGTCAGCTCCTGCAGGTAGGTCGAGGACGGTCGAACCGCTTTCCCGCCCGCTTCGACACCGGCCCCCGAGGCGGCGCCGAGGAGGATTCCGCGAGTCCGGGAGGCCAAGTGCGGGTTGCGTTCCCGCAGTTCTGCCAGGGCGTCGACGGCGACGTCCGTGCCTTTGATGAACTGCATGCGCCCGACGTAGAGGACGATCGCCTCGTCCGCGGCGAATCCCAGACGCTCGCGCGCTTCCGACTGTGAGTCCGGTGCGTAGAGCGCATGATCGACACCCGGTCGGGCGACGACGACTGAGTCGGGATCGGCTTGGAGTTCGTTCACGAGGTCGCGGCGCTCGAAAGGAGTGGCGGCGACGAGCAGGTCGGCTTGAGCAGCGATGCGCTCTTCGGCTTCGAGTCGCTGGGGCCGTTCGTGGCTGGTCTCCGAGTCGCGGTTCTTGACGGCCCCGATCGTGTGCATGCTCACCGCGATCGGGGCTCGCAGCGATCGGTCCTGTCCGGCAGCACGAGCGGACTCGACCACGTCAGCGGAATCGGCGTCGATGGCGACGGCGATTTCACGAGCTCGCAGGGCCGCCTCGGCGGAGATCCAATAGTGGGTCCAGATGAAATCGGCGGCGCGGAAGTCGGGGTGGGCAATGAGCAGTGCGGCGAGTTCGTCGATGGCGTCGGCGAGTTCGTCCTTTGTCGTGGCGCCGACCGGCAGATGGTGAAGGGTGATGCACTCGGTGATCTCCAGCTTCGTGCCCGGGCCGGCTGCGTTGCCGCCCGTACCGTATCCGTGTCCGGCGTCGGCTGTGCTGCTACCTGTACTTTCAAGACTGCCCGTACCGTCGAGGCCGCCGGGGTCGGCGGTGAATACGTCGACGCGGTGTCCGGCCGCGGCGAGCGCGCGCACGGATTGGTCGACGTAGACGTTCATCCCTCCGGCGTCGCCCTGCCCGGGTTGGGCGACGGGCGAGGTATGGAGGGAGAGGACAGAAATGCGCACGGAGACAGTCTAGCCAACGACCTCGGTCGGGTGACTAACCAAAAAATTCGCCGAGGATGCGCCGCACTTCGTGACGTCCGCGCCACAGGATCGATCCGGCGGGAAGCACCTCGAGTCGGGAGCTCGGGATCGCACGGTGGATATCCTCGGCGACAGCGACCGGATGAGCCGGGTCGTCTTCGTGGGTGAGGATGAGGACCTCACCCGCGAATGAGCGCAGGTTCTCGGCGGCCTCGGCGGTGTCCGCGACGGCGATTTCGAGGGCGAGTCCGAGACCATCGGACATGTCCGTGTGGACGAGGTTCTCGGCCTTCGCCTTCGTCCAGGCACGCGCGGGAAGCATCTCGGCCACCTCGGCGGGTTCGCGGGAGAGCATGAGTTCGACGATGCCGTCGATGTCCTCGTCGTCGACGAGGCGACGCAGTCGCTCCAGGTAGGAGCGGTTGGCGGCGGCCACCTCGGCGGGGAATCCGGTGAAGGAGGCTGGGAGGACGAGGGCGACCTTGTCGAGCCCACGGGTCACGGGGTGGGCGATGCTCAGCAGGTGGAGGAGTCCTCCGGCGGACATCGAGACGCCCAGCGCCCGGCTCGCCGAGGTGGTGCCCACCGCGTCGGCGAGCACCTCGGCGATCTGTGGATAGGTCCATCCGGGGCCGGGTGAAGGTCGGCCGCCGTGGCCGGGCAGGTGGAGGAAGTGGCGAGTGCCGGTGATGCCAGTGCCGAAGGGGCGAGTGTCGCGGATCGCGCCGGCGAACCCGTGGCCGAAGAGGGTGTGCGGGTCGCCCGTTCCGAACGTGGCGATGAAGCCGGATTCGGGCCCCGGCAGGTTGAGATCTGTGCTCATGTGGTGGGGGTGATCAGCCTATGCGCGGCGTCCGCGGTTGCGGTAGCGCGGGTCGACTGCTCGAACTTTAGGACGCACATCGGTGAGGTAGACGATGCCGGCGACGAGGGCGATGATGTTGAGGAAGATCATGCTCATGCCCATGGGCGGTAATGCGATGAGGGCGAGCGCGAGCCCGACGCCGAGGAGAATGACCCAGAACTTCTTGCTCTGCTTGTCCACGGCACGGTAGTTCTCGTCCTTGAAGCGGAGGCAGTCGATGAACGCCCAGAGCTGGACGACGAATGCAGCCACCGTCAGAGCTAGAAAGACGAGACGCTGAAAGCCCGCGATGTATTCCATGGTCTCAGCCTAGCAATCACGCGCTTTCGGGGCAGTTCCGGCCCGGAGATCCACGGCAATTGCCCACCCGCATCCCACGGCTTTCACAGTGGGAAGAGGCCGGCCCAAGGCTGCAGTTCCGGGCCCATGTTGGCGGTTCGCCGTCCCGCGCTCAGTTCGGACCGTCGTCGCTCCTGCTCAGAGGATCCCGGTCGTGCGGATCAATGCGCACACGGCCATTCCGATGACCACCGCGAGCAGCATCGGCACGCGCAGGATCGCGGCGAGCACGCCCGCGCCGACGCCGATGAGGCGGGCCGGATCGGCGATGTCCGTCCCATCGAAGACCGCGGTCGTCGCGAAGACCGCACCGATGAGCACGACCGTGGCCCGGTCCATCCACATCGTCACGCGTTCGGTCGAGTCGGCCGTTTCGGACGTTTCGGCGGTGGCGGAGGATCCGCCGGGCGTGGAGGGATCGCCGGGTCCGGAAGATTCAACCCCCGCCGAGGCGGTCGCCGGGGTACGTCGGCGACCCTTCGTGGCGATGGCCGCTCCCACCTTCACCCCTGCGAAGCGCATGAGGTAGGTTCCGATACTCAGCCCGGCCAGGGCGATGAGAAAGCTGACGGGGTTCATCGGTTCCCCTCCCCTCGAGTCGTGTACTGCGTATGGTCGGCGGCGGCAGTGCTGTCAGCGCTGGTGTTGCCGGCACCGCTGCTTCCGGCACTTCGGCGACGGATGAACGAGCGCACGGCCCAGCCTGCGGCAACGAAGACGAACACGGACAGCGAAGTCACAGCACCCAGGCCGAGCGGCAGCAGCGGGGTCAGACCCACGGCGATGAGGATGCCGATGACGGTCAACGAGAGCGTGACCTTGTTCTTCAGGTCCCCGCGGATGAGGCAGAAGAGAATGATCGGGAAGGCAGCGTCAAGTCCGAGCAGGTCCGCGTTGATGACATTTCCCAGCCACTGCCCAACCATGGCGCCGCCGGGCCACATGATGCCGATCGCGGCCCCCATGAGCAGGAACGCATGCCACTTCGCGCGGGGGTTGTGCCCGAGGCGCGAGATCGCGGTGGATTCGTCATTGATCCAGTGGGCTGCGAGGAGAGCTCGCCAGTCCTGCGGAAAGAAGGGTCCGACTGCGACGCCGAAGGCGAAGTTCCGGGAGTTGACGAGGAGTCCTGCGAGCACCGCGAGAATCGGGGCACCGCCGGCGGCGATGACGCCGACGAAGGTGAATTCGGCGGCGCCGCCGAGGGCGAACATCGCCAGCAGCAGCGTCTGCCACCAGGCGAAACCGGAGACTGCGGAGATCGCCCCATACGACAGCGCGACCGCGATGATCGTGATGGTGACGATGGCTACCGCACGATAAGTCGAGCCGGGGAGAACTCGTTCGACTTGCGGCCTCCGCTCAGTCGTGCGAAATAATGAACCCATGTTCCATACAGTGCGCCCTTGGCGATCGTTCGTCAACCCGAACGACCTGCCCGCTATAGTGAACTCATGACTTCTCGAAGCAATGATGATTCGCTGAACGACTCGCAAGGCGCTTCCGACCCTGCTCCCGGCACCGCGCTCTCGCCGAGTCAGCAGATCGCTGCGGCGCTGAAACGCGAACGACTGCGCGCCGGACTCTCCTTGTCCGAGGTCGCCAGGCGGGCCGGAGTCGGCAAGTCGACGATGTCTGGGCTCGAGACCGGAAGCGGCAATCCGAGCCTGGAGACGATGTGGGCTCTGGCCGCCGCTCTCGACATCCCACTCGCGCGCCTGCTCGACCCTCCCCCGCATGAGGTGGCGCTGCAGCATGTCGGCGATATGCCCAGCCTGCCGTCGACGACCGCGAACTATGTGGCCACTCTGATCTCACCGTCGCCGACGAATGCCCGACGCGACGTCTACTTCATCCAAGCCGAACCGGGTGAGCCGCGAGAGTCTCAGCCGCACCCTCAGGGCACGATCGAACATGTCATCCTCGGCCGCGGGGCCGCACGCATCGAGGTGCTCGGGAAGTCCTATGACCTGGGTGTCGGTGACTATCTCACCCACCCGGGCGATCAGCCTCACCGCTTCACTGCTCTGGCTCCTGGCACGAACGCTGTGTTCGTCGTCGAAAGCAGCTGACTGCCCCTCCAGGTCACGACCGGTTCGACGGCTATTCGACGACAGGGCCGCCGTCGTCATCGGCGTCCTCGGCCAATGGTGGAAGCCGCGATTGTGCTTCCGCACGCGTCAGACCCGCAGCTTGGAGCAGGTCGACGGCGACCGTTCGCAGGAGCAGGACCATCGATTCATCGTGGATGTCCCAATCGGACTTCGCCCGCGGATCCAGCGCGCCCGCTGCCTCGGACAGGGCCGCCTCGGCGAGGGATCGATCAGTACCGCGGCGCAATGCGATCTCGAGTTTCTTCGCACCGTCGGCCAAGGAACCGACGTAATCGGCGATGACGGGCTTGCCGACGCCGAGCTCGGTGACGCCCACGACGCGGCGGGCGATGACCCGCATGGTCCGCATCGCTCTATCGGAGAAGGTGTGAGCGCGGGACAGTCGAGTCACCTCGGCAGCGTGCCGGCGGGCGCGCGCATTGATCTTCGCGGCCTCACGGGAGATCCGCAGGGATGAGCCCCAGGAGTCGATGATGTCCTGGGTTTCGCGAGCACGTTCGAGGGCTCGGCCGGCCATCGTCACATCGGCATCACGTAGGGCGCGCTTCATCATTCGGAGGACTGCGTCGACCTCCTCGAGCATGTCTGCAGCCAGACGCCGCGGAACCTTTCGGGCGTCGCGCGGGATCAGCAGTGCCAGCAGAATCGCGCAGACAGATCCGGTCAGAGCGTCGAGGGTACGTGGGAACGGCATGGTGGTGGCGCTGGCCGGAACCACGACCACGTAGACGGATTGGACGGCGATCTGGGTGATGAAGATACCGCCGGAATTGAGGATCGTGCCGATGACCAGACCGATGATCAGAGTCAGCGCGAGCTGCCAGATTCCGGAGCCGTAGAGGTTGACGAGTATCTCGCCCACGAGCACGCCGAAGGTCGCACCGATGCCGATTTCGAGGGCACGACGCAGGCGACGATCGACGACTGGGCCGATGCCGACAGCCGATGCGACCGCGGCGAGGAACGGATACGGGTGGTCGAGGACGTAGACGCAGAAGGCGTAGGCGGCGGTCGCGGCAATGGGGATCTGGACCAGCTGGCCGGAGTTCACCCACACGCGCTTGAGCCCCATGCGCAGACGGTGGGAGACGACGCTGAACCCCCGCCGAGGCAGATCGCTGACCCGAGTCTCCGCCATCAGTCCCCTCTGCCGTTCGCTGGTGCTGTACTCAGAATACCGGAAATGTGGCATGCTAAAGTCTGTCCGCCGAGGAGGCTATTGAATGACAACGAATCTCACCCGAAGCGAAGCGCAGAGTCGAACACAGCTGCTCGAGGTCGATTCCTACTCAGTCCATATCGACGTCAGCAACGCCGAAACCGATGCCGACACGTACCTTTCTCGCACCGTCGTCGACTTCTCCGCCCGCTTCGTCGATTCGACATTCATCGACCTGATTGCCGACTCCGTGTCCTCCGTTCTGATCAATGGCGAGAGCCTCTCCCCCGCCGAGGTGTTCGACGGTGCTCGAGTCACGTTCCCCGTCCGCGCCGGCCGCAATTCCCTGACGATCGAGGCGCAGGCACGCTATTCCACCTCGGGCGAAGGACTGCACCGGTTCACGGATCCAGCCGATGGCAAGACCTACCTCTATACGCAGTACGAACCGACCGACGCCCGACGCGTGTTCGCGAATTTCGACCAGCCCGACCTCAAAGCCGAGTTCATCTTCACGGTCACGGCGCCCGCGCATTTCCAGGTCCTGTCGAACCGCACCGAGGCGAGGACGGAACCGGGCGATGGCTCGGCGGGCGCAGTCACCCACTATTTCGAACCGACGCTCAAGCAGTCGAGCTACATCACGTGCATCACCGCGGGACCCTATGAAGGGGCGACGGATGAGTGGACGGACCCGCGCACCGGACAGACCGTGCAGTTGGGCGCATGGACGCGGGCGAGCCTCGTCGATCATCTCGACGCGGACGATATCTTCGGCGTCACGAAAGCCGGTCTCGAGTTCTTCACCAGCGAATTCGACTACCCCTACCCGTGGGGCAAGTACGATCAGATCTTCGTTCCCGAGTACAACCTCGGCGCCATGGAGAACCCCGGTCTGGTCACGTTCACGGACAATCTGATCTTCCGCGACAAGGTCACGGACGCGAATTACGAGTCGCGCGCGAACGTCATCCTGCACGAGATGGCGCATATGTGGTTCGGCGATCTCGTCACGATGAAGTGGTGGGATGACCTGTGGCTCAAGGAGTCCTTCGCCGATTTCATGGGCGGGCTCGCGCTGGCCGAGGCGACCCGTTTCACCGATGGCTGGGTGACCTTCGCGCTGCGCCGCAAGGCGTGGGCGTACACACAGGATCTGTATCCGACGACGCACCCGATCGTCGCCGACATCCCCGATGTCGAGGCCGCGAAGCTCAACTTCGACGGCATCACCTATGCCAAGGGCGCGTCCGTGCTCAAGCAGCTCGTCGCGTTCGTCGGCCGGGAGGCGTTCTTCGCCGGTTCGCGGCTGTACTTCAAACGGTTCGAATATGGGAACACCGAGCTCGCGGATTTCCTCGAATGCCTCGCCGAGGCGGCCCCCGACAGGGACATCGCGAACTGGGCGTCCGCGTGGCTGGGGACCTCAGGAGTTTCGGAGCTGTCCCTGCAGCTGACCACCTCGGATGGTTCGGCTAAGTCCTCCGACGGTGGAGCCCCGGCTTCCGCCGTCTCCGCACAGGGCGGAGGACGCGGGAAACTCGTGACTTCGAGCTCGGGCGCGAGGCTGCGCAGCCCGGATGCGGTCGACGACAACTTCGACGCAGCCACCGGAGCCGCTCACGAGGCCGGGTCCGGAGCGAGCGGCAGTGTTGAGCCGCCTCGGCGACGGTCCGGTTCGGAGAAGATCACAAGTGCCACGATCGCTCAGGCCGATTCGGCCGAAGGCACGGCCCTGCTTCGGCCGCACACGATCGAGATCGCCACACTCGGAAGGTCGGGGCGGTCGATCGTTCCCCTCGATTCGTTCCGTTTCGAGTTCTCGACCGAGTCGGCCGATGTCGAGCAGCTGATCGGCCGCAGTGCCGGCGTGATCACTCTGCTCAACTTCAATGACCTGGACTATGCGCGAGTGCGACTGGATCCGGAGTCGACGGAGGCGGCGGTCACCTCGGCGTCGCGGATCAAGGATCCTCTGTCGCGGGCCCTGGTGTGGTCGGCGTTGGACAATGCGGTGCGCGATGGGCTCATGCCGGTGCAGAAGTACCTCACTGCCTATGCCCGCAGCCTGGGCAAGGAGAGTCATGCCGGGATCATGGCGGGGCTCAGCCAGACCGCTCTGACCTGCATCGATCAGTGGGTCGCGGACCGGAATTTCGATGCCGCGATCATGGGGCTGCTGGGAGCGGCGCTGGATGCGTTGGCTGCGGCGAAGGCCGGGTCGGATGCGCAGCTGCATCTGGCCAATCTGGTGTTGGCGCTGACGTCGCGGACGGCGCGATGCGCGGCCGGCAGCTCTGCAGTCGCCATGGGGCGTGGGTTCGCCAGTCAAGTCCTGGCGGTGCCGGTCGGCGAGGAGATCGACCGAATGTATGCCGGAGCTCCTGGTCAATCGGGCCAGGCTGGTTCGGCGGGCCAGTCGGCGGAGACTTCCGGCGGAACTCGCGCGGGTCGAGGCGCCGACCATTCGACTGCGACGTTGCCGTTCCGTGGTCTCATCAACGATCACGCACTGAGGTGGAATGCGCTGACTGCGCTCGTGAGCCTCGGGTGGGCGGATCAGACCGATATCGCGCGAGAGAACCATTCGGATCCAAGCTCTTCGGGACGGCTTCGCGCCGAGACGGCCAGTGCAGCCCTGCCCCTGCCGATCGTCAAAATCCGTGCATGGGAGGCAATCCGCGAAGCGGGCGCCCTGAGCAATGATGTGCTGTCGGCGATCATCGCCGGGTTCATCGCGCCGAGTGCGATGCCACTCATCGAGGAGTACGTCGATGAGTACTTCGACGGTCTGCTCGGGTTCTGGATGGACAATTCGATTGAGATCGCACGCCGTCTGGTGCTCGGTCTCTATCCCCGATGGTCCGTCGACGAGGAGGCTGTCGTCGAGAAGACCGACGCTTGGCTGGCAGCCAACGTCGATGCACCTGCGGCTCTGCGCCGGTTGGTCATCGAACGTCGCGATGATCTGGCCCGTGCCATCTTCCTGAAGTCGACTCAGAGTTCGCGGCACTGATCGGCAGCCGCTTCGGTCGGTGACCACCCTGCCTACCTGTTCGGCGGTGGCCCCTGGGTGAGTCGCCTAAACAGCCCCCGCGGCGGACGAGCCTTGGCGAAATCCTTCGGCAGTCGCCTTAGTTAGCGAACATTGACGAAATCGTCAGGCAGCCGCCTCGGCGAAAATAATCTGAAATCACTGATGGCCGGGCCCTTTTTGGGCACCGGCCATCAGTGTGTCGGTTGGTCGTCGTGCCAACCAGATCGGACAGTGAACCTGTCCGACTCGATCTAGATCAGAGGATTCGGCGGGCTCCGGAGAATTCGTTTCCGGTGTCCCACTTCTTCCAGTCGGTGACGTAGACGTCCTTCGACGCGTTCGGCGAGTGGATCATCTTGCCGTCGCCGACGTACATGCCGACGTGGTGGACCGTTCCCGAGCTGGTCGAGAAGAACAGCAGGTCACCGGGCTTGAGGTCCGACGAGGAGACGGCCTTGCCGGCCTTCGCCTGTTCGCCAGAGTCGCGCGGCAGGTCGATGCCGTGGGCCTTGAAGATCGAGTAGGTGAAACCGGAGCAGTCGAATCCGTAGGCGGAGACTCCTGCCCACAGGTAGCGCAGGCCGTCGAACTGCTTCGCGGTCTTCACGAGGTCTTTGCCGCTGGGCTTCTCGGGTTTGTCGCCGACGTCAAAGACATCCACATCGTCGATGTCGATCCAGGCGGCTCCGCCACCGGGGAGTGCCACGCGGACGTCGTCGACGTCCTGTGCGATGAGCGGCAGGTCGACGTTGAAGCTGACGTCGGCACCGGTGTCCTTGGTGAACTCGATGCCTTCGAGCTCGCTCTTGGGCTTCGTGACCACTGCGCGAGGCTGATCCTCGCGGAGGTTTCCGAAGCGGTCGTTCTCGACAAGCTGCTTCTTGGGCATCCAGCCGGGGTAGCCCTTTTTGTTCTTCGGGGTCTTCTGGTCGGTCACTGCGACCTTGGCCCAGCTGCCCTTGATGTCGAGGACGGAGACTTCCGAACCGTAGGTCGCCTGGGTCTCAGTTTTGCCAGTCAGCCCACGGCGCACATCGGTGGATTCGAGGTTCTTGTTCCACTTCTTGAGGTCGACGGGGTGCTGGAGCGCAGGCTTATCGACCTTGCGCGGAGCCTTCGGGTCGGTCCACAGCGTCGCTACCGTGACATCGACGTAGGCGGTTTCGCCCTTTTCGATCTTGCCGTCGGTGATTCGTTCGAGTTCTTGGCCGGGAACGACATCAGCTGAGATGCCGGACGTATTTGCGGCGTCGGTCGAGGACAGATTGCTCGACAGTGCGGGAGCACCGGCGCCGAAAACCAGTCCGACCCCAAGTGCTGCCGAAACAGCAATTTTGGTACGCATTATTTCTCTTTCGGTCTGCGGGCCGCAGGCCCGCGTGGGGGAAGTCTCCGAAGGTGCGCGAGCGCATTCGGCGTACAGTT
This sequence comes from Brevibacterium epidermidis NBRC 14811, assembly GCF_001570805.1. Lineage (GTDB taxonomy): Bacteria > Actinomycetota > Actinomycetes > Actinomycetales > Brevibacteriaceae > Brevibacterium > Brevibacterium epidermidis. Next base: position 25,847 of record NZ_BCSJ01000007.1, on the reverse strand, counting down.
TTCATTTCCGACTCGGTCCCTCCGAAAGGAGTGACCACGCTGGAGAAGAGTCCCTGTACGGTGTCGATTCTACTGGCTGTCACACGACTGTCAGCATTCATGACACTGTGACAGGATAACGCGGACTGATCGTGGATTGAAGTCCACTTGCTCGAATCGATGCTGAGCTGAGACTTCGAATCACCTCAAGTCAGACGTTGACTCCACCGAGGAATTCGGCGGCCAGCAGCTCGATCGTCTGAATCCGGCCCGGGTCTTCGCGCACGTCTTCGCCTTTCATGGCGCCAGCGATCGGCTGGATCATGATCTCGTCGACATCGAACCGCTCGGCCAGCTCCTCGAGCTGCGCGGCCGCAGATTTCGGGTCACCGATGATCCAGTTGTTGGAGAGCTCTTCGCCGACCATTCGTTCTTGGTCGGTCATCACCGAGCGGATGTCGTCGCCGGCCAGGTGCAGTTTCTCCATCGGTCCGCCGGTGCGCATTCGGGCCATCTGCAGCATGAAGGGTTCCGAGCGCAGCTGTGCTTCTTCCTCGGTGGGGGCGACGACAAGGTTGGCTGTGACGAAGGTCTGCGGTTTATCTCCGTAGGCACCCGGTGTGAAGTTGTCGCGGTAGATCTTCATTCCGGTGGTGGCACCGGATGCGAAGTGGTTGGCGAAGACATAGGGCATGCCAAGTTCAGCTGCCAGCCGCGCGGAGTAGCCTGACGACCCGAGGAGCCAAGGCAACGGCTGCGTTCCCGGAGCTGCGGCTGGAGTCGCCTTGAGCACGTGCTCGCGCCCGCCGTGGAGCGGAACGCGCATCCCTTCAGGCTGCATGAGGCTGAGGGTGTCGATCACGTGTCGAGGGAATTGTTCGACGGGATCGATGGCGCGTCCTTCGCGGTCGACCATCCGTCCTTCACCGAGGTGGCCCCGCATTGCCGCCGAGGTGATCGGATCCGTCCCCGGGGCGCGCCCGATTCCCAGATCGATGCGGTCGCCAAAGACCGCCGACAGGAGGGCGAAGAGTTCAGCGACTGCCAACGGAGCATGGTTGGGCAGCATGACTCCCCCAGAACCGAGGCGGATCTGCTGTGTTCCCTGGCCCAGGTGCATGAGCTCGGGCCCAGGCATCGTCGATGCGATAGAGGGCATGTTGTGGTGCTCAGCCACCCAATAGCGGGTGAATCCGAGTTTGTCAGCAGTGTCGATGATCTGCTTCGAAGCGGCGAAGGAGTCAGCTGTTGTCTGTCCTGTGCGGACAGGGACGAGGTCAAGGATGGAAAGCTTCATGCCGGATCAACATTGCATGCAAGCGGAACATTCCGTGCGACTCGTGTGAGGCGCAATGTGTTTCGCAACGAAGATCAGTTGCGGCTTCGGCCAGTTGACTAGACGCCGCCGCGGCGATCAGCCGAAAAGGGTCTCTCCAATCTCGCGTGCAATGAACCGTGCGTGGAGCACCGGTTCCTGCGCCGGATCGATGCTCGCCGGCGGTATCCACGCGGGGCGGCCGTCGATGAGCATCCTGCAGTCCCAGTCGGTGTAGTCGAGCAGGTGGTGATGCGCGGAGCAGGCGAGCGTCAGATTGTTGATGTCGGTCTTGCCGTTACTGGCCCATGGGACGATGTGGTGCGCTTCGCACCATCCAGGAGGAGTGTCGCATCCGGGAAATGTGCATCCCTGGTCGCGGCTGGCGAGGATCGCCAACTGCTTCTCAGTAGCCAGGCGTCGTTCAGTCGCCAATGCCATCGATTTCGTTTTCTCACTCATGAGATGGAAGAAGAGCGAACCATTGAGTCCTTCCAGAGCAGCGGAATCGATCGGGAACGGCGCTTCCGCTCCGGTGACGGCCTTGCCCGTCCGGTTCGCCAGGTCTTCGGCCTTGGCTGTGATGACCAACGCGTAGGCCGCTCCAGCCTTAATGCGGTTCATCTCGATGCTGCCGATGACGCTGGAGAATCGCTCGTAGATGCGACGGCGGACACTCGGCTGTTCCGCAGCCATAGCCACCAGGGTGCCATCCTGTTTCACACCTGCGCCCTGCGGGATCTCTCCATTCGCACCGACCTGCGGCGGGGTGAAGTTGAGCGAGGGGTCGAGGCAGTCCGAACGGTCGCCGCGCAGAACTTCCGTATAGGCGTCCACGACTTCCTGATCGAGGTCGCTCTCGCTCTCACCACCGCTTTCGGCGGCGGGACGGGCGTCGTCTGCGAAGCTGGCATCGATGCCTGCTGCATTCGCGCAAGTGTCCTCGTCCGACTGAGAATCGGTTTTTATGCGAGAGGTCAGCAGTCCGTTGAGGATTCCTCCGGTTTCCTCGTCGAGACATCCCTTGAGAGTCCAGGTACCGTCTTTCATCTGGCGCAGGTTGACGTTGAAGTTGTCCCGATCGGCTGCCTCCTTGGGCTCTTGGCCGTCGGGGTCGATCCAGCCCAGGATCTCCTGGAACAGCCTGTGGATATCGCAGACGCGGACTGTCGGAGCTTTCTCCACGAGAAGACTCTCGGCCTTGATCTTGTCGTCTTCCGATACGTTCGGCGGCAGACTGTTCAGGCATTTGGCAATGGTCGACGTTTGATTCGATGACAGGATGCCTTCGCGCAGAGCAGCAGCGAGGACGGGAAACTTCGCTTCGATCGACTCTCCGCTGATGCTGGTGCGCTTGCCCAGACATTCGGCGAGCTGGGTCCGGCGGTAGGCCTCCTGACCCGACACGTTGAGTCGGTGCTGGACCAGCGCCTTCGTCGTCTTCGCTCCATAGTCACGGGGCGTTCCGACACGGTCGAATACTGAGAGTGTCACGATCGAGAGAGATTCAGTCAGACGGTTCAAGGTCTCAAGACCGTCGAGGAGTGTCACCGCGTCATCGGGCCCCATGGGGCGACTGAAGTCGTTGAGCTCATTGAGCAGATGCTTCAGGCTCTCGATGCTGCCGGTGACCTCCGGGGCCACATGCTTGAGGTCCGACCAGCGATACTCGTCAAGCAGCGGATGGGCGTCGGAATCCGAATCAAAGCTTTCAGCCAGCGCCTTGTGCCGTTCAGCGCGTTCCGCCTCAGCGATACGTTCGGCTTCCTCTTCTGCCTTCTTCCGCTCTTCGTATAGAGCGACGTGTGCATCCCACTCGGCTCTTTCGCGTTCGAGCTCTTCGTACTCCTCACGTGCCTGTGGGTTCGACCGCAGGTACTCTTCGTGTTCGGCGGCTCGCTGGGCCTCTCGTTCTTGGCGCTTGGCTTTCATCCATGCGCTTTGGCGCGCTTCGATCTCTTTGATGCATGCCTGAACTTCTTCTTCGGTCTCCGGCATGGTCGTTCTACTCGACCAACGACCGTCACTGCTGAGGACGCCGTCGCCAGTAGGTGGAGAATCATCTCCGTCAGCATCAATATCGACTGCATCCGCATCGGACTCAGAACCGACTGCATCTCCGCAGCCGGGAGGTTCGACGCGATCGGCACCGATTTCACCCTCACCTGCCTCCTCATCGGCCAGGTTGTCGGCAATCCCGTCGAACCTGTCGGCGAGGGGATGACCGGTGAGATCCAGTCCGGCGTCGGCAAGCAGCTCCCGGTAAGTGGACGCGACGGGGTCGCCCTCGGCAGATGCAGCAGGCGGGGCGGAAGGAGAAGCTGAGGTCGCGCCAGTCGGCGAACAGTCGGCCGGTGGGGAATCTGGCGGAGAAGGTGTCGGTGGTGCTGGTGAGGGCTTTCCTGCCTCGGAATAGTTGTACTCGTCGTGCCTTCGGTCGGGGATGAGAGCCATTTTCTCTGTGTCCGTTCATCATCGTTGATGGGTTCGGCTTGGCTTTATTCTATTTCATCATTCGAACAAACACCATAGGTTCATACTATTCAATTGAGTTTTATTCCAGTTTGTACGAGTTGTTTCTATTTTTTATGGTCAGACGGGACTTTGCGGATCGTGAATGGCGATTCGCTCAAGAGAAGACATCCCACCAAGGACAGGCCGTTCAACCAGCCAACGACACTTCAACCGTGGGCAGACAAGTCGGTCAATGAGAGAAAGGCTACGGCTCGCCACTCACGCGAGATCAGCGACGCGCTCCTTCAGCTCTTCATATGAACGCGCTGTCCCTCAGGACCGAAGAGACTGAGATATTCGACGCCACCGTCGTCGGCTCCCCCGAACCAGTGAGGAGAACGAGTATCGAACTCGGCGGCCTCACCAGCACTGAGGATCATCGTCCGATCGCCGAGGATGAGGGTGAGTCGACCACGAATCACATACACCCATTCGAACCCGGGGTGAGTCTTCAGCGACCCGAGCTTCGGCGTCTGCCGACCATCGACGATGTGCTTGAACGCCTGCACCCCGATCGCCCCGCGGCTGAGGGGCAAGACCGTCTGGTCATGGAACTTCCGCGGCGAGATATGAATGCGCGGATCCCCGATCGGCGGAGTCCCCACCAGTTCATCGAGCGGGAGCCCATAGACCCCGGCCAGCGGCAGCAGCAGCTCCAAGCTCGGCTTGCGCTTCCCGGATTCCAAACGGGACAACGTACTCGTCGACATCCCAGCCAGTTCGGCCACCTCTTCCAGAGTGCGCCCCTGCTCCTGCCGCAGTCCTCGCAGGCGGGCGCCGACGCCAGCCAGCGACTGTCTAATGGCCTCCTCAGCCTCGATCGGCGCGGGCCCATCGGCGAGGATGTCCGATATTCGGTCTGCCGCATGAGTTCCCCGCTCACCCGTCGCACCGCGATTCGTCCGCCTACCTGATTCCTTCGACTCTGCCATGCCCACAGCATGGCACATTTTGCTGTTTCAGCAAATGTGTTTGCACTTTCATGCGCACGGGAAGCACACTCAAAATGGCACCGAATCCCGGGCACGTCGAAACCGAGTTCCAGACTTACAAGCGCCGAGCTCAGAATTCATCAGAACCGAGTTCCTACCCCACCAACACCGGGCTCCAACCTCACCGACGCCGGGCTCGGTCCAGTCCAACATCTACCAGTCACCACCGCACCACCCACGCTCCAATCACCCGTCCCCGCACAGGAGAATCATGACCATCCCAACCGCACCTGAGAACTCACAGCCTTCCGCACCCGACGAGAACCCCGAATCCGCGCAGAACGCCTTCGATGTCGCCGTCATCGGCGGTGGCGCAGGAGGTCTCGCGGCTTCGATCGCCTTGGCGCGGTCGCTGCGATCCGTCGTCGTCATCGACGCAGGCCAGCTGCGCAATTCCTCCAGCGCACACGCGCACAACGTCCTCGGTCACGAAGGGGTCAGACCGCAAGATCTCGTGGAGAAAGGTCGCGCCGAAGCCGAAGAGTACGGTGTCACCGTCATCAACGCGACAGTCCGACAAGCGCACAATCTCGTATCGGAGCCCAACCCCGCTGAGGCTGCTCCGCGGCATCGATTCGAACTGACCACCTCGGCGGGGGTCGAGATCAGGGCCCGCCGCATCATCATCGCCACAGGTCTGAGCGATGAACTTCCGGATATCCCTGGCCTCGCGGAAGGATGGGGCGACACCGTCCTGCACTGCCCCTACTGCCACGGGTACGAAGTGCGTGGACAGCGCATCGGCGTCATCGGCACGACGGCTATGTCATACCACCAGGCGATGTTGTTCTCCCAGCTCAGCGACCGAGTCAGCTTCATTCGCCACAATGCTCCCGCTCCTGATTCCGAGCAGGAGGCAATGCTCGATACGCTCGGCATCGAGTACATCGATTCCACCGTCACCGAGGTGGCCCGCACCGAGTCCGGAACCGTCGTTTCGCTGGTGGCAGGCGAATCTGCGGGCGAAGCGAGCACGCTCACCTTCGATGCGCTCACCGTCGGGACGTATGGGCGAGCGAATGCCGAACTGTTCTCCCAACTCGGCGGCGAAGTCGTCGCTCACCCGAGCGGGATGGGCACCTACATTCCCACCCAGATGGCAGGGCAGACCGATGTGCCCGGCGTCTGGGCGGTCGGCAACAGCGCTGACGTGTCGGCAGTGGTCGTGGCCAGCACCGCCAGCGGCGTGATGGCCGGCGCGCATGTCAACGCCGACCTCATCATGGAACGGCTCCGCTGAGGCAAGCACGAAACAGGAGTCACGCGACCGCGGCGTGGCCCGTTTTCGCGGGCCACCGCCGCAGCTGTCAGGCCCTCAGTGTGCGGCTTTGACGCACAGCACCGGAGCTTCGGCGTCGAGGATGACCTTCTGAATGGTCGACCCGAGCAGGAACTTCCCGACCGGGGTGCGCTTCCGGGTTCCGAGCACGATCAGCTCGGCTCCCACCTCGGTGGCGGTGTCGAGGATCTGTTCGGCCGGGTCGTATTCGCTGCCCAATGTCAGCACGCGGAATTCGACGTCCGCCCTGCTCAGATAGTTGTTGACCGACTTGAGCTCCCCCTCGCCGAGGCGGTAGGAGTCGCTGCGCTGCGCCGAGCGTGACGCATTGACGACGACGAGTTCCTTGCCGTCCTTCTTCGCCTGCGCGATGCCCGCATCGAGAGCAGCGTGTCCGGCGGGATTGTTGACGTAACCGACGAGTACTGTCATTTTTCACCTTCATTGGATTGAGCTGTTTGGATCCGAGTGCGCAGGTCGGGAACCTACTACCGTCCCAGCATATCGAGCGATACAGACATGGGTCGGTGGGCGGCCCGAACCGCACCGTCCCGGTGCAGGACCGCATGGTCCTGGCAAAGGAGGGCACCGCCTCGGCAATGGACGGTGACCGCACCGCAGCCGCGGTGCACGTCGAGGCGGGATCGCTGGGCCACCTCGGTGTGGGGCCGTCCGCACGTGATGGCGGACCGATTCGGCAAGGAGGCGTCCTCACGGGACGGCGCACCGCCTCGGCGAGGGGATCGCCTCACGTCATTCACGTCAGCTCTTCGGGATTGCGGAACCGGGTGCTCGTGCCCTTCGTCGAACGGTTCCAGAACCACGTGATGATCCACAGGACGACGCCGATTCCGACAAGCGCCGCTGCGATCTGATACTGGATGAGCTCGTCGAGGCGGGCCCACGGACCGACGAGGAACACGCAGGTGATGACGCCGATCCACGGCAGAACCGTCGGCGCCTTGAAGTGGTTGGGGTTCCCGGACTTGTCCTTGCGCAGGATGAGCACGGCGACGTTGACGACGGCGAACACGGCCAACAGCAGCAGTGAGGTGGTGCCGCCCAGGGACGCGGTCACCGTGTCGGGAAGGACGGTGGACACGACGAAGATGAGCGCGAAGGCGATGAGCGTCGTGAAGAGGATCGACACCCACGGCGACCGACGACCGGCCATGACCTTCGCGAACACGGGCGGGAGCACATCCTGCTTGGACATTCCGTACAGCAGGCGGCTGGCCATGAGCATGTTGATCAGCGCCGAGTTCGCGACGGCGAACATCGTCATGAACGGGAAGATCGTATCGATCGGCAAGCCCGGGGCGCCCTCACGGACGACCTCGAGCAGCGGCGTCTCGCTCTCGGTGAGCACGCCGATGGGCACGGCCGCGACGGTGACGAGTGAGACGAGGACGTAGATGATGCCCGTGATCGTCAGACCCGAGAGCATGATCTTCGGGAACACGCTCGGGTCCTTCGTCTCCTCGACCATGTTGACCGAATCCTCGAAGCCGACCATGGAGAAGAAGGCGAGCGCAGTGGCACCGGTGACCGCGAGGAACACGCTCTTGTCGCCTTCGGTCTCGAAGATCATCACGCGCGAGAAGTCCGCATCGCCCGAACCGAGCGCGAAGAAGCCGACGACGATGACCAGCAGCAGACCGCTGAGCTCGATGAGGGTGAGGACGACGTTGAACCACACGCTCTCGCCGACTCCGCGGAGGTTGATGAGCGCGATGAGGGCGAGGAACGCCAGCGCAATCCACATCACCCCGGTGCCCGATATGTCCCAACCGAAGCCGGCCACGAGGTTTGCGGCGAAGACGTTCGACGCCGTCGACGCCGAGGTGATCCCGGAGCTGAGCACGGCGAAGGCGACGAGGAACGTCACGAAGTGGATCCCGAACGCCTTGTGCGTATACAGCGCAGCACCCGCGGCCTGCGGATACTTCGTCACTAGCTCCATATAGGAGAACGCGGTGATCAGCGCGATGAGGAAGGCGAGGATCACCGGCGCCCAACCGGCACCGCCGACCTGCCCTGCAACCTTGCCGGTCAGGGCGTAGACGCCGGTTCCGAGGATGTCACCGACGATGAACAGAAGCAGCAGCTTCGGCCCCATGACCCTCTTGAGGGTCTCCGGCTGCTGTCCGTCACCGGCATCGATTGTCGTCGTGGGTTCTTTGTCGCTCACGATTCCTCCGTGTCCGATGCGGCGGCTGTGCCGCATACCTGGCAACCCTGACTGTGGTCAGAGCCTCGCCTAGTATGCCTCAGACACGAGCCTCACACACAAGCTTCAGTTCCGAACCACTGTGAGAAACGCCGAGAACAGGGCCTTCGAATCACGTTCGCTCTCCGGCCCGAACTCCATTGCTTCTTCCAACAGGGTATCTTTATCGAACCCCAATGTCTGCAGTTTCGCCGCGTCCCAGCGCTCGATGTTCTCCCGCGTCGACTCCGGGTGGAACTGCGTCCCCCACGCCCGACCGACTCGGAACGCCTGGAATTCGCAGGCCTCGCTCGTGGCGAGCAGGGTCGCCTCCTCGGGGAGGGCGACGATGCGGTCGACGTGGCTTTCGACGAACGACGTCCGCGGCCGAATCGCTGAGAACACGGGGTCCGCGGCCGCCTCGTCGGTGGTGTCGATCCGCGTGTACCCCTTCTCTGGCGCCCCGGTCTGCGCCCGCACGTCCGCACCGATGACGTGGGCAATGAGCTGCCCGCCGAGGCAGATCCCGAACTGCGGCAGATCCGTGTCCAGCGCATGACGGACGAGTTCGGCCTCATCGGCGAGCCACGGGGCACGGTCCGTCTCATCGGGCATAAACCCGCCGCCGAGCATGATGAGCCCGTCATAGGCGTCGAGCTCGGCGGGCTTCGGCAGAGTCGAGACCCCGCCGATACGCAGATCGAATTCGACGTTCTCGCTGATCATCCACCGTGTCAGTAGCCCCGGCTGGGACTCGATGTCATTGACGATGACGAGCAGCCGCGTCATGATTCCACCCCCGCCGAGGCGGCCGGACCGTTGCCTGCGGAAGCGGAGTTGCCTGCAGACGCGGGGTTGGCGGCGACGCCGCCGTTCCCCGCCGAGGCGGCCCGACCGTTGGCCGCGGACGGTGCGTCATCCGCGGAGCCGAGGAACGCCGTGTACGCGTCCTCGTGTGCATCGAGGACGCGCATCGCATTGTCGAAGCCGACCTTGCGCAGGTCGGTCTGCGACCAGCCGCGCGAGGCGAGTTCGGCGAACAGGTTCGGGTACTGGCCGGCGTCGCCGAGCCCTGTCGGCAGCTCATCGACTCCGCAGATGTCGCCGCCGAGTCCGATGTGGTCGATGCCGATCCGCTCGCGTACGTAATCGCAGTGGTCGGCGACCTGGGTCACGGTCACCTCGGGGGCGGTTCCCTGCTCTCCGGCGTCGACCCATTCGCGGCGGGCGTTCGAGACGAACGACGGCACGAACGTCATCATCGCCACTCCCCCGTTGTCGGGCACGCGGTCGAGGACGTCGTCGGGGATATTGCGCGGGTGCGGGTTGAGCCCAAACGCGCAGGAGTGGGTGAAGAGCACCGGCAAGGTGCTCTGGTCGAGCGACTGGTGCATGACCGACGGCGCGACGTGCGAGAGGTCGAGGATCATGCCGATCCGGTTCATCTCCGCCACGACTTCACGGCCGAAGGCGCTCAATCCTCCGTGGACCGGTTCGTCCGTGGCCGAGTCGGCCCAGGAATGCGTGGTCGACCAGGTCAGAGTCATGTAGCGGGCACCTGCGCGGGCGTATGACCGCAGCACGGCCAGGGACTCGTCGATCTGCTGACCGCCTTCGACGCCCATGAGCGAGGCGACCTTTCCGGCGTCGCGGGCGGCACGGACGTCGGCGGCGGTGCGGGCGAAGGCGAGTCGTTCGGGATAGGCGGTGACGAAGCGCTGGACCGCGTCGATCTGCTCCCACGTGGCCTTGATCGCGTCCGCGCCGGTGATCGAGGAATGGACGTAGACGGACCAGTACTGCGCGGTCACATGGCCGGCAGCCAGCTGATCCATCGTGGTGAACGGGGAGACGCTCGGATCGTTTAGGCCTTCAACGCTGTAGTCGCGTTCCTCGCGCAGGTACCACGCGAGGTCGTTGTGTCCGTCAAAGACGTCCACTACGGGTGCGGATTCGGTGGCAGATGCTGTGTCGGGTGTGGTCATGGTCGGGTCCTTCCGGTCGGGCGGGTGAGGTTTAAGGTGGAGCGGTGCGGTCGGTGCGGGTGCGGTTCGGTCGGACTCGGCCCGGCTGGGCCGGTCAGGGCAACGCGGGGCGCGCACGGAACGGCGCGTCCGCGTTGGGGTGGTCGGACGCCTCGGCGAGGTTGGGATGGTCCGTTCATCATGCCAGCCCGGACAGGATCTGGGCCGACCAGAGGCCGAGGAACGTGCCCAGGAACGTGCCCATCAGCGCGAACAGCACACCGACGGGGACGAGCTGCCGGTTGAAGGCGCCCGCGACGACCGGCGCCGAGGCGATTCCGCCGATGTTCGCGGTGCTGGCCACGGCGATGCTGAAGAGCTCGGTGCGGCTGAGCTTCGCGTAGATGAGCATGATGACGATGTGGACGACGAGGACGATGATGCCCGCCACCAGGTAGAGCGGCGCTTCGGCCAGGGAGGTGAAGTCCGAGCCGGAGGCGATGATGCCGATGATGAGGTAGAGCAGGATCGTCGCGAGCTCGTTGGAGCCGGCGGCTTTGCCGAACCGAGTCGATCCGATGGCGAGACCGAGGACGCTGACGATGAGGATCGTCCACGCGGTGCCGTCGATGACCGCTCCGACCTCGGGCAGCAGCTCGCCGAGGCGGATCGCCAAGGCGGAGGTCAGCAGTGCGAATCCGATGAGTCCGAAGATCGACGACAGCGTCATCGGCTTCTCCTCCTCGGCGGTGACCTTATCGGTGAAGTCGAGCTTCGACATATCGGCCTTCGTCCACTTGTCGAACTTGTCGGACACAGTCACGGAGGAGAAGACGAGCAGCAGCCAGAAGGAGTAGAGCACCGTGTCGACGATGAGGACATAGCCGAACACATTCTTGGGCGCCTGGAGGACTTCCTGCACCGCGACCATGTTCGCCGAACCGCCCGTCCAGGAGGCGTTGAGCGCGCCGAGGGCCTTCCACGCTTCGGGGTCGAGACTGGAGTGCAGGATGAGGTAGCTGACGATGAAGCCGATGATGATGCTCCCCGCGGTCACGGCGAAGGTGAGCAGCAGCTTCGGCCCGAGCTTGATGATCTGCCGGACATCGCACTTGAACAGCATGAGCAGGATCATCGCGGGCAGCAGCGCCGTACGCAGGGTATCGCCGACCGCGTCGATGTCCCCGCTGGAGTGGTCGAAGACGCCGATGGTGTTGAGCAGCGCGGCCACGATGTAGAGGATGACGAAGCCGGGCACATACTTGAAGAGCTTGAAACGCCCGCTCCGGTCCGCGACGACGAGTACAGCGGAGATAGCCAGAAGCAGGCTGATGAATAGATAACCGTCCGTGATCACTAACGACACTTCCTCATTGAATTCGTCCATCTCGACAGGGGCATTGCGGGAGACGCAGCAGTTGGCGCCGTTGCCGGCGCCACTGGCAGTGCAACCGATGGGCAGTGCCGACAGCGGCACCGAGGATGCCGTGCGGGATGGAGCAATGTGCAGTTGTCGATCGGATCCGGTCCGGTGAGGGCCCGGGCAATCGGGGTGGTCGGACGCGCTACTGAGCGGCAACCTCGCGGTACTTCTTCGCGGCGTTGTTCACTGCCGTGATCAGCGCCTTCTGCGAGGATCCGTGGTAGCGGCGCTGGATGCGCTCTATCAGTCGACCGGGGTCCGTGATGTCGGCATCGACGAACAGGCTCCGAATGAAGTTTCGGGTCAGAGCCAACGTCGCCGTGCAGTCCACATCGAGGATTCGGTGGGTGTCCGGTTCGATCTCGAACGCCACGTAGAACAGACCGAACTGGCTGGTGATCGGGTTGTTCGACGGAGCCTTCGCTTCGCCTGTGAGGTAGATCGTGTCGGACATCGCCCACCAGACTACCCCACGGTTCTCCGCGCCGAAGCGCGATCGAGGGCAAGGGAGACCACCGCAGCCACGCTTGCAGCCAAAGTCGCGCTTGCGGCCGAAGTCGCGCTTGCCCTCATGATCGCGCTCAGAGGAACCGGTGGATCGCGTCGCCGGCCGCGCGCATGACGGGCATGACGTCGACAACCCGGTCGGTGCCCGGCTCCCAGTTCGCGAACACCGCATAGGCGACCCGGCGCTGCGGGGTCATCACGATCCCGGCGTCGGCTCTGATCGTCCCGTTCGTGCCGGTCTTGTTCCAGACCCACACGTCGCGCTGATAGTTGTAATGCGCGAGCGGGTCGAGATCGAACGCCGAGGCGACCATCGAGGTGTCCGCGCCGGCTCCCAACCAGCGCCGGAAGACCTCGTTCGTCGACTCGTCCCAGAACTCGTCCTTGGCATGTCGGGACATGAAATCACTGATCTCGGCGGCAGTTCCCGTCGACAGTGTCCGCGGTGCCTTGGCCGGCCGCGGCCAGCGCAGGAAGTCGTGCAGACCCGAGTTCCGGTACCCGAGCTTCTCCACCTGATCGGCGACATTCTCCAGCCCGACTCTGCGGATGAGCACGTTCGTGGCGAAGTTGTCGCTGAACGCGCCGATGAGCAGAGCGACGTCGAAGATGCTCAGATCGTCCTGCTCCATGAGGTACCAGATCCCGGACTCGTCAACCCGCTCAGACGGTCGCCGATGCAGGCGTTCTTCCAGGTCAAGAGTGCCATCCTTATACATCTGCAGGGCAGTGTGGAGCAGGAAGACCTTGCCCATGCTGGCCGTATCGAGTTCGTCGTTCTCATTGTGGGCGAACACCCGTTCCCCACTGTCGACGTCGAAGGCCAGAGCGCTGAAGCGCACTCCGGGCAGTCCGTCGAATTTCAGTTCGCTCATCATCGTGCTCCTAACAGTCTCGTTTCGATCTTGTCTGCCTGCCCGGGGCGCGTCCGCCCCGCCGGGTGCGGCCACCCGCGCTTCGTAGGCGCGATCATGCCTGCCCGCCCGCGTGATCCACCCGCAGTCGCGGCCGCTCCCCCGGCTCCGCGTCGAGGGTGACATCGACGCCGAGCGGGACACTCGGCGCATCGGGATCGTGGCCGAATCCCATCTCCGACACAATCGGAATCCCCAGACCGCCGAGGTAGTCGATCATCAGCGCCTCGACCTCGTGCACAGGCGCGCAGTCCTCCCACGACCCGAGCACCACCGCATCCGCCGAGGTGAACCACCCACCACGGACCAGCTGCACCATGAGATTGTCGAGTCGGTACAGCTCCTCGTCGACGTCTTCGAGCATGAGGATGCTCGGACCGCGCCGCTCGCGTCGTTCCCGCACATCGATGAGCTCGGGACTGCCCATCCCAGCGGCGATGAGACTGAGATTTCCCCCGCCGAGGCGGCCCTTCGCCGTCCCCGGAACGAGAGTCTGAGCCCGGCTGAGCGGGCGAGCAGCCACGCCCGAGGCGAGGCTGCCTGCAGGTTCTTCTGCGGGGAAGCCGAGTTCGCGGCCGCCCCAGGGTTGGAACAGCCATGAGGCCACCTCGTCCGGGACGACCGTCGAGTTCTTGAACGGGTCGTTGCCGACCATCGGGCAGAACAGAGTCGCCACGCCGAGGTGGTGCTCCCAAGCCTGGTGGAGGGCGGTGATGTCCGAGGACCCTGTGAGCAGTTTGGGGCGGCCGTCTCGGCGCAGCATGTGCCGGCGCATGAGGTCGAAGTCGATGCCGTCGAGCAGTCGCATGGCTCCGAATCCGCCGCGCAGCGCGATGACTGCATCCGTGTCCGGATCGCACCACGCGTCGACGAGATCAGCGCGGCGTTCGGCGTCCGTGCCGGCCAGGTACTTCACCCGCGGGTGACGCGCGCGGACGTTGTCACCTGGTACGACCTTGAGGCCCCAGGATTCGAGTTGGGCGATCGCGCGCTGCAGCGATTCCTCGTCGGTGGGTCCCGACGGTGCGATCAGCCGAACGGTGTCACCAGCAGCCAAGGGGGCCGATTCGAGGTACGGACTCGGCTCATCTGCACCGGCGAACTCGACCTCGGTCGTACGACCGACCTCAGCCGCGCGATCAACCCCTACGAACTCCGACTCACTCATTCCTCACCAAGCTCTGACTTCCCAAACGTGGAACCGCTGCGAGCAGCTCCTGCGTGTATTCGTGCTGCGGATCGGACAGCACCCTGTCGACCTCACCGTATTCGACGATCTCGCCTCTTTTCATCACGGCCACGGTATCCGCGATGTTCCACGCCAGCCCGAGGTCGTGGGTGATGATGAGCGCACTCATTCCGAGGTTCTTCTTCAGCGCGAGGAACAGCGACAGGATCTCTCCGCGCACGGACGCGTCCAAAGACGCGACAGGTTCGTCGGCGATCAGCACCTGCGGGTCGAGAGCCAGAGCACCGGCGATGACGACGCGCTGCCGCTGCCCGCCCGAGAGCTCCTGCGGAATCGACTCGAGATAGTCCTCGGCCGGAGTGAGCTCGGCGGCTTCGAGCGCACCGATGACCCGCTCATACTCGCGATCCTTGATCCCCTGCACCTTCAGGCCCTCGACCACGGCTTCATACACGCTGCGCTTGGGATTGAGCGACCCGGCCGGGTCCTGCAGAATCATCTGCACCTGCCGCCGGAAAGTCCGCAGCTCCTTCGTCTTCCGCGGCAGCGGTTTGCCGGCGAACGACAGCTGCGAACCCGGTTCCACCTCCTGCAGTCCGAGCAGCGACCGTGCCAGAGTCGTCTTCCCCGAACCGGACTGGCCGACGACGGCGAGGATCTCCGCCTTCCGCAGCTTCAGATCCACCCCGCGCACCGCGCGTTCGCGGCCCCGTCGGGTGTCGAATGAGACACTGAGGTCCTTCGCCTCGAGCACCACCTCATCCGTCATGGTGAACGGTTCGGCCCGGGCCACCTCGGCGGGTTTGAGCGTCCGGGGATTCAGCCGGGATTCGGAGTCCCCGATCTGCGGAAATGCACCGGCGAGCTGCTTCGTGTAATCCTCCTGCGGGGACAGGCACACCTTGTCGCTGGGCCCGTATTCGACGAGGCAGCCGTGGCGCATGATCGCGAGGTCCGCGCAGACGGCCGAGAGCACGGCGAGGTCGTGGCTGATCATCAGCAGGGAGATTCCGCGTTCGGCGACGAGGCGGGCCAGGCCGGAGAGGATCTGCTTCTGCACGATGACGTCGAGGGCGGTGGTCGGTTCGTCGGCGATGATGATGTCGGGTTCGCAGGCGAGCGCCATGGCGATCATGATCCGCTGCTTCTGCCCGCCGGAGAGCTCGTGTGGATACGCACTCGACTTCGCGGCTTCGAGGTTGACCTCGGCGAGGAGTTCGAACATCCGGTCTCGGCGCTTCTGCGGAGTCGTCCACGTGCCCTTCGAATGGTGCTCGAGGGCTTCGATGATCTGACTCCCGACCTCGCGCACGGGGTTGAGCGAGTGCAGGGCTCCTTGGAAGACGATCGATGCCTGTGCCCACCGGACCGCGCGGATCTGGCCGAAGCTCAGCTCCCGGATGTCCTGCCCGCCGAGGAGGACCCGCCCGTCGAGGCGCGCGGACTTCGGCAGCAGGCGCAGAGCCGACATGATCAGCGTCGACTTCCCCGACCCGGACTCTCCCGCAATGCCCAAGGTGGCCCCGGCAGGCAGGTCGAGGCTGACGTCCTCCACGGCGACGACGTCCCCGCGGTCGGAGGAGGAGCGGTAGGTGATCGAGACGTTCTCAAAGCTCAGATCGGTCATCAGCGGCTCCTCAGGGCGGGGTTGATGATGGCCTCGAACGCGCGCCCGACCATCGTGAATGCGAGCACGACCAGCAGGATCGCGATGCCCGGGGTGAGCACGTACCACCAGTAGCCGGAGGTCGCCGCGGACACGTCCATCGAGTTCTTCAGGATCGTGCCCCACGACTCCTTCGACGTATCGCCGAGGCCGAGGAACGACAGCGTCGATTCGGCGATGATCGCCCCGCCGACCGTCAGGGTCGTATTCGCGAGCACGAGCGGCATCACCGCCGGCAGCAGGTGACGGAACAGGATATGGGAATGACCGGCACCGAGGATGCGCGCCCGTTCGATGTAGAGCCGGGATTCGACGCTCAACGTCTGCGACCGCACGATCCGTGCCGTCGACGCCCATGAGGTCAGCCCGATGGCGACGACGATCGTGAAGACTCCGCGCTCCAACACGGAGGACAGCACGATCGCCAGCAGCAGGGAGGGCAGGACGATGAAGAAGTCGACGATGCGCATGATGATCCCGCCGAACAGTCCCGTGAAGTGACCGGCGGCCAGACCCATGATGGTGCCGATGACCATCGACATGACGGTCGCGGCGACGCCGACGAGGATCGAGACGCGGGCTCCCCAGAGGATGCGCACCCACATCTCCCGGCCGAAGTCGTCGGTGCCCAGCGGGTGGTCGAGACTCGGCGGAGCGTAGCGGTCAACGTCGAGCTGCTTCGTGACGTCGAGCATCGACGCCGGTGCGATGAGCGGGGCGGCGATCGCAATGATGACGAAGAAGAGGAGCACGACGGCGCCGATGAGTGCGGGGACGTCGGAGCGGAAGAGCGCCCAGTTCTTCTTCGCGTTGTTCAGCCGGCGTTCGCGTACGAGCTTCGCACCGTCGACGGCTGAGGTCGACGTGCGGGAACCCGATCCACGCGGATCCGGTTCGTTCGATGAGGGGCCGGGGGCCGCCTCGGCGGGGGTGTTCGCGCTCATCAGGCCCTCCTGACGCGGGGATCGAGGAATCGGTAGACGATGTCGGCGGCGAGGTTCATCACGATGATGATCGCCGAGAACACGACGAAGGTGCCCTGCAGCAGCGGCAGGTCGGGGCCGCGGATGGCTTCGAAGGTGAGTTTGCCCAGCCCCGGCCACGAGAACACGGCTTCGACGGTGACGGCGCCGGCGATGAGGCCTCCGATGTGGAGGAAGACGACGGTGACGGTCGGCAGCAGCGCATTGGGCACGGCGTGACGGCGGCGGACCTCATCCTCGGTGAGGCCCTTCGCCCGGGCTGTCGTGAGGTAGTCCTCGCTCATCTCCTCGAGCAGGGAGGCGCGCATGATCATGAGGAACTGTGCATAGACGACGGCGACGAGCGAGACGACCGGGAGGATGAGGTGTTTGATGACGTCGATTATCCCGGCAGGCGACCACGGGTCGAGACCTGGAGTGATCATGCCGCCGGTGGGCAGCCATTGGAGGGTGCCGCCGAAGATCATGAGCAGGATGAGGCCGAGCCAGAACGTGGGCACGGACCAGAAGATCAGCGAGGTCGAGGACGCGACCTTGTCGAACAGCGTATTGCGTCGCCAGGCCGAGAGCTGTCCGAGCCACAGGCCCATGACGATGGCGATGACGGCCGCGGTGGCGGTGAGCAGCAGAGTCGGGCCGAGGTAGTCGCCGATGAGCGAGGACACGGATTTCCGATACACGTAGGACTCGCCGAGGTCGCCGGTGACGATGCCGACGAGGTAGTCCCAGAACTGCATGATGACGGGTTTGTCGAGTCCGTACTGGCTGCGCAGTTCGGCGATCTGCGCCGGGGACATCGGCCGTTCCTTCGCGATCTTGAGCACGGGATCGCCGGGCAGCATGCGGAAGGCGAAGAAGCCGAGCAGGATGACCAGCACCATCGACGTCGCGGCACCGCCGAGCTTGCGCAGGAGGTAACGGGCGAACGATCCGCCTGCCGGTGGCTCGTCCATATCGACGGTGTCGACGTTCGCGGTCGCCTGCGTGGAATCCGTGGAATGGGGATCGTGGGTGGGTGTGCTCACTGTGGTGCTCCAGGTGGTGGGGACAGGCCCAAGGGTCCGGGTGCCGCAGGTGGTGCTTGAGGTGCGGCACCCGGACTGTGGGTGTGGGGACTATTCGCGGTCGTCGGACTTCTTGCGTCGACTGAGCAGCCAGCCGCCTCCGCCGAGGACGACGATGACCGCGGCCCCGATGCCGATCCAACCGCCGGCGCCCATTCCGCCGCCGGTGGCTTCCTCTTCGCTGACGGGTTCGACCGAGGAGTATCCCCAGTAGCCGACCTGGTTGGCGATGGCGCCGCCGTCAGTGGGCTGTTTCGTGAAGTTATCGAACCGGTCGGAGCGGTAGGCCTCGAGCTGGTTCGGGTACCACAGCGTCACCGAGGGGGTCTCCTCGTAGTGGATGGCCAGTGCCTTCTGCACGAGGTCCTGTCGCTTGGCCTGATCGAGTTCGACGTGCTGAGCCTTGTAGAGCTTGTCGAATTCCTTGTTGCACCAACCGTCCTGGCTGGTGCCGCCGTTGCCTTCGGCATCGGGGCGCTGGCCGCAGGTGTTGATGCTCAGCTGATAGTCGGGATCGGGGTTGATCGACCAGCCGGAGAAGTACATGTCGTAGTCGCCCTTGGTGGTGCGCTCGGACTCGGTATCGGCATCGGTCGATTCGTTCTTCAGGTCGATGCCGATGTCCTTCATCCACGGCTTCAGGAACTTCGCGGTGCTCTGCTCGGTCGGAATATCGGCATCGGTGAGGAAACGCAGCTCGAGCTTCTCACCGTCCTTCTCGCGGATGCCGTCGGATCCTTCCTTCCAGCCGGCGTCGTCGAGGAGCTTCTTCGCCTTCTTGACGTCGAATCCGCTGATGACGGGGTTGTCGGACTTGAGTGCCCAGTCAGGGTAGACGGCTGGGATGAAGCTCGTGGCCGGCTGCGCATAGTCCTGCATGACCTGTTTGCGCAGGGTCTCGGAGTCGATGCCGGCACGGATGGCCTGGCGGACCTTCTTGTCCTTCAGCGCCTCGTGCCCGGTGCCGAATTCTTTGTCCTTCGAGTCGGCGATTCCCGAGTTGATGGAGATTCCGTTGAAGCGGCGGCCGTTGCCGTCATTGAGTTCGACGTTGTCCGCATCCTCCAGCGCCGTGAACTGGTCGGGGCTGAGCCCGGTGATGAAGTCGACTTCGCCGGAGCGGATCGCCTGCACCTGGGCGTCGGAGTTCGTGTAGTAGCGGTACTGAATCTCGTCGAGCTTCGGCTTGCCGCGCCAGAAGTTCGGGTTCGCCTTGAGCGTGATCGACTTGTTCGCTTCGTAGCTCTCGAGCTGGAACGGTCCCGAGCCGACGGACTTCTTGTCATTCTTGAATTCGCCGGGCTTGTCGACCTTCGACCACACGTGCTCGGGCACGACGGGGATCTCCTGGCCGGGGTTGTTCGCCTGCGGCTTCTTCAGGGTGATCTTGACGGTGCCGTCATCGGGGGCCTCGACCTTGTCGAAGTTCTCGACGAGGCTGCCGTTGGCCACCGCCATCTCTTCCTTCTCCATCATCTGGTTGTAGGTCCAGGCGACGTCCTTCGCCGTCAGCGGTTCACCATCGGACCACTTCATGTCCGGACGGATCGTGTAGGTCCAGACCTTGCCCTCGGAGTCCGTGTTCCATTCGGTGGCGAGTCCCTCGGTGACCGAGCCGTCCTTGGCGTCGTTGGCCACGAGGTTCTCGTACATGTACCGGAAAGTGTTCGTCGGCACGAGGTAGAAGGAGGTGAATGGGTTGAAGGAGTCGATGAATCCGTCGGTAGCGATCCGCAGCACGTTGTCGGAGGCCGGAGCTTCCGAGGTGGCGGCCTGCGCCGGGGAGGTGGCCATCGATCCGGCAAGGGCCAGTGCTGCGACTCCGGCCAGGCACCGTTGCCAGCCTCTGCGCATTGAGTGTGAAGTGAACATCTTTGTCTTTCTTCTCGTGCGGTGATTCACTTGTGCTCCCCTGACCCGGGCGAATCGGGATGTTCCCCCGGGTCAGGACAGATGTGTTCTCCATCACTCTACGTTCGAAGTGACGTGAAAACGGCACAACAACACACAAATATGCTTGCCGGTCACTGTGCAGATGCCACAGGCGGCTCGAAATCAGCTGCCTTGCGCAATGGGTTCGGCAGCGAAGTCACCCCTGTCCGGACTCAGCGCGCGCAGTTCGGTCTCCCCCGCCTCGGCGAGGACTTCGGCGATCGTCTGCCCGCGGCGGATGAGGAAGAACTCCGTGCCGCCGTCGGGTGCGGTGCGATAGCCGAAGATGGGCACACGCGGGAGCAGGTTGTAGGAGAACGGGTTCGAGAAGTAGTAGGCGCCCGTCTCGGGCACGGCGACGAGGTCGCCCGCGTCGAGGCGCGGCAGCATCCGATCCCGGGCCAGGAGATCTCCGGAGAAGCAGGCGGGACCGGCGACGTCGGTCGGGACGATTTCGGAGTCGGCCGCCTCGGCGATCTTGGGGTTCCCGTCCGGGGTGAACGGCAGGATCCGCAGGGGCCAGTCGTTCGGGGCATAGGCGGTGCGGGTGGCGACCTGGACGCCGGCCTGGGTCATGGCGATGCGGCGCCCGCCGGTGGTCTTCGCGTATTCGACGCGGGTGAGGACGGTGCCGGCCTTGGCGAGGAGGGCGCGGCCGAATTCGGTGACGATGTCGAAGTCGAACAGGCCCGGCACCTGCTCCTCGAGCACCGCGCGGTAGTCGGCGAAGGTCGGAGCGATGTCCTCGCCGTCGAAGTTCACCGACAGTCCCCCGCCGATGTCGATGCGCGTGATCCGGCGGGCCGAGGCGCGGGAGTTGATCTCCTCGGCGAGGTCGACGGCGGCGCGGATTCCGACGGCGGCCTTGTCGAGGCTGATGCCCTGCGACCCCGAGTGGACGTGGATCTGGTTCAGCCACGGGCGAGCCAGAAAGGCCTCGATGAGGGCTTCGCGAGAGCCCGAGTCGGCGAGGCCGATACCGAATTTCGAGGTTTGTGTGGCGGTGCTCAGGGCACCGATCAGGCCCGTGCCCGACTGCGGATTGATCCGGACCCCGATCCTCGCCGAGGCGGCCGTGGCAGTCGCGCTGTTCCCGTCCGTCAAGATCGTGTCGAGGCGGGCGAGTTCGTCGAAGTTGTCGACGTTGATCGAGACACCGAGGTTGACGGCCCGGTTCAATTCGGCCCAGGTCTTGGCCGGTGAGTCGAAGACGATGCGTTCGGGGGCGAATCCGGCCGAGAGGGCGAGTTCGAGTTCACCGGGGCTGGCGACTTCGCAGCCGGCTCCCATTTCGGCATAGCGGCTCAGCAGCGATGGCAGCGGCACTGCCTTGCAGGCCACTGCGTGGAGCACTTCGTGATCCGATGCGAATGCCGAGGTCAGCCGTTCGAAGGCCGTGTCGACCCAGTCGAGATCCATGAGTCCGAGCACTGCGGCATCGTCGGTCAGCGCGGGGACGGCGGCTGACTGTGTGGAAACGGCGTCCGACCGTGTGGGCGCGGAGGAGGACTGCACGGAAACGGCAGAGTCGGCGGGCGGAGCGCTGTTCTCTGCGATGGCTCGGATGGCGCGGGTGCGACGGTTCGGAATCGCATGGTGGTGACTGGGCATAACGTCCTTTGTTTGAGATCTGTTGTCACTTTAGGACGGCTGACCTCGGAGGACGGACGATTATTCGCCAATCTTCGCCAACGCTGGTTGTAGGTTTCTCACGACCGGTCGAAAGCGAGCACCGAGAGTTCGAGCCAGAGCCTGTCGGCCGGCTCCGCTGTCGAGAGTCCGGTGATCTCTTCGATGCGACCGAGACGGTGTCGCAGCGAGTTCGTGTGCACATGCAGTCGGCGGGATGCCTCGGCCGAGTTGCCGACCGTGGCGAAGTAGACGCGCAGGGTTTCGAGCAGGCTGCCGTTGTGCAGTTCGTCGTGAGCGGCCAGGGCCTGTGCCGGGGCGAGGACTCCGCCGCCGGGACCCCGCTGATCCGCAGAACCTCGCTGGCCCACAGGCACTCGACCTCCACCGATCGACTGGTCGTCCGCGGACAGCAGCACATCGGCGACCTGCAGACCGACGACTCTCGCAGCGACGTCGCGGATCGTCGCGCCGACGATCCGGCCGTGGGCACCCTGACTTCCATACGTACCCGAACGCTTCCGGCTCGCGGTCTCTTCGCCGTCATCGTCGTTCGCACCACCGTCGTCTTCGGTGCTGCTCTGCACAGCGTCGACGACGTATGCAGCTTCGGTCCACGATCGATGCACGGCATCGAGCCGGTCGACCGGTGTGCCGACTCCGAAGCACAGAGTCTCCGTCTTCGGCAGGGACCTGCGCAGGGCGGCGATCACGTGATCGCGCACCTGATCGGCACTCGTCGGCTCGCTCATCTGCACCAATGCCGCGAGGTGCACTCGCTCTCCGGCGGCTGCTCGGCCCGCGCCGGCATGCGCGGAGACGGCACCTGCAGGACCGATAGAAGCTGAACCGGCACGGGACTGCCCCGCACCTGCAGGACCCGCGCCTGCGGAGCTCACGTGCGCGAGCACGGCATCGGCGAAGGCGGCCCGCAGATGGAACCGCAGGACGGGCTCTCTGTCGGGGGCCACTTCGGTGAAGGCAAGGACGCAGAAGCTGCCGGAGAACGGCAGCGACAGCAGGGTCGCCGACGGCCCGAGGTCGGCCGAACCGGCGAGGATCGCGCCGAGCGCCTCCCGGCGGATGCGCTTCTCGAACGGTGACCGGCGCAGGGTCCGCAGCATCACGGGCAGGGCCGCGCGGGCGGCGTCACGCAGCACCTCGCGCAGCGGTTCCGGGTCGACCTCGGCCGGGTAGGCAGCCCAGATCGTGCCGATGAGCTCACCTTCGCTGCGCAGAGCGATGACCGACCGGGCCGGTGACGTGCCTTCGGCAGGGCGTTCGACGACGTCGGTCGAACGGCGGATCGTGTCGAGGAATCCGGATTCCTCGAGCTCGGCGATCCGCCAGTCGGGGATGGCCCCGGACAGGATCGTCTCGCGTCGGATCTCATCGAGTTCGTCGCCGAGGTTGGCATGAGCGAGCACACGCGAGGTCGGGTCTTCGATCGTGATCGATGCACCCGTGGTTTCGGCGATGACGGCAGCCAGAGCGCTCAGATCGTCGACGTCGGGCCAGGCCAGGGCGCTCGTCGCACCTTCGGTGAGCTGCCGCAGATGCACGAGGATCTCCGACCAGGTCACATGGGGTGAGCGTTCGAGGAGGACCGGAACCTCGCCCGTGGTCCCCCGCAGGTCGACCCCATCGCCGAGGTGGCTGTGCGTTCCGGGCGGAACGACGAGGGCGGCGGCTCCCGCATGGGCGCTCAGCACGGCATCGAGTCCGGCAGGGCTGCGCACCGGTTCGGTGGCGAGGACGACGGTGCCGGCCAGGGAAGCGCGGCCGGCCGCCTCGGCGGGTGAAGCGGTGTGCGGCCCTGTGTGCGGTGCGGCCGACGAATCGGTGGGCGCCTTCGGCAGATCGAACCCGAATTCGACGCGAGTGATCGCGACGTCGTCAGCCATTTCGGTCAACGGCAGGAGGAGCCCCTCCGTGTCCCGGATGAGGCGGGACAGTGGCGGGCTCGCGGTCTCGGTCATGCTCCCACTGTAGTCAACGACTGCACGCGGTCGGGAGGGCTTGCTTCAACGTGACCGGCCGCCTCGGTGGGGATGGGTCATTCCGGGGAGAAGAATTTGAACTGCAGCGCGCGGACGACGAGCTGAGCGAGGTTGCGCGCGCCCAGTTTGATGCGCAGGTTGCGCGCGTGCGATTTCACGGTGGACATGGCCACCGATTGGGCGGCGGCGATCTCCTCGTAGCCGTGGCCCTGGCAGAGCAGGGTGAGCAGATCCATCTCGCGTGCGGTCAGCTGCGGAGCCGCCTCGGGAGCGTCGGGCAGCTGGTCACCGCTGATGACGATGTCCTCGGCCAGTCCTCTGAGCAGCTCTGGGCTCTCCCCCGCCGAGGCGGCCCGCACGATCGAGACGAGTTCCCTCTCCCCTGCCGTCTTGTTGAGAACGGCATGTGCTCCGGCCTCGAGCCCGCGGGCGATTCCGGGCCCGGGCGACACGGTCGTCAGGAGCACGACTCGGGCGTCGGGGTCGAGGTCGATGATCGCCGCCGTCGCATCGACGCCGCTCATTCCCGGCGGCATGTTGACGTCCATGAGGACGAGGTCGGGACGCTCGGCGTCGAAGGCAGCGATGGCCTCCTCGCCGGAGTGGACGGGGTCGAGCACACGGAAGGAACCCGCATCAGTCAGCGCCGCTCCGACCGCCCGCGTCGTCCACGAATCGTCATCGACGACGAGGACGGAAGTGCGGTCGGTGGATTCCGAGGTCATGACTTTACTGGTCGACTGAGCGGTCGCCGGAGTCGCGTCCGAGACCGTGTATGGGCGCGACGTCATCAGGCGTCGACCTTGTCTCGGTCGCCCTTCGTGCGGCGGTCGTCGGTGCTGAGGTCGGTCTTCCCGTCAGCAGCGTCGGCGGAGACAGCAGTGCCGGAGTCAGCGGAGCTGGCGGGCCCAGTGATCGGAACGGACGCTGTCGTCGCACCGGCCGCCTCGGGGCTGGCGTCGAAGTCGTCATCGACGACGTCGATCATGGCTTCGTCGGAGGCAGCCGACACGGAACCGGAGATGAAACGGATCGGCAGGGCCACCTCGACGACGGTTCTCTTCTGGTCATCCGCGCCCACCCGGCAGACGCCGCCCACGGCCCTGGCACGGCGCGACAACGACCGCGGGGCCTGAGTCAACGTGGTCGGGGATGCGTTCGTGCTGCGGCAGAGCAGTTCGGCTCGGCTGCCGCTGCCGTCTCGCATTTCGACGACGAGGGTGGCGGGGGTGCCGGGGACGGAGTAGCGGATGACGTTCGTGGCGAGCTCGAGCATGACGGCCCGGAAATGGTGTGACATGGTGCCGGTCGCATGGGTCGGCAGCGGGGAGAGTTCGGTGGTCAGCGGAACGGAACCGGCCGCGCACCCGTCTTCGATCGCGGTCGTCAGCTGCTCCGCCTCGGCGCGGAATCGGATCCGGGAGGTCGCGGAGTCCCCGGTGCAGCTTTCGGTCTCCCACTTGCTCAGGCTCGTCACCAGCTGCCGGAGTCGCTTGGTGGCTTCGGCGTTGACCAGCGCCAGCTCGGCGAGGAGGCGGTCCGCGGACTCGGAATCGCTTTCCCTCGCCAGGGTGCGGATGATCGCGGACTCGGTGGTCAGCGAGTGCGAGATGGTGTCGTGCATGTCGCTGGTGAAGCGGGCACGCATGGCATCGAGGGACTTCTGGTGTTCGACTGCGGCACGTTCGCGGCGGTCGATCTCGCTGCGGATACGGGCCTCGACGAAGGATGCGCACAGACCGAGGATCGAGTAGGTCAGCCAGCCGTAGCCTAAGTCGGTGAGTCCTTCGAAGCCGGCGTCATAGGATCCGAGCCGGGTCGAGACGCCGAGGTAGACGGCCAGTCCGATGGTGCCGAGGGCGAAGCCGATCCAGCGGCGGCGGCTGATGAGGACCGCGGTGGCGAGGATGAGCGCCTCGGGGAACATGTTCTCGAGATCCGGGTAGAGCATGGAGAATCCGATGCCCAGACCGGTCGTTGCGATGACGATGCTCAGCGGCAGGAAGCTGGCTAAGACGATGAGTCCGTAGGCGAGGATGAGCAGCGTCGAATAGCGGGGTTCGGTGATCTCGAAGGAGCCGGGCACGAGGATCGTCAGGCCCATGATGAGGGCGAGCAGACGGATCGGCAGATCGATGAAGCGCGGTCCCCTGAGGAAGTTCCACACCCGGGACGGGACGCCGGTCGATCCGTCGAAGTCTGAAGTCATGGCCCCTATTGTGCTACAACTGTACTTCCCCGAACTACCTGACGGCGGCCCAGCAACCTCGCGCGAGGTTGCTGGGCCG
>NZ_BCSJ01000006.1 GCF_001570805.1 Brevibacterium epidermidis NBRC 14811 | reverse complement strand
CCCAGCAACCTCGCGCGAGGTTGCTGGGCCGCCGTCAGGTAGTAATTGGGATTTGGGTCAGCCGAGGAGTTCGGCGAGGCCGGCCTCGATGACGTCGAAGGCGTCGTGGAGGAGCTCGTCGGAGATCGTCAGCGGCGGCAGGAAGCGCAGGATGTTGCTGAAGGTTCCCGTGGTGAGCACGAGGACACCGTTCTTCGCGCAGTAGTCCGCGATCTTCTTGACCAGGTCCGCGTTCGGCTCGATCGAGTCGTGCTCGACGAACTCGGCGGCGATCATGGCTCCGCGGCCACGGATGTCGCCGACCTCGGGGTACTTCGTCTGCAGCTTGGTCAGACGGTCGACAAGGATCTCACCGATATGTCCGGCCCGATCGGCCAGCCCGTCCTCTTCGTAGGCGGCAATGGCGCCGAGGGCAGCGGCACAGGCGGTGGGGTTGCCGCCGTAGGTTCCGCCGAGGCGGCCCGGTCCGACCGAGTCCATGATGTCCGCACGACCGGTCACGGCCGACAGCGGCAGACCGCCGGCGATGCCCTTGGCCGTGGTGATGAGGTCGGGCACGATGCCCTCCCACTCGGAGGCGAACATCTTGCCGGTGCGGGCGAATCCGGCCTGCACCTCGTCGGCGACGAAGACGATGCCCTTTTCGCGGGCGTAGTCAACGAGCGTGGGCAGGAAGCCCTCGGCCGGGACGATGAAGCCGCCCTCACCCTGGATGGGTTCGATGACGATCGCGGCAACGTACTCGGAGCCGATCTGCTTCTCGATCATCGTGATGACGCGCTTGGCTGCGTCCTCACCGCTGATCTTCGTGCCGGCCGCATCGTTGTCGCGGAACGGGTAGGACATGGGTGCGCGGTAGACCTCACCGGCGAAGGGACCGAAACCGGCCTTGTAGGGGGCGGCCTTCGCGGTCATCGCCATGGTCAGGTTGGTGCGACCGTGGTAGGCGTGGTCGAAGACGACGACGGCGTCGCGTCCGGTGTGGGCGCGAGCGATCTTCACTGCGTTCTCGACGGCCTCCGCGCCGGAGTTGAGCAGCACGGTGCGCTTCTCGTGGTCACCGGGGGTCAGACGGTTGAGAGCTTCGGCGACCTCGACGTAGCTCTCGTACGGGTTGACCATGAAGCAGGTGTGGGTGAAGGCCTCGAGCTGAGCCTTCGCGGCCTCGACCACGCGGGGGTTCGAGTTGCCGGCCGTGGTCACGGCGATGCCGGATCCGAGGTCGATGAGCTGGTTGCCATCCGCGTCCTTGAGGATGCCGCCGCCGGCCGCCACCACATAGGCGGGCAGGCTCGAACCGACACCGGTCGCCACGGCAGACTTGCGACGTTCCTCGATCTCACGGGATTTCGGTCCCGGAATCTCGGTGACGATCTTACGTTCCTGCGGCAGAGCTTCGCCGCCAATTTCCAAAGCTGTCATAAGGGGAAGAATAGGGGCATTCGACGCTTTTTGTCACTTACCGTCCGAGGGCTGAGCAGAACCGCCCTCCGCGGAGAGACGAACCCGTCGATTCGTCACAGATCGAGTACGAAATCCGTTGCCGTGCGCCGACCGCCGAATCAGCGCTTCTGGCTGCGGGCGTCGACGTCCTTGTTCCGTTCGGGAAGCGCACGTTCGTGCTCGCGCATCGGCACGACGATCGTCTCCTGAGCGCCGATGACGCGTTCTCCGTCACCGATTTCGAAGCTCAGCTGCGCCTCGGGCGCGAGGTTCCGCTTGACCACGGCCAGACCGATCGGTCCGAGCTCCCAATGCACGGTCACCGAGGTCAGAGTGCCCACGGGCCGTTCGGATCCGCGGACCTCGGCGAGCGCCTCGGTGCCGGGGTCCGGAGCGATATGCCCGGACCCGTCGAGGTGGACGAAGGTCAATCGCCGAGGCGGCTGACCGAGATTGTGAACGCGGGCTACCGCTTCCTGTCCCCGGTAGCAGCCCTTGGCCAGGTGAACGGCCGTGCGCAGCAGGTCGAGTTCGCCGACGAGTGCCTTGTGGTCGATTTCGTTGCGGCCCGGTCGCCATGCGGCGATCCGCAGGGCCTCCCAGGCGTCGAAGCCGGCCATGTCGAAGTTCTTCGCGGTCAGTCCCTGCAGGTCGGAGCGCTTGACGATGCCGATGACGAACGGAGTCTCGAGACCGGGGTGGTCGGTTCCGGCGACTTCCTGGCCGATGTCGATCTGCGCGTAGGAAGCCGAACCGCTTCCGATGTGCGGCCAGGGGTCGGACCAGGTCCGGGTGACGGGCAGGGCTTCCGGCAGAGAGGTGATCGCGCCGAAGCACTGATAGTCATCGCTGAGGTCTTCGATCTCGACGCGCATCATGAAGACCATCTTGCGCAGGAAGTCCAGGGTCGCGTCGGTCTGCAGGTCGCTGATCGCCCACAGTGCTTCACCGTCGTCGACGAGCCTGAGCCAGCCCTCGATGCGACCGTTCGGGTCGAGAACGAGGGTTTCGGTGGACACACCGGGCGCCAAATTGTCGATCTTCTGCGTGGTGATCGAGTTCAGCCAGGTCAGACGGTCGGGTCCGCTCAGACGCAGCACGCGGAGGTGGGCGAGGTCGACGAGACCGTCCTTCTCCTCGAGCACGCGCTGCTCACGCAGGGAGGCCCCGTAGTGGATGGGAGTCTCGGCGAGATCGCCGGACCCGAGCACCGCGGTCGAGCTCAGTCCGCGTGACAGCGACGAGCGGCGAGCCGCCTCGGTGGGGGTGTCGGTGTTCTCCGGCGACGGCGAATCAGAGGTTGCAGAATTCGGCGACACGGGATCAGTCATCTTAAGACAGCTTCTTCAATCTGGCAGAGGAGTGGGAGGCGAGTTCGTGGCCCATGGCTGCCATATCCCAGGCCCACATGAGTTCGCCGCCGACGAGGCCGTACATCCGCGTGGAAGCGGTGTACTCCTTCGCGGTCTTGGTTCGGGCCACCACGTCGGTGGCCAGGTCGATGCGCGGGCCCCTGACGGTGCCGGCGTAGAGCTCCATGACTCCGTGCGGGTGAACGATCTCGGCTTCGATCTCGAAGCCTTCGTCGTTCGTGCGCAGGGTCTCGACCGCGGCGGCCGTGGTGAAGCTCTGCGGTTCGGTGGGCACCATCATGCCCGGGCCTACGTCGCCGTTGTCGTGCGGACGCACGAGCTGCCAGATTCCGGTCTCGAGAGTCAGGGTCGACTCGAGTTCACCGGATTCGCTGAGCAGCCAGGCATGCGCGGTGTACTGCAGGAAGGGCGTGCCTTCATGGGCGACGAAGTCGATGCGCTGGCCGAACTGCTTCTCAGGAGTGTCCGCATAGCCGACGACACCGACGCCTTCCCACGACCCGATCAGCCAGGACAGCGGGACGAGCTCGGAATGGACCGAGTCATCGAGTTCGATCACCATGAAGGATCAGCGGTTGTCTTTGAACAGCGAGGTGACAACCTTGACTCCGACACCCAGGGCACCGAGAGTGGCGATGCCGACGAGGCTGGAGAAGACGATTTCGAGAGCAACAAGATTTTCCATGCTCTCAGTCTACAGTTCCTGACAAAGTGATGTGCATTCAGCCCACGGTCGCGGACCAGGGCCGCGAGCAGCGGCGGCATCCACGCGAGAGACCCACCGAGGCAGCCCCGCGACCCAGATCAGGAAGCGACGCGTTCGAGTGCGTAGACGACGACTCCGCCGAGTGCGATCGGAGCGGCACCGAGGGCGAGCTGAACGGCGAAGCTGCGAGCCTTCTCGACGTTCTTCTTCACTTCGATGTTCTGTGAAGCTTCGAGGTTGGCGGCCTGGAACTTCGCATAGGCGACGAGCCCGAGCATCCGATCGACTGCCGCCACGAGCAGACCCATGACGACACCGAGGATGAGCGCAGTGGGCAGTGAGATCGCCGGTGCGAACACGAGCACCGACAGGATCCCCGCCACGGCCGTGGACATGACGATGGCCAAGGGCGAGGTGTAGATCGCCGGCCACGGCAGCGCGGTCATGCACTGCGCCACGATGAGCGAGGCGAGGCCGATGACGATGGCCTCCTTGTCACCGGGGACCGTGATCGCCGCGACCCACGTGCTCGCGGACAGCACGATGACGAGACCGGAGACCTGAGCGGACACGTTCGCCACCGCATAGGAGGCGCCGATTCCGCGGGTGAGGTTCTGCACGAAGGTCCACAGCAGACCCAGGCCGGCGAGCACGGGCAGCCAGTCGAGGTAGGGAGCCGTAGAGTCCTGCCAGGCGGCATAGAGCCCGGCGACTCCGAAGAGAGCGAGCATGATCGAGGTCGCCCGCGGCTGCGGGGAGTCCGTCAGGCGCGGCCAGCCGTAGGCGACGCCGAGGACGATGAGCCCGGTCGCCAGCAGGAACAGCGTGTAGCCCCAGTACACGGAGGTGCTGAGGGCCAGCACCAGCACCAGGGCGACGGCTACTCGAATCCATCTGATCACAGCACTATCGTGCCTTATCCGACTGCGGCTTAGCGATTTCGCCCTGTGCGTGGCCCCGCTCAACGGGCACGGATTCCGACCGTTTGAGGCAGCGAACAGCGTGGGAAGAGACGGTCCCCGTCGTCGGCCGGTTTCGCGGGCATCGCTGTGAGGGTCGGCGGATCCTTGTCGCAACAGGGCGGCCGAAATAGTCTGGGCGGCCACAGCTGGACAGCGAGTCCGCAAGGGGATCCGCCGCAGCTGACGGCCAGCCCGAAGGGAGCCCCGTGAATATCTCGCATGCCGCCGCCCCACACGATCGCTACCTGTTCGACGGCGGCACCGACCTCGGCAGACAACAGCTGACGCTGCTGTCCGCGCTGCTCGACGGAACACTCGTCGGCAGTTGGAATCTCTGCCCCTTGCCGAACAGCCACGCTCACTCGAGATCGGCGCAGGCAACGGATCCGTCGCACGAATCATCGCCGAGGAGCTCAATGGACGAGTGCAGGCGATCGATCTCGACGTGGACCATCTCGCCTCGTCCCCAGGCGTCGAGGCTTTCCAGCACGACATCCGCGACGGCGTCCCAACCGGACCGTTCGACCTCATCCATGCACGGTTCGTCGTCGTCCACCTGCCTGCCCGCCGCGAGAAATTCGCCCGCCTCGTCAACGAGCTGGCTCCTGGCGGTTGGCTCGTCATCGCCGACATGAGCGTCGCCGGGCTGCTGCTGTCGGCTCCCGAAGCGACGGATCACGATCTGTGGCACCGCTACTATCACGCAGCCAGCCATATCGTCGGCCCCGCGGCCGGCCATGACTACGCATGGGCCGAGCAGGTCGAAAGCGAGATGTACTCCGCTGGCCTCATCGACATCTCGGCCGAGCACCTCACCCCTCTCGCCAGGGGCGGCGGACCGTGGGCGCGCTACCACACGAACCTCAGCCTGCAGGCGCACGAGGCGTTCCTCGGCGCGGGCCTCAGCCGCGCCGACCTCGAGCGATTCCGCACGATGCTTGCGGATCCGACTTTCCGCGCGCGGTTCTTCACCGTGACCTACACGGTCGGCCGCAAGCCAGGCCGATGTTCCCGCCGTCCCAGTGACGCACGCGGAACAGCGTTCCGCTGAACCGCCGACTTTCCCCGAACGCCGCCCCCGTCTCGACGTCTCGTTCCTCGCGAAGGACACCCTCGTCGATCGGTATAATTTTCCTCAGACGACGGGCGCCGAGGAGGTGGATGCAGCACATGCGGATTCTGCACATCTGCCCCACTGCCAGGCTCGACGCTCCCCTCGCCCCCGAATCCCTGCAATACCTCGGCCATCGGATCGACCGCTGCGGCGCCGAGGACCTGCCCAACCGCCGCGCCGAATCCGCCGAAGTCGATGTCGTCATCGCCGATGCCTGCCTCGACTTGTCCCTGGCCCCGCGCATCTTCGAACTCCTCGCCGAGGCCAAGATCGCCGCCCCTGTCATCGTCGTCCTCGGCGAAGGCGGACTGGCAACGGCCTCCGCGAAATGGAACGTCTCCGATATCATCCTCACCACAGCCGGCCCCGCCGAGGTGGAAGCGCGGCTGCGGATGGCCCGTGACAGGCACACCTCCTCCCCGTCGTCCCACTCCGGCGGCGGATTCCCCGGCGGTGCGCTTTCCGGGTCGGGCCGCCTCGGTGCACAGGGCACCTCCGGAGCCTGGGGACCGGTTCGCACAGGTCGCGGTCCCGCCGATTCGTCCCGGGGCGGCGGACTTGGAACGTCGGGCCTCCCAGGCGCTGCGGGTGAAGGGCCGTGGAATGCCGACGGCGAACCGATGGTCGTCGTCACCGGAGACCTGCGCATCGACGAGACCGCGTTCACCGCCGAACTCGGCGGACGCAGCCTCGACCTCACCTACCGAGAGTTCGCCCTGTTGAAGTTCTTCGCGATGCATCCCGAACGCGTCTTCACTCGCGACGAGATCCTGCTCGCTGTGTGGGGCGATGACTACTTCGGCGGCACCCGCACCGTTGACGTGCATGTTCGCCGCCTCCGTGCGAAACTCGGCAAAGACCTTGAGAACGCCATCCACACCGTACGCAACGTCGGCTACCGCTTCAGCGCCGACAGCGTCACAGACACAGATTCAGAGGACGTGACGGCATGAGAATCCAGGCCAGCGGAGCAATCGCCTCCACCCCGATCGACACCCTCACCGAGGATGAGCTCAAGTTCCTCGATGACGTGGCAGTGACCGATGGCGCCCCCGAGATCTCCGGCGGACTCATGGCCATCGCCACCGGTGAGGACACCGCCCATGAGGCGCAGACCGCCTCGAGCATCTGGCGCCTCTTCGACGGTGAAGCCCTCATCGGCTTCGGAATCCGCGCCCTGCAGGGGGATCGTCACGCCGCCGAATTCCTCATCGCCCCCGACCACCGCGGTCAGGGCCTCGGCGAGCGGCTGCTGACGACGATCCTCGACGAAGAACCCGAGGCCTGGTGCTGGTCGCACGGCGACCATCCTGCCGCCAAGCACCTTGCACAGAAACACGGACTTGGTCGTGACCGGGTGCTCTATCAGATGCGCACCGACTCCGGGCTGAGCCTCGACGCCCTCCCCGAGACCCAGACTCCCGATGGTGTCGAGATCCGCTCGTTTGCTCCCGGCGACGAGGACGGCTGGTTGTCGGTGAACAACGCAGCATTCGATTGGCACCCCGAACAGGGCGGCCAGACCCGCGCCGATATCGACGCCGTCGTCACCGCCGCGGACTTCGACCCCGAGACCTTCGTCATTGCCGCGCGCGATGGCGAGGTCATCGGATTCCACCAGACGAAGATCACGGACACGGATGATGAGGGCCGCCTCGGCGAGGTCTATGTCGTCGGCGTCGATCCGCGCATCCACGCCAAGGGCGTGGGCAAGGCGCTGACGGTCGAGGGGATGCGGCGGATGGTGGCCGCCGGAGCCGAGACGATCGAACTCTACGTCGAATCGGACAACGCCCCGGCGCTAGGCTTGTATGAGCGACTGGGTTTCCATGTCGCGGTCGCGCACGTGGCCTATGCACCGGCCTCCGCGGAGGTCACCGGCACTGATTCTGCGAGCACGACGACGAACGAGAAGGAGTAGAGCGTTGTACGACATCGCAGATTCGGGCAAGGAACTGGGACTGCCCGACCCGGCAGATCGCTTCCTCGATCGCGAACTCAGCTGGCTGGCCTTCAATGAACGCGTCCTCGACCTCGCCTCGGATCCCGAGATCCCGCTGCTCGAACGCGTCCGGTTCCTCTCGATCTTCGCGACCAACCTCGACGAGTTCTTCATGGTCCGCGTCGCCGGCCTCAAGCGCCGCATCAACACCGGCCTGGCCGTACCCAGCGTCACCGGTCGCATGCCCGCACAGGTCATGCACGATATCGGCGTGCGCGCATTCGAGCTGATGAGCCGGCATGCCGCCCTACTCAAGGACGACATCGGCCCCCGCCTCGATGCGGAATCGATCACGAAGGTCCAGGTCGAAGACCTCACCCCGGACGAGCGCACCCGCGTCGACGAATTCTTCTTCGGCCACGTCTACCCCGTCCTCACCCCGCTGGCCGTCGATCCGGCGCACCCGTTCCCCTACATCTCGGGCCTCTCGCTCAACCTCGGCGTGCTCCTGCGGTCGCCGGAGACGGGCAAGGAGTTCTTCGCCCGGGTCAAGGTTCCCCCGCGTCTGCCCCGGTTCTTCAACGTCGCCGAGGCGACCGACCGACCCGCCGGACGCGACGTCCCAGCCCGGTTCGTCGCCCTCGAGGACATCATCGCCGAACACCTCGGCACCCTGTTCGACGGCATGGAGATCATCCACCATTCGACCTTCCGCGTCACCCGCAACGAAGACCTCGAGGTCGAAGAGGACGATGCGGAGAACCTGCTCAAGGCACTGGAGAAGGAGCTGCTGCGCAGGCGCTTCGGTCCGGCCGTGCGCATGGAGATCACGGAGAACATCCACCCCCGCGTCCTCGAGATGCTCAAGGACGAACTGGGCATCCACGATTCGGAGATCTACCACCTGCCCAGCCCGTTGGACCTGTCCGGAATGTCCGATATCGCCGATGTGCCGCGCGATGATCTGCACTATCCGAAGATGGTCCCGCAGATGAACAAGGATCTGTCGCTGCGTGAGTCGAGCGACCAGGTCGACGTCTTCGATGCGGTGGCCAGCCGGGATATCCTGCTGCATCACCCCTACGATTCGTTCTCCACGAGTGTGCAGGCCTTCCTCGAGCAGGCCGCGTCGGACAAGAACGTGCTGGCCATCAAGCAGACGCTCTACCGCACCTCCGGTGATTCGCCGATCATCGACGCCCTCGTCGATGCCGCGCAGGCCGGAATCCAGGTGCTCGCCGTCGTCGAGATCAAGGCTCGCTTCGACGAGGAGGCCAACATCACGTGGGCTCGCAAGCTCGAGCGCGCAGGCGTCCACGTCGTCTACGGAATCGTCGGGCTCAAGACCCACGCGAAGCTCTCCCTCGTCGTCCGCCAGGAGGCCGACGGGCTGACCCGGTACTGCCACGTCGGCACCGGCAACTACCACCCGAAGACCGCTCGCGGCTATGAGGACTTCGGACTGCTGACACGCGATCGGGCCGTCGCCGATGATCTGACGAAGCTGTTCAAC
Organism: Brevibacterium epidermidis NBRC 14811; assembly: GCF_001570805.1. Taxonomy (GTDB): domain Bacteria; phylum Actinomycetota; class Actinomycetes; order Actinomycetales; family Brevibacteriaceae; genus Brevibacterium; species Brevibacterium epidermidis. Next base: position 126,209 of record NZ_BCSJ01000006.1, on the reverse strand, counting down.
CAGCTCTCCGGCTACGCGCCCAAGTCCGAATACTCGCGGTTCCTCGTCGCCCCGAGCAATGTGCGCACCGGCCTTATCGAACTCATCGAATCCGAGATCGCGATCGCACAGTCCGGCGGTCAGGGGCAGGTGCGGATCAAGGTCAACTCGATCGTCGACGAAGCCATCATCGATGCCCTCTACCGGGCATCACAGGCCGGCGTCACCGTCGAAGTCTTCGTCCGCGGAATCTGCGCCCTGCGCCCGGGCATCGAAGGACTGAGTGAGAACATCACCGTCCGTTCCGTACTCGGACGCTTCCTCGAACACTCCCGCGCCTTCGTCTTCGGCAACAGCGGCGATCCGATCGTCTACATCGGTTCGGCCGATATGATGCACCGCAACCTCGACCGGCGGGTCGAAGCGCTCGTGCAGATCGTCGACGACGGGCATCGGGCGGAGATCATCGAACTCTTCGATCTCGCCTTCGCCGAGACCACCTCGGTGTTCGACCTGGCCGGCGACGGCAAGTGGACACGGCGGACCCACGACGACGAGGGCAACATCCTCGTCGACTATCAGACGGAACTCATCCGTCGGCACCGGAACCGTCGGCGAATCGGGGATGAGGCGTGAGCCAGTCCGAAGTCGCGTCGGCACAGGCGTCATCGCGCGTCACTGCCGATGTCCTTGCCGCCGGGGCGGTGTGCTGGCGGCAGGGTCCGAAAGGGCTCGAAGTGGTGCTCATCCACCGCCCGAAATACAACGACTGGTCGTGGCCCAAGGGCAAGGTCGACCCGGGAGAGACCCTGCCGGAGACCGCGATCCGCGAGGTCAAGGAGGAGACGGGATTCGACATCCACCTCGGCATCCCCCTTCCCTCTGCCGAGTACACGGTCGGCAAGAACACGCTGAAGAAGGTCTTCTACTGGTCGGCCGAAGTCAAGGACGAGGCTGACTTCGCCCCGATGAACGCTCGGGAGGTCGACCGTGCCGCGTGGTTCCCGGTCGACAAGGCCCGGTCGAAGCTGACGTCGTTTGCGGATCGGGAGCAGCTCGACGCGCTGGAGAAGTTCGCTGAGACGGACGCGCTGCGAGCCTGGCCGCTCATCCTCGTCCGCCACGGGAAGGCGTTCCCGCGTGCGAAATGGTACGAGACCGAGCATGTGCGGCCGCTGCTCAAACTCGGCACCCGACAGGCCATGGCGCTGACCGGACTGTTGGGGGCCTGGGGTGTTCGAAAGCTCGCCTCGAGCCCTTGGAAGCGGTGCATGGCGACGCTGACTCCGCTGTCGGCGGCGACGGGCAAGTCGATCAAGAAGGTGTCGACGCTCAGCGAGAAGGCGACCGCAGCGAACCCGGACAAGACCGTCCGCTATATCGAGAAGCTGCTGGCAAAAGGCAAGCCCATCATCTACTGCACCCACCGTCCGGTGCTGCCGACGATCTTCTCCGTCTACGCCGCTCATTCTCCGAAACGCGTGGCCGAAAAGCTGCCAAAGGACGATCCGTATCTCAAGCCCGGTGAGGTCCTCATCGCCTACGTACGACCCGGACCGGTGCCGCGCATCGTCGAGATCGAACGCGTCCGCCCCATCGACAGCTGATTCGGGGGTTCCCTCGACGGACGAACCGATTCACCGGTGAGGGTGGGGCGCCTCGGCGAGGCCGCTGCGGTTTCAGCCGACGGTGCAGTACGCGCCGTACATCAACGGTCCGAGGAGCGTGGCGTCCTCGGCATCCAAATCGTCGGTGAGGCGCTGAGTGAGCGAGTCGATACCGATTTCATCGGCGGTCACAATCCCTTGCTGCTCGAGGTAGGGCAGCAGACCGGCCAGGACGTTGACCCATCCGAAGCTCGGCGCTTCTGCCCCGCCTCCCACCGGTGCGCCCAAGGTCAAGTGCGGATCGGGCAGCCCGGCGGAACGAAAGGCCGCGAAGAGGTCACGCCCCAACGTGTTGTGGATTCCTATCGATTCGAATGTCTGCAGAATCAGTGTTCTCACCCGGTCCCAGAGCGGGGTGCTCACGCTCGTCCATTGCTGGGTGAGGTCGAATTCGTGCATGACCATCAGTCCTCCGGGCCGCAGATGCCGGCGGAGTCGCTCCAACACCTCGACCGGGCTGCTCACGTGCATGAGCACGGCCCTGCCGACGATCGCATCGAACTGCTGGTCGAGGTCGAGGACGGTGAGGTCCGCCTCGGCGATTTCGATCTCTCGCCGATGCCCCAGCCGGCGACGGGCCCCTTCGAGCGCCTCGGGACTGCGGTCGACGGCAAGCACATGCCCGCTGGGACCGACGAGATCGGCGGCGATGACAGCGACATCTCCGGCACCGGTGCCGATGTCGAGGACGCTCATGCCTTCGGTGAGTCCCGCTTCGGTGAGCAGTTGGATGGTCGGCGGGTCGAAGACGACCGATTGGTCGCGCAGTCGTGAATGTTCGGTTTCGGATTCTCCGAGGACGTATCGGTTCTGTTCCTTCATGGCAGCGACCGTAGGGACACAGGTCGGACCGGGGCAAGGGATCGACGAACCTCAGAACCGTGCACGGGTACTGGGCGGGCAGCCTCGGCGACTTTGTGCGTGGGCCACGCGGGCCCTGCCTTAGCGATTCTGTGCGCACACCGGGCGGGCCGCCTCGGCGCGGGAATGCCGGTCCCGACAACGATCCTTTCATGAAACCGACGAGATCTGTGATCGAGCACTCACGACGGCTCCAACCCTTCGCCGCTCATTCACCTTCCATTCACGTTCCAACTCCTTGCACTTCACGCGTGATCCTTAGCGTGGACCACGAGCAATCGAGAACTCTCGAGCTGTGTCCACAAACATGAAAGGCATCTTCGTGAAGATGAAGCATCTCGCCCCCTCCGCAGCGATCCTCGCGGTCGGCGCCATCACCCTCTCGGCTTGCGGCGGCCAGTCCGCCACCGGTGAAGAGGCCTCCGGCGGCAGCAGCGACCTGCAGGGCACCCTGACCGGCATCGGCGCCTCCTCGCAGAAGGCCGCGATGGATGCCTGGACAGCGGACTTCACCTCGCAGAACTCCGGCGTCACCGTCAACTACTCCCCCGATGGATCGGGTGCCGGTCGTGAGCAGTTCCTCGCCGGCAACGCTCAGTTCGCCGGATCCGACGCCCACCTCGACGACGAAGAGGTCAAGGCTGGACAGGAAGCCTGCGGCGCCGACGGAGCCTACGAGTTCCCCGTCTACATCTCGCCCATCGCCGTGACCTTCAACGTCAAGGGCGTCGACGAGCTCAACCTCTCCCCCGCCACGATCGCGAAGATCTTCAAGGGCGACATCACGAACTGGAACGACAAGGCCATCAAGGCCGACAACCCGGATGCCGACCTCCCGGATCTCAAGATCACCGCCGTTCACCGCGCCGATGACTCGGGCACCACGGAGAACTTCGCCGAGTACCTCAAGGCCACCGCCGAGAAGGACTGGGACGCCGAGGTCGACGGAAACTTCCCGAAGGAGTACGGCGGCGAGGCTGCACAGGGCACCGACGGCATCATCCAGACCGTCTCCGACACCGAGGGAGCCATCGGCTACGCGGATGCCTCGGCCGTCGGTGAACTCTCCACCGCCAAGGTCAAGGTCGGCGACGAGTTCGTCGAACTCTCCCCTGAAGCCGCTTCAAAGGTCGTCGACGCCTCCGAGAAGGTCGAAGGCCGCAGCGAAGGCGACCTCGCTTTCGACCTGGCCCGCGACACCACCGAGTCCGGCGCCTACCCGATCGTGCTCGTCTCCTACCACCTCGTCTGCTCGTCCTACAAGGACCAGGAGACCGTGGACATGGTCAAGGCCTGGGAGAAGTTCGTGGTCTCGGAAGAGGGACAGAAGTCCGCTGCTGATTCCGCCGGGTCCGCACCACTGTCCGATGACCTGCGCAAGCAGATCGAAGAGGTCATCGACTCAATCAAGGTTGAAGGCTGAGTTCAGCTTCTGACCTGGAGAAATAGCCAGTCGAGAGCGGCGCAGAAGCCCTGCGCCGCTTTTCGGCGCCTGTGGGACCACACCGGTTTCACCACAAGTCACATGAGGAGTACTTGTGCCGATCAGCACACAGACCACTGAGTCAGGCCCCACAGGGCCCGACTCCCCACCAGAGCCCGGAACTGAGCCGCAGAGCAGCAGTCCCGCACCTCGGCAGCAGAAGGCCGTCGTCCGCCCCGGCGACCGCATCTTCTCCGCCGCCACGCTCATCGCCGGCATCATGATCCTGGTGATCCTCGCCGGAGTCGCCCTGTTCCTTCTCGCACAGTCGAAGGACACCATCACCGCGCAGCTCAGTGATCCCTCGCAGATCACCGGCGGCAAGGGCTTCTTCTCCTACGTCTGGCCGCTGGTCATCGGCACGCTCATCTCCGCAGCCATCGCACTGGTCGTCGCGACTCCCTTCTCGCTGGGCATCGCACTGTTCACCACGCATATGGCACCGCGCAAGCTTGCCCCGGTGCTCGGCTACGTCATCGACCTCCTCGCCGCCATCCCCTCGGTCGTCTACGGCCTGTGGGGCATCGCTCTGGCCGGCAACCTCACCGGCTTCTACCTGTGGCTGTCGAAGTGGTTCGGCTGGATTCCGATCTTCGCTCCGGCCGCAGACGGCTCCGTGTCACAGACCGGCCGCACACTGCTGACCGCCTCGCTCGTGCTCTCGATCATGATCCTGCCGATCATCACCTCCCTGACTCGCGAGATCTTCCTCCAGACCCCGCGACTGCAGGAAGAGGCGGCACTGGCGCTCGGCGCCACCCGCTGGGAGATGATCCGCATGGCCGTGCTGCCCTTCGGCAAGTCCGGAATCGTCTCGGCCACGATGCTCGGCCTCGGACGCGCGCTCGGTGAGACCATGGCCGTGGCCATGATCCTCTCGCCCGGTGTCCTCACCGCTTCGCTCGTCGTCAGCGGCAACCAGACCATCGCATCCGAGATCGCGCAGAACTTCCCCGAGGCCGCGGGACTGCGCCTGTCCGAACTCATCACCGTCGGCCTCGTGCTCTTCGTCATCACCCTGCTGGTGAACATGGGAGCCCGCGCCATCGTCGCCCGCACCTCGGTGAAGGGAAGCTGAGACCAATGACCACCATGAACACCATCACCGAGGCGCCCGCCTCGAAACCGGCGAAGCTGACCTCCAAACAGCTGCCGAAGGCCACCCCGTGGGTCGTCGCCGTCGCCTCGATCATCGTGGCGATCGTCATCAGCTTCATCGCATTCGGCGGCTTCAACATCCCCGTCGTCGCCGTCCTCGCCGGACTCATCAATGCGATCGCCGTCTTCGCGGTCTCCGCGTCCTACGAAGGGCGCCGCAAGGCCGTCGACCGGATCGCGACCACCATCGTCACCTCGACGTTCGTCCTCGCATGTGTTCCCCTCATCTCACTGCTGTGGCTGACCGCTTCCAAGGGCGGGGCCGCCATCAGCGGCGACTTGCTCACCCGCACCATGCTCGGGATGAAGGGCGTCCTCGACCAGCAGTACGTCGCCGGCGAGGCCACTCTGGCCGGCGGCTTCTACCACGCCATCGTCGGCACCGTGCTCATCACGCTCGCCGCCTGCATCATCTCGATTCCGATCGGCGTCCTCACCGCCATCTATCTCGTCGAGTACTCGAACAAGAACCGTCTGGGCAAGGCGATCACCTTCCTCGTCGACGTGATGACCGGAATCCCCTCGATCGTCGCCGGTCTGTTCGCCTTCGCACTGTTCTCCACGATCGCGAATGTGCTCATGCCCGGCTCAGCCGGAATCGCGAAGACCGGCTTCACCGCGGCCGTGGCGCTGTCCGTGCTGATGATCCCGATCGTCGTGCGCAATACGGAGGAGATCCTCCGCCTGGTGCCGATGGACCTGCGTGAGGCGTCCTACGCTCTGGGCGTGCCGAAGTGGAAGACGATCGTGAAGATCGTTCTGCCCACCTCGGTGTCGGGAATCCTCTCCGGTGTCACCATCGCCATCGCCCGCGTCATCGGTGAGACCGCACCCATCATGGTCACCGCCGGGTTCGCGAAGACACTCAACTGGAACCTCTTCTCCGGTTGGATGTCGACGCTGCCGACGTACATCTACGACTCGCAGCTGCGCCCGGTCTCACCGGGTGCCGCCGCCCTGGCCAGCTCGGAACGTGCTTGGGCCGCAGCGCTCGTCCTCGTCGCCCTGGTCATGGTGCTCAACCTGCTCGCCCGCATCATCGCGAAGGTGCTCGCACCGAAGGCCGGCCGCTGACCGGCGACTGCCCACAGACTTCCAGACTCACTCATTTCCACGGATAGGAACACAATGTCCAAGCAGATCGACATCAAGGATCTCGACATCTTCTACGGCGACTTCCGCGCCGTCGACGGCGTGCAGATGCAGATCAAGCCGCGCTCCGTCACCGCCTTCATCGGCCCCTCCGGCTGCGGCAAATCCACGGTGCTGCGCACCCTCAACCGCATGCACGAAGTCATCCCCGGCGCCACCGTCTCCGGTGAGGTGCTCATGGACGGCAACGACATCTACGGCGCCGGCGTCGACCCGGTCAACGTCCGCCGTGAGGTCGGCATGGTCTTCCAGCGGGCGAACCCGTTCCCGACGATGAGCATCAAGGAGAACGTGCTCGCAGGTGTGCGTCTGAACAACAAACGCCTGTCGAAGACCGAAGCCGACGATCTCACCGAGCGTGCCCTGCGCGGCGCGAACCTCTGGAACGAGGTCAAGGACCGTCTCAATCTGCCCGGTTCGGGTCTCTCCGGCGGTCAGCAGCAGCGCCTGTGCATCGCTCGCGCCATTGCCGTCGAGCCGCAGGTCCTGCTCATGGACGAACCGTGCTCGGCTCTCGACCCGATCTCGACGCTGGCGATCGAGGACCTCATCAACGACCTCAAGGACAAGTACACGGTCGTCATCGTCACTCACAATATGCAGCAGGCTGCTCGCGTGTCCGACAAGACCGCGTTCTTCAACATCGCAGGCACCGGCAAGCCCGGTAAGCTCATCGAGTTCAACGAGACCTCGTCGATCTTCTCGAACCCGGACAAGGAAGAGACCGAGAACTACATCTCCGGTCGCTTCGGATGATCTGAGGGTTCCTCGGCCGGGCTGGTTCCGCTTCCGCCTCGTCGCGGTGGAGGCCTAAGCGCCCAACAGCGTAAACATGCCTCACTCAGTGGTCGTTTTGGTCACACTCTGCTCAGCGGAACGTGACCAGAACGACCACTTTGCGTTGGAGCGGCCTAGTGGGTGCTGGCGCCGCTGTCGAGGGGTGCGCGGAAAGCGCGGATGAACTCAGCCAGCAGGGACTCATCCCCATCGACTGTCACCGTTCCAGCCACCACGGCCGCCTCCGCATCGCCGTCGGCGAGGAGACTCCGCAGGCCCGGGCCGCTGATGAAGAGCTGTGCTGTCGGATCGGCGCCTTCGTCCACGTCCACGCCCGACTCATTCACCTCAGCGTGAGCGACTGCCGGTCCGGCGGTCACCTCGACGCTGAATGGCCGCACCTTCGACTCGGTGCGAGAGGTGAGAAGCGAGGCAGCCAAGGAACTGTCGGTCGGAATCTCACCCTCACGCGCTTCACCCATACGGCGTGATCCCCAGCGGCCGAGTTCGATGAGCACTGGACCGAGATCCGAACCGTATTCGCTGAGGCGGTAGACGACGCTGCGGCCGTCAATACTGCGCTCGACGATCTCCGCGGCCTCGAGTTCGCGCAATCGTGTGGTCAGGAGGTTCGACGGAATGCCGGGGTTTCCCTGCCGAAGCTCGTTGAAGCGCTTCGGCCCGACGAGGAGATCGCGGAGGATGATGAACGACCAGCGCTCCCCCAGCACCTCGGCTGCCCGAGCCAGACCGCAGAACTGTCCGTACGACTTCATGCTTGACAGCCTAGCAAGTTAAGTTCATTATTGGAACCACAGTTCACTTTTTGAACTGAAATAGAATTCGGGAACCACACCCATACAAGATGCAACGGCTCGTACGACACTCAATGAGGAGATAACCATGCCCCGCACCGTCATCGCCGCACTGTTCCAGTCACTCGACGGGATCGCTTCCGATCCGTTCAAGTTCCAATTCGACTCCTTCGACCAGGAGATGGGCGAATGGATGAACACAGCCATCGGAGGAGTCGACGACTGCATACTCGGCCGTATCACCTATCAGGAGTGGGAGAACTACTGGCCGAACCACACAGAAGGCGAGGACGCACCGTTCGCCGACTTCATCAATTCGACGCCCAAGCACATCGCCTCGACGACGCTGTCGCAATCGGATCTCCGGTGGGAGAATTCGGCCCTCGTTCAAGGTGACCTCGTTGATTTCGTTCGCGAGCTCAAAGCGGGCGAAGGCGGCAAGATCGCGATCGAGGGATCGATGTCGGTCGTCCGTCAGCTCGTCGAGGCGAACCTCGTCGACGAGCTGACCGTGGCCGTCCACCCGGTCGTCGCCGGCAGCGGACGGTCCCTCTTCGAGGGCGGAACGACGACGAGGCTGACTCTCAAAGACGTACAGCGCACCAGCAAGGGAAACCTGTTGGCCACGTACGGTCCGTTCGCCGGCTGATCCACCCATGTGAGGTATCTCAGACACGACGGAGCGCCGAGCCCACTGTGTGCACATTGGGCTCGGCGCTCCGTCGTGTCACAACATCAGCCGCGCAGTTCGGCGACGGCATCTGCCTCGGCTTCCAATCAGCGTTCCCGGTAGGCGTAAATAGCCCAGGAGACCGAGCTATGCAGTCGCTGTCGAAAAACTTCGCCCAGCGGCCATCCGAATCGGCATCTGCTCCGAATCGTTCATGTCAGCCACCTTTGGGAAAGGATCGTCATGAATATCTCGATGTCGTCACAGTCGCCCGCAGTCTCAGGAAGCACCCGTTTGCAGGTGCAGATGGTCTCAGGGCTCTTCGGTGCAGTTTTCCTGCTCGTGGGCATCCTCGGATTCGTCCCGGGCATCACCGCAAACCTCGGCTCGATCAGCTTCGCCGGACACCATACGGATGCAGCGCTGCTCGGCCTCTTCCAGGTCACGGTGCTCCACAACATTGTCCATCTGCTCTTCGGCATCGTCGGGATGCTCGGACTGCGTTCGCGTGGACTGGCGAAGAACTTTCTCATCGTCGGCGGCATCATCTACGCGGTTCTGTGGATCTACGGGATGGTGATCCCGATGGAGTCGATGGGCAACTTCGTCGGCCTCAACACCGCCGACAACTGGCTGCACTTCGTGCTCGCTGCGGCCATGATCACCACCGGTTTCGTCTTCGGACGGAAGTCGCGAGGCTGATTCGACAGCCACATGATCAGTGATTTCATCGGGCTCGGCCCGGGCGCCTGCGAGCGTCCGAGGCCGAGCGTCCGAGGCCGAGCGTCAGAGCCCGACGGAGGCTTTGACGATCCACCCGAGCACCACTGCCAGCAGTGCCGCGGCCGGGATCGTCAGGAGCCAGACGCCGAACATCGGCATAAAGTACCGGGCTCTGGCGTGGCCCTTGCGCCCGGCGTACTGGGTACCGAGGATCGACGAACCGAGCACGAAGGTCAGTGACACCGGAACCCGCATGATCAGGGCTGCGGTGTACATGAGGATCGTGGCCGCACCATCGGCGATGGAGGATTTGAGAGGGTCTAGGCGGACCATGCGCACCGACAGCGTCTGGACCACTCGCCACCCGCTCAGTCCGGTGCCCGCAGCCAGTGCCGCGGCGATCAGGAGGCGCACCGGCCAGGAGATCTCGACGATGGACAGACCATCGTGCGGAGTCGCCTCGACGGCGAGAATTCCGACCATGACCAAGGCCGCGACCTTCTGCGCGTCCTGGACTCCGTGAACAAGCGAGAGTGCCGCCGTGAGCACGGAGTCGACCATGCGTGCGCCGCGGAACAGCGGTTTCGGCGGGGTGGAAGCTAGCGACTTCGACAGGATGAGCGTTAGCACCCACGCGAGGATGAACCCGAGGATGGGTGAGAGCACCAGCGGCCACACCACGGAGTCCATCGCCTCACCGGTGTTGACGGAGAAGCCGAACACGATTCCCGCACCGAGCAGACCGCCGATGAGACAGTGGGTCGACGACACCGGCAGCGCCAGATAGTAGGTGAACAGACTCCACGTCGTCGCCGCCACGAAGGCGATGATGAGGCTGGTGAGGATGAGGTCGGCCGAACCGGAGAAGAGCACGATCTGGTTGGCCACGACGATTGCGATTCCCTCGCCGAGGAGCGCGCCGATGAAGTTGAAGATGACGGCCAGGCTGAGTGCCCACCCGGGTCGCATCGCCCGTCCGACGACCGCGTTGCCGACGGTCAGAGCGGCGTCGTGGAATCCGTTCGAGCCGGCGAAGATCACCGCGGCGATGACGACTGCCGCCAGGAGCAGCTCCACGGACTACGACTCCTTGATCGCGATGGCTGCGACGACCTTGCCGAGTTCGGTGAACCCGTGGGCGGCGCGGACGAAGGCCTGCCCGAGTTGGGAGACGGCCGCCATGTAGGTCAGTCCGCGTTTAGAGTTCGGCACCGCGTCCGACATCCGCCACTGCAGGCTCTCGACCTGGTACGTCAGACGGTTGATTGAGTCGACGTAGTCCCACTGGTCGAGGTTGCCCGGCAGCCGCGTGATCATCCGCGAGGTGTGGTCCGTCTGGTTCGACAGCACGGCCAGGGTCTCGGGCACGCCGGACGGCAGTGGGTCGAAGGCCCCGGAAGCGAGAACGTATCCGACTCCGTGCAACCGGTGGCAGATCTCGCGCATGTGGTGGCTGAGCAGGTAGAGATCGTTGCGGTCGAACGGGGTGATGTAGTTCTCGCGCAGTGCTCGCAGCATTGCGCCCATGTCTTCATCGGCTTTGTCCCCGATCTCGCGGAGGCGGTCAGCGACATCGCGTCGTTCGCTGATTTCGATTCCGGAGAGTTCGGCGAGCACCAGGTTGCACTGCCGCATCTGAGAGACGAGATCGGACAACCGCTCGTAGAACACCTTGTCCTGCGGTACCCGCTTGAGCCGCATGCGCTCCTCCTGCCCGGGGCCCGGACAAGCCGGACGAATGTGCATGATGCCTCAATGATATGTGCCGGACACTGGACCGAGAGCGCCTCTCGGCGGAAGGCCGCTCGAAGCGGCTGAATTTGGAGCCCGGGGCTTCAGCGATCCAGCGTCCGGTGGCCCGAAGGCCACCCCCTACGATACTCGCTCATACTCATGAATCCACCGCCGAGGCGGCCTTTCCGTCCGTTGAAAATCTCACAGTCGAGAACGGGGCCGGGTGGGAATATCAGCGGGCTGGAACTGCGCTCATGCGGTCGGTCAGGGCCGCCTCGGCGAGGGGAGGACTTACGATCCGATGATCAGTCGAGGCCGCATCGGCGATGGACGACTGCGGCGTCGGACAGGTCTTGGGAGAGTTGGCGCAGGCGGGTGCCGGTGTCGTGGTTGTCGGTGCCAGCCGCGCAGATGCCGACGAAGGCGGCGGCGCGCAGCAGTGCGATGACGACGTCGCCACGGAAGGCGCCGACGAGGATCTCGTCGATGGCGTGGGCCACCTCGTCGGGTCCGGCGGGCAGTTCGACGCCGGCGAGGATCTCGTCGTAGCCGATGCCTTCGGTGACTCGGCGTTGGCCGTCGGCGAACATCTCGGAGAGTTCGCGGGGCGCGGACTTGATCCATTGGCGCAGGGCGTAGAGGCGCCATAGTGCGCCGGGTGCGGAGACGGCGGGGGCGGCGGACCACATCTCGGCGATGATTTCGAAGCCGATGTCATCAGCGAGTTCGACGAAGCGCCTGGTGGCAGCCTCGTCGCGGTTGCCCTCGGAATCGCCGAGCAGCAGTGCCGCGGTCGCGTGCGAAGTCTCCGAACGGGCGACGGGATCGTCGACGGCGCCGACGGAGTCGAGGTCGGACAAGGGAACGGGACGGTGGAATGCGCGCTGTGACATGGTCAGGGCAGTTTAGTCCCTGCGGAGGTGCGCGGACTAGGACGTGGAGCACATTCGGGCTTTCGCCGCACGGTCAGGTTTCGCTCCCGGGACTCACAACGGACGCTATTAAACTGAGGTCTGATTCGTGACTGCGACCCGCAGCCGCGAGTGACCGATACGAGGAGGAACTCTCGTGGCAAAATCATCAGTGGCGAAGAAGGGCCTCGACAAGGCTGCGAAGTTGGCAGTCAATGACGACGGCACCCTCAATCCCCGCGCCCAGTCGATGTTGTCGCGTCTGCTGTCTGTGCATCGACCCGTCGCCCTGGCCTATGTGCGCAGTCTGCGCCGTCGGCATCCGGATGCGACGCCCGAAGAGCTCATCAAGATCATTCGCCGCCACTACCTGACTCTGACGACCTCGGGAGGTGCGGCAGTCGGTGCGACTGCGGCAGTTCCGGGGCTGGGGACGACGGCCGCGCTCGGCGTGGCTGGAGCAGAGACCGCCGGTTTCCTCGAAGGCACGGCACTCTTCGCCCAGGCGATCGCGGAGATCCACGGACTGCCGGTGGCCGACGCCAAGCGGGCGAATGCCCTGGTGCTCGGCCTCATGTTGGGCAAGGATGGGAAGAACCTCATCCAGAAGTTCGGCAAGCAGAACGGCGGAGTCGAGTCGATGTTCGGCAGCTGGGGCGCCACTGTGACCAAGCAGCTGCCCGCTCCCCTGGTCGATCTGCTCGTGCGCAAGCTGCGCAAGACCTTCATCCGTAAGTTCGCCGCCCGCGCCGGCGGGTCGTTCGTCGGCCGTCTGCTGCCCTTCGGCATCGGTGCGGTTATCGGTGCTGTGGTCAACGGCCAGATGGCGCGGAAGGTCGCGGCCGAATCGAAGGAGGCCTTCGGTGCCGCACCAGCGGTCTTCCCCATCGAAACCGACCCCGAATACGTCGCTCCGAAGAAGGACCGGAAGCTGCTCGCGAGCCTGAGCAATGTCCGTGCCCTGCTAGGGAAGATGAAGAAGGACAAGGCCATCGAGTCCGAGGTCATCGAACCGCTTGATCCCGAGGAGCTAGAGGCGCCGGACGGTCTGCCGCGCACCTACACGGGTGAGGATCGGCGCGGACTGGAGAAGTGATCCGCGGGGCCGACCTGGTTTGAGTAATTCGGGCGCGAACCTCTACTATTAGTTCGTCTCCATCATGCGTCAGCAGGACTGTGTCCTGCGTTTGTGATGGGGCGGGGCCTCTAGCTCAGTTGGTAGAGCAGCGGACTTTTAATCCGCGGGTCGTGGGTTCGATCCCCACGGGGCCCACCGCAGAATGAACCCCTCCGCACCACGTTTCCCGTGTTCCGGAGGGGTTTCGTCTATCGTGGTGGATACCTGCACACCCGGTGGACTCGGAAGGAATGTCCCATGCCCATGCATCCCGCGCTGAAGCCCGTGTCCGGACTGATCGGCACCTGGCGCGGTGCCGGCCGTGGGGAGTATCCGACTATTGACTCGTTCGAATACACGGAGGAAGTCACCTTCGCCGAGGCGGGGAAACCGTTCCTCACCTATGTGCAGAAAACATGGTCTCCTGAGGGAGCCCCGATGCACACGGAGACCGGGTATCTGCGAGTCTGTGACGGTTCGGCACTGGAGTTCGTCCTCTCTCAGCCGACCGGGCAGACCGAATTGGCCGAGGGCACATTGATTCCCGCGGCCGATGGCTTCAGCTGCGAGCTGCACTCTCGCGTGATGAATTCGGCGTCGGCCAAACAAGTCGACAAGACCCGCCGCACGATCGAACTGGCCGGCGACGTCCTCACAACGAGCTTCGCGATGGCCGCCGTCGGCGTCCCGATGACCCACCATCTGGCTTCGGAGATGCGCAGAGCCAACTGATAGGGAAGACAAACCCTATGAGTTCGAACTACCGCGCCCAAGCTGGGCTCGCCGTTCACGGCCCTGGCCCTTGGCGCAATCGTGGACCGCTGATTCCGGCTCCATCGGTTCGACGCTGGTGGGCGAGGATCCTCGACGCGGTCTTCGTTCTCTTCTTCACTGGCATGTTCATCGGCATTGCGCTGACCCTCTCCGCAGTGAACATCATCTCGGTCGACGATGCTGCCAAAGTCGCTCTCATCAGCTATCCGCTGATGGCACTGGTGTTCGGCGTTCTCTACGGCTGCACGGTCTCCCCTGGCCAGGCTCTGTGTGGAGTCGTCACGCTCAAGCACAGCGGCAGACGCGTCGGATTCTGGCGGGGAATGACTCGTTATGTGGCGGTCGCGTTCTTCCCGATCACCATTTTGCTGCTCATCGGGTCGCTCCTGGATGCGCCGACGATAGACCTGGACCCGATCGATGTCTATTACCGGAGGCCCCCACAGGTCTGGTAGATCCTGCGCTCAGGTTCGCATCACCGCCGACGCGCGATGATGAGTCCGTCCCAGCCTTTCTCGCCGACGGTTTGGAGTGCTGTGGCATCCAGGTCTGGGTTCGCAGCCATCGCGTCGGCGACGCTTCGTACGCCGTGGACCCGCGGATCGGCGCTGTCACCGTCGACGACTTCCCCGTTTCGGACGACATTGTCGATGACGATCACCGCCCCGGACCGGGTTAGCTCAAGAGCCGCCGCGAGGTGGGCGGGGTTGTTCGGTTTGTCGGCGTCGATGAACACGAAGTCGAACGACTCTACGCCGTCATTGATGAGTTGGGCGGCAGTGTCCAACGCCGGACCGATGATCGTCTCGATTCGATCTGCAACGCCGGCGGCGAGGAAGTTCTCTTCGGCGACTGCCGCGTTCTGCTCTTCGAGTTCGAGCGTGACGACGTGTCCGCTCTCTCCCACGGCTCTAGCAAGCCAGATGGTCGAATAGCCCGCGAGAGTGCCGAATTCGAGGACGCGTTTTGCACCGGCGATATTGGCCAGGAGTCCGAGGAACGCTCCCTGGTTGGCTGCGACTTCGGCATTCGGCATCGTCGTGGCTGTGCCTGACCTGCGGGCTGCGGCCAAGGCGGCATCTTCGCCGACGAGTGTCTCAGTGAAGTAGTTGTCGACTGCTTGCCATTCATCGGCTGCCGGATAGCGGTTGGCCGGTGCGGAGGGTTCGCGTTCGCTCATGCCCTCATTCTTGCGCATTGACCAGTGACAAGCTGGTGGTCACTCGGAGGATCGACCACCGCAGATCTGCCGCATCAGCTCTCAGAGGTCGAATGCGAGTCCGCCTGCGCCAGCTTACCCGATGACGGGGACCCGGGAAGCCGCGCGAGATAGTGCATCGTACCGTTGATCTTCTCGGCCTCACGCGGGTGGTCGTGCCGCAGCAGCGACCACCCGGTGGCTCCGAGACGACTGGCTTCGTCGGGTTGACCGGCTTTTCCCAGTGCCCGCAGACTCTTCGCGAGGACTGCTGTCAGTTCAGTGATCAGCTCGTCCTGGTCTGGTGCCGTCATCTCTGTCCGGTCACTCGGTCGGTTCGGTCCGGCCGATGCGCACCTGCCAGCGCTCCGGGCCCTCTTCGATCGGGTCCCATGTGAACTTTCCGGCCTGCTCCGCTGCGAACTGGTAGTACAGCGGCTTAGGATCGTGATCGTTGACGAGGATGAAGGCGTCTCCGACTTCAAGACCGTGATAAGTCTCGAAGATCAGTTCGTGGCGGCGCGCAGGAATCTCAGCACGTACATCCAGTTCGATTTCCTTGCTCATGACAGTCTCCTTCATCGGGTCTGGGGTTCGACCGTGTATTTTTCACGGAAGTGTTCCGTGTTTATTCTACTCGACCCGATCTCGCCGCCCAGAACTCGATCGCCTGCCCGGTGAGTGCTGGCCCGGCGACGCCTATCTACCCCGGTGTCTCTCCCGCTGTCAGCCTCTGCGTCCCAACGACGCCGAGCAACTCCAGACGGCTCGCGGTCTCGGTGCCGTCGAGTGGGAAGAACACGAGCAGCGAGATGTCATCATCCGGAGTGAGCAGAACTTCGCACCTGAATTCGAGACGACCGACCTGCTCGTGGATGATGGTCTTGCGGTCGGAATGTCGCACCGCGACATCGTGTCGCTCCCACAGCCGAGCGAAGTCAGCGCTGACCTCGATGAGGTCTGCCACGAATTCTCTCACCTGCCGATCGCCTGACCGGCGCGCATAAGTCGCTCGCAGGTCACTCACGTGGGCTTCTGAAATTCGGTCCCAGTCCTCCTCCGGCATCATTCGCGAGTGCGGGTCTTGGAACCACTTCCAGATGAGGTTCTTCTCCCTGCCGGGCCGATCGGACAGACCCGAAAACAGCGCATGCCTCATCGGGTTCGTCCAGATCACTTCGCCGAGGTCGGTGACGATCACGGCGGGCATATCGTCGAGCCGACTGGCCAGGGCGATGAGTCCGGGACGGACATATCCGTCGGAACTGCGCGGTGGAACCGGGTGTCCTGCGAGATGCAGCAGGTGATCGCGTTGGTCTCGATCGCATTGCAGGGCGCGGGCGACCGCATTGACTACCGAAGCCGACGGCGTCGCACCGCGGCTCTGTTCGAGGCGGGAGTAGTAGTCGACGGAGACACCCGCCATCATCGCCACTTCCTCGCGCCGCAGCCCCGGGGTTCGTCTGCGATCCGAGCCGGCGACCCCGACATCTTCGGGTCGCAAGCTCTCGCGGCGACGACGGAGGAAATCAGCGAGGCCCTAGCGATCAGTCATTGACCTATTATCTGCCTGCTGTTCGACAGTATCCAGGGACAACTTATCCCTGGATCGCCAGAGCATTCTCACCAATGCGCAACGCGAGCAGACTCGTTGACATGACTATTGAAAACAACACACAGACCATCGACCACCGCCAACTTGGTACCGCAGGACCCATCGTCACATCACCCGGCCTCGGCGCCATGAGCATGTCCGGTGCCTACGGTCCGACCTCCGACGCTGAGGGCATCTCTGCGATCCATTCCTACCTCGACGACGGCGGCAACCTCATCGATACCGGTGATTTCTACGGTGCCGGCCACAACGAGATGCTCATCGGCCGTGCGTTGGCCGAGCGCAGTCGCGACGAGGTCGTCCTCTCGGTGAAGTTCGGTGCCGTACTCGCTCCGGATGGCTCTTTCATCGGCTTCGACGGCAGCCCCGATGCGGTCCGCAACTCTCTGTCCTATTCGCTGCGCCGCCTGGGCACCGACCATGTCGACATCTATCGGCCGGCACGGCTCGACCCGAACGTTCCGATCGAAGAAACCGTGGGAACGATCGCGGAGCTCGTCGAGGCCGGATATGTCCGGTCGATCGGCCTGAGCGAAGTCGGAGCGGAGACGATCCGCCGGGCAGCAGCCGTCGCCCCGATCAGCGATCTGCAGATCGAATACTCCCTGCTCACCCGCTCCATCGAGTCCAACGGGATACTTGCCGCCTGCCGCGACCTCGGCATCAGCATCACCGCATACGGAGCACTGGCGAAGGGGCTGTTCGCGGGCAAGACCGGAGGGAACCGGGCGATGTTCCCTCGCTTTCAGGGGGAGAACCTGGCCCACAACGAATCGATCGTTTCGGCATTGGGCAGGGTCGCCTCGGCGAAGGGGATCACCCTTCCCCAGCTCGCGATCGCTTGGGTCGCGGCGCAGGGCGAGGACATCGTCCCCGTCGTCGGTTCGCGCACCGTCGATCAGGTGCGTGCAACGATGAGCAGCACCGAGGTGGCTTTGAGTTCGGACGATCTCGCCGCGATCAATGACGTGCTCGCCGACTCCGAAGTGCGCGGTGACCGCTACCCGAGCGCCCTGATGGCCCAATTGGACAGCGAACGCTGAGCTGATCAGGTGTCGTCAATCGATCGAGCGGCCGCCGAAGACTTGCTGGCCCGATGAGTTTCCCATCGGTTGAGAGGATTTCGGGTCGCGGTTTCACAAGCCTGCTGATGTAATTGGCGAATGAAGTCGTTCATGTCTGTGCCGAAAGCTCGCCCAGGAGACCGCATAGCGGTTCTCTCGCCTTCGTTCGCGGCGCCCTCGATCTCGGCGGCGGTCCACGACCAGGCCATGCGCAGGCTCGCCGAAGGCACCGGCCTCGTGCCCATCGAGTTCCCCACGACTAGGCAGCTGGGTGCCACCGCCGAAGCTCGTGCGGCGGACATCAATGCTGCATTCGCCGATCCGCGGATTCGCGCAGTGATCGCCACCACCGGAGGCGACGATGAGGTCACCGTCGTTCCTCATGTGGATACCGCGATTGTGAGGAACGATCCGAAGCCCTTCTTCGGCTACAGCGACAACACCAACCTGCATCATCTGCTCTGGGGTCTGGGCGTACCCAGTTACTACGGCGGGTCAACGCAGGTCCACCTCGGCGCAGGTCCGCAGGTCGATGACATCCACCTGCAATCACTTCGTGCCGCACTCCTCGACGGCGGCGAAATCGAGCTGACAGATCCCGGCGTCTCGGAAGATTATGGCGTGGAATGGGAAGATCCGCGGTCGCTGACCGAGTTCGGTGTGCGTGAGCCGACGGATCCGTGGACGTGGGCCGGACCGATGAAGTCGGTCGAGGGGCGTACGTGGGGAGGGTGCATCGAGGTCATCGATCAGATCGCGATCGCCGGGCGGATGCCGGAGACCGAGGACCTCAGCGGCAAGATCCTGTTGTTCGAAACCAGCGAAGAAGTGCCGCCGGCCATCATGGTGAAGCGTTCGCTGCGCAGCCTCGGCGAACGTGGAATCCTGGCCGCTGCCGCAGGCGTCATCATGGCGCGGCCTCCCGTCAGTGAGCTGCGGAAACCGGTTCCCTCGTCGGATGAGCGAGAGCGGCTGCGCGGAGCTCAACGCGACGTTGTGATCGCCGAGGTGCAGAAGTACAACCCCGAAGCCGTGGTCTGTGTCGGAGTGCCGTTCGGCCACACCAGGCCGCAGTGGATCCTTCCGCACGGAGGAACCATCCGGCTCGACGGTGCAGCGCAGAGGATCACTGCGGACTTCAGCTAAAAGGCTGAGCTCACTCGAGTGAGCGACCGCCGAATACCTGCTGCAGCGGGATCGAATTGTCCTGCCACGGGGTGAGGATCCATGCGACGAGGTAGGCGCCGATTCCGAGCACGGGGAGCAGGAACGAGGCGAGGACGATGAGTCGCATGACCCAGACGTTGATTCCGGTCATCTGAGCAAGGCCTCCGGCGATGCCGCCGAGGATGCGGTCAGGGCCGCGACGGAAACCGATTTTGCGGATGGAGTCGAATAGTGAGTTCATGTCTTTGACTCTACGGATCCGTCTTCGCTGAGGCACTAGTGCTGACCGTCGAGGCTGCTTGAGGAAAACCGGAATCTCGGGCGAAGTCCGGGGCGTGTTCGGCAGTGATGCCGATACCGAGGATGCGCGCCGGTATGCGGGTGAGCGCGGGAAATGTCGTCAGCAGCCACTCCACCGGTGCAGGTGGGCGGATGGGCCGGTGTCCGTGGACGGCGGGTTCGACCATCCGGTGGATTCCCGATTGCAGGAGTTCGACAGCGCGAGTGGTCGGCAGTCGTCTCAGTTGCAGACGCCGAAGCTCTGATGGCCGCACCGATCCTGAACGCAGCGGTTCGGCAAGCATCCGGGAGACGGCGATGCCGTCCTGCACTGCAAGGTTGACCCCGACCCCGCCGAGCGGGCTCATCGCATGTGCGGAATCGCCGATGCACAGCAGACCGTCGGCGAACCATCGTCTGGCTTCATTGCGACGAACGTCGAGCAGCTTCACATCGTCGAATTCGACCTTGCCGACGTCCGCAGCGAGCTGTGGGTACGTCTCAGCGACAGCGTCACGCAGCGCTTCGATGCCCTCGGCACGCAGGCGCTCGTCCACACCCTTCGGAATGAGACGGGCGATCTGCACGTGTCCGGCGCGGGGAATCGCGACGAAGACCTTTCCGTTGCCGCCTCGAGGGGCCACGGAATCGGGCAGGACCGCCTCGGTGTCGATGCGGAACCACCACACATCGATCGTCGACGGCAGCTCTCTCATGGACAGCCCCGCCTCTGCGCGGGCCTTCGACCATCTGCCGTCGGCAGCGATGACGAGCGGTGCACGGAATTCGACTTCCGTCGGGGGTGCCGCCTCGGCGACGGTGGAGTTCTGTGCGCGCAGACCGACCACACGATCGTCGTCCCAAATCAGCGAAGTGGCCTCGACGCCCATCCGGAGGTCGAAGTTCGGTTCGTCCTCCCCCGCTTTCGCGAGCAGGTTGAGGAAGTCCCACTGGGGTGCGATCGTCATGAACGGATGCGGCAGGTCGAGGCGGGTGAAGTCGGCGAGCAGGATGTCTTCGCCGCTGCGCCCGGTGAAGGTGACGTCCTCGACGCGGCGGTGCGTGATGCGGGCGAAGCGATGATAGAGCCCGAGTTCGTCGAGCAGTCGCAGGGTCGACGGGTGGATGGTGTCGCCGCGGAAGTCGCGGAAGAAGTCCTCGTGCTTCTCGAGCACCACGACCTTCACCCCGCCGCGGGCGAGCAGCAGCCCGGCGACTATGCCTGCGGGACCGCCGCCGCTGATGATGCAGTCGACGTGTTCGATGTTATGTCGGGCGGTGTTCGTGCTGTCGGTGTCGGTTGCGGTGTCGATCATGACACCCTCCTCGGCTCTCGGCTCGATGGATTCGATAAGCAGCGTTCACGTCCCAGCGTAGTCCGAGGAGGCTGGGATCGGGATGGGGTTTCTCCGGATCAACGGGACCGTCCGCCGGCCATCTTCTCCGTGACGTCGAAGCGTTCCCGGTAGCGGCCGGTGAGCAGGCACCACTGCGAATATAGCGCCGTCGACGAATTGAACACGAGCAGCGTGAGCGGATAGAGCAGCCACTGCAGCCACATCGTCAATCGGCGTTCGCGCGGGACATGGATCGGTCGGGGAGGCAGCAGCGAGCTGAACACGACGATGGAGACGATGAGACCGATCATGCCGATCTGCTGAATGATGCCCACAGTCATCGGCATGCGTTCCACCAACGAGGTGGCCTGCCCCGTCTGCGTGGCCACGACGAAGGGGATCCAGCCGCCGATGGCGATGATGATCGAGATCGAGGCGAGGCTGACGTGGCCTTCGAGCAGGGAGAAGAACCGAAGCACGCCGGGCCAGAACGGCGACCGAGCTGTGGGCGCGAAGACCCGCACCCCGACGTAGGGAACGTCGGAGGCCCCATAGGACCAGCGGCTGAGCTGCTTGAACTGAGCGACCATCGTGGCCTTGAACGTTCCCGCCTGCACGGCGTCCTGGAAGATCGGGACGTGGATGGGCACGACCCGGTAGTCACCGTCGAAGTGGAACCAGCTGCGCCAGTATTGGTGACCGTCCTCGACGATGGTCCGCTTCGACCAGAAGCCCATCTCGACCAGAGCAGTCAGCGGCTGTGCGTGGGAGGCGAAGTTGCGCAGCGCGAGCCGCCGAACAGTGGTCGTGAGATTCCAGAAGCAGTTCGCGCTCGCGACCACTCGCGACGGAGCCGGCACATCCCAGATGTTCGTGATGTAGAGACTGATCGGCTGGAACGACAGACGCTCCCGGTCCGGGGCGATCGCATATTCGTAGGCAACGCAGTCGAAGTAGGACTCGTGCGGAATGTTGTCGCAGTCGAGACTCGTGACGATCACCCGGCGTGGGTCGATGGCCTGGTCGCGGACCCATTCGGCCAGGCGGTGACCAGCAAAGGTGATGTTCGCGCCCTTACCGGCGATCTCGTCGGGCAGTCCTGCCGGGTGCTCGACGAGGACGAAGGCTCCGAAACGGTGGCCGTATTCGGCTTCGAGCCGACGCGCGGTCTCGGCCATCGCCGGTCCCCCGCGTTCTTCGTGGGCGAAGAAGACGAGGAGCTGCTCGGGCTTCGTCGAGGTGTGCAGCAGGGTGCGGATGGTGTCCGCGATGACTGGGTAGGGCTCGTTATATGCAGCCACGACTACCGCGTGGAGCAGAGTCGAAGGACGCATGATCGAGCGCGGATCGGCGCTGACCTGCGCGACCAGGGCTGCATGGTCGGCAGCACGGAATCCGCCGCGAGGGTGTGCCAAGGAGGGACGTCCGTCCATGGCGCGTTCCAGGTCGGTGAGTCTGGCGGCCCAGTCGACGCGGGCGCTGCGGCGATACCGGAGGAACCCACGGGCGACGTCGACGGCGCCGAGCATTGCGCGGACGAACATCAACCCGACGATGGCGAGCACATAGACCGCTCCGAGCATCGCATCGACGAACGGGAGGATGAACACGAGGCCGACCGCCGTGAAGCTGATCGTCGCCGGCAGAGCTTCGAAGAACCGGTAGGCGGGAGTCCGCTGCCCGGTGGGAAGCTCGAGGTCTGTGGGTGGAAGAACGGGTTCGGAGCCAGCTCGGAATCGAGCCGAGATCCATGGACGTGCAGAGTGTGTTTCGACGGCGGTGACTGGTTCGCGGTTCGCTCTCACTCTCTCGATCCTGGGTGCCCCGACTGGACAGCTGTTTGTCTGCAGATGCAGGTCAGGTGAACATTTCGTGCCGCAGACCGCTCCTCCCACCCGCCTCGGCCGGTAGCATCCAGTCATGGCCCACACAGTCCGCTCGCCCGTGCCCGCCGACGCCGCAGCCATGGCGCGCGTCCACGTCGATACCTGGAGTGAGACCTACCGCGGGATCATGCCCGACGAACTCCTCGACGCTCCCGATCTCATCGATCGAAGACAGCGGATGTGGGCACAGATCCTCGCCGAGGCGGCCCCAACGAAATTCACATGCGCCGTCGCCGAATCCGAGGCCAGGTTAGTCGGCATCGCGATGTCCGGCCCGCCGGAAAACGTTGGAAGCGCGAACGACGGCACCGAGCACGAGCAGAACCGAGCAGCGCGCCCCGAGGATCGGCACCTCTATGTCCTCTACGCCTATCGCTCCATGCACGGTACGGGCGTCGGTCAGGATCTCCTCGATGCCGTCATCGATCCGTCCGTGACGACTGCGCTGTGGGTGGCCGATCCGAATCCGCGCGCACAGGCGTTCTACTCGAAGAACGGCTTCGTCTCCGACGGCACCATCAAGACCGACGAGTACGACGGGGTGCGCGAAGTGCGTATGGTGCGTCAGGCGGGGGCTTGAATTCGCCTCAGTCAACGCGCAGTGCGAAATAGTCGTCGCTGGAGACGACTATTTCGAGGTTCACGTTGATCGACACCTGGTCAGGTCCAGATGGCCCTGTCCTGCGCGCCCAGCTTCCCACCGGCACCGAGGTGACCGAGCGTGAGTGCCCCAGCGAGCGGTCCGCCAGCAGATTCGACGATGGTGACGTTCGGGTCCAGGTGTCCGGTTTCGATGCGGAATCCCTCGACGAGGTGGCTGCCCGCGGCTGCGACTCCCCCGGTGAGCGCGACGCGGATCTGTTGGCCAGCAGTACGGTCCAAGCGACCTGCGGCGGAGTCCGCGCGACTTGACCTGCGCGCCGCGGCGACGGCGCTGCGGGCGGCCTCTCGTCCCGCTTCCCGGAGTAGGTCAGCTGACGCTACGTCACCGGAGCGAGCAGTCTCGGCAATGTCGATGGCGAACTCAGCGAGCAGTCCGGCCCGGTCATTACGCGTATAGAACTGACCCGGCCACGAGGCAGGTGTTCCGAACCGTCGGGAGGCGGCTTCGAGCAGGGCACGGCCTCGTTCGTCGGTTCCGTCATGCGTGCGCAGAGCGAGTTCGAGACCTTGGCGGCCTAGCCAGGCTCCTCCCCCACGATCACCGAAGAGATGCCCCCAGCCGTCGGCGCGTGACCAAGCTGATGTCCAGTTGCCTGATTCGTCCGGCCCCGGATGAGCGATGGCAATGGCCCCGGTTCCGAGCACTGTGATCGCCCCACCGGTCCCGCCGAGTGCGCCGAGGTGGGCGGTCACAGCATCGATGGCGGCGACCGCCGGCACTCCATGCTCGGCAGAGATCTCCGCCAGGACGGCGGAAGGATCTTCGGCGAGCGATGCGATGCCGGTCGCGCCGATGCCGATGCCGCTGACCTCTGAGAAACGGTCGGGCCAGGTCTCGGCGGCCGACCTCACGAGTTCCCGGACAACGTCGAGGACCGTGCTGCCGCTCGATCCGATCTCGATGCGAGTGCCGGTGAGTTGGTCGATGATGCGTGGGGCGGACCCCGCGTCATCGACCTCGCCGAGCGCGGCCCGGCTGCCGGTGCCGCCGATGTCGATGCCGAGAACGAGGGTCATGCGCCCACGGTACCCGGGCCGGTGTCGTCCGGTCCGGAGGCCTTGTCCGACTCGGTTGGCGCATCTGCACCGACGAGTTCGGCGATCGCTGCCCTGACCGAACCGTCATGGGTCTCCAGGGTCGACGCTGCCAGGGAGGGGGCCGCCTCGGTGAAGGAGACGACGATGGCGGTCTTGAGATCGCCGTCGCAGCGCTCGAGCAAGGTCCGCGCGTCGGCATCGCCCAGGTCGGCGGCTTCGCGGAGGATGCGCACGGTGCGTTCGCGCAGCTTCGCGTTCGTCGCGACGACCGAGACCATGAGGTTGTCCCAGGTGCGGCCGAGGGCGACCATGAGCGCGGTCGAGAACCCGTTGAGGGTGAGCTTCTGCGCGGTGCCTGCCTTGAGGCGCGTGGAGCCGGTGATCACCTCGGGACCGGTGTCGAGCACGATATGAACATCGGCTTTCGCGGCCAGGGAGGCGTGCGGGTTGTTCGAGATGAGCACCGTGTGGGCACCGTTCGCCCGTGCCGCGTCGAGCGCCCCGCCGACGTAGGGGGTCGACCCGCTCGCGGCAATGCCGATGGCCACATCGTCTGGCCCGAGCTCCGCACCGGCCGCGGATCCGTCGGCACCGGAATCCTCGGCGTTCTCGACGGCGTTGACCAGGGCCGCCTGACCACCAGCGATGTGTCCGATGACCCGGCCCGGCTCGAGGTTGAACGTCGGCAGGAGTTCGCTCGCGTCGAGGACTCCCAACCGTCCCGAGGTGCCCGCGCCGAAGTAGTGGACACGACCGCCTCGGCGCATGCGGTCAGCGGCAATGTCGACGAGTTCGGCCAGCTGCGGCAGGGCAGCGGCGACCGCATCGATGACCGCGTGGTCTTCGGCGTTGAGGACTCGCAGCACCCCGAGGGTGTCGAGGCCGTCGAGGCCGGAGCTCGCCGGATTGCGCTGCTCCGTCGGTGACAGGGGACGTCCGGTCGACTTCGCCGGCGTCGATTCCGACGGCGGGGACGGGCGGGCTGAGCCCGGCTGGGAGGAGGTCATGGACGGGTGCTTCCTTCCGCCTCGGCGATGGTGGGTTCTTCGACCTTGGTCTTGTGGCGCAGACCGAGCAGGCCGCCGACGATGAAGGTGACGATGACACCGAGCAGCGGGTACCACTGCCACGCGACCCACACCTCACCGGTGACGTACTTCTCCATGACGAAGAAGAACGCGTTGACGGCCACGGCCAGGGCGAACGCGATGTTCGCATCGACGGCTCGGGCCCGTTTGTTGACGATGCCGAAGACGAAGGCACCGAGCAGACCGCCGTACGTGATGCCGGCGATGCCGAGGGCAAGGATGACGATGTTGCCGGAGTCGGATTCGAAGACCGTGGCAGGCAGGATGAACGCGATGCCCCAGCCGATCGTCGCCCAGCGGCCGACCTTGAATCCCTGTTCGTCGGTCATCGGGGTGCGCTTGAGCTTCGCGTACACGTCGTTGACCGTCGACGACGACAGGGCCGACAGCGACGAGGACAGCGTCGACATCGCGGCGGCGAGGATGCCGGCCAGCAGCAGTCCGGAGATTCCCGTGGGCAGGCCTTCGATGATGAACAGCGGGAAGATCTCGTCGTCGCGGGTCAGACCGAGGTCCGCCGGCAGCGCGTGATCGTAGTACGCCCACAGTGCCAGGCCGACGAGGAGGAAGATCGCGAACTGGACGACCACGACGAAGCCCGAGGTGATGAGGGCCTTCTGCGCCTCGATCTTCGACCGGCACGACAGCAGACGCTGGACGATGAGCTGATCGGAGCCGTGCGAGGCCATGGCGAACACGGCACCGCCGAGCACCGATGGAATGAACGAAGTGTCTGCGGAGATCGGGTTGCCTTCGAAGACGAAGATGTTCGCCTTTCCGGCTTCGACCGCCTCGGCGAACCATCCGCCGCCGATCGATGCGGAGATGATGATGATCGCCAGGATCCCGCCGAGGACGTAGAGGATCATCTGCGCCACATCGACCCAGACCACGGCCTTGATGCCGCCGATGAACGTGTACACGATCGTGACCAGGGAGAGGACGACGATGATGACAAAGTAGTTCGTGTGGATGCCGAGCCCGTCGAGGATGACCTTGAGCGGAATGGCCGCGGCGAGCACGCGGATGCCGTCGGCGAGCAAACGGGTGAACAGGAAGGTCACGCCGGCGGTGGTCTGCGTCGACTGGCCGAAGCGTTTGCCCAGGTAGGCGTAGGCGGTGATCATCTCACCGTCGTAGTAGCGCGGCAGCATGAAGTAGGCGACGATGACGCGGCCGACGATGTAGCCGAGTCCCAGCTGCAGGTAGTTGAGGTCGCCGAGGTAGCTCATGACGGGGATGCCGATGACGGTGAGCGCGCTCGTCTCGGTGGCGACGACGGACAGGCAGACGGCCCACCACGGCAGGTCGCGCCCGCCGAGGAAGTAGCCCTTGAGGCTGCTCTGCTTGCCGCTCAGCGCCAGTCCCAGCCACGCCGTTGCGACGAGATAGGCGATGATCACCAGGAGGTCGATGATCTGCATTGGTGTCTCCTTGTTGGGGTGTGGAGTGTGTCGGGTTCAGTTGTGGAATGTGTCGGGGTTGGTGTGACGGCAGGGCCGCAGCGACGGCGCCTGCCGTGGTTCAGTCCGCCAGTCTCAGCCGGGTGGGTCGCCGGCGGAGGGGCTCGGGCAGACGCAGCGGTCCCTCCCCCGGAGTGAACCGGCCCGCGATCCGCGGCCCGATTGCCCCGGTCAGGCTCGGTGCGGTGCCGTCGAGTCCGTGCCAGCTCAGCCATCCGAGGAGTGCCATGAGCAGTGCTTCCTTGCTGCCTTCGGGCAGCCCGAATGCCTCATCCGTGCTCGTGACGGCGATGCCCTCACCCAATTCCTCGCCGAGGCGGCGCATGAGTTCAGGATTCCTCGTCCCACCTCCCGAGGCGATGACGGTGGTGACATCGTGGTCTCGGACAGCCTCGGCGATGGTGCGCGCGGTCAGCGCCGTGACCGTGGCGATCTGATCATGCTCGCCGAGGTGGGGGTGGGCTTCGAGGAATGAGTCGAGGTAGGCGGCGTGGAAGAGTTCCTTGCCCGTTGATTTCGGGGCGGGGCGGCCGTAGAAGGGTTCGCTGAGGAGCGCGGTGAGCAGATCCTCGTCGGTGGTGCCGGCTGCGGCGAGCGCGCCGTCGCGGTCATAGCTCTGCCGCGCGTCGGTGATGCGGCGGGCGAGGATGTCGATGAGGGCGTTGGCCGGGCCCGTGTCGAAGGCGATGGGGTCCTGACCGGGAGTGATGACGGTGATGTTCGCGATTCCGCCGAGGTTGAGCACCGCGGTCGGAGCTTCGACCTCGGAGAGCAGCAGGGAATCGAGCAGCCCGACGAGTGGGGCACCTTGTCCCCCGGCCGCGACGTCGCGAGAGCGGACATCGGAGAGCACGGGAGCACCGAGTCGTTCGGCGATGAAGGCCGGCTGCCCGAGCTGGAGAGTCGAGGTGACCTGGCCGTCGGTGATGTCGTGGCGGACGGTCTGTCCGTGGCTGACGACGAGGTCGGGTGAGAGGTCATGGTCGGTGCAGAGTTCCGACAGAGCCTCGGCGCAGAAGCGGCCGAGCCGGGCGTCGACGCTGCTGACCAGGGACAGCGGAAGATCTGTCGGTTCGAGGAGGCGGAGGATGTCGGCGGCGAGCTGGTCATCGAACGGAGTTTCGCGTTCGGCGAGGATCCGCACCGTGAGAGTGGTGGGATCCGCGCCCACGAGGTCGGAGCCGACGGTGGGGTCGGGCAGGAACTCGGCGATGACGAGGTCGAGGCCATCGGCGGAGGTTCCGGTCATGAGTCCGGCGATGATCATGGCTGCTCTCCTCCTGTGTGGGCGGTGTCTGCGGCGGGGACTGCGCCGGCATCCGACGGGGCGGGGATGGTGAGTTCGGTGCGGACCTTGTAGCGGTCGCCGCGGTAGACGGAGCGGACGAACTCGAAGGGCC
The DNA here is from genome assembly GCF_001570805.1 of Brevibacterium epidermidis NBRC 14811. GTDB lineage: Bacteria > Actinomycetota > Actinomycetes > Actinomycetales > Brevibacteriaceae > Brevibacterium > Brevibacterium epidermidis. The sequence goes on along the minus strand of NZ_BCSJ01000006.1, from coordinate 98,190 downwards.
GGTCATCGGCGCCGCGGGAGATGCGTTCGAACAGCAGCGCGGGTGAGAGCTCTTCGACGCCGAGGTGTTGAGCTTCGCCGGCGTCGAGGAGGGTTGGTTCGATCGTCTGCATGCTGTGGTTGAGGCTGATGCCGAAGTTGCGGCGCAGGAGTTCGTAGAAGGACTGGTTCTCGAGATCGTCGGCGCTCAGTCCCGGGACGAGGGCGGAGGGGACGTGGAGTTCTTCGAGGGCGATCGGTTCGTCATCGGCCAGGCGCAGGCGCAGGATCGCGATGGCCTCGTCGTCTTCAGCGATGTGGAGTTGGCGAGCGATGTGCGCTCCCGCCTCGGCGGTGTCGAAGCTGAGGATATGGGAACCGGGGCGCATGCCGCGGGCGAGCATGTCTTCGGTGAAGGAGCTCGCGGCCAGCGGCTGGTCGAGCTTCGGGCCGAGGGCGAAGACGCCCGTGCCGTGACGCCTGCGGACCATGCCTTTGGCGACGAGTTCGTCGATGGCGCGGCGCAGGGTCATCCGCGAGATGCCGAGGGTCTCGGCGAGCTGTCGTTCCGGCGGGAACTGTTCACCGGCGGCCATGCCCTCGAGGCGGTCGAGGAGCTGGTCGCGGATGGCATGGAATTTCGTCACGACACTATTGAGGCACAGGACACACCTCTAGATCAAGACCACTGGTCTATTTTGTTGCGAAGTAGAATCCGGAAACCGGGGGTTCACGGATGCCCCTGCGGTGCCTACCATGAGGCCATGACTGCATTTACCGGACAGGAACTGACAGATACTCTCAACGACAAGGGCCTGACCGACTGGAAGCCCCAAGGGGACGCGATCGGCACTCGGCTACTCACCGGCGACTTCGCGACAGGACTCGGCCTCGTCAACAAGATCGGTGCCGCCGCCGAGGAGGCCGGCCACCACCCTGATATCACCTTGACTTTCCCTCACGTAGATATCCAGTTGACCAGCCACGATACGGGCGCCGTGACCGAACGCGACCTCGACCTCGCGGGCACGATCAGCAAGCTGGCCGCCTCGGCGGGAGTGAAGGCGGACCCGAACGCGGATTGACCACCCGATTCTTCGGGTTCGTACTAGGCTGGAGGCTCAGCCGCCTCGTGACCAGGAGAACGTGTGTTTCAAGCCGCCGAGAACCGCTACGACTCGATGACCTTCCGCCCGGTCGGCCGGTCCGGGCTCGTCCTTCCCGCCCTGTCGCTGGGACTATGGCACAACTTCGGCGATGACGTCGCCTTCCAGAATCAACGCGACATCGTCCGACGTGCCTTCGACATGGGCATCACGCATTTCGACCTGGCGAACAACTACGGACCTCCTCCGGGTTCGGCGGAGACGAACTTCGGCCGACTGCTGCGCGAGGATCTCCACCCTTACCGCGATGAGCTCATCATCTCGACGAAGGCCGGCTGGAACATGCACCCCGGCCCCTATGGTGGTCCCGGAGGCAGCCGCAAATACCTGCTGGCCAGCCTCGATGCATCTCTGCGCCGGTTGGGCCTCGACTATGTCGACATCTTCTACTCCCACCGCCCGGATGCCTCGACGCCTCTCGAAGAGACCATCGGCGCACTCGATACTGCCGTGCGGTCAGGTCGTGCCCTCTACGCCGGCATCTCCTCCTACTCGGCCGCCGATACTGCCCGTGCCTCGCAGATCGCTCGCGACCTGGGCACTCCCCTGCTCATCCACCAACCGTCGTACTCGATGATCAACCGCTGGATCGAAGACGACGGGCTGCTCGCAACCACGGACGGTGAGGGACTCGGCGTCATCTGCTTCTCCCCGCTCGCCCAGGGCCTCCTCACAGATAAGTACCTCGGCGGGGTTCCTGACGATTCGCGCGCCGGCAAAGCGAAGCCGTCGTTCAAGGATGGGTTCCTCAGCGCAGACAACCTCTCTAGGATCAAGTCTCTGGGCGACATCGCCGCCGCCCGTGGACAGTCCCTGGCGCAGATGGCCCTGGCCTGGGCGCTGCGCGACGAACGTGTGTCCTCGCTGGTCATCGGGGCCAGCCGCGTCGAACAGCTCGAGCACAATGTGGCAGCCCTCGACGCGGCACCCTTGAGTGACGATGAGCTGAAGGCGATCGACGAGTTCGCCGTCGATTCCGGCGTCGACATCTGGGGAGATGCCCGCCGCAGCACCGCCGAATGAGGTGGGCCGCGCTCAGCGGTGAAGTTCGACGGGGATCGAATACGGTGCGAGCAGTCCCCGCAGCTGATCGACGAACTGCGTGAAGCTCGCGGGGCTTGTGTGCATCGAAAGGTCGCCGCGGATGTCCGGTCCGCTGCGCCGATGGATGACGAGTTCGTGGATGATCCGCGATCGGCCGACCAGCGTGGCCGCCAGCTCATTGCCTGCGGTCTTGGCCATGGTCGTCGACCATTGGATCGGCCGGGGCCCGATGCGAGCGTCGATCGAGACGAGATCCGCGTAGGGCACCGAGCCCATTCCGACCACCGAGACTCCGTGCGCATCGACGGTGAGCACCGGCTGCTGCGGTGCCTTCCGCAGGGATCGAACCCGCCGGAGAATGACGACGGCGACAATCGTGAAAACGACTCCGCACACAGTGATTCCGCCGCCGATCGCCCACCTTGCAATGGCTTTGTTGCCAGAATCAGCCGTGGAGATCGCGTCGAAGATGAAGCCTCCGAACAGGAGGAAGCCGAGGCCGCAGAGCAGTGCCCATCCGCCGATGATCACGCAGACGATCCCGGCGATCTGCGAATATCGTGACATTCTGCCCACGGCACGGGGATTCGCCGGCAGCACCCACCTGTCCCGGTCACGCACCAACATGCGCCCAGATTAGCGTGTCGACGTCTGGCTGCCCACAGGCTCGGACCGGCTCGCTGCGACGGCGTCGAGCAGTGCCCCCGTGCGATCGCGCCAGGCTGGCCGGAATGCGTAGACGCAGGCGAGCCGGATGAGGGTGGCCCGTTCGTAGACGCTCACCCTGGCCGGGTCGATCTCCGCCGCCGAGGCGGCTCTTGCGATCTCGTCGATGACCACGGCCGCCTCGGCGGGGGTCCACAGTCCCTGCATGGTGCGCCATCGGGCATGTGCGCGGAGGTTGCCGAGATCGAGTGCGCGTTCGCACAGGCACGCCGTATCGACGTCGAGCAGTCCCGGTCCGGCGATCGGGTCCCACATGATCTGCTTGTCGTGCAGATCGCGGTGGACGAGGCCGATCGGTCGTTCCATCGCCGAGGCGGCCCCGTCGTCGAGTTCAGCCGTGACCTCTGCGATGAGTTCGTCCACCCCGGAGAGCAGCGTTTCCGTCTGGTTCAGAGTCTGCGTTTGTGTCTGGAGCCGTGTCTGCGCCTGGTGCGGCGTCTGCGCCCGCGCACTCTCCGCAGATTCGAGCATGGGGCGAGCGCTCTCACGCCAGGTGCGGAGAACCTCGATCTCGGCAGCAGCATCATGGATCGGCATGGACGATGATGACGCCGGCGACAGGTGCGACCCTGCCTGAGCCCAGGCGTCGAGGGATTCGGCCCAGGCGCGTGACCAATCCGCGCCGAGCTCGGCAGGTTCGTGGAGTTCGACTCCGGGCACCACACCGAGCACAACGGTCGAAGAATCGGACCGGAGGACCTGCGGGAGGGTAAAACCGGGAAGGAATCCAGCTGCCCGGCGCTGTCCTGCGAGGACGTCGGACGCCTTTCCGTCGCGGACACATTTGGCGAAGCTGCCGTCGGGCAGGCGGACGACGGCGCGTTTGCCCGGCCGGTGAGAGACCAGGCGGCCGCCGTCGTCGAGCAGCCTGGCGAGTCCCGGCAGCTTCGGATCTCGATCCGCGGCGAGGACCTTCACGCCACGTGCATCAAGGTAGCCGACTCGGATCCCGTGGTCGGGAAGCATCGCCTCCCACGCGATTCGACCGTCTCCGGCGGGCCAGGCTCGGCGCACGGTCCAGTCCTGTCCGTCGATCGTCACAGCATCGGGAATGTGCAGAGCCGGCGCCCCCGTCGCGACCCGCCGCGCCTGGCCCAACATCGTCTCACACCGCTTCGTCTCGCCCTGCTTCGCCGCCCCCAGATTCGTCGCGGTCATGATGCGACCTGCGTTGTCGGGACGTTCTCGTCCAGGGCGGTACGTGCGAGGTCGACGATCCTCTTGGTCTCGTCTCTCCAGGTCGCGGAGCAGCTGCGCCAGGGTTCGAGTGCGGCCACGAGCATCGCCCACGTTGTCCAGGCACCTGGGTCGACCACTTCGCCTCCCGCGGATCGGTAGCCGTCGAGGAACGGCCGTTCGAGTCCGTTCAGCACTTGGTCGACACGGCAGGCGGCGATCCACCGGCCCAGGTCCACCCCGGCCGGACCATACCCGGTTCGGTCGAGGTCGATGATCCGGCACTCGGAATTCGCCAGAAGCACCTGGTCAGGGCTGAGATCTCCGTGGATCTCCCGCAGTTCCCGACTCGACCCGAGGCGGCGGCTCAGTTCGGCCAGCATCTCAGCGACGACCGTCTCTCGCTCCGGGAGCAGCCGGACCAGTGACCGGTTGACGGTCTCGAGCTGGGCAAGCGGAGAGTCGATCGCACGTCCGTCCTCGCCTGCCGCAGCGCTTCTGTGCAGTTCGGCGATGATCACGCCGACCTCCTCGGCGATGTTCGGATCCGGACGATCGCGCAGGTCACCGGTCCCCCACCACGGCGAGCGCGTGGACGTGTCACGTCCGCCGACGAACTCGACCGGCAGACTCGGAAGGTCCGCCCGCTGCCACCGCTGCCCCGCCTCGGCGAGGTGGATCTGTGATTCGGCGGCGATCCGCACGATCTCCGGCACCCCATCGATCGGGGTGTGCTTGAGCAGCAGCCGCCGGGCGGGGTTGTATCCGATGATCTCCAGATCCCCGCCGAGGTGGTCGAGCGTCCGCGCCACATGCTTCCCGATCCTCGGGTCGGCCAGGACTCCACCGCTGACCAGGACGGCACCGGTTGCACCGGCCGACCGTGGATCAGCCGCCTCATGGACGGTCAGGTCCTGCCCGTGCCGGGCAGCTCGTCGCCGCGCATTGGCGAGTTTGTCCGGGCTCGTCATCACCGCAGTGAATCCCCAGTCCGCGAACTCGCCGAGGTGGCCGGGCTCGTCCCGCTGCCACGCGACGATGGCGCTCTGTCCCGGTTTGACGCGGATCCGGCGGGGCCGGACCGCAAAGCCGAGGCGGTGGGAGAGGCCGTCCGCCGATCGCAGCTCATCGATATAGGGCAGCATCGCGAATCTCGAGTCCGCGAGGTCGTTCACTGGATCGGTGATCGATGCGGTCATGATGAGGCTCCTGCATAGCGTGGTGAGCTGCCGACGGTGGGCGGCTCGGTTGGGCGTGGCCCCGCGTCCGCTGGCAGCACGGGCGGACGAGGTCCAGCTTCCGCCGGCAGCGCGGTCGGAGCCGGCGTCACCTCCACCGGTCGGCTCGGCACGCTGCCGGCTTCGTCGGCCTGCGAGCGGATCCATCGGGCGAATCGCGAGTCCGCGGCCGCGGCCAGCTCGCTCGGTGCCCCGTCCTCGACGATCTGCCCGTCCTCGAGCCACACGACGCGGTCGAGTCCGCGGATCATCGCCACGTCGTGGCTGATGACGATGCTCGTGCGTCCCTGTGTCAACGCGGACACGGAGTCGGCCACCTCGGCGCGGGTCTGCGGGTCGAGCCCCGTCGTCGCTTCGTCGAAGACGACGACCGGGGCGTCGCGTACCAGTGCCCGGGCGATGGCCAGGCGCTGCCGCTGCCCTCCCGAGAGCGTGTCCCCGCGGTTGCCGAGCTCGGTGTCGTAGCCGTCGGGGAGGGAGCGGATGAACTCATCGGCGCGGGCCGCGCGGGCGGCAGCGACCACCTCGGCGTCGGTGGCGTCGAGCCGGCCATAGCGGATGTTCTCACGCACGCTCGCGGCGAAGAGCACGGACTCCTGGAGGAGGACGGACACGTTCTGCCGCAGGGAGGCGCGAGTGACGTTGTGGGTGTCGTAGCCGTCGAGGTAGATCGACCCGGAGTCCGGCTGCGACAGTCGCAGCAGGTAGCTCATCAGGGTCGATTTTCCGGCCCCGGAAGCACCGAGGATGCCGACCTTCTGACCGGCCGGAATGAGCAGATCGAGTTCGTCGAACAGCGGCCGACCATGCCCATCGGTCGAGGTGACCTGATTGAAGACGACGTCGCCGCAGACTGGACCCATGGTCACGGCATCGGGTGCGTCGGCGATCTCGACGGGTTCGTCGAGGAGGTCGGCGATCCGCTCCCCCGAGGCGGCCGCGCGGGCGATGCGGCCGGTGTACTTGGCCATGTCCCGCAGCGGTTTCATCGCGATCTTGAGGTAGAGGAGGAAGAGGACGAGGTCGCCCGGGGACATCGCCCCGCGCAGCACCTGCCACCCGCCGAAGGCGAGCACGAGTGCCTGCGAAATGCCGACGAGGACGTCCGTGGAACGTTCGAGTCCGGCGGCCAGGCGGCGTGCCCGCACCCCCGCTTTGAGGGCACGTTCGTTGCCGTCGGCGAAGTCGCGGGCCACGGTCTTCTCGAGTCCGTAGGCCTGGACGACGCGGATGGCGCCGAGCGCCTCGGCGGCGGATCCGACCAGACGGCCCTCGCCCTTGCGGGTGGAGCGGGAGGCCTTCGTGATCTTCGGGGTCGCCACCTTCGACAACAGTCCGTACACCGCGGCGGTGACGAGCACGATCGCGCTGAGCACCGGGTCGAGGACGACCATGACGACGAGGAGGACGGCGAGGGTGATGACGTTGCCGACCAGGGGCAGGCCCGCGGTGACGGCGACCTCCTGCAGCCGCCCGATGTCACCGACGAGTCGCTGCGAGGTGTCGCCGATCGACGCCTTCGAGTGGTAACGCAGTGACAGGGACTGGACGTGGTCAAACACGCGTGAGCGCAGCTGGGTGGCCACGCGGGCGCCGACGAGGGCGAAGCAGATCGTCGATGCGTAGTTCGCCGCGGCCCGTCCGCCGACGATGACGGCCAGTCCGATGGCCACGACCGCGAGCGTGGTGCCGACTCCGGCGTCGAGTCCGAACGTCGGTGCGATCTGGGCGCCCAGAGCCGCGGTGACGGCGTCGACGGCGATCTTGATCGGCCACGGTTCGAGGATGCGGAAGACGACGTCGGCCAGCAGTGCGGCCATCCCGCCGATGATCAGCCACGTATGCCGGCGCAGGTGCGGGCGGATGATCCGCAGGGTCCGTCGCAGTGCCGACGCCGTGAGCTTCTTGCCCGTCATGCTCTCACCGCCGAGGCGCGGCGCCGTCCCGACATGGCCGCTCCCCTGTCAATGGGTGCGAGGATCTGTTGGCACCGGCTGGTCCAGGAATGGCTGGTCAGGGCTTCTTCCCGAGCGCGCCCACCCATCGTCGTCCGCAGTTCGGCGTCGTCGATGAGCCTCTGCAAGGCACGAGTGAGATCCGCGGTGTCGGCCGGGTCGGTGAGGATCGCGGCCCCGGTGCCTGCGAGAACGCCCGGGATCGCTCCGACCCTCGATGCGACAACGGGCAGCCCCGCCGCAAGGTACTCAAAGACCTTGAGCGGTGAGAAGTAGTTCTCCCCCGCCGGGTACGGCGCGACCGCAATGTCGAATGCGCGCAGCACCTCCGGCACCGCTTCCGGCGCCAGAGCACCGTGGAAACGCACACGCCCACCCAGCCCGAGCCTGCGCACTTGGTCCTCGAGGGCCTCGGATTCGGGTCCGTGGCCGACGATGTCGACGCGGAAGTCCCCGACCAGTCCAGCACAGGCGGCGATAAGACGATCCGTGCCGTGCCAGGGTTTGAGCGTGCCGACGAACCCGATCCGCACCGGACCGTGGTCCTGATGGATCCCCTCGCCGAGGCGGTCGTGGCCCTCTCGCGGTGTGATGCGTTCCGTGTTCACTCCGTTCGGAACGACGCTGACATCGTCGAGGCCGGGATAGTCGGTGCGGGCCCAGTCCGCGACGAGCTCGCTCACGCACACGATGCGTTCGGCTCCGGCGAAGCTTGCAGCGGTGGCGCGGGCGGCATGTTCGGTGTGGACGAGGCCGCGGTGGGTGCGCTGCTCGTCGAGCAGAGGCGCATTGACCTCCATGATCAGCGGCACGTCGAGGCGCTGACTGATCCGTGCCCCTGCGGTGGAGAACAGGGAATACCTCTCATAGACGAGGTCGAATCCCTGCCCCGAGGCGGCCACCGTGTCCGTGACCATGTCGGCGAGCATGTCGGACAGGCGCAGCAGGGCGATCTCACGCTGGGTGCGGTCGAGGCCGCGCGGCACCTCGAGGCGGGTGACATTGAGGTCGGCGAGGTCGGCGGGCACGTCATCATCGGTGCGGGTGCAGAAGACACTGACCTCGTGGCCGAGAGACCGGAACGTGCGCACGACCTCCTGAACATGGACGCTGGCACCCTTCGTGCCGAAGATCCCGATGCCGGGGTCGAGCAGAACATAGGCGATTCTCATGACACTGACTCCATTTCACGAACGGCTACAACCGCGGTGTCCGCGGCCCCGGTTGAAGGGACCGCTGCTTCGCTCGGAACGGCGTTACGATCGGCGGTCGAGGCCGCGGCGCGGTCTGCCGCCGCGTCCGCGAGCCGTGCGAGCTGCTCGGCCTGGACGGCCGAATCGTGCAGGCGGCACACACGGTCACGGGCGGCATGCGTGACGGCGCGGATTCCGGCGGGATTCGTGCGCAGGGCGGCGACCACCTCGGCGATGGCGGTCGCAATGCTCTGCTCATCGGTGCCGTCGACGAGCCACCCGGTGCGGCCGTGATCGATGACTTCGGGCACCGCGGTGACGGCGCCGGCGATGCAGGGGATGCCGGTGGCCATGCCCTCCAACAGCACGGTGGGCAGGCCATCGGCGTTGCCGTCGGAGCCGATGACGAACGGGGAGACGAGGAGGTCGTGGTCGGTGAGCATGTCACGGACCTCGGCCTGAGTCAGCGCTCCGTGGAAGGTGACGAGGCCGTCGAGCCCGAGCCTGCCAGACTGTTCCCGCAGCTCGTCCTCCAGGGGGCCGGTGCCCACGAGATCGAGGTGGCACCTCGTTCCCTCGTCGCGGAGACGGGCGAGCGCATTGAGAAGATGGGCGAACCCCTTCTTCTCGACGAGGCGGCCGACGGCCAGCAGAGAGGGAACCTCACCCGTTAATCCCTGCCTGGGTCGAAAAGGGAAGCGGTCGAGTTCGAGGCCGTTGCGCACGACGACGATCCGGTCGGCAAGCTCGGGTCCGAGCACCGTGGTCAGATAGCGGCGATTGAACTCGCTGATCGCGATCACATGGTCGGCGTCCGCGGTCTTGCGGGCCAGATCGGTGAGCACGACATCCTCGTGGAAGATGTCCTTCGCATGCGTGGTGAAGGAGTACGGGATTCCCGTCAGCGCCGAGGCGGCCCGGGCCACGGTCGTCGCCACCGACGCGAAGTGCGCGTGCAGGTGCGTCACCCCGTGATCGAGGGCCAGTCGGGCGAGGGTGAGGGTTTGGATCGCATCATCGTGGTCCATTTCCATGAGCTCGCCGAGGTGGCCCGGCACTGCCGCGGCCACGCGCGGTTCCGCTGCGGCCTCGGCGAAGGTCTGCCAGAAGCTGCGGGCGCTCGAGGGTCGGTGGATGTGGATGACCTCGGCGCGGACGCGGGCGAGTTCGGGGTGGAAGCGGGTGTCCGTGCTCGGGCGCAGGGAGAAGATCACGAGGTCTTCACCGGCGGCTTCACGGGCGAGGATCTCGGAGACGATGAAGGTCTCGGAGAACCGCGGGTACATCTTGAGCACATAGGCGCGGCGGCCGGACTGTTTTGTCTCCGGTGTCGAAATGGTCTGTGTCTGTTCAGACAGCATGGCTGGTCTCCTCCAAGGTGATGGGCAGACGGGCGGACGTTGCAGTGCCGCGAGGCGCGGTCGGTCGGTTCGCCGCCGTCGGTGCGGCTTCGGGGACAAAGGCCGGCGCCTCGGCGCGGGCATCAGCAACGAGTTCGGCCGCCAGGCGAGGCACGGTGGCCAGTCCCGTGAGGTCGATATGGGAGCGGTCGTTGGGACATCCGGCACGACCGGCGAACCATTCGCTGAGCGCATCGGCGTCGAGGCTGTCGATCGTGTGGGCATCGACCGCTCCGGCTGCGGCGAGGGCGAATGCCCGCCTGGGCTGTTCGGCCCGGTGCCCTTTGCGCGGGACGACGAGCGCAGGGGTGTCAGTGGCCATCAATTCGGCCAGAGTGTTGTACCCGCCCATGCATACGACCCCCTCAGCGGAGGCGACGAGTCCGGGGATGTCGTCATTATGGCGGATGACGGTGGTGGCCGCTCCAGCACGTTCACGCAGCTCATCGAACTCCTCGGCGTCCATCTGCGGACCGGTGACGATGAGGTGACGGTGGCCGTCGGGCGGTTCGGCTTCGACGGCGATGGCGGCGAGGCTGCCGCCGTCGGATCCACCGCCGAGGCAGGTGAGGACGAAACGCTGGGATCCGACCCCTGGAGACTCGGTCCCGGCCGACCCGACGCGCGCCGCCTCGACTCCCTCAGGAAGGGCACCGCCGTCGTCGGGACGGTCCTGGGACAGGTAGCCGGTGGTGACGGCCCTGGCCGCCAGCGTCGCGGGCACTTCGCCGGTGGAGCGGGGATCGTAGACGTCCGGGTCACCGTAGATCCAGACTTCATCGAACGAATCGGCCACACGTTTGGGCCCTCCGACCTTCTCCCATTCGGCAGCGATGACGGACGGGGTGTCGAGGACTTCGCGCAGGCCGAGGACCGTCCGGCAGCCGTGGTCGCGGACCTGGTCGATTGCCTCGGAAAGTTCGCCGCCGATGCCGAAGGGGTGCCGGTCGACGATGAAGAGCTCGGGTCGCTGCTGGTCGAGGATCGCCGAGATCGCCGCCGCCCGCAGTGCCCGCAGACCTTGCAACGAGGAGGCCAGCGCCCGTGGGACATAGCCGCCGGGTGCGGGAGTGACTCCGGGCAGGATCACCCAGTCCCAACCATCGGGCAGGTCGAATCGCGCGGCCTCGGGACTGCTGGCGATGAGCAGACCGGAGACCTCTCGGCCGGTCAGTGCCGGCAGGTCCCGGGCCAGGGCAAAGGCCAGAGCCCGGTTGCGGCGGATGTGGCCCAGTCCCAGCGAGTCGTGGGAGAACAGTGCGACTCTCAATCGTCTTCTCATACATCTCAGCTTGTCGGCTGTGATTAAGATGAAATTAAGACGCGGATGAGAAAGATCTTAGGTTCAGTCCACTCGGCAGCTCAGTCCACTCGGTATCCGAAGCCGCGCACAGTGGTGACGAAATCGGAGCCGAGCTTCTTGCGCAGGTACCCGATGTAGACGTCGACGACGTTCGAGCCGGGGTCGAAGTCGAATCCCCACACATGGGAGAGCAGCTGTTCGCGTGAGAGGACGTTGCCGCGGTTGCGCAGCAGGATCTCGGCCAGGGACAGTTCCCGCGCCGAGAGTTCGACCAGTTGGTCCTTGACCCACACCTGCCGTTTGAGCAGGTCGATGCGCACCTCGTCGCGGATGAGCTCCGTGACCTCCTGGTTCTGCGGGCTCTCCTTGAGCCGCAGACGGACCCGAGCCAGCAGCTCCGCGAATCGGAAGGGTTTGATCATATAGTCGACCGCCCCGGACTCGAGGGCATAGATCGTGTCGTCCGGGTTGTCGCGGGCGGTGAGCACGAGCACGGGAAGTTCGGGCCGCCGCTCGCGCAGCTGGCCCAGCACGCTGAAGCCGTCGAGACCGGGCAGACCGATGTCGAGGATCACGAGCGTGAAGTCGCCCGTCAATGCCAGGTCTCGTCCGGTGAAGCCGTCGGCGGCGATCTGCGGACTGAATCCGGCGGCGGTCAGGCCCTTCGAGATGAAGGCGGAGATCCGCTCTTCGTCCTCGATCACGAGAATGCTCTTCACTTCTGTCCTTTCGGCAGGATCATGCGGAACTGTGCACCGATGGAGGTCTGGTCGAGAACGACTCTGCCTCCATGCGCCTCGGCGATGGCGGAGATGATCGACAGCCCCAGCCCGAAGCCGGCCCCGTCGGTCGAGCCGCGGCAGAAGCGGTCGAAGATGTCCTCGGCGATCTCGTCGGGCACCCCTTCGCCTTCGTCACGGACCCAGATGTGCACGGATTCGGCGTCGTCGCGGGCACCGAACACGACCACCTGACCGTCCTCGGTGTGTTCGACGGCATTGGCCGCCAGCTGCAGGAGCGCCTGGGTCAGGCGCTGTCGGTCCCCGTGGAAGCTCAGCGATTCGGGCACCTCGAGGCCCCATTCCCGGTCCCCGAGCCCCTTGGCCTTCGCCAGGGAGTCGGACACGACCCCGCTGAGGTCCACCTCGGCGAAGCGCACGAAGTCAGGGCGTCGGGCGCGGGCCAGCAGGAGCAGCTCTTCGACGAGGCGGCCCATCCGATCCGTCTCATCGAGCAGCATCGCCCGGGTCTCCTCGACGTCACCGACGTCCTCTGCATTCATCGTCTCGAGGTGACCGCCGAGGATGGTCAGCGGAGTGCGCAGCTCGTGCCCGACATCGTCAAGGAACCGCCGCTGCGCTTCGAAGGCGGCTTCGAGACGGTCGAGCATGTCGTTGAACGTGTGCCCGAGTTCGGCGATGTCGTCGTGGCCCTTCGTCTCCAGGCGGCTGCTGAGATCACCGCCGGAGATCGACTGCGCGGTCCGCCTCAGCTCGGTCACCGGAGACAGCAGCCTCCGCGCCAGGAGTGAGGAGAGACCCGCGATGAGCAGGGTGGCGGCGAGCGCGACGACGACGTAGATCTGCATGATCTGTCCGAGGTCGGCATGGCTGGCCGTGACGTTGTGGACGACGACGAAGGCTCCGACCCCATTCGTCGCGGCCGCTCCGCCCGCCACTTCGCTGACGCCCTCCGTCCGATCTGTCGGGTCGGTGGGCGCGGCCTGGGTATCCGTGTTCGTGCCCGTTGCCGCCTCGGTGCCGGTGATGGGCAGGACGAAGCCTTCGTATTCGACGTCGCCGACGGTCAGGCGGATCTCCCCGCCTTTCTCCGCCGCCCCGGCCACGGCTTCCTCGAAGGCGCTCGAACTGCCGAGAAGGTCCTTCGGTTCACCCTGGTAGAGCACCCTGCCGTCGGTGAGGAAGGAGAAGAGCACCTCGTCTTCGTCCGGCCTGTTCTGGGCGAGGAAGTTGCTGAGGATCTCATCGACGGAGGTGAACGGTTTGCCTGTCTGCGGATCGATCCCGTTCTCGGAGAACGTTCGCATCTCGTCGATCTCTTGGGACATCGAGGCGGTGATTCGGCCGGAGACGTTGTTCGACTCCACGGTGTAGAGGATGAGGCCGACGATGGAGAGAGTGAGGACGGACAGCACGGCGACGGTGATGGTCAGGCGGTTCTGAACGGTCAGCCCGACGCGCCGTTCAGTCGTCATCGTCGTCCCCGTCATCGCCGTCGTCGTCGCCGTCGTCGCCGTCGTCGTCGCCGTCGCCGTCGTCCCCGCCGCCGGGGACTTCGCGAGGCGGGATCGGCACCGGTTCGTAGGAGTGCTCGATCTCCTGCGGGTCCTTCGAGTCCGCATCTCCGGACTCGCTGCCCTCCGATGCGCGGCCGTCGGCGGCGCTGCTATCAGATGCGCTGCCGTTGGAGTCTGCCTCGACAGAGCTGTCGGCATCGGCTTCGGAATTCTTCGGCTCGGAGGTCTCCGTCGGTTCGGGGGTGACTTCCACCGGGCTGAGATCCGGCGGTTCTGATTGGGTGGTGTTGCGGACGATGAGCACGGTCAAAATTGCGAGCATGATGACGAGACCGGCCACAACCCAGCCGAGGATCTTCGATCGTCCACCCATACCGACCACATTGCCCAAGGCATTCGGCAAAGTCGAGCCGGATGGGATGAGAGTCTTCTTAGGTGGGGTGTTCGGGTGCCTGTGATACCGTAAGCGCCGACCTCCAAGACGACCGGCAGGAGCCCATCGATGAGCGACGATCGCGCGGACCGCGACGAGGCAGAGCCCGTATCCGCAGATTCCTCAGCGATGGCGTCCGACGCAGCAGGGCCGGACGCTGGTTCCGATGCCGAGTCCAAGGAGAATCCGTGGGCGGCGATCAAACCCTGGCAGGGCAAGGCTCAGGGCCTGGACAAGCTGCTCCTGTTCATCATCATCGGCGTCCCTCTCATCTACCTCGGCCTCATGCCGCTGCGACCGTGGATGCTCGTCAATGCCCCGGTCGTCCAGGAATTCATCAACGGCGCGAAGACCTCGGTCGTCGCTGCCGCAGCCTATGCCCGAGTCGGTGAGATCCCGCTGTGGCTGGTCATCGTCGCGGGCTTCGTCGGTATGGCCAAACTCGATTGGGCGTTCTGGCTGGCCGGGCGCCGGTGGGGCGAAGGTGTGCTGCGGCTCTTCGCGCAGAACGAGCGCCAGCTCAAACGCATCAACCAGCTGAAGAAGATTCCGAACTGGGCGCTGTTCCTCATGACACTGATCTCGCGCTGCCCGGGCATCCCCGGCACGCTCGTCTACCTCGTCGCCGGGTGGACGCGGATGCGCCTGTCGCTGTTCCTCGTCGCCGATCTCCTCGGCTGCCTCATCTTCACTTTCATCTGGACGTTCCTGGGCTATCAGCTCGGCGAGGCCGCCGTCGACATCCTCAAGGTCATCGACAAGTACGCGCTATGGCTGACCTTGGCCCTCATCGTCGGCATCTTCGCGATCAGCTTCTTCAAGGAATACCGCAAGCAGAAGAAAGCCGCAGGCGACGCCTCCGAAGACTGATCATCTGCGCCGAGGCGAAAGCCGGTTCTGATTCCGGTCAGGCGCCGAAGGACAGGAACGTCTCGCGCATGCGCTGTGGGTCCGCTTTCTGGCCGCTGAAGAGTTCGAACGCGTCGATGGCCTGATTGACCGCCATCCCCGATCCGTCGAGCGTGCGGCAGCCCTTCGCCCTGGCTTCGGCGAGCAGCTGCGTCTCGAGCGGGAAGTACACGACATCGGCCACCCAGGTCTCCGATCCGAATGCCGAGGTGTCGACCGGGGTTCCCGGGTACGCCTTCATCCCCACCGGGGTGGCGTTGACGATCCCCTGCGCCGAGGCGGCCGCCCCCTCCAGCTCATCGAGCCCGATCGCTTTCGCCCGGGTTCCGACCGACGTCGCTTCGACGATGTCCGCGGCCAGTCCTTCGGCACGCCGCACATCGGTGTCGGCGATGATGAGTTCGCCGATCCCGAGTTCGGCGAGCGCGAACCCGACCGCACGGCCGGCTCCGCCCGCTCCGATCTGCACGACCGCCTCGGTGGCGGCTCCGTCCAATCCGGCGCGGAACCCGGCGGCGAAACCGGTGACGTCGGTGTTGAATCCGGTCGTCCGGCCGGTGCTGTCGATGACGACGGTGTTGACCGAATTGATGCGCGCGGCCACCGGATCGACCTCGTCGAGGAGGCCGATGACCTGTTGTTTGAACGGGTGGGTGATGTTGAGTCCGTCGAAGCCGAGCCGGACCGCGCCGGTGAGGAGCTCCTCGAGTCCCACCTCGGCGAGGCGGGGATTGCTGATGTCGATGGTGCGGTAGATCGTGGGGATGGAGTGCGCGGCGCCTTCGTTCTCGTGCATCCGCGGGGTGCGGGAGGCGGAGATGCCGTCGCCGATGAGGCCGAGGAGGAGGGATGAGGTCATAGTCTCGCTTTCGCGTTCGTGAGGTAGTCGATGAGGATCTCGACCGCGTGGACATAGCCTTTGGCGCCGGCTCCGGCGATGACGGCTGCGGCCACGGGTGAGAGGTAGGAGTGGTGGCGCACGGCCTCCCGGGCATGCGGGTTGCTCAGGTGCACCTCGATGATCGGATGGTCGTAGGATTTCAGCGCATCATGCAGTGCCAGGGAGGTGTGCGTATACGCTCCGGCGTTGATGATCGCGCCGACTGTGGAGTGCCGGGCGTCGTGGACGGCGTCGATGAGCCCGCCCTCATGGCTACTCTGGATGCAGCGGACGGTCAGCCCCGCCTCGGCGGCGGTGTCGGCACACATGGTCTCGATATCGGCCAAGGTGGTGCGGCCGTAGATCTCCGGTTCGCGTTCCCCGAGGAGGTTGAGGTTGGGGCCGTTGAGGACAAGGATTTCGGGCATGGTCACCTCGGGAATCGGGCGGCGATGGCCGCCGCGGTCTCGGTCAGTTGGGGGACGAATTCGATGAGCTCGTCGAGGCTGCGGCGGAACACCGGTGCGGCGAGCGCGAGTGAGGCCAACAGTGTGCCGTCGAGGTCGAAGACGGGCACGGCCAGGGCATTCATGCCGATGTCGTTCTCCTCGGATTGGCCTGCCCAACCGTTCTCACGGATCTGTTCGAGGCGTTCGCGCATCTGCGCGGGGTCTGTGATCGAGTTCGGGGTACGGGCAACGAGATCGATGGCGTCGATCGTGGCGTCGGCATCCGGGTCGTGGGCGAGCAGGGCCTGTCCGATCGAAGAGGTGTGCAGCGGTGATTCATCACCCGGATCCGTGGTGGTGCGGAACTGTGGGCCGTCGACGGTGAGCACGGTCAGTGCGGAGTTGCCGCGACGGACGGCGAGGATGCTCGATTCTCCGGTGGACGCCGTCAGCTCCTGCAGCAGACCTTTCGTCGCTCCGGACAGACCCTGCCGGTGCGCCACCTTCTGCGCCAGACGGAAGACCTCCATGCCGAGGGTGTAGATCTTCGTGCGGGCGTCGAAGCTCGCATAGCCGGATTCGACGAGGCCGCCGAGGAGGCGGTAGGCCGTCGAGAACGGGTAGCCGGTGGTCTCGGCGGCCTGGGCGGCACTGATGCCCTCGGGTGATTCACCGAGGAGTTCGAGCATCTCGAAGGTCTTCGTCACCGAGTTCGAGCCCTTGGGCGGCATGCTTCGCCTCCTTGCGTTGCTGTGTCAGTTCGGTGGTGCTGGGCGGTGTGTGCGGAACGCATCATGTGTCCGGAAAGCAGAATTTCTGCGTTCCACGTTGACAGGCTATGTCATCTCAATCACACTGTAAACCACAATGTAACAACTATTGCCACACTATGGCAATATCACGTCGGTCTGATCAGCGCTCGACAGCACTGAGGCCGCCGCCTTGTCCCTGAAAGTGAGAGATGCGAGGAAGCATGAGCAACGCGATCGAGGAAGCTCGCCCCACGAAGAAGACACCGCTGCGCGCGGCCCTGTCGAGTTGGACGGGTTCCGCTCTGGAGTACTACGACTTCGCGGTCTATGGAACCGCTGCGGCACTGGTGCTCAACACATTGTTCTTCCCCGAGACCACCGCGCCAGGAATCGCCATTCTGCTGGCCATGGGCACGGTCGGGGTCGCCTACGTCGTGCGTCCGCTGGGTGCACTCATCATGGGACCGCTCGGTGACCGGCTCGGTCGCAAGTTCGTCCTCATGCTCACTCTGTTCCTGATGGGCATCTCGACCTTCGCCGTCGGCTGCCTGCCGACCTATGACCAGGTGGGGATGCTGGCACCGATCCTGCTCGTCCTCTGCCGCATCATCCAGGGCCTGTCGGCCTCGGGCGAACAGGCGAGCGCGATCTCCGTCTCCCTCGAGCATTCAGCCGAGGAGAAGAGGTCGTGGACGACGAGCTAGACACTGCACGGCACCCAGTTCGGCACTCTGCTGGCCACTGCCGTGTTCATTCCCTTCACCGCCTTCCTGCCCGACGAGGCACTGTTCAGCTGGGGCTGGCGTGTGCCGTTCTGGCTCTCGGCGGCCGTCGTGCTCACCGCCTGGCTCATCCGTCGCGGGCTCGAGGAGCCACCGGCATTCAAGGAGGCGCGTGCTGACAATCCTCCGCTCATGCAGGTCTTCCGGTGGCACAAGGCCGCGGTCATCCGCGTGGCCGTGTGCGCCATGGTCAACACCGTGAACATGGTCTTCACCGTCTGGTCGCTGTCGTTCGCCACCTCCATCGTCGGCCTCGAGCGTTCGACCATGCTGCTCGTCTCGGTCATCGCCAATGGTGTCGCCCTGTTCGCGATTCCAGCGGCCGCAGTGCTCTCCGACCGATTCGGCCGGAAACCGGTCTTCATCACCGGCGCCGTCGGAGCGGGACTGATGATGTTCCCGTACTTGGGCGCGGTCTCGGCCGGGAACTGGCCGCTCATCTTCATCTTCGGTGCCATCATGTCCGGCTGTGCGTACTCGCTGGCCAATGCCATCTGGCCCTCGTTCTACGCCGAGATGTTCCCGACCACGGCACGAGTGACAGGATTGGCCCTGGGCACTCAGGTCGGATTCGCGGTCTCCGGCGGTCTGGCTCCGGTGCTCGCCTCCGCTGTCGCCGGCGCCGGAGGAGAGAACTGGGTCTCGGTCGCTGCCTTCACTGCGGGTGTCTGCGTCCTCGTCGGTCTGGTCGCCATGACGGCAAAGGAGACGAAGGGTCTGAGCTTGGAAGAGATCGATATCGTCCATGAGGAAAGGTCACGATGAGAACCTCGATTGCCACGGTGTGCCTGTCCGGCACACTTGAGGAGAAGCTGCAGGCTGCCGCGACGGCAGGATTCGATGGAGTCGAGATCTTCGAACAGGACCTCATCGTCTCTCCCAACTCCCCCGAGTCGATCGCTGCGCTGGCCGCAGAGCTCGGACTGAGTCTGGACCTCTATCAGCCCTTCCGCGATTTCGAAGGCGTCGATGACGAGCAGTTCGCCGCCAATTTGGCCCGGGCCGAGGCGAAGTTCCAGCTGATGAAGCGAATGGGCATGACCACGATCCTGCTGTGCTCGAACGTGGCCACCGCGACCATCGACGACGATGAGGTCGTCGTCGATCAGCTGCGCCGCCTCGGCGATCTGGCCGAGAAGTACGACGTCGACGTCGCCTACGAAGCTTTGGCCTGGGGCCGGTTCGTCTCCGAATATGCTCGCGCCTGGGACCTCGTCAAAGCAGCCGACCATCCGCGCATCGGTACCTGCCTCGACAGCTTCCATATCCTCTCCCGCGGCACCGATCTGTCTCGTATTGCCGAGATCCCGGGTGAGAAGATCTTCTTCCTCCAGCTCGCTGACGCCCCGGCCCTGTCGATGGACGTGCTCAGCTGGTCCCGTCACCACCGAGTGTTCCCCGGTGAGGGCGCTTGGGATCTCACTGACTTCCTCACTCGCGTCGCGGAAACCGGTTATGCCGGACCGGTGTCGCTTGAGGTCTTCAACGACTCCTTCCGTCAGGCCGACACTCGTCGCACTGCTGTCGACGGCCTGCGTTCTCTGCGGTGGCTCGAGGCCAATGTGACTGCAGCTCGGACGGGCAGCGATCCCGTGCGGCTGGATCTGCAGCCTCTGCCCCACGTGTCGGAGCCTCGAGGCATCGACTACGTCGAACTGAGCACCGATGCTCTGGGTACGCTCACCCGGCAGATCCATCAGCTCGGCTTCCGCTTCGTCGGCTTCCATCGCACGAAACCGCACGTACAGCTGTGGCGACGCGGTCAGGCTCGCATCGTCGTCACCGAAACCACCGAACCGGGTGTGGAATCTGCCGGCCCGGCAGTCGATTCCGCAGAATCCGGCGACCCGTCTGTCGAGCCCGCCAGCCCAGCAGCCGATCTCGCAGAGTCCGGGACTCACCTGCGGGGCATCGGCTTCGCGGTCGACGAGGCCGACGCCGCAATGGAACGGGCACTCCTGCTGTCGGCCACCGAGGTTCCGCGCGACCAGGCTCATGACGAAGAGGTACTGCGCGGGGTCTTCGCACCCGATGGGTCGGAGGTCTTCTTCGCCAACGGAACGGGTGAGGATCCGCAGTGGACGGACGAGTTCGGAAACGTTCCGGACGACCGGCAGTCGGCGATCGATCACATCAACCTCGCACAGCCCGCGCATCACTACGACGAAGCGGTGCTCTTCTACACCTCCCTGCTTGCCCTGACCGCACTGCCGTCTCAAGATGTACCAAGCCCTACCGGTCTTGTGCGCTCTCAGGTGATGTCGAGTGTGGATGGGGCAGTGAGGATGCCGCTCAACGTCTCCCCCGATCACAGCACCAACGCGCTGAGCCGAGGTGCCGGTTCATCCGGCGAGACCTATCCGGAGCATGTGGCCATCGCCTGCGATGACATCTTCACTGCGGCAACGACTGCGGTCGCGCGAGGATTGAAATTCCTCGCAGTGCCTCAGAACTACTATGAGGACCTTGCGGCACGCTTCGACCTCGCACCGGAGCCGCTGGATCGACTGCGCGAGCACAACATCCTCTATGACCGTGACGACAGCGGAGAATTCCTCCATTTCTACACATCGACGATCGGCTCCGTGTTCTTCGAGATGGTCGAACGCCGCACCGGCTATCACGGCTTCGGTGCTCCGAACGCACCGGTGCGACTGGCAGCCCAGCACCGGCGCAATAAGGAGAGCTGAGCCGCCGAACCAGCACCGACGGCCCCGTTCGGAACGGGGCGGGGCCTCACCTACAGTGCGCCGAAGGTTCCGTTAGAACGGAGCCGGCCCCTGCTCATCGTGCACCGACTGCGGCACCGGCGTCAGCTCCGTATTGGTGCAGCATCAGATCCCCTCGGGTGCGTTTCGTCAGGATCCGCCGATGCGCGACCTGCCAGACGATCCGCTTGACCACTCGATCGTCGATCCCGAGAAGGTCCGCGGCAGCCGTGATGGTCTCGAGCACGTACTCACAGTCGACCTCACTGACGGGCAGGGCCACCTCGGCTAGATAGTTCGTCACTCCACTGTCGATCTCGAAGTGCGTCGACTCGGCGAGCATGAGCAGGTTTCGCCACGAGGTCCCCGATTTCTGGCTGGGCAGGTCCCGCCAAGTGCGCGCCACCTCGCTTGCTCCGCGTCCGATCGAGGGGGCGTCGCCGACTGCAGTGAGGAGGTCGTCGACTGTGTCGATGCCATGATCGGCCATCAATCGAGTGGCGCGGTCGACGACTTCGGCCTTGAGCACCGCCCCGGAGTGCGTACTCGCAGGTTTGAGGTTAAATATCTCTGTCCGCGCCCAGTTATCCGCCCCGCCGGCAGCTGCGATCGAGTAGCGCAGGGACTTCGCCCCGTCGTCGCGACCGTGGCGGGCGATGTATCTGTCGACGACATTGTCGACCGCTTTCGGATGAGACCCTGTCGCAAAGATCGCGTCGAGGATGCACAGCGCGAGACTGCCCGGATAGCTGACCGTCAGCGGTTCTGATCGTTCGTCGAGGAACTCTTCACAGCGCCACGCCAATTCGCTGATGCTGCTGGTCGTGATCTCCATTGTTCTGACCTTCCGTCATGCATCGCACCCTGCGATGCGTCGCCCCGGACTCCGCCGTCGGAGGCGTGAACGAAACACTATCCGCAGGCACTGACACAACGTGCTCGAAGTTGAATCGAACATGCGAACCACATGAAGCCAATAATGGTGGCATTTTCCGGGCAATAGGCGGATGCACACCGCCTCACCAGGGGATTCGCTGATCCCATCAACGGGCCCACCGTCTTGGCACGCCAGGTGCGCTCTGGCATGGTGGAGCCATGAGCACAGAAGAGATCATCATCGACGGCCCCCTTGCGCGCGCAACGCGGATCCTCTGCCAGGTTTCGGTCAAGGACGTGGCCGGCAAAGCAGAGATCGACAAGTCCGAACTCAAGGATTTCGAAAAGGGAAGAGCGAACATCACTGCCGAGCAGGAGCGTCGCCTCGTCCTCACCCTCGAACAGTACGGCGCACGGTTCATTCCCGACGGCTCGGAGGGCGGCTACGGCGTCCGTCTGAAGTTCAGCCGTGCGAAGGTCCGCGCCATTGAACGCTGGGAAGACGAAGGCGGCACCCCCGGCGCCGATGATGTCTGAGTTCTCCGACGAAGACTTCTGAGCGCTCAGGCACCTTCAGCGAAGATCAGGGATCTTCAGCGATAATCGGTCGCCTGAGTCCTCAAAAGGCTGTGGCCTCGAATCCGCATTGAGCAGATTCGAGGCCACAGTTGCATCCGTTGGCATCGAGGGACCACCTCGGCGCCGAAATGTCGCCGGCGACAAGCGCCGGGAAACATCAGCAGTGAACGTCAATTCTTGCCGATGAACTCGAGGTTGTCGACGACACGATTGGAGAAGCCCCACTCGTTGTCATACCAGGCCACGACCTTGACGCGCTTGCCGTCAACACGAGTGAGCGCCGAGTCGAAGATGGACGAAGCGGGCTGGCCGACGATATCGGAGGAGACGACGGGCTCGGTCTCATAGTCGAGGATGCCCTTGAGCTCGCCTTCAGCAGCCTTCTTGTAGGCGTCGAGCACCTCGTCGCGGGTGACCTCACGGGACACTGTCGTGTTGATCTCAACGATCGAGCCGACCGGAACGGGCACGCGGATGGCGTCACCGCTGAGCTTGCCGTCGAGCTGCGGGAGTACGAGGCCGATGGCCTTGGCCGCACCCGTCGAGGTGGGGATGATGTTCTCGGCTGCGGCGCGGGCACGACGGGGATCCTTGTGCGGGCCGTCCTGGACCATCTGGTCACCGGTGTAGGCGTGAACAGTGGTCATGAAGCCCTGCTCGATTCCAGCGAGGTCGTCGAGGACCTTGGCCAGCGGGGCCAGGGCGTTCGTCGTGCAGGAGGCGTTGGAGATGACGGTGTACTCGGGCTTGTACGCCTCGTTGTTCACACCATAGGCGAGGGTGACGTCGGCACCCTTCGAGGGAGCGGAGACGAGGACCTTCTTCGCGCCGGCGGTGATGTGGGCGCTGGCTTTTTCGGCCTTGGTGAAGCGGCCGGTCGATTCGAGTGCGATGTCGACGTCAAGCTCGCCCCAGGGCAGCTTGGCCGGATCCTTCTCGGCGAAGACTTTGATGGCCTTGCCGTCGATGACGAGGGAATCCTCGGTGGTCTCGACGTCGTGGTTGAAGCGTCCGAGGGTGGTGTCGAACTTCAGCAGCCGAGCAAGATCGTCGACGGCGCCGAGGTCGTTGATGGCCACGACCTCGAGCTCGCTGCCGCGCTCGATCAGGGCCCGCAGTGTGCTGCGTCCGATGCGACCGAAACCATTGATGGCGATGCGAGTCAATGTCACTCCTTGTACATGTTGAACACGGGATTCGTCTTGATATCTCCATCATGGGCAATTTTCGCGAGTGCCGACAGTGGCCAGACAGACAATCTGCGCAAGGTTCTCGCCAGTAGTATTGCCAGATGCCGAAAGTTTCTCGCCAAGGGCATTTTCGTGTGTTCCAAGGCACAGAAATGCGCCGAAAAGTGTCCCTCCTTCGGCCTGGGAATCGGACTGTGTTCACCCCTGGAAGGAGTTGCTCTTCACCCCTGGAAGGGGTGCCTGTTCAGCCTTGGAAGGAGTGGCGGTAGTCGTTCGGGGAGGTCGAGAGAATGCGCTGGAAGTGCATTCTCAGATTCGCCCCGGTCCCGAGTCCCACCTGGTCAGCAATCTGCTCGATGCCCAGGTCGGAGTTCTCCAAGAGCTCCCGGGCGACATCGACTCGAGCTCTGAGAACCCACTGCATGGGGGTGTAGCCGGTGTCTTCGACGAAGCGGCGGGAGAAGGTGCGCACGGAGACTCCGGCGTTCGCGGCGAGGTCGCGCAGGGTGATCTTCTCGCCGATGTGCTGCAGCGCCCATTCGCGGGTATCGGCGAAGTCATCGCCGAGAGGGTCGGGCACACTGCGCGGCACGTACTGCGCCTGGCCGGCGCTGCGATAGGCGGCGGCGACGAGGCGCCGGGCGACCTGGTTGGACAGGCCGACTCCGTGATCGCTGCGAATGAGGTGAAGGCACAGATCGATCGCCGAGGCGGCTCCGGCGGAGGTCAGCAGCTGTCCTTCGTCGATGAAGAGGACGTTCTCGTCGACTTTGATCGAGGGGAACCGTCGGGCCAGCTCCTTCGCTGTCGACCAGTGCGTTGTGGCTCGTCGCCTATCGAGCAGACCTGTGCGTGCGAGGACAAAGGTGCCGGTGGAGATCGCGGCGATTCGCGCGCCGCGCTCGAATGCCGAGAGCAGTGCCCCGATAACTGCGGCGGGTGGTTCGTCAGCCACCGCCGAGGTGGCACCCGGCAGGATGATCGTATCCGCGGTCTCCAATGCTTCGAGCCCTCGGTTCACCGAGTAGTCGAGTCCGTCGGATCCGGTGACTTTGCCTGCGGTGATCCCGCAGACCTCGACCTCATAGGGCCAGGCCCCTGCGGGCACGGCCGTCGGTCGTCGTCCGGGGACGGCGGGGGCCTCCTCGGCGCCAAGGTTCGGCTGGGAGCGTGGGGCCGCCTCGGCGCGGGTGCGGTCTGTGGCGGCGTTCGACTCACGTCCGAAGACCTGGACGGGGACGCCGAGATCCATGGCAGAAACCTCGTCCAGCGCCAGCACGAGGATGCGGTGCGGGCGGGAACGGGGTGTTCTGCGCGGAAGGGGGCGGGGGTCGTCACTCATGATCGCCTCTCAGTCTAGGCAATCGGGACTCGCCCCGGGGCGAACTCAGTGCTCGTGGACCCCGGTGAACTTGAAGCCCAGACGACCGTGGACGAAGGCTCCACCGGCACGGATCGCCGAGGCGGTCCAGGCGGTCTCGGCCAGCTCGGTCTCCGTGGCGCCGGCCTTGACGGCGGCGTTCGAGTGCGCGTCGATGCAGTAGGCGCACTGGGTGGTCAGGCCGACGGCGTAGGCGATGAGCTCGCGGTACTTCAGCGGGATCTCACGGCCTTCTTCAGCGAAGACAGCGTCGTTGAATCCGCCGAATGCCTTGAGGATGTCGGGGGTGGTCTCTTTGTAGGCCTTGTCGTACTTCGCATCGTTCTCGCGGTCGAAGAAGTCGGACATCGTGGTGCCTCCTGTGATCGGTGTCATTCCGATCTTCACGCTACCGATCTCGCTCCTCGGGCGCACCGGTTTCGTCATATGGAGACACGGCCTGCCTGCTGGAGGGGTGGATTCGCTTTGATGATCCGCGCTGGTTCGAGGCGGATCTTCCTTCAGGAAGCCTCGAGCCGCCTGGTGTCAGTAGAGCGTGTTCTGGCTGATGAGAGGTGCAGGCTGCGCTCCCGGAAGCGGCAGTGTCTGAGGTGCAGCGGCGGGCGGCACGGCTTCGCTCGCAGGGGCAGCGGGCGCCGCTGGTGTCGGATCTGCGGGTGTCGGGTCCGCGGGAGCTGGTGCCACAGGTGCGGTCTCCGCCGGCATGGGGACGGTGTCTGCAGGGGGCGATTCGACGGATGTCGCGGCTGCCTGCACCGCTTCGGCTGGTGCTGCAGCGCCCGGGCCGGCCTCGGTGGCCAGGGTTTCTGCACCCTCAGCCTCGGGGGTGCCGATGCTCGGGCCGGCGGTAGCGGGAGCGGCCGCAGTCGGGCCAGCGGGAGCGGCTGCAGTCGGGGCGGCGGGGGCGGCCGCAACCGGAGCGGCGGACGAGGTGCCCGGTGCACCTTCCGGCGGAGCCGCACCGGTGGGGGCAGGAGTTGCGGGGGTCTGGCCGGAGGTCGGGACCGCCTCGGCGATGGCCTCGAACATTGCCAGGGTGCCGTGCTGAGCGGCGAGGCTCACCGGCTCGGGGTCGCTGGCGAGCTTGACGCCGACGGTCTGGGTGGCGCGGTCGATGTAGAGTATCTGACCGTGGATGCCGATGCCGATGACGACGTCGCGGTTGGCCGAGGGCATCCAGAACTGGCTGCGGTACATCCCACCCGGATAGGAGCGTCCCGACGGGGACGCGGCGAAGACCTTTGCGGAGTCCTCGGCGCCGGTGAAGATGTCTTCGACCCATTCCGCCGAGAGCACGCGTTCGCCGTTGTCGGTCGTCCCGCCGCGAGCGATCATCTCGCCGAAGCGGGCGAGGTCGCGCAGGGTAGTGCTGATGGCTCCGTCTGCGATTGATCCGCCCCACCGGTCCTGGCAGACCTGGGCGGCGTGGGCAGCGCCGATCTTCGACCACACGTACTCGCTGGCGACGATGGAGAACGGCTGGCCGGTGACCGCCTCGGCGATCCAGGCGAGCACGTCGGTCTCGCAGCTGCGGTAGACGAAGGCCGAGCCGTGTTCGCGGTCGCTGGTCAGCCCGGTGAGGAAGTTCTTGATCCCCTTCGCCGAGGTGGCTGATCGGGGCGCGAAATCGACCGCTTCGAACAGGGCTCGGATCTCGGAGCCCTCCTCGAGGTATTCCTCGGAGAACTTGATACCCGAGCGCATATCGAGCAGGTCGCGGATGGTGGCTCCCGCGTAGCCGCTCTTCGCCAGTGCAGGCACGTGCGTGGTGACGAGGTCTGCGGGGCTCAGCAGTCCGGCGTCGGCGAGCGCACCGATGACGGTGGCGACGATGGACTTGCTCACGGAGAAAAGCATGTGCTGGCGGGCGGGCTTCATCGGCCAGGCGTATTCCTCGGCCAGCGCCACTCCGTTGCGGGTGACGAGCCATGCGTCGGTGTGGGTGTTGGCGAGGACGTCGCCGACGGTGGTCCAGGCCTCGTCGGCGGCGGGCCACTTCTCGCGGTCAATGGTCAGGGGCCGAAAATCGTTGTCTTCGGTGACGTATTCCCGTACGGGACCGATGCCACGCGGGATGCCGCCAGTCGGGAAGATCTCCTGCATCCGGGTGAGTGCGAAGGCGAAGAACTCGGGCCACTTCCAGGTGTCGAGGTCGATGCTCTCGAGCACCGCTTCGGACGGGTCGACGATGGCGTCTTCGCTTGCCGAGGTCAGCTCGCCGACGTGCGGCAGGGTGATGTCCAGCGCCGAGGCGTCTGCGTCGTTCTCTCCGAACTGTGCGGTTGCGGGGTCCGGGGTTACCGGGGGCTGCTGGGAGTTCACATCCGATGATTGGGTCGGGGCCGCCTCGGCGGCAGTGTCAGTGGACGTGGTGATGCCCTTCGTATTGCCGGACAGTGCACCGATGCGGCGGTTCGGTGGGGTCACCGGGCGGGGCGGAAACGTCTCGTCGTCGCCTGCCATGTCACCTCCGCTGTCTCGATCCGATCGGGCCTATACCTGCGCGCGGTCGTCCCGATACGCACGGAACAGACTACCGGTAGGAGGTGAAACTCCGTAGTCGAAGCGGGCTGATTCTAGCGTTGCGGCCTGCTGCGACCTGATTGTCCGCGCTTCTCACCTGGGGCGACGGCGACGTCCATTACTAATCAGTTATTCATATGACAGGCGGAGCTGTGAGCCATGGGCGTTCCGGGAAGTAACGAATATTCGCAGCAAGCGCCAACCCTCCAGCGAGCAGCAAACGTCCGCCGGGAACATCAGCGACAATGGCGATATGAAGGTCCAACTGGTCCGTATCGCCGATTGCCCGAATTCGTCGGTCGCTTTTGACCGACTCACTTCCGCTCTGTCCACACTGGGGCACGAAGAGGTGCCCGTCGATGACATTCTGGTCGAGACCCCCGACCAGATTCCGGCAGCGGGCTACTCGGGTTCGCCGACCATCCTCGTCGACGACCGGGACCTCTTCCCAACGGACGAGCGCACCGACCAGCTGTCCTGCCGCCTCTATGCCACCCCTGACGGGCCGGCAGGTGTTCCCACCGGAGCTCAGATCGAAGACGCACTGCGCAGCAGACTCGGCTGAGCTCGGATCGCGCGGCAAGGCCGGCTCCAATCCACCGAGCATCCGAAGCTCAGCTTCTCATTTGTCGACGACGGCCCACATCGTGCTCGTGTCCTCATTCGTCGCGATGACGAATCGCTGGCTCGAGCTCAGGTCGGCATAGTCGCCGGCAGGATGGTCGCTGACAGGTTTGCCGGTCTTCGCATTGAAGAACGTCGTCTTCTTGTTATCGGTGACCACGATCAGCCCGACGTCCGGCAGCACGCCCTGACCGCCCCAGCTTCCAGTCTCACCTTCTTCACGCATCCGGGGTCCGTCGGTCGTCCACACTGCCTTGCCGGTAGCCGCGTCCAATGCGGCGATCCCACCATCGGCTGCAGGAACTACGATGATCGTCTGATCGCCGTGGTCGACAGGCTCCCACTGCGGACCACCGAGGCCACCGATCCTGGCGACCGAGGCTTCCGGAGCGTCGGCGTACCAACCCTCGGCGGCACCGTCTGATCCTTGGTACTTCACCGCCGAGGCGAACAGCTCGGTCTGCAGGCATGCAGGCTTCCCATCTGCTGTGAAGCTCAGTTCGGTGCCGCACACAGCATCGAAGGTGTCTTCCATGCTCACGTCGACGGACTGGTCGGTGGCTGCCAGTGTGGCCGAATCAGAAGGCTTCACATCCGCGGGGAGGTTCAGCTGCGCCGCCCGCATCACGGCTGAGCTCATCGGGTCATCGCCGTCCATCGACCCATACACATACGTCAGGCTGGTCGGATCCGTCGTGGGATACACCGAGAAATAGTCGGCACCGGTGTCGTCGACTTCGCGCGCCTCCGTGATGGGAATGGACACGTGCGAACCATCCTCGAATGTCACCCTCGTGACCATCGACTCGTCCCCGTCCATCCACGACATGACCCCGGATTTCCGATCGGGCGCAAGTGCGATGAGACGACCGCCGAAGGTCTCCCCATCGGCATCGACCGACAGCGCCGGCCAGGCTTCCTTCCCTGTTTCCGGGTCGATGGCATAGACGACAGCATCGCCTTCCGCTGACGGTTCGCAGTCCTCTTCGGGGTTCATCCAGCTGTTTTCAAGAAGGATGAGGTCACCCTCGCCGAGGCGGTCACTGCCGCTTGTCGACTGCGACCCGAAAGATTGGGCCGGGCGGCAGGAACTGGCATCGTCGGGGAGGTCGAAGGACCAGACCTTCTGCCCATCGGCCCACGAATATGCCGTCGTCGAACCCGAGTAGTCGTGGACGATGACGTTCTCGCCTGCCGAGTAGGCTTCAGTGCCGCCGTCGTCTTCATTGACGTTGGAGTCGATGCTCCACTTCTCGTTGCCGTTGGCGTCAACGACTCGCAGTTTCTGGCTCATCACGTCACCGACGAGCGACAGATCAGCTCCGTTGTCGGTGATCACCGCAGCGTAGAAGTCGAGTTCGACTGGTTCGGCCAAGGTCGGAGTCGTCATCGGCGACGGTGTCCCCTCGGGCTTCGCGCCTCCGTCATTGCTGCAGCCACTCAGCGCCACCAACCCAACAGCGGCAACGGCCGCCCACATCCGCTTCATGATGCATTTCTCCTGCTCAAGCCCCAATTCTTAGCTTGATCATATGCGGCAACAGCCCCACCCACACTTCGGGTGTGATGAGTGGGGCGTGGCGGGCTGATCACTCATCGAAAAACTGGTTGAGCGTCGAGACACGCATGTGCGCACCCGTATGTCGGCGCTCAATGCGTTTTTCGGTGAAAGCAGGCCAATAGGCCCGCCCCCTAAACCAGCCCTTGGTCCTCGGCGACGCGGATGGCACGGGCCCGTGAATCCACCCCGAGCTTCGTGAACACGTTGACGAGGTGACTCTTCACGGTCGCCTCGGTGACGAAGAGCTCCTGGGCGATCTGTGCATTCGAGGCCCCGGTGGCCAGAAGCTTGACGACGTCGCGCTCTCTACGTGTGAGCTTCGGACTGGGGTTGCGCATCGCCGCGATGACCTTCGACGAGATCTCCGGCGGCAGGTAGGTGTCCCCCACGGCGGCCTTCTCGATCGCCGTCGAGATGTCGTCCGGGTCGATGTCCTTGAGCAGGTACCCCGAGGCACCGGCGTTGAGCGCGGAGACGATCTCCGAGTCGAGGTCGAAGGTGGTGAGGATGAGCACCGCTGGCGGGTTCGGCTGTGCCCGCAGCCGCTTCGTCACTTCGATGCCGTCGATCCCCTCTCCCAGCCGCAGGTCGCACAAGACGACGTC
Organism: Brevibacterium epidermidis NBRC 14811; assembly: GCF_001570805.1. Taxonomy (GTDB): domain Bacteria; phylum Actinomycetota; class Actinomycetes; order Actinomycetales; family Brevibacteriaceae; genus Brevibacterium; species Brevibacterium epidermidis. The sequence goes on along the minus strand of NZ_BCSJ01000006.1, from coordinate 68,502 downwards.
GGGGCCGAGTTCGTCGACGAGGATGAGCGCTTCCTCCCCGCTTCCGGCTTCACCGACCACAGAGATGTGGTCCGGCGCGTCGATAACGGACTTCAGACCTGCGCGCACGACCGGGTGATCGTCGACGAGGATGACTCGAATGCTCATGCGTTCTCTCCTGTGTCGGTGTTCTCACGTGTGCCGTCACCTTCGCCGAGGCGGCCCGCAGTGTCCGTGTCCGTGTCCTCAACGGCGGTGCTGAGCCCCTCGCCCCGAGTGTGCAGCTGGGATTGGCTGGGCAGAGTTGCGGAGATCGCGAAGCCGGATCCCTGGCTCGATTCGATGACGAGCTCGCCGCCGAGTTCGCGCATCCTGGAGCCGATGAAGTCGAGCCCGAAGCCCGAATCCGGGTTCCGCTGTCGATTGTGCGGATCGGCCATGCCCACCCCGTCGTCGACGATGTCCATTCTGATCGCCCCGTCGTGGTCCATCAGGCTGACCATCACACGTGTGGCCTGGGAGTGCTGGCGGACGTTTGCGAGCGCCGACTGCGCGGCCCGCAGCAGCGCCACTTCCACCTCGGCAGACAGAGTCGGCAAGGTCTCGTCGACATCGAGGCGGCCCGCAATCGAGCTGTCTTCCTCGAGGCGGGTGAGCAGACGGCGGATCGCAGCGGTCAGCGCCCCGTCCTCGAGTTCGGCCGGGGCGAGGGCAGCGATGATGCGACGCACGTCCCGGGAACTCTGCGCGGCGAGGTCCTCGACCTGGGCGAGCACCTGCCCGGCATGTTCATCGGTGGTGCGCTCCGCCTCGGCGTGGGCGATGAGACGGATCGAAGAGATCGACTGAGCGATCGTGTCGTGGATGTCGCGGGAGACACGAGTGCGTTCTTGGATCTCGCCGGCATGCCGCTGGGTCAGAGCGAGCTCGTCCTGCAGGTCGAGCAGGTTCTGGTGCGCGAGCTCGAGGGAGCGCAGCAGCTCCTCACGACGGCGGCCTTCGCGCAGCAGTTCGATGTAGCCACGGGACAACCCGAGCGCGAAGACCGCGCCGATGAGAGAGCCGATGATGCTCGGCGGGAGGACCTGCCCGTAGTGCGCGAGTGGGGCGACGATGGTCGCGATATAGGTGAGCGCGGTGAAGACGATGGCGATGCGCAGGGAGAAGAGGTGACCAGCGAGCAGCCAGAGGAGGAAGGCGACCCAGATGAACTCGGCAGAGACGAACAGAGTGCACAGCCAGGCGGCGGCGAGGACGATGAGCCACCATTTCGCCAGCACCAGAGCGCCGGAACGAGCCGCGCGGACGGCGCCGAGGGCGTACCAGGCGAGGAACACCACGCTCACGGCGATCGCGGCGACCAGCGGAGCTCCGACAGAGACCGCTCGGATGCAGGAGATGAGCGTGAGGACGAGCGCGATGGCGTGCTGGCCGAACTCCATCGTGCGTTCCGTCCACTTGCGTGCTCCCACGCTGCCACCTTCCTGCAGATCGGCCTCGACGGCATAGATGCCGAGGCGGTGATCCTGTGCTGTCATGATCTCCCTGCCAACTCAACCACATCCGGAACCCCGGCGGTACGACACGTGCGCGACCCGGTGCGAACGCCGAGGATGCCCGGGCGACGATCCGCGTCGTCGCCCGGGACTGCTCAACTCACTCTGTTCGAGGCCTGCCCGACTTCGGCAGGCTCAGTGCCTGCCGTGGTGGGAGCTGGAACCGGAGTCCGCAAATTCCTTTTCGGCGAGCAGATGAGTGGAGTGCGCATCGTGCTCGGACTCGGCCGATCCCGCGATCGAACCGCCGGCCGCACCGGTTTCCACGGTCTCGTGGAAGTGAGTGATCGACTTATTCGGCCACCACATCCTGTCGCCCACAAGACCGAAGATCGAGGGCACGATGACGGTGCGCACGATGATCGTGTCGACGAGCACGCCGACTCCGACGATGAGACCGAGCTGGCCGAGCACCATCAGCGGCAGCATGCCCAGTGCCGCGAACACTCCGGCCAGGACGATGCCGGCGCTGGTGATGACGCCTCCGGTGTGGGCCACGGCTTCGATCATGCCCTGGCGTCCGCCGTGGAGCACGGATTCCTTCTTTGCACGGTGGGCGAGGAAGATCGAGTAGTCGATGCCGAGCGCCACGAGGAAGAGGAACGCGAGGATCGGCACCTGCGCATCGAGTGCGGACTGACCGAAGATCGTCCGCGACAGGAAGGCGCCGAGTCCGATCGCCGCGGCCGAGGACACCACGTTGACGAGCAGCAGGGTGAACGCCGCGATGGGTGCGCGGAGGATGCCGAGCAGAATGATGAAGCTGATCGCCAGAACCATCGGGACGATCGTGAAGAAGTCCGTCTGGTTACCGTCGCGGGCGTCGAGCTCCGTGGCCGCGGCACCGCCCACCTGGGCGTTCGCCCCGTCGATGGCGTGGACGTCGGCGCGGATGTCCTCGACGAGGTCGAGTCCCTTCGCGCTGTCGGGTTCAAACTCGCCGGTGACCATGATCTTCGTGACGGAAGTACCGTCGACGTTCGTGTCCTCGATCGCCGAGGCGCGGACGACGCCATCCATATCGCTGACCGAATCGACGACGTCATCGGCATGGTCGGTATCGGCGACGATCCAGATCGGCTGGGATTCGCCGGGCGGGAAGTGGTCGGCCAGGACGTCGAGTCCCTGCGCCGATTCGGACTGGACCCGGAACTTCTCGGTCTGATCGAGACCGATCGAGGATCCGATGAAGCCGGTGGCCATGACACCGAGGATGACGATTCCAGCACCGAGGTGGAGCCCCGGTTTACGGACCACGCGAGTTGCGATGGTGCGCCAGATGGAAGGCTTGGCCGCCTCGGCGAGGGTGGTGGAGTTTTCCGAGCCCGGCTCGGTGACGGTGTCCTCGGCCTTCGGGATGAAGGGCCAGAACATCTTCTTCCCGCAGATCGCGAGCACCGGGGGCAGGGCGAACAGGACGGCGGCGGCAGCGATGAGGAGGCCGACGGCGGCGGTGATGCCCAGGCCGCGGGTGCCGGGGATGATGGCGAAGACGAGGCTGAGCAGGGACAGGACGACGGTGAGGTTCGAGGCGAGGATCGTCGTCGCGGTATGCGTCCAGGCTTCGGCGAGCGCGGTGCGGTGATCGGCGATCCGGCGCAGCTCCTCGCGGTAGCGGGAGATGAAGAGCAGCGCGTAGTTCGCGCCAGCGCCGAAGACGAGGACGCTGATGATGCCAGCGTCGAACTGCAGGTCGAGCCAGTCGCCGACGGCCGCGGTCACGGTCGAGGCCAGCCCGTCGGCGGTGCCGATGACGATGAGCGGCAGCAGCCACAGGATCGGTGAGCGGTAGGTGATGATGAGCAGGAGAGCCACGATGACGATGGTGACGATGAGCAGCGTGAAGTCTGCGCCGTTGAACGCCGACGCGATATCGGCGCCGATCGCGGGCCCGCCGGTGACCAGCAGGGACATGCCCGCGTCGGTGAGTCCTGAAGCGGTCGGGTCGTCGGTGATGGCGGTGCGCAGGTCATCGACGGTCTCGGCGGTGTCCGAGTTCGTCATGCCCACCGTGATGGGGACCATGAGCAGGGCTGCCTGCTTGTCGTCACTGAGGATCGGCCCGGTGACGGGGTCCGTGGATTCGTCTCCGACGGAGTCGCCGAGCGAGGTGCCGAGCTTCTTCAGTTCGGCCTGATCGTCGGCGGACAGTTCGGAGCCGTCCTTGTTCGAGGCCACGACCATGACGGACTGTTTGTCCGCCTCGGGGAACTTGTCGAGGGTCTGCTGGGCCTGAGTGGATTCGGAGTCGGCTGGTGCGGTTTCGTTGGGCCGGTCCTCCCCTGCCCCGGACAGGAGTCCGAAGAACAGGACGACGAGGACGACGACCCCGCCGAGGAACAGCCACGAACCGCGCTTCGATGTCAGCGTATGTGCGGTTTTCGCCAGTGGTGTGTGCATGACTCCAGTCCATCAATCTATGGGCTGGAGAACATCGCAAAAGAGTTCAGACTCCATCTGCAACTTTCGATGGAGAAAACGCTGTGGCCTGGGGCGATGTCAGAAGTGGTGGATTGGGAGTCAGCGACTCACACCAGGTTGGCTCCCGCTTTTTCGACCTCCGCGAGGGCCGCCTTGCTTGTTTCTTCCCCAACGCCTGCGACGAGGTCGGTGAGCACGCGCACGCTCAGCCCCGCGTTCAGGGCGTCGAGGGCGGAGGCGCGTACGCAATGGTCGGTGGCGATCCCGACGACGTCCACCTCGGTGATGGTGAGATCGTGGAGAAGCCCGCCGAGGCGGCTCCCCGTTTCCGTGATCCCCTGGAAGGCCGAATAGTCGGGTTTGCCTTGTCCTTTGCGGACCTCGTGCGTGATGGGAGTGGTGTTGAGAAGCGGGTCGAAGGCTGCGCCCTCGGTGTCTGCGACGCAGTGGACGGGCCATTTGTCGACGAAGTCCGGAGACTCGCTGAAGTGGCCGCCGTTGTCATTGTCGGCGTCGTGCCAGTCGCGGGAGGCGATGACGGCGTCGTAGCCACTGGAATGCGCGGCGAGATGGGCGCTGATGCCTTCGGCGACAGCGTCGCCGCCGGTTACGCCGAGCGCGCCGCCTTCGGTGAAATCATTCTGGACATCGACGATGAGAAGTGCCTTGGCCATAGTTGAAGCATAGGCGTTTCTACGCGGATTTCCAGGGGCGTTCGCCTGTGGATCCGCAGGGGTGTCAGCCCGTGGGCTTGTCCGCGAACCAGTAGAACTGGGAGAACTGCTGCGAGCGCCCCAGACCCAGATCACCCTTGGCAAAGCGGCGGACGTCCTTGACCATGTTCCGCTCCCCTGCCGCCCAGACATACAGTCCTGCAGTGTCGAGGTCGAGTCTGCGAAGGTGATCGGCCACGGAACCATCTGTGCGGTGTTCCGGGGCCGCCTCGGCGCTCAAGCCCTCATCCACCCAATGCCAAGTCGCGTTCGGGTGCTCGGACTGTGGGAGTCCCGGCACCTCGGCAGGGTCGGCGGAGATCGCCACGGTGATCGTAACCTCGGCGGGTACGGCCTCGCACCAGGAATTGATGGCCGGGAGCGCGGTGAGGTCCCCCACGAGGAGGAGATGGGAGGTGTCGTCGGGCAGGTCGAGACGGGCTGGGGTGAGAGCGGCTTCGAAGATGCGGTGATAGATCTCGCGGATGACGGCCTGCGTCGGCGAGCGCGAGGACGAAGCCGTCCTCGACAAAATGGTCAGGCCTGTTTGAGGGCGCGCTTCTCCGCCTTCTTCGCAGCCTTCGCGGCGGCCTTGGCAGCCGCTTTGTCGATGGCCTTCTGGTTCTCACCGGCGCCGAGGAGGAGCAGCAGTCCGCCGAACGCGGCGAGGTTCTTCGAGAACTGTGTCTGGTGGGCCTTCGCCTCTCCGCCTTCCATCTCCCAGAAGGAGTGTCCGGCCAGAGTGGTCGGAATGAGGGAACCGGCGAGCGCGAGCGCCGAAAGGCGCGGCTTGATTCCGAGCAGCAGGGTGGTGCCGGCCAGGATCTGGACGCCGCCGTTGATGCGCACGAGCAGCTCGTTGTCTTCAGGGAGTCCCGGCACGTATTCGCGGATGGTATCCAGGGTCGATTCGGCCATCGCTGCCTTGCCTGCCGGATCCTTGACGGCTGAGTATCCGCCGCTGATGAAGATGGGGGCGGTGAACACGCGTCCGGCGGTCTGCAGCAGCGAAGGTCCGAAGGTCATATGAGACTCCTATAAGGATTGGGGTTCCGGTTGATCGGATTTTGAGCCTAGCCGACGCCGGGGCCGAGCCTCAAAATTCGAGGCCGGCCCAGGCGCGGTTCGCAGGTGACTGTGTACGTCGGCGTCGATCAGACGGCCTGTGCGTGCGCACTCGACTGCGGAGCATCCTCGGCGAGGGGCTTGGCCTTCTTGATTCCTAACTCCGGCTGCTTGCGGAACTGGCCGGTGGCGACGAGAACGACGATGACGATCGCGGAGACGATCCATCCGGCCACACCGAGGAACGCAACGAGGGCAGTGTCCGGAGTCTGCGCCCCTGCGTCGATGACCAGTCCCAGCAGCATGGCCCCGCAGCCGTTGAGCGCGGCGTGGGCGAACACGGCAGGCCAGACAGATCCGGTGCGCAGGCGCAGCCAGCCGAAGAGGATGCCGACCATGACGCAGCCGCCGACCATGAGGGCGAGTCCCGAGATGTCGGGGCGGCCGAAATTGTAGCCGAGCAGGATGAGCGGTGCATGCCACAGGCCCCAGACGACGCCGATGATGAGCAGTGCGGGCCAAGTGCCCAGGGGGCGCAGGCTGGTGAGCAACCATCCGCGCCAGCCGAATTCCTCACCGATGGTGACGACCACGTTGCCGGCCGAGCTGACGAGCATCATCAGCAGGTAGACGGCAATGGCGGCGGCAGTCGGCATTGTGTTCGCCCCGGGAATGGTCTCCAGCTGCGCTTTGAACCCGGACAGCCCGTCGAGGTCGAGTGTCAGCCAACCGAAGGCCGCGCTGACCAGGTACCCGAGGACGACGAGCACCATGATCCCGAAGAAGGAGGCGATGGCCATCCCGATGACTCGGCCGAAACTGCGCAGGGGCCAGAAGCCGAAGTAGCGTGGAGCGCTGGCCAGGGCTTCTCCCCTGGCGCGAGCCCGTCGCCGCTGGACGATGGAGGCGATGATGCTCGCGATGAGTGGGGTGAACATCATGGCGCTGCCGCAGGCGAGAAGCAGGACCGGGTCGCCGATCCCTTCGTCAGAGAACCACAGCGGCAGGCAGGCCAGCCACGCGAGGCCGAAAGCGGTGACGGCGAAGATGCCGAGCCCGAGCCACGGGACTCGGGTGGGCACGACGGCGAGCGGACGGCCTTTCGCGTCGACACCCTCGGCGGAAACTGGGGCAGTTGGGATCTCAAGGACTGCCTGATTGGGCGTCTGCGTGTTCACGATTCCTCCTCGTTCCTGCACCGTGACCAGCGATTCATCGATGGTCGGTGCCTGTGACTCCACGCTATGACTCACGATCGTTCGGCACCTCCGCCACGAGGATGAAATCGTGGTCAGCCGCGCGGACGAGAATCGGAGATACGATGCCATCAGCACAGAATCAACGACGATTCGAATGAAGGAACATCACCATGTCCGATCATCTCTCGGACGCCCAAAATCCCTCGGGCGTTCACAACTCCGGCGGCAGACAAGCCGGCGGCCACCTCTCCGATTCCGACCATCTGGCCGTCCTCGGCTACGGCGACTCATTCGAGCGGTCGATGAGCCCCTGGGCGAACTTCGCCCTCGGTTTCACGTACCTCTCACCGCTCGTCGGCGTCTACTCGCTGCTGGCAGTGGCCCTGTCGACCGGCGGGCCGCCGTCGATCTGGTGGATCGTCATCGTCGCCTGCGGGCAGCTGCTTGTGGCTCTCGTCTTCGGCGAGGTCGTCTCCCAATTCCCCATCGCCGGCGGGATCTACCCGTGGGCCAGGCGTCTGTGGAGCAAGCGGTACGCATGGATGGCCGCGTGGGTCTACATCTGCGCGCTCATCGTCACGATCACCTCGGTGGCGGAGTTCGGGGCGGGATTCCTCGCAAGTCTCTTTGGGCTCGAACTCAGCCGCAACACCACCCTCGTCCTTGCTCTGACGTTGCTCGTGCTGGCGCTGGCCATCAACTTCTCGGGCACGAAGTGGCTGGCCCGCATCGCACGCATCGGGCTCTTCGCCGAACTCATCGGCGTCATCGGGCTCGGGCTGTTCCTGCTCATCTTCGAACGCAAGCACAGCTTCTCCATCTTCTTCGACACCATGGGCACCGCCGGCGAAGGCAGCTACCTACCCGTGTTCCTGGGCGCCGCGGTCGCCGGACTCTTCCTCTTCTACGGCTTCGAAGCCTGCGGCGATGTCGCCGAGGAAGTGTCGAATCCAGCCCGCGGCATCCCCAAGGCGATGCTCATGACGATCTTCGTCGGAGCGGTCTCGGCCCTGTTCTCCTTCGGCGGTTACGTGCTCGCCGCCCCGAATCTCGAGGAGATCGTCGCCGGTGAAGTCGCCGATCCGATTCCCGCGATTCTCGTCGGCAGCCTCGGCGATGTCGGCGCGAAGATCTTCCTCGTCGTCGCGGTTCTCGCGTTCATCTCCTGCGTGCTCAGCCTGCAGGCCGCCGCATCGAGGCTGATCTTCAGCTTCGCCCGCGACGGGATGATGCCCGGCCACAAATGGCTGTCGAAGGTCACCGACGGGACGAAGATCCCGCACAACGCCCTCATCGTCGCCTGCACCGCACCCGCGCTGATCTGCGTGCTCATCTGGTTCAATGACGGAATCCTCGTCGCCGTGACCTCGTTCGCGATCCTCGGCATCTACCTCGCCTTCCAGATGGTCGTGCTCGGGGCGCTGAGGCAGAGGGTCAAGGGTTGGAAGCCCGCGGGACCGTGGTCACTGGGCGGCTGGGGCATCGTCGTCAATATCGCGGCCCTGGCCTATGGCATCTTCGCGATGATCCTGCTGTCGCTGCCGGGAGACTCCGGATCATTCTTCGCCGACTGGATCGTGCTCATCGGTCTGGTCGTCGTGCTGGTGGCCGGATTCATCTACCTGTTCACGGCCCGCCCCGATCGGAAGTCCGACGCTCCCGAGGGTGACGCCATCGCCGTCGCCGAGGCGATCCGAGCCCACCGTGCGAAACAGTAGGTGACACGGGGTCGGCTCAGTGCCTTCTGGTGAACGGGGCGAGCGGCAGCCTGGCGGGTGACCGCCGGGCTGCCGCTCGGGCTCAGACTCCGAACTCGGGAGCGAAGACCAGGGCGCCTGCGGGCACCTCGCCAGCCAGCGGCATTGCCATGAGTGCCTCGTCCGGGACGTCGACGTGGAGGGTGATGCCGAGCCCGGAGGCCGGTGTGAACCCGAAGCGCGGGTAGTACTCGGCGTGGCCGAGGACGACGGCGAATCCTTCACCGCGGCGGGCCGCCTCGGTCAGGAGCGCCTCGATGACAGCGGTGCCGGCGCCGGTGCGCTGCTGCTCGGGCCACACTGAACAAGGCGCAAGGCAGACTCCGGGAACTTCGCCGACGAAGCACCGGGACAGCATGGCGTGGGCGATGACCTCACTGTCGAGAACGCCGACGAACGACAGTCCCTCGTTCCCATTGCCGGACGCGCGCAGGGCATCGACAAGCTCGGCCTCGTCGACCTGACCGAAGGCGGCCGCGGTCAACGCGTGGATCGCGTCGATGTCGCCGGACGCCTCGGGGCGGATGGTGAACTGAGGTGCGGGAGGATTCGTCACCCGCTCACGATAGCAATGGGCGGGGCCACCTCGGCGAGATTGCGGGAATGCCACCGACCCACCCTACTCACATAAAAATACATTCCCATGCATAACAATTCGACAATCGCACCAAAGAGCCGTTACGCTGGTGTCATGTCGAAAGTACTGTCTTCGCTCCCAGTCGGTGAGCACGTTGGAATCGCCTTCTCCGGCGGACTGGACACCTCCTGCGCGGTCGCGTGGATGCGCCACAAGGGTGCCATCCCGTGCACGTACACGGCCGACATCGGCCAGTACGACGAACCCGACCTCGAATCGGTGACCGAGCGCGCCAAGGAATACGGTGCCGAGATCGCCCGCTTCGTCGACGCCAAGCGCCTGCTCGTGGAGGAGGGCTTCGTCGCCCTGCAGTGCGGTGCGTTCAACGTCCGCTCCGGCGGCAAGACCTACTTCAACACCACTCCCCTCGGCCGCGCCGTCACCGGCACGATGCTGGTGCGCGCCATGAAGGAAGACGGCGTCGACATCTGGGGCGACGGCTCGACCTACAAGGGCAACGACATCGAGCGGTTCTACCGCTACGGCCTCATGGCCAACCCGAAGCTGCGCATCTACAAGCCCTGGCTCGACTCCGCGTTCGTCGATGAGCTCGGCGGCCGGCAGGAGATGAGTGAATGGCTCGTCGAACACGGCTACCCTTACCGCGATTCGGCCGAGAAGGCGTACTCCACGGATGCGAACATCTGGGGCGCCACCCACGAGGCGAAGACGCTGGAGTTCCTCGACGCCGGACTCGACATCGTCGAACCGATCATGGGCGTCGCCGCCTGGCGCGATGACGTCGAGGTCAAGTCCGAAGAGGTCTCAGTCCGCTTCGAAGCCGGCCGGCCCGTCGCCATCAACGGCGAAGTCTTCGATGATCCCGTTGCCCTGGTCTTCAAGGCCAACGAGATCGGCGGCCGCCATGGTCTTGGCGTGTCCGACCAGATCGAGAACCGCATCATCGAGGCGAAGTCCCGCGGAATCTACGAGGCTCCGGGCATGGCGCTGCTGCACGTGACCTACGAACGCCTCCTCAACGCCATCCACAACGAGGACACCATCGCCCTCTACCACGAAGAGGGCCGCCGCCTCGGCCGCCGGATGTATGAGGGACGCTGGCTCGACCCGCAGTCGCTCATGCTCCGCGAATCCATGCAGCGGTGGGTCGCCTCGGCGATCACCGGCGAGGTCACCCTTCGCCTGCGCCGCGGCGACGACTACACGATCGTCAACACCGAGGGCCCGAACCTGTCCTACCACCCGGAGAAGCTGTCGATGGAGCGCGTGGGCGACTCCGCCTTCGGCCCCGAGGACCGCATCGGTCAGATGACCATGCGCAACCTCGACATCGCCGACTCGCGTGCCCGCCTCGAGCAGTACGCAGCCATGGGCATCGTGTCCGGCCCGACCTCGGAGCTCGTGGGCTCACTTGAGGCCGGAGGCGCCGAGGAGATCGCAAACTCGAACGCCGAGGTGGACGAGGCCAGCGACCTCGCCGGCCTGTCCGCAGCCTTCGACGCCGGCACGGACTGAGGTTCCGCGCCGGAGGTCCCCAAAAGCTTCCGGAGGTACCGCTCAGCATGAGACTCGCGGCCTCCGGTTGAGAACAGAGATCGGCCGGCAGGCGACTCCACGATCAGCATGATCGTCGGAGTCCGCCTGCCGGCCGTTTCGCATTCACCGCGGGGCCGGGCGTGGAATGATTCGTTCCATGACTTCCGATTCCCGGAGCAACGTCCAGTCCCTCGCCGAGGCGGTCGACCGAGATCTGCGTGCGCGTGGGCGCAACGAGCGCGCCGAGAAGGAGAAGGCCTATCTCAAGAGCGAGCTCATCCATTTCGGAGTGAGCGTCCCGGACACCCGTGCCGTCGTCCGTACGGCGCTGCGCGGTACGACGCTGAGCCACGACGAAGTCATCGACCTGGCGCGCTTGCTCTGGACTGCACCGCCCGGAGAAGCAGGACCGGTCCATGAACGTCGCGCCGCGGCCACGATGGTGCTCATCCAATCGAAGGACCGCCTCGGCGCCGAGGATGCGGACTTCATCGAGAGCCTGCTTCGTGAGGCGAAGACCTGGGCCCTCGTCGATCCTCTGGCCGGTGACCTCGTCGGACCATTGAGCGAACAGGATCCCGGCTTCGACCCTGTGCTCGAGCGCTGGGCGATCGACGAGGACTTCTGGATTCGCCGTTCAGCGCTGCTGGCGCACCTCGTTCCCCCGCGACAGGGACGCGGGGACTTCGACCGGTTCTCCCGGTTCGCCGATGCGATGCTCGAGGAGAAGGAGTTCTTCATCCGCAAGGCCATCGGCTGGGTGCTGCGCGATACTTCGCGCAAACGCCCCGACCTCGTCTACGACTGGATCCTCCCACGCGCTCACCGGACCTCTGGGGTGACGATTCGCGAAGCCGTCAAACGCCTGTCGACCGAGCAGCGTGAGGCCGTACTCGCCGCCAAGTGACCCGAGGTTCTACTACCTGACCCCGTCTCGACGGACCGGCGGGTGGCCGGGCATCTGGCGGTGTGCATCCTCGGGGTTGCCCGTCAGCTCGACGACTCCGCGGTCGAGCGCGGCCTGAGCCAGCTGCGGATACCCCGCCGCCGAGGCGGTCCGAGCGATGGTCTCGATCGCTGATTTCGCGGACTGCCGACCGGTCCCTGCGAACCAGATCCATCGGCCGTCGATCGACCGCGGAATCGGGTCGAGCGCCAGCGTGAAGCGCCTGCGCCCGCGCCTGGCATCTTCCGCCGAACAGGCAACGAAGTGGACGCCGTTCTTCGTCCACCACGACGCTCGCAGAGTCGACTGCGCCAGCTGTCCCTGCAGTCCGACCTCTTTGAGATACCTGTTTGCGCCGGCGACTCCGGCAATGCTGCCGGGCGTTATCTGCTGATAGGGAATGGCGTAGGGACGAATCCCCGGAGCAATGGAGCCGACAAGCATCCCGCGCTCACAGACGATGAGCCGCTCGCCCGAGAGATAGAGAAGGATCAGACCGAACATCACCGCGAAGATGATGCCGGGAGCAACCGCCAGCAGCGGCGTCTCTCCCGGGTTGATGAATGTCAGACCGGTGAAGAGCACCCATCCGAGGACGATTCCCGTCACGGCCTTCGGCCCTGGGCGGTCGGCGAAGACCTCGATGACCTCGCCGAGCTCCTCACGGTGACGACGGGCCTTTCTCATCGCAGTACTCAAGAGAACCCATCCTTCGGATCAACGGTCAGGCCGGCCAGACTCCCTGACTCCAGGCACACGAAAAAGTCCCTCACCGGCAATCCTGCCAGGTGAGGGACTTTCCTTCGGTGCGCCACGAGGGATTCGAACCCCCAACCTTCTGATCCGTAGTCAGATGCTCTATCCGTTGAGCTAGTGGCGCATGTCGCTCGGACTCACGCCCTGCAACTCGAACAACTATACACACCCGTTTCACCGAAGCTCAAATCGCATCCACGTGCGCTTCGCCACATTCGCGCTCACGGTCAGAACCGCCTCGGCGAGAGGGGATGAAATCGCAGATTTCAGCCAACGATCATCAATGAAACAATCAGTCAATTCATTGAAACGATACGTCATCCAATTGTTTCATTTACGTCAAACAGTGACTTGCTGTGATCCAATGCACATCTTCGAGTGACCGAAACGCGGGTTTTTCGCTTCCTCCCCCATCCTACGGTGGGTGTGTACCAACCGCTCGACGGATGCCAGCCGCCGGACAAGTAACCCCATTCTCGATTGACCAGGAGACCACTCATGACTGTCCTCGACCATGATGTCGTCGCTGACCAGCTGAAGAACGCACCGACCGCAAACAAGTCGGTGCTCTCGTTCGTCAGCCGGATCGCCGCCCTGACCACCCCGGACGACATCGTCTGGGTCGATGGTTCCGAAGCACAGAAGAACGAGATCGCTGAGAAGCTCGTCGAGGCCGGCACCATCCAGCGCGTGAACGGCACCAAGGACTCCTACTATGCGGCCTCCGACCCCGAGGACGTCGCCCGCGTAGAGGGCCGGACCTTCATCTGCTCCGAAGACGAGAAGGATGCCGGTCCGCTCAACAACTGGGTCGCTCCTGCGGAGATGAAGGAAACCCTCAACCCGCTGTTCGAGGGCGCGATGCGCGGTCGCACCATGTACGTCATCCCCTTCGTCATGGGCCACGCCGAGGCGGACCAGCCGATGTTCGGCATCGAGGTCACCGATTCGGCCTACGTCGTGCTCTCCATGCTCGTCATGGCTCGCTCTGGCAAGTACGCCCTCGATGCGATCGACGCCCAGGACGGGAAGTTCGTCGAGTGCGTCCACTCCGTCGGCGCCCCGCTGGAAGAGGGACAGGAAGACGTCGCCTGGCCTTGCAACACCACGAAGTACATCACCCACTTCCCCGAAGATCGCGCCATCTGGTCCTACGGATCCGGCTACGGCGGCAACGCTCTGCTGGGCAAGAAGTGCTACGCGCTGCGCATCGCCTCCGCGATCGCTCGCGACGAGGGCTGGCTGGCCGAGCACATGCTCATTCTCAAGCTGACGAACCCCGAAGGCGTCGTCAAGTACGTCGCTGCCGCGTTCCCGTCGGCCTGCGGCAAGACCAACCTCGCCATGATCGAACCGACCATCCCCGGCTGGAAGGCCGAGACCCTCGGTGACGACATCGCGTGGATGCGCTTCGGCGAGGACGGCCAGCTCTACGCCGTCAACCCCGAGTTCGGACTCTTCGGCGTTGCCCCGGGCACCGGTTACACGACGAACCCGACCGCGATGCGCGCCATCGAGGCAGGCGGCAACATCTTCACCAACGTCGCCCTGACCGACGACGGTGACGTGTGGTGGGAAGGCAAGACCGACGAGGCACCTGCTCACCTCACCGACTGGAGGGGCAACGACTGGACTCCCGAGTCCGACACCCCCGCCGCTCACCCGAACTCGCGCTTCTGCACCCCGATCGCGAACGTGCCGACTCTGGCGCCCGAGTGGACCAACCCGAACGGTGTGCCGATCTCGGCCATCCTCTTCGGCGGACGCCGCAAGACCACGATGCCGCTCGTGACCGAGACCAAGGACTGGACGCACGGCGTGTTCATGGGTTCGGTGCTCTCCTCGGAGACCACCGCTGCCGCCACCGGTGCCGTCGGTGTCGTTCGCCGCGATCCCATGGCGATGCGCCCGTTCATCGGCTACAACGTCGGTGACTACCTGCAGCACTGGATCAACATCGGCAACACCGAGGGTGCCCAGCTGCCGAAGATCTTCTACGTCAACTGGTTCCGCCGCGACGATGACAACTCGTTCCTGTGGCCCGGATTCTCCGAGAACTCACGTGTTCTCAAGTGGGTCTTCGAGCGCGTCACCGGCACCGCCGATGCTCAGGAATCCCCGCTCGGCCTCACCCCGGTCGAAGGCGGCCTGGACACCGAAGGCCTCGACTTCACCGACGAGCAGCTGCGCAAGGCTCTCGCCATCAAGCCCGAAGAGTGGGAGACCGAACTCGGCCTCATCGAGGAATGGTACGCCGAGCTCGGCGATTCGGTTCCGGCCGAACTCCGCGCCGAGGTCGAAAACCTCCGCCAGCGCCTCGGCCTCGCCTGAGCCGCTTGAGTGAGTCTCTTGGCTGAGTTGCCGACGGCCTGAGCCGTCCGCTCATCGACAATCCCCCAACCGCCGCCGAGGTGGTTGGGGGATTGTCGTGTTCCGTGGAGGATGTGCGGGCTCAGCGGTGCGCCGGTGTGCGCCACGTGAACCTCACGGAGAAACACCAACACATCACGCGGCCGCGCCTTGAGTTCCCTCAATACACGGTAGGTGACCATCTCCGGCTTCTTGGCCTTGCCGATCAGCGCGTTCTGATGAACAGCCGCCCCACGAGCAGTGATCGTCACGATCAGTGCGTCGGGAATCGCCCCTCTCCTCCACTGGAACTCTCCCCCGATGTCCACGACGCCTGACCACGGCGTTGCGAACTGCCTGACCTGTCCGCCCGGTTTCCACCGTGAGGACTCCACTCCCCACCGCGAGACGACCAACTGTGGTCGCACAAAGGGAAAGACGAAAGTCCACAACACCGCTCCGAAGCCGAACATCACCAAACCGATGGCGAAAACCAGCATGAAGAGCAACAGGATCCATCCGCCGAAATCAGGGGACATTGGGTTCAAGGTCGACCCTGGGGTGACGGTGAACATGAGGATGATCGCTCCGACGAACAGCCAGCAGACGAGCGCGAGAGCGAATGTCTTAACAAGGTTCGTTCGCAGTACGATGCGTCCATCGCGCCGCATCGCTGCATGCCATTGGTCGATGCGCCGCCGATTGGCTTTGTTGATCTCTTTCTGCAGATCGGCGGCATGTTGCGAATTGTGCGGCGGAATTCTCACAAGACGAGTCTAGGCGGAAGCCGCCGGCCGCCCAGCAAACGCGCCACGCAACTCCCGAGGGTATCGCGCAGCTGCCCTACCCGAAGCACTCCGGTGCAAACTCTTGGGCGTTCTACACCGTCGCAGCGTCAAAACGCCTCGGTGCAACGGCAGGAAGTGGAGCTAACGAGAGAAATCACCGTTGCGAGTGCCGCGCGCACGTTGTCATTTCGCAAATTGTTCCTGTGCTTGGAGCAGGAACGCCAGTCTTTCGCTTGAGCCCCCCCCTCGCAGAAGAAGACTGAGGAGATAGGTTCTCTGCCCATCAGAAGCTGCTCTGAGGCTTTTCTTGCGAGGCAGCAGCAGAGTGTTCTTCACCGTCGGCCCGGACGCGGTGATCCGAACGTGAAGTATCGGACGCAACGGCCACATTCGTGGCTCCATCGTGTGAGGGGAGAACCCGTCGATGAGGTCTATGTCAGCCCAAGCCGCAGAGAATTGGGTAAAGCTGCCTCCTGGAACCCACCAGATGGTGCGGATTCCCCACCGCGAGACTATGGTCCGAGGTCGGAGCAGCGGAATAGCGACAGTGAACATCAGAGCACCAGTTACCGACACCGCTAGCCCAACTGCGAAGAGGGCACCGGAGAGTATCGAGACCGCCCAACTGCTCGGAGTCTCGAGTGGCTCCCACACGGGAATCCAGATCGGCGCCGGTGTTCCCACAAATGGCAGCGCAAAGAAGACGGAAAGCGCCCACGAGATCAGAGCAAATCCCAGGGTCTTGAAGAATCCGGTCCGCAGCACCGTCTGCCCGGTCCGATTGAGCTCCTCGACCCAGCGACCGACACGTTCTGAATCTGCCTCGCCTATCGCATTGCGCACATAGGCGGGCAGCTCATCGCCCGTATCCGAATGCCCCATGGACGGAAGTCTATTTGCTCGTCTCCACTGACCACGTGGAAGTACGCCGCGGGCACACCCCCGCGGCAACGCTGTTCCCTCACGCGTCTTACACCCAAGAGGTAGTCGCAGAACACCGTCGCAGCGTCAAAACGCCTCGGTGCAACTGTAGGAGTTGCGGCTAGAGGTGACCGATGGCAATCCAGCGGTGCGTTATGACGCGAACGGTGAGAGATGCTCACCGGACCAGGTGAGCGTCAGGCGCCGTGGAGGGCGGGAACGATGAGGTAGACGCCGAGCAGCACGACTGCGCCGCAGATTCCGAAGACCGACCAGTAGGCGACCGGCAGTCCTGCCCCGCCGCGACCCTCCTCGACCCGGTCAAGGTGCGTGGCGCGCATCCGCACTGCGAGAGAGAACAGTGTGATGACGATGATGGCCGAGACCCATGTCGCGGCCGCAACGATGGCGAACGAACTCCACTCGATCATTTCGCGTCTCCCTTATCGCTCGCATCTGACCGGCCCGCATCAGCTCCGGCGTTCGAGGCACGATCAGCATCAGAACCGTTCGCTGAAGTCTTTTCCGAAGACGCGGTGCCCGAAGGAATGTCGACCTCGACGGCCCCGTTCTTCTTGGCGCCACGGCGGGCACGGCGCTTCTTTTTGGCCGCCTGCTTCTCTTCCCAGGCCTCGTAGCGAGCTTCGCGCTTCGCCTGGGCACGCTTGCGGTTACGGTCCTTGCGCAGCTTGCGCTTGCGGCCGCGGATGTTGACGGCTTCGCCGACGGTGTCGAAGTTCGAGATGTCGGTCTCCTGGACCCGACGGGAGCTGATGTAGATCCACAGCACCACGATGACGGCAATGACCGTATCGATGACAACTCCGACCGTCCCCAGGTGAGCGATGCCGGCAGCGATTCCGCCGACGATCGCGGCAGCGGGAATCGTCAGCAGCCAACCGGAGGCGATGCGTCCGGCAGTCGACCACTGAACGTCGGCGCCCTTGCGGCCGAGTCCCGAACCGAGCACCGAACCGGAGGCCACCTGCGTCGTCGACAGTGCGAAGCCGAGGTGCGAAGAAGCGAGGATGGCTGCTGCCGTCGACGTCTCAGCCGACAGCCCCTGTGCGGCCTTGACCGTCGTCAGCTTCGTTCCGAGAGTGTCGATGATGCGCCAGCCGCCGACGTAGGTGCCCAGCGCGATCGCCAGGGCACACGAGGTGATGACCCAGAGGTGCGGGCCGGTGCCGTGCTCCTGCAGGTTCGCTGAGACGAGCACGAGGGTGATGACGCCCATCGTCTTCTGTGCGTCGTTCGTTCCGTGGGCGAGCGCGACCAGCGAGGACGAGAAGATCTGCCCGTATTTGAACGGTCCGCGGCGAGCGGTCTTGCCCTCTTCGTTGCGGCGGGTGATCGCATAGGCGATGCGGGTGCACAGGTAGGCGCTGAAGCCGGCGATGAGCGGAGCCGCCAGAGCCGGGATGACCACCTTGGACAGGAACACGCCGTAGTCGACGGAGCTGAGTCCGGCACCGACGATGGCCGCACCGATGAGGCCGCCAAAGAGTGCGTGGGACGAAGATGACGGAAGACCGAAGCGCCACGTCGCCATGTTCCAGATGATGGCACCGATGAGTCCGGCGAGGATGAAGTCGGGGCTGATCTGGACTCCCCCGTCGCCTTCTTTGATAATGCCGCCGGAGATGGTCTTGGCCACCTCGGTGGAGAGGAAGGCGCCGACGAGGTTGAGGATCGCGGCGAGCGTGACCGCCGTCTTCGGTTTGATGGCCCCGGTCGCGATCGGGGTGGCCATGGCATTGGCCGTATCGTGAAAGCCATTGGTGAAGTCGAAGAACAGTGCCAGTGCGATGACGAGCACGACGACGAAGATGATTTCCACTAATCGACCTTGGGTGTAGACACTATTCGGACCGTGGATGATGCAGCTGACGGCCAGCCATCACTATCCCGCAGAAGTCTACCCACAGATTCAACTGCTCTTCACCCGCAATTCGACCCTACTCCACCTGATTCACCTTTTGTTCACTTTTGACGTGCGCAAACGGGCCCCACCCGGCTGAGAGTGCAATTCCTCTCACATTCCGAACGGGGCCCGTCCACAGCAGTTCAGTCGAAGAGGGAGCGGATCGTGTCGGTGATGGGAATTCCCCGTTCGGCCGCCTCGGCGCGGTTGGCATAGCGACGATCACCGGGCTGACGATCCATGCCCGCATCGCGAAGCATATCGACGAAACCGCGCACCCGAGCGAGATAGGCATCGTTGCCGCCGCGCTCGGGGTCGATGACGATGAAGAGCTGCCCCGTACGGAAAGTGTGGGCACCTTCGGGGGCCTCCGCGTCGATCTCAAAAGTGAAGGCACCGCCGGTCAGCCCTGCCGCCAGCGTTTCGATCATGAACGACAGCAGCGCGCCCTTGTGCCCGCCGATGGGACGAATTCCGCCCCCGTCGAGGATGGCGTTCGGATCCGTGGTGTCCGCACCGGTCGAGTCGACTCCGGTCCCGACCGGAACCTCCTGGCCCTCGGCCCGCAGCAGCTGCAGGTCCCCGTGGGACATCGACGACGTGGAGAAGTCGAAGACGATGGGGTCCGCGTCAGCCACGGGGGTGGCGAAGCCGAATGGATTCGTGCTGAAGACCGGGCGGGTTGCCCCCTCTGGGACGACTGCGAGTTTGCCGCTGGCGATCATCCCCATTGCCACTCGACCGTCGCGGGCAAAGGATTCGAGGTCGGGCCACAGGGCACTGAAGTGATGGGTGTTGCGCAGCGCGATGACGGCGACGCCGGTATCGCTGAGCGCCTGATCGATCTGCGGCTGCGCCTCGGCGAGCGCGGGCTGGGCGAAGCCGTTGCGTCCGTCGATGCGGATATAAGAGGGACCGACAATGTCGATGTTCGCCTCGGCGGCCCCGTCCGCCCAACCGCGGGTCAGAGAATCGAGGTAGCCGGCCACCCGGAAGACTCCGTGGCTGAGAGTGCCGTCGCGTTCACAGGTCGCGCAGTTGGTCGCCAGCACCTTCGCAACAGCAGAAGAGGCTCCTGCGGCGGTGAGCTTGGCTTCGATGGCCGAGACAAGATCGTCGAAAGAGATTCTGTCGGGTTCGTTCGTCATTGTGCGCTCCTCATGTACGGCGAATCGTGTCGGCTTCGACCACTTCCCTTAACCAGCAGACTACCGTTCGTCCCGTCATCGGCCCTGCGGTTCCGTGTTCGCTCCTCCGCTGTCGGCTGCTGGTTTCGCCGCCGTCGTTCCGCTGTTCCAGATGTCGCCGACTGTGTAGCCGATCGGAAACGGATCATCGGCTTCGAGCACGAGCTGCTGGAACCCTGTGATCCAGCCTCGCCCGGTGATCGAAGGGGTCACGGCCGGTATTCCGCCGACTTCGGTCTCCTCTTTCACCACGGCAGTGAAGGTCGTACCCATCATCGATTCATGAACGAATCGTTGGCCGACAGGCAGTTCGCCGCGGGCGTGCATGGCCGCCACTCGACCGCTCGTCCCAGTGCCGCAGGGGGAACGGTCGAAAGTTCCGGTCCACGTGTTCGGATCGTCGAGGTCGACGGGGCCGTTGGGCAGGACGACCGCGTTGCGCCCGTCGGTGCCCGCTGTCCGAGCCGGGCAGTGGATCATCGGCAGACCGATCGAATCGATCTCGGGCAGGAGCGGATGTCGTACCGTGAAGGTCTCGTTCGCAGCCTGTCGCATCACGCTGGCGGCCCGGATGATCTCCTTGGCATTGCCCGGATCAAGATCCACGCCGAGGCTGTCCGCCGAAGTCTGTACGTAGAACTGACCGCCGAAGACGATGTCGACGGGGATCGTCCCGTACCCGGGCACCTCGAGAGGCAGGTCGAGTCCGTGGACGAAGGCCGGCACGTTGTCGAAGGTCACCGACTTCGCCCGGCCCGCCTCCACCTCGGCGCGAACAGTGACGACACCGGCGGCGGTATCGACCCGCAGCTCGGTGACCGGTTCGCTGACGTCCACGGACCCGGTTTCGATGAGCGCTGTGACGGTGCAGATGAGGTTCGACCCGGACATAGGTTTGAACCCGCCCTGTTCCATGACGATCATCCCGAAGTCGCAGCTCGGATCCGCCGCAGGCACAACGATCGGCGAGCACAGGCCGGGATAGCCGCGGGGTTCGTGGAGGATGATGTTCCGGAAGTCGTCAAGATGCTCTTCGCAGTAGCGCAGCTTCTCAGCCATCGTCGCACCTTTGACCCGCAGTCCCGAGCCGATGAGCACTCGACCGGGTTCACCGGCTGCGTGGACATCCACGGCCTGGATGAGCTGTCTGTTCTTCACGTTCCCTCGTCTCTGCTCGGGTCTTCAGCCCACGACTCCGACGCCGTTGAACTGCTGTGCCTTCATGTGGCTTCTCCTGTTGTCTGTCCGGGACTGTGAGGTGTGGGTGCTGCGAGTGCGCCGAAGCCACTCGACAGCGGGCATTCAGAACCGATTCGGAGACACACGGGCGAGCAGTTCGTCCGGCAGCGTCGAGCTCCCGTCAGTCATGAGTCCGGCAAGCAGCCGAGCAGATCCTGGTGCCAGCGTCAGACCGAGCATCGAATGTCCGGAGTTGATAAAGGCGTTCTTCACGGAGTCGAGGCGTCCGATGACGGGTAGGCCATCAGGAGTCATGGGACGCGACCCGGCCCATGGAGCCATTTCTCCCCGGCCGTCGCCCCAACCAGCGAATGCCTCCTGAGCCGCTCGGCGGATCGCGTCGATGCGAACCTCGTTGACATTGTCATCCGTGCTGCCGAACTCCATGGTGCCGGCCAGTCTGAGCATGCCGTTCAGCGGAGTGACTGCGACCCTGGCGTCTTCGAGAGTCAACGATGTGCGCAGCTGAATCGGCGCCGGTGAGTAGTCGATGCTGTAGCCCTTGCCAGAGTAGATCGGAATGCTCTGACCGAGGTGTCTGGCCAAAGTGCCTGACGGGACGCCGGCGGAGATGACAAGAGCATCAGTTGTGATGACCTCGGCGTCGGAGGTGACGACTGCGGTGACGCTGTCTCCGGAGCGGACGAAGCGTCCGATGCTTGTGTTCTCTCGCACGACTACGCCGAGATCGGAGAGTTTATTCAGAAGGCCCTGTGTCAGGGAATCGGGTTCGATCTGTCGGTCGGCGGAGAAGAAGAGTCCGTGACGGATGCGATCGCTCAGTGCCGGTTCGGCTTCGCGAACGTCATCGTCGTGGAGGATTTGCGGGTGGTGGCCGGCGGCCTCGAAAGCGGGCAGGCTCACGCAGTGTTCGTCGAAGCGTTCCCGAGTCTCGAAAGCCAGCAGCACACCGCGGTCGTGCATCTCGAAGTCGATGCCCTGGGCCTGGTATTCATCGAAGAGGTCGTTCGCATCCTCGCCGAGGCGCAGGTGCAGGTCGAGACCGGCTTCGAAGTCACGCGCATTGCAGTGTGTGGCCATCCGCAGCAGGAATCTGAGATAGCCGGGCGCCAGCGACGGCCGGATCGACAGCGGACTGTCGGGTTTGAGCATCCATCGGATCCCCTGAAGCAGAACCCCAGGGGCAGGAACCGGAGTGCTTTCGGCGATGGCGATCTTCGCAGCATTCCCGTGGGAGGCGCCCGCACCGCAGCGCGCCGCTTCGATGACGGTGACCTCGTGTCCACGCTGCGCCAGTTCCAATGCGCTGGTCAGCCCGACCACACCGCCTCCGACGATGACTGTCTTCATTCGGTCGCCCTCCGTTGGTCCCCGAACCGGCTGCTTCGCCGCCGGATCAGGGCCGACGTCACCGAAGTTGCCTCATGTATGACCATCTATTGAACGAGACGCTATGCAGTGCTGGCAGGTTCGTCAATAGTCTCAGCCGCTCCTCCCGAACAGCCCAAGATCAGGCTCAGTCTTCGTAGCGGATTTCGACGCGACGGTTCTTCGCCCGACCCTCGGCGTCGTCTTTGCCGTTTTTCTCATTCGACGCAACGGGTTCGGACTCCCCGAAGCCCTTTGCTTTCACGTCGAGGTCCGAATTCTCTGCGGTGAGCACCTCGGCGACGGCCTTCGCGCGGTCTTCGGAGAGCTTCTTGTTGTAGTCGTCCTCGCCCTTGGAATCCGTATGCCCGCCAACGGTGATCTCGGAGTCGGTCGGCAGATCCGTTACGAGCTCCTTGATCTTCTTCGTCGCCGTGTCGCTCAGTTCGGACGAATCGAAGTCGAAGAGGATGTCGGTGTCGAGTGTGACCACGGTGTCGCCGCCGCTGGCCTTCGTCGTTTCGACATCCTCGATGCCTTTATCCAGATCATAGATTTCCGGCTCGAGCTCGACGATGCTCTCGTCGATCTGCGACTGGTCGGGATCGGTGAAGTCCTCAGGCGTCGGGGCATCTCGATTGGCGATGTCCTGCGAAGTCACAGACTCTGCGAACGCGAATGCGGGTGGGCCGGCGACGACGAGGCCCGCCGCAAGGATCACCGCTGCAGGACCGGAAGCTGCCGGCTTCACGAGATCTTCACTCCGGTGGCGAGGTTCATGCCGTCGACGACAGAGACCTCGACTTCATCGACATCCTGAGGTGGAGCCGCGAAGACTGCGAACGCGTAGTGAGTCTGACCGGGTTTGAACTTCGTCTGTTGGACATTCGTCTGCGCTCGCTGCGGGAACTTATCCAACACATTGTGCTTGCGCAGGTTCTGCGAGTCGACAAGGAACGGCGCCCAGCTCCCACCAAGATAGCCGTAGAGATCGTCGCCGTCGTCATCCTCGTCGCTCTGATCAGAGTTCACTGTGAACGCGAACTGTGCCACGACAGTTTCGCCCTGACGTTTCAGAGGAAACAGCTCGACAGTCATCGTCGCTTTCTCGTCGCCGTCAACGGCGGCGGGAATCTCCTGGGAGGCGACAGGATCGGGAAGATCATTCGGGTCGAGGCCGGCCGCCTCGGCGGATCCGGATTCGCCCTTCGAACCTGCGGCCTCATCGGTCTCCTGCGAAGCCCCTTGAGACTGAGCATCGTCAGGGTTGGGCTGCTCCGCGTCGTCTCCGGACGAGCAAGCGGCCAAGGTCAGGGCAAGAGAAGCGGCGGCAGCGGACAAAGCTGTCCTGCGGATCAGGGGCATGGCGATGGGAGTTCTCCTCAGAAGTCGCCGGAGCAGCATCTCTGCTGGTGAGCTCCGGTGGTGGGGACGGACGCGGATCACCATACCCGGGACAGGTGAACTTTCACTACATCGAACGTAAGTCGAGACGAACAAAGGCGTCGGTACTCGCGGGCAAACGCGATTCTGTGGGAACGCAAGAACCCCTGCGCCCGAATTCACATCGGATCGCAGGGGTTCTGCCGAACGCGGAGCCGGTGGGATTTGAACCCACGGTCCCCCTATTGGAGGACTTCACCTTAGCAGGGTGACGCTTTCGGCCGCTCAGCCACGACTCCATCTGCAATGCTTCGATCCGCTCCGGCGAAATGCACGGCCACAGACCTTCCAGCACTACGGGCTACAGCCTAAGCGAAAGGAGCCATCCAGGGCAAAGCGCAGCTGCTCAGAGTGGGCTTCGTCATAGTCGAGTCGACCACTGATGGGCGAGAATCCGGGCCGAACGTCCCCTTTGTTCCGCTCCCCCACACCGGAATTCCAGCATTCATCAATGTCCGGGCGTAAAATCGGCGTGATGTGCTTTGCGGTCTGGTCTCAGATCTTCGCGGGAACACCGATCGGAAAACCGATTGCCGAGGTGCGTCCTGCGCCCGAACTGGGAACGGCGAGCGGGCCGTACTGCACGAGATGACAGTTTTTGAGGAGTAGACAACTTGCCAGAGTTTCCCCCTGACAAGCGCGGACCGCATGGGAGCGACCCCGATTCCCAGACAACAGGTCGTCGGCTCCGCGCCTCCTCTCGCCCCCGGTTCCGTGGCGACACCGCCGCCAGTGAAAGCGACTCGACACCGCAGTCGAACGCGCCGCAGCAGAATTCTCGGCCCTCGCAGCCTTCGCGCTCTGACTCCCAGCGTCGCGACTCGCACCAACTGCCGACCTCGGCGGTGAACCCTCGCCGGTCCCGCACGAACTCCGACCAGGGCTCGAGCCAGAACAGCTCGAGCCAGAACTTCGAGCGGTCCTCCGGCCCACGTTCCGACTACTCGTTCCGCTCAAGCTCGCGCGCATCCGGCGATCAGTCGGACAACCGATTCGGCAACAGCAGCCGCGGAGATGGATCTTCGGCTCGGTCGCCACACGCTCCGCCCCCACGCCCGGTGGCCCCGCGCACTCGCCGCGAAGCCCGCATGTTGCGTGCGGCCGCCGCCAGCGGAGCCTCAGCAGCCGGAGTGGCCGCGGCAGCAAGCTCGAACACACAGGACAATCCGGTCGTCGGCCCCCAGCACGGTTCTGCTCACGACGCCCCGCGCACATTCGCACGGGACGAGTCGACCGCCTCGGCGAGGGATCCCCGTGGTTTCGACCGCACGGACGACGACGTGGACACGGACTCCACTCCGACGACGCGACGCGATGCCCGCGAACGATACTCGGCCGAATCCCGCGGCAGGGGCAGGAAGAAGTTATCCGGCTGGCGAGCTGCGCGTAACGCCTCGGCCGCAGCAGCTGTCGGCGCAGGTGGTGCCGCGGCCGCAGCTACAGCCGGCAGATCATCGGCCGGAAGTGCATCGGACAGCGCGGACTCCGCCCATGACGAGAAGTCGACCGGTCACAGACCGGAACGGGCCCGCCGACATTCCTCCCGCCTCGGCGAATCATTCCCCAGCCTCGTCGGCTGGACTTCGCTGAGCACCCTTCTGCCCGGCGTCGGACTGCTGCGCACACGCTTCCGGCCCGCCGGACTCGTCGTGTTCGGACTCTTCGTCCTCACTCTGCTCGTCGGGCTCGTCTACCTGCTGGTCAAGGGACCCGTGCGCGCGGCCGCCACGGTCGTCTCCAGCCCCTCGCTGCTGAACTTCCTCGCCATCGCCGCCGTGCTCGTGGCCGTGATCTGGATCCTCGTGATGGTCGTATCCCACCTCGGGCTGCGCCGCGGGCACCGATACCGGCCCTGGCAGAACAAGATGGCCGGCGTCCTCGTCGTCTCGCTCGCACTCATCATCGGCATTCCACTGGGCGTCGGCTCGGTCTTCGCCCGCGTCCAGTCCGATACGGTGGCGAGCCTCTTCGGCGACAGCACCGGCAAGGCCCACAGCGCCGAGGATCTCTGGGCGGACAAGCCCTATATCAACGTCTTCCTCATGGGCCGCGACAACGGCGACGACCGCGAAGGCACCCGCCCGGATACGATGCTCGTGGCCTCCATCGACACGAAGACCGGCAACGCCGCACTCATCTCCGTGCCCCGTAACCTCGCGTTCCCGATCTTCCCCGAAGGCAGCGAACTCGAGAAGGCCTGGCCAGACGGTTTCCGCCCCTCCGGTGACCCGTCCGAGGACCTCATCAACGCCGTGTGGCAGTGGGGCGAACAGAACCCCGACCAGATCGGCAACCCGCACGGTCTCGAGCCGGGAATGTGGACGACGATGCAGGCTGTCGAAGGGTCCCTGGGACTCAATCTCGACTATTGGGCCTCCGTCGACATGGCCGGATTCGAAGACGTCGTCGACGCCATCGGCGGAGTCAAGATCGACGTCGAACGCCCGATCCCGATGGGCGGCGGAAAGTCGCTGTCGGGTGTGAAGAACGAGGTCTACGGTTGGGTCGATCCCGGCCCACAGACGCTCAAGGGCAAGGACGCACTGTGGTACGTCCGCTCCCGCGAAGGCAGCGACAACTACGACCGCATGTGCCGTCAGCAGCGGATGCTCAAGACCACGCTCGAACAGGTCGACCCGCAGGAAATCGCCACGGCCTACCCGAAGCTCGCGAACTCCGCGACGCGGAACATCGCCACCTCGATCCCGCAGAATGAGATCCCGGCCTTCATCGAGCTCGCTCTGATGATGCAGAAGGGCGACGTCACCACGGTCCAGATCAACAACGACGTGACCCCGACCTACGATCCCGACTATGACGTCCTCCACGACTGGATCCTCGACGAGGTCAAGGGCGCATCCGACGGCGAAGAGACCCCGAAGCCGACGAACGACGGCAGCAAGTCCCAGGAGTCCGGCGACAGCGCGGATTCTACCGAGGACAGTGCCACCGACGACACCGGGGACACCGCAACCGAGGAACCGTCCGATTCCGCGGACGGATCCACGGATGAGGCCGGCGCCGAGGCGGACGCCACCGAGGCATCAACGCCGGGTGAGCCCGACGCCGAAGGCAAGTGCTACCCGAAGGGCTTCAAGCCCGGTGACGACTTCCCCGGCTACCCGGGACCCAACGGCGGAACCGGCGAGCAGGGGTGAGCCAGGCTCCACAGACTCCTGTCCCCGCGGTCGCGATCATCGGTGTCGGACCGCGGGGTCTCACCGTTCTGGAAAGGCTCGTGGCGCTGGCAGCGAAGCGCTTCGCAGGCGCCGCCGAGACAGCGCTGACCATCCACCTCATCGACCCGTACCCGCCCGGCGCGGGCATCGTGTGGCGCACCGACCAGCCCGAGACTCTGCTGATGAACACCACCATCGCTGAGCAGACCGTCTTCCCCGACTCCAGCTGCACCTTCCTCGGCCCCGACGAAGCACCGACCGGCCCGTCCATGGCCGAGTGGTACGTCGCCAACGGCGGCACCGAACCGCTCCACTCGACCTTCCCCAGCCGCAGCCTCTACGGCCGCTACCTCCGCGACGCCTACCGACGGATCCGCGCGAGCGCACCGGACTTCATCGAGATCGTCGAGCACCCGACGAAGGCCGAATCCGTCATCGATCTGCCCACCTTGGACCTCCCCACCCCTGAGGCCGAGGGTTCACGGGCCACGGTCCCCGAACAGCTCGTGCGCTGCCAGAATGGCACGACGATCGTCGCCAGCGCTGTCGTGCTCGCCGTCGGCCACATCCCGAGCGCCCAGCCGGAGGAACGCGCCCGCTTGGCCGCGTTCGCCGAGCGCAATGGCGGGCTCTACCTTCCGCAGGGCCTGCCCGCGGAGACCCCCGTCACCGAGGTGGCCCCCGGTGAGCGAGTCATCGTCCGTGGCATGGGGCTCAACTACTTCGACCTGCAGACCCTGTTCACTCATGAGCGCGGAGGCCGCTTTGTCCCCGAACCCGGCGGCCAGCTGCGCTATGTGCCCAGTGGTGACGAACCGCGACTGGCGCTGGGTTCGCGGCGCGGAATCCCGTATCGCAGCAAACCGATCTGTCACGAGCATCCGCGTCGGGACTGGCCGCTGCGGTTCTTCACGAAGGACAACATCGCGTTGCTCGCCGGCCTCGATGACCTCGATGGGGAACGCAAGGCCGGTGCCCGGTTCAATGATCAGCTGTGGCCGCTCATCCTCGCTGACCTGCGCCTGGCGTACTATCACACGCTGTCCCAGGTCCGTCCCGAAGCGTTCGCCGATGACCCTGGCCAGCTGCGCGAAGCCATCGGCGAGGCGGTCTCGCGCCACCTGACTCGACGCACCTGGCAGGAGACCCACCCACAGTCGACGGGCGAAGCCGGTGCGGCCGAGGCTCGTGCGGGGGTAACCGCGCGTGCCGGGGCCAGTGCCGACGCGACTGCTCGTGTGGGGGCAAGTGCCACGACCACCGAGGAGGCGGCCCGACAAGGCCGCGTCACCCGTGAGGCCTTCGCTTGGTCGGAGATCGAAGAGGCGCTCGTGCCCGATCCCGCCGACCGCATGTCCCTGCACACCCTGCTCAACCCACTCGAAGGGGAGCTCTTCACCAGCCGTGAACCCGGCGAGCCCGGATCACTGCACGAGTGGATGCTCGACTTCCTGCGCACCGATCTGCGCAGCTCCCTGGCGGGCCCGACCGGCAGCCCGGAGAAGGCGCTCTTCACCGTACTGTGGCAGTCCCGGCTGCTGCTCAAGGAGCTCATCGTCGCCGGTCACATCGACCGCGTGAGCATCGACATGGAGATCCTCGGCTGGTTCGAGGGCTTCGTCTCCGGCATCTGCGACGGGCCTCCCCCGCAGCGGATCGCCGAACTCCTCGCCCTCGCCGAGGCGGGAATCGTGTCCTTCATCGGCCCCGACATGCGCATCGAAGAGAACCGGGCCGCCCTCGAAGCGAATGCGAACGACGACGAAGCAGTGGCCGGGGCGCGAGCGGATGCGCTCGGTGCCGAGCCGGTGTCCCGGGCACAAACGGATGCGGTCGGCGCCGACGCGCAAGCACAAGGACCGCGACCGGAGATCTTCACGGTGACCTCCGCGCAGGCCGCCGGCGAGATCACCGGCAGCGTCGTCATCGATGCCGCGTCCCCTACGAACTCCGTCTCGCGTGCTGCGGACGTGTTGCTGTACGGAATGCTCGAACGCGGTCAGCTCACCGCGGCACGTCTGACCTTGGACGACGGTCGGGAGAAGTTCCTCAACGGACTCGCTCTCACGCCTCGGCCCTATCGCACCATCGACGTTGAGGGCAACGTCCACCCGCGCCGATTCGCACTGTCAATCCAGCTGTCGTCGAAGCAGTGGGGCCTTGCGATCGCCGCGAACCCGAACACCGATGCGGCCACACTCAACGACTCACACGCCGCCGCCGAGGCGATCCTCGACCTCCTCTGAAGCCCCGCGGACTCGCGCCCGGCTCCAGATGCCGCGCGCTGAACGCGAACAGCCCGGTTTGAGGTGAGCAGCCCTGTTTCAAACTGGGGCTATTCACCTCAAACCGGGCTGTTCGCAAACGCCTCTGGCGCGGCCCCCTAGAGCGCGGACGCCGGGGCGCGACACCCCAAGGGGCACACCGCGCTAGGGCGTAACCGCCAGGTCGCGGTGCGGGTCCTAGGCGCCCTAGGCCCCGGGGCGCGGCGCGGCCTGGCGCTTAGGCCATTTCGAGGGCAGCTTCGGGCTTCGTGGTTCTTGCTCGGACGATGGCCAGCAGCGACATCACGATGCCGATGACCGCCCAGGCCAGCAGTCCGCCGTAGGCAGCGGCCTGCCCGGTGGTGCCCGCGGCGATCGCAGCGAAGCCGTTCATCGACGGGGTCAGCGGCAGGATCGGCGCCACGAAGTCGAAGAACTGCGGCACCGCCCCGATCGTCCGACCGGCCACGGCCAACACGACGGCGATGACCGAGAGGAACCGGCCCACTCCCCCGAACCACGCCACGAGAGCGAAGTTCAGAATCATGAACACGATCGCTGAGACGAACGTGAGCACCGCGATGTCGAAGCCTTGGATCGCGTCGATGTCCATCACGGTGACCGCGAGGATCGAGAGCACGAGCGCCTGCAGCACGCCGACGACCAGGCCGGGCAGCAGTCCGCGCGCCCAGACGGCGAGCGAGGACTTCGTCGAGAGCAGGGCCCACGCCGGGATCGGCTTGAGCACCGTGTAGGTGACGAGCCCGCCGATCCACAGGGCGAGCATGATCAGCAGCGCGATCGTCGATCCCGCCAGCACGTCCGTGACACTGTCCGTGTCGGGGGATTCGATATTCGCCGAGGCGACCTTCGCTAGGCGGTCACGTTCCGGAGCCGTGTAGGACGGCACTTCGTCCGCGCCGTCCTTGACGCCGTCGGCGAACTTGCCCACGCCCTTCGCGTACTTGCCGGTGCCCTCATCGAGCTTGTCCAGGCCGGCCGCCAGTTCGGAGGTGCCGGTCGCGGCCTCAGAGACACCGTCGGTGTACTTGCCGACACCGGTGCTGTATTCGTTCAGCCCATCACTGAGCTGACCGGCACCGTCGGAGAGTTCGGAGGAACCATCGGCGACCTTCCCGATGCCCTTGGACAGGGCCGGCATGCCGTCAGCGAGCTGCTGGTTGCCGTCGGCGACACCGGCGGCTCCATCGCGCAGTCCCTTCGAAGCCTCGAGCAGCTTCGGAGCGTTCTTCGAGATGTCCTCCATGCCCTTCATCAGCTCACCGAGGCCGTCTTCGAGTCCCTTGACGAACTTGGACACACCGTCGGAGAGCTGCGAAGCACCCTTGGCGAGTTCATCGGAACCGCCGAGGAGCGACTTCCCGGTCGCCGCATCCTTCTCATCGAGCCCGTCGGCAGCCTGGTTGAGACCGCCCGACGTGCCGTTGAGCAGCCCTTGAGCGTAAGCCTGCTCGATGCCCTTGCAGACCTCGTCAGGGGTACCGGTCGGACACATCTGGCCCCGTGCCTGCTTCGCCTCTGCGTCGGTCATGATGCCCGCTGCGACAAGTCCGTCAAGATCCGGCTGAGTCCCGGCCAGCTGATCGGCCTTGTCCGCGCCCGACTTCAGCCCATCCTGGTACTGGTGCAGTCCGTCGGACAGTCCGGTCGCACCCTTGGAAACGCCGTCGGCGCCCTTCTCGAGCTCCTCGCCGCCCTTCGTGATCTCGCCGAGGCCGCCTTCACCCGAGTCACCGGATCCGGCGAAGCCCTTGATGATCTCGTCGATGGACTTCGTGTACTCGTCGACACCGTCGGAGAGCTTGCCGGAACCGTCCGCCAGCTTCTGCGTGCTGTCCGGCAGCTTCGCTGTCTGCTTGTCGAGTTCGTTCAGGCCACCGGACATCTGCGAGGCGCCCTTGGACAGTTCACCGGCACCCTTCGACAGCTCCGTGGCTCCGGACTTGAGCTCGCCGCCGTTGTCGCCGAGCTGCTTCATGCCCTTGGACAGTTCGCCAGCACCCTCAGCCGACTGTCCGGTGCCTTCCTTAAGGCCTTCGGCACCCTTGTCGAGCTCCCCGGCGGCGTCACCGAGGTCCTTCATCTGCTCGCCCATCTTGTTGAAGCCGAGGTAGATGTTGTCGAGGTAGGTCTCCGTCATCTTCGTGTTGAAGGTCGTCCGCGCCACCTCGGCGACGGATCGGGAGATCTGCGTATCCAGCGCAGGCGCGGTCCCGGACACGTCGACGTCGAGCTGCGTCTGCGTCGCCGACTTCGCATCATCGACCGAGGTCACAGCGCGGGAGAAGCCTTCGGGGATCGTCAGCTTCGCGGCGTAGGTGCCGTCGGACAGCCCGTTCTTCGCATCCTCTTCGTCGGTGATGACCCAGTGGATATTGTTCTCGTCCTCGCCCACCAGGCCGCTGGTCAGCTGACGGCCGATCGGCACGGTCTTGCCGTCGACCTTCGCCCCGTCATCGTTGTTGACGATGGCCGCTTCGATGGTCTCGAGGCGATCGCCGCTCTTCCACGTGGCGAGGATGAATCCGGCCGCCACGATGATCGGGATGAGGACCAGGCCGAGGAGGGAGAGCCAGTTCACCGGCTTCTTCGAGTTCGCACGTTCGAGTCTCACGACTGCACACCTTCCATGTTGGTGCTGTCGACGGCGTGGGTGTGTTCGCCGTCGGATTCGCTGTCGGTTCCGCCTCGCTCATCGGGTCGAGCCTCGTCGAGGTCGAGGTGGAAGTAGTTCGTTTCGGGGCTGAAGATCCCGGTCACGTCTCCGTCGGGCAGGCCGAGGATGACGGTGGTGCCTTCGGCGACCAGCTGCGGCAGGAGGTCGCGCAGGTCTCGTGCCGGTCCGGCCGAGTCCCGTGCGCCGTCCGCGAGCTTCTCCGCTCCGTCGATGATGAGCAGATCCGGCGCCGAGGCGGCCATCCGCGAGATGTCGCGCGGGCTGATCGTCTGGTCGGCTTCACCCCGACTGAGGTCGAGGTAGGGAACCTGGCGACGGACCCGTCCGGCGTGCTCGGGCAGGACGTGCTGTCCGATCTTCATCTCTCCGGCAGTGAGTCCGACGCGGCCGGAGACAGCCAGCAGGAGGGCCTGGCGGGCGGCGCCGGTGGCAACGAGGATCTGGCCGGGCAGCAGGGAGATGTCGACACGGGCGAAGCCGCGATCGCCGGAGTACACGCCGATTCCGCGACCGTAGACGCGGTAGTCCGAGTTCGGTTCCGGCCAGTCGCGCAGGGCCACCTCGTGGGCGAGGCCTTCGCCTTCGACGTCGAGGCGCGGCAAGATCCTATCGAGCCACTTCGGCAGCCACCAGGCCTTGTCGCCGAGCAGCTGCATGATCGCCGGCACGAGCGACATGCGCACGAGGAAGGCGTCGACGAAGATGCCCGAGGCCAGGGCGAGCGCGATCGATTTGATGATCGGTTCACCGGCGGGCACGAAAGCTGCGAAGACGGAGAACATGATGATCGCCGCGGCCGAGACCACGCGGGCCGACGAGGCGAAGCCGGCCCGGATGGCCTCCTTGGCCGAGGCCCCGTGGACATAGGCTTCGCGCATGCCGGACACGAGGAACACCTCGTAGTCCATGGCCAGGCCGAAGAGGATGCCCATGACGATGATCGGCAGGAAGCTGATGACCGGCCCAGTCGAATCGATCCCCAAGGGGGCGGCGAAGAGTCCGTCGTGGAAGACGAGGACGACCGTACCGAAGGAAGCGAACACGGACAGTAGGAAGCCGCCTGTGGCCTTGATCGGCACAGCGACGGACCGGAAGACCATCATGAGCAGGATGATAGAGAGTCCGACGACGAAGATGCCGAAGGGCAGCAGAGCCTTGCCGAGCTGGTCGGAGACGTCGATCTGAATCGCAGTGGCACCGGTGACGGCGGTGTCGAAGTCGAAGTCGTCTTCGATCTCCTTACTCAGGTCCCGCAGCCGATCGACCGTGTCGAGAGTCGCAGGATCGTCGGAGGCAGTGGTCGGAATGATCTGGAACAGACCGACGGTCGCGTCCCGGTTCGGGGTGGCCATGATGACCTGTTCGACGCCGTCGACCTTCTCGATGCGCTTCTCGATCTCCTCGACGTCTCCGAGCGGGTCGTCACTGGTCACGATCTGGCTGGTCATGACCAGGGGTCCGTTGTAGCCGGGCCCGAAGTGTTCGTCGATGAGGTCGTAGGTCGCCCGCGCCGGGGTGCCCTGCTCCTGGTCACCTGCGGTGGGCAGGGACAGCTGGAGCTGGGTTGCGGGGATCGCGAAGAGCGCGAGTCCGCCGACGATGACGACGATCGTCAGCAGCGGGATCTTCGTGACGGCCTTCAGCCACCCGGCGAAGAACTTGTTCATGATCGTCGGCGGGTACGGGTCGCCGCCTTCGGCGCGCGCCTCGTCGGCGATCTTCTCCCGCATTTCTGGGTCGGTCACCTCGGAGGCGGTGGTCGCGGAACCAACGCCCGCCTCGGCGCTGGTCGATGTTCCATCCGCCGAGGCGGCCGTACCGTCCGTCGCCCGCTGAGCGGCCGCGGCGAAGGCCTTCCGGTAGCGCTTCGTCGGCTTCGGCGTGATCTTGGCCTTCACGAGTCCCAGCAGGGCCGGGACCATCGTCAGGGAGATCATCACGGCCACGGCGACGGAGCCCGAAGCGCCGATGCCCATGATCGTGAGGAAGGGGATTCCGGCCAGGGAGAGCCCGAACAGGGCGATCATCACGGTCATGCCCGCGAACACGACGGCGGATCCGGCGGTCGCGACGGCACGTCCGGCCGCCTCGATGGGGTCGTGGCCCTCGGCGAGGAGGTCACGGGAGCGAGAGACGATGAAGAGCGCGTAGTCGATGCCCACGGCCAGGCCGAGCATGAGCGCGAGCATAATCGACGAGGAGTTGATCGTCGCGAATGCGGTGCCGCCGACGATGAGCAGCACGGAGATGCCGACGCCGATGAGTGCGGTGATCAGCGGCATGCCTGCGGCGCGGAAGGAGCCGAGGGTGAGCAGGAGGACGATGAAGGCGATGACGACGCCGATGCCTTCGACCCAGGAGATCTCGACACCGGTGATCTGGAAGAGCTCACCGCCGCCTTCGACCTCCGCTCCGGGCAGGGCGTCGCGCAGCGGGTCGAGGGCGTCGATGAGGTTGTCGCCGGCGTCCTCGCCGACGTCCTGCTGAGTCCCGTCGTACTGGACGGAGATCATGGCCGCCGTCTCGTCCTTGCTGATGGCGCCCTCGACGAGGTCGGAGTATGGAGAGGTCACCGTGTCGACGTGAGGGAGGTCCTCGATGCGATCGATCTCGTCTTCGATCGCGTCCTTGTACTTCTCGTCCTCGACCGAATCGCCGTCATCGGCGACGACGATCACCGAGGCGGAGACACCGGCGGCTTCGGGGAACGTCGACTTCATCGAGTCGAGAGCGGTCTGCGCCTCCGAGCCCGGGAGCGTGAAGTCGTTGTCGAAGTCCTTGGAGAAGGCTGCGACTCCGGCACCGATGAGTACGAAGATCAGAAGCCACGCGGCGATGAATCGCCACGGGGTCCGATACGCACGACGGCCCAGGGCGTAGAGGAAAGTTGACACGAAAACCTCGATACAAAAGTGTATTGGATACAGTATTGTATTGTTGTGCAACACCCACCATCCATGCAAATGGATCCCAGAATTCGCGCGGATTCTCATAGGATGCTCAGCCGCCGACAGGACCACCGCCACGAAATGACGATGAACACAGACGAACTCAGCCCGCGCAGGCGCCAGACCCGAGCCACCCTCGTTCAGGCCGGCACCTCGGTCTTCGCCGTACGCGGCATCGACGGCGCCTCGATCGAGGAGATCTGCGAGGCCGGAGGGCTGACCCGCGGGGCGTTCTATTCGAACTTCTCCAGCCGTGACGACCTGGTGCTCGCGATCATCGAGATGCGCACCGAGGAGAATCTCGATCGACTCGATGCCACGATCCAACGATGGACCGAGCAGCTGACCGCAACGGTCGAGGTGCCGGAGATCAAGGCACTGATGACGACGTTCATCGACGACGTCTTCAACGAGAAGAAGCAGACCGTCGCCGAGACCATCACCGAGCAGGAGATCGAGCTCTACTGCCTGCGGGTGCCCCACCTCCACGCGCGCTACGTCGAGCTCAACAACTCACAGTTCGAGCGTCTGGCCGCACTGGTGACCACGGCTCTCGACGTGGCCGGAGCGACGACGAAGCAGCCGATCGGCGACTTCCTCACGGTCATCATCTCCGTATTCAACCGGATCGCGCTGAGTGCAGCGGCAGACAAGGCGATGGATGAGCACGTCGACATCGACCCGAGCCTCATCGTCGAAGTCCTCATGCACCTCATCGACTTCTGCCCCGACGACGAGGACTGAACACGCTCGACGAAGCGGCCCAAGGCACTAAGGTGGTGCCCGTGAACGAACTCCAGCGCGAATTCTCTGCTTTCATCAACAATATGGACGTCCGCCTCGGCGCGTTCGTCCTCGCCGACCTCCCCGAGACCTTCGAGAAGGAGGATGGGGAGACCGTGAAGTTCCCGAAGGACTTCGGGCCGCAGTCACTGCCGATGCTCGAACTCTTCGTACTCTCGAAGTTCCCGAACACCGAGGAGATCCTCAAACCGGAGCACCGCCGCTTCTTCGAAGGACTCATCCGCTACCTCGGCGAAACCTATCTGCGTGCGATCGGCGGGGTCTGGGACCACGACGAGTCGACAGGCAATGGGATGCCGTTCATCCGCCCCGACAACGCCGACGGCCCGGCCGCCGGTGAGCCGATCCCGCTGGTGGGCATCGTGCTGGCCGCTGTCGATCAGCGCAGCGCCGAGGTCTTCACCGCGGTGCTCGAGAAGGCCAGGGAGCTCCTCGGCGGGGACGGCCAGCCGCGACGCAAGTGCACGGGGCTCTCACTCGGCGTGCTCAACGCCGAGAACTCGAGTGAGGAAGAGGTCGAGTTCCTCTCCCGCTTCATCGGCACCGTCGAGCCGGGCATCGCCGCCTGGACTCAGGAGCAGGCCGATCCGAGCTCGTGGGGCTTCGACCGGGAGAGCCTGGCCCGCCTGGGCAAGCAGGTCGCGGTCCGCTACGACGGACCCGACGACATGATCGCCGAGGACGAGACTCCCTTCACCGCCGGCGCCATGCGTTTCATCGGCGAGACGGTGCGCCGCATCGCCTTCGGCCAGTGGCGCTACGGCGCCGGGCTCGAAGCCGATGATCCGCGCAGCAAGCAGCCGTTCATCCGCTTCGTCATCGGCGAGCAGAACCTCGACCTCGTGCCGTGGCGACTCATCCAGGCCGCTCTGGAGAACGACGATGCAATCGCCTCCGCCCTCGACGCGGTCATCGAGATGCGCGAACAGGAAGCCGCCGAGGCGGCCGAGAGTTCCGACTGACCCTGCGCGGAACCGCGGGTTCAGAGCTGGAAGCGACGGTTTCCGTTCAAACCCTCGGCCGGTGAGCCGGGTGCGAGGTCGATCTGCTTGCGCGCCGGATCGATGCGCACGCTCACCAGGGTCGCCGAACGATTCCCGTAAGCGGCGTCGGGTGCCGGCGTGCAGCACACCGGTGCTTCGCCCGGCCCTGTGGTCAGCAGCTTCGTGAGATCGCCGACCGTGACGGGTAGGTGCGCTTCACCATCCGATGAGGCGGCACTCTCGGATGAGCCCTCGCCGTTACCCGCGACGGCACGTTCGGCTTCGAAGCGCACGACTGCCTCGGCGAGGTGACGGTAACGCTCCTGCGAGGTCGAATCGGGGCGCAGCTCCATCGCGCCGTCGAGCAGATCCGGGTGCAGAAAATGGTTCGTGTGGATGAGGAACCCGGACTTCCCCGTCTCTCCGTCGCTCGGGCTCGCCGCCCGTGCCCGCCGTTCACGCTTGAGTGCACCGGCGATCTCCACCTGGACAGCCTCCTCGGCTGTGATGACGGTGATGATCGACGACGATGAGGTCGGGGCCGAGTCGATGATCTCGAGCGCCTCGGCGAGGGTGCCCGCTTCGGCCAGGACCCGGGCGAGGATCATGTGGATGGGCACTCCCCCGGCCTCGTCACCGGCGTGTTTGAGGATGTTGAGCAGCACCCCGACGCCTGCCTCATTGAGTCCGATCTTTCCGAGCATTCCGAACTCGGCGATGCCGACGTGCCGGTACTGCCCGGGCACGGAACCGACGTCGTTGAAGTGCCACAGTGTGGAGAAGTCCGCCGCCCAATCCCAATTCTGCGCGGCCACGGACGCGCCCGGGCTGGTGTGGCTCACAGTCGAGCATTCGGTCGGCGCGGCCGCTGCCTGAGTCATGATCTCGGTGCGGGCGATGATCTCCATGAGCCCGGTGACATCGATGCCGGCACCTGCGGCCACGGCTTCGACCTCCTCGGCGCCGGTCGGCCACCATTCCCGGAGTTGCTGCCAACTCGACGCTGCGGCTGACTGCACGGCCGCCTCGGTGATGGACAGGTGCGAGAAATAGCGCCGATACGCGTCCAGGGTGGAGACGATTCCCGTGCGGAGCTCCTCGCCGCGCTGCTGTCCGCGGGCAACGTGGTCACTCGCGCGGACGGCGAAGGTCGTGGGCCGCACCTCGGCGGCGGGGACGAATTCGGTGCTCATGGTGCCTCCTCCTTCGGCCGGTGGCTCAGTCCTTGCCGACGAGTGAGCCGACGCCGATGTCGATACCGAGATAATGCATGTGCGCGGCGGTTTCGGCAAGGGCGGCGAAGAGGTTGAAGTTGTGCAGGCTCTCGAAGCCGCGCGACCAATGCAGGCCCGCCGCGATCGAGTAGACGCTGTGGTCGTCGGTGGCCTCCATCCGCGCGCGGATCTCGCCGAGGCGCTCGTGGTGGTGTTCGACGAGTTCGACCTTGCGGTCGTGGAGTCCGGTGAAGCGGAAGCCGTGCGCCGGCAGAACGGCCACGTCCTCGTCGAGCTGGCCGATCTTCTCCAGCGAGCGCAGGTAGTCGCCGAGGCTGTGCGTGATCGCGCCGGAATCGAGACCGATGTTCGGGGTGATCGTCGGCAGCACGTGGTCTCCGGAGAAGAACAGTTTGTCCTCGTCGCGGACGAACACCGAGTGTCCGTAGGTGTGCCCCGGCGTCCACATGGCCGTCACTCGACCGTCCTCGAGCGGGAGTTCGGAGCCGTCGTCGAGGACATGGATGTTCTCGGGCAGCTGGCTCATCGCCTGTTTGTACAGGTCCATCGAGTCGTTCTTCGACCCGCCCTTGCTCGATCCGACCTGGAGGCTCTCGACTTCGGCCCAGCGGTCTTCGGGGACTCCGTAGACGCGGGCGATATTGAGGTTCGGATCGACGCCGGTGCCGAGGTCGACGGCATTGGTGTAGAAGCGTTTGATCGCGCGCAGGTCCTCGCCGTGCATCGCGATCCACGCATCCGGATTCTTCGCGAGCAGCGCGGGAGCGAGCCCGATGTGGTCGCGGTGGTAATGGGTGATCGCGAGACCGTGGATATCGGCAACCTTGAAGCCGAGATCGGCCAGCGCCGAGGTGAGCGCCAGGTACTGGTCCTTGCCGTCCCAGCCCGGGTCGATGAGGACGACACCAGTGCCGTCGGCGATGGCATAGCAATAGGTGTAGACGAGGGGGTTGTTCGGGATCGGGACCGGAAGGGCCCAGACTCCCTCGGCGACTTTTTCCACCGGAGGCAGGACGCGATCCTTCCATGCCGCCGACTGCTGGGAACTGAGCGTTTCGATCGCCATACTTCTCTCACACCTCTCATGGGGGCAACATTGTCCGTTGACTGCAATCTACTCCGTTTCCGTTGAGAACTGACAGTTCGTTCGATAACCGGGCCCGGAATTCACTGTCGGGACTACCGATATCGTCGTTCAACTTGCCGTTCCCCATCGGAAACGTTGCGATTTGGCACTGATACCCAAGGAAATCCTCGGCGAGGGTTTCGTTTTCAGTACTTTCAACGTTAAGATCATGACGCACATCACTTCCGGGTCGGTCGTCGATGTCGACATTCTCGGCCCGGTGGGCGGCAAGACTCATTGGGGAGGATTGATATGGCTGCCTCTGGCTCACTGAAGCGCAACCTCGGACTGTGGTCCATCGTCGGACTCGGGCTCGGCTATATGACGCCGACGGTCGTGTTCGACACCTTCGGAATCGTGTCCGGCGAGACCTCGGGAGCCGTGCCTTCGGCTTATCTCATCGCTCTCATCGTCATGATCTTCACGGCGTTCAGCTACGGCAAGATGGTCAAGGTCTTCCCCACCGCGGGCTCAGCCTATACGTATACGCGGGAGACGATGTCGCCGGGACTCGGCTTCCTCGTCGGGTGGACGTCGCTGATGGACTATCTGCTGCTGCCGATGGTCAACTGCCTCATCGCGCGCCTCTATATGGAGTCACTCGTTCCCGATGCGCCGCCGTGGGTGTGGGTCGTCGTCTATACGGTCGTCATGACCGGCATCGTCACCTCGTCGATGCGGGGAACGGCGAACTTCAACGCCGTGCTGCTCATCTTCGCGGTCACGATGGTCACTCTCTTCTGCATCTTCGCGATCGTCAACCTCACCAACGGCGAGGGCGCCGGAGTCGTGTTCAGCCCCGAGCCGTTCGTCCACGAAGGCGTGAAGCTCTCGACGCTGCTCACCGGCGCGACCGTCGTGTGCTTCTCGTTCATCGGCTTCGACGCCGTGACGATGTACACGAACGAGGCCAAGCACGTGAACCTCATGCCGAAGGCGATCATGCTCACGGTCGTCTCCGGTGGCGCCATCTTCCTCGTCGCCAGCTACTTCGCGCAGCTGCTGTTCCCCGACAACTCGCAGTTCAACATCGTCGACGATCCGCTGCCGGAGATCGGATTCCTCACCGGCGGTCACGTCTTCCAAGGCTTCTT
This sequence comes from Brevibacterium epidermidis NBRC 14811, assembly GCF_001570805.1. Classification (GTDB taxonomy): domain Bacteria; phylum Actinomycetota; class Actinomycetes; order Actinomycetales; family Brevibacteriaceae; genus Brevibacterium; species Brevibacterium epidermidis. The sequence goes on along the minus strand of NZ_BCSJ01000006.1, from coordinate 28,465 downwards.
CCTGGCCGCGGCATTCGCCGCCACGATCGCCTCGGGGTTGGCCTCACACGCATCCGTTTCGCGCATGCTGCTCGTCATGGGGCGCAACGGCGTGCTGCCACGCAAGGCCTTCGGCTACATCAACCCGAAGACGCACACTCCGGTGTTCAATATCGTGCTCGTCGGTGCGGTGTGCCTGCTGGCGATGTCGTTCAGCCTCGAGTTCATCTCTGCGCTCATCAACTTCGGTGCGCTCATCGCCTTCACCTTCGTCAACCTCACGGTCATCGCTCACTACGCGTTCCGGACCCGGCAGGTTGTGGACTTCAAGTCGGCGTTCAACTTCGTCGTCATGCCGGCGATCGGAGCGATCCTCACCGGTGTGCTGTGGGTGAGCCTGCATGAGACGGCGCTCATCGGCGGACTCGTGTGGTTGACCATCGGCGTCATCTACCTGGCCGTTATGACCCGCGGGTTCCGGCGCTCCGTGCGCAGCTTCGACGACCCTGAGGCCGACGCCGAGATGTCCGAACCCGAGATGCCCGAGTCGGCCGAGGGTGCTGGGGCACCCGAGGCTCCTGGTGCTCCTGGTGCTCCGGGCCCAGAAGCGCCGGTCCGCGACTGAGGCTTCGGCACCGGGATGGACGAAGCCCCCGGACTCTTCGCTGCTGGCGATGAGTTCGGGGGCTTCTCGCTGAGCGGAAGCGGTGGGATTCGAACCCACGGTGCGGGGTTGCCGCACAACGGTTTTCAAGACCGTCTCCTTCGGCCGCTCGGACACGCTTCCATTGGTTCGTCCACGCCTGTGTCAGCGATGGAATGAACCCGGCCTGCTCGACACGAGGTCGAGCCACCATAGTTTCTCACAACCGCAACAGCATCTGCCAATTGGCGGTTGAGGAGTAGAGGTCAGTCCTTCTTGCGCTTCTTCATCCGGTTCCGCTTGCGTTCGGTGCCCAGAAGGTCGTCGAACACGGAGCCGTTCCCAGACTTCGAATCATCGCCGGACTTCTCCGAGGACTTGTCAGAGCGTGCCACGGCTTCATCTCGGCTCTTGTCCGACCGGTCGGAGACCTGTTCACCGAACGTTCCACGGTCGGTGCCGGAATTCTGCGAACGCTCATTCCACGTATTGCCGAGCTTCGGTGCGTCCTTCGGCTTGGCCGGCTGCGGCTCGTGACCAGCGCTGTCCGCATCCTCCGAGGTGGCACCGCGAGCCGCGAAAGAGGCCGGTACTCGTCGAACCGGAGCTTCCGCTTCTTCCTCCTCGACGAACTCTTCGTCTGCAGCCGGAGTCGCTTCGGGCTCATCGTCTTGGGGCGGAATCACAGTTGAGTCCTCGACGTCGTCGATGTCGGGGTCTGCGACAGCGTCAACGGTGTTCTCCGCGGTATCAGCGACCTCGACCTCTTCGGCTTCGGGTTCATCAACTTCGGACTCGCTCTTCTCGGAGTCACCGGCTACCTGCGATGCAGAGGGAGTTGCGTCTGCTGCGGTCTCGGCCTCGGGTGCCTCGGCAGCTTCGGGTTCGGCCGTGGCAGATTCGTCCGCTCCGCTTGTTGCAGCGGAGTCTTCGGACGATGCGCCCTCGGAGCCCAATTCGTCGAAGGCAGAATCTTCGGCACCCGCGTCATCGGAATCCGAGTTCGCGATCGCAGCCGCAACGGCACCGGAGGTTCCGCGGGGTGCGGCAGCGACAGATTCCGAATCGGCTGCTGTCGCCTCGTCTGCAGGTGGAGCCACGGCGAATGAGTCGCTCGACCCAGCATCCGCGCCCGAACCCTCGCCACCGGCGGCGGCGTCGGACGCGTGCGATCCCTCGGCTGCGTCAGAACCAGCCTCGCTGGATTCGGCCCAGCTGGGACGGGTCTCGGCGGCCTCTTCGGTGCGGGACGGCTTGCCCTTGAGGACGAGGGTGAGCGTGGCCAGCGGCACGGACAGCCAGTTCGGGCGGTTGCGCAGTTCGGTGACGACCTCGACGAGAAGTCGGTCGACCAGCGCCGCGCGCAGCACGGGATCGTTCAGCCCGATGCTGTCACCGCGAGCACGCGAATATCCGGACAGCAGCGAGTTCTGCACCTGCGAAGCCCACAGGTATTCGGGCGAGTCGAAGATCTTGCGAAGCGCCCCCGGATCATTGCCGAAGCCGCTGACGACCAGCGAGCCGTCCTCGGAGTCCAGCGCATCAGTGCGCTGCAAACGAGCGAAGCCGGCGGCGTAGTCGATGCTGCGCAGCAGTGCCACGAGGTCGAAGGCGGCGGGCTTCGGATCCGAGTTCGTCGAGTCCGTGAACTTCACGACCGAATAGCCGTCGGTCGAAGAGCTGACCACGTGGTCGAGCGTCAGCTCGCCGTGGATCTTCTGCAGGGTGCCGATGGTCTCGAGTGCCTGCAAGCGGGCACGGTGCCCGCGCAGCTCCGGGACCAGCGAATCCAGGGCCAGAGGTGCCCGGCCGAGCGCCCAGTCGATGCGTTCGACCCACTTCTGCACGAGCTGCCTCGTCGGTTCACCGGCGCCTTCGACGACACCGAACTCGGCGGCCATGTCCGTGTGCAGCTCTCCGATGCGCCGGCCCATCTCCGCAGCGTGGGCGTTGTAAGCCCCGATCGAACCGGAGTCGACGGCGCACACCGTATTGACGGCCTCCCGCCAAGCGGGCTCGGCGTCCACATCGACGTGGGAGAGCAGCGCCATCGGCGCCTCCATCTCCTGGACCTCGAACATGTCGTACCAGCGGCCCGAGCCCCAGCCGATGACCTCGGGCACGCTGCGCGACCCCGCCTCGGTGAGGAGGACGGGAATCGTCAGCGATGACGGCATTCCGTTCTCGAGGACGCGGAAGAAGGAGAGCTCCATCGGCTCGTATTCGTCGTGGATGACGACGGTCGACTTGTGCTGTCCGGAGTCCGAGACCTCGATCGGGCGGATCTCAACGGGCATGACGTCCTCCGCCCCCACCGTGAGGTCACCGATCGATGGCTTCGGTGGGACCGCCTCGGCGGCGGTGTTCGTCGATCCATGCGCCGAGGCGGCATCTCCGTTCGCGGTCACCGGGAACGGCATCGGCGCACGGTCCCGGGCCTCGGTCTTCTCCTGGCTGTGCCGCAGGGACTCGGTGGACAGCTGCCCGCCGTCGAAGACCTTGCGCTTCGTGATCGCGTCGGCCATGAGGTTGACGAAGACGGGATCGGCGGCGCCGTCGTAGACGTATACGGTTCCGAGTGCGAGGTCATCGATCCGGCCGATGAGGGCGTGGCGCAGGTGCATGTCCTCGGCACCGCGCAGGGTCAGGGGGATGTTGAGACGACGCAGGGTCGGGCCATCGCCGACGGAGATGACGGTCACCAGACCGGCGAAGCCGCCGAGCTCCTCGGCGGTGTAAGTGAACGCGCGGGCCACCGACATGGGGGTGATGTCGGGGTCGGTCCCGAAATCTGCTGCGTGCTTGGGGAACCACGGCTGTCGGGGTATCCAGCTGGCTAACAGTTGTTCGAGCTCACTGCTGATGGCCATGACGTCTCCTAGAAGGGATTACGGGCATCCTCCATCCAATCATGATATGGGGTGTTCGCGGTTCAGGGCGCACCCGAAACCCCGAAGTCGGGAGCCGAATCACGGGGTTCTGGCGGGTGCGAGGTGTCCTCATGTCGATACGAGTTGCCAAATGGCAAGACAAAGGGCGCACAATAGTCTGGTGGTTGAAACAGACATGACACCCCAGAAGCTCACACTCGCCGGCGAGGTCGAGGCGGCTGCGCTGCGAATTTCCGATTCCGTCATCCTGTCGCCACTTCAGATCTGCGAGCGGTTGACGACCGCAACCGGTTCCACGGTCTACCTCAAGCGCGAGGACCTGCAGATGGTGCGGTCCTACAAGATCCGCGGCGCCTTCAACTTCATGCTCCAGCTCGACGCCGACGAACGCGCCCGTGGAGTCGTGTGTGCTTCGGCGGGCAACCATGCGCAGGGCTTCGCCCGCGCGTGCAAGGAACTGGGCATCCAGGGCACGATCTTCGTCCCGAAGACGACGCCGAAGCAGAAGATCGAACGCGTCCGCCACTTCGGCGGGGAGCAGGTGACGATCGAAATCGCCGGCTCCACCTACGATGACGCCTCCGCGCTGGCGCACCGATTCGCCGAACGCAATGAGGCACTCCTGGTTTCGGCGTTCGACGATATGCGCACGATCGCAGGTCAGGGCACCGTGGCCGCTGAGATCCACGCACAGCTCGAGACCGATCCCGACTACATCATCGTGCCCGTCGGCGGCGGCGGAGTGCTCGCGGGAGTCGCCGCCTATGCTGCCGAACGGATGCCGAACACGAAGGTCATCGGCGCCGAACCCGCCGGAGCCGCCTCGATGATTGCTGCTCTCAAGGCCGGCCACCCCGTGACCTTGGAGAACATCGACCGCTTCGCCGACGGCACTGCCGTGCGCCGGGCCGGCAACATCACCTACGACGTCATCGCCGAACACGGACTCGACATCCGCCCCGTCGCCGAAGGCGCGGTGGCCACCGAGATGCTCGACATGTACCAGGTCGACGGAATCATCGCCGAACCCTCCGGAGCCCTGGCCTCTGCCGGGATCGGGGGACCGGACTCCGACAAGCCGATCACGATCGAACCCGGATCGACCGTGGTGTGCCTGGTCTCCGGCGGCAACAACGACATCTCCCGCTACCCGGAGATCCTCGAACGCTCCCTTGTCCACGAAGGCCTCAAGCACTACTTCATCGTCGACTTCCCGCAGGAGCCCGGTGCACTGCGCCGGTTCCTCAACGAGGTGCTCGGACCCGAGGACGATATCGCGATGTTCGAGTACGTCAAACGCTCCGACCGTGAGACCGGACCGGCGTTCGTCGGCATCCAGCTCGGCTATGCCGAGGACCTGCCGAACCTGCTCGAGCGGATGGAAGCCTCATCGATCGAGGTCGAGCGCGTTCACCAGAACTCGCCGATGTTCCGCCTCTTCGCCTGAGGTTGGGTTGCGCAACTTGGCGGCTCGCCGCTGCTGAGTGGCGGATGATCGCCTGAGGAGCGGAAGCCCCTGCCCTCTCGCGCACCCAGCTACTAGAGTGGTTGCATGCGCGCTATCACGATCTCCTCCCCCGGTGACCCCGAGGTTCTGCAGGTCACCGACGAACCGACACCCGAGCTCGCCGCGGATGAGGTACTCGTCCGCGTCCATGCCGCCGGAGTCAACCGGGCCGACCTGCTGCAGCGTCGCGGATTCTACGATCCTCCACCTGGAGCCACCCTGATTCCCGGTCTCGAGGTCTCCGGCACGATCGAGAAGCTCGGCGCCGACGTCACCGGCTGGTCCGTCAGCGACCGCGTGGCGGCTCTGCTCTCCGGCGGCGGGTACGCCGAGTCCGTACCCGTTCCCGCAGGTCAGCTGCTTCCCGTCCCCGATGACTTCGACCTCACCGAGGCGGCCGCGCTGCCCGAGGTGCTGTCGACCGTCTGGTCGAACATCGTCGGCCGCGGACAGGTGAAGGCAGGCGAATGGCTGCTCGTCCACGGCGGCGGGTCCGGCATCGGCACGGCCGCCATCCAGATCGCGCGCCACCTCGGCGTGAAGATCGTCGTGACGGTCGGCTCGGATCGGAAGGCCGAATTCTGCCGCAGCCTCGGTGCCGATGCCGTCATCAACTACCGCGAAGAGGACTTCGTCGAACGCGTCCGCGAGATCTGCACTCACGATGACGGGTCGACAGGCGCCGACGTCATCCTCGACATCATCGGCGCGAAATACCTCGAACGCAATATCAAGGCGCTGGGCACCGACGGCCGACTGGTCATCATCGGCATGCAGGGCGGGACGAAGACCGAGATCAACCTCGGTTGGCTCATGCAGCCGCGCAAGTCCGTATCCGCCACGACCCTGCGGGCGCGGCCGAAGGAACAGAAGATCGCCATCGTCGCCGAGGTGGCCGAACAACTGTGGCCGGCCGTGATCTCGGGCGACATCCGCCCCATCATCCACGAAAGCATGCCGTTGGCTGAGGCCGTCCGTGCCCATCAGACGCTCGAGGACGGGGCGAACATCGGCAAGGTTCTGCTCATCGTCGATGAGGAAGGTGCACAGCCATGACCGAGAACCCCGGCACAGGAGACGGTGTCGAGAACGACGCGACTCCGCCCACCGGCGCAGAGTCGCCGGCCGACAGCTCAGCGCCCACCGGCGCAGAGTCGCCGGCCAGTGAATCTGCGCGGGCCGACGGCTTGGCGCGGGCTCAGCACGATCAGGCGGATGTCTCCTCACCGGCGAAGGTGATGCGCATCGGCACCATGGTCAAGCAGCTGCTCGAGGAGGTCCGCGGCACCGAGCTCGATGAGAAGGGACGCGAACGTCTCGCCGAGATCCACCGCCGCTCCATCGACGAACTCGAAGAAGGACTGTCGAAGGATCTCATCGAAGAGCTCGAACGCCTCGACCTGCCCTTCGATTCGACCGACGGTCCGCCGACGACTTCGGAGCTGCGGATCGCACAGGCTCAGCTCGTCGGCTGGCTCGAAGGTCTCTTCCACGGCATCCAGACGGCGATCATGGCACAGCAGGCTATGGCCCAGCAGATGGGCGGTCGCGGCCAGCTGCCTCCGGGTATGGTTCCACCCGGGATGACACCGGCGAAGGGACAACCCGATGAGAAAGAGTCGGACCGCGACGATCGCGGCACCGGCAACTATCTGTGAAGCGCTTCTTCTCCGGCTTGCGCAAGAAGGCGACGAAGACTGCGGTCAAGGACGATGACCGGTTCGGCACCGGCCTGTGGCGGCACAACCGCGACCGCTTCATCCGCGCCGTCGACCGGTACTACACCACTGCGGTGGCCCTCCACGAGGCACGGGACTCCAACGGCAGCGCCACGTCGGGAACCGCCTCGGCGAACGCGGACGACACATCCGACGGCAAGGCCACGGCCGCCTCGGCGAAGGATCCCGTCGACGTCATCGTCGACGGCACCCACCGGCTCAACGCACTCGTCGATGTCGTCGACGAGCTGACCGCGACCCTCCATGCCCGCTTTCCCGTCACCGGTCAGGTGGTGCCCGGGCCCGCGCGGCGGGCCGTCGGCGATGCACCGGAGCTGCTGACGAAGGCGTCGTCGAAGGTCGGTGAGGCGGTGCTTGCGGCATCGATGGCACGGTCGGAGGTGCCGACGGGACGGTCGATCGACTCGAGCGCCGAGGCCACGGTTCGGTTCATCTCGGACGCCGAGGAGCTGCTGGGGCGGGCGCGGGAGATTCTCGCTAAGGTAGAGGCACCATGAGACCTCCGATCAGCCCCGACATCCTGCCGCCCGATGATTTCGACCTCGGCCTCGTCGCCAGCGATATCGACGGCACTCTGCTGCTGAACTGGAAGCCGATCTCGACGGCCACGATCGATGCGATCCATCGTTGCCAGGATGCGGAGATCCCCTTCGTCCTCGTCACCGGGCGGCCCATGCGGTGGCTGGCACCGATCGCCGAGCAGATCCCGGACCTCGGTCGCGTCGTGTGCCTCAACGGCGCGGTCGTCTACGACATCGCCTCTCAGTCCGTCGTCGACGCCCACACCATCGACTCACAGACGTTGGCGGAGATCACCGCGGCGGTCCGCGTCGACCATCCCGAGGCCCGGTTCGCCTACGAGACGCTCAACGGCGGTTTCATCGACAGGGAGTTCGTCACCGGCCGACCGCGTGAGGCCAGAATCATCGCCGATGTCTCCGAACTCGCCGGCGAGGACGTCGTCAAGGTGCTCGTGCGTCTGGAGACGAGCGATTCGCAGGCGATGCACGACCTCATCGATCCGCTCGTCGACGGCACCTGTCATGCGTCGTTCTCCGAACCGGACAACGGGCTCGTCGAACTCGCACCATTCGGAATCACGAAGGCGAAGACGCTGTCGGATCTGTGCGACCACCTCGGGGTGGCGCGGGCTCAGGTGATGGCATTCGGGGATATGCCCAATGACATCGAAATGCTGTCGTGGGCCGGGCACGGGGTCGCGATGGGCAATGCGCTGGGGTCGGTCAAGGCGATCGCCGCGGCCGTCACCGACGAGGTCGACGATGATGGCGTCGCCCGCTACCTCGACGCCGTCTTGGACACCCGCCCCAACTAACCCCAATTACTACGTGACGGCGGCCCAGCTACCTCGCGCGAGGTTGCTGGGCCGCCGTCGGGTAGCAATTCAGGGGTGGGTGTTGGTGGTGCCCTCCGCTTCGAGCAGCGCTGAGTCGAGGTCGAAGTAGTCGACCAGAGCCACGGCGAGGCCGTCGTCGTCGATCGAGTCGGTGACCACGCTCGCGAGTACCTTGAGGTCGTCCTTCGACTGGCCCATGACGATTCCGTGCTCGACCCATTCGATCATCTCGATGTCGTTGAGTCCGTCGCCGGCGCCCACGGTGTGCGCATGTTCGACTCCGAGTTCCTCAGCCACGAGCTCCAGGCCGCTGGCCTTCGAGACCCCGTCCGGAGCGATGTCGAGCCAGTTGCTCCAGCCCACCGAATAGCTGACCTCATGCAGTCCGAGCGAGTCCACGGCGGCCGCGAACTCCTCGGCAGTGCCGTTGACCTCACGCATGACGATGCGGGTGGCCTGCTTCGTCAGCAGCTCTTCGAAATCCACGATGTCGAGGGTGTCTGATTCGGCGAGTTCGCCGACCGGGAACGCCCCGGACGCCCACCGGTGCAGGTCCGGATCCTCGACGAGGAACAGCGCCGTCGGCAGCGCCGCGTGCATCTGCTCGAGCGCATCCTTCGGGTCGAAGGACACCACATGGTGCATCTCCCACCCCAACGGCAGCTCCGGGTCGAGGCGGACGACGACGGACCCGTTCGAGCACACGACGAATCCGTGCTTGAGATCGAGCGCGTGGACGACCTCGAGCGCGCCAGGCAGGGCACGGCCGGTGGAGATCACAAGGTGGTGGCCCTCCTCGGCGAGCCGATCGAGCACCTGCTTCACCGACTCCGACAGGGATCCGTCGTATCCGACGATCGTGCCGTCGACATCGAGTGCGATGAGGTGCGGGGTCAATGTGTCTCCCAACGTATGCGTGATTTCTCTTGTCGTCGTTCCTACCGGCGCCGAGGCGACCGAACCCAACCGAGTCCCGCCGAGTTCCGCAGCACGGTCAGTTCCCCGCCACCCGGCACAGCCTCAGTAGCGCGGTCCTTCCGGTCCCTGTGCGGTCATCCCACCGAGGTAGGGCCGCAGTGCCTCGGGCACCGTGACCGAGCCGTCCGCCTGCTGATGGTTCTCGAGGATCGGCACCAGCCAGCGGGTGTTGGCCATGGTTCCGTTGAGGGTGGCGACGGGGCGGGTCGATCCGTCGCGGCGTTCGCGGATCTGCAGGCGGCGGGCCTGGAACGTCGTGCAGTTCGACGTCGAGGTCAGCTCGCGGTAGGTGCCCTGAGTCGGCACCCAGGCTTCGCAGTCGAACTTGCGGGCGGCCGAATCGCCGAGGTCGCCGGCAGCGGTATCGATGACCCGGTAGGGCAGCTCGCACAGTCCGAGCATCTTCTCCTGCAGCGACAGCATCCGCTCGTGTTCGGCTTCGGCGTCCTCGACCGGGACGTAGGCGAACATCTCCACCTTCTGGAACTGGTGGACGCGGATGATTCCGCGGGTGTCCTTGCCGTAGGAACCGGCCTCGCGACGGTAGCAGGAGGAGATTCCGGCGTAGCGCAGCGGACCATCGGTCAGGTCGATGATCTCGTCCATGTGGAATCCGGCCAGAGGCACCTCGGAGGTGCCGACGAGGAACAGGTCGTCGGCTTCGAGACGGTACACCTCATCGGCGTGCTCACCGAGGAACCCGGTGCCGCGCATAACCTCGGGACGAACGAGGGTCGGGGTGATGGTCGGGTTGAACCCGGCCCCCTCGGCGACGTCGCGGGCGAGGTTGAGCAGGGCCATTTCGAGCTTCGCACCGAAACCGGTGAGGTAGTGGAAGCGCGAACCGGAGACCTTCGTGCCGCGGGCGGTGTCGATGGCCTTGAGCTTCTCGCCGATCTCGAGGTGATCGAGCGGTTCGAAGCCGTCAGGGGTGAAGTCGCGGGGCTCGCCGACGGTCTTGAGCGTCACGAAGTTCTCTTCGCCGCCGGCAGGGATGCCGTCGATGATGAGGTTCGGGACCTTCGACACGAGCTGGTCGAAGGCGAAAGTGGCTTCTTCGGACTCGGCCGACAGTGACTTCACTGCCTCGGACTTCGCCTTGCCCTCGGCGATGAGCGCCGGCTTGTCCTCCTTCGACGCCTTCGCGATCTGGGAGGAGAACGACTTCTGATCCGCACGAGCGTCTTCGAAGGCGGTGATGGCCGCACGACGAGCGGAATCGGCGGCGATGACTTCGTCGATGAGCTCGACGGATGCCCCGCGAGCCTCCTGCGATGCCTTGAACAGGTCCGGGTTGTCTCTGAGAAGCGCTAGATCGATCACCCTCTCAGCTTAACGGGCCGGGCGTGTTTTCGACATTCGACCCTCAGCCTGCACACGACTCGGGCACTGTAGATTTGGGACATGATCATCGAGTTGGATCCCCTGATGACCTGGGTCATCGTCATCGGTGCCCTCGTCGTGCTCGTAGCCGCGTTCCTCATCGGCCGCCGCTACGGCGTGCGACGCACGCTCAACACGATGAGACGCTACGCCCACCCGGCGAACCTCTCCGACGAGGTGGTCGATGACGCGGCCCGGTACCGTGCCGCCCTCATCGTCAATCCCACGAAGACCGATGTGCGCAATCTGGCTGCCACCGCCGAGGCGATCTGCCGTTTCGAGGGGTGGAACCCTCCGCTCGTGCTTGAGACCACCCCTGAGGACTCCGGCGAGGGGGTCACGGTCCGCGCCCTCGACGAGGGGGTCGACGTCGTCATCGCCGCCGGCGGGGACGGGACCATCCGCGCGGTCGCCTCGGCGCTGGCAGGAACATCGACCCCGATGGGAATCGTTCCGCTGGGAACGGGGAACCTCCTTGCCCGCAATATCGACCTCGTCCTCGACAAGACGGAGTGGGCGCTGCGGATCGCCCTGTGGGGACGAAATCGCGAGATCGACGTGGGGATGGCGAAGACCGCCCCGGACGGCGATACCCATATCTTCACCGTAATGACCGGGCTTGGCTTCGACGCCGCGGTCATGGCCGACACCAGCGACGACCTCAAGGCACGTCTCGGATGGCTCGCCTATGTCGAAGCGGGGTCACGGAAGCTCACCGGCAAACCCAGTCATGTCAAGGTCACGTTCGACGACGAATACCGGATCTCGGCGCGGGTGCGCTCGGTCCTCGGCGGCAACTGCGGGAAGCTGCAGGGCGGCATCCAACTGCTGCCGCAGGCGGTCATCGACGACGGCATGCTCGACGTGCTCATCGTCAGCCCGAAGAACCTCGGCCAGTGGGTCGGCGTGCTCGCATCGATCGCCGGCCGCAGGGCCTCACGCGGGCTGCATACGAACATCCGGAAGTGCCGCAAGGTCGTCATCGAAGCCGGCGACGACGTCGATATTCAGCTCGACGGGGATCCGCTGGGACAGTCGTCGTACCTCGAGATGGAAGTCGATCCCTCAGCCCTGACCGTCCGAGTGCCCACCGTCGAACAGCGCAAGCAGATCCGCGCCGAGGCGTGGCCGGTCTAACGCGGAACCGCTGAGTTCGCGCAGCTGGCGCTTCCCCTCGCCGAGGCGGCCGTGACAGTCATGTTTTTACCGACGAGTAGGTCACGAAACGATTAAAGGAATTCACCTAAGTGTTACCGCATCTAAATCTGAACAAAACGTACAGAAATAGTTTAGAAAACCCTTAGAACCTAGGATGAGTGCCGTATCACACCCCTCGTTACAGAGATTGAAGGCACTCCAATGAAGAAGATCATCCTCGCGCCGGCAGTCGCGCTCGCGTTCACCGGTCTCGTTGCGAGCCCGGTCGTCGCCGCGGAATCGACGTCCGCTCAGTCGGCATCCACGCAGACTGCCAAACAGAAGAAGGTCGACGCCGAGAAGGCCGCCGCTGACAAGAAGAAGGAAGAGGCCAAGAAGGCTGCGGCTGAAAAGGCTGAAGCCGAGAAGAAGGCCGCCGCAGAGAAGGCAGCTGCCGACAAGAAGGCCAAGGAAAAGGCTGAAGCAGCCAAGAAGGCCGCCGCTGACAAGAAGAAAGCGGACGAGAAGAAGGCTGCCGAGGACAAGAAGGACGACGCCAAGAAGCCTCCGAAGAAGGTCGATCCGAAGCCCGCTCCTGCCCCCAAGGACGAGGACAAGGACGCCAAGGACGACGACAAGTCCGAGGACAAGGCCAACCCGATCAACGCCTCGGTGCAGGTGACCTCGGGTGAGGTCACGGCCGAAGAGCTCGCCGAGGAAGGCGTGACCGTCAAGGTCACTGGCCTCGAAAAGGGCGACAAGGTCTCAGCCAAGTCCGGCCTGACCGGCCCGGCCGTCACCGCTCAGGGCTCGACCGCGACCATGAAGCTGCACTCGGCCAACGAGGTCAAGCAGAAGAGGGTCAACTTCGCTCTCCAGCTGGAGCGTCCAGGCACACAGTCAGTCACCGAAACCAGCGTGGTCCCCCTGGCTGACGAGTCCGAGGCCCCCGAGGTCGACCCGACGGTCTCGCTCAGCACCGACGAAATCTCGCAGAGCGGCATCGAGGATGACGGCATCAAGGTCACCGGCGAGGGCTTCACCCCGAACGGCACCGTCAACGTCGTCGGTGGCGCCGAACAGTCCCCCTTCGCAACCCAGGAAGTCACAGCCAACGCCGACGGTGAGATCACCGCTACTCTGAAGTACGAGGCAGAAAAGAAGCTCCCGGCCGGCGACTACGCCGTCTGGGGCGTCGATCAGGGGTCCAACACCAATTCCCCGGCTCAGGACTTCACCGTCACCGAAGACCCGGTCATCGACCCGACCGTCAAGGTCGCTTCGAAGACGATCTCCCTCGAGGACTTCAAGAAGGACGGACTGAAGTTCAGCGGAACCGGGTTCTCCCCGGACGGAACTGTCAGCGTCAAGGCCGATGCTGTTTCGCAGCAGAGCGCTGCCGCTCCTCAGGACGCGCCAGCCCGCGCCGATGAAGACGGCAACGTCGAAGGCGTCGTCAAGGCGCCCGCGTCCTTCGAGGCCGGCACCTACTCGCTGACGTTCATCGACGACGTGACCAGTGCCGCCAGCAACTCTGTTGAGGTCACTGTCACCGAAGACGATGAGGACGCTGTCGATCCGATCGATGCCTCGCTCAAGGTCGATCCGAAGGAGATCACCGCCGAGGATCTCGCCAACAAGGACAAGGGCGTGACCGTCACTGTCTCCGGCGTGAAGAAGGGTGACAAGATCACGGACTCCCTCACCGGAGAGACCGAGACGGCAGAAGCCGACGGTGACTACGAGCTCAACCTCTGGTACGAGGGCAACCCCGACAACCTCGAGGTCGGCAAGGTTCCGTTCACCGTCACCATCGACCGTGAAGGCACCGAGTCGGAGACCCTCGAGGGCAACATCAACGTTGTCGCCGAAGACGGAGACGATGACGGGGACGACGGTAACGAAGACGGCAATGACGATGGCAAGGATGGCAGCGACGACGGGGACGACGGTGAGACCGAAGCTCCCGCCGATGCATCCTTCACGGTCTCCCCGAAGAAGATCGAGGCCGCGGACTTCGCCAATGAGAACAAGGGCGTCACCCTCGCCGTCGAGAACTGCGAGCCCGGTGCGGATGTCCACTTCGAGGTCAACCCGAAGGGCATCAACGTCACGGCGTACGAGAACACCGTCACGGCTGATGACGAAGGCAATGCCTCGGTCAACGTCTTCGGCACCTCGTCGGATGTCTCGGCCTACGTCGGTGCTTACACCGCAACCGCGACCTGCGGTGACGACACCATGAAAGACTCCTTCACAGTCACCGGTGGCGCCAATGGCGGCGGATCTGACGGCGGCGACAACGGAAATGCCGGAAACGGCGGAGACGACGGCAGCCAGCTGCCGCGTACCGGTGCCGACCTCGGCGGACTGACGACGGGAGCCCTGCTCCTCCTCGTCGGTGGTGCTGCGATCGCACTGACCGGCCGCAAGAACAAGTTCGGACAGACTCCGACGAGCTTCTGATCCGAGCCAGGCGGTCAGCCTGGAACGACAGACGAAGGGGCGGCTCAGCACACACTGAGCCGCCCCTTCGTCTATCGTGAAGCCGATGGCGAATCGGTGCTTCCAGGTGAATGGAAAATGAACTCTGCGACGGGGCCGAAGTCAGTGCTGAACAAAACGACCACAACTATGTGTGTGGTGAATGTTGCATTACTGTTACATTCGTAATACTTCACACCCAGCTGTCATTTTCTAAGGAAATACATGAAGAAGCTCGCCCTCGCACCCGCGGTGGCCATCGCCATCACCGGCCTGGCCGCATCCCCAGTCATCGCTGCCCCCGAAGCTCCTGCCCAGGCAGCATTCGACCAGACGAATGTTCAGTCGTCGACGAAGCAGTCGAACAAAGAAGCTGAGCCGCAGGCGCTCGAAGCATCCGCAACAGTCTCCCCAGAGACCGTTTCCCAGTCTGATCTCGTCGAGCCCGGCGTGAAGGTCACTGTCACCGGTCTCGAAACCGGTGACGTGGTTTCCGATGATCTGACCAACGAAACCGCACCAGCGGCCGAGGGCGATACCGTCTCCTTCAACATCGTCAACAAGACCGGCGACCCTGCAGCAATCGAGCCGGGCAAGATCGAGTTCACCGTCACGGTGAAGCGCGGCGAAGAAACCCAGGAGATCCCTCTGAGCTTCACCGTCACGGAAGACGGATCCGACGAGCCCGAGGCGCCCGAGGTCGATCCCAAGGTCTCGCTCAACACCGACGAGATCTCGCAGAGCGAGTTCGCGAAGAACGGCATCGAGGTCACCGGCGAGGGCTTCACCCCGAACGGCAAGGTCACCGTCGTCGGCGGCAACGCGACGTCGCCGTTCGCGACCAAGGAGGTCGAAGCCGACGACGAAGGAAAGATCTCCGCCACCCTGAAGTTCGAGGGCGACGAAGCACTTCCGGCCGGCGACTACTCCGTCTGGGGCGTCGACCAGGAGTCCGAGACCAACTCCCCGGCTCAGGACTTCACCATCACCGAGGATGAGACCGAAGAGCCCACCGCTCCTGCTGAAGAAGCCAAGCTGACCGTCTCCCCCGAGTCGATCACCCCCGCTGACTTCGTCAAGGAAGACAAGGGCGTCACCCTCGCCGTCGAGAACTGCGAGCCCGGTGAAGACGTTCGCTTCCTCGTCACCCCCAAGGGCGAGTCGAGCGTCACCGCCTTCGACAAGACCGTCCAGGCTGATGACGAAGGCAAGGCCAACGTCAACGTCTACGGCACCAGCGCCTCCAACGCCTCGGCCTACATCGGCGACTACGATGTGACCGTCACCTGCGGCGATGACGAACTGACCGGTGAGTTCTCCGTCGAGGAAGATCCGAACGCCGGCGGCGGCGATGACGGCAATGAGGACGGCAACGGCGGAAACGACGATGGCGACAACGGAGATGCCGGCAACGGCGGCGACCTGCCTCGCACCGGTACCGAGCTGACCGGCCTCGTCGGCGGCGCGGGCCTCCTCCTCATCGGTGGAGCCGCAGTCGCTATGACCATGCGTCGCAAGAAGGTCGCCCAGGATCCCGCTGAGATCTGATAGCGACTGACCTGACTGATCGTCCGAGCTCGACTGAGCCGGGCGTGAGATGAAGAAGGGCGCGAACCCAATGTGGGTTCGCGCCGTTCTTCATCTTTCTACAGACAAATATCCGCGGCCAACATCTGCAGCCCGGCAGACGACAGCTCATTCCATGCGGTCGTACCTCGAACGCAGGGCGAGGAAGCCTCCGTAGAGGACCAGGCCGAGACCCACCGCCAACAGCAGATACGGCCCGAACGGCTGGTCGCGCATGCCCTTGAGCGCGCCGTCGATTCCGGTGAATTCCTCCGGATCACCGGTCGCCGCGGACACCACGATGAGGATGCCCACTGACAGCAGCGTTGCGCCCTTGCCCAGGTACCCGACGACGCCGGTGAATCCGACGAGGAAGCGAATGATCGCGCTCTGCGGACGACGCAGCTCCTCTTTCCATTTCCGTCGCTGACCATTGATACAGAACACGATGCCGATGATCGCAATCACGGCGCCGGCGGCCAAGAGGATATACAGTCCGCCCGGCGCCTTCGCCACGGTCGTCGAAGCCTGTGAGCTCGACTTGCCCGAGTCCGCTCCCCCGCCGAAGACGAACTGCGCGAATGTCGCGGCGACCACCAGGTAGGCGATGGCGGAGCCGACCATGGTGAGGAAGCCGGTCCACTGCTTCCGGCCCTGCTTCTGCTGCGGATCCTTCGTTCCAGCGCCGCGCAGCGACGCCGAACCGAAGAACGCATTGATCAGGCACCACAGCGCCATGAGCGCACAGCCGAGGAAGCAGATGATGATCAGCACCATGCCGAAGGGCTGCGAAGCGATCTGCCCGATGGCTCCCGCCTGATCGGCCTCGCCTCCGCCCTGGCCCAGTCCGATCGTCACAGCGGTCGCCCCGAGGATGGCGTGGACCAGTCCGTTGGCAATGAAACCCGCACGGGCGACTCTTTCGAACCACTGGCTGTCCGCGGCTTCCTGAGCCGCCGAGTCGGCGCTGTCGGCGACCTGTCGAACCTTCTCTTTCTCGTTCACAGAAGTCAGTGTCGCACGACATCTGCACCAATCTGCGAAGTTGAAAGTCACAATCAGGTGCACATTCGAAAGGCGGAGCGCGCACCCACAATGGGGTACGCGCTCCGCCTCGGCGTTCATGGCTGCCGTTCGCTATTGCGCTCCGACCCGACCTCGCCGTTCGGCTCAATCGTGCCGTTCAACTCAGCCGCGGCGGTACCGGTTGTACAGCACCAGGGCTCCCGGTTCAGGGCGACCCTGTGGGCGTCGTCCCCGCGAGATCGAGACGACGTCTCCGCCCACGGTGCCGGCGGCGAAGACGCGTGCATCGCGTTCCTGTGCCGACCTGCGTGCCCGAACTTCGTCCTCGAGTTCTTCATTGCGGCTCTTGAGTGCATCGACCTGATTCTGTAGGTCGATGATCTTCTTGATCCCGACGAGGTTGACTCCCTCGTCCTGCGACAGCTGCTGGATCAGTCGCAGCTTGGCGATGTCCTTCCCGGAATAACGCCGGCCCCGGCCCGCAGTGCGTTCCGGAGAGACGAGACCCAGTCGGTCATACTGCCGCAGCGTCTGCGGGTGCATGCCCGCCAGATCCGCGGCCACCGAGATGACATACACCGCCGCACTCGATGAAATGTGCAATGTGATTCACCACCTCAACTGGCCTTGGCTTTGTCCAGCAAGCCGGCGCGTGGATCCTCACCTTCGGTGGCGGCCTTGAACGACTCGACCGCTTGCTTGGCTTCCTTGGACAGGTTCTTCGGCGCCACGATCTCGACTGTCGCCAGCAGATCGCCGGTGCCCTTCTTCGTCTTCACACCTTTGCCTCGCACGCGCAGGGTCCGTCCGGAGGGCGTTCCCGGTGCGACCTTGACCTTGACGGGCATTCCGCCCAGGGTCGGCACCTTGACCTCGGCGCCGAGGGCCGCCTCGTCGAAGGTGATCGGCAGATCCATCCGCAGGTTGTCACCGTCGCGGGTGAAGACCGGGTGCGGGCTCACGTGCACGGTGAGGATGACGTCTCCGGGCTCGCCGCCGTTGGGGCTGGTCTTGCCCTTGCCGGCCAGTCGGATCTTCTGTCCGTCCTTGACCCCGATCGGGGTGCGCACGGTCAGCGGCTTCCCGCCGGGCATGTTCAGCTTCACCGAGGCGCCGTCGATGGCTTCGGTGAACGACAGCGTCGTGCTCGACTTGATGTCGCCGCCCTTGACCGGAGGCTGGTAGCCGCCGTATCCGCCGCTACCGCCGAAGCCTCCTCCGAATCCGCCGAGCAGATCCGCCAGGTCAGGGGGGACGTCTCCCCCGCCGCCGTAGGTCGTGCGGGTCCGGGTGCGTCCGCCGCCTCCGAAGAGGTCGGAGAACACGTCGTCGAATCCGCCGCCGGCAGCCCCGCCGGGTCCGCCTGCACCGGCGCTGAACCTGGCGCCGCCGCCCATGGCGCGGACCTGGTCGTACTGGGCCCGGGATTCCTTGTCGGAGAGCACCTGGTGGGCCTGGCCGATCTCCTTGAACTTCTCTTCGGCCTTCTCATCACCGGGGTTGGCGTCCGGGTGGTACTTGCGCGCGAGCTTGCGGTAGGCCTTCTTGATCTCGGCGTCGGAAGCATCCTTGGAGACGCCGAGGGTTTTGTAGAAGTCCTTGTCGAACCAATCATTCTGAGGTCCGGTATTCACCTGGCACCTCCTTTCCTTCCAATCAATCCTGTCATCACGGTATTCACTTGTCCTCTCACAATCCGCATCGCCGGGGCATAAGCCCCGAAGATCCGGACCGCCGCCGAGGCGGTTCCCCGGCCCCGTACGTCAGTGAACCGGCGTGCGGGGCGGGCGGCCGCCTCGGCGATCATGGTCGTAGCTCAGTCCTCCGGCTGCTGGACACCGACGCGGGCGGCGCGGATGATGCGCTCCCCGATCCGGTAGCCCGGCTGCATGACCAGGAAGAGCGTCGGGTTCTCGACCTCATCCGAAGGCTGCTGCATGAGCGCTTCGTGGATGTTCGGATCGAACTCGTCGCCGACCTCTCCGTACTGTTCGACGCCGAGCTTGTTCAGCGATTCGACGAGCTTGTTCACGTGGGTCTCGAAAGGCCCGGTGACATCGCCGTTTTCGCGAGCGAGCTTGACCTCGTCGAGCACGGGGATCAGGGCCTCGACGACCTTGATCGTGCCGCCGAGAGCCGCACGCTCACGTTCGCGGTCGGCCCGCATCCGGTAGGCCGCATATTCGGCGTTGATGCGCTTGAGGTCGGCCAGGTATCCCGCTGCCTCCGAACCCGGTTCGGGCTCGGCCTCCGGCTCGATGTCCTCGAGACCCGAGGCATCGGACGGGATGTCCACACCGAGGTCGCTGGCATCGGCCGCGGCTGCATCCGGCTGCTCGGCGTTCGGTTCCGCGGTCGGCTCCTCGCCGGCCCCGGCCGAGGCTGACTGTGCGTCGGCCTCGGGACGGACCTCACCGGTGTTCGGATCGACCCGGCGCTTGTCACTGAAGGTGAAGCCTGGCTCCTCGGACGACTTGTCGTTGCCCTCGGCAGTCATTACTTCTTCTCCTCATCCTCTTCGTCGACAACTTCGGCGTCGACGACATCGTCGTCTGCGCTTGCATCGGCTGCGCCCTCACCGGCAGCTTCGGCGCCTTCGGCACCGCCCTGCTGGCTGTAGATGGCTTCGCCGATCTTCTGCTGGTTCTCAACGAGCTTGTCGTAGGCGCTCTTCACGGCGTCGTCGTCTTCACCCTTGAGTGCTTCCTTGACGGCGTCGACATCGCCCTGCATCTCGGTCTTGAGCTCTTCGGGCAGCTTGTCAGCGTTGTCGGTGAGCAGCTTCTCGGTCTGGTAGGCGAGGTTCTCAGCGTTGTTGCGGACGTCGGCTGCCTCGCGGCGCTTCTTGTCCTCTTCTGCGTGTTCCTCGGCCTCGCGGACCATGCGGTCGATGTCTTCCTTCGGCAGTGCGGAACCGCCGGTGATCGTCATCGACTGCTCGGTGCCGGTGCCCTTGTCGGTGGCCGACACGTGGACGATGCCGTTGGCGTCGATGTCGAAGGCGACCTCGATCTGCGGCACACCGCGCGGAGCCGGAGCGATGCCGGTCAGCTCGAAGGTGCCGAGGTTCTTGTTGTCGCGAGTGAACTCACGCTCACCCTGGAAGACCTGGATCGACACGGAGGGCTGGTTGTCCTCAGCGGTGGTGAAGGTCTCCGAACGCTTGGTCGGGATCGGGGTGTTGCGCTCGATGAGCTTGGTCATCACACCGCCCTTGGTCTCGAGTCCGAGCGAGAGCGGGGTGACGTCGATGAGCAGGACGTCCTTGCGCTCACCCACGAGGACACCGGCCTGAACAGCGGCGCCGATGGCGACGACCTCATCGGGGTTGACGCCCTTGTTGGGCTCCTTGCCTCCGGTGAGTTCGGTGACGACGGCGGAGACGCCGGGCATACGGGTCGAACCGCCCACGAGGACGACGTGGTCGATGTCGCTGACGGAGACACCGGCGTCCTTCATGACTGCGTGGAAGGGAGCCTTGGTGCGTTCGAGGAGGTCCTTGGTCAGGTCCTCGAACTTCGCACGGGTGAGGGTCTCATCCAGGTGGATGGGTCCGTTCTCGCTCATCGACAGGTACTGCAGCGAGATGTTCGTGCTGGTGGCCGAGGACAGTTCCTTCTTGGCCTGCTCTGCGGCTTCCTTGAGGCGCTGCAGAGCGGTGGCATCCTTGGTCAGGTCCACGCCGTAGTTGTTCTTGACCTGCTCGACCAGCCAGTCGACGATGCGCTGATCCCAGTCGTCACCGCCGAGGCGGTTGTCACCGGAGGTCGCACGGACCTGAATGGTGGAGAAGTCGTCTTCGTCCTTGCCGACTTCCAGCAGGGAGACGTCGAAGGTACCGCCACCGAGGTCGAAGACGAGGATGAGCTCGTCTTCCTTGCCGCGCTCGAGGCCGTAGGCCAGAGCGGCAGCGGTGGGCTCGTTGATGATGCGCGAGACGTTGAGGCCGGCGATCTCACCGGCGTCCTTCGTGGCCTGACGCTCAGCATCGTTGAAGTATGCGGGAACGGTGATCACCGCGTCGGTGACCTTCTCCTGCAGGTATTCCTCGGCGTCGTGCTTGAGCTTCTGGAGGATGCGGGCCGAAACCTCGGGAGCCGTCATCTTCTTGCCGCCGATCTCGGTGGACCAGTCGGTGCCCATGTGGCGCTTGACCGAAGCGACGGTGTTCTTGATGTTCGTGACGGCCTGGCGCTTGGCGATCTCACCGACGAGGGAGTCGCCGTTCTTGTTGACTGCGACGACGGACGGGGTGGTGCGACCGCCTTCCGCGTTTGCGATGACCTTCGGGTCGCCGCCCTCGAGGACGGTGACGACGGAGTTCGTGGTTCCGAGGTCGATTCCGACTGCACGTGCCATAGTTTTCTCTCCTTACAGATCGTGAGTTCCTGCGACTCGAATGTGTGCGATCGGGCGGCTCCGGTTCTTGAGTCAGAACCACTCGACCGCACACATTGAGCCAACTGGACTCAAGTATTCTCTTCGAGGTTTCGACCGTCAAGTCGGCCTCATCAAAGTTGCGTACACTAGACTCAACTTTGCTGAGGATGGTTTTATTCCGGCGGGAGAGGATTTCTTTTCAGACAGCCGCTGCGGTATCGAGCAGGCCGAGAACTTCACCGACAACAGCGTCCCGATGCGACAGCACGACACGGCCCCAGGGCTCACCGTCACCGAGGCTGTCACCACGCAGGATGCGTTCGCGCAGTTCGACCCAGCGCCTCCAATGTCGGTCGAAGGCGCGTCGTCTCACGACCCTCTTCCGCTGTGCCTGACCGCGAAGCGCGGAATCTCGATCCGTATCGATGAAGATGATCATCGGTCGATATCCGAGAATTCCTGCAAGGCTCACAATGAGTCGGCGACTCCATCGGCGGGTGCCCGGATCATGGACGACCAGCGGTCCGCCAGCCTTGTTGAGCATGAGCGCAAGCACGCGGAGGTGGGCAATCGTGTGAAGAATCGGTCGAACGAGCGCGTACGGCAAACCACGGCATCCGCTGACGCAGCCGACGTCGCATGTTCTCCGGGTCCGCCGACCGCACCCGAGGCGATCGGCCCCGTAATACTCTGAGCGCTTCGGTCTTGCCTGCCCCGGGAACCCCGGCGATGACTACGAGAGGAGTGACCGCAGCACTGCCCGATGGGCCGCTTTCGCGTCCTTTGAAATTCCGGTCAAGTTCCCCGACGAACCCGTCGTCGCCTCTCGCAGCGGCTGCTGATCCCATGGTGACCTCTCCGAGTCAGATGATGAGAGTCAGCCTAGAGGCGATTTCTTCGCCGTCACTGCGAAATCTCTCGGAGATTCACTCGCCGAGGTGGCCCTCCAGATCATCGAGGATCTGACCGGCCCCGGTCGGGCCGAGTCCAAGGAACCAGACATCGTCATTGACGCGGATGGCCTTGCTGTCCTTGACCGCGTCGAGACCCTTCCATTGGCTCGACTCGAGTGCCTTCTTCTCCCCGGTCGCCTCCGGATCGCCATAGCTGGTGTAGAAGACATAGTCGCCGGCCGCCTGGTCGAGGTTCTCCGGAGAGATCTCGACGGCGAGCTCGTCGACGTCCTGATTCTTCGGGCGCTTGAACCCGGCATCGTGGAGGATGACTCCGATGAGCGACTGATTCGCGTACAGGCGGAGGCGATCAGGCATGAAGCGCACGAGCGAGATCGTCGGGTCGCCGTCGACGGAGTCCTTGAGCTCTCCAGCCTCGCGAGCGTACTCCTCAAGCTCCTTCGTCGTCTCGTCTTCCATGCCCATCGCCTCACCCACGAGGCGGAAGTTCTCCTTCCACGGGAAACCGGGACGGATCGAGAACACCGTCGGAGCAATGGAGTCGAGTTCGTCATAGAGTTTGTCGGCGCGCAGCTGGCTGCCGAGGATGAGGTCAGGTTCGAGTGAGGCGATCTTCTCGAGATCAAGCTCCTGAATCGTGCCGACCGTCTCGACTCCCTTGACCTGGTCTTCGAGATAGCTCGGCACCGGGCTGGCGCCTTCGGTCGTCACCATGCCGACGGGTGTGATGCCCAGCGACAGGACATCGTCGAGCTCTCCCGTGTCGAGGACGACGACGCGCTCGGGCTTCTTCTCGATCTCCGTCGTGCCATTCGCATGCTTGACCGTCCGCGGGAAGACCCCGGCCTCGGCATCGCTGCCGAGCTTCGCAGTCTCCTCATCAGCAGTGCCGAAGGCCTCGCCTCCTGTCGCAACATCTTTGTTTCCGGCGTCCCCGTCGGCGCCCTTGTCACCCTCGGCGGCACAGCCGACAGCGAGCAGGGCAATGGTCAGAGCTGAGGCGGCCACAGCAACCGCCCGATTCTTCAGAGTCGATTTCACGAAGATGAGCCTACCCTAAGTGGATACTTCGCTCGACACGCCGCACCTTCCGCTGAATCGCACCACGAATGCAGTTTCCCGGACCTACTTAGGTTAGGCTCATCTTCGCAAGCGAACATTCTCGAAAGGTCCCCTATGTCCCGCGTCAAACCCGGCAGCACACGCGTATTTGCCGCAGTCACCCTCGCCACCGCTCTCAGCCTCAGCGCCTGCGGCGGGTCCGGCTCTTCCGACTCCGGCGATGGCGACACCGCCGCCGACGGTCAATGGCCCCTGACGATCACGGACGACGCCGGCCACGAAGTGACCATCGACGAAGCTCCCGAATCGATCGTCTCCACCTCGGTGACTCTCACCGGCAGCCTCCTCGCCGTCGACGCACCGGTCACCGCCTCCGGGGCCACCATGCCCAATTCCCCCGTTGCCGACGATCAAGGCTTCTTCACGCAGTGGAGCGACGTCGCGAAGGAGAAGGACGTCAAGGCCCTCTACCAGGGCGACCCCGATGTCGAGGCCGTACTCGCCGAGGAACCTGACCTCATCGTGGTCTCGAAGACCGGCCAGGACTCAGCGAACGCCATCTACGATCAGCTCAGCGACATCGCTCCGACCGTCGTCATCGACTACGCCGACAAGGACTGGCAGGAGGTCACCACCAAGCTCGGTGAGATCACCGGCCACGAGAATGAGGCGAAGAAGGTCAACGACGAGTTCGGTTCCCGCGCCGAGGAGGTCAAGTCCGCCATCGACGCCCCGAAGCAGCCGGTCACCGGCATGATCTTCAACGAGAAGGCCAAGGGCGGAGGATCCGGGGCCAGCGCGAACATCTGGACCCCGGAATCCGCTCAAGGCAAGCTCCTCCAAGAGGTCGGCTTCGAACTCGCCGAGGTCCCCGAAGGCACGGCCGGTCAAGGCGAAATGGGCAAACGTGCCGATATCGTCGAAGTCACCGGTGAGAACCTGTCGAAGGCCGTCACCGGCGAATCCGTGTTCCTGTTCAACGCGAACGAGAAGACCGCCGCGTCGTACGCGAAGAACTCGCTGGTCGAGAGCACACCGGCGGTGAAGAACGATGCCGTCTACCCGATGGGCCTCGACTCATTCCGCCTCGACTACTACTCCGCCACGAACGTCCTCGACCGCATCGAGGACGAATTCGGCAAGTGATCACCTGAACCCGAAACGGACGGCCGGCAACGACGATACTTCTCGCTGCCGGCCGTCCGTTCTCTGCCTATGGAGCCATCTGGGCGACCCCGGCGGGGCCGCCTCGGTGGTCGGATCGACCTTCGCGGGGCCGCCTCGGCGAATCAGCCCTTGGCCGGGCGGGAGCTGATGATCTCCGCGCGCTCGTCGCGGTTGAATTGACGCAGCTGGGTCACATGGGACGGGTTGAGCTCGGAGACATCGGCGACCTGGAGCAGGCGCATGGTGCGCTCGACCTGCTCGCCGAGGATCTCGATCGTCCGGTCCACTCCTGCTCGACCGCCGGCCATGAGCCCGAAGAGGTAGGCGCGGCCGATGAGCGTGAAGTCCGCGCCCAGCGCCAACGACGCGACGATGTCGGCGCCGTTGCGGATTCCGGTGTCGATGATGATCTCCACGTCCTTGCCGATCTCGCGAGCCACCTCGGGGAGGAGTTCGAAGGGCACGGGCGCGCGATCGAGCTGGCGCCCGCCGTGGTTGGACAGGACGATCGAATCGACGCCGAGGTCGGCGAGCTTTTTCGCATCCTCGAGCGTCTGCACGCCCTTGACGGAGAATTTGCCGGGCCACATGGCGCGGATCTCAGCGAGGTCATCGAAGTTGATGGAGGGGTCCATCGCCGAATCGAGGAGCTCGCCGACGGTGCCGCCGGTCTCCGACAGGGACGCGAACTCGAGCTTCGGGGTGGTCAGGAAGTCCCACCACCACCAGGGACGAGGGATGGCGTTGAGGATCGTCTGCGGGGTCAGCTGCGGCGGAATGGAGAAGCCGTTGCGCGTATCGCGCAGTCGGGCACCGGCGACGGGAGCGTCGACGGTGAAGAAGAGAGTGTCGAACCCGGCGTTCTTCGCCCGCTCGACGAGGCCGTAGGAGATGTCGCGCTGCTTCATCACATAGAGCTGGAACCAATTGCGCCCGTGCGGGTTGGTCTTCTTGACGTCCTCGATCGACGTCGTGCCCAGCGTCGAGAGCGTGAACGGGATGCCCGCAGCCCCCGCGGCGCCGGCGCCGGCGGTCTCACCCTCGGTCTGCATGAGTCGGGTGAAGCCGGTCGGCGCGATGCCGAAGGGCATGGCCGAGCTGCCGCCCATGATCTGGGTCGAGGTGTCGACGTTCGTGACGTCCTTGAGGATCGAGGGGTGGAACTCGATATCGCGAAAGGACTGGACCGAGCGCTCCATCGAGATCTCACCCTCGGCGGCCCCATCCGTGTAGTCGAACGCCGCGGCCGGGGTCCGGCGCTTCGCGATCTTGCGCAGGTCCTCGATCGTCAGCGCATTCTCCAAGCGACGCTTCTTCGGGTCGAGTTCGAACTTCTTGAACTTCATCAGCTCGAAGATCTCGGCCGGCTGAGGAATCTGCCTCTTGACCATGTTTTTCGCTCCTTTGATTAGGCGGTGGTTGAGAAGTGGGTGGTGGCTGGTGCGGGTGGTCCGATCGGCAAGACGGCGCCGCGCGGATTCAGGAGCCGGGGACCATCCAGGACAGCACCGTCGACTGGAGTCCGACGAGCAGACACATGGCGATGAGCATGCCCAGGGACCAGCCGATGACGCGGCGGAGGATCGAGGCCTCCTTGCCGAGCAGACCGACGGCGGTGGCCGCGATGGTGAGGTTCTGCGGGCTGACCATCTTGCCGAGGACGCCGCCGGAGCTGTTGGCGCCGACGAGCAGCAGCGGGTTGAGCCCGGCCTCGTGTGCGGCGGTCTGCTGCAGGGTCGCGAACAGTGCGTTCGCCGAGGTGTCCGAACCGGTCACAGCAGTGCCCAGCCAGCCGAGGATCGGCGAGAGGAAGGCGAAGAAGGCTCCGGTGCCGGCGATCCAGGTTCCGATGGTGATCGTCTGGCCCGAGAGGTTCATGACATAGGCCAGCGCGAGAACGGAGCCGACGGTGAGGATCGAGAACTTCATCTTCACGACGTTGACGATGAACACATCGACGGCGTCCTTCGCCGACATCTTGTACACGATCGCGACGATGACGCCGGAAATGAGCAGCAGGGTGCCAGGGGAAGACAGCCATTGGAAGTTGTAGACCGTGCTCGTCGAGACTTCGCCGGCGGCGTTGCGGATGTTCCCATCCAGTCCGGGCCAAGGGATCTTCACATCGGTCGAGGCCAGCCAGTTGTTGATTACCGGCACGAGTTTGGCCACGGAGAAGATGACGATGACGAGCAGATAGGGAAAGAGCGCGAGGAAGACTCGGGACCCGGTCAGCGGCGCGGTCTCCTTCTTCACATCGGTGGCAACGGCAGCAGAGGCACCGCCGGCATCAGGAGCATCGGCGCCTTCGTGTTCGCGCTCATCGGCCATGCGGTCGAGTGCGTCCTGACCGCCCTTCGGCTTCCAGAAGCGCAGCATGATGACGACGACTGCGAGGCCGACGAGGGAGGCGATGATGTCGGTGAGTTCGACGGAGAGGAACGTGGCGGAGACGTACTGGGCGAGGCCGAAGGCGATGCCCACGACGAGGGCAAGCGGCCAGATCTGCTTCAGCCCGCGACGCCCGTCGACGAGCAGGACGAGGAAGAGCGGCACGACTGCGGCGAGGAACGGGGTCTGGTGACCGACCATGGCGCCGATGTCCTGGTAGTCGATTCCCGTCAGAGTGCCGGCGGTGATGATCGGGATGGCGATGGCGCCGAAGGCCACGGGCGCGGTGTTGGCAACGAGGACGACGACGGCCGCTCGCATAGCGGTGAAGCCGACGGCGACGAGCATGACACCGGTGATCGCCACCGGGGCACCGAATCCGGCGAGCGCTTCGAGGAGGCCGCCGAAGCAGAAGGCGACGATGATGGCCTGGATGCGCGGGTCATCGGAGATGACGTTGATGACCAGCCGCAAGTCCTCGAAGTGGCCCGAGCGCACGGTGAGTTCGTAGAGCCAGATCGCGGTGATGACGATCCACATGATCGGGAACAGTCCGAAGGCGACCCCCTGTGTCGCCGAGAGCGCGGCGAGTCCGACCGGCATTCCGTAGGCGGCGATCGCGACGATGAGAGCGACGCCGACGGCGGTCAGTCCGGCCCAATGGGCCTTCCATTTGAGTGCGCCGAGGGTGACGAAGATCGTCAGCAGCGGCAGGATCGCCAACAGGGACGACCACAGCAGGCTGTCGGCCACCGGTGCGATTTCAGGTGTGTACATGGCTTCTCCAAATCGGCCGGGCCTGCCCACATCGGGTCCGTTCCCCTGTGAACGCGCTCCGAACTCGAACGATCAGAATTTTCAGTATGGCCTTTATGAGGTCAGACCATTAATCTGAGCATAGGACGAGGGTGTGATCTGCGTCAACTGTTTTCTTCCGGCGGCGGTTCCGGTCGCATCCCCACGAGCAGGACGACGAGCAACGAGAGGCATGACATGATGGCGCGGTGGAGACGACCATGAACGATGACACGAACGAGGTCCGCCCGGAACAGACAGTCAGCGCCGAGGCGGCCGACGGTCCCGAATGGAAACCCGTGAACCGGGCGAGCACCTATGAGCTCGTCATCGATGCCGTCGAAGAGCAGATCATGGCCGGTTCGCTGGGGGTCGGAGACCCTCTGCCTGCCGAACGGGACCTGGCGACGAAGCTCGGCGTCAGTCGCGCCAGTGTGCGCGAGGCGCTGCGCGTGCTCGACAGCCTCGGCGTCGTCCGTTCCTCGGGCGGGTCCGGCCGCGGCGCCGGCACGTTCATCGCCGCGATGCCCTCGGCTGCACTCACCCGGTTCC
This sequence comes from Brevibacterium epidermidis NBRC 14811, assembly GCF_001570805.1. Lineage (GTDB taxonomy): Bacteria > Actinomycetota > Actinomycetes > Actinomycetales > Brevibacteriaceae > Brevibacterium > Brevibacterium epidermidis. The sequence goes on along the minus strand of NZ_BCSJ01000006.1, from coordinate 514 downwards.
TCCGCCTCCACGTCGCGCTCACGAACTTCAGCATCGACGACGTGACTGAGACGCGCATCCAGCTCGAACGCTCGAGCGCGGTCCTCGCGGCGACCCGTGCCGATAAGGACGCGCTGGCCGAGGTCAATGCGCAGCTGGCGATGATGGACACTCCCGGGATCAGCCTGGAGACCTTCAACGACGCGGACACCGCTTTCCACGTCGCCATCGCCCAGGCGGCTGGAAATCAGCTGTTCTCCGACCTCACCGGGGCCATCCGCACTTCTCTGCGGAAGTCGATCTTCTCCTCATTCAGCCGCGTCGACGATCCGCAGGCGCTCATGTCCCAGTTGCAGGCACAGCACCATCAGATCCTCGACGCCATCGTCGCCGGCGACGCGGACGAGGCTGCGCGCGTCACCGAAGAGCACATCCGCTTCGCCGCTTCACGCCTCCCCGGCCTCTCCGAAACCTGAAACCCCCTCCCCTTGCTACCTGACGGCGGCCCAGCAACCTTGCGCGAGGTTGCTGGGCC
>NZ_BCSJ01000005.1 GCF_001570805.1 Brevibacterium epidermidis NBRC 14811 | reverse complement strand
TTCAGTGGTCGTTGGAGTGCAGGGCCACCTCGGAGGTCTCCTCTTCGATCCTCGCCTCGTCCTCCGCCTGTCGCTTGGCGCGCTTCTGCTCCTTGTGCGCCGCTCGGATCTCCTTGCGTCGTTCGACGAGGAGGTAGAGGGCGGGGACGAGGATGAGCGTGAGCACCGTCGATGAGGTGAGGCCGCCGATGACGACGATCGCCAGGGGCTGCGAGATGAACACTCCCCCACCGGTCAGCCCCAGCGACATCGGCACGAGGGCGAAGATCGTCGCGGCCGCGGTCATGAGGATCGGGCGCAGGCGCAGTCGGGTGCCGTGGACGATCGCGTCCATGAGGTCGAGCCCGTCCTCACGCAGCTTGTTGATGAGGTCGATGAGCACGATCGCGTTCGTCACGACGATGCCGATGAGCATGAGCAGACCGATTAGCGAGGGAATGCCCAATGGTGTGCCGGTCGCCAGCAGGAACAGCACGGCTCCGGTCGCGGCGAACGGAATCGACACCAGCAGGATGAGCGGCTGGACGAAGCTGCGGAAGGTCGCGATCATCACGAGGAACACGAGCACGATCGCCACGGCCATCGCCATTCCGAGCTGACCGAATGACTCCGCCTGCTCCTGGCTGGCACCGCCGACGTCGAAGCTGACTGTGTCGGGCAGATCCATGGTCTCGGTCAGGTCGGTGGCCGCGGCGGTGACCGTTTCGAGCTGGCCGCTGGACGGGGTTGCGAACACGGTGACCTTCCGGTCGCCGTCGGCACGGTCGATCGTCGCCGGGGTCTCGGTCTTCTTCACCTCCGCGATCTCGTCGACGGTGATCGGCTCACCCTTGATGTCGGGGATGGCGGCCTGCTCATCGGCAAGCGCCTCTTCCTCCTCCTGGCTCTGTTCCTGTTCACGCTGGCCGTCGACGAGGTCGTCGATGGCGTCGTTGGCTTCCTTCAGTCCCTTCTCTGCCTGTTCGACCCCTTCGCGGGCCTGTTCCACCTGGTCGGCAGCCATGTCGCCCGGGTTCGGAGCCGGCGGCGGATTCTCGGCATCGCGCAGGGCCTTGCGGGCCTGTTCGAGCTGGTCGGCCGCGTTGTCACGAGCTTCACGGGCAGACTCAAGCTGCTCGGCCGATTCGTCAGCGGCCTTGCGCTTGGCCTCCTCGGCGCGGGCATCGGTCTTCTCCTCGACCCGATCGGTCGCATCCTCCTGGGCGTTCTGCGTCTGCACCTCGGTGACGGGCAGTTCGAGAGCACGGATCTCGTCCGGGGTCGCATCCGGATGAGTCGGAGCGAGGGTGATGTCGCGCTCCTGGCCATTGAGGGTGATGGTGCCGGCCTCGACACCGTGGAGTGCGGCGGCGATGGCCTGCCCGACCTCAGCCTGGCTGAATCCGTAGTCGGCGGCTTTCTCCCGATCGACGTCGACCTCGATGACCGGCTGATCGGCGGCGAGGTCGTTGCGGGCGGACTGGACGCCGTCGGTGTCCGCCATCTTCTTCGTCACCTCGTCGGCAGCCTTTCGCAGCGCACCCAGGTCAGTGCCCGAGAGGGTGACCTCGACGTCCTCGCTGACGGAGCCGCCCGCGTCTTGGACGTCGATTTCGCCTGCGTCCTTCCCGAGGTCGTCGAGTTGGGTGCGGAGGCGGTTCGTCGCGACCTCGGCCTCGGAGTCTTCGGCCAGGGTGACGTTGAACTGGTTCTCCGCTCCGGATTCCGGTCCGTTGACCGTCGTCGAATAGGTGTCGACGTCCGGGTCGTCACCGAGCACGGCTTCCACACGCTTCGCGGCCTTGTCACCGGCTTCGAGCGAGGCACCCGCGGGCAGGGTCTGGGTGATGTACACGGAGTTCTGCCCGGCCGATCCGAGCAGGTCCGTCTTGAGGAAGGTCGCGCACACCATCGTGACGATGAAGATGACGACGGAGAAGGCGATGGTCCTCCAGGGGTGGTGCAGGGCGGAGATGATCGCCGGCAGGCTGCGCTGTTGGAGGCGGTCGATCCTGCCGGAGGCCTCACCGTTTCCGTGGGCGGGAGCGACGACGGGTTCGACGGTCGCATCCGGCAGCGCGTCCTTGCCCTTGGCTGCGCGTTTGGCGTTCTTCTTCTCGATCGTCTTCTGGCGGCGTTCGGCTCGGGCCACCGAGCGGCGGTGCTGCTTGGCTGCCCACAGCTCATAGCTGCGATCGGTGGCTGCTTGGCGCTTGGGCGAGAGCGGTTTGGGGCTGCGGCGCAGGACCCAGTAGCTGAACACGGGAACGATCGTCAGCGCCACGACGAGGGAGGCCAGCAGCGCGAGGCTGACGGTGACGGAGAAGGGGCGGAACAGCTGTCCGGCGATGCCGTCGACGAATGCAATGGGCAGGAACACGGCGACCGTGGTCAGGGTCGAGGCGGTGATGGCGCCGGCGACCTGTTTGACGCTGGCGACGATGTCCTCGACCGTCAGGTCGGTCGTGCCCTGGCGTCGGCGGATGTTCTCGATGACGACGATGGAGTCGTCGACGACTCGGCCGACGGCGATCGTCAGGGCACCCAAGGTGAGGATGTTGAGCGTGTAGTCGCCGACCATGAGGCCGATCATCGCGATGAGCAGCGACATCGGGATCGAGATCGCGGCGACGATGGTCGAGCGGAAGGAGCCGAGGAATGCGAGGATGACGAAGATCGCGAAGATCAGGCCGAGTCCGCCCTCGACGGAGAGGTCGTGGATCGACTTCTCGATCTCCGGTGCCTGGTCGAAGATCGTCGAGAACTGCGTGTCCTCACCGAGTTTCGGGCCGACCTTTTCGAGGGTGTCGGCGACCTTGTGCGAGACATCGACGACATTGGCGTCCTGGTCCTTCGTCACCGACACAGTCACGGAATCTTTGCCGTCGGCGCGGGACAGGGAGGTCTTCTCGACCGCGTCGAGGTCGACGTCGGCGACCTCGCCCAGCAGCACCGTGCCGTCTGCGGTGCGCAGCGGCGTCTTCTCGATCTGCTCGACAGCGTCGACCTCGGTGCCGACTTCGACGGCCATCGATGTGTCGCCCTGTGAGCTCTGGCCGGCGGGAACGACGGTGCCGGCGGCTTCGAGCTCGTCGGGAACGGAGGATTCGACGACGTTCTTCTCCGCCACATCCTCGGGTCGGAACGTGATGGAGACTCGCCGCTCATCCTGGCCGGTGACCTCGACGTTCGAGACTCCGTCGAGGGCGCGGAGTTCGGGGACGAGGTCGGTCTCAAGACGGTCACCGAGGGTGGCGGAGTCCCCGCCGGAGACGGCGAACATCGTCACCGGAACCTCGTCCATCTGATAGGACAGCACTTCCGCCTCGGCGTCGGCGGGCAGGTCGGACTTCACTCCGTCGACGGCGGAGCGGACGGCGTCGGTCATCTCTTCGGAGTCCTTGCCGAAGGGCCAGGTCACCTCGGCGGTCATCATCCCCGACGAGGTGGAGGTGGTCACCGATTCGAGTTCGCCGACACCGTCGAGCGCGGTCTCGAGAGGTTTGGTGACGGTCTCCTCGATCACCTCCGGGGAGGCTCCGGGGACGGTGGCCTGCACCGAGGTGCCGGGCAGGTCGACCGAGGGCATCGTCTCCTGGTTGAGTGAGGTGGTCGCGACAATGCCGAAGACGGCGATCACGAGGGTGAGCAATCCGACGATGAGGCGGTTCTTCAGACTCATCCGGGTGATCAGGTGCACGGGGTTCCTCCGGGCTCGGGGGTGTGAGCAGGGTGCTCCAGTCAGTCTTCCAAGCGCAGCGCCTCAGCGGATCGCCCGAAAGTAGTCAACGGTGTCCCCCAAAAGGATGATTCTCACTGCTGTTCCCGGCAGGTCGATCATGCCCGTTCGGCGGATCACGTTTCGACCCTAGAAGCGGTCACAGGTTCCCGGCACGGGTGTTGACCTCCAGACCACCCTTAGGAAACACGGAGGGAAACCGGAGGATTACCACTCCCCGTACTACCTGACGGCGGCCCAGCAACCTCGCGCGAGGTTGCTGGG
>NZ_BCSJ01000004.1 GCF_001570805.1 Brevibacterium epidermidis NBRC 14811 | reverse complement strand
GGTAGCAATAAGGGTTCTCAGTCGTGGAGGCGGACGTGGTGGAGGAGGCGTTCGGAGCGGTCGGATTGGCGACCGATCCCTGCCTCCTTGGCTATGGCCCCAGTGTTGAGCGCGGCGGTCAGAGTGGCTTCGGCCGCCTCGGTGTCGAAGTGCTCACCGATGACAACGAGGACGCTGTCCGCATCCGGCCCCTCACCGTCTCCCACGTTCGAGGACGGAGCCTTCGGTGCGGGTCGGGCGGCCTCGGCGACGTAGACGTTCGGGCCGACCGCCTGCACGACGAAGTCGCGCTGACCGGAGTCCGCGGCCACGCGCACGGTGCCTTTTACCCGGTACACCCCGGGCGGGAGGTCTTCGACGAAATCCATCACCGCATCCGGATCGACAGGGCCGCTGCCGGTGACGGTCACGGACTGGGCGTGGTGGTGTGGCATGGATTCCGCATCGACCTCGTCGTCACCGATCTCGTCGACTGCCGCCTCGGCGTAGGCCTGACGCAGCAGTTCCCGGATCGGCAGTTCGGGTTGGATCGGGTCCTCGCCGACGTCGGAACCGCCTCGGCGAGGGCCCCTCTCTCCTTCGCCCGGGTCGAAGATCAGCGTGGGGTCGAGGCGGGCGTGGTGGGTGCCGATGACGAGGACGCGTGGGTTGCGTTCGTGGACGCGGGCGCGGACGGCGTCGACCGTGGCGTCACGGTCCGCGACAGGCACCTGATCGAGCTTGTTGACCAGCACCAACGTCGTCGCAGCGAAGCGCAGAGGCGGCAGGTGTGATGTGTCGACGGTGTCGAAGTACATAGTCGCGTCGACGACGTCGATGACCCCACCGAGGTGGAATCGGTGGTGGCCCATGCGGGTGATCATGCGGGCCAGGGTCAGGGGCTCGGCGAATCCGCTGGCTTCGACGATGATCGCATCGAGGCGCAGACCAGGGTTCGTCATCGCCACGAGGGCGTCCTCGAGTTCGGAGTCATCGGTCAGGCAGCACACGCATCCGCCCGAGATCGACAGCGGTTCGTCGACCTGGCCGACGACGAGTCCGGCGTCGATGTTGAGGTCGCCGAAGTCGTTGACGATCACCCCGATGCGGGCGCCGGGGTGGCGCAGGAGGTGATTGAGGAGGCTCGTTTTTCCGGCGCCGAGGTAGCCGGTGAGCAGGATGACCGGGATCGCAGGTCTGCGTTTGGGGCCGCTCATTGCGCCTCCTCGGTGGTCGTGCTCGCTTTTCGTGCTCGGTGGCTCGACAGCGCGGGTTCCGCTGTGCGCGCGGGCCCCGTTCTCGGTACGGAGTCAATCGTAGAGTTGTGGGTGAACCGCCCGTTAATGGTAACGTGTTTCATTATTTCTCTCGCATATGCGCGTTCATGCATATGCACCTGCGACAAGGACGACAAGTTCGGCTGGGACGACTAGGGAGGGCTCCTCATGGCAGCTCCGCAGAAGAAGACGCGCAGCACCGCGCAGAAGGCCCTCATCCGCGCTGCCCTGGAAACCGAGACTCGCTTCGTCTCCGCCAAACAGCTCCACCGCCGCCTCGAAGACGAAGGTGCAAGCGTCGGCCTGGCCACCGTCTACCGACAGCTCAATGCGCTCGCACGCAGCGGCGACGCCGATACGATCACCATCGCCGAGACCCAGCTCTTCCGCGCCTGCGCGCAGACCGAACACCACCATCACCTCGTCTGCGAGCGCTGCGGCACCGCCGTCGAGATCGACCCGCCGAGTGAGGACTGGATGCGTCAGATTGCGGCGTCGAACGGCTTCGAGATCACACACCATGTCTTCGAGATCTTCGGCCTGTGCACCGATTGCCGGGCGTCCGCCTGAGCGCAGCCGGAGCACCGCCCCGGCCTCAGACTAAGACCGCTGGCATCATCCGCGGTGCGCGGAGTCCCAGGCGGGGAACTCGTCGTGATACTCCAGCCAGGCCATCGGACCCCATCATGGGCTTCATCGTCGGCGAGATCGTCACCGTGATCTTCTCGATCATCGTCTTCTACGTCGGCTTCTCCTGCCGCCTGACCCCCGAGGAGGCCGTCGAAGCCGTCGAACAGACCCAGATCGACGACTGATCAATCCCCTCGCCGAGGCGGCCGCCGCCTTCCCCCGACGACCGCCGTATCCGGCCCGCCCCGACACCCTCGCCGAGGCGGGCCGGACTTATTCACGGTCGAAACGGCGGGCCCGCCATCACACCTGCGCTAGGGTCGGTGACCAAGGAGGACGAGATGCCCAGAGACTATTCACCGGACCGCATCGCGGCGATGGCGGCCGAACTCTCGGCCGCAGCGCAGACGTTGGGAGTCCCGCTCCCGGATACGCAGCCCGCCGTCGAGCTCGTCGCTGAGCTGCTCGATGCCAGCGCACGCTGGTCCGACGAGACGGGGACCCGGGCCTCAGGACCCTTCGGAACTTTCCTCGCCGGCTGCGTCGACGGGGCAGACCTCGACGACCAGGTGGTCGGCGCGGACCGTGACCGCCGGGGGCTGGACTTCGTCGACAGCTTGGCGAACGGGCTCGGGCTCAGCCCTGAGAGCGAGTGAGGGTCCCCTCCACATGAGCCAGCGCTTCCGCGAGTGAGGCTCCGCCCTCCCTCGTCGCAGCGTGGAGCCTGCCGGCGAGGAATGCGGCGACGACCGGACTGAGCGATGAGTCCGAATGCTTGATGTGCGAAGCGAACTCGAGCACGGCCGCAACCTCGGCATCTGTCATCCACGCCCCCTCCGGAAGCTCGGCGGCTGCGAGGTCCCGCATCCGCAGCACCTGCTCCGGCACGGCTCTGGCGCCACTCGGAGCGTCGGCGCCCGCCGAAGTCCCGTCCCGAGGATCGCCCGCCGTATCCGCGTCCGTGGCCTCGATTCTGCGGGCGACGCGCTCGTACTCCTCACGGGTGTCGAAGTCGACGATCTCCGCGGGGTCGACGTCGACAGGTGCGACCTCGAGTCCGCTGAAGAGGAGTTTGACCGCCCTGTCCTGCGTCTGGCCGATATCGGCCAGACGTCGACGCAACAGCGCAGTCGGCCACGCGGCGCAGAGGTACTGGAGCTTGCCGCGGTCATCGACGCCGGCGGCAGGCAGCCCGGACTCCCGGCTCGCGACGATGAGCGCCCGCAGATGGTCCGGCCGCACCAGCGGCATGTCCCCGGCCAGGATCACGGTGACCTCGGAGTCACCCATCGCCCGGGAAGCGGCTTCGATTCCGGCCAGAGGGCCCGAGAACTCGGGCTCCTCCCGTACGCTGCCGACCGAGTCCGCCTCGGCGTCCGTGAGTCCGTCAGTGGTTCCGGCCACCCACACCTCCGCTTCCGGCACGGCCTGTCGGACGGTGCCGAGGATGCGCGAGATCACCGTCTGCCCGCCGAGGCGGACACCTGGCTTGTGAACGCCCCCGAACCGCCGGGAGCGACCGCCGCTGAGTATCATCGCTGTGATCGACATGACTCGATCATACGCTTTTCTACAGACAGTAGAATCAGTCATACAATTATGACGTATATCACTTTGTGACCCCGTGGGCGAGGTCCGACCTTCCACACAGACGCGGCCCGAGCGGCCTCCTGATTAAACACGGTGGAAACTGTTCCACTTTCCCCTCAACTCTGCTGTGATCGTAAGCAGTCGGCACATTCGTCGTGGAGGGGCAGAATATGTCACAGCCTGAGATGCATCAACCATCGACCGCCGGATCACCTGCTTCGGCTACGAATGCGCAGCGGACCAGAGCACTGATCTTCGCTACCCTCGGCTTCACTGTGACGTTCTGGGCCTGGTCGCTCATCAGCCCCCTGGGACCACACTTCGTCGAGGAGAAACTCACCGACGACTCGGCGCTGCTCGTCGCCGTGCCCGTCCTCGTCGGCTCGCTGGGACGAATTGTCGTGGGAGCGCTGACCGACCGCCTCGGCGGACGTTTCATGATGTCATTCATCGCCCTCATCACGGTCATTCCGGTGCTCTTCGTCGGCTTCATCGGCCAGTACAACTACGCCTCGCTCATCGTCGGCGGATTCTTCCTCGGCGTCGCCGGCACGAGCTTCGCCGTCGGCGTCCCCTACGTCAATCGCTGGTTCCCCAAGGAGTCCCGCGGTTCAGCCATCGGCGTCTACGGCATGGGCATGGGCGGTACCGCGATCGCGGCCTTCACTACCGTGCCCCTGTACAACATCTGGCCGCAGCTGCCCTTCGTGGTCGCAGCCGTCGTCCTCGTCATCTACGCGCTCCTGGCTTTCACGTTGATGCGCAATCCACCCGACTGGCAGCCTGTGCGCCAGAGCCTCATCACCACCCTGGGACAGACGCTGTCGGTCAAGCTGACCTGGCAGGCTGCCTATCTCTACGCTCTCGCCTTCGGCGGCTATGTCGCTTTCTCCGTCTACCTGCCGACTTACCTCAACAACGACTATGGCCTCGAACCCGCCGATGCATCCCTGCGCATGGCCGGCTTCGTCATCGTCGCAGTCATCACCCGCCCGCTGGGCGGAATCCTCGCCGATCGCCTCGGGGCGGTGAAGACCCTCGGCGTGGCCTACTCACTCGTCGCCATCTGCGCCATCGCCCTGTCCTTCCACCCCGTGGAGTTCATCGTCTACAGCTCAGAGTTCATTGCGATGTCGGCAGGCTTCGGAATGGCCTCCGGTGCGACCTTCGCGCTCATCGCGCAGCGCTCGGATCCTGCAAGAGTCGGCTCGATCACGGGCTTCGTCGGCGCTGCCGGCGGACTGGGCGGATTCGTCCCGCCGCTCCTGCTGGGAGCGATGTGGTCGGCGACCCACGACTACTCGCTGGGTCTGCTGCTGCTCGCCGGCTTCACGGTCATCGCGCTCCTCATCACACTCTGGATCGGCGCCAACCCGCCGACGACGGCCGAAGCCGTGGACCATCATGATTCGGCCGCGGCAGCCCCCAGCGCCGGCTCGAGCGCAGAGCGCGCCGGAACCGACAGCGACCCGACGGGTTCGGGTATCAGCGACGACGACAAGGAGACACGGTCATGACCACCGAGAATACGGCGCAGGGCAGAAACCAGTACACGCCGACCGATTCCTCGCCGCCGGAGGCCGTCCGTCCGGGCACCGACAACTCGCTCATGGACACGCTCATCGGAAGCCGGAAGTTCTTCACCCCTCGGGCGACGATGAGCGAGGACAAGCGCGAGATCCACTACTCCGGCGGGCGGCAGGGCGACTCCTTCTATCGCAACCGCTGGTCACACGACAAAGTCGTCCGCTCCACCCACGGGGTCAACTGCACGGGTTCGTGCTCCTGGCACGTCTACGTCAAGGACGGACTCATCACGTGGGAGTCCCAGGCCACGGACTATCCCAGCCCGGGCCCGGACATGCCCGAATACGAACCGCGCGGCTGCCCTCGCGGAGCCTCGTTCTCCTGGTACACCTACTCCCCCACCCGAGTCCGCTACCCCTATGTCCGCGGCGCACTGCTGCGGCTCTTCCGCGAAGCCAAGGCCGCCAACGGCCACGACCCAGTGCTGGCGTGGAAGTCCATCGTCGAGGACCCGGTCAAGGCCCGCCGCTACAAATCAGTCCGCGGCAAGGGCGGACTCGTGCGCGCGACGTGGGCCGAAGCCGTCGAGATCGTCGCCGCCGCCTACGTCTACACCGTGAAATACCTCGGACCCGACCGCACCACCGGCTTCTCCCCCATTCCGGCCATGAGCCCGGTCTCCTTCTCCTCCGGAGCCCGGTTCCACCAGCTCATCGGCGGCTCGATGCTGTCGTTCTACGACTGGTACGCCGACCTGCCGCCGGCGTCCCCACAGGTCTTCGGCGACCAGACCGACGTGCCCGAGTCCGGTGACTGGTGGAACTCCTCCTACCTGATGATGTGGGGGTCGAATGTTCCGTTGACCCGCACCCCGGACGCCCACTGGATGGCCGAAGCCCGCTACCACGGCCAGAAGGTCATCTCCATCGCCCCGGATTATGCGGAGAACGTGAAGTTCGCCGACGAATGGCTGGCACCGGCCACCGGCACCGACGGCGCCCTGGCGATGGCCATGGGCCATGTCATCCTCAAGGAATTCTTCGTCGACGCGACGACGGACTACTTCGACGGCTATGTCCGCAAGTACACTGACCTGCCGTTCCTCGTCGAGCTCGAACCCGACGAGACCGGTGGATTTCGACCGGGCCGCTTCGTCACCGCCACCGATCTCGGCTCCGCAGCCACGTCCGAGGCCGACACCGAGGATGCCGACTTCAAACCCGCCCTGTGGGACAAGGCCACGAACTCACCGGCCGTGCCCAACGGCACCCTGGGCCACCGCTTCGCCGCCGACGGCGAAGGCAAGTGGAACCTCGACCTCGAGGACATCGACCCGGCCCTGTCCATCGCCGAGGCGACCGACGGCATCCGCGATGCCGTCGAGGTCACGCTGCCGCGCTTCGATACCGCTGCCCAAGGCGAGATCGACGAGATCACGCGCGGGGTTCCGGTCGTCCGCCTCGGCGAGAGGGTCATGACCACGGTCTTCGACCTCATGCTCGCCGAATACGGGGTGGGGCGGCCCGGCCTGCCCGGGACGTGGGCGGAGAACTATGAGGATGCGACGAGCCCGAACACCCCGGCCTGGCAGGAGGCGATCACGGGAGTGCCGTGGCAGGCAGCAGCCCGCATCGGCCGCGAATTCGCCGCCAATGCGCGGGACTCGAAGGGCCGGTCGATGATCATCATGGGTGCGGGCACGAACCACTGGTTCCACTCGGATCAGACCTACCGCACCTTCCTCACCCTGACCACGCTGTGCGGAACGCAGGGAGTCAACGGCGGCGGCTGGGCCCATTACGTCGGCCAGGAGAAGATCCGCCCCTTCACCGGGTGGCTGCACCTGGCCAACGCTCTGGACTGGGTGCGCCCGCCGCGGCAGATGACCCAGACGACGTACTGGTACATGCACACCGATCAGTGGCGCTATGACCAGTTCGGGGCCGATATGCTCTCGGCCCGGGCCGGGCACGGAAAATTCAAGGGCATGTCCACCGCCGATGCCATCGCCCAATCGGCACGCCTGGGCTGGCAGCCGTACTATCCGACCTTCGACGACAATCCCCTCGACATCGCCGAGGCGGCCAGCCAGGCGGGCAAGACCAGCGCCGAGCACATCGTCGACGAGCTCAAGGCCGGCCGACTGCGCTTCGCCGCCGAGGACCCCGATGCTGCGAACAACTATCCGCGTATCTGGTCGATGTGGCGGGCGAACACCTTGGGCTCCTCGGCCAAGGGCGACCAGTACTTCCTCAAGCACCTCCTCGGAGTCGACAACTCGGTATCGGCCGAGGAGACGCCTGAGCATCTGCGCCCACGCGACGTCGACTGGCGCGACGAGGCACCCGAGGGCAAGATCGACCTGCTGCTCACCCTCGATTTCCGGATGACTACGACGACGCTGCATTCGGATGTCGTGCTGCCGGCAGCGACCTGGTACGAGAAGCACGACCTGTCGACGACGGACATGCATCCGTTCGTCAACACGTTCAATCCAGCGATCTCGACTCCGTGGCAGTCACGCAACGACTGGGAGACCTGGGCGACGATCGCGGAGAAGTTCTCCGAACTCGCCCGCACTCACCTGGGCACCCGCACGGATGTCGTGGCCCAGCCGCTGCAGCATGACAGTCCGGACGCGCTCAACACCCCGCATGGCCGGGTCAAGGACTGGAAGTTCGGCGAATGCGAACCGATCCCGGGCAAGACCATGCCCAAGCTCGTCGAAGTCGAACGCGACTTTACGGCCATCTATGACCAGTACACGTCGATCGGCCCGCTGCTGGAATCCCAGGGCATGAATGCCCGCGGGATCCGCTTCGACGTCGACCATCATGTCGAACGGCTGCGCCGACTCAACGGCGTCGTCGCAAAGGGCGCTGGCAAGGGCCAGCCGCGCCTGGACTCGGATCGGCGGGCCGCGGACTTCATCCTCGGACTCTCTGGCACGACGAACGGCATCATGGCCACCGAAGGGTTCAAGAAGCTCGAGATCCGCACCGGCCAGAAGCTGGCCGATCTGTCTGCCGAACACGAGGGCAAACAGGTTTCCTTCGAGGATGCGAAGGCCGCACCGGTGCCCGTGATCACCTCACCCGAATGGTCCGGATCGGAAGCCGGCGGTCGCCGATACTCCCCGTTCACGATCAACGTAGAGAGGCTCAAACCCTGGCACACGCTCACCGGCCGGTACCAGTTCTACATCGATCACGACTGGTTCCTGGAGATGGGTGACGCGCTGCCGACCTTCCGCCCGCCGTTGGACATGAACGCGCTGTTCGGTGAACCACAGGTCGGGGACTCGGACGGCACCTCGATTGCGGTGCGGTATCTGACTCCGCACAACAAGTGGGCGATCCACTCGATGTATCAGGAGAACTTTTTCATGATGAGCCTCGGCCGCGGCGGGCAGACGATCTGGATGAGCGTCGAGGACGCCGAGGCCGTGGGCATCGCCGACAACGACTGGATCGAAGCGATCAACCGCAACGGCGTCGTCGCTGCCCGCGCCGTCGTCTCCCACCGCATGCCGAAGGGCACCGCGTTCATGCACCACGCACAAGAGCGCACGGTCAACGTGCCGCTGACGGAGACGACCGGGCAGCGCGGCGGCATCCACAATTCGCTCACGCGGATCATGATCAAACCGACCCACCTCGTCGGCGGATACGGGCAGCTGTCGTTCGCCTTCAACTACTACGGGCCGACAGGAAACCAGCGCGACGAGGTCACGGTGATCCGCCGCCGCACCAACCAGAACGTCGAATACTGACAACGACTCGACAGCAGGAGGCAGGCAGATGAGAATCATGGCGCAGATGGCGATGGTGATGAACCTCGACAAATGCATCGGCTGTCACACGTGCTCGGTCACGTGCAAACAGGCATGGACGAACCGCAAAGGCACCGAATACGTGTGGTTCAACAATGTCGAGACCCGCCCCGGTCAGGGCTACCCCCGCGGCTACGAGGATCAGGAGAAGTGGCAGGGCGGCTGGGCGCTGAGCAAGAACGGCCGTCTCAAGCTCAAGGCCGGCGGCAAGCTGAAGAAGCTCGCATCGATCTTCTCGAATCCGAAGCTGCCGGGCATCGAGGACTACTACGAGCCGTGGAGCTACGAGTACGACAATCTGCTCTCGGCTCCCGAACAGAAGCACATCCCCACGGCCCCGCCGAAGTCTCTGCTCACCGGCGAGCGGATGGACATCAAGTGGTCGGGCAACTGGGACGACGACCTCGGCGGCACCTATGCCAAGGCCGATCTCGACCCGATGCTCAAGTCGATCGGCGACAAGGTCAAACTCGAGTTCGAAGAGACCTTCATGTTCTACCTGCCGCGCATCTGCGAGCACTGCCTCAACCCCTCCTGCGTCGCCTCGTGCCCTTCGGGTGCGATCTACAAACGGGAGGAGGACGGAATCGTGCTCGTCGACCAGGACTCCTGCCGCGGTTGGCGGATGTGCATCTCCGGATGCCCGTACAAGAAGATCTACTTCAATCACCGCACCGGCAAGGCCGAGAAATGCACGTTCTGCTATCCGCGCATCGAAAACGGTGAGCCCACTGTCTGCGCGGAGACCTGTGTGGGTCGCCTGCGCTATATCGGGCTGGTCTTCTACGACGCCGACAAGGTCACCGAGGCGGCATCGGTTCCCGATGAGAAGGATCTCTTCGCCGCGCAGAAGGACCTCATCCTCGATCCCCACGATCCGGATGTCATGGATGCCGCCGAGCGGGCCGGCATTCCCCACGATTGGATCATGGCCGCCCAGAGGTCCCCGGTGTACAAGCTCATCAAGGAATACGACCTCGCGCTGCCGCTGCATCCGGAATACCGGACGATGCCGATGGTCTGGTACATTCCGCCGCTGTCGCCGGTCGTCGATGTCGTCAAGGACACCGGCTACGACGCGGAGAACGCCGTCAACCTCTTCGCCGCGATCGATGAGCTGCGCATCCCCATCGAGTATTTGGCGAACCTGTTCACCGCTGGAGATACGGATGTCGTGGCCGATGTGCTCCGCCGGATGGCGGCGATGCGGGCATTCATGCGCGATATCAATATGGGCGTCGAACCCGATGTGCGCATCCCTCATGCTGTGGGGATGACTCCGGAGTCGATGGAGGAGATGTACCGGCTGCTGGCGATCGCGAAGTACGACGAACGCTATGTCATCCCCGCCGGCCACTCCGAGCAGGCCCACAGTCTCGAAGGCATCGGCACGGACTGTCCGCTCAATGCAGAGGGCGGACCCGGCATGAATGAGATGCCCGATATCGCTTCTGGTCCGGGCTTCGCAGGAACTTCGGGAGTGTCGGATCCACTGGCCGAACGCAGCGCCGACGAACCCGACCGTTCGCATCTGCGCGGTCGGCTCAATCTGCTGAATTGGAACGGGAAGGGCAAGCCGACGGGCTTGTTCCCGACTGCCGACGGACCGGCAGGGGCCTGAGAATGTACCGACCTCTGAAGTTCCTGTCCAAATGGACGAAACGCGCGAAGGACCATGCAGAGTCTGGCGGCCAGACCGCCCCGGGGATCGACGATTCGGCGCTGCAAGCCGTCTTCGCGGCGGCATCCTGGCTCATCGACTACCCGGGTGACGATCTGCTCGAACGATTGCCTCAGATCTCTGCGCTGCTCGACCAGGCGGGTGTCCCCGATCATCTCAAGGACGATCTGGACGAGACGATCGGCCACCTCGGTGCCGGTGATCCCATCGGACTGCGCGCCGACTATGTCGAGACCTTCGATACCAGGCGGCGCGGTTGTCTGTTCCTCACCTATTTCTCGAACGGGGATACGCGCAAGCGCGGTCAGGCACTGTTGGAGATCAAGGAGATCTACCGGGCGGCAGGGCTCGACATGGACGAATCACAGCTGCCTGACCATCTCACCTATGTTCTCGAATTCGCCGCCGGGCACGATCTTCGCGCCGGGGTCCGGATCCTGCTGTCCAACCGGGCCGGGATCGAACTGCTGCGCCTCCACCTCGACGAGATCGGCTCACCTTGGGCCGGAACCATCCGCGCGGTCTGCGGCACCCTGCCCGCCCTCGACGGAGACGATATCCATGCCGTCGAACGTCTCGCTGCCGAGGGACCGGCCACGGAGACGGTGGGACTCGACGGACTCGGAGGCTACGGCGACCTTCCGCCGAGCGCGGCCGAGACCACCGCGGCGATGACTGCGGCCGCCTCGGCGTCTGGGGCGGCTGCGGGACCGTGTTCGGCGGGTGGCGGACAGACATTCATCCCGCTGACGGACGTGACAGGAGAGCGATCATGAACTCACCGACGGTGCTCGAGACGTTCCTGTGGGTGATCATCCCCTATATGGCGCTGGCCGTGTTCATCCTCGGTCATATCTGGCGGTTCCGGCGTGACCGCTTCGGTTGGACGACGCGGTCGTCGCAGATCTACGAGTCGAAGCTCCTGCGCATCGGGTCCCCGCTGTTCCACTACGGAATCATCTTCGTCTTCCTCGGCCACGTCGTCGGCCTGGGGATTCCGAAGTCGTGGACCGCGGCGGTGGGCATCACCGATCACATGTATCACTTCATGGCGATCACGATCGGACTCGGCGCAGCCGCAGCCACGGTCGGCGGGCTGGTCCTGCTCATCTACCGTCGCAGAACGAACAACCGGGTGTTCGGTGCGACGACTCGGCTCGACAAACTCATGTACCTCATGCTCTCGGTCGTCATCCTCGCCGGTGTGTATTCGACGATCTTCGACTCGGCACTCGGCGGGTACGACTACCGGGAGGGCGTGTCCGTGTGGTTCCGCCAGTTCTGGGCATTCCAACCCGATATCGCCCTCATGTCGGCCGCCCCGATCGGGTTCCAGGTGCATGTGCTCGCAGCGATCCTCATCTTCGCGCTGTGGCCCTTCACGCGGCTCGTCCACGTCTTCGCCGCACCACTGGGTTACCTGACCAGGCCGTACATCATCTATCGGTCGAAGGACCGGCAGCGTCAGCCCCAGCGTCGGGGCTGGGAGACCATCGATTACTGAGGGTCGGGGCCGTCGGTCTCTTCCGTCGGGCGCGGGTCGCTGGTCTCATCCGGATCCGGGCATCCGCGCTGCCGGAGCAGGATCTGACATCTGCTCTCCGCAACATAGGGCTGCAGCTGATCCAGTTCGAGCGGTCCGGACACCTGGCGGAGGAGGTCCGTGACGATCTTCGCGTGGATACCGCACGCGATCGCACGATCGTCACCCACCATCCGATAGTGCGGGCACGGAGCCAACGAGATCCGAAGCTCTTCGGCGTCGGGCTCGGGTTCCATCCCCGAATCATCGAGATGTTCGTAGAGCAGATCGAATTGCGTGCCTGCCTCGTCACCGAGATCGTCGAGAGCGGCCGGACGCAGCTCAGCTCCGGCCACGAGGCGGCAGAGCACATCGTGATGCTCCCGGGCGCGGGCGATGCGCTCGGCCGCTGCTGCGTTCGCCTCCGGATCGTCGACCGGGTGGTAGACCATCGGCGGTCGGCCTCTCGCTCCCGTCGATTCCGGCTGCAGGAAGATGAATCCTTCGTCGATGAGCACGCGCAGATGGTCACGGGCCGTGTTGATGTGCAGTCCGACCTCGTTAGCGAGCTCCTTGAGTCGGCTGCCCGGGTGATTCTGCACAGCACCCAGCAGCAGGACCCGACTGACCTCGGCCAGTCCTCGATAGTCGTTCACTCTTCGCGGCATGCCATCACATCCTTGCGACTGCCTCAGTGTGGAACAGTTCGGAGACCATCTCCACCTTCATTCTACAACTTGTAGAATCCGTTATCACATGCCCTTGACAACGAAATCCGCAGAGCGGCGCGACTTGATCGTCGCTAGCCTGGACGGGAACACACCCGAATCGCGCACTCACTGCCGAGTGCCCCACGCACCGCCCAGTGCCCGGAGGATGAACATGTCGAAGTTCGATGTCGTCGAAGCGTCCATCGCCGATCTGCGAGCCGCGCTCGAAGACGGCCGCACCACCTCGGTGGAGCTCGTCGAGGTCTATCAGGACCGGATCGCGGCATTCGACGGTCCCGAGACCGACACGAAGCTCAACTCCGTGATCGTGTCCAACCCGCAGGCACTCGCCGAGGCGGCCGCCTCCGATGAACGACGTGCGGCCGGTCAGACGCTGGGCCCCCTCGACGGGATCCCGTACACCGCGAAGGACAGCTACATGGTCGCCGGTCTCACCGTGGCCTCCGGTTCGCCGGCGTTCGCTGACCTCATCGCGCAGAAGGACGCGTTCACGATCGAGCGTCTTCGCGCCGGCGGCGCCATCTGCTTGGGCCTGACGAACATGCCGCCGATGGCCAACGGCGGTATGCAGCGCGGACTCTACGGTCGCGCCGAAAGCCCGTATAACGCCGACTGGCTGACCAGCGCCTTCGCCTCCGGGTCGTCGAATGGTTCGGGCACGGCGACGACGGCGAGCTTCGCGGCCTTCGGTCTCGGCGAGGAGACCTGGTCATCCGGTCGCGCCCCGGCCTCGCACAATGCGCTCATCGCCTACACGCCCTCGCGCGGGGTGATCAGCGTGCGCGGGAACTGGCCCTTGGTTCCGACCATGGACGTCGTCGTCCCCCACACCCGCACGATGGCCGACCTCGCCGAGGTCCTCGACGTCATCGTCGCCGACGACGGACAGACCCGGGGAGATTTCTGGCGCGTCCAACCGTGGGTGGAGATCCCGAGGTCGAGCACGGTGCGTCCGGATTCCTATGCCGCGTTGCTGCCGGATTCGGTCGCGGCGGCACAGTCCGTGCTGGCAGGCAAACGCCTCGGTGTGCCGCGCATGTACATCAATGCCGATCCTGAGGCCGGGACGAATCCGGACGGCGGCATCGGCGGGCCTACCGGACAACGAGTCGAGACCCGCGCCTCGGTGATGGAGGCCTGGGAGGCGGCGCGAGCCGATCTCGAAGCGGCCGGAGCCGAGGTCGTCGAGACCGACTTCCCGGTCGTGAGCAACTACGAGGGTGACCGCCCCGGTGCGCCGACGATTGCGACGCGTGGCTTCGTCACCGCCGCCTACCTCGATCGGGAGATCAATGATCTCTCGTCGTGGGGGTGGGATGATTTCCTCGCGGCGAACGGCGACCCGAACCTCAACACCCTCGCCGAGGTGGACGGGGCCCTCATCTTCCCCCATCCTCCCGGTGCGCTGCCAGACCGCTACGTCGGCTTCGATGATGACATCGCGACCTACCCGGAGCAGGTGCGGACGAACCGGTACGCCGCGGTCACGGAGATCCCGGAGCTCGAATCCGGTGTGCGCGGGCTCGAGGAGACCCGCCGAGTCGACCTCGAGGAGTGGATGGATGAGCAGGGCCTCGATGCGGTGATCTTCCCGGCGATGGCCGATGTGGGGCCGGCAGATATGGACGTCAATGAGGCGTCTGCCGATCTCGGCTGGCGCAACGGCACCTGGGTGGCCAACGGCAACCTCGTGCCCAGACACTTGGGCATCCCCTCGGTGACGGTGCCGATGGGGACCATGTCGGACACCGGGATTCCCGTGGGCCTGACGATCGTCGGACGCGGTTGGGACGATTCCGCGCTCATCGAGATCGCTGCCGCGTTCGAGGCGACAGGTGAGCGCCGGCAGGCGCCGCCGCGGACTCCTCGGCTGTAGACACGCTGCAGCTGCGCCGGCTCACTCGCTCGCCGACTTCACGGCCCGGAGGCGAGCTCGCGTTTTCGCCTGGAGGCGTCACGCAGCTGCATCCATCCGGCGAGGATGAACCAGATGAGGAACGGATAGGACGCGGCTCTCTCAACGGTGCCGACGGGCAGGTTCCAGCTGTCCGGAGCGGCCAAGAACAACGTACCGGCGAGTGCGAATACGCCCAGCCCGAGCGTGAGCCCGCCGAAGTCGACGGGACCGATCCAGCGCTTCTCGGTCCACCGGATCAAGGCAATACCTGCGGAGAGCAGACCGAGATTCTGGATTGCGGATCCGCCGATTCCGAAGACGGCGTGCAGTCTCGGATCGATGTCTGCCGGGACCATCCCGGTTCCGGCCAGCAGCATTCCGCCGGCGGCGAGCATAAAGGACCCGCACCTGCCCCAGCGACTCGGGGCGATCCAGTCGTGCCAGATGAAGGCGATGATCGCGAGCATCGATCCGGCGATGATGGAGACGCCGTTGACGAAGGGATGGGCCGGTGAGCAGACCTCGATCGGGGTTTCCGCGTCTCCCCAGTCGCCGCATCCGGTCATCCCCAGATGGCTGATGGGCTGCTGTGCGAATGAGTAGCCGCCTTCGGACATCAGTGCCGCGGGAATCTCGATGAGGATCGTGGCCATGCCGGCAACCACGGCGAGAAGTGCCCATACCCGCTCAGGTTTGGGCGAAACGCGGATGGTGCCCGAACCGGCCACCTCTGCTCCTCCGTACGGCGACATCGGATGTTGTTTACGCTATCATTGCGCCTGCCTGAAACCTTCTGGTGAACCAGTCCGACCCCTGGCGTGTCGAGGCACAACAGTGGAAAAGTACTGACCATGGTCGACTACACGATTCTCGCCGAACGCGCTTTCACCCTCTTGCGGGGCCATCACCAGGACGAACCTCTCGTGCTGCCGACCGTCTGGGATGCCTGGTCGGCTCGTGCGATGGTCGACGTCGGTTTCAACGCTCTGAGCATCGGATCGCACCCGCTCGCCGATTCGCTCGGCCATGGCGACGGTGAGCAGATGACGCTCGAGCAAGCGCTCGAGGGGATCTCACGGATCACCTCGGCGGTAGATGTTCCCGTCACCGCAGATCTCGAATCCGGATACGACACCCCCGCTCCCGAACTCATCGCCGGTCTCCTCGAAGCCGGAGCGGTCGGTGTGAATATCGAGGACACTGTCCACAGTCGGGGCAGTATGCGCAGCCCCGAGGAGCACGCCGAATACATCTGGAGCCTGCGCCAAGCGGCCGAGGCTCAAAGGGTCCATGTCGTCATCAACGCCCGCACCGACGTGTTCAAGTATCCCGGCGACTTCGAAGACCCCACCGCCGAGGTGGTCCGACGTCTGCGTCTGTGCACCGACGCCGGCGCGGACTCCGTCTACCCCGTCCGTCTGCCCGATGTGGGCACACTCAAATCGATCCTTGCGCAGATCACTCTGCCGCTCAATGTCACCGCGCACCCGATCAAGGGCGCGGTGCCCGAAGAACTCGACCTCTCTCAGCTCGCTGAACTCGGGGTCGGGCGCGTGACCTTCGGTCCGCTTCTGCAGGCGGCGCTGACCGACTGCTTCGCGGATTTCACGCGCGCTTGGCAGTAGGGTCATCCCCCTGCCGTCGGCACCAATCACTGCAACTCACCTCCACCCCACCACACGAGGAGACGCAATGCCTGCCAACCCCCGCGAAGGCCAGCCGATCTGGATCGACTATGTCTGCCAGGACTTCGAGGCCGCCCAGAACTTCTATACTCAGCTCTTCGGCTGGGAGTTCGCCGACAAAGGTCCCGATTTCGGCCACTACAGCATGATCACGAAGGACGGAGGCAACGTCGGCGGCGCCATGCGAGCCATGAACATGGACGGCACCCCGAGCCCGGAGATGCCCACAGCCTGGTCGACCTATCTGCACACTGGCGACATCGCCGGAACCTATCAGGCCGCGCTGGGCGCCGGAGCGGCCGAAGTCGTCGGCCCCATGCCCGTCGGCCCGCTGGGTCAGATGGCTGTCGTCGTCGATCCGACGGGATCACCCATCGGCATGTGGCAGCCCGGCGAGTTCGCGGGCTTCGATACACCGCTCACTCCGGGAACTCCGGTGTGGTTCGAACTCATGACGACGAACTATCAGGCGGCGAATGATTTCTATGCCAAGGTCTTCTCGTTCGACATCACCCCGATGGAGGGGTTCCCGTACTCGACACACGGCGACGGTGACGAGGCTGTGGCCGGAATCTGTGATGCCAGTCAGTGGGCACAGAATTCCTATTGGCGCACCTACTTCAACGTCGAAGACGCCGATGCCTCGGCAGCGAAGGTGACCGAGCTCGGCGGCAAGGTGCTCGCCGGTCCGGAAGACTCCCCGTACGGACGCATCGTCACGGTCACCGATCCGGAAGGCGCGACGTTCCAGCTCCAGCAGAATCTGTGACCGTCAGCCTCGCCGAGGCGGCCCGGTTCTGTTCCGGGCGGCTGCACTGTGGCAGTCGCTGAACCGCCCGTGACCTCTACCGACCGCTTTGAACCTCTGCGGCGACGATTCCTCAGCCTCGGGCTCGGGGAAATCGTCGCCGCAGCGGTCTTCGCTGTCGTTCCGACGCGTCTCGCTTTCGTCACGGCCGATCGAGCCGAAGCAGCGCTATGGGCAACACTGTCCCCGCTGCTCTTCATCCTCGTTCAGGCCGGAATCTACTGGCTGATCGCTCGGCATCATCTGCCGGCCCCGATTCCAAAACCGGTCGCTCGAATCTATCGGTTTCTGCGCGTCATCAACCCGCTCGTGCTTCTCACCTCACTCATCGGCATCGTCGTCGCTTGGCCCGGCGTTTCGCTCAGCGCGGTTCTCATCATCGTCATCTGGCAGTTCGCTGTCGCCGAGTACATCAACTATTTCCATGTCCGACTCTCCTACCCCTGGTCCACGTGGGCCAGGCAGGTCGGACGTAGGTCGACGCCGAGGCTGGTCCGCGACTTGCGTCGCGCTTAAGGACCGGTCAGGCCCGCAGGGCGAGAGCGAACGGCAGCACCGAGGTGGCACCGGCCCGCCGGAGCAATCGTGCGCAGACCGTCATCGTCCACCGGGAGACGACCTCGTCGTCGACGAGCAGCACTGACTTCCCCGCGACGGCTTCTTCGACCTCGGGAGGGACGACGAAGGCTTCATAGAGGTCTTTGACGCGGAAGGCGCTGTTGACGTCCGGTGTGCCGTGGTCGCCGACCTGAAGCAGTTCGCCGCCGTCGACGAGTCGCCCGGCCGTTGCGAGATTCGCGGCCAAGGATCGCACCGTCCCGGGACGGCGATTGCTCGGGATCGATACGACCACCTCGGGCCGTGTTTTCCAATCCCACTGCGCCAAGACCTCAAGGCACCACTTGCCGATCTGACCGGGCACCTCGGCATCGGGAGCATCCGGGGCGAGGAAAGCCCGGAGGGTCTGGCCCTGCCCGAGGTCGGACAGACGCGCGATCGCACGCCCCTCCTCGGCGAGCTCTTCGGCGGGGATTCGGCCCTTGAGCGGAACTCCGATATTGGCAAGACCGCTGGGCCAGGTGCTGCGCGGTTCGACGGGCAGGCCGATCTTGTGGAGGTTCCCGGCCGCGGCCTGGCGCTGTTCATCGGAGATTTCGGAGGAGAACCACACACCGGCGCAGTTGTCGCAGCGACCACATGGCTGTGGGTCGGGGTCGTCGAGCTGGCGGATAAGGAACTCCATGCGGCACTGCCCGGTCGCCTCATAGTCGAGCATGGCCCGGGCCTCTTCCGCTCGGACGGCTGCGACCTTCTCATACCGGTCCCGGTCATAGGTCCAGCCCAGCCCGGTCGAGACGTACCCGCCTTTGACCTTCGAAACCGCATCTTCGACCTCGAGGGTCTTGAGCAGCAGATTCAGGCGGGAGCGTTTGGTTCCAACCAAGGTCTCCAAGCGGGCCACGGACAGGGGGCCGTCCGCCTCGGCGAGGGCCGCGAGCACGGCATTCGCGTCGTCCTGGTTGGGCATCGACGCAGTCGCGAAGTACTCCCAGATCTGTTCGTCTTCGGCGCCGGGCAGCAGGAGGACGTCGGCGGAGTCCGTGGCGCGGCCGGCGCGGCCGACCTGCTGGTAGTAGGCCACGGCTGAGGACGGGGCGCCGAGGTGGACGACGAATCCGAGGTCGGGTTTGTCGAATCCCATTCCCAGCGCCGAGGTGGCCACGAGTGCCTTGAGGCGGTTGTCCTTGAGCTGCTGCTCGAGTTCGGCGCGTTCTTCGGCATCGGTCCGGCCAGTGTAGGCGCGGACTTCGTGGCCCTGTTCGCGCAGCATTCGGGTGATGTCTTCGGCGGCGGAGACGGTGAGCGTGTAGACGATTCCGGACCCGGTGAAGTCGTTGAGGTGAGCTGACAGCCAGGCGATGCGTGCGCTGGCATCGAGCCCGTTGAGGACGCCGAGTCGCAGGGAGTCACGGGCTAGTTCGCCGCGGACGACGGTGGTGTCGTCGCCGAGCTGTTCGGCGACGTCGGCGACGACGCGGGAGTTCGCTGTCGCGGTCGTCGCGAGCACGGGGGTGTTGTGGGGCAGTTCGGACAGGATGCGGCCGATGCGGCGGTAGTCGGGGCGGAAGTCGTGCCCCCAGTCGGAGATGCAGTGGGCTTCGTCGACGACGATGAGGCCGAGGAAGGCCAGCAGCTGCGGCAGCACTTCGTCGCGGAACTGCGGATTGTTCAGCCGCTCTGGGGAGACGAGGAGGACGTCGAGCTTGCCGGCCTTGAGGTCCTTGAGCACGGAGTCCCATTCGGTGACGTTCGAGGAGTTGAGGCTGGCGGCGCGGACTCCGGCGCGTTCGGCTGCGGCGATCTGGTCGCGCATGAGTGCCAGCAGCGGGGAGATGATGAGGCTCGGTCCCGTGCCGGAGGCCCGAAGCATGCGGGTGGCGACGAAGTACACGGCTGACTTGCCCCACCCGGTGCGTTGGACGACGAGGACGCGCTTCTTCGCCTGAACGAGGTCCCGGATGGACTCGAGCTGGCCGTCGCGGAACTGCGCGTTGGGATTCGCGGTGAGTTCGGCGAGGATGCGCTGCGCCTCGATCGCGAAGTCGTCTGGGGCGCCGGGCGAGCCGGCTGCGGGTGCGGATGTCGGGGTGGATTCCGTCATGGTGCCAGTCTAGGTGGAGGGTCTGACACGGCTGGACGGGCCGACGTACCCTCAGCGCAGCGCGAGTTCAATACCCAAGGTGGCGAGCACTCCGAAGAGGACGCCCCAGAGGATGATCGAGATGACCTGCCAGAAGGCCACGACATTGCGGTTCGCACCGAAGCCGACCATCGCGGACGAAGTGATCTGCGAGGGCAGGAGTGTTTGGCCGAGCAGCGAAACTCCCGGCACGCCGAACTTGTCGAACATGCGCTTGAGCCGCTGTCGCTTCGGCTTCTCCTCGACCTCCTTATTCTTCGTCGCCTTGTCGCGGATGGCACCGGCCCCATAGACGAAGGCGAGCATCGAGATGACGTTGCCGATGACGGCTACGAGGATGGCGACGACGGGGTGAAGTCCGATCGCGACGCCGATGACAGCGCCGAAATACGACTCGACGAAGGGGATGGCCGAGACGAGCAGAACGCCCGCCCATTGCAGCCAGTCGGGAAAGTTTCCGGCGAATTCCTGCAGACTGTCGATCATGAGGGCTCTCTCTTCTTCCGTTCGGGTCCTCTGGTCGGGTCAGCACACTGTTCCTGCCGCGCCTTAAAACGCTTTGGCACACCGTACTAGTACAACGTACTATACACTGATCGAAAGCATCGTTGTCAATGAAGCGAGGAGCTCGGTTGTCGAAGCGAGACGAGATCATCGCCGCGGCGATTCGCCTGGCGGAGGGGTCGCAGCCGGGGCAGGCGAACCTCAGCGTGCGTGCTGTGGCCAAGGAGGCGGGAGTCGGGGCATCGACGCTGCGCCACTACTTCCCCACCCAGGCGGACCTCCACGAGGCGGTCGCGCTGCGCTCCATCGACACCGTCATCAATGACTTCTCCATCGCCGATTCGAGCCGTGCGCCAGCCGATCGTCTCTATGAGTGCTGCGCCCAATTCCTGCCGACTCATGAGCATCGGGATGTGCAGCTCGAAACGTGGTTCTCCATGCACTTGCATGCGCTCGGAGCCGAGAAGCGTGCCGTGTCCCGTCGACTCCTCGAACATGGCCACCGGGTCACTTATGACAGCCTGCATCGGTGGCTGAATCTGCTCGCCGAGGAGGGGCACCTCGACCCCACCGAGGTGGCCCCGACCGCCACAGCGCTCTTCACCACCGTCGACGGCATCGCCCTGCATTCGATCATCTCGCCCGAGACGATGACCGTCGACGCCGCACATGAGCAGGTGAAGTGGACGATCGACAAGCTCCTCAGCTCCTGGTCGCCCCACAGCACCTCTTAGGTGGTCTTTTTGGTCACGCTCTGCTCGAATTTCTGTGACCATTTCGCCCACCCAGTGCGCCGGGAAGCGGCTCAATAGAAGGCAACCGCACCTCTCGTCACCCGATCACCGCATCGCGGCGGCCGCGCGACGCAGCGCCTCGGTCAGTCGGGAGAGCTTGTCAGAGGCCAACGTCCAGTGGTGCCAGTACAGCGGGACGTCGATATGCGGTTCGGTGCCGATCTCGACAAGGTCGGCGTCGAGACCCTCGAACTGCATGACCGGCACCATCCCCCAGCCGAGGC
Organism: Brevibacterium epidermidis NBRC 14811; assembly: GCF_001570805.1. Taxonomy (GTDB): domain Bacteria; phylum Actinomycetota; class Actinomycetes; order Actinomycetales; family Brevibacteriaceae; genus Brevibacterium; species Brevibacterium epidermidis. The sequence continues at coordinate 53,743 of NZ_BCSJ01000004.1, read as the reverse complement.
CCGCCTCCACTGCGGCCACGAACTCCGCCGATCCCGGCACGACCGACATCGGCGGCCGCCCATCGACTCCGCACCGGCGGAGGAACTCGAACTGCAGGTCATCGTCCTGCCCGAAGTTCACCATCGGCAGCCTGGACAGATCCGCCTCGGTCCCGGTGGAATGCCGATCGAACAGGGAGCGCTCGGCCACGGCGACGTAGCGCATCGTCCCGAGCTCGGCTACGGTCGTCCCGTATCCGCCAGTCGCCGTCGAGGTGATCGTGCCGAGCACCTCGCCCGACGCCAAGAGCGGCAGCGCTTTGTCCTGATCGACCATCTCGATGCGGAGGACGACGTCGTCCCAGCCGGCCGCCTCGGCGAAGATCGGGCGGAACCACGTCGCCATCGAATCGGCATTCACCCCCACCCGGAGCACGGTCGGCTCGCTCCGCCCAGCACCTGATCCGCCCGATCCAGGCGAATCGGCGTCGATTCCGTGCAGCCGGTCGAGCGCCTCGGACTCGAGCAGCTCGACCTGCCGGGCGTAGCGGAGAATCGCCTGCCCCGCCTCGGTGACGGTGATCGGGTTCGTTCGTCGGATGAGCACCTGCCCGAGGCGGGACTCGAGTGTGCGGATGCGCTGGCTCGCCGCCGAGGCGGTGATGCCGAGAACGAAGGCCGCCCCCTCGACGGTGCCTTCGTCGACAGCGGCGGCGAGGGCTTTCACGTGATCGATGTTCATGAAGCAATTGTGCATCAGATGCATATTCTGTTGTTTTTCTTCTGACTTGTCGGCCTCTACTGTTGAGTCCGTGCTCACTCATCTCGTCACCGGACTCCTCACCGGCTGGTCGCTCATCATCGCCGTCGGCCCGCAGAACGCACTCCTGCTGCGGCAGGGGATTCGGCGCGAGCACCTCGGCGTCGTCGTCACCATCTGCATCGTCGCCGACGTCCTGCTCATCGGCGCGGGCACGGTGGGAATCGGGGCGATCGTGCTTCTGGCACCGTGGGCACTCGAGATCCTGCGCTGGCTGGGCGTGGCCTACCTGCTGTGGTTCGCGTGGACGAGCCTGAAATCAGCGCGCGAGGCCACCGGGCTGAAGGCGGACACTCATCAGCGGACCCTCAAATCCGTCATCCTCACCACTCTGGCGCTGACGTTCCTCAACCCCGGCGTCTACATCGACACCGTCGTCATGCTCGGCAACCTCGCGAACCAGCAGGGTCCGGGTGGAGTCTGGCCGTTCACGTTCGGGGCCATGCTCGGCTCGATCAGCTGGTTCCTCGTCATCGGCTACGGCGCCCGCGGACTCTCCCGCTACTTGGGGCGGCCGCGAGTCTGGCAGGTCCTCGATATCGTCATCGCGATCGTGCTCGTGGTGCTGGCCGCGCGGCTGGCGCTCGGATAAGGGCTGCGCCGAGGCGGCCGAGGCTCTACGGCCGTGCTCGAGCAGAGAGCTCCGACACGATTGCCCGCATCGCTGAACCCGTTTTCCTGGTCGATCCGCGTCGGTTAGGGCGCGGAAACCACTGCGGATCGACCAGACAATTCAACTTAGCGACTGCTATAGGCCCCGCGCCCCGGCCTAGAGCTCCAGACTCGGGTGGAGCTGGGTGAGTGTGACCATGCGCTTGCGGCTGCAGACCACGGTTGTGGCGACCAGACAGATTGCCGTCATCAGCAGCAGCACCACGGCCGCCTGCCCGGCGATGAACATGTCGCCACCGGCAACCAGGGTGCGCAGACCGTTGACCGCATGCGTCATCGGCAGGAACGGCGAGATGATCTGGAAGATCGTCGGCGCCGTCTGCACCGGATAGGTTCCGCCTGCCGAGGCGATCTGCAGCATGAGCAGCACCAGGGCGATCAGCCTGCCGACCCCTCCCAAGGCCGCGACACACAGTTGGTGCACGGAGTGGAAACAGGCCGCCACGAGTATCGAGAACAACAGCGTCCACACCCACGCTCCGGCCGAGAAGTCCAAGGCGAAGGTGAGGATCGCATAGAGGACTGCGACCTGGGCGATGCCGAAGAGCAGCCCCGGAACGTAGCCGGCCCAGGCGATCCGCGACGAGCTGGCCGATGAGAACAACGCCCGGTACGGGATAGCGTTGATCACCATGTAGGTGATCATTCCGCCGATCCACAGGGCCAAGGAGACGAAGAACGCGGACAGTCCCTCGCCATAGGCGTCGACGGCGTTGTCCTTGACCTTGTCCGCGTCAACGGGAACAGCTACGACATCCGAACGATTCTCCCGATCCTTCTTGTCGTAGGTCGGGATCTGCTCGAGTCCCTTCTCCAGACCGTCGGCGAGTTCTCCGGAACCGTCGTCGAGTTTGCCAGCGCCCTTGTCGAGTTCCTTCGACCCGTCGACGAGCTGAGCCGATCCGTCCTTGAGATCACCGGCTCCGTCCTTGGCCTTCGCCGTGCCGTCCTTGAGCTGGACGGCCCCGTCGTGGAGGTCACCAGCACCCTTGGCAAGCTTTCCTGCACCGGCATCGAGTTTGATCAGCCCGGAGTGGAGGTCATCAGCACCGGTCGCGACCTTCTGAGCGCCGTCGTCGAGCTGACCGATCTTCTTATCGGCCGTGCGGATCTTGTCCATCACTCCGTCGACCGCGTCGGTCAGTTTGTCCTCGAGGCTCTTCGCCTCGTCCTTGGCATCGGAGGCGCGCTTATGCGCGGAATCGAGGTCCTCGCCAAGGCTGTCGGCATCCTCGGCGAGCTTCTTGACGTTCGGGTCGTCCGGATAGTCCTTCTGCAGCCGCTTGATCCGGTCGTCCATGTCCCCGCGCACGGTGGTGCGGGCATCGTCGAAGTCCCCTTCGGCGCGTTCGAGCTTGGGGCGCGCTCCGTCGACGACATCATCGGCCTTGCGTTTGACGTCCTCGGCCTTCTTCGTGGCCTCGTCTGCGGTATCGCGCAGTTCGGAGGTGCCGTCGGCGACCTGCCCGGCGCCGTCGGCGAGTTTCTTCGAGCCGTCCTTCGCCTCAGCTGTGCCCTTCTTCAGATCAGAGGCACCATCGGCCAGGTCGCCGCTGCCCTTCTTCAGCTCACCAGCACCTTTGTCGAGGTCGATGAGACCGGTCTGCAGCGTTCCGACGCCCTTGTCGAGCTTCGTCGTCCCGTCGACGAGCTCTCCGGTGCCGTCGTGGAGCTGACCTGCTCCGTCGTGCAGTTCGGACGCACCGTCCGCGGCCTTCTCCGTCTCAGAGTGGATGTCGTTGAATCCGAGATACACCTGGGTGACGTACTCGGCCGTGGTGGTCTCGCTCAGTCCCGACTTGATCTCGGAGAGGATGGTCCCGGCCAACTGTCCGACGATGAAGTTGTGGGCATCGTCGGTGCGCAGCCGCAGCCCTGCCTGCTCCGGATCGTCACCGCCTGTCGACACGAGCATTTCCGAGAAGTCCGAAGGGACTTCGAGGATCGCGAAGTACTTCCCCTCGGCAAGCCCCTTGTCAGCCTCCTCCTGGCTGGTCTCCTGCCAGTCGAATCCGCCTTCGCCCTTCGGCGTGATCTCGTCGACGAGGTCATCGCCGGCATTGAGCCTCTCCCCGTCCGAATCAGGCTTCTCCGCGCCCGTATCCTCGTTGACGATGGCCGCCTGCAGTTTGTCGAGGTGGTCGGTCGGGTTCCAGTTCGAGGCCAGGTACAGGCCGCCGTAGATCGACGGGATGACGATGATGACGATCATCGCCAGTCGCGTGATCGTGTGGCGTTTGAACCGTGAGAGTTCTAACCAGGGGAGAGAGAACATTCGGGAATCTCCTCGGATTCGTGGTCGTGGGGCAGGAGGTTCAGTGCTTGGACCCGCGGTGAGCGGGAAGGTGTGGTGGCAGTTCGAGTTCGAGCACCGACGGCTCCGCGCGATAGCCCAGAGAGCTGGTGGCGATGTCGAGTTCGCGCGAGTCCTCGCAGGAGACGATGACCGTAAGCGGATCCTCGGGGTCCCGCGATCTGCGCATCTGCTGGTAGATGAGGATCCCCGCCCAGGCGCGAGCTCGGTCAGCGGATTCTCGCAGGTAGTCGATGTTGTCGATGACGACGACGGGTGGACGACTGAGGCTCGCCAGTCCGAACTCGAGGAAGAATTTCTGCAGTTCGCTCAGTTCGGAGACGAATACCTCTCCGTTGTCGTCGATGAGGAAGTCCGCGCGCTGGGCGTCCTGTTTCGAAAAGGTCCCCGGCGGCAGATCATCGATGAGCTCCGTAGCCGTGGTGAAAGCATCCCGGAACAGGCCGATGACCTCGCGTAATGTCGACTTCGACGCCCATGGCTTATACCAGGGCTGCAGCATGATCTGCCGTTCGGCGACGTGCTGCGCGACCGTGAAATCGTCCTCGAGATCCGTCAGTCCGCCGATGTGTCCGACCGCGACCTGTCCGCGTACCTTGCGGGCCTGTTTGCGGATATCAAGATCGCCGAGGCGGCCCTCCCCTGCCGAGACTTTCATCCTTCCAGCCAGGGACAGGAGGAAAGAGGTTTTGCCGCTGCCGGCAGGTCCGCGGATGACAGCGACGGCACCTGTCGGCACCTCGAGGTCGACATCGGTGAACACGTCGCCTTGTTTTCCGGACAGGGACCAACCGCGCAGCGAGACCGCTGGTGCGTCGATGTCGGCGTCCTCGGCGAGAGTGTCCGTTGTGCTCTCCATAGCCATCGCTCCCAATCGTCTGTGCCCTCGTCGATCCGGTCAGTGCCGGATAATTCTGCACCGCGCAGGTGACTGCAGACTACGCCACCACCGGCACGTGAGGGTGTGGAGCGGGCGACTCCACGCGAAGTTACCCATTGGTAACACCAGTGAATTCTCTCATGAAAATGAAGCGAGAGTGACTCGAGAAGACCCAGATGTCACGAATTGCACATCGATTCGCTGGACAGAGGCCATCGGGCGGACTCTCGGGTGGCCTCTCGGTGGGGACCTCGGAACGGATCAGGAGGGCGGGACTGCAACGCGGTTTCAGGGGTGGGGTCGTACTATCGAAGACGTCGATGTCCCTCGACACACGACGACGAGAATGAGGAGCGGATGAGCACGGCCGATCGCTGCCTCACCGGACTGCACAGAAGGTGGGGCCTGAGCCCTTCGACACTGGCTCCCGGGTGCTTCGCCTCGGTGATGGCGACCGGGATCGTGTCGATCGGTGCCGAGCTCAAGGGGCTGCATCTGCTGTCCGTCGCTCTGTTCTGGCTTGCCGTCGCACTCTACGTGTTCTTCATCGTGCTCACCGCGGTGCGGCTCGTCCGATATCGCGACGCCGTTCGCGACGACCTGCATGATCCGACCCGGGCGTTCGGCTTCTTCACCGCTGTGGCCGGGACGAATGTCCTGGCGACGGGACTCGTCGGATTCGGCATGATCCCGCTTGCCCTCGTCCTCTTCGGTCTCGGCGCCCTGCTGTGGTTGGTGCTCGGGTACGGGATCCCCTTCACCGCCATCCTCGGCTCAAGCACACGGCCGGTGTCTGCCGGCGTGAACGGCACATGGCTCGTGTGGGCCGTCGCTGCCCAATCCGTGGCCGTGGCGGCGTCGAGTTTGGGGATCGAGCTTCCGAACACTCCGTACGCCGATCCCGGTCTGGCCGCCTCCCTCGCGCTCACGGCGGTGGTGATGTGGGCCGTGGGCCTGGCGCTCTACGTTGTGTGCGTGATTGCCATCGGAGTTCGCATTCTCCGGCATCGGTTCGGGCCCAAGGATCTCGATGCTCCGTACTGGGTGACGATGGGCGCGCTGGCGATCACGATCGTTGCGGGTTCGCGGATTCTCGATCTCGGCGAGGCTCCCCTGCTCGAGGCGACACGCGTGCTGATCGGCGCTTCCTCGGCGCTGCTGTGGGCGGTCGCCACGTGGCTCATCCCGGCGCTCGTCGCCGCAGGCATCTGGAAGCATGCCGTCCACCGGGTGCCGATGACGTACGCGGCCGGGCTGTGGAGCATGGTGTTCCCCGTGGGCATGCACTCGGTGGCGAGCATCTACCTGGGCCGTTCGGATCATGTGCCCGCGATCGAGTGGATCGGGCAGCACTGGTTCTGGGTCGCACTCGCAGTTTGGGCAATCGTCTTCGCCGCGATGATCACATCATTCGTCAGAACCCTCCGCCGCCCCTGAACAGCCTGCCCCGCCTCGGCGCGGAATCTGGCCGTACATCGGGCGACTCTGAGCGCAATTCCCAGCGCACGTCACACTCCACCCCGGGCCTCGCAATACACCCCCTTAGCAGCGCAACGCCCCGCCGGTGGCATCTTGCACACTTGCAACGGTGCGAGATGACACTGACGGGGCGTGATGCCCACGCAGCGGTAGGACGTATCAGCAGCAGGGCGTGATGCCTGCGCCGAACTCAGCGGTCGAAGCGCTGCCCTTCGGGCTTCGGTTCCATGACCATCAGGATGAGCACGATGATCGGCCCTACTCCCGGAATGAGCCAGAGGAAGAACATCAGACCCGGGAAATTAGCGTCGTGCAGGCGCCGCCAGCCGACGGAGATAAACGGAATGATCGTGGCCAAGAAGACGACCGCCAACAGGATTCCGGCGATGGCCATGAGTGCCGTCGCGCCGCCCGGAGGTGTTGAGTTGTAGGAGTCCCCCGACGCCGAGATTCCGGCAATCGCCGACCCGGCAAATCCCAGAATCATGGGAATGATTGGCGCGAGAATCAAGAACAGATAGGCGAACCAGAATTCGCTGCGAGACGCTCGCCCGGAGAACTTCACATAGTTCCTGAAGAAGCGTTTGATCGCTTGGCCGAAGGTCGCGCCATAGAGTGGAAGCGAAAGGTCGTCGGGGCTGGTGGCACCGCGGGGTGATCCGCCATGGCCGAACCCGTCGTAACCCTGCCCACCAGGCCATCCCTGGCCGGACATTCCCTGGTCCGGCGTTCCTGTGCCACGCACTTCGGGGTCGGAGTTATATGCTGCGTTCGCGTCGTAGGACATGGTGACTCTCATTGGTAGTGATTGCGTACAAGAATGGTCGGCCAGCAGATCATCTCATCGGTGTCGATGCAGATGAAAATGATGGCCGACCGTCAGGGAGTCACCGGCCGAGGGGTCAGGCGTCGAAGCGCTGACCCTCGGGCTTGGAAGGCATGGCACACAGGACGAGAACCACGATGCCGCCGATTCCGGTCAGCGAAAGCAGGTAGAGCAGGCCGCTGAAGTTCGCATCGTGGAGCCGCCGCCAAGCGACGGCGATCTGCGGCAGAAGAACGGCAAGAGCGATGATGCCCATGAGGACACCGCCGATGCCCAACATCGCGATCGATCCTCCGGACGGCGCTGCGGGAGCGGACATCCCGTATGGATCTGCCGTCGCAAGCGATGACAGCATTCCTATCATCCCGATGCTGTAGAGGATTCCGGGAATGATTCCCAGCAGGAAGATGAACAGATAGGCAAACCAGAATTCGCTGCGCGAGGCGCGTCCCTTGAAATTGACGTAGTTCTTGAAGAAGCGCTTGACGGCTTGGCCGAAAGTCGCGCCGTAGAGCGGGAGCGTGAGGTCATCGGGGCTGGTGGCACCGCGAGGTGCTCCACCGAAGCCCTGGCTGGCTGGCATTCCGGCTCCTGGCGCCCCTTGACCGGGTGCGCCGGAGTTGTATGCTGCATTCGCGTCGTAGGACATGATGACCTTCATTTGTAGGTGACGATTCTGATTGCGTTCCGTCGTCGAAGAGCATGGATTGCCCAGTCGATATTCAGGAAGCGCAGAAACTATTCTGCATCAGGCTGTCCGTCGATCATGTGTCGAACCGGTTTCAGATCTGCAACACAGCGCATCATTCACCCACTTGTCATGGTCCGGACACGGAAACGGCGCCCGAGGAACGATTCCTCGGGCGCCATGATCAGCGATTCGCCGCCGCTTCGAAAAGGCTCGGCCTCGTCGACGATCGGCACTGCCTGCACGCGAGTTCCCCTCAGGCATCGCCTCCGGTGAGGGCATAAGCCTCGTCGACCGGCGACTCATCGATGTGCCCGTCGACGCGGCGCAGCGCCTTCCACCCAAGCGAGATGACGACAACCGACAGCAGCACGCCCCCGGCGCCGAAGAGATACGGCGAGCCCGCACTGATCGACTCCGACACCGCACCGGCGACGATCGGCGCCACCGCACCGCCGATGAAGCGCACACCCGAATAGGTGCCCGAGGCGACCGGCCGAGGCAGGTCGCTGACCTCCATCGCCGATTCGGTGAAGACGGTGTTGAGCACGCCCAGAAGCATGCCCGCGATGATGATGCAGACGATGATGCCGAGGAACGATTCGACGAGGAAGGACATGACGCCCAGCAGCACGGCCAGTGCGACGAGGGTGACGATGAGGCTGCGACGACGCCCCATCCGCTTGGTCAGCACCGGAGCGCCGAACACCGAGGTGATCGCCACGCAGATGCCCCACCCGAAGAAGACGTAGCCGAGCCCCATGGCCCCGAAGTCCTCCATGCCCAGCTTCGCGGCAGCAGCCTCGACGGGGAACGGGCTGTAGGCCAAAAGGATGAAGAAGCCGAAGTTGTACAGCAGAGCGGAGACGCCGAGGATGGCCACACCCGGACGGGCGAGCGCCCGGAACGTAGCGCTGAGCTCGATCGGCTCCGCCGAGGCCCCGTTCGAGCTCGTGCCTCCCGGCAGCAGCACAACGATGGCGATGAAGCCGATGGCCATGAGGACTGCGGTGCCGAAGAACGGTCCGCGCCAGGAGATGCCGCCGAGCAGTCCGCCGAGCAGCGGGCCGGTAGCGATTCCGACGCCGAGAGCCGCCTCGTAGAGTATGATCGCCTTCTCAGCACCACCGGACGCGGCGCCGACGATCGTCGACAGAGCGGTGGAGATGAACAGCGCGTTGCCCAGACCCCAACCGGCGCGGAAGCCGATGATCTGGTCGACGGAGCTGGAGAAACCGGCCAGCGCCGCGAACGCGACGATGAGCACGAGACCGATGAGCAGCGTGGTCTTCGCACCGATGCGCGAGGACAGGAAGCTCGTGAAGAACATCATCCCGCCGGTGATGAACAGGTAGCTGGTGAACAGCAGCATCGATTGGGCGGGGCTGGCGTCGAGCTCGGCCGAGATGGCCGGCAGGATCGGATCGACCAGACCGATGCCCATGAAGGCGATGACCGCGGCGAACGCGACCGCCCACACGGCACGTGGCTGGCGAAGGATCGACGCTCCCGCCCCGGGATCGCCGGGCGTTTCGTCCCCTGTTGTTTCGTTGTCTGCTGACGCTCTCATCTGCTGGTCGCGCCCCCTTTCCTGTGGTGTGTTCCGCTTCCGAAATCTGCTCCCGAAGCGGATTGAAAACTGAGATGTGCTCGGCGGCTAGTCCGCAGCCGACCCTGGACCCGAATCCGAGTCCAAGCCCGAATCCGATTCCGGGCCCGAATCGCCGGTCTGCTCGTCGGCGCTGTCGACCGGGTGGCGGTCCTTGAGGAAGTCCGATACCAGTCCGAGCGCGCGATCGACGCTCTGCCTCTCCTCGACGCTCAGCGACTCGAAGTACGGCTGCATCTGCTCGATCATGATCGCGCGATTCTCCGCCAGCCTGGCCCGACCGGCATCGGTGAGCGAGAACTGCGAAGCGCGGCCGTCCGTCGGGCTGGGCTCCCGCACGACGAGACCGGCCTCCTCGAGCTTGGCGAGCAGCTTCGTCGCCGCAGGCTGGGAGCTGAGATATCCTTGCGCGAAATGACCGACACGGACAGGTTGATACTGCTCGACCACGGCGAGCGCACGCAGCGCCGCCAATGAGTTCTCATTGCCGATCACTCGCCGAAACGCCCTGGTCAGGCGTGACGAGACGACAACGAGCCGCGAAACGAGTTCAGCCGAATCCACATCATCCATAACTTATTTATATACCCAGGTTATGCATTTCGACAAGTCGCCGTCGCCCCGAACACCACCCCGCCGTGCATGTGGCAACGCAGCCGAACCCCGCACGCAACGACTCCTCCACTACACGCAGATGTCGCCATGTGCCGAACCTCACTGCCACCTCGGTGATGGTCGTGCTAATCTGACCTCACATGTTCCGGGGACGGTGAAATTCCGTACCGGCGGTCAAAGTCCGCGAGCCGCTCGCATTCGTGCAGGCGGCTGATTCGGTGAAATTCCGAAACCGACAGTCAGAGTCTGGATGGGAGGAGCATGGTGGCCTCGGCCGCTGTGTCAGGTGCGTTCGACCGCACCGTCGCATGCGTCTGAGACGCTCTGATGGTTGCACCCGCAATATCCTCCCTCCCGGCTAAGGCTCGGGAGGTTTTTTCATGGGCGTGCAACTTGGCGACGCAGCGGAGTTCACCGAACTCGAATCCGCGGCGATGGCCGCCGCCCTGGGCGCTGCCCGCGAAGGTTCTCGCGGAGCGAACCCGCTGGTAGGAGCGGCAGTCCTGACCGCGGATGGGCAGATCGTCACCGGTCACCACGGAGGAGCGGGAACACCCCACGCCGAGGTGGACGCGATCACCACCGCCCACGACCTCGGCATCGACCTGACCACGTCGACGCTGTTCGTCACGCTCGAGCCCTGCAGCCATCACGGCCGGACCGGGCCCTGCACCGAGGCGATCATCGCCGCCGGAATCCCCTCCGTCGTCTTCGCGTCCCCCGACCCGAATCCCCTGGCCGCCGGCGGTGGGAACACCCTCGCCGAGGCGGGGCTGACGGTTCGTTCGGGACTGCGCGAAGAGGACTCCCGCACCCTCAACGACCGTTGGGTGCGCGCCATGGCCGAGGCCCGCCCGTTCGTCACGGCGAAGATCGCACAGAGCCTCGACGGTTCCGTCGCCGCCGCGGACGGCACCAGTCAGTGGATCACCTCGGCAGAGTCTCGCGCACACGCTCACGAAGTCCGGTCCCGGGTCGACGCCATCCTCGTCGGCACCGGCACCGCCCTGGCAGACGACCCGCGCCTCAATGCTCGCAACCATGACGGTATCTCACTCGACGATCAGCCGCGCCCCGTCGTGCTCGGCACCTCCGATCTGCCGGTCACCTCATTTCTCGCTCTCAACCCGAACACTCTGCACCTGCGCACCCATGATGTCCGAGAAGCCTTGGACCAGATGTACGCCGCAGGAGTGCGCCACCTTCTCGTCGAGGGCGGACCGACGGTGCTCGGCGCATTCTTCGCCCCCGGAGTCGTCGACGAAGTCTTCTGCTACCAGGCTCCGCTGCTCATCGGCCCCGGCCGTCGGAGCGTCGAAGGCCTAGACATCGGCACACTGACCGAGGCGCTGCGACTGGTTCCCGATGACACGGAGACGCCGGCGGTCTCGCAGCTCGGTCCCGACTTCCTGTTGCACTTCGCGGCTGCGGGTCTAGCCCCAGCCGCATCCGGATCCTCCGGGTCAGGCACGTAGCCGCCGCGCTCCCCCAGCCGCCACAGACCATCACTTGAGAACGCCACAGACCAACGCTTAAGAATCTGGAGTCACATGTTCACCGGAATCATCGAAGGACTCGGCACCGTCGAGTCCATCGAGTACACGAACGATTCGGCCACGATCACCATCGACGCGGGCTCCCTCGTCGCCGACCTCGAGCTCGGCGGATCGCTGGCCGTCAATGGAGTCTGCCTGTCCTCGACGCGGCGGCCCACCGAGCAGCGTCCCGGCCTCTTCACCGCCGAGGTCATGGGCGAGACCCTGCGCCTGACCGGACTCGGCACCTTGGCCACGGGTCACCAGGTCAACCTGGAACGCTGCACTCCCGCCTCGGGGCGCTTCGACGGCCACGTCGTCCAGGGCCACGTCGACGGTCGGGGTGAACTCCTCGACCGCACCGACCGTCCCGACTGGTCGACCCTGCGCATCGGAATCCCGAGCGAACTCGCCCCACTGACCGCGATCAAAGGCTCGATCGCTCTCAACGGGGTGTCCCTGACCCTGACGGCCGTGTCCGAACCGAGCGCATCGTCGGCGTGGGTCGAAGTCGGACTCATTCCGGCCACCCTGGCCCACACGACCTTCGGGCAGATGCCTGTGGGCGCAGCCGTGAACATCGAGGTCGACGTGCTTGCGAAGTACACCGCGCGTCTCCTGTCCTTCCGCACCGCTGCCGGCGACGGCACCGCCAACGGCGCGGTTCCCTCCGACTCGAGCCCCGCCTCGGTGGGCTCGCCACTGCCGAACAGCACCCAGCAAGGAGTCGATCATGACTGATCCCATCGCTCACGCCAGCCGCCTCGATCCCATCGATGCGGCCATCGCAGCCATCGCGGCCGGTCGGCCTGTCCTCGTCGTCGACGATGAGGACCGGGAGAACGAAGGCGACCTCATCATGGCCGCCGAGTTCGCCGACGCCACGACGATGGGCTTCTTCGTCCGGCACACCTCGGGCGTCATCTGTGCGCCGATGACCGCCGACAGGGCCGACGCCCTGCGCCTGCCGCCGATGGTCAGCGACAACGAGGACCCGAAGGGCACGGCCTACACGGTCAGCTGCGATGCGGTGGGGGTGACCACGGGAATCAGCGCCGCCGAACGCGCCGAGACCGGTCGGGTCCTCGCCGCCGCCCACCCTGATCCGGCGGCGATCTCGCGGCCCGGCCATGTCTTCCCGCTCATCGCGAAGGACGGCGGTGTCCGGGAGCGCCCCGGCCACACCGAGGCCGGGGTCGAGTTCGCGCGTTTGGCCGGCGCGCAGCCGGTGGCGATGATCGGCGAAGTGGTTCACGACGACGGGTCGATGATGCGCTTCGACGCGGTGCGTGACTTCGCCGATGCCAATGACCTCGTCATGGTCTCGATCGAACAGCTCATCGCCTTCCTTGACGAACGGGATGGGAATGCCTCGAGCGGCTCCGCTGCCGCCGTCTCATCGTCCGACGCTTCGGCCGCGTCGTCGACTGCGGATGATTCCCGCGCCGAGGCGGCCGCCTCGGTGACGGCGGCCGGTGCACCCGCTGAGGACGAATCGTTCGAGGCGACGGCGGAGGTCGCGCTGCCATCGGAACACGGCAGCCTGCGGGCCCGCGCATTCACAATCGACGGGCATGACCACCTCGGCGTATTCGCGGGATCCCCGGATTCCGGTGCCGACGGACCGGCACCTCTCGTGCGCCTGCATTCGGAGTGCCTGACCGGGGATGTCTTCGGTTCGCACCGGTGCGATTGCGGTGAGCAGCTCGATCTGGCGCTCGACCTCATCGCCGAACAGGGCGGGGCGGTGCTCTACCTGACCGGTCACGAGGGTCGCGGAATCGGGCTGAGCAACAAGCTGCGCGCCTACGCCCTGCAGGATCAGGGGCGGGACACCGTCGATGCGAACCGGGATCTCGGGTTCACCGACGACGCCCGCGACTACCGCGCCGCGGCAGCGATCCTGCGCTCCCTCGGGCTGACTCGCATCCGCCTGCTCACGAACAATCCGGCGAAGACCTCGGCCCTCGAGGAACTCGGTATCACGGTCGAGGCGGTGGTTCCGCTCGAGGTCGCGGCGCGGCCGGAGAACACCCGCTACCTGTCCACCAAGCGCGAACGCATGCACCATGTGCTCTCACTGCCGGAGGTCACGGGCACGTCCGGCACAGGCGCAAGCACCACCGGAGCCGTCGCCAGCTGAAACTCGGGCGCCCCGGCGAGGCTGGGACCGAACGAACCCGCGGGTGCGGCAGCCGCTTCGGCGAGGGTGCTGCATCACCGGCGAAATCACACCAGACACAAACCAGGCTCTGCGGAGCCTTCGAACAAAGGACATATTCATGGCTCATTCCGGAGCACCTGAACTCACCGTCGACGCCGCCGAACTGCGCGTGGCGATTGTCGCCGCCTCGTGGCACACCCAGATCATGGACGGCCTCGTCGACGGGGCCCAACGCGCCGCATCCGAGGCCGGTGCCGCGGCCACGCTCATCCGCGTACCCGGCAGCTTCGAACTGCCCGTGGCCGCAGCCCGACTGGCACCGCATTTCGATGCGATCGTCGCGCTCGGCGTCGTCATCCGCGGCGGCACACCGCACTTCGACTATGTCTGCCAGGCCGCCACCGACGGCCTGAACCGCGTGGCCATCGACTCCGGCAAGCCTGTGGGCTTCGGCGTGCTCACCTGCGACTCCGAACAGCAGGGACTCGATCGCGCCGGCCTCGAAGGCTCTGTCGAGGACAAGGGGCATGAGGCGATGACCGCCGCCCTCGTCACTGCCCAGGCCCTGGCACCGTACTCGCTGGGCTGAAGAAATGCCCTGGTTTCATCGAGAAACGGGTTGAGCGTCGAGACTCGGGTGCGTACACCCGTGTTTCGACGCTCAACCCGTTTCTCAGCGCGTACTCGTCAGAACAGCTGGCGGAGGTTCGTTCGCGCCAGGTCGATGAGTTCGTCGCCCTTGCCCGAGAGCACCGTGCGGATAGCGTAGAGCGCGAAGCCCTTCGCCTGCTCGACGGTGATCGACGGCGGCATCGACAGCTCCTGGCGTTCGGTGACGACGTCGAGGACCGCGGGCCCGTCGTAGGCCAGGAACTCCTTGACGACCTTCGGCAGGTCCTTGGACTTCTCGACGCGGAAGCCCTTGATTCCGACCGCCTCGGCGATGGTGGAGAAGTTCGGATTCTCGAGCTCCGTGCCGAAGGTGACGAAGCCGGCGGCCTTCATCTCGAGCTCGACGAAGTTGAGCGAGGAGTTGTTGTACACGACCGTCTTCACCGGCAGCTTGTTCTGGGTGAGCGTGATGAGCTCGCCCAGCAGCATGGTCAGTCCGCCGTCGCCGGCGAGCGCGATGGTCTGCCGGTCCTCGTACGCCGCTTGCACGCCGACGCTCTGGGACAGGGCATTGGCCATGGACCCGTGGCTGAAGGAGCCGATGAGACGGCGCTTGCCGTTCATCGTCAGGTAGCGGGCTGCCCACACCACCGGTGAGCCGACGTCCGGGATGAACACCGCATCGTCATCGGCCATCTCGTCGATGAGCCGGGTGAGGTACTGCGGATGGATCGTCCGCTTCGACGGTGTGGCCAGCTCGTCGAGATCCTTGCGGGTCTTCTGATAGTGCTTGGTCAGCGCCTTGAGATGCGTGCTGCTGCGGTTGGGTTTGATGTGCGGCAGCAGCGCTTCGATGGTGTCGGCGACCGTTCCGACCAGCGGAATGTCGACCTTCGTGCGCCGCCCGATCTGGGAGCCGCGCACATCGACCTGGATGACAGTCGCGTCCTCTGGGTAGAACTGCTGGTAGGGCAGGTCGGTGCCGAGCATGAGCAGGGAATCGCAGTCCTTGAGCGCGGCGTAGCCGGAGGAGAACCCGAGCAGACCGGTCATGCCCACGTCATAGGGGTTGTCGTATTCGACGAACTCCTTGCCGCGCAGCGAATGGACGATCGGAGCCTGGAGCTTCTCGGCGATGGCGAGCAGCTCATCGTGGGCACCCTCGGTGCCGGCACCGGCGAGGATCGTCGTCTTCTTGCCCTTGTTGAGGGCCTTGGCCGCGGCTTCGATCTGGGACGCAGCGGGGACCACGTGCGACGGGTAGGACCTGACCTCCTCGGCGGCGGCATCGATGTCGGCCAGGCCGACGTCGCCGGGAATGACGAGGACGGCCACGCCGCGCTTCTCGATGGCTTCGCGCATGGCGATGCGCAGCAGGCGGGGCATCTGTTCGGCCGAGGAGACGTTCTCAACGTAGACGCTGCAGTCGCGGAACAGCTCGGTCGGATGGGTCTCCTGGAAGTAGTTCGAGCCGATCTCGTCGCTGGGGATCTGTGCGGCGATGGCCAGCACGGGGACCCGCGAGCGCTGGGCGTCGAAGAGCCCGTTGATGAGGTGGAGGTTGCCGGGTCCGCAGCTGCCCGCGCAGACCGCGAGTTCACCGGTCAGGGCGGCCTCGCCGCTGGCGGCGAAGGAGGCGGCTTCCTCGTGGCGGACGTGAACCCATTCGAGTTGCGGGTTGACGCGCAGCGCATCGGTGAATCCGTTGAGCGAGTCACCCGGGATTCCGTAGACGCGCTTGACTCCGCTGGCGACAAGGGTATCGACGATGTTTCTGGCGACGGTGGGCATTGACTTCCTTCCGTTGGACCATGGCACCGGGGTGCATGCACAGCCCCGGCAGGGTGGCGGCCCCACGCTCGGGGCCTTGACCGCGCTTTCAGTCTATCCCCGAAGTCCATCAGGACGGCTGTCCGATTCCTCACCCTCGATTGCGGGAATATCCCCGCCGAGACGGTGAGGGAACATCTCCGCCGAGGCGGTCCCGCGGAAAGTCGAGGACGTCCATCGCCGAGGCGACCCTCACGTCCGCGCGGACAGCAGGGTCGCCAGCGTGAGCAGTCCGGCCATGGCCACTGCCATCATCGGGTACCCGCCGAGCACCCCGGCCAACGCGGGGCCAGCAACAGGTGCGAGCGCGGTGCCCGCGGTGATCGGGGCGACGAAGACACCGTTGATGGCCCCGAAGTTCTTCGTCCCCCACCTGTCGGAGACCGCCGTGGCCTGCAGCAATGTCATGCACCCTCGCACTCCGCCGGTGAGCATGGCAATGCCGATGAGCAGCCAGATCGGACCAGATACGAAGGCGAGCAGCCACAGCCCAACAGCGCCCGAGGCGAAGAGGATGACCGTCCGCGCCCGCGTCGACGTGTGCCGTTCCAGGCTCGGGTAGCCGAATCGTCCGGCCACCTGGCCGAAGCCGACGAGCCCGAGAGCGATGGCCGCCAGACTGTATGCGGCGCCGCGCTCGATGATGAGCGGGATGATGTTGATCGTCACCGCGAAGAGGGTGAACGTGGCGATCGCGACGGCGATCTGCAGAGTGATGAAGCGCGGGTCTCGCGTGACCTGGCGCAGTTCGGCTCGGCTCGGCTTCACCGCGGATGCGGACGCCTCGTCGGTCCAGGTGCGGTTGAGGAAGAACAGGTGCATCGGCAGGGCCAGGACTGCGAGCAGTCCGGCGAGAACTCCGTAGGTTCCGCGCCAGCCGAGTCCGTCGATGAGCCAGGCGATGATCGGGGCGAAGACCGTCGAGGCGAGCCCGCCGACCAGCGTGATCGTCGTCAGCGGCTTCGTCCGCTCCGCCCCATACCAGCGGGTGATGACGGCGAAGGCCGGCGGGTAGAGCGTCGCTGCTTGGGCGAATCCGGCGAGGATCCAGGCGGCGAAGAACACGAAGAGGTTCGGCGCGATCGCGACGAGCCCGAGCGCGAGGACCCCGATGACAGTGCCCGCGCCCATGATCAGCTGCGGGCCGTGCCGGTCGAGCATCCGCCCGACCGTGGGTCCCATGAGTGCTGAGACAATGAGCCCGACGGTCAGCGCCGCCGTCACCGTCGTGTGGCTCCAGCCCATGTCCGCCGAGATCGGAGTGACCGCCACCGGCAGGGAATAGTAGAGCAGCCCCCAGCACACCAGCTCGGCGACGCAGAGAGCGGCCAGTCCCCCGCGCGGCTTATCGGTCGTCATCGAGGCCCTCGCCGAAGCGGTGCTCCGTTCCCACGCCACGTCCCGTTCCTTCGCCGAGGTGGCCCGAGGTCTCCACCTCGGCCGCGGTCCGCAGCCGGTTCAGAGCCGTATCCCACGGGATGCGTTCCTGTTCGAGCCGGACGCCTCCTTCAACATGTAGTCGTTCGAGGGCACGTGCCTCGGTGCCGGTGAGATGCGCGAAAGTGCCGGTGCTCGGCTTCGGTTCCGGTACCCAGAGATCCTGGTGCGCGAGCAGTGTTGCTTCGTCCATGAGCACGGATTCGACCTCCGGCAGATGGCTGCGCAGGCGGTTGAGGACCGCGAAACCATGGGAGTCGAGGTCGCCCCAATAGATCACACGCGCACCGTCGATCCAGTCCAATCGAGCGACCCCGTCGACGGCATAGCCAGAGCCGTGTACGGCCACGGCACCCGGCCAATCCGGCATGGCGAGCACTGATTCGAGGTTCTCGAAGACGAAGACCAGCCTCGGCGATACGGGCAGTCGACCGAGTTGGGAGATCGGAGCGGTCACATCGTCGAGGGACGCGGCGGCTGCTCTGACCGAAGTGCGATCGACGGTGACCTCATGATCCACGGCGCCGATCAGGGTCCCGTCGAGGATACGCAGCCGCAGTCGCGGTTCGGCGTCGAGGACGGTCACCGCATCGGCGTGGCCGATCCCTCCGAGCAGGGCGGTGACGAGGCTGCGGTGGGTCTCGAACCACTTCGAGTCCACCCCGCGGATGGGCAGCTGTCTGGGTCGCAGCGATCCGAGCGGATGGGTGCACAGCCAGTCGACGACGTCGATGACAGTAACGAATGCGGCGTCGGACAAGGAGAGGATCCGTTTCGACTGGGAACGTATCGCCGCGGCAAGGGAGTCCCCGTCCCCAATGGGCTCCGCATCTCCGTCGCCGATCGCTTCAGCTTCGTTCACTTCTGCTCCGGTCGCTTCTGACCCGAACTGTTCCCGGATCAGCTGGGCCCGATCACGCAGCTTCCGCCAATCGCGGGCGGCCTCACCGCCGACGAAACCGGCGACTGCGTTTGGCGTGTTCAGGCGCAGTCGCCTGGGAACCCGTTGGCGGCCGACTCGGGCCCAGGTGCGGTCCTCCCAATCGACCTCGAGTCCCGAAGTTTCTCTTGTCTTACCCTCAACCGCTCGCCAGCTGCCCGCCCAGTCGGCCGCGGCAGTCTGATCAGCGAGCACCTGCTTCTCCGTCGGCGGGCGGAGCGCGATCTCCACTCGCACTTGCTCGACCTGCTCCGCCGCCCAGACGGCCATAGCCGAGGTCAGGCGCTTGCGCGCCTTGCCCCGGGCCTCGGCGACGGAGAGCATGGTCATTGCGCGTCCGACTCTTCGAACTCGAGAGCGGCGGAAGACTCGGCCTCGCCGGCTTCTTCCCGCTCCGATTCGTCCCACACCATCGTCGAGGTCAGGGTCTTCTGCCGGCTCGGATTCTCGATCGAGGTCGCCGCACCCACATAGGGTTCGATCGTCTGCAGCAGCTTCTGCGGAGTCGCCAGCACCATGTGGAACCCGAATTCGATGAAGATGTCCAAGGCCATCCGCGTATACCGCGTATCGGCCTTGTCGAAGGCTTCGTCGAGGATGATCGTGCCGTACTTCGAGATCGCCTCATCCGGGTCGGCGAGCTGATACCGCAGCGCTGCCGCCAGGCAGAAGATCACGAGCTTCTGCTGCTGACCGCCGGACATCGCGGCACCCGAATCGTAGGTGGCATGCGCGCGCCCGTGGTCGTCGATCTCCTCGGCGAGGAAGCTCACGTGCAGACGTGTGTCCAGGCATTGGTTCTTCCAGACCTTGTCGATATGTTCGCTGGAGTCGAATCGGCGCATCACTTCGGCCAAAGTGTCGTACTTCTTCTCCGCGGTCTCCATATCGTCCTCGCCCCAGCTGCCGCTCGCGACGAGTCGAAGATCGGCGATGAAGGCGTTGACGGTCTCGGACCGGCGGGTCTTGACCTTCAGCCGCAGGTACCGGTCCTCGTCGAACTGCGAGCGCAGCAGTGACGAATTGATCGGCGCGACCCGATCCTCGATCTCGCGCGGAGCGGCGTGGATCTCGTTGAGGAGTTCGCCGATGAGGTCCCGGGACCGCTGCTGCAGCAGATCCCGGAAACGGTTCTCATGATCGGGCAATCCGTGCGCGAGGATCTCATCGAGCATCGACAGGTAGGCCCGACGATCATCGACTTCCGCGGTGAGCTGGGACGATACCGACGGCCATGCGGCTTTGAACTCGGCAGCCAGCCGAGTCACGGACTGCCCCGACCGACTTGCATCGGCCTGTGCCCGGTCCTTCTCCTCCTGCAGCACCTGCGAGACCTGCTGGCCCACCTCGGCGAGGTTCTCTCGCTTGATGCTGCGTTGGACCTTCCGGAACCGTTCGTCCAATTGTTCGCCGAGGTGGCCCTCGACTTCCGCCACCCGACCGGAGTTGACGTCGTCTTCGATCCGGGTCATGTTCGAGCGCAGACCCGTCGATTCCTCGTTCGCTCGGCGCAGGGCATAGTCAGCGTCGTTCTTCGCCTTCTCGGCTTCGTCCTTGACCGTCTTGGCTTCGCGTTCGGCGCCGATCGCCTGCTGCAGGTCGCCGTCGGCGTCTTCGAGTTCGGCCAGCTGCCGTTCGAGAGTCGCGACCTTCTCGGCCGCTCCGTCTCGGTCGACGTCGCGCCACGACTGTTCGCGAATGCCGGCGAGAATGCCGCGGCGACGGTGAGCCTGTGCGGTCTCGGCATCGGCCGCCGCAACGACCTGTTCGGCGGCGGCCAGTTCCGACTGAGCCTCTTTGAGGGATTCGACGAGGGCTTCGAGTTTCGCTTCGCGGTCGCCGAGGACCCATTGGCTGCGATCGTCGATGGCCCGCCGGTCGTCCTTCTCGTAACGGGTGCGAGAGGTCTTGATCTGACCTTTGACGGTGACGGCGCGGGGGTGGTCGTCAAGTTCCTCGGGACGGTCGACGCAGGCGAAGTCGAAACGTTCGGACAGAGTGGTCCGGACCCAGTCGCCGAAGCCGGTGTCGGACACATGCACCTTGTTGACCAGCGACTTCTCACTGCCCACTGGGCGGGGGCTCGACACCGAGTGCGGGATCTCCTCGAAGACGAGTCGTCCGCGGATGCGGTGGGCATCCACCCATGTGCGCACGGCCGAGAGGTTCTCAGAACGGACGAGGACGGTCAGTGCCATGGGCCGCAGCACCCTCTCGATGGCGCCGGTCCACCGGGCCTCGTCGGGGTCGACTTCGATGAGTTCGGCCGCGAACGGCAGCGCCTTTTCGCTCAGGCCGGTGCCGGCGGCGAGCTCGGAGCGGATCGTCATGAGGTTGTTCGGCACGGTCGATCCGGACCGGCGCAGCGATTCGATCTCGCCTTCGAGTTCGCGCACCTTGGTCCGCGCCTGGGAGAACCTGTCGTGATCGGCATGGCTGGGTCCGGCGACCTGTGTGTCGTCGTCGAGGCTGGAGGCGATCTGAGCCTGCAGTTCGGCGAACTCGGCGGCCGTGGTCGGGGCATGCTCGATTCCGGCCTGCTCGAGCTGTCGAGCCAGCCCCGACCAGCGTTCGGCGATGGCGCGGCGTTCGGTCTCGGCGGTATCGATGCGCTGCTGAAGGTGTTCGGCTTCGGAACCTCCGAGTTCCAAAGTGGCTCGCCTGGCCAGGTCGTATTCGTCGACGGCTGCGTCGAAGTCACGCCCCACACGGTCGGCGGTGACTTCGAGTTCGACGATCTGCCGCGTCAGCGCCGAGAGGTCGGCGCGGAGGATATCGAGCTCGCGGCGCTTCTGGTACGGCAGCAGAGCTTCGCTGAGCGCGATCGACTTCGCTGCGATGTCGTTGGCGGTCTCGAAGCGGGAGGCGGCTTCGCGCAGCTGAAGCAGATGATCGCGCTGTTTGCGCAGTTCGACGACATGGTCATGAGCGTCTTTGAGGTCACCGAACTGGGCGACGGCGGTCTCGGCAAGTTCGAAGGTCACCGGCGTTTCAAGCATATGGTCACGGAAGAGCCGATCGAGGCTGTCCAAGCTCTTCGCCGACTGTGTTTTGTGCAGCAGCTGGAGTGCGGACTCGTCGGCCATACCGAAGGTCTTGCGCATCCGCGCATAGAACTTACCGTGGTGGCCGTTCGAGGTGACGACAGCATCGGGATGGTCGGCCTTGAGCTTGCGGGTCTCGAGTCCGGACCGGGCGTAGTGCTGCAGGTCGGACAGATCGAGGTCCGCGCGCTCGAGGACGCAGGCGTCGGAGAGGTCGGTCGCCTTCGTGCCCGATCCTTTGATGAAGAAGAGTCGGGCCAACGACAGAGGCTTATCGCTTCCATTGTCGTAGCGGAGGATGATTCCGCTCCAGGTGGCGCGTGGACGCAGGTACTTGCTGACGACCCGGTCTTCTTCCGTGTCGGCGGTTCGGGTCCAGGCTCCGCGGACGTAGCTGACGAGGCTGCGCTGGTCGAGACGAGCACCTGCGGTCTGAGCGGCGACGTTGAAGCGCAGCCACTTGTCCGGGGTGAGCACGGCAGCGATTCCGTCGAGGAGGGACGACTTGCCCGACCCCGAGGGGCCGGTGATGAGGTGGCCCTTGTGGGAGACGGGGATGCGGTGGATGTCCGCGTCGAACGTGCCCCAGTTCGCGATCTGGATCTCGCTCAGCCGCCACTGGCTGCCGACGTCGGGACGGTTCGCCCCGCGCGCACGCGCCTGGTCGGCGACGAAGGCGGCATCGAGCGGGAAGAGTGCTTCGGTCACGCGTCGTCCTCCTCGGTGACGGTGTTGTCATCGACCGCCTCGGCGATGGAGTCCCCACCGTCATCAGACTTGCCGTCATAGATTTCACCAGCATCGGTCTCACCTGCGGCGATGCGTTCGTAGACGTCGATGAGTTCGCGCACGCGGTCCTCGTCGATGAGGAACTTCACCATCGGCGAGATCTCGAAGCGGTCTTCACCGGCCTTGTGGAGCACGCGCAGGCGGTTGCTCATCCGCGACCACGCGCCGTTGAGGTTGCGCTGGAACGTCGATTCGTCGCCAGTGCGGTAGATCGCGAGGCGTTCATAGACCTCTTCACGGTCGACGATGACGCGCTTCTCCCCCGGCGCGGCCAGGAGCAGCTGGCGGAGGACGAGAAGCATGGCCGTGTCGAGGAACGTCAGCCGTTCGCTGCGCACCGCGGCTGGGGCGTCGATCTCGTCGGTGACGATCTTGCGGGTGAACGCGAATTCGTCGACCCGGTCGATGACGAGGTCGAGGAACAGGTCGTGCAGGCGCGAGCGGACAAGGCCTTCGTCGGCGACGAGAGCGGCCCATAGCTGCGGGGCCTGCGTCCCGGACACATACGGCCCTTTGAGCAGTTCGAGCAGCACTCGGCGGGTGCGCTCTCCCAGCGTTCCGGTGTCCCCGGACCACAGACCGCTGGGGTTGCGGCTGAGGTCGTCCGCGGAATCGGTGGATTCCATCGCCGAGGCGGCCCCCACCTCGGCGGGGGCTGTGTCGTTGTCGTGGTGGGTGGGGCTCATAGGGTGATGCCTTCGGTGAAGTAGTGGCGGCGGATCGCGGCGGTGCGGACGATGCCGTCGACGCCGGCCCAGGTGAGGATTTCGCGGTTGCCGACATCGACGTGGCCATAGGTGCTGGCCAGGGACAACAGGCCGACGACGCTGGCGAGGCCCTGTGTGGCGGGGTAGGTGTCGAGCACCTCCGCGACGGAGGCCTCGTGGGCGGAGGTGACGACGGAGTTGATGTTCTCGGTGAGTTCGGCGAAGTCGATTTCGGATTCTCGGGCGACAGCGATGAGCTCGGCGAAGTCGATCTCGGAGTCAGCGGCCTCGCCGAGTTCTGCTCCCGCGTTGAACTCCTCAGGGTCGTGGAGGATGACCTCGCCGACGCTGCCCAACGACACGCTTGAGAGTTCGAGGTCGATGCCGATCTCATCGTAGGGCCTGAGTTCCTGAGACACAGGGGCGGCCGCGGCGAGGCCCTCCTGGAGGAGAGTGCGCATAACGCGGTCGCGTTGGAATTCATGGGAGTGGACGTAGCGGCGCAGGCCTCGGGCGAACTCGGTGAGGATGTCCGAGACCTCGTGGGAGCCGTCTTTCATCTGGCGCATCAAGGTGCGCAGGGAACGGCGGGTGGCCAGGGACAGGGCGGCGGAGAAGTCCCGGTCGAGGATGGCGGCGATGTCGTCGTCGAAGGCCGCCGACTGCTCGGGGTCGCGGACGAGGGCGGAGAACGCCGAGAACGTGCGGCCTTCGTCGGAGGATTCGATGAGGTCGACGCCGCGGAATACCTCGTCGAGGACTTGGGACTGGGAATCCTCGGCGGCGAGGATCGAGATCCGCAGCTCCTGGTTGAGTTCTTCGAAGCGGGCGCGCACGCGGGCGAAGTCGGCGGGCAGGCCCTGTGCCTGCTGGAGGATGTCGGAGACGCGTTCGTTCGCTCGTCGCCTGTCGAGGACGACCGAGCGCGGATCGCCGCGGCGCACGCGGGCGATCTCGGCATCGATGCGGTCGCGTTCGGCGTGCAGGGAGGCGAGCCGGCGAGAGCTGTCAGGATCGGTGTCGATGGCCAGCTGACGCACGGATTGGGCGAGGCTGACCAGGCGCGATTCGGTGGCGGTCTGCGGTGGGGTGCGCAGCTGTTCGAGCATGCGGATGGCGTCGAAGCCGGCGGCGGAGAGTTCGTAGGTTTCGCCTCTCGCGGCGGTGGCGGGCCGACGGACGAGGATCTCGGCGCGACGCCAGTCATCGCAATAGGCCTTCGCCGTTCGCAGCGAAAGATCGAAGTGGTCGCGAAGCTCCTCGAGGTCGGCGTCGATGCTTTCGTGCAGATCCTCGGTGTTCATCCTGGTGCCGGGCCTGCCGAGGTGAGCGTCGAGGGTTCCGGCCATGACGGCGAGGTTGTCGGCCCGGAGCATGCGCAGGGTGGCATCGGATTCGAGCAGTCGCCGGTAGGCGAGCGCGGATGACAGGGCGGACATAGAAACTATTCTCTGCGCCCGGGCGGGTGCGCGCCAATTCGCGGCCCAGAGCCGGCAACTCTGCGAACGGAAGCCGGTTGGCTTGCGCCGACCAGAGTGTGATCTAGCGCCAGCGCATGCGCAGCACCGAGGTCATTCCCCAGGGGTCGCCTCCGCGCACGGCTGCAAGGATGCCGGCCCCGTCGGGATTGCGGGTGTAGATCGGTTCGCCTCCTCCGATCCAGGTGTCCCAGGCAGCTGCGAAGGCCACCGCACGCTCCTTCTTCGTCCCCAGCGCCGTGGGCACGCCGACCCAGATCGGGTCGGCTGTCTGGGCGGAGCCGGTCCCCCACCGCATCTGCGTCAACCAGCCGCGCACCCCCTGGGCACGACTCGGCAGATGCCAGCACGGCAGCAGATACCGAGGATCGCCGATCGGCGATACCGCTTCGTCGAGGGCGAGCGCGAAGACCTCCGCCGAGGCGGGATCCGCGTCGAGGTGGCACCGCAGGTCTCCGCGTGCGTCGATCGTCATTCGCACCGCGTCGGCACCCGCGCTGCTCAGATCGAGAGTGTGCAGCGCCTCGGCGATGGCACCGGCTATCTGCGCGACGGTCGGGGTGGCCCCGTAGATGCGTTGCCTGCGACGGCCGGCAATGGTGAGGACAACCGGCAGGCTCACCAGCAACGAGGCTGCGAGAAGCCCGAGGATCCACGCCGCGCCTCCATCACTCAGCACCGCAGCCGCAGCCACGAGGAGGAGACCTACCACTGCCCAGACGATGACGGTCGGTGCACGGAGAGGGAAAGGAAGGATCTTACCGGGATCACCCTTGCGGTGCCGCGGCATCGGGATGACGCCCTCGGCGGTGGCCTCGGTCCCGGCACTTCCGGAGGCGGCTTCCGTGCGGCCGCCTACTCCCCGGTCGGACGAGTCGACGACCTCGGGTCGGCCTGAAACGGCCACAGCACCCTCGACGTCGGCGGCGATGATCCGCACCGATCGCAGCTCCTCGTCGCGGTAGTCTGCGCCGACCTGCCAGCGTTCGGCCACCTCGGCGCGGGTTTGGGATCGTCGGGTCATCCGCGCATTGATGGCGTCGATATCGTCCTCGGGCGGGTGGTAGGGCGAGAACGCGGGGTCGATATGGGCGACGCCGTCGACGATCTCGCCGCTTGAGTCGGTGCCGAAGAAACCGTCGTGTTTGCGCACGAGCCGGTTCCAGTCCTGGCCTCCGCGCGGGTGGTCCGGGCTGATGCACACGACGGTCCAGTTCAATGCGACCTTGTCCGCCCACTTCGGGTCTTCGCGCAGCGCTCGACCACGGGTCTGCGTCACGGCAGTCGGGGTGGTCGCGCTGGTGAGGTCGATGAGTCCGGTCACAGCGGGTGCGTCCCACCCTTCGCCGAGGAGCGCCCGGGTGCCGATGAGCACCTGTGCTGCCCCGGTGATGAAGAACGAGGTCACGTACGGCACCCAGTCTCGACTCGTCCAGCGCCCGTCGATGCGGCTGACACCGGTGATGGGATCTGTGATGCTCAGCCGGGCGGCGAGGTACGCATCGTCGTCGGCGATGAAATCGATCAGCTCACGCAGGACGTCCGGTGGCCCGGCGACGGTGCGCCCGGACACGAGCAGCGGGTTCAGTCGTGCCGTCTGGGCATCGGCGGCCAAGGTCTCCAGGGTCAGAAGTGCGGATCCGGACCGTTCGTCGAGGACGTCACGAACGTCAGCGGCCAAGGTCGCGGTGGCGGATACGAAGTCGCAGAGGACAAGCATTCGCAAGTGGTCTCCGAGGGTCGCTGCCTCAGCGGCAACGATATCGACGCAGGCGCGCGGCTTCGCCGCCGAGTGGGAGAGGACCCGATCGGTCGGGGATCGGCCGGCGGCGATTCCGTGACGCGTCCAGCGGTAGCCGATCGCGGGCAGTCTGCGGCGGATCTCCTCGGCGAGGTTCTGATCGGATGCAGCGTCGGAGGCGAGCAGGTGGTGACGCATCCAGTCTTCGATGAGTCGGGCCCAATCGTCCGGATCGGGGTCGCGACGGTGCTGTTCTCCGGGTCGGGCTCCGGGCGGCAGACGCAGCAGTCCGGCGTGGTGGAGGCGCAGTGCCGCATCGCAGAGTTCGGGACGCTGCCGGCTCAGCGTCTGCCAGCTCACAGCTTCGGCACGGTCGCCGAGGAATCGTCGGTCCACCCATTCGAGCAGTCCGATCGTGCCCTGGCCCGGATCGAGGATGCCGGTGATGAACTCGGTGTGGCGTTCGGCCTGTGCCGACAGCCAGTCCTGTTCTTCTCGAGTGGGCTCGGTCACCCAGACGAGATCAGCGAAGGGCACGAGGTCGCCTTCTTTGACGAGCGCGGGGATGGACGCGGAGTAGCGGATGGCGGAGAAGATGCCTGTGACGAGTTCCCGTTGTCGGGTCGACATCGTGGCCGGCGGGGTGGCCGTGAGTCCGAGTACCCACACGTCGGGCAGCAGGTCCAGCAGATCCGACAGCAGGCGTCCCCAGACCTCGAGCAGATGGTGGCATTCGTCGAGGATGAGCAGCATCGGACCGGCTGCGACGAGATTGTCGACGAGGGTCCGGCCGCCGGGTGCCAGGGAGTCAAGCAGGCTGCCGTCTGGTCCTGGTTGACCGTTACCGGTCGCACGGTCGTCGGGTTCTCCACCCCTATCCGTGCTGCGCGCGCTCTCTTCGCGGTCGACGGTGTCCCGGTCCGTGTCGAAGACGGCGAGGGACTGATAGGTCAGTGCAGTGAAGATCTGAGTCAGATCGCGGTTGCTTCCGGCCGGAGAACGACCCCCGCCGAGGCGGTTCCATTCCTTGGCCCATTGACCTTGGATCGCCGTATTCGGGCCGAAGACCACGACGCGTTCGATGAGCTTCCGGTCGAGCAGATGGATCGCATGCTCAACTCCGACGCGTGTCTTCCCGGCCCCTGGCGGCAGGACGACCCACGACCGGCGCTCATCGGCGACTGCCCCCTCGCGCAGGACGGTCAGGGCCTCTGACTGGTGGCGACGCAGGGGAACCCGACCCCCTGCCGCCGCTGTCGTGGGCTCAGTCGTCATGAGTGCCCTCGCCCAAGCCATCGGGTGATCTCGTCGGAACAGTCATCAGTCATCCCCGCGCCCGCCGAAGCTCTCCGGGTCAACTGGTCGAACCTTCTTAGGCATCTTGGCCACGACAAGGCAGTAGGACTCGAGAACGAGATCGTGGAGGAGGTCGGCATCGAGCCGGTCGCCAGCCGCATCCGACCCATGACCGTCTCCACCGACTGCACCACCGTCCCCGGCGACGGTGATCCAGTGCTTCTTGTTCATGTGGTATCCGGGAGAGATCTCCGGATAGGCGTCTCGCAGCACCTCACCATCAAGGGGATCGATCTTGAGATTGAGGCTGGGAGTCCCGCGCAACTCAAAGGCCATCATGAACATCTTCCCGCGCACCTTGTATACGGCGCTGTCCGGCCCGAATGGATAATCGAGTTCGACCGAGGGGTACTGCATGGCCTGCTCGTGAGCCACATTGATCACTGTTTCCCCGTCCATGCGTGGAGACTAGCAAAGGCCACTGACTCCAGATCTGACGACGGCCCTGATTGGGAACTGACGATAGACTCGAACCATGCCTGAGACCTCGCCCCGCACCGCTCCTCACCTGCTCTTGGCCGCCCTCGGCGGGACCATCGCGTCGACCGCCAACGCCGAAGGCGGGGTTGCTCCGGCACTGAGCGGAGCAGAGATCGCTGCGGCCGCAGGACTCGACCAGGTCTGGCCGGATCTGCAGGCCGATTTCATTCAGGTCGCCCAGGTCTCAAGCGCGAATGTCACCCTCGAGATACTCTTCGACGTCGTCGAGCTCGCCCGCTCGTCCGAGGCCGATGGAATCGTCCTCACCCAAGGCACCGACACCCTCGAGGAGTCCGCGTTCGGTCTGTGGCTGCTCAACAACTCAGGCACGCACATCGCCGCCACCGGGGCCATGCGCAACCCGACCCTGCCGGGCGCCGATGGTCCGGCGAATGTTCGATCCGCCGCCCTCACCGCTTTGTCCGACCAGGTCAAGGGCCTGCCTGCGTCCCTCGTGTTCAACGACGAGGTCCACGATCCGAGGTTCGTGTCGAAGTCGCACACGACCTCGACGGCAGCGTTCTCCTCCGGGCCCGTCCTCGGCGCGATCGGGTGGCTGAGCGAGGACGATCTCCACCTCCCCCACGCACCACGTGCCCCGAAATCACCGTTCGCCGGCCTGTCCCGTCCGTCGAAGCTGAGCAAGGTCGCCCTCGCCGAGGTGGGGATGGGCGAACCGGTGGAGACCCTTGATCTCATCGCGGGGTCTGGGTTCGACGGCGCCGTCATCTCCGGGGTCGGCGGTGGTCACGTTCCCGAGGTTCTGCTGCCTGCAGTGAATCGCCTGGCGGATTCCATGCCGGTGGTCCTCGCTTCCCGCACGGGATCAGGTGTGAGTCTGCGTCGCACCTACGGCTACCCGGGCGGAGAGATCGGCCTCCTCGAGGCGGGACTCATTCCCGCCGGCATCCTCGATGCCCGCAAGGCCCGCATCGTGCTCAACCTGGCGCTGAGCTTCGGCCTTGACCCCGCCGAGGTGTTCGCTCACTTCGCGTGAGTTCGCCGAGGCACATGCCCGGCTAACCAGCAATACCGACCTCACTCACAAAAAGAGGCGGCGACGACCAGAACTGGCCGACGCCGCCTCCTCGTTTCCGATTCAGGGATGAACCGACAGCCTCAGCTCTCGGCGCCCACGGCGACGACCATCTTGCCGAAGTTTCCGCCGGTAAGCAGATCGTTGAAGTATTCGGGAGCCTTCTCGAGTCCGGGGCGGATGTCCTCGCGGAAGCGAACCTTGCCATCCTTGAGCCAGCCGCTCATGTCCGTAAGGAACTGCGAGGTCAGACGCTCGGCGAACTCGGTCTGGATGAATCCGCGCACGAGCAGCGACTTCGACAGGATGTTGCCCATGAGCGCTCCCGAACGGTCCGGCCCCTCGGGCAGCGAGGTGAGGTTGTAGTTGGCGACGAGACCGCACACGGGCACGCGAGCGAACGTATTGAGCCGCGGCAGCACAGCATCGAAGACCTCCCCGCCGACGTTCTCAAAGTAGACGTCGATGCCCTGCGGCACCGCCTCCTTCAGCTCCTGCCGCAGGTTCCCCGTGCGGTGGTCAAGTGCCACGTCGAAGCCGAGCTCACGCAGGTGCGCGACCTTGTCCGGACCGCCGGCGATGCCGACGGCCGTCGCGCCCTTGATCTTCGCGATCTGTCCGACGACGGAACCGACGGGCCCGGTCGCGGCGGCCACGGCCACGGTCTCGCCCTCCTTGGGCTGACCGATCTCGAGCAGACCCGCATACGCGGTGAACCCGGGCATGCCGAGCACACCGAGGTGGGTGGAGATCGGCGCGAGTTCCGGATCGATCTTGCGCAGGTGCCCGGTCGACTCGACCGAGTACTCCTGCCAACCGCCGTACCCGAGCACGATCTCACCGATGGCGAACTCGGGAGCATTTGATTCGACGACCTCGGACACGGTGGCTCCGACCATGACATCGCCGACCTCGACGGGCTTGGCGTAGGACTTCGCGTCCGACATCCGTCCACGCATGTATGGGTCGAGCGAGAGATAGAGGGTGCGCAGCAGCACCTGCCCATCGCCCGGCGTCGGCACAGGCACCTCGTCGAGCAGGTAATTCTCTGCGGTGGGAGCGCCCACGGGGCGCGAGTTCAGGCGAATCCGATGGTTGGTCGTCATGGAGACGGTTCCTTTCAGTAGCAGATCATTCTTCACTTGTGTGCTTCAGTGGGGCGACAGGTGCATCCGCGACGATCACCGATGCTGTCGGTCATAACAACCATTCGGGATCGCCCGATGTTCCTGATCGAACGATTTTTCTGACACCGAGGCAGCACCCAGTCGGGCCTTCCCCACCAGATCGCGGGCCACCGTCTCCCATTCGGGTTCGAAGGCCCACCCGAAATCGCCGAGGTGGTCGAGCAGGTGGCTGCCATTGTCCCGGATGATCTCCGACCACTCCTGCGGCCACGCCCCATAGTTCGCCGCCGCAGCGAGTTCGTCGACGTCCTTGAATACGGCACCTGTCGGATCGAGCCGACCGTCCTCGGCGTGCAGAGGCATCGAGGAGATCGGAAAAGTGATGTCGAGAATGTGGTCGCTGGTGAACAGCGCATCATCGGTGCGTTGGTGCGTGGCCTCGAGATTGATGTACCACTCGACCCGCACACCGCCGATCTCCGGACGATCGACACCGTCCCCAGCATCTTTGAGCAGCACCCACACGGAGAACGGAACCTGCGGCGGAACGATCTTGAGCACCCCGCGGCCCCGCCACGTGCCCTCGACATTGATCCTGGTGGGCGCCGCGGCCAGAGGTCGGAACCGGGCCTTCAACGGCACATCGTGGGCGTTCGTCTCCTCCCACCCGACGATCCGGGTCTCCTGCGTCGGCGTACCCCCGGCCAACCACAGGACGGCACCGTCGGGTCCATCGGCGATGACACGCATCGGGCGGGCCACCTCGGCGCGGTCACGGTCGAAGTCGAAACGCCGGAACGTCCAGGTCACGGTCTGCCCAGGAGTCCAGAACGGCGCCTGTCCCACGGGTCTGACCTGGGACGGGGTAGGGATCGTAAACGGATCGCGCAGCCTCATGCGGGCAGTCTATGCGCCGGGCATGGACGAGCGCTGAGGACCGACCGCCGCCCGTGTCGGCAAACATCGCATCAGTCGGGCCGAACTCCGGACCGTCCGCCGAGTCGGCGGCGGTGAGGTCATAGAGTGGGGCCATGGACGACTCCGATGATGCAGCGACTCAGACCCCATCACCCGCCCGAGCGACCGCGAATCCCGCTCCGGAGACGACGATCGGTCGCGATTTCGAGGTCCCCGACACGATGACCACTCCCCCGCGCACCGATGCCGAGGTCCCCGCCTACGTCCGCGCACTCGGCCTGCCCGGACTCGCCGACGTCCACGTCCACTTCCTTCCGCAGAACGTGCTCGACAAGGTGTGGGAGTACTTCGACAACGCCGCGGACAACTACGGCCGCGACTGGCCGATCAACTACCGCTTCGACGAGGACACCCGCCTCAACACCGTACGCGAACTCGGCCTGCGCGCCGTCCCGGCCCTGACCTACCCGCACAAGCCCGGCATGGCCGCGTGGCTGAATGAGTGGAACGCCGAATTCGCCGCCGCCCACGCCGACGTCATCCACTGCGGCACCCTCTATGCCGAACCCGAAGCCGCCGACTATGTGCCGAAAGCCCTGGCCGCCGGGGCGAAGCTGTTCAAAGTCCACGTCCAGGTCGGTGTGTTCTCCCCCGATGACGAGGTCCTCGACCCTGCGTGGAAGGCGCTCGAAGAGGCTCGAGTGCCGATCGTCATCCACGCCGGTTCTGCTCCCCTGCCGGGCACGTACACGGGGCCGCAGGCAGTGATCAATGTCCTCGAGCGGTTCCCGAAGCTGAAGTTCGTCATCGCGCATATGGGGATGCCCGAGTACGACGAGTTCGCCGACCTTGCCGAAAAATACGAGAACGTCTATCTCGATACGACGATGTTCGCCTCCGGGTATTTCTCCTCCCCCGCCGAGGTGACCCCCGCCTACCGCGAACGCCTGGCCGGGCTTGAGGACAAGGTCATCCTCGGCTCGGATTTCCCGAACATCCCCTACCCCTACGTCGACCAGATCTCGGGTCTCGCGGCCCTTGGACTCGGCGATGACTGGATGCGCTCGGTGCTGTGGACCAATGGCGCACGGGTGCTCGGGCTCGACTGATCCGTGGTGCGGAGCCCGCCGACGATGGCGGGTCGCGACCACTGATCGCCTCGACTGAGACTCAGCCGTCGCGGGGCACCCGGTCTGCGCCGACGATGCCAGTGAGCATCTCCTCGGAGATCGGAGCACCGCGCCGCATGACGCTGATCTGGCCCGTCGATTCGAGGATCGCGCACGCCACCTCATCGCGATTGCGGATACCGGCAGACCGCAGCTTCGCGATGAGTTCGTCATGGTCGACGTGGCTCCGCGACAGATTGTCCGCGAGGATCTCGCCACCGGCCATGAGCACCACGGCCGGAGAGTTGACGACGCTGCGGACGAACCCGAAGCGCCGGCCGACTCCGCTGAGCGCCTGCAGGATCAGCAGGGTCGCCAGACCCAAGATGCCAGCCGCAAGAGTCGGGGTATCACCGAGGATGGACCGCCCGATGATCGCTCCGATGGCGATGATCGCGGCCACATCGAAGCTCGACAGGCTGGCCAGAGTGCGCTGACCGAAGATGCGCAGGAGCAGAATGATCCCGAAGTAGAAGACCACACACGAGACGACGATCCTGACCGCGTCGGCCCCGTTGAGCCCGTATTCCATCCAATCCATTTCAACCTCCGGAACGGATGTTACGCCTTGCTCAGGGTTCGAACTCGACCCGATGCGCGGGACTCAGCGCATCGGTCGGGGCTCAGACCGATCGCAGCCATTCGTCGACGGTCACGTCGGACATCCTCGGTGACGGTGGGATGAGGCCGTCGCGGGCCATCGGGCCGGGCAACGGAATGCCGACGATCTTCGGCGGTCTCGTCCCTGCTTTCTCGGCTCGCGCGGTGGTCAGTCTGCGGGCGATCTCGGCGAAATCGCTGATCTCGGGGCCGGCGACTTCGATGGTGCCGGTCTCGCGTGCGTCGATGGCCTCGGCCATCATGCGTGCCGCCTCGGCGACGGCCAGGGCCTGCACGCGCATCTTCGGCACGAACCGCAGCGGCCCGGCCTTGATCGTCATCGTGTCGACGAGTTCGAACCATTGGGCGGACCGGAACATCAGCAGCTGCTCGTCCGGGATGAGCCGGCGGAAGATGCGCTCCTGCATCGCCTTGCCCTGGTAGTAGCCCATCAGCCGCGACTCGGCGGTCTCCGGACGAAACGCGATCGACAGGACGGCCACGGAAGTACCGGGCTGCCGGGCAGCGACTTCGGCGATCGAGCGTGAGCTGCGGGAGAAGAAGTCGATGGCTTTGTCGGCATTCGTCGTCAGCTGGTTGACGCAGTCGACGAGGACATCGCTGCCCTCGGCCGCCTCGGCGACTCCCTGGCCGGTCACCGTGTCGACCCCGCTGCTGCGATGGGCGGCGATGACTGTGTGGCCGCGTTCGCGCAGCTGGGGAGCCAGCTGCCTGCCGAATGTTCCGGTAGCTCCGTAGACGGTGATCTGCATGGTCGTCGACCCCTCAGACGCCGCACGGGCGGGCCCGAATTCGAGCCCGCCCGTGCGCCGGTCGTTTCTCAGTTCTGGTTGACTGTGACGGTACCAGTGTCGGCTGTGGCCGAGATCGGAACAAGGGTCTTGCCCTTGGCTTCCTTCGGGTCCTCCGCCACATCGAACTTCTCCAGATCGGAGGCGAGGTCGACGGTGCCGTCATTGGACTTCGCGTTGATCCGATAGAAGAAGTCCTCATCCAGCTCTTCCGACGTGAGCTCGAGGTTCGGCACCCGCATGTCGATCGAGCCTTCTTCGGTCTTCGCAACGATTCCGCCGGTGGGCATCGCCTGATTGGTGAAGTCGAGGTCGACGGTTCCCGTCGAACTGACCACGTCGATGCGGTCGCTGACAGTGAGGTTCTCCCCTTCGATGGCGCCGACTCCGGTTTTGGCCGACACCGTTCCGAATTCTCCGTCGAGGTAGGTGGCGCCCCAATCGCTCGAGGTCCGCATCTTGTCTGCCGAACCGGTCACGCTCACTGCTCCGCCGCCGGTGTGGGCGGTGATCTCGTTGAAGTCGCCGGTGGCATCGAACCGGCCGTAGTTGCCGTCGAAGTCCAGCGCAAGGTCCTTCGCCACACTGGTCGGCATGGTGACGGTCAACCGGGTGTTCTCCAGTTTCCCGGCGTTCTTGAGGTCCACCTCGGCGGTATCAGCTCGACTGTCGACCTCGAGGTTCGCGGAGCTGTCGCGGGGACCGGTGCCGGTGAGCTTGACGGTCGCCTCGGCGACGTCGGCGGTCCTGATGTCGACGGCACCGCCGGAGTCGAGGCCGATCTTGAGTTCCTTCATCGCCTTCGGCAGCGGTTCGCTCGCTTCGATCCGCCCGTAGTCGAGGCGGGAGGCGCCCTGGGCGGTGCTGACGATGACGGGGATGAGGAGGACGACGGCGGCGAGGATGATCAGGACCGCGCGCAGACCGACGCGGGCGGATTCGCTGATGCGCACTGTGCTGGGCATTCTAGGCTCCGAGGAATGTGAGGACGGCGAGGACTCGGCGGTTGTCCGAGGTGTCGGCGGTGAGGCCGAACTTCGTGAACACCGAGGAGATGTGCTTTTCTACGGCACCGGCACTGAGGTAGAGAGTGCGGGCGATGGCGGCGTTGGATTTGCCTTCGGCCATGAGCTGGAGGACTTCGATTTCGCGTGGGCTCAGGGTCGACAGTCCGTCCTTCTTGCGCGTGCGCACGAGGATCTGGGACACGACCTCCGGGTCGAGGACTGTGCCGCCTCCGGCGACCTCATCGACGGCGGCGAGGAAGTCCTCGACATCGGCGACGCGGTCTTTGAGCAGGTAGCCGAAGCCGCCGGTATTCTCGGCGATGAGTTCGGACGCGTACTGCTCTTCCACGTACTGGCTGAACACGAGAACCTTGACGTCCGGGTTCTGCTTGCGGATGAGGACGGCGGCGCGGATGCCTTCATCAGTGAACGTCGGAGGCATGCGCACGTCGATGACGGCGAGGTCCGGCGGATCGTTGTGGACGACGGCGAGGAGTTCGTTGGCGTCGGGCACGGCGGCGATGACCTCATGTCCGGCGTCGGCGAGCAGCCGTTCGAGTCCGGCCCGCAGGACGGCAGAGTCTTCAGCGATTACGATGCGCATGGCACCTCCACAACTACAGTCGTTGGCCCACCTGCGGGGCTGGTCAGGTTCAGTGTGCCACGAGCGGCTTCGACCCGGTCGATGAGACCGGCTATTCCGGTGTGACGCCCGGAACGGTCGACGCGTGCTCCGCCGTGGCCGTTGTCGGTGACGACGATCTGCACACCGAAATCGGTCGGAGCGATGAACACTCTGGCGTGAGTCGCACCCGAATGCTTGGTGATGTTCGTCAGGCATTCGGCGACGACGAAGTAGGACACGGCTTCGGCTTCGCGCCCGATCCGGCCCTCGAGTCGAACATCGACATCGACGGGGATCGTCGCACGACCTGCCAGAGCGGAGACGGCGGCGTCGAGTCCGCGGTCGGTGAGGACGGCGGGGTGGATGCCGCGGGCGAGCTGACGGAGTTCGGTGACGATGCCCTTCGCCTCGGCGTGGGCTTCGGACACGAGTTCCTTCGCCCGTTCCGGGTCGGAGTCGATCTTCGTCTTCGCCATTCCCAGGGTCATGGTCAGCGCGACGAGGCGGGGCTGGGCTCCGTCGTGGAGGTCGCGTTCGATGCGCAGGCGTTCGGCGGCGGCCGCCTCGATGCCGGCCATGCGGGCCCGGTCGAGTTCGGTGACCTCTGCCTGCAGCGCCACAGTGCGGGCCGGTGAGAGCAGCGCCCGATCGAGGGCGCGGTCGAGCAACGGGGCGAACCAGAGGATGGCCAGCGAGCTGGCGAGGACGATGACGGCGCCGATGGCCACACCGATACGGGCCGGTCCGTCGATGGATTCACCGATGAAGAAGGTGTTGACTCCGTGGGGGTTGATGGCCGCGAAGATGCCGAAGATGGACCCGCAGATCGCTGCGATGGTGCCGGCGACGACGATCAGGCCGAGGAGCATCTTGATGTAGTGGTGGGCGGTCGAGCGCCAGAAGGCACCGGATTTCACCTGCAGCCAGCGGTTGTGGAGGAAGCGGCCCATGCCGGGATCGCGATTGCTGCTTTCGATCTTCGGGACGGGGATCTTATCGGAGTAGATGAGTTCGGCTCGGTAGCGTTCGGCGTTGTTCGCGCCCTGCTGGACGAGAACCCAGACGAGGAGGGCGAGGACGCCGAGACCGAGGGCGAAGATTCCGCCGATGCCGGTGAACAGCAGTCCGAGCGGTATCCACGCCCAGATCAGGCCGAGGACGGCGGAGAGCACGAGGTTCGCGACGCCGATGATTCCGGTGGGGCGCTTGGGCCAGGTGATGGGGCCGTCGGCGGGGATCTCCGTGACCTCGTCACGGCTGAGCGGCAGCGAACCGGTGACCGGTGCGTATGCGACGGGTTCGCGTCGCGGCTTCATTCGCCGAGGCGGCCGTTGACGTGGCATCGGCTGAGCGGCCGGCATGGGCTGCGCGTTCGGGGCGGGGTGCGCGTTCGGCATGGGTTGCGCATTCGGCGCGGGCCGACCGAACTGCGCGGCGGGTTGCTGGGCGGGGTGCGGTCCGGGCTGAGGGGCGTGGCCGGGCGGTGCGGGGTAGTTCGGGGTGTTCGAAGGGGCGTACCCGGATGATGCGGCCTGAGCCGAGGGATGAGTGTGGGTGCCCGGCTGGGCAGGAGCCATCGGGGTCGTGTGGGTGACTGGCCGGGTGGGGTTCATCGGCGGGTAGTCAGGTCGCTGAGCCTGGTCGCCTGATCCCATCACTCGGGTCGTGCCCGCTGCAAAGGGAACATCGAGGTCGACGGGCTTCGTCCGGAACTCGCCGGCTTCGCGAGCGGTCGGTTCGTCGACCGCTGTCACGTCGGCTGCGGCCGTATCGGCCGCCGTCGCATCAGCTACGGTCGCGTCGGCTGCGGCCGCATCGGCTGCCGCTGCATCGACTTCGGTGGTCGGCGGTGCATTGACGATCGCTTCGGCGCTGATGGACTCTTCGCGTTCCATCGTGCCGGGCGCCGCATCTGCGGTGCCATGGTCATCCGCGGCGGGGACATCGTCCGAGGACATGCCTGGGGCCGCCTCGGGGGTCTGAGTCTCCTGCGGATCGGGGCCGACCGGCTCCTGATCCTGCGGGTTCTCGGGGGTCTTCTCACTCATAGCAATAACGCTACGGGAGCCGTGGGCGCGCGAACAGCACGAAGACCTCCGACCCCACGTCGGGTTTTCCCGACACCCTGTGACCACGGACACGGGATCCTCGGTGGACTCTGGATCCCCGCGCGCTCCTCACGCCGTGCCGTACCTGAGCATCCCTCACTCTTCGCGGCGAATTACCCCGGTGCAAGGAGGTGTTTCG
Source organism: Brevibacterium epidermidis NBRC 14811 (assembly GCF_001570805.1). Lineage (GTDB taxonomy): Bacteria > Actinomycetota > Actinomycetes > Actinomycetales > Brevibacteriaceae > Brevibacterium > Brevibacterium epidermidis. The sequence goes on along the minus strand of NZ_BCSJ01000004.1, from coordinate 16,207 downwards.
CCACAATGAGTGAGGGATGCCGAAGCACCGGGAGGACGTGCCACTCGGGGTGGGATGTGACGTTGCCGGTGCGTGATGGCTGCCGGCTAAGCGAGGACCGAGACTCCGATAACCGAGGCATCCGGGTCGGCAATACGGCTTGAGTCAAGGTCGGATGGCGCCTCGGCCGATCCCTCCGCCGTGGCATCCAAGGCCTGGGCGAGGTCAGCGAGGATGTCATCGATGTCCTCGATGCCGACGGACAGGCGGATGAACCTGCCGGAAACGCTGACCTCGCTGCCTGCCACGGACAGATGCGTCATCGTCGCCGGGTGGTCGATGAGTGACTCAACTCCTCCGAGCGACTCGGCCAGAGTGATGAGCTTCGTGTTCGCCACCAGGGACAACGCCCGCTCCTCGGTGTCGGTGCGTAGGGACACCACTCCCCCGAACCCGCTCATCTGCCGCTTCGCCACCTCATGCCCCGGGTGCGACGGCAGGCCCGGGTAGATCACATCGGCCACCTCATCGCGAGTCTCGAGCCATTCGGCCACTGCCTGCGCGTTGGCGCAGTGCGCCTTCATCCGCACCGGCAGGGTTTTGATCCCGCGCCTGGTCAGCCAGGCGTCGAACGGGGAGATACCCAGCCCGACGGACGCGAGGTGGTTCTCGAGACGGTCGACCACCTCGGCGGCTCGGGGACAGCTCGTCCCATCACCGGTGAGGACGGCACCGCCGATGACATCGGAGTGGCCGTTGATGAACTTCGTCGTCGAGTGGACGACGATATCGGCACCGAGCTCCAGCGGACGCTGCAGCACCGGGGTCGCGAAGGTCGAGTCCACGGCCAGGAGTGCATTCGCGCGGTGGGCGAGCCGGGCCGTCTCGGCGATGTCGATGATGTCGAGACCGGGGTTGCTCGGTGTCTCGACCCAGATGATCGCGGTGTTCTCATTGATGGCGGCGGCGAGCGCCTCGGTGTCGGTGAGGTCGACGGTGCGGATGACCACTCCCCAGCGCACGTACTCGTTCTGCAGGAGCCGGAAGGTCCCGCCGTAGACGTCGCGGGGCAAGATGACCTCGTCACCGGGACGCAGCAGCGCGGAGAACACGGCCACCTCGGCCGACGTTCCCGAGTTCACGGCCGCGGCGAACGTTGCTCTTTCCAATTCGCACAGAGCTTGTTCGAGGTCGCTGCGGTTCGGGGTGCCCGTGCGCGCGTAGTCGAAGCCGGCACGAGTCTGTCCCGGGGTGTCCATCATGAAGGTCGAGGTCTGGAAGATCGGGGCCACGACCGAACCGGTGTGTGCCTCGGGCATAGCTCCCGAGTGCACCGATCGGGTCGAGATTCCGGCGGGTGTGGTGGGTTCGAAACGGGGTGAACTCACGGCGGATCCTTCCTTCACTGATGGGTACCGCGCATCTGCGGTGTGCTTCAGTGTGAGTGGCCGATTCCCGTTCGTGCATGCCCGGTGACGCGCATTGTCACTGCATGTCATATGTCGCCGATAATTGTCATTTTTCGACGCGTCTATCCTCGGTTTCCTCTTCCGCACTAGGCCAAAAGGGTGTAATACTTAGCCTTATGGCTAAGCATCAGATTCATTCGCATGAGCTCGACGCGATGTTTGCGGCCCTGGCGGATCCCACACGACGCGGGGTCATCGCACGCCTCGGCGCGGGACCGGCCAGCGTCGGGGAACTGGCGAGTCCGCTGTCGATTTCGCTGCCGTCCTTTATGAAGCACGTGCGCAGCCTCGAATCGTGCGGCCTCATCAGAACCGAGAAGTCCGGGCGAGTTCGCACCTGCGTGCTCGATCAGAATCGCTTCCACCTGCTTACGGGCTGGTTGGAGGAACAGCGGCGGATCTGGGAAGAGAGCACCGATCGGCTCGAGCAGTTCGTCACCCAGGAGGAATCATGACCACCCATCTCTCTCGCACCCGGAATCAGAATCCAGACCTCGACCTCAGCATCCAACGCGTCATCCGCGCCCAGAAGCAGACGATCTGGGACGCCTGGACCACACCGGTTCAGCTCGCCCAGTGGTGGATTCCCGCACCGCTGCAACTTCGCGTGGACTCCCTCGAGCTCACCCCGGGCGGCGCCTTCGTCACCCAGATGAGCGAGGACGGCACCGAATGGCGACCTCATGTCGACGCAGTGTTCCTCGTCATCGAGGAGGGCAGCCGACTCGTGTTCACGAACGCGGTCAGCAGTTCCTGGCATCCGGCGCTGCCGGACCCGGTGGCGATGACCACGGAGATCATCCTCGGTGACCATCCCGACGGCACCGACTACCGCGCCATCGTCCGACACGGCAGCCCCGAACAGCGGGCCCGACACGAAGAACTCGGCTTCTTCGACGGATGGGGAACAGTCACCGATCAATTGGCTGCCTCGGTGGAGTGACTCGCGCGTCCCAGTTGTGCCAGGCTCGCCGCGCGGGCCGGACACAGCTGCCGGATCAGCCCTGCGCGGTCACCTCCGCGGAGTCAGCCCAGCTGAGATGGTGAGCGAGGTGAGGAGCAGGCCGAACGCGACAAACGTCCAGATCAACGGGGCGATCCCGACGAGCAGAGCAACAGAGATGCCGGCTGCGGCGGCACCGACCGCGATGGCGGCCCGCAACCGCGGATGACCGAGAGTCGGGGTCACGGCGTCGGCTCCTGCACGGGAAACAGCTGGGGCGACGCCGTCGGCGTCAACGTGGGAAGCCGCCGAACCCTGCTCATGTGTCTCACGTCCGCGCACCTCACGCGCGATCTCGGCGATCACTCGACCGACCGCGGCAAGCCGCTGTTCCGACGGAAACGGAATCCGCTCGGCGGCCATGGCCACCAGGCCGGACAGCACCATCACAGCAATCAGCCAGGGCAGACGTGTGGCCCACCACCATGACGATCCGATCTCCGGGAGGACGAGCTCGGAGGCACCCGGCACGAGAGACACAACCTGAGCAAGCGCGCCCAGGCCGCCGATGAGGACGATGACGATGCTCATATGCCACAGGTAGACATGCATCCCGTACCGATTGCCCCAGGCGATGACCCGGCCCCAGATCTGCGCGCGGAGGACTCGAGGGTCGAGAGCCGCCTCGCCGGTGGAGGTGCTCGTGGTCTCGTCCGCGGCGTTGAGCATTCGGCCCAGCCGAGCGTGGCCGAGGCGCAATCCGCACATCTGGACCACCCCGAGCAGGACGAGGGCACCGGTCGGCGGATTGAGGTTGACGAGCATGTTCGGGCTGTACACGCCGGCCGAGACGAGTCCGACCAGGGTCAGCAGCGCTGCCACCAGCACGAACCAGGCGATGGGCCTGTGCACGGGACGGTCGAGCGCATCGGCGTAGAAGAAGCCGAGCTGCTGGACCAGGGGCCACACAAGCAGGAAGTTCAGGTAGCCGAGCCCGGTCACGCCCGTGACCGCGACCAGACTGTCGACGACGATGACGGCACCGGCGAGGGATGCGAGGGACCGCCTCGGCGCGGTTTCGTGGAAATGCACGGCAACCGGCACGAGCGCGGTGAGGCCGACGTAGACGGCGAGGAACCACAACGGCTGGCCGATCCGCAGACTGGCCTCGGCGAGGAGGTCGGGCGAAACTCCGAGCTCGCCGGCCACGGACAGCCCGAGGCCGGCGAGGCCGATGAGCACGGTGACGGGTACGACGAGCCGGCGCAGGCGAGCGCGCAGATAGTCGGTCCAGGTGCCTCCTCGGGCGCGGGTGCGGCGCCAGCCGGTGATGCCCGCGTAACCGCCGATGATGAAGAACAGCGGCATGATCTGGAAGAACCAAGATGCGGCGGCGAATCCTTGAGTGCCGGACAGCGCGACGGTGGGCACCACCGTGCCGCCAGGGCCGAGCACCGCCGCGCTCATCAGCGAGTGGAGGACGACCACGACGACCAGGCAACCGAAGCGAAGAAGGTCGATGGCTTGGTCACGGTGGGGCTTCGCTTGCCTGCGCAGCGGAACGGGTGTTGCGTTCGGGATGGTTCTTCCAGCGAGCCGCGTATTCTCATGGTGATCATCGGACGGCAACGGGTCGTTGAGTGTCAGTGTCATATCAGTTCCTCGTCAGAGTCATTCAGTGTCAGAGTCATTCAGTGCCGATCACGTGCGACCGGATGCATTGACACCAAAGTTAGGAACCGCATCTGCCCTTCCACATCACGCCGGAGAGCCGACCTCTCCCCCGCCGACCGATACTTCCGAGGGATACCGCTGACCGACCACCTCATACTCGCGTCGTCCGCACGTGTGAGAATGGCGATGAGCACGCCCGACCACCCGGCCGCCTCGTTCGGCGACAGACACCGAGCCTGGTTCCGGCCGATATAAGGAGAGAACCGTGACGATCGCCTTCGCGAAGACCGCACTGCCCATCATCGGCGCACCCATGGCCGGTGGGACGACGACGCCCGAACTCACCGAGGCGGTTGCTCGGGCCGGTGGATTCCCCTTCGTCGCGGGCGGCTATCTCACCGCCGAGGCCCTCGCTCCGCTTATCACACGGATGCGTGAGACGACCCCGAACTTCGGCGTCAATCTCTTCGTTCCGAACCCCGTCCCCGTCGATCGCGAAGCATTCGATGACTTCGTCACCGCACTCGAACCGGCCGCTGCCGAGCGTGGGATCACGCTCGACCCCGAACCGGTCGAGGACGACGATCACTTCGGCGCCAAGCTCGATTGGCTCACCGAGCACCCCGTCCCCCTGGTCTCAACGACGTTCAATCTGCCCACCGCCGAGGCGGTCGACCGCCTCCACGCCGTCGGCACTCAGGTCGTCGCCACGGTGACCTCGGTTCCCGAGGCTCGTGCGGCTGCCGAAGTCGGGGTCGATGGGCTCATCGTCCAAGGTCCGCGTGCCGGCGGACATTCGGGAACGGCCGATCCGACGCGGACCGTCGAAGACCGCGCGACGGCCGAACTCGTCCGCGACATCCTCGCCGAGGTGGACCTGCCCGTGGCGGCGGGAGGCGGAGTCGACGGTGAGGCCATGGTGGGCGACCTCCTCGAGGCCGGGGCGAGCGCCGTCGTCGTGGGCACCCTGCTGCTGCGCTCAGACGAGGCAGGCACGGCGCCCACGCATCGGGCCGCACTTGCTTCCGATGAGTTCGCTGACACCCAGCTGACCAGGGCGTTCACGGGTCGTCCGGCTCGAGCTTTGGTCAATGACTTCGTGCGGAAGTTCGATCCGGTCGCCGTCGACGCCTACCCGGCGGTGCATCATCTGACGAAGGAATTCCGGGCCGCGGCGAAGAAGGCCGATGACCCGCAGAACCTACACCTATGGGCGGGTACCGGCTACCGCGGCGCCCGGGACGGTTCTGCCGAGACGATCGTCAAGGACCTCGGCTCTCGCTTCGCCCGCGAGTAGTCAGGCAGTCACCGGGCGGGCAGACCGGCGGACCGCACTTTCCTCAAACTGCGATGCGCTTAGGTGGGCGAAATGGTCACAGAAAACCGAGCACGGCGTGACCATTTTGACCACCTAAGCAGGCGTTCCCAGCCCGAAGCCCGCAACAGAACGCCCTCAGCTCCCGGCGACGACCAGCCCGGACTCGTAGGCGGCGACGACGATCTGGGTGCGGTCGCGCAGACCCAGCTTCGACAGGATCCTCGACACGTGGGTCTTCACGGTCTGTTCGGCGAGAAAGAGCTGCTCGGCCACCTCGGCGTTGGCGTGCCCCTTCGCCACCAGGGTCATCACGTCGATCTCCCGGTCGGTGAGCTGGCCGAGCACGGCGGTGTCCTTGGCCACGGTGGGCCCGGCGACGTATTCGGCGATGAGCCGGCGGGTCACCGAGGGCGCGAGCAGCGATTCCCCTCCGGCGACGACGCGGACCGCGGTGATCATGTCCTCGGCGGTGGCGTCCTTGAGGAGGAATCCGCTGGCACCGGCCCGCAGCGCGGAGAACACATATTCGTCGGCGTCGAACGTGGTGAGCATGATGACCCGCGGGTGGGCTCCGGGCATGTTGAAGATCGCTCGGGTGGCGTCGAGCCCGTTGAGGGTCGGCATCCGAATGTCCATGAGGATGACATCGGGGCTCGTCTGGCGCACGAGGTCGACGACGGCGGATCCGTCATCGGCGCTGCCGACGACCTGCATGTCCGACTGTGCGTCGAGCAGTGCCCCGAACCCCTGCCGCACCATCGCCTGATCGTCGACGATGGCGACCCTGATCGTCGTCTCCGACGGAGGCGGCACACTCGCCGAGGCGGCTCCCCCGTCCCCGCCCAGCGCATCCTCAATTCCCGGCATGGTTCCAACCTACCGGACAGTGTGGTCACGGAACCCGCGCAATCCCCGAGAATCCGCCGACCGTGCCCGGTTTCGACCGAATTTCATCCTCATGGGTGATACGTGCGGCACCCATTTCACTCCTGCGTATGATGTGCCGGCGCATACCGCCTCCCTAATGTTCGAGTCATGATCATCACCGCCGTCATCCTCGCCACCGCCGCAGCGTTCTGCCTGGCCTTGGGAACCCACTTCCAGCAGCATGCCGTGGCCACCATGGCCCCCGGCCTGCGCCGTCGCGCCACCTGGGTCACCGGGCTCGGCCTCATGGGGCTGGTCACGGTGTTCAACGTCATCGCACTCGGACTCGGTCCGGTCTCCATCGTCCAACCCATCGGCGCGGTCTCGCTCGTCTTCGCCGTCCTCATCGGCCGGCGGTACTTCGGTCTCCGCCTCGGTGCTCCGCTGCTCATCAGCATCGCGGTCACGCTCTTCGGGATCTTCTCCTTCGTGGCCACCTCGGCGAGGTTCGCCCACGATATCTCCGTGAACGCACAGTCGGTGACCTGGCTGCTCGCCGTGCTCATCGCCCTCACCCTCTTCGCCGGACTGTTCTCGTTCAGCTCCGCCGGCCACATCCCTAGGGTCGTCATGACCGGGATCGTCTTCGGCACGGTCGCTGCGGCCACGCACGTCCTGGCTCGGTCGGTCGTCATGTCGGGTCTGCCCGAACTCGACACATTCGGTCTGCGCTGGTGGGCGCTGCTGGCCGCAGTCGGGCTGGCCTCGGCAGCGGGATTCTGGCTCGTCCAGACCGCGTATGCCTGCGGCCCCGCCGAGACGGTGCTGGCCGGTCTCACGGTCATCGACCCGATCGTCGCCGTCATCATCGGTGCCGCGTTCTTCGGCGAATACACGGGACTGACGCCGCCGGCTGTCATCGGTCTGCTCGTCTCCGCGGCCGTCGGCATCGGCGGGGTGTGGATGCTCTCGCGCTTCCACCCGAAAGTCCTCGAATCTCGCGGCACTGCTCCCGCCGCCCCTGCGCCGGCCGCCTCGCAGACAGCTCAGGAAGGAATCACGCTGTGAACCACTCCCCCGATCTCACCTCCCCCGCCCCCGCCGAGACGTACGCTGGAGACGTGCCCCGCCCAGCAGAGCCTCCGCAGATCGGCCCGAACGCAACGTCGGCCGCCGACTCTCCGGCCCCTCGCGAACCGCGTTCGCGGTGGGCCAGGCTGTGGCGCAATCTCGGCCGCGATTCCGTTCTCATCGCCCCGAGCCTGCTCATCTCGCTCATCGCGTTCCCGGTGCTCATCACCCTGTTCTCCGCCTCGATAGCCACGGTCATCGTCTGGGTCGGTGTGATCCTCCTGCCGCTGACGCTCACCGTCGCCCGCGCGTTCGGCAACCTCTCCCGGGGCCGTGCCCGCGCCTGGGGCGCGCCCATCGCCGAGGCGGCTCCCCGTCCCCGTGGACACGGACTTCGCTGGTGGTTGGCTCCGCTGTCCGATGCCCGCGCGTGGTTGGACTTACTCTTCGAAACCGTGTTCGCCCTGCCGATCCGGCTCTTCACGTTCTCCGTCTGCCTGGCCTGGTTCGCCGGCGGTCTGGGCGGGATCACGCATTTCTTCTGGGGCGCGTTCGTCCCCGACGGAGGCGGAAACACCGTCGACTTCGTCGTCGCGTGGGTGACGAACTCCCCGGTCACTGATCTCGGGTTCGCAGCCGAGGCCACCTTCCAGTTCATCGTCGGGATCATCCTGCTGCTGACGTTCCCCTTCGTTCTCCATGCCATGGCGCTGCTCGAGATCGTCGCGATTCGTGCGGCCCTGTCCCACGATGTCGAAGGTTCTGGCGCTGCGCAGAATCCGGGCGGGCCTCGGACCACTGCAGTCGCTGCGAGTCCAGCAGCGGGGTCGCAGGCGACTCCCGAAGCCTCACCGAAGCCGTCGAGGTTCCAGGCGATCACCGGCGGTGAGGGGTGGTTCTGGCTGATCTCCGTGTTCGTCGGTGCCGTACTCGTGGCGATCTCATGGCCGGTGACGACGGTTCTCTACGACGTTCCGACGGTCTTCGCCATGCTCATTGCGCTTGCCCAGAGCGCCGCCCTCGTCCTTGTCGTGCGCTGGCCGATTCCGGCGATCGCTCTCGGACTCGTCGGTCAGCTGGCGGGAATCCTCCTCACCGCGGACATCTCGGGAGCGGTCCGACCGTTCACGGTCACCTCACTGTTGGCTCTCGTGTTCCTCCACCTCATCATCGGACTGCGTCACCGCTGGATCCACCTCGTGGCACTGTGGTCGGGCAGTGCGCTCATCGGTGTGCTCGCCCTGATCCTGCCGCATGCCGGCGAGCTGCCCGGGGCTCTGTCGAACGTCATCACCACTATGTCGATCGCCGCCGGCGCCGGGATCATCGGCGTCATCGGCAACCTGCTCATCAAAGGTCGCCAGCAGCTCGAATCCGAACGCGAACTCAGTGCCGCGGAGCTGGCGAAGCGCCAGGAGCTGGAAGAGCGCAACCGGATCGCTCAGGAACTCCATGATGTCGTCGCCCACAGCATGTCGGTCATCAGCGTGCAGGCGACCACGGCGAAGTACCGACTGCCCGGACTCGATGAGCGCAGCCTCGGCGAATTCGACTCGATGGCCTCATCGGCCAGGCAGGCGCTGACGGAGATGCGCGGACTGCTCGCAATCCTCCGCGGCGGACGGGACGCCGATCTGGCTCCGCAGCCGACCGTCGACGACATTCCCGCTCTTGTCGATGTCACACGTGGTTCTGGTGCAGTCGTCGATCTCGACTTTCCGGCTGAGACCCTGCCGCTGCCGCCGACGACGAGTCTCACGGCGTTCCGCGTGGTGCAGGAGAGCCTGTCGAATGCGCTGCGACATGCAGCCGGTGCTGCGGTGGGCGTCACCGTCACGGTCATCGGCACCCGACTCGAGATCTCCGTGCTCAACGGGGAACCCGACAGCGGGTCGGATCCGGGTGGGCACAGCCACCTCGGCGGAGGTTTCGGCATCAAAGGGATGCGCGAACGCGTCGAAGCACTGAACGGGAGCCTGCAGGTGGGGCCGACGGAAGCCGGCGGGTTCGCCGTGCGGGCATCGCTGCCGGTGGAGTGAGGGCGAACGGATTGATGACATAATCAATCAGGGATTCCTGCTGTCTGAAATCCGCTCCGAAAGGTGCATGAACAGTGCCTCACTCATCGTCATCGACACGTTCCGGCCTGACGACGCCCGCGACCGAGTCCGTGCCACGGAAACAGTCCCAGTTCGTCCGGGATCTCCGGCGCACGATTGCCATCATCATCGTCGTGGCGTTCGGCCTGGCTGCAGCCGGCGGGATCATCGTCCTCCTCGGCGACATCGAGTCCGAAGCGACGTTCCAGGTCATCGGGACGACGGCAGTGACCGGCATCTGCAGTGTCGCCGCCTTCTGTGGGGCGACGCTCATCGGTCGACGAGTTCAATGGTTCGGCAGCGTCACAATTCTGCTGGCCTTCGTCACTCTGCTGTTGAGCGTTGTGTTGCTGTGGGGCGATCCGTTTTCGTGGGGTGACCATGCCCCCGGCTCGACCGGCATGACCTTTGGCGACATCTTCTACCAGGTGCTGTCCTCATTCGCCCTTGTCACCGCTGTCGCCTCGATTTCCTCGCTCATTCTGCTCCTGACGTCCCGGACCTGGCTGGTGCGGATCGGATTGCCGATCACGCTCGGCCTGCTTGCCCTCGGCACATGCCTGGTGCTCGTGACGATCTGGGTCGAATCGGCGTGGGGACTCGAGTGGCTCACCCGCGTCAACGGGATCGTGTGGATTCTCGCTGCGTTGGGAGTCGTCATCGTGCCGCTGACGTCGCTGCTGCTCAGGGCCGGGACGAAGCCCACCGGCGCCGTCGAGACCGTCGAGACGCCGGAGAAACAGACTCGGCCGTCGAATTCCCATCCTCTTTCGGCATCAGCTCAGTCGTCGTCGGCCCAGCCACGCTCGGCGCAGTCGTCGACCCAGTCTCCTTCGACTCACCCTTCGCCGGCTTTGTCCCCGTCGACGCTCGATCGCATCGACGCCGCCGCCCGGGCCGAGGGCATAACTGCCGACGAGCTCATCGATCGGCTGCTGACAGCGGAGCCTCGAAACCCTTCGGCAGACGAGGGGTCGTTCCGCCTCGGCGACGCTCATCGAAGACGACGATGACGGCGAAGACGATCGGGGCGACAATCGACATGACGACCTCGATCGTCGGGGCGCTCGTCGCGTTGAGGTCGGCTCCGGCAAGCACGCCCAGACCGAACGCGAAGACGTTGTTGACGATGTGGAAGGCGATTCCGGCTTCGAGTCCGCCGGTGATGATGGTCAGGACGCCGACGATGACGGCGAAGATGCCGACGTCGATGAGTCCCGGCAGGTCGTAGACGTGGCCCACGACGAAGATCGGCACGGGGATGAGCACGGCCCATGCGGGGTGGCGCAGCCATGAGCCGGTGATGTTCATGGCCAGTCCGCGGAAGACGATCTCTTCGGCCGTTGCCTGGAAGGGCACGAGCAGGACGATTGCGATGAGCATGGTGAGCACGTGCTGATCCCACTTGATTCCCGAGGTCAGGCTGCCAATCGCACCATCGGAGAAGAGCACCATGACCAACGCGCAGACCACCCACACGGCCGTGCCGGCCAGTAGATACCGGCCGAGTCGACGCAGGCGCATTCCTCCACGCAGCGAGATCATCGAGGAGAACCAGCGCCGATAGATGCACAAGGTCGCGAGCTCCGCCGCCGGCCACATGACGATGACGTTGATGAGTCCGAAGAGCACGCCCGTGGTGGTGTTCATGTCGATGAGACGGTCCGACCAGGCGTTGAAGTCGCCGTCGGCGCCGAAGGCCAACAGCGCCCAGACGAAGAAGCCGACGAACAGGACGAGGACCGCGATCAGGTAGAACGCCAGGGTCAGAAGGGCCACGAGGATCGGATTGAACCACCGATTGTTCGGCAGCTCGGCGAACTGCCGATGATACCGCCGAGGCGGCTCGACGGAACCGTCGATATGGGGGTTAAGGTCCGGCTGGGTTGTTATGAGCGCAGCCGACTGGGTTGCGGTGGGCGTGGGTGACAATGTGCGGCGGGGTAGGTTTCTCATGCCTCCACCCTTTCGAAACCGACGGTCGCCCGCCATCGGCCAAGGGCATGATTCGTGTCATCCGTTCGGGTGATTGCGCACGTCAGAATGCCTACATCCGGGTTCCTGCGGCCACAGCGTCCGGCAGAACTCATCCTTTCGGACGACAGTCTCGCAGCCGTCTCCCCGGTAGGCTCGAAGCGTGACTCCTCGCCCCGCCCGCCGCCCGCTCGCACGAGCCCTCCTCTGGACCGGCATCACCGCTGCCGCCGGTGTGCTCTTGCTCTTCATAGTCATCGGAACCGAGTGGCCGGACCTTGACAGCGCAGAAGCCCAGGACGACGCACTCTATTTCGAGTTCCTCGTCCACCTTTTCTTCGGACTCATTGCCCTCGTCTGCCTGCCCATCGTCCTCGTCCTCGATGGACGTCGGGTTCCGCGCACTCAGCTGCGCCCGAAGGTGCTGGCCGCAGAGAAGCTGCGCGAATTCCTCACCGTCACCGGCCGCGGTGGTGAGGAGTTCCTCGCCGCCGACGGATCCGTCGAATCTCTCCAGCGCCGACCGGGCGGTTGGGTTCCCGTCACCGTCGGGATCATCGGGATCCTCATCGGCACGGTCAGCGTTCTCGGTGCCTTCGCCGCCTCGATCATGCTCGTCTCCCTGGCGGCCAGACGCAGCTGGGCACTCGATTTCGGCGCGCTGGCGACGGCGGTCGTCGCACAGTCAACGACCTACTTCCTCACTCCGCAGGCAACCGGCGCCTTCGAAGTCCCGATCTTCGTAACCAACGGCGTCGTCTTCGCCGTCATCGTCATCATCGGCGTCATCCGCGGCGCCCGCGAGCAGGGGTTCATCGACTCCGCCGCGCAGACCCTGCTGCGCGAACGCTCACGGCAGGACCGCGCCATCGCCGAGGTGCGCCGCGGCATCGCCCGCGACATGCACGATTCTCTGTCCCATCACCTGTCCGTCATCGCCATGTACTCCGGTGCCCTGTCAGTGCGGCAGGACCTCGACCCCGACGAAGTCCGCGAAAGCGCCCGCCTCATCGCCGATGCGGCCCGTCGCTCCGGTGTCGAACTCCGCGAGGTGCTGACGATGTTGCGCAGCGACGATCAGGGCACGGTCATCGACCCCGACATCGACCGCCTCGTCGCGGCCAGGGGCGACACCGCCGAGCTGCGCTACCTCGAACCCGTGACCGCCGCGGCGCTCCACCGGTGCGGGGCACTCGAGCAGACGACGATCTATCGCTTCGTCCAAGAAGCGATCACGAACGCGGTCAAGCATGCCCCTGGCCAAAAGGTGACGATCAAAGTCGGCTTCGATGAGGCCGACGGTCACCTCGAACTGACCGCGAGCAATCCGCACACGGGGCTGGCCCCGGCCTTCCGCGCCGGAGCGCAGCAGCTCGTCACCGGATCCGGATTGGGGCTGCTCGGATTGCGGGAGAGAATGGAAGCCATGGGTGGCGACCTCACGGTGACGACGACCCCGGAGTTCACCCTCCGCGCCCGCATCCCCATCGACGCAGACGTCCTCACAGACGACGACTCAGCGGGCACCGCCGACACGGCCGGTTCCCACGACGAACAGGAGAAAGCATGACGATCCGCGTCATCATCGCCGACGACGAATCGCTCATGCGCTCGGGTCTCAAGCTCCTCCTCGGCGCTGCCGACGATATCGACGTCATCGCCGAGGCGGTCGATGGAGTCGAAGCCATCGACCTCGCTCGCCGGCTGAGTCCCGACCTTGTGCTCATGGACATCCGGATGCCCCGACTCGACGGGCTCGAGGCGGCACAGACGTTGCTGAGCGATCCCGAACACCCGCAGGTGCTCATGCTCACGGCTTTCGGCACCGACGATTTCATCCACCGCGCTCTGCAGTCCGGGGCTGCCGGCTACATCCTCAAGGACACCCCGCCGGAAGAGCTCATCAATGCCGTCCGGGCGGCTGCCGATGGCACCCGGACTCTGTCGGCGACCGCCTTGGCCACGTTGATGTCGTCTCGTCCGCCCGCCTCGGCGCCGGGTCAGGATCCGCTCGCGTCGCTGTCGACACGGGAGCGGGAGATCGCCGAGGCGGTCGCGCAGGGAATGACGAACGCGCAGGTGGCGCGGTCGCTTTTCGTCTCGACGGCGACGGTGAAGACCCACTTGGCGCGCATCTTCGACAAGCTCGAGGTGACCTCGCGGGTGCAGCTGGCACTGCTCGTCAACTCGCACCGCTGAGCGTCCCACCAAGCGACAGAGCCGCCCGTCCGCAATTGCGGACGGGCGCCTCTGTCGGTCACGCGATCCTCGACGGGGAAGTCCTCGGGGAGGGCATCCTCGGTGAGGGGTCAGTCGATCATTTCGGGGCCATGCGGATGGCGCCGTCGAGGCGGATCGTCTCGCCGTTGATCATCGGGTTGGCAACGATCGATTCGACGAGCTGCGCGTATTCGGCAGGCTTGCCCAGTCGGGCCGGATGCGGGACGGACTTTCCGAGGGATTCCTGCGCCTCGGCGGGCAGACCGGCCATCATCGGGGTCTCGAAGATGCCGGGTGCGATGGTGACGACGCGGATGAGGGAGGCGGCGAGCTCGCGTGCCATCGGGAGGGTCACCGCGGCCACGGCACCCTTGGACGCGGAGTAGGCGATCTGGCCGATCTGTCCGTCGAAGGCCGCGACGGAGGCGGTGTTGATGATGACTCCGCGCTCTTCGCCGTCGGCTTCCTGTTCCTGCATCGCGGCGGCGGCGAGGCGACAGACGTTGACGGTGCCGACGATGTTGATGTTGAGCACCTTCTGGAATGCTTCGAGCGGCAGCGGACCTTTGCGGGAGACGAGCTTTCCGGGGGTCGCGACACCCGCGCAGTTGACGACGACGCGCAGGGCGCCGAGTCCGGTGGCGGTGTCGACGGCGGCCTGAACCTGCTCTTCGTTCGTGACGTCAGCGGTGACGAAGTGGGCGGAATCGCCGAGTTCGGCGGCGGCTTGCTGCCCCACCTCGGCGTTGAGATCGACCATGACGACCTGGGCGCCGGCGGCCAGGAGACGTTCGGTGGTGGCGCGGCCGAGGCCGGAGGCCCCGCCGGTGACGAGGGCGACGGTGTTCGTGAGATCCATGAGTGTCCTTTGCATCGCTGAGCGAACAGTTGATCACTGTGACTCTAACGCAAGTGCGGGGACGACGAAGCCCGCCGGTCGGGTGACCGGCGGGCTTGTCTCAGTTCAGCGATGCGGGCAGACTCAGGCGGCCTGCTCCTCGGCGCCGGCTTCGCGCACGGACTTCAGCGCCTCGCCCCAGGCGACGATGTCGTCGACCATGGATGCGAACGGGGCGGTCGAGACCTCGGTCGGGGCGAAGGTGCCGTCGGCAACGTCGGTGAAGATCGAGAACGATGCCTGGTCGCGGACGACGGCCAGTTTGTAGTTCGCGAGGATGTGGCGCAGGTGCTCAGCCGCGCGCACTCCCTTGTCGGCGCCATAGTTCACGATGCCGGCAACCTTGTGGTTGAACTCGGTGGCGACGAAGTCGAGGGCGTTCTTCAGCGAGCCGGAGATCGAGTGGTTGTACTCGGGGGTGACGAAGATGAAGGCGTCGAACTCTTCGAGCTTCGCGCCCCAGGCCTTCGTGTGGTCATTGGCGTACATCTTCGCACCGGCGGGGATGACCTCGTCGAGCAGGGGCAGGTCGAAGCTGCCGAAGTCGACGACCTCGGCGCGGACATCGCCGTTGGAAGCCAGCTGCTGCTCGACCCAGTTCACGATCTGCGGGTTGAGCGCCTGCGGGCGGGAGGTTCCGGGAATGATGGCAATGTTGAGCATATGCGTCCTCAAATCGTTGAGCGGTGTCCGCCGGCCGGGCGGCCGTGGCGGTCGAGTTCACGGGTGGAGCCAGCGACCTCGGCGCACCGGATCACTTGCAACTCCACACTGGGCAACATGGTTGAACACTCAATCATTCCCGGGGATCGAGTGACCCTCGTCACTAATTGGAGTCGGGCGCAGAACACGGTGATACCGTATTTCCGCGCGAAATCAGGCCCGCAGAGCCCGTCTGTCGTGTATGGTCGATGGGCAAGTGAAAGACTGTTCGTTAAAAGACGGCTTCGACGGAAAACTAGGCAAGGAGTCCGGTCATCGCGCGCTCAACCAACGGCCGCAACAATATCCTCCGCTCGGCCAGAGACACCTTCGCGGACAAAGGATTCGACGGTGCGTCCATCCGCGACATCGCACAGACAGCAGGCCTGAGCCTCTCTGCGCTCTACTACTACTTCCCATCCAAGCAGGAAGCACTCTACGAGCTCGTCCACACAGCGTATTCCTGGTACATCGAGCACTGCCAGGCCGTCATCGCCGACGTCGATGATGATCCGGTCGATCAGCTGGCCGTGGCCGTGCGCTACCTCGCCCGCTATCGGATGGAGAACGTCTCGGTCTCCACCGTGCTGCTGCGCGACACCGAACGCCTCACCGGCGACAACGCGGTCCGCGTCAAGGAACTCCAGCGGGAAGCTCGCGAGATCATGGGCGATATCGTCCAGACCGGAATCGACGCAGGGACGTTCCGCGTCAACAGTGCGGCTCTGGCCACTCGCGCAATCCACTCGATCTGCAATTCGCTCTCGCTGTGGTACCGGCCGACGGGCGACCTGACGCCTGACATGATCGAGCGCGACTTCACCCAGTACTCGCTGCGCATCCTCGGCATCGACCCCGACGAGGCCGAACTCGACCGCCTGTTGGCTCTGCCGGTCAACCAGGCCGGAATGCTCGACTTCATCGCCGACACCAAATAACCCCCGTACTACCTGACGGCGGCCCAGCTACCTCGCGCGAGGTTGCTGGGCCGCC
>NZ_BCSJ01000003.1 GCF_001570805.1 Brevibacterium epidermidis NBRC 14811 | reverse complement strand
TCAGGGGGTGGTGCGGAGGGTTCTGGCCAGTTCGCGGCGCTCAGCCTGCTCCTTCGGGTCCGGGACCGGCAGCGACGCGATGAGACGCTTCGTGTAGTCGTTGTCCGGTGATCCGAGCACCTGCTCACCCGTGCCCTCTTCGAGCAGCTCACCGTGGAAGAGCACCCCGATGCGGTCGGAGAGCATATCGACCACGGCGAGGTCATGGCTGATGAACAGGGCCGCGAAGTCGAAGCGGTTCTGCAGCTCGACGAAGAGCTCGAGCACCTTCGCCTGCACCGACACGTCGAGAGCCGAGGTCGGCTCATCGGCGATGAGCAGCTCCGGATCGAGCGCCAGCCCACGCGCCAACGACGCCCGCTGGCGCTGACCGCCTGAGAGCTCGTGCGGATAGCGGGCCGCATACGCCTTCGGCAGCTGCACGGAATCGAGGAGTTCGAACACTCGCTGCGACCTGTCGGACGGGCTCATCTCCCGCCGGTGGATCGCGAACGGTTCGGCGATGCACTCCCCGATCGTCAGGTGCGGGTTGAACGAGGCCGCTGGGTCCTGGAACACGAACCCGATCCGTCGCCGGATCTTCGAGAACTCGCGCTCCTTGAATCCGACCATCTCGTGCCCGAGCACCGAGAGGCTGCCGCCGCTGGCCCTGGTCAGGCCCGCGATCGCACGCCCGATCGTGGTCTTGCCCGACCCCGACTCACCGACGAGCCCGTAGACCTCGCCGGCCTTGATGTCGAAGCTGACCTTCTTTACCGCATGGAAGTCCGATTTGCCGATTCCGCCCGGATAGACGATGTCGAGATCGCGTGCGGTCACGATCGATTCGCGTGCGTCCCTCCCCTTCGCCGAGGCGGTCCCGGCCGAGGTCTCACCCGCTGAGTCGGTGCGGCGTGAACCGGCACCGGCCGATGTCTCACCCGTCGACGACGGATCCCCCGCGGTCGCACCGGACCGGGGTTCCGCCTCGGCGGCGGCCGCCTTGCGACTGCCGGCCACGGTCGACCCGATCCGCGGCACTGCCGCGAGCAGCTCACGCGTGTACTGCTCCTGCGGATCATTGAAGAGCTGCTCGACGGACGAGACCTCGACGAGGTCGCCGCGCAGCATCACGGCCACGCGATCGGCGAGGTCGGCGACGACGCCCATGTTGTGGGTGATGAGGACGATGGCCGTGCCCGTCTCGTCCCGCAGTTCGCGCAGCAGGTCGAGGATCTCCGCCTGCACGGTGACGTCGAGGGCGGTGGTCGGCTCGTCGGCGACGATGAGCTTCGCGCCGAGAGCCAAGGCCATGGCGATGACGATGCGCTGCTTCTGCCCGCCCGAGAACTGGTGCGGATAGTAGTCGAAACGGCTTTCGGCATCGGGGATCCCGACCTGCTGCATGGCCGTGACGACGCGTGCCTTGAGGTCGGCCTTGCTCGCCTTCCTATCGTGGGCGCGCAGGCCTTCGGCGATCTGCCATCCGACCGTGTACACGGGGTTGAGCGCGGTCGACGGCTCCTGGAAGACCATCGCCACATCCCGGCCGCGCATGGCCCGCAGCTCATCGGCGGAGACGCTGAGCACGTTCTGCCCGGAGATGACGATGGCTCCGGAGCGCTGTGCCGTCTCCGGCAGCAGCCCGAGGATGGACCGGGCGGTCACGGTCTTGCCGGACCCCGACTCACCCACGATCGCCAGCACCTCACCGGGTGAGACGCTCAGCGATACGTCTTTGACGGCGTGGACGTCCCCGCCGTCGGTGGAGAAGGTGACGTCGAGGCCGTCGACGTCGAGGATGCTGCCGTTCGCCGAGGCAGTCTGCTCGTGTTTCTGCTTGCTCATGCCGAGACCTCCGCAGGCTTGGTGTTCTTGACCTTGGCTTTGCGTCGCACGCGCAGACGCGGGTCGTTGAGGTCGTTCATCGACTCACCGACCAGGGTGATTCCCAGCACCGTGAGCACGATGGCCAGGCCCGGGAACACCGCCGTCCACCACACGCCGGACGTGACGTCCGGCAGTGCCTTGTTGAGGTCGTATCCCCATTCCGACGCCGAGGTGGGTTCGATGCCGAAGCCCAGGAACCCGAGTCCGGCCAGGGTCAGGATCGCCTCGGAGGAGTTGAGTGTGAAGATCAGCGGCAGGGTCCGTGTGGCATTGCGGAAGATGTGCTTGGAAATGATCCGTGTCTTCGAAGCACCGAGGACGATCGCCGATTCGACGAACGGTTCGGCTTTCAGACGCAAGGTCTCGGCACGGACGACGCGGAAGTACTGCGGAATGAAGACGACCGTGATCGAGAACGCGGCTGCGGCGATGCCGCCCCACGCGCTCGACTGTCCGCCGGAGATCGCGATCGACATGACCAGCGCCAGCAGCAGGGTCGGGAAGGCGTAGACGGCATCGGCGATGACGACGAGGATGCGGTCGAGCCAGCCGCCGATGTAGCCGGAGATGAGTCCGAGGATGACACCGGCGAAGATCGACATAATCACGGCCACGACAATGACGGCTACAGCGGTCTGGGCGCCCCAGACGACGCGGGAGAAGACGTCGTAGCCGCCGACGGTCGTGCCCCAGATGTGAGTGCCGCCGGGTGGCAGTTTCGAGCCGAAGTTGCCCTCGGAGGTGCCCAGCTGGTTGAAGCCGTAGGGGGCGATGAGCGGAGCGAAGATCGCGCAGATGAGCACGATTCCGCACAGCACCAGTCCGGTGATGAGCATTCCGCGCTGCAGGCCGACCGACTGGCGCAGGTGGGAGATGATCGGCAGGCGGGAGAACCAGGATTTTTTGGCCCGGTCATCGAACGCCAGTGCAGGGACACCCGAGCCGGGCGCCTCCTCGGCGAAGGTCTGGGGTGTCTCGTCCGGGACTTGGTTCTGCGGGTTGTCTGGAGTGGTCATCAGTACCTCACTCTCGGGTCGATGAACGCGGCGATGACGTCGACGAGGAAGTTCGTGAACGCGACGATGACGGCGAGGAACACGACGATTCCCTGCACAGCCACGAAGTCGCGGGCGGTCAGATACTCGGCGAGTTTGAACCCGAGTCCCTTCCATTCGAACGTCGTCTCCGTGAGCACGGCGCCGGCGAGCATGAGTGCGATCTGCATACCCATGACGGTGATGATCGGGATCAGCGCCGGACGGTATGCATGCTTGGTGACCAGGCGGTATTCGGAGATTCCGCGGGATCGGCCGGAGTCGATGTACTGCTGTTCGAGCGTGCCGATGAGGTTCGTGCGCACGAGCCGGAGGAACACTCCGGCGGTGAGCACGCCGAGCGCGATGGCCGGCAGCACAGCGTGGGCGAGCACGTCGCCGAGGACGGAGAAGTTGCCGATGCGCAGGGCGTCGATAAGGTAGAACCTCGTCGGCCCGACGACACCGGACATGATGTATTCGGTCTCCGTAGTGCCGCGGCCGGCGACGGGCAGGATCGGCAGGAAGACGCCGAAGATCAGCTTGAGGATCATGCCGGCGAAGAACACCGGGGTCGCATAGCCGAGGATCGCGAGCACACGCAGTGCCGCATCCGGGGCCTTGTCACGGTGGTAGGCGGCGAGCATGCCCAGCGGGATGCCGAGGATGAACGCGACGATGAGCGCGTAGAAGACGAGTTCGACGGTCGCTGCCCCGTAGTTGAGCAGAATGGACGAGACCGGCTGCCCGTCGGAGACCGCGGTGCCGAAGTCACCCTTGAGCAGGTTGCCCAAGTATTCGAAGTACTGGACGAGAATCGGCCGGTCGTAGCCGGCTGCGTGGACGCGCTCGGCCAGTTGGGCCTTCGTCAGGCGTCCGCCCAGCGCTGCGGTGATCGGGTCACCGGTGATGCGCATGAGGAAGAACACCAGAGTGGTGAGAATGAAGATGGTGGGAATGATGAGGAGGAAGCGGATGAGGACATAACGTCCCAGACCGCCTCCCGAGGGCTTCTTGACCGCGACCGAAGTCTCGGCGGCCTCAGCCCCTGGTTCGCTGATGGCAGCAGACATATGTTCCTTTTGGGATGTGTTTCGATGCGCCCGCGGCAAGGGACACCTCGGCAGGATCACTGCAGGTGTACGGACCTCGCCGCGAACGCGCCACGAGGTGCAGGCGAACCGGTCGGCTCACCTGCACCTCGTGTGGGTGATCACTTGCTCAGCAGTGCCAGACGGAACTGGAAAGCGGGGTCGAGGGTGTCATCGACGCCCTTGACGTCCTTGCCGGACACGGCGATCTGGTTGCCCTGCAGCAGCGGCAGGGTCGGCAGTTCGTCGGCCAGCTGACCCTGGATCTTCTTCAGAGCCTCTTCGCGCTTGCCCTCATCAGCGATCGAGGACTGAGCGTTGAGCTCCTTGTTCATCGTCTTGTCACGGTAGTGGTTGGCGAGGAACGACGGAGTCTCATCCGTGTCGTAGAAGAACGGCACGAGGTAGTTGTCGGCATCCGAGTAGTCCGGGAACCAGCCCAGCTGATACATCGGGTAGACGTCGTCGGTGCGGTCCTTCGAGTACTGCACCCACTCGGTCGACTGGAGCTTGACCTTGAACAATCCGGTCTTGTCCAGCTGGTCCTTCACCAGAGCGTACTCATCGCCCGAAGAAGGTCCGTAGTGGTCAGGGTTGTACTGCAGCTTGAGCTCGACCGGGGTCTTGACTCCGGCGTCCTTGAGCGCCTTCTTCGCCTTGTCGACGTCTGCTCCGCCCTCGCCGTCGCCGTATTCGGCCTTCAGCGGCTCGTCGGAGCCGGGAAGCCCGTCGGGCACATGCGAGTACAGCGGGGTGAAGGTGTCCTTGTAGACCTGGCTGGCGATCGCCTGACGGTCGACGGAGTCGGCCATGGCCTTGCGGACCGCGAGCGCCTTCTTCTCATCGGCTTCATCGGTCTTCGCACCGAAGGGCATCGTGTCGTAGTTGAACACGATGTAGCGGATCTCGCCGCCGGGACCCTTGTGGACCTTGAGGTCCTCGTTCTTGCCGAGGTCCTCGACGTCGGTGGCCGAGAGCGAACGCCAGGCCACGTCGATGGTGTTCTCCTGGACGTCGAGCTTCATGTTGTTCGCGTCCGAGTAGTACTTCATCTGCACGGTCTCGGTCTTCGCGGGCTCGATGAAGCCCTTGTAGTCCGGGTTGGCCTTGTAGGTGATCAGCTCGTTGAACTTGAAGCCGTCGATCGTATACGGGCCGGCGAAGGCCTTGCCGTCGACGATCTCCTGGTCCTTCGTGACCTTGTCGGGCGAGAACACGTCTTCGTCGACGATCGGTCCGGCCGCGCTGGCCAGCACTCCCGGCCAGGTCTGGTCGTTCTTGCGCTTGAGGTTGAATACGACGGTCTTCTCGTCCGGGGTCTCCACGGACTTCAGTCCGCCCAGCAGCGAGGAGGGCCCGTTGGGGTCCTGGATCTTCAGCTGCCGGTCGAAGGAGAACTTCACGTCCGAGGACGTCAGTTCGTTGCCGTTGGCGTATTTGAGCCCGTCCTTGAGCTTGACCTCGTACTTCGTCGGCTCGGTGAAGTCAGCCGATTCGGCGATCGAGGGGTTGAGCTCGGCCGTGCCCGGCTTGTAGGCGAGGATATACGGGTAGATCTGCTGTTCGACGAGCGAGCTTCCGTTGTCGTACGCAGCAGCCGGGTCGAGAGCCACGACCTTGTCCGTGGTTCCGACCGTGAGCATTCCGCCCTTGTCGTCCCCGCCGCCTCCTCCGGTCGTCGAGGTCGAGCAGGCGGAGAGGAGCAGAGCTCCGGCTGCGGCGATGGCCACAGCCTTTGCACCGGTTCGTCGTTTCATGGTGTTCCTGTCATTTCAAAAGTGCTCTTCGTGTCTTCTTTGCTCGAAGAGATCCGCACCACATCATACGGTCCCCGTCCCAAATAGTGAACTGACCCACATGAAGTGATCCAGTTCGCAATGACTTCGCAACAATTCGCCGAGGCGGCCCTGCCCGACACAGCGAAACCTCTTTTGCCGGAACGGGAAACTGCGTCGGCGAACGCGATTTGCGTCACCGATGACAATCGGTTTGACTTATGAGGTGCATCACAGAGAACACATGGGAAACACTCGTGATACTGGCCGCTGAATCGCCGGCCGGCGCTCTGGCACAGACGCTAGATAAGCAACACCGTGTCGGCGATCCCGGCGCGGAAGAACGAATGGAGAAGCGTGTCCGCTTTCATCGACTGGCTCAACGGAGTTGTGTGGTCCTCCGCCCTCGTCTACCTGTGTCTCGGCGCGGGTGTCTATTTCACGATCCGCTCCCGCGCGGTTCAGATCCGCCAGATCCCAGCCATCTTCAGGCAGATGTTCAGGGGCAAGAGCTCCAATGAGGGAGTCTCGTCCTTCCAGGCCCTCGCGATCTCTCTGGCCGGCCGTGTCGGCGTCGGCAATATCGCCGGCGTCGCCACCGCCATCGGCTTCGGAGGCCCGGGTGCCGTCGTCTGGATGTGGATCTCGGCCCTCCTCGGCGCTTCGACGTCCTACGTCGAATCCACCCTGGGACAGATCTTCAAGGAACAGGACCCCCGCACCGGTGAGTACCGCGGCGGCCCGGCCTTCTACATCGAGAAGGCCTACCGCCACACCAAGGCCCGCGGCCTGTTCAAGGTCTACGGCATGGTCTTCGCTGCCGTGACCGTCATCGCCATGTCCTTCATGCTGCCGGGCATCCAGTCCAATGCGATCTCCGGCGCCGTCGAGAACGCATGGAGCGTCCCGACCTGGGGCACCGCCATCGCGCTCGTCATCATCATGGGCTTCATCGTCGTCGGCGGAATCAAGCGCATCGCGCACTTCGCTTCGCTGGCAGTGCCCTTCATGGCCGTCATCTACATCATTGCGGCCATCGCCGTGACGATCATCAACGCCGACCAGATCGTTCCGGTCGTCCAGCTGATGTTCACCTCGGCCTTCGGCATCGATGCCGGACCGGAAGCGGCCTTCGGCGGCATCATCGGCATGGCCGTCCAGTGGGGCGTCCAGCGCGGCATCTACTCGAACGAAGCCGGGCAGGGCACCGGACCGCACGCGGCATCGGCTGCCGAGGTCTCGCACCCGTCGAAGCAGGGACTCGTGCAGGCCGGCTCGGTCTACATCGACACCCTCTTCGTGTGCTCGGCCACCGCGTTCATGATCCTCTCGACCGGCATGTACAAGGTCTTCGATGCCGACGGCACCACGATCATCGGCTCCGGTCGCGGACAGATGGTCGAAGAGATCGCTGCGACTCCGGGCGAGAAGTGGCCGCAGGCCGGACTCGACTCGATGATCCACGGCTTCGGCGCCAGCTTCATCGCGATCTCGATCTTCCTCTTCGCACTGACCACGATCGTCGCTTACTACTACATGGCCGAGACGAACCTCGTGTACCTGCTGGGCAAGGTCAAGAACACCTTCGTGCTCGCCGTCGGCAAGCGCGTGCTGCAGCTGCTCATCCTCATCGCCGTCGCCGTAGGCGCGATGTCGGCATCGGGCAGCGCTTGGGCGCTCGGTGACATCGGCGTGGGCCTGATGGCCTGGCTGAACATCATCGGCATCCTCATCCTGCAGCAGCCGGCGTTCAAGCTCCTGCGCGACTTCGAGCGCCAGACCAAGCTCGGCCTGGACCCGGTGTTCGAGCCGGAGAAGATCGGCGTGCGCAACGCCGACTTCTGGGATCAGCGCGTGGCTCGCCTCAAGGCCGGCGAAGCAGTGCCGAAGGGCTGATGCCGCCCCTTGCGATCGGCTGACGACAGGTCGTCAGCCGATACGAGGGACACATGAGGCCCGGGACAATGGCGTCCCGGGCCTTTTGGCATTCACCCTCCGCACTTTGATAGTGGCGAAAAGTCTGATCCTGAGGCGGAAATCAGACTTTTCGCCACTATCAATTGCTTCAGCATGGACAACAGCGGCCGCCGCCCGATATGGGCGACGGCCGCTGTCTCGCTCTCAGTCAGCTGCGAGGGCTCACTTCTTCAGGCTGGTGCCTGCCGAGCCGAGGTTCTGGCAGGCTTCGACGACGCGTTCGGCCATGGCCTTCTCCGCCGCCTTGCCGTAGGAGCGCGGGTCGTAGAGCTTCTTGTCGCCGACCTCGCCGTCGATCTTGAGCACTCCGTCGTAGTTGCGGAACATGTGCTCGACGACGGGGCGGGTGAAGGCGTACTGGGTGTCGGTGTCGATGTTCATCTTCACGACTCCGTGGCGGACCGCCTCGGCGATCTCCTCTGCGCTCGAACCCGAGCCGCCGTGGAAGACGAGGTCGAAGGGATCTTTCTTGCCGACCTCGGCGCCGACTTTCTCCTGGATCTCACCGAGGAGCTCGGGGCGCAGCTTCACATTGCCGGGCTTGTACACGCCGTGGACGTTTCCGAAGGTCAGAGCCGTGAGGTAGCGGCCCTTCTCGCCGGTGCCCAGCGCCCGCGCGGTGGCCAGTCCGTCCTCGACGGTGGTGTAGAGCTTGTCGTTGATCTCGTTCTCGACGCCGTCCTCTTCGCCGCCGACGACGCCGACCTCGATCTCGAGGATCGAGTGCGCGGCTGCCGATAGCTCGAGCAGCTCCTCGGCGAGGACGAGGTTCTCGTCGAGGGGTACGGCCGAACCGTCCCACATGTGCGACTGGAAGTAGGGCTCGCCGCCGTTCTTCACGCGCTCGGTCGACGCGGCGAGGAGGGGCTTGACCCAGGCTTCGACGGCGTCCTTCGGGGCGTGGTCGGTGTGCAGCGCGATGTTGACGTCGTAGCTCTTGGCCACCTCGGCGGCGAAGACGGAGAACGCGATCGCACCGCGCACACGGTCCTTGACCGTCGGCCCGGACATGTATTCGGCGCCTCCCGTGGAGATCTGCACGATGCCGTCGGAACCGGCTTCGGCGAAGCCGCGGATGGCGGCGTTGATCGTCTGCGAGGAGGTGCAGTTGATCGCGGGGTAGGCGAAGCCCTGGGTCTTCGCGCGGTCGATCATCTCGGCATACACTTCGGGGCTGGCAATGGGCATACTTGCTCCTTGGTCGGGGTCGGCCGTTTCTGCTGCCACCAGCCTACTCGTTCCGTCCTGCCCATGGCAGGAGGTCCCAACGGGACCTTCCCTCGCCGAGGATGCCCACCCCTGGCATGGCCCGTGAACGATGAAACCGCTCGACCGGTCGGTCGAGCGGTTTCATCAGAGGTGAGCCGCCTCGGTGCGGGTCAGGACTCGGTGTCCGGAGGGGTCTCCGCCTCCCGGGTCGGGACCTCGCGGACGCCGCGCTTGGTCTCTCGGGAACCAGACTTCGATCGCTGTTTGCCAAGCAGACCCTGCGAACTGCTGAGGCGGTAGTCGATGCGTTCGTCGACCTTCTCGCCCAGGTACTCGTCGAAGTCGTCGGCCAGGTGCTCACCGACCGCACGGTAGCGAGCGGCCCGTTCGATCGCGGCCGTCCGCTTGGCCTCCATGCCGAAGGCCTTGAGGGTCGAGACGCAGACGAGCAGCAGCACGATCGAGAACGGCAAGGCTGTGACCAGTGACCCCGCCTGCAAGGCGGTGAGCCCGCCGGCCATGAGCAGTGCGATGGCGATCGCGCCCTCCATCAGCGCCCACAGCACGCGCGACCAGATCGGCGGGTTCGGGTGACCGCCCGAGGCGAGCATGTCGACGACGAGCGAGCCCGAATCCGAGGAGGTGATGAAGAAGATCGCCACGAGGATGATCGCGATGACCGAGAGGATCGAGCCCAGCGGCAGGTCGCCGAGCACGTCGAAGAGGACACGCTCGGCGACGACTCCCTCATCCGGATCGACGAGATCGCCGGAGCCGAAGATCTGACGGTAGATACCGGTTCCTCCGAGGACGGAGAACCAGAAGAAGCCGACGATCGAAGGGACGAGCAGGACGCCTGCGATGAACTCGCGGACGGTGCGCCCGCGGGAGATGCGGGCGATGAAGACACCGACGAAGGGTGCCCAGGAGATCCACCAGCCCCAGTAGAAGAGGGTCCAACTCGAGTTCCATTCGGCGCCTTCCTTGCCGGAGTAGGCACCGATGTCGAAGGTCATGTTGAGGACGTTCGCCAGCCAGACGCCGAGCGATTCGACGAAGTTCTGGAACAGGAACAGAGTCGGGCCGAAGACGAGGACCGTGACGAGCAGGACGCCGGCCATCGTGAGGTTGATGTTCGACAGCCACTTGATTCCTGCGCCCACACCCGTGACCACCGAGGTGGTGGCGAGGAGGGTAATGATAACGATGAGGATGATGAGGAACGGTTTTCCATAGTCGCCGACGACCTCGATGTGTTTGAGACCCGCCGAGATCTGCTTGACGCCGAGGCCCAGCGAGGTGGCGATACCGAAGACGGTGCCGAAGATCGCGATGACGTCGATGACGTCGCCGGCCCAGCCCTTGACCTTGTTTCCGAGCAGCGGCTCGAGCGCCCAGCGGATCGACAGCGGGCGACCGCGGCGGTGGATGGCGTAGGCCAGAGCCATACCCAGCACGGCATAGAGAGCCCAGGGGTGCAGACCCCAGTGGACGAAGGTCTGTGCCATGCCCATCTGGGCGTTCTCGATCTCGCCGCCGGGCCAGCCGGGCTTCGGTCCGGTCGTCGCATAGGTCAGGGGTTCGGCCACACCGTAGAAGACGAGGCCGATGCCCATACCGGCAGCGAAGAGCATGGCGAACCAGGACATGACGCCGAATTCGGGTTCGTCGTCGTCCTTGCCGAGCTTGATCTTGCCGAACTTCGAGAAGCCGACGACGATCGCGAAGCCGACGAACAGCCCGACGACGAGCATGTAGTACCAGCCGAGCTGAGTGACGATCCAGTTCTGGATGTTCGAGATGACATTGCCGGTGCCCTCGGGCAGTGCCACGGAGAATACGACGATGCCGACGATGATGATCAGCGCCGGCCAGAAGACGCGCGGGGCGATCATGCCCTTGCCGATGCGCACTCCCTGGCGCTGCAGCTTCTGAGTGATCGCGTCATCGGAATCGGATTCGCCGATGTGGTACTTCTCAGGCAGGTGCAGTTCGACGGGGTCGGGTTCGCCGAACAGCAGCTGCTCTTCTGGACCCGGGCCGAGCCCGTTACCCGGCTGGGAGTTCGTGTCGGAGTCGCTCACTTCGTCCTCCTGATCGAATGATGGGATTACCGCTTCACTCTGCCCCATTCCTCAGCCACCTTCAAGGCAACTTTCAGCTGGAACCCGCATGCCAGGGGTGTTATCCCTGGTCACGAATGGAGTTCATCAGTTCCGGAATCGGGAGACATTACTTAAGGGAATGAAAGTGCGAACGAGAGAATCAGCCCGAGATTGAGACCTCGTTTCGGACTCTGCATTCAGTACAGTGGCCTCATGGCCTCGACTCTGACTCCGCCCGGTTCGGGAACCGGTTCGGGCAATCGCCTGCGCATCTTCAACTGGGCTCTATGGGACTGGGGTTCGGCGTCCTTCAACGCCGTGATCATCACCTTCGTCTTCGCTCCGTATCTGACGAAGTCCGTCGCAGCCACCGAGGAGGCAGGCTCCTCGGCCTTGGGCTGGTCGATGGCCGCGGCCGGTTTCGTCATCGCCGTCATCGCTCCGGCCGCCGGCACCCGGGCCGATGCCGGAGGTCGGCATCGCCTGTGGCTGGGCGTGCACACGGCAATCGTCGTGCTCACGATGTTCGGGCTCTTCTTCGTCCGCGATTCCCCCGACTATCTGTGGCTGGGTCTGCTGCTCCTGGCCGTGGGCAGCGTCTTCTTCGAATTCGCCGAGGTGTCCTACAACGGCATCATGGTCCGCATATCCCACCCCGACAACGTCGGCAAGGTCTCCGGATTCGGTTGGGGCATGGGCTACGTCGGAGGGCTGGTCCTTCTCGTCATCCTCCTCGTCCTCGTCATCCAACCCGAGGTCGGCTTCCTCGGCGCCAGCGACGAGGAGGGACTGCGGTTCCGTATCGTCGCGGTCCTGTCCGCCGTGTGGTTCGCAATCTTCGCGATCCCCGTCCTGTTCTCGGCACCGGGAGCGAAGGTCAAGGGCACGTCGGGCGGGCACCCGATCCGGGCGTTCATCGCCGACTATGCGGCCCTCGTGCGCCGGCTGATCCGGATGTGGTCGACGGAGCATCAGACACTGCGGTTCTTCATCGCCTCGGCGGTGTTCCGGGATGGTCTGGCTGCGATCTTCTCGTTCGCCGGTGTGCTCGCGGCCGGCAGCTACGGGTTCTCCGCTTCGGAGATCATCATCCTCGGTGTGGCAGCGAACGTCGCCGCCGGTGCCGGTGCGATGATCGCCGGGTGGTTCGACGATCGGCTCGGGCCGAAACCCGTCATCATCGCCGGTCTCATCGTCATCATCGCAGGTGGGCTGCCGATCCTCTTCAGCGCCGAGGCGGCCGTGTTCTGGGTCTGCGCCCTGATCCTGAGCTTCTGCGTCGGTCCGGTCCAGGCGTCGAGCCGGTCGTTCCTGGCCCGCATCACTCCGCCGGAGTCGGCCGGGGAGAACTTCGGCCTCTATGCCACGACCGGACGAGCCGTGAGCTTCCTGGGGCCCGCGATGTTCGCCTTGGCGATCACGATCTTCGGCTTCCAGCGGGCGGGAACGCTGGGCATCCTCATCGTTCTGGCTGTTGGTCTGGCGCTCATCATCCCGGTGCGACCCGACGCCCCGGCGCATTCCATGCAGGCGCGCACGGAGGGCTGAGACCCGTTTCCTCAGCACCGGGAACCGCGATGCCCGGCATCGCCCTGGTCCCCCGCTCCCCTACCCATAGTTCTTGGTCCCGCGTTATTCGCCCAAACTGTTGACTTCATAGATTGAACGCGCGTTTAATATTAAACATGCGTTCAACCAATTCTGACTCTCGTCCTCGCCGGTCTCCGAACTCCTCGCCGGAGACAGCGCAGAAGATCCTGTCTGCCGCAGTGGCAGAGTTCGCCGAACACGGGTTCACGAAGACGACGATCCGCGGCATCGCTGCCGCTGCCGAGGTCTCCCCCGGTCTGGTCATCCACCATTTCGGGTCGAAGGACGGGCTGCGCAGTGCATGTGACGACCACGTCTTCGACCTCATCACGAACGCGAAGGCACGCAACGCCGAATACGCCACGATGGCCGTGCAGATGATGTTCAGCGATCCCGAGCTGGCCACCTCGGTGGACTACCTCGTCAAATCCCTGCTCGATCCCAGTGAGCACGGTCAGCGGTACTTCGACCACTACGTCGACCTCGTCGAGTCCTATATAACTGACGGCTTCGCCGGATACACCTTCCGCCAGAGCGAGGACCCCCACGGACAGGCCGCGATGATCGCGGTCATGGCATTGGCGCCCTCTCTGCTCGACCACAGGCTGAAGTCCGTCCTCGGCACCGCCGACACGACGGAGACCATGACTCGACTCGCCCCGCACCTGCTCGATCTCTATCTGCACGGAGTCCTTGAATCCGTTCCCGACACCACACCGGAGCCCACTCAAGGGGAGTCCGAACCCGCCTCAGGAGAAGAAGAGCCATGAGCACCCTGACTCGCACCCGCCGCATGGACGACCACGATGGAGCCGCACCGTCCGCGATCTCACTTCACGGCGTCGTGAAGTCCTTCGGTCGCGTCCGCGCGCTCGACGGACTCGACCTCGATGTCGCTCGCGGGGAAGTCCATGGCTTCCTCGGCCCCAACGGAGCCGGCAAGTCGACGACGATCCGGATACTGCTCGGCATCCTGCGACATGACGCTGGAACGGTGCGCCTCCTCGGCGAGGATCCATGGGCGAAGGCGGTGCCGCTGCACCGTCGCCTGGCCTATGTACCGGGCGATGTCGAACTGTGGCCGGGACTGACCGGCGGGGAGGCGATCGACCTGTTCGCCCGGCTGCGCGGAGGCGTCGACACGCGCCGACGTGATGAGCTCATCGAACGTTTCGACCTCGATCCGCGGAAGAAGGGCCGGACCTATTCGAAGGGCAACCGGCAAAAGGTGGCACTCATCTCTGCGTTGGCCTCGGATGTCGAACTGCTCCTCCTCGATGAGCCGACGGCCGGTCTCGATCCGCTCATGGAGGCGGTGTTCCAGGACTGCATCCGGCAGGCGAAGGAGGCCGGGCGAACGGTGCTGCTGTCCAGCCATATCCTCGCGCAGGTCGAAGCTCTGGCCGATCGGGTATCGATCATCCGCTCCGGTCGCATCGTCGAGACGGGAACCCTCTCCGAGCTGCGGCACCTGTCGCGGACGACAATCACCGTCGGGCTCGAACATGATGTGCCCGCCCTGGCCGAGATGGCCGGAGTCCACGACCTCGTGCGCGAAGGTTCGCGACTGCATTTCAGCGCCGATACGGCGCAGCTGCCCAGCATTATGCGGGCGCTCGGCGAGCATGATGTCGAGTCGCTCACCGCGACCCCGCCGACCCTCGAACAGCTGCTGCTGCGTCATTACGGCAAGGAGGAGTCATGAATCTGCTGGCCGCAAAGCCCGACCACCATCATGGTGCACATGAACGTGTTCGGCGAGGCCGCCTCGGCGAGGGGAACCTGGCGGGGCTGGGCCACCTGCTGAGGTTCATGCTGCGCAGGGACCGTTTCTGGCTGCCGATCTGGGTGCTTGGGCTCTCTGCGCTCACCGCGTACTTCGCGAATGCGATCGCGGTGGTCATGGATGGCGATTCGCTGCAGGCGATGACGGCGTTTGCGAAGAATCCGGTGATGGCGCTCATCACGGGACCGGGATATGGGCTCGATCAGGTGACGATTCCGCGGTTCATCGTCGGCATGTACGGGGTGTTCCTCATGATCGGGGCTGCCCTGATGTCGATCCTCACGGTCTCCCGGCATACTCGCGCCGAGGAGCAGACCGCGCGGGCCGAGCTCGTCCGTGCCGGGGTCACCGGTCGGCATACTCAGCTCATTGCGGCCCTTGTGCTCACGGTGTTCATGAATCTCCTGCTCGCTGCTGGGATGGCGGCGGCGTTCGGATTCTCTCAGGCCGAACCGGATTCGTGGTCGGCGACGGTGCTGTTCGCGGTCGGGATCGGCGCGGTGGGCTGTGTCTTCGCGGCCGTCACTGCGGTCACGGTGCAGCTGAGCGCTTTCGCCAGGGCCGCCTCATCGATGGCCGGCGCGGTGTTGGCGCTCAGCTTCGTGCTGCGTGGGATCGGCGATATGTCGCACGTTTCCGGAGGTTCGCTTGACTGGCTTTCGTGGCTCTCACCATTGGGGTGGGCGCAGCAGACTGCGCCGTTCACCCTCGATCGCTGGTGGCCGCTGCTGTATTCGGCCGGCCTGTTCGTGGTCCTTGTCATCGTGGCGGTGGCACTGCAGTCGCGTCGTGACCTGGGTGCCGGAATCGTCGCCGAACGGTTCGGCAGGTCGCAGGCAGGACTGCTGCTGTCGACGCCCTTGGGTCTGGCGCTGCGCCTGCAGGCATCGGGCCTGTTCTGGTGGTCGCTGAGCATGCTGATCATGGGCGTGGTGTTCGGCTCGTTCACCGGGCCGATGAATGAAGGTGCGGCGGGAATGCCGCCGGAGATCCTGTCCATCATGGGCGGACAGTCGGGGATCGTCGACGGCTACCTCGGTTATATGGCCCTGTACTTCGCGATCATCGTCGCCGCTTATGCGGTCATCGCCGCTGGTGGACTGCGGTCAGAAGAGTCCTCGTTCCACGCGGAGCCGGTGCTCTCGACAGCGGTTTCCCGCAGCGGCTGGTTGACCTCCTGGGCGGTGGTGACGCTGTTCGGGGCGGGATGGCTGATGGGCATGGCCGGCCTCGGCGAGGGGATCGGGGCGGCCGTGTCGATGGGCGATTGGTCCCTGCTGTGGCCGACCCTGCTCGGGCACCTCGCGCAGACGCCGTCGATCTGGGCACTGCTCGGTTTCGCCTACCTGCTCTATGGCTTCGCCCCGCGGCTGATGAGCGTGAGCTGGATCGTCTTCGCCGCCTCGGCGGTCCTCGCATTGTTCGGCGGGCTGATGCAGCTCGACAAGACGGTCCTCGATTTGTCCCTCTTCACCCATATCGGCCAATACCCGGCCCAGGACATCTCCGCCGAGGCCGTGCTGTGGCTGGCAGGGATCGCTGCGGTTCTCATCGGTGCGGGGATACTCGGGTTCCGGAGGCGGGACCTGGTCACAGCGTGATCGTCAGTCGTGCTGCTCGGTCAGGTAGCCGAACGACCGGGCCCGGATGAGCACATCTGCCCGGTTCGAGACTCCGAATTTGCGGTAGAGGGCGGAGAGACGGTTCTTCACCGTGCCTGTCACCTGATGAAGCTCTTCGGCGATCTCGGCGACGGACAGGCCGCGTGCCAGGAAGTCGATGAGCTGGGCTTCGCCCGCACTCAACTGCGGCGTTTCAGCTCTGTCGACAGAGACCGAACCGATTTCACGCAGCCGCTCCATCAGCTGGGCCGGTGAGGTGAAAGTCTCGGAGAACTCGTTCGCGGCCTCCGCCCATACGGGCGAATCGGCCGTGAGGTCGATGAGTCGACTGCGATCAGGCAGCGGCAGAAGTGCCAGCGGCAGCAGCGAGCTCACCCAGGTCGAGAGGCTCACCGCCATTGGGAAGTCACTCTTCGCGGCAGCCGCGTCCCCAGTGCGCAGCTTGGCCGCTGCACGGATGGCCGCGAGCTCTGCGCGGCTGCGCGGACCGAGCGAACGGTGGTAGAACCAGGTATCGGCACACGCAATCGCCTCGTCGTTGCGGCCGGCCACAAGCTTCGAGCGGACGTCGAGGACGATGCGCGAGTCGCACGTCGGCGAGAGCTTCTCGCGGTCGAGCTCGGCCCATCGCAGCTGACCGAGAGCGATGAAGACCATGCTTCTCCCGAATGCCAGCAGATCCGTCTCAGCTTCGGAGAGGACTCCGCTGTCACGAAATCGCTCCGCATCGTCGTTGACGAAGAGCAGATCTGATTCGGCCTCTGCGGACAGCACCGCCAAGGTCCGTGCAATGAGGGGCAGATAGACCCACAAAGTTCGCATTTCTGGGTACGCAGACAGTGCGTCGAATTCTGCCTGGGCCCGTTCCAAGTCGAGACGATCGAGGGCTCGCAGCGCCGCGGCGATACGCAGCGGCGGAGTGACGAGCTCGTCGATGATGACGCTCGGCGGTGTCTCTGAACGGCCAGTGCTGATGCCGATTTCGGCCCCGGCTCGGCTGAGTTCGGACGGTTCTGCGGCCAATGCGAGATGAGCATCGGCTCGCTCACAGTCGCCGCTGACGGCCGCGATGAGAGCCGTCCACGCGATGATCGCCGGAAGCAGGAAGTCGCCGTCGATGTGACCGGCCCGAGCGGGCCCTTCGATCTCATTGAGCAGAGACAGTGCCCGGCGAGACTCGGATGCATGGTGGAGTGCGATCGCGGTGAGGAGTCGGACGACGGAACGCCCGCGCACACTGCGCATCTTCGTCGCGGCCCGGATGCCCAATTCTGCGGCGTCACTGTGGCGACCGGAATCGGCGAGACCGATCAGCTGACGGACAGTGCCGATGACATCGGTCGGCAATCCGACCGTCCGAGCTTCTCCGCTCTCCTCTTCTCCCGGTGTCGAAGCGCCGAGGATCGCCGGCAGGCGAGACCTGAGCAGTCCCGGACCGGTATGCCTGATCGCGGCGGAACGGATGCGTGCCGGATCGACAGCCGAATCGGCATCGATATCCTCGGCGAGTGTTCCGTAGAATCCGAGCCCGGGCCAGTCCGCGCGAATCTTGGGCGGCAGAAGACGGAACGTGGTGCAGGCGGTCCGCGGCGTAAGCAGGAACATCGGTATGCCCACCGCCTCGGTCACTCGCAGCAGCTGAGGCCAGCAGCCGCCGTGACGAGCCAAGAGCAGCACATCGCTGAGGAGTTCGGGCTCGACGGTGCCTGCCGATTCCATATGTTCGATGAGCACTTCGAGAAGAGCGGCGATCACTGGTTTCCCACCCGCTGTAGTGGCGAGGTCATGGCGCAGCTTGGCAGCGATGAGGGTGGGGACCTGCAGCAGTGAGCCCCGCACCAGATCCTCGACACGGGTGAGTATCCCGCTGGAGTGGAGTCGGCTCAGCACACCGTCAGGATCGTTGACGCCGATTCCGCCGAGGAGGTCGTCAGCCACCGCGGTCAGTGCCCGCACGGCAGTCTTCTCTGACACATCGCTGAGTTGAGCGAGCACCGAGGCTGCTGCTGTGTCACCAGGTCCCAGCTCGAAGGACAGACGTGGGCACAGCTCGACGACCCATTCGGCGAAGGACACGGATTCGGGGTCCACTGTGACCCCAGCGGTGGCAGCGGCGCGGAGGACCGCCTCGGCGAAGCGAGCACGACCGGCGCATTCCGTCCACAGCAGATGGCTGAGATCGGTGTCGACCGGGCCCACGCCCGAGGATTCGAGTTCGACGATGAAGTCTCCCAAGCTGAGGCGGGGATCCTGCGCGGTCCCTTCAGCATTCGAGCTCATGGTCGCCCATCCTCCATCTCGGCGGA
Source organism: Brevibacterium epidermidis NBRC 14811 (assembly GCF_001570805.1). Taxonomy (GTDB): domain Bacteria; phylum Actinomycetota; class Actinomycetes; order Actinomycetales; family Brevibacteriaceae; genus Brevibacterium; species Brevibacterium epidermidis. The sequence goes on along the minus strand of NZ_BCSJ01000003.1, from coordinate 598,584 downwards.
TCACACCCGCGTCACGCTCATCGACGTACACGTGAGCTCCCCTCTTACATCCCGCTGTCAACGTTCGGACGACCAGCACGTAGCTTGCTGACCTGCCCGGACTCCCAATGTGCCGGTGAATCGTCGGCAATTGTCGACTAACCGGAGCAATATGCGGTCATCCGCCAATGGAGTGCGGAAGCACGAAAGCTGCACTGTGATCTGCGGTCATCCCCTCCGCGCCTCCCTACTCTGATTCCATGCATACTGTTGAATGCCTTGAAAGCACCGAGTACCAGCGGTTCCTCGAAAACTTCGAGACCGCAAGCTACCAGCAGACTCCGCAATGGGGAGACGCACGCAGCCAGATCTGGGACTATGAGGTGCTGGGCATCCGAGACAGTACCGGAGCGCTGGTCGCTGCGACGCTCGTCAAGTACAAGAACCTGCCTGGGACTCGGTTCCGTTTTGCCTACATTCCGCAGGGCCCACTGATCGACTGGGCCGCCCCGGGTGCGCTAGAGCAGCTGCAGGCCTTGACTGCTCATCTGCGCGCGAGGAACATCTTCGCCGTCAGGATCGCTCCGCCGTTGAAGCTGCGAAGCTGGCATGCCGACACGGTGAAGAAGGGACTCACAGATCCCAGCGTTGTCCGATTCGACGATCTCGCTCCCGACGACACCAATCCTGTCGGGAGTGACATCGTGCGCCAGTTGTCACGACTCGGCTGGAAGGAAGTCCGCGGCAATAAGGAAGCCGAAGCCAGCCAACCTCGGTTCAATTTCCACCTTTCGCTGGAAGGCGGCTCAGAACAGGCCGTCTCGTCACGGATGTCGAAGACGTGGCGGAAGAATATCCGCAAAGCCGAACGCGCGGGGGTGCAAGCGCAGACCGGAGAACTGGCGGATCTCGATGAAGTGCTCCGAATATTGGCGGAGACAGCTGACCGCAACCATTTCAATGCAAAGCCTCGAAGCTACATCGAATCAGTCCTGACAACCTTGGCCGTGGACTTCCCCGGTCGGATCACGTTCGATGTCGCCAGGCACAATGGCGAGGTACTCGCCGCCGAGGCCACAGCGCAGATCGGCAGAAGGGTGCAGGGCATCTTTGCTGCGACGAGCACGCTCAGGCCCGAGGTACGGCCGTCGAATGCCCTCTATTGGGAGATCATCCGACGCGCCGTCGCAGACGGAGTCGAACTCATCGATATCGGCGGGGGCCAAGATACTTTGGACCCCGATGTTCCGACTGCGGGCCTGATCCACTTCAAGGCAGGTATGGGAGCAGATGCGCACGAATACATCGGCGTCTGGGACCTGCCGCTGCGGCCGCGGATCTACACTGCATTCTCTTCCCTGCTGACGCTGCGGGACCTAGCCCAATCGGATGCCACGCACAAGATGCGTGACCTCGTCAGCCGCCTCGGCGAATACTCGCACCGGGGCGTGAAGGTCGGCAGCTGAGGCGACATCAGCTCACCCTCATCGAGCTCTCGCCTGGCCCTCTTCGTCAGCCCGTGACGCGGATACTCTCAAATTTCGCGGAGACGACGTTCCATTCGTATCGGTTCCAGCTCTCACCGATATCAACCCCGAAGGCCTGTGCTAGATAGTAGAGAGGCACATCTGCGCCGGCAAGGTGGACGAATGGATACCCACCGCCGAATCGGGGGTTGATGTCGATCACGGATGCCTTGCCCAAGTCATCGACGAACACGTCAACGTCGATGAGCCCCGTCAGATCTGAAGCTCCGGCAATCCGCTCAGCGATTCGAGCAAAGGGGGCGGGGTCGACGGTCACGGCTTTGTCCGTCTCTCCGGCTCTCATTCGAACCTTGCGGCGGGCGAGAACTCCGCTGAGCGTTCCGCCGTCTGTCAGGCTGCCGATGATGTCGACACCATATTCAGCTCCCGGGAGCTTCGGCTGCACCACGACGCCATCCCTGGTACCCGGATGCCCACCCGCTGCCGGGGCTGAAAGCGCAGATTCTGTCACCGCCTGACCGACGTGGTCTGCTGAGACCACCCGCAGGCCCGAGGACCCACTGCCGAATCTGTGCTTGACGACGAACTCGTCGGCCTGAGCGCTCAGCTCATCGATTCCTTGGTCATCCGCGCCGCTGATGGTCGTCGGCGTCGGAACCTCAACGGCGGTGAGCATCTTCGCCATCTGCAGCTTGTCTGCACAGCCGGCCTGCCAGGCCGCCGATACTCCCGGCACCAGCACGCCGCTGTCCCGAAGAGAGTTCGCGAGTCCACTATTCACATGAACATGCATGAGCTCGTAGTCATTCGCCGACACGAAGATCTTGGCGTCGAATTCGGCAACCAGGCGCATCAGCTCTGGACCGTAGTCGGGATCATCGTATTTCGGCAGACTCCGGCCGACGTCGCCGTAGGAAGCAGAGGAGCTTGTCGGATCGTTTTCGGCAACGATCACTCGCCCGTCGATGCCAAGAGCGTCGAAAGCCTCTCGAAACCAGTCGATGAGATACAGGCGTCTCCCGGCTGAGCTGATGATGATCGTCGCTGGCTTTGCTGTCACACTGTCCTCCTCGAACTGGTCCGAGTCTCCCCGATCACATAAGACGGTCTCTGTACAAATGGAATTCGCCCGGGCCGAATTCGTCAGTTACATTTTTTGCACATCGGGGCGCAGGATATTACTGCGAAATTCCGATTCCATTCTGCCCGAATCAGTTTGTTTCTATTTCTATCATCAGACATTCCGATGACAGCATGCGGTTCTCCGCAATAATCAGTGAAACGACTCCGCATCCCAGCTGCTCTCCATAGACTGATTGAAGACACGACGCGAAATACAGAAAAGAGTGGTTGAAGTGGCGCAGCACGGGACCCGGCAGCACGAGCCCCAAACGCCGGCTTTTGTCCTGGACTCATCAGTCCTCGAAGAATTCATCGATAGATTTCGCCAAGCACTTTTGAATCATTGGCCGAATTCAGTGCTGTCATATTCTTTCAAAACAAATGCACTGCCTTGGCTTCTGTCTTTTATGAATACGCAGGGCGTCTGGGCAGAGGTGGTGTCGGATGCCGAATACCAACTTGCACTGTCCGTGGGATATCGCCCGGATCGCATCGTGTTCAACGGCCCGGTCAAGAGTCGGCAGCGATTGCGCCAAGCACTCACCCACGGTTCAGTCGTCAACCTGGATTCGAAGCGAGAGGTCAGATGGGCCGCCGAGCTCGCCGAGGAACAGCCTGAGCAGAGACTTTCCGTGGGTTTGCGCGTCAACTGGAATCTCGAAGAGAGATGTCCTGGGGAGAGCACCACGTCGGGACAGCACAGCCGTTTCGGGTTCAATGCGGAAAACGGTGAGCTCGGCGCAGCGATGTCTGAGCTGAAGGCCGCAGGGGTGAGGGTTGCAGGTCTCCATATGCACCGGAATTCGCTCACACAGAGTCTGTGTGTCTATCAGGCATCGGCGGAGCTCGCTGCCGAGCTCATCTCCGAGTTCGACCTCGATCTCGATTGGATCGATATCGGCGGCGGGTTCTTCGGCAGTCCTGCAGGAACTCCCACGTTCGACCAATATGTGTCCACGATTCGCGACGGCCTCGAGGGAACGGTCGACATCGGCCGAACTCAATTGATCGTCGAACCGGGTGGTTCGCTGATTGCAGTGCCTGTGGAATTCCATTCCCAGGTTGTCGACGTCAAAGACGTCGGAGATCACCGGTATGTTGTCACCGATGCCAGCCGTACCGATATCGATCCTCTCTTTCGGCGGCAGAGGGTGTTCGATGTGCGCATCGATTCCACTTCCGAGGAATCGATTCCCGAACAGGTGATCTGCGGCTTCACCTGCATGGAAGACGACCGCCTGACAGTCGTGAAAGACGCGCCGCAGCTGTCCGAAGGTGACCGGATCGTCTTCTACCGGGTCGGTGCCTACACGATGTCCTACCAGTCTTCCTTCATCGAGTTCCCTCCAGCTGTCTTCGTCCGGAACGACGATTCTTTGACATTGGTGAGGCGGAGGGGCTCGGTGGACGACTATCTGAGCGGACATTCGTGGCTCGATGCCTCTGCATCGATACCCGCCGCGGTCGCAGCTGGTTCTTGACAGAATCTCAAGCTGGATCCTGACGCTTCGAAGCAGCTCATGCCGGCTGTAGGCCGGCACTATCGACGGAGAACGGAGAATTCGTCTCTTCTCGCCGTCGTCACCCCGACTTCATAGTCCAGCAGTGTTGGAGCATCGGCCAGTCCCGCCAACTCACGGACCAGATAGGCGGGTACATCCGCTCCCGCAAGGTGACAGAACGGGTACCCTCCGCCGAACCGCGGGTTGATATCGATGATATTTGGGGAGCCTTCGGCGTCTTCTTTGAAGTCGACGTCGATCGGTCCCACCGGTTTGAGGAGTTCTCCGAGTTCGACAAGTGCCTGAGTGAAGCGATTCGCTGCGACTGTTGTGGCGACATCGGTGTCTCCGCCTCTCATCCTGTCTTTGCGCCTCGCAAGTGCCCCATTCAAACGGCCGGTTCCGTCAAGGGAGAAGACTCCATCGACGCCGAACTCCGCTCCAGGCAAGAGGGTCTGGATGATGACGGCGTCTTCGCCGTGAGTTGTCGGTCGTCCCCCTGCATCTTTTGCCGTCTTCGCCGATTCGATGACCATTTCCTGCAGAGTCTCACCAGTGGCAATGCGAAGCCCGTCTGATCCGCTTCCGAAACGATGCTTGACGATGAAACCGCCGCCCGAGTTCGACTCCTGCGCCACGTCAGCCTCACTGCCGAGCCACGTCGCAGGAGTGGGAAGCCCTCGGTCACGCAGCCTGGCAGCCATCAGGTGTTTGTCGAGGACGATGTTCTGCGCATCGGCGTCGAGTGCTGCGACTGTGCAGCCGACCCTACTCAGCTCTTCTGCCAGGCCACTGGCCAGCACCTGAAGCTCATAGTCATTCACCGAGACAAAGAGGTCAGGCGTTTCCTTCCGAACCCAGTTCAATACCTCTTCGCGATACTCAGGAGAGTTGTATGCCGGCATCACCACGCCACGGTCTGCCAGGGACAGGGTCGGAGCCGTACGTCGATACTCGAACGCGATGACTTCGCCGTGGATTCCCTCGGTCCGCAAGGCCGTCTTGAACCACTCCACATAATGCGCCCGGTGCGCGGCAGAGGCAATGACAACCTTCAGCCCGTTCGAATTCTTCATCCGGAATCCTCCTTCAAGTGCGTTTCGACATTCACACCGACCGCTCAGATCAATGTATCCAAACAGGCAGTACTGGCTGAGCACGAAGTCAGCTTCAAGCGTCGACGCACGTATGCTTTTCTCTTCTCATCCGAAGTCGGACCGAGATCGACGATCATCGTGGCACCGAGGCGGTTGAGAACTTCACATATCGAGTCGGTCGACGGTGGCGACGGCAGAGAGAACCGGCGGGTGACTCAGCCCTGCGAGGTCGCACCTTCTGTACGGCTGAATCCTCTCTTTCGGCAAGTCGCTCATGCTCCTCTGGTTGGAAGGTGACGAATTGTGGAGAGACCTGCCGCGGAACGTAGAAGGTGAACAGCCAGAGGACGACGAGTGCTGCAATTCGCGCGTACATTCGCACCATCCAAGTGTGGAAACCGGACCAGACTATGTCTCCGACTCCACCCAATAGGGCTGCGAAGAACACCAGGAGCAGGAGGTCGCGTGGCCCCTGAGCCGCACGTCGGTAGCTGCGGATCGTCCATGAGTCGATGCGATCGAGCATCAGGGCGAGAAGCGGAACGCCGATCATCAACCCCAGCGCTCCGAAATTCCACCACAGATCACCGTAGACGGTTGCCACCGTGGAAAACCCGGTGCCGTACAGTTCTGGGTCGGTCAGAGCAGCGAGCTGATAGCCGATGGCGTCGGGCATCCAGTCCGGCGCAAGCCCATCGGGCAGAGCCGCCCCCAACGGTGACAGCAGCGATGCTCCGAGAGTCGGGAGACCTCCCAGATCGAAGTCATGTATCAGAGACCCGAAGTTGCCGATGCCGACGAACATCGACGAGAGACCTGTGTCGTTCCCGTGCTCGCCGCTCAAGGAGGTTTCGTATTCCTTGCGCCATACCCCCAACACCGCAAGGATCATCGGAGCGAGGAAGACTCCGACGACTTTCAGCCATTGACGTCCGTACCGGAGGAAGAAGATGTAGACAGCCGCCAGAATGAGCGCTATTGCCCGTAGGCGGCCGGTCCCCGAGATGACGGCTGTCGGATACACCAGAAGTGCACAGACGATGGCCACGATGTTCCAGGGGCTCCCCAGGCCGCGCGGGCTGAGCAGAAGCGCTATGCAGATGAGCAGGATTGCCGATGATCCGAATCCATCCGCCAGCACGCCCAGCCGATCTCCGAGAAGTACTGTGGCTGCGAGAGTGAGGACTCCGGCGCCGAGGGCCCACCTTACAGTGCGGACCGGCAGCACCACCTCATCCGGTCTCCCTATCTTATCGGTTCTCAGGCAGAGCATTCCGATCCCGATCTGCGTCAGCGTAGCGCAGAACAGAGCCGTATTGAGGGAGGATTCAGGGTGGGAGCCGACGATGAATGACGGATCTGGGATGACGAGCAATCCGCTGACTCCGACGATTGCTGCACTCGATGCCATGAACAGTCCCGGCATGGTGATCCGATCGCGTCCGAGCATCACAAACAGTGTCATGCCGTGGGCAAATGAGACCGCGGCGATGACCCCGCTCGAAGATGCGGCTGCTTCGATGTCCGCAGAGAACCATATGCGAGCAATGACGACGATCAGCGCACAGACTGCGGTCAGTGATACCGCGAAGATCGAAGAACGGGCAGGGTCCTGGAGGGCACCTGTCGGGGCTTCGGCGCGGTGCCGCTGAGTACGGACAGCCGACAGCACGTCATTCACCTTGCGTGAGCTCAATCATTGCTGATCGCCCATATCCCAGGGAAGACAGATCGACGGCCCGGATCCGGACGCAGAGAGCTGTCAGAAACTGAAAGAGGGATCTCGCGGTCCGAAACTGGAGGAGCTGCCGACTGCCGGACCGCCAGCTGCTTCGAATGGCTGGTCTCCGGCTCAGCACTGTGAGCCCAAGTGTCGGGTTCTTTCCGCGTCGAACGCGGGTCATAGCTGCTGCCGTAGGTCTGCGAATATGCTGTCCCTGAGGTCCGGGGTACCCCGTTGAGCACGATTCCGAGAAGGCGGGCCTGCACGAGTTGGATCTTTCGCAGCGCCTGAGTGATCTGCGTTCGACGTACAACCCCGTTCCGTGCAACGAAGACGGTTCCGGACACTCGAGTAGCCATCGCCACTGCGTCGGTCGCGGCAAGCACTGGTGCAGAGTCCAAGACGACGACGTCGTACTGCTTGGCGGCTTCTTCGAGGAATACTGTCATCTGCTCGCTGTCCAGCAGTTCAGCCGGGTTCGGGGGTATCGGACCACTCGCAAGAATGGCAAGATTGGCCAGTTCCATTGGCTGGACGACGTCTTTCAGCTCGGTATCCCCGATCAGCACTGTCGACAGGCCTGCGCCCCCTTCAATACCGAGATACCGATGCACCGAGGGATCGCGCAGGTCAGCATCGACGAGAAGCACGCGTTCGCCGCCGCGGGCGAGAGCGGATGCGAGGTTGATAGAGGTCACCGATTTTCCTTCGCCTTTCACCGAAGACGTGACGAGCAGCGATCGGCTCTTGCCTCGCGGCTCGAGGAAACGAAGATTCGACCGAAGTTCCCGGTACGGTTCAGCCTGGACATTCTGCGACCCATGTTCTGAGACGAAGACGTGGTTCTCTCCTGCGGAGATCAACGGGACCGTTCCGATCACCGCTGCGTCTGTCAGCTGCTCGATGTCATCTGCCTTGCGCACCTTGTTATCCAAGCGATCTCTGAGCACTGCCGCCAACATCCCTGCGAGTATTGCGGCGATCAGACCGAGCACGAAGTTCTGCGTAAGATTCGGCGAAGCCGGCACTCTCGGCGCCGTCGCAGGAGTGACGACCGTCAACTGGACTGTCGCTTTTCCGCTGGTGGTTTCGAGATCTGCGACCTGTTCCTGCAGGCTTTCAGCCACCGCATTCGCAAGTTTCGCCGACTCTTCAGAACCACCCGCTCTCGCAGTGATCGAGATGAGCAGCGTGTCTTCGGGGACGTCCGCTGAGACGCTGTCAGCGAGCTGTCCGGCGTCGATATCCAAGTCGAGAGATCTGATGGCAGAATCAAGCACAATAGGAGTAGTAACGAGATCCGCATAGGTGTCAATCTGCTGCCGGGCATAGTCGGCTGCTGCCGAACGATCGGTGACGGAGTTGCCGGGATCAGTTCGGACGAAGACGTTTGCGGACGATTCGTACACCGGTGTCTGCAGCGCCGTGAATCCGGCAACCCCAGCTATCACAATGAAGGCGGTCGACAGAGCGTAGACCCACCGTTCACGGAGAATCGTCAAATAGTGCTGAACAATCATGATCGTTCACTTTCTGCGCGACAGTGTGTGGTTGGCTGAAAGGTCTGAGAACGGGGATTTCGCCGCTGCCCGTATGTATGGATATGTCCACCTGGTGAGCGTCCACGATCAGCGCGCATCGAGGACCACCCCGCCGAGTCGTTCGTACGTCACTGACCGGTCGAAATGGTCTTCGGCCATTCGTCTTGATCCCTGGCCGCGTTCTGCCAATCGACGGTCATTGGCCATCTTCTTGAGGGCCTCTGCAAATGCGGACGGAGTCGATTCGCAATTGATGCCCGCTCCATACTCGGTGAGAAGATCTTGGTACTCGGCACACTGCTGAGAGTTGACGACGGGGAGTCCTGCGGCTGCATAGTCGCAGACTTTGTTGATGATGCTGGCCGCCGAGTTCGCAACGATTGGGTTGATGGCGATATCGCACCCCCGCAGCCGCGAGACCATCTCCGGGTAGTCGAGTTTTCCGTAGAACACCACGTCCTCATCAAGATCTTCTGTTTCTCTTCGCCAGCGATCTTCGAAGGGGCCCGTTCCCATCACGTGCAGGCGCATGCGGATGCCTTCCCTCCTCAGTTCGCGAAGAGCCCCGAATACCGAAGGCAGGTCATAGCTGTGTCCCAACGTTCCGATATATGCGAGCTCTGCGGTTCCTGCCTGCGTGGGCCGCAGAGCCGGATAGGCGTCGAACTTCGTCAGATCCGACCCGAGATACACGGTGGAGACAGTCGAATCGCCTCTGCGTGCCGAACTGACTCGTTCTGAGTAGGTTTCAGAGACAGTCACCACCGCATCCGCCGCTCGATAGATCGCCTCGGCACGTCTGCGGATGGGGATCATTGCCTGGCGCACCATCCAGCGTGGTCGCAAGACCATTTCAAAGGCCTCTGGCCACAGGTCCTGCACATCGAGGATGAATCTGACATCGTTCTTCTTCGCGAATTCGGCTGCGGCTTGAGCCACTTCGAGAGAAGGCATGGAGCAGTAGATGACGTCCGGGACCTTCCGCTGACGCAGGTATTCAGCAAGGTTCCTGCCGAGGGCTCGGTGGCTGCGCAGACGGCCGGCAGAGACGTTGCTCCGATACGACGGTTCATGCACATAGGTGGTCGAGTACAACGGGCTCCGTTCCACCGAAGTGTCGCGTTGTGTCTTGAACGCGTGCTGGAACGAGGACGTGACCAGCTCGACTTCTGCACGGCGGCGAGCAAGAATGCTCGCCAAGCTGTCAAAGCGATCGTTCGGCAGCCATCCGGTTGCTGTGTAATGGGCGATCATCAATACGTCCATGACTTCACTTCCTTGTCCGGTCTGGATATCGGTCTCTGAGTTCGACGTCAGCTCTTGCGGGCATTGCTGTCGCGGATTCGATGTCTGTCAGGTTCGCACCACCACTGATCTCGTCATCGCCGAGCCCAGCTGTGTGCGACTGCTGTGACTTGCGTTTGATGACACGCAAGAGCGTGAAGGCGCCGGCAGCTGCGCAGACGGCATATCCGATGATGGACCCGTATGCCGCGCCGAACATGCCGTAGTGCGGAATCAGAGTGATGTATGCGATGAGCGAAGCCACGGTGCCGATGATCTCAACGACCGACACCGTTCCCGGGGAATCCGCAGCGATGAGGAGGCCCTGTTGGACACGTGTGATACCGAAGATGACGGCGGATATCGCCAATGGAATGATGGCGGCTGCAGCCGGCGCATACGATTCCGGCAGAACGAAGACGATCATTGCATATGCCGCGACTGCAAGTACCGCGGCAGAAGCCACCAGCAGCAGAACGCTTCGGGCAATGATCCGCACCACCGGAAAAGAGTGGGAAGAGAAGCCTTGAGACCAACTCCGCAATGAAGCATCAACCCACTGCTGCACCGGCCAGGTAGCCATCTCGAGAACAGTGGCAACAGTGACGTACAGGCCGAGTGCAGCCGAACTGCTCAAGATCGGCAGAAGCAGACGATCGGATCGCAACATAGCGGAATTGCTGAATTCGGAGGGGAGCAGGACCCAGCCTCGCTTGCGGAGTCCTCGCTTCTCTGCTCGAGTGGGTTCCAAATGCTTCGGCGGGCGGGGTGCGACGAACAGGAGAACCACTGTCGGTACTGCGGAGGCCGCATAGGCCCACATCCACACCACTGGGTCGTTCACACCGATCAGCACCAGCAATACCGCTCCGACGACGATGATCAGCTGGGTGGCGATCGCATTGACGGCAAACCATTTCCACTCACGGCTGCAGACATAGGCGACGCGCAGTGCATGCACCAATGAATTGAGCGCAACATAAGTAGCAATCGCGATCACCCCCAGCCACATCCATCTGGTGCTGAACGGTGACAGCGCGGCTGCGATGAAGGCAATGGGCAGAACGCAGAGGGTGCCGGGCGTCACCATGCGTGCAAAGACGCGATATTCGGTGCCGAATGCTCCAGACCGAGAAGCGATAAATGGCCGTTCGAGCCCCATGACAGCGAAAACGGAAAGGAAGTATGCCAATTGCAGTGCAAAAGCCAGGTCGCCGCGCCCCGCTGGGCTCAATACGACAGCGGCAAGCAGATTGACTGCGACTGCACCACCGGCCGCCAGGATCTGGGCCGCCACCAAAACAGCTGCGGCAAATTTCGTGCTTCTCTGCCCTTCACTTATCGACATCACTGGTGTCCTCCCATCCAGTGAATTCCGGCATGGTGTCGTGGCCGTGTTTGCTTATTCCCCGCCGCCCGACGACTGTCCGCACCGTCTGCAGAAGGATGGAGAGATCGAGTCGCAGACATCTGCCGTCGACGTATTCCACGTCGAGACGGAAACGGTCTGCCCACTCAAGTTCGTTGCGCCCTTTGACCTGTGCCAATCCGGTGATGCCAGGACGAACCTCATGCCGCCGAGCCTGCTCAGGTGTATAGAGAGCGAGATATTCGACAATCAGTGGTCGCGGACCGACAAAGCTCATATCACCGCGCATGACGTTCCACAGCGAAGGAAGTTCGTCGAGGCTCGAGGCTCGAAGGAAACGGCCGAGTCGAGTCAGGCGCTGCCCGTCAGTCACACGCTCTCCGTTGGGCTCCACCATGGTCCGGAACTTCAGAATGTCGAAGACCTTGCCGCCGGCCCCTGGCCGAGGCTGCCGGAAGAGCACCGGTCGGCCGTGTACTGCCAGGACGACGAGGGCAACTCCGGCGATCACAGGCGACGCCACGATGAGTCCGACGACGCTGAAGCAGATGTCGGCAATCCGTTTCACATGGTCATAGGAAGTCCGTGCCTTCGGTTTGTGCAGTCGTTCCGATGTGCGCACACGTCCCGCACTCATCACTGCTGACTGTCTTCTGCCTTTCAGCATCACTCCCCCTCCCCGAGGTTCAGCGCTCTTTGGAACAGAACCGAAACCCCTTCGACGGCAGGGGCGAGCTGGAGTGCTGAAAGTGCGTAGATGTCTCGAGAGCAGCCGTACGGGTCAACGACATCATCGTGCGCTGGAAGCGTGAGATTCCGCCTCCGACTCCGACGCCGACCGGCTGCTTCGACGGCGGCCCGCAAGCGGGCTGCCCGGTCAGCTGTGGGAACTGCGCCTTCGTTCACAATGTCCTCATCCCGGGTGACTGCCGCGAGCCCCGAAAGCTCTCGGATTGTGAAGGTTCGGCGAACGATTCGAGGGTTGAGCTCGACGACCTCACGCCTTTGCTCGCGTGTCATCGTAAGCACGAGATCGGCAGCGCCGAGCAGATCTTCGTCCACTTGCCGTGCACGTTCGGCCCGCTCTTCGATCACTCCCATGAACCCCGCGACCTCCCACACTTCCTCCGGTGTCCGATGGCCCAGGGCCGCACGGGTGCCGGCTGACTGAACACGGATCTCGCGGACGTCGGAGAATCGCTGTGCAAGCACGAGCTCTGCCAGAATCGACCGGCAGAGATTTCCTGTGCACACCGTGAGGACGTTGAATTCTTCCGACATCAGTTCTTAACCGTCCGCCAGCAGCTGACATACGGAACAACGGATTCCACTCGACCGGAGTTCTCCATGCCTGTACCTTCCTTGACTAAGGACTCGGTGCGACTGATCCGAACCGAAGTATGCGATTCCCTTGCAGCAGCTCACAGAATGACGCCGCTGTACCCGGCCCTTGGCCGAAGCCCGGAAGCGAGTTCGAACTCACGCTATCGTCGAAGATTTTCTCGAGGCTCCTTCCGGGCTCTGCCCTGCGGAGGTCCGCAGAGGGAGTGCGGATATCCACTCTCGCTCTGCGTTCTCCCTGGGCAAGAAGCGTTGACCTGCTGCCTCAGCAGGTCAAAGTTCATTGCCGTTATCGCGGAGCTAGGCAGCCTCGCTGTCCGAGGAACACGGTGACAGTCGCGATGACGCGTTCGACATCGTCATCGCTCATCGTCGATCCACTCGGCAGATTGAGCCCGGAGGCGAAGATGCCTTCGGAGACTTCACCGCCGTACATCCGCGCTCCGGCGAAGACCGGCTGCAGATGCATCGGGTTCCACAGTGGCCGCGTCTCGATATCGTGCTCGGCCAACCATGCACCGAGCTCGCCGGCGTTGAATCCCGTGCGACTCTCGTCGACGAGGATCGCCGACAGCCAAGCGTTGTCACGGTGTTCGTTGACGTCACCGAAAAGTGAGACCCCGTCAGTCGCCGCGACGATCGAGTCGCGATAACGGCCGCGGATCTCCCGACGCCGTTCGACCAGCCCCTCGAGTCGGGCCAGCTGTGCCCGCCCGAGTGCGGCAAGCAGATTACTCAGACGGTAGTTGAAGCCGACCTCTCTGTGCTCATAGTGCGCCACCGGCTCTCTGGCCTGCGTCGACAGATACCTGGCGTATTCAGCCAAGCGCTCATCATTCGTCAGCAGAGCACCCCCACCCGAGGTGGTCATGATCTTGTTCCCGTTGAAGGACACCACCGCAGCCTCGCCGAGGCTGCCGCAGGCGTGGTCTCGATAGCGGGATCCCAGCGATTCCGCGGCATCGACGAGGACCGGAACGTCGAATTCGGCAGCGATCGGAAGAATCCGGTCATAGTCCGCGGGCCGACCCAGCAGATCGACAGGGACGATGGCTGCCGGCTTCGCTCCGCTCCGAATCGAGTCCTTCAGCGCGCGATGGAGCTGGATCGGATCCATGTTCCCGTCGTCGACGCAGTCGACGAACACGGGTTCGGCCCCGCAGTAGGTGATGGCATTCGCCGTCGCGGCGAACGTCATCGTCGACGTGATCACTCGGTCTCCCGGCTTCACTCCGAGGCCCAGCAGACCGAGATGCAGGGCCGCCGTGCCAGACGAAAGTCCGACCGCGTGTGCGACTCCCACCCTGTCTGCCAGTTCCTTCTCAAAGGCTTCGAGGTCCGGGCCGACAGGCGCTATCCATCCGCTGCGGAAAGCACGGAGCAGATATTCTTCTTCGAGTTCTCCGACATCCGGTCCCGAGAGCAGAATCCGTTTGGCGGCCGGGATGGTCTGAGACGAAGCAGTCACCTGAGGCTTCGTGGACACGGCATCCGAAATCGTCATGACCTGACCTCATCGTTGACCAGATTGACCGGTGCCGGCACGTAAGCGGGTCCACCGACGGGTTCCCGACGGACGACCTCCGGCTGAGGACGGCACGAGCGGGCACAGAAGTCGTCGATGACGCTGCGGTCTGCCGTGAACTCAGGAAGATCAACAGGTGAGAGAACCGGTGCCTCAACACGGCTGATCTTGTCGTGAATGCGGATGACGGTGCCTTCGTAGTCCCCGAAGAGCTCTTCGTCGAGCTTCTCACCCTCGCGCAGACCGGTGTAGACGATCTCGGTGTTCTGATTCGACATCGCAACCAGACTCCGCGCGATGTCGACGATGCGCACGGGCTCGCCCATGTCGAGAACCATGACGTAGCCGTCTTCGCCGATCGTCGCCGCCTGCAGCACCAGCTGGCAGGCCTCCGGAATCGTCATGAAGAACCGACGGACCTCCGGATCTGTGACCGTGATCGGACCGCCCTGTCGGATCTGTTCCTGGAACGACAGGAGCACCGACCCGCGGGATCCCAGAACATTGCCGAAGCGGACCGAGAGATAGGTGCCCGGGGACTTCGCTGCGAACCCGCTGACCAGACGTTCAGCGATCCGCTTGCTCTTCCCCAGCTCACTCGTCGGTGCGGCGGCCTTGTCCGTCGAAATGTTGACGAACGTCTCGACTCCGACTGCACGAGCTGCTTCGAGGACGTTGAGGGTGCCGTGGACATTCGTCTTCCACGCCTCCTCGGGGAACCGCTGCAGCATCGGCAGATGCTTGAGTGCCGCCGCATGGAACACGATCTGCGGCTTCGCCTCGGCGAAGATATGATCAAGCGCGTCCCGGTCGCGGATGTCGGCAAGCACCGTGTTCGGCGACATCAGCAGCGCCGAACCGTAGAGCGTGAGTTCGACACCATGCAGAGCCGTCTCATCCCGATCGAGCATGACGAGACTCTCCGGGTGGAGAGCGAACAGCTGCCGGCAGAGTTCGCTGCCGATCGATCCGCCGGCTCCGGTGACAAGCACACGTTTGCCTGCCACCTTCTTAGCGATCTCAGCCAGATCGGTGTGCACCGGTTCACGACCGATGAGATCCTCGACCTTGATATCGCGGATATCGCCGATCTCGACCTTGCGATTGACCATCTCGGCCAACGGAGGGATCGTCCGCAGCCACTTCCCTGTCGATTCCAGACGTTCACGGCATTTCTGCAGGAATTCCGCATCGGAATCAGCGATCGCGACGATGACTCCGGCGACATTGAGCCATCCGGCCACCTCGGCGATGTCATCGCTCTTCCCACGGACACGGACACCGTGGATGCTCAGATGGCGCTTACTCGGGTCATCATCGATGAGCCCGACGGGAAGATACTCACCATCAGGGTTCGAAAGCATCTGACGGATCAGGGATTCGGCGGCGTCGCCGGCTCCGACGACGAGCACTCGCTCACCCTGCAGGGGACGGGTCACGATCTGGTGGGCCCAGCGGATGAGGTACCGGCTGCCAGTCATGAAGATCACTGCGGAGAATACAGTGAGCAGAACGAATGGAGCATCCCCCAAGGTGACAGCCATCAGTCCGCACGCGATGATCAGCGCGATGACCGCGACCCCGCCGTATTCGGCGAAGCTTCCGTAGTGATAGCGACTGCGATAGAGCCCGGTGAGCAGGCCGAGGAGCAGCTGCAGAATCGCTACCGTCGCGAGCGCGGAGCCGAGTTCGACTCCGCTCACGGCCCCCTGCCCCATGACCGCCGAGGCGAGCAGCCCGGCAGCTGCCCAAGCGACAAGGTCGAGGGCGAGCTGGAATCTCGTCTTTCCCCTCCAGATCCGCGTGGTCAGCCGTGCCGGCCACGTCGCACCAGAAGTCGCTGCAGGTGGCGAAGCCACCCCCACAGCGCTCCCCCGGCTAAGTGGATTCGGATGTTCTGACACAGTCATCGTGATCTCCCATACTCGACTGAACCGGCCCAGCTGTTGTGGCTGCCGGGCATCGTCGGTAAGAGCCGGCGATGCAGTGATTCCAACTGCGGAATGCGTCGACTTCACGCTAGGAGTGCGATGACTCTGATCCGGTGCTTGCGGAGGGGAGACTGCGGTCATCCGCGATGGCGGTGCGGGTCCCCGCGGGGCGTTCTGCCGCAGACGGCGCGAACCGTCTGCGGCTCATGCTCCGCACCGGTGCCGGTTCAGACCGCGGCGAGACGCGGGTTGCCCGCGAGCCGCGAGACGAGCTCAGTCCGTGACCCGACACCGAGTTTGCGGTAGACGGCGGTGAGCCGAAGTTCGACGGTGCGTAGGGACACGAAGATCCGTTCTGAGATCTCCCGGTTCTTCATCCCGGCACGGACCAACTCGACGACCTTGAGCTCCTCATCGCTGAGTTCGCCGAGGCGCGGCAGGTCAGGCAGCGTCGGTGCCTTCGGCTCTTCGACGATCTGCCCGTTCCGGAGATGGTCGGCGAGGCGACTGGCTCCGACCTCCCGAAGCAGTGCCGCAGCAGCGAGCCTCTGTTCGCGGGCTTTCAGCATCGACCCGTTATCGGCCAGTCTCGCGGAGAAGGCCGCATGAATGGCTGCCTTTTCGAAGACGAATTCCGAGGTGCTGGCCTGCCGGAGTGCCCGTCCGAACAGGTCGGTGGCAGTCTCCCCGGCGGCCAGAAGCGCTTCGCTCCGACTGACGACAAGATCGGTCCACTGAGAGGGGCATGCCTTGGCGCGGTCGCGCAGCTTCTGGAGCAGAAGAGTCGCATGCTCTCTTCTACCGATACCCACCAAGGCTTCGATGAGGTCGCCCTCGAAACGACGTACGTTCGGGTTGGTCTCGTCCGCGGACAGCTGTTCGCAGCGCCGAAGGTGTCCGATCGCTTCGGCCGGACAGTCGGTGCGCATCAGGTATCTGCCCTGAAGCGCATTGAGCTCGGCCAGCAGGCGGTGGTTGTTCGTCGCCGAAGCCCAGACCGCCGTCCGTTCCTCGACGAGCCCTGCTTCGCCGGTGCGTCCGGTCAGCAGCAGCTTCCACGAGTGCAGCAGCAGAATCCGATCCTGCCGAACGACGACGAGTCCTCTGCGCTGGTCGGCCTCCGCTTCCGCGATGACCCTGTCGATGACCTCGACCGCCTGACTGATCCGGCCGAGGCGCATGTCCAGATCAGCACGGACACAATCCACCTGCCGCTTCCAGACCCTGGCCGCTGCACAGGTCTCACCGATGAGATCGAGTACGGCGGTCGCGGCTTCATAGTGCTCGGTGAGCACCAGCCCCTGGGCCACGGCGAGGCCGAAGCTCGGTCTGATCGAATCCTGATGTTCCTGCAGGCTCGCGAATCCCGCGAGCGCCGACCTGTCGTCCCCGCTGTTGCTGTCGAGCAGGATGTGCACGGCGCGGACAAGCTGCTCGTCGCTGTCACGGACGTGCTCAGCGGCGGCTTCGGCAAGTGTCAGAAGCTCCTGCGCTCGCACGAATTCGCCGCGTTCACAATGGCAGAGCGCCAGAGTCAGCTGCAGGCGCGCTACTTCGGCGGGCGCCTGCTCCGATTCGCAGCTGCTCCACGAAGTGAACAGCGAGGACGGCAGCGTCTGCGTCTCGAGGAAGACGTTGCGGACCTCGAGCGTCCGAGCGCGGACGACGACCGCGGCCCGGCTCGACCGGGAGGCGATCCGCACATAGCGGCGCGAGAAGGCGAACTGCCCGTGATCGGACAGTGTCTCGGCGATCTCGACCAACTGACCGCGCAGCTCCTCGATGTCGTCGCAGACTCGGATGGCCCGTTCGGCGAATTCGGCACCTCCGGCAGTGAGTCCGCGGCGCACCAGGCCGAGAGCGTGCGCCGCCAGCTGCTGTGCGGTGTCCTCACCCGGGTCGATGAACGAGACATGCCATGCCTCGATCTGCGGCCATGTGTCGGCACAGTCCTCGGCCAGGACGAGGTGGGTCCGGCGTCGCTCGCTCGCTCCCATCGACTGCTGCACCATGGCACGGACGAATCCGTGCGGTATCCGCAGAAAGGCTTCCCGACGTTCGATCGTGCCGCGCGATTCCAACTCGTCGACGGCTTCCCAGAACCCGGGCAGCCTCCTGGCCAGAGGCCGCAGCGGTGTCAGCGGCGACAGCGACAGGCATCTGAGCAGCGCATCGGCGCCATCGCTCAGCCCCTCGACGTAGTCGGCGATCATCGGTCGGCTGGCCGGTCCCACTCGCACCGGGATCGACAGCGCGATCTCCCCGCGCATCTCGCTGGGCGCCATCTCCTCGAGGATGTGGCTGACGGCCAAGGGACGACCAGCTGCGGCGTGGGCGGCGACCTGGGCCGCCTCCTCGGCGATGCGCGTGTGTCCGAAGCGGGCCAACGCGAGGTCGCGGGCGAGCTCGATGAGCTCGGCGATGCTGAGATCCGCGAGTTCGATCTCCGGCACCGAGGCGAACGGACCGTCATCGTCGATCGACCGAACCGTGATGACGATGTGCAGACGTCCCGACTTCAACCGGCGCAGCGCCTGACCGAGCACCCGCTGCGAGTCCATGTCCATGTCATCGGCATTGGGCACGAGGATGAGCGTGTCCTCATCTCCGGGGATCGATCGGAGAGCCGCCATCATGCTCGGCACGACCTCATCGGCAGCGAGCTCCGACGGATCGGAGGGTCCGTTCGCGGATGCGCTGACTGCAGCGAGCAGACTGCCTAACCCGGACAAGGGCGTGTCCTCGTCGAGCGGACTCGATGCGGCCCTGATGACCGTCCCGTCCCACTCCGACTCCAGCGCCCGCAGAATCGAACGCCTTCCGGACCCGAAGCCGCCGGTGAGAGCAGCGGCACGGTGTCGGGAGAGAAGGGAGCGGAGGTCGCCGACTTCCTTACGACGAATCACCTGACGCATGATCCACCGCCCGTCGTCTCGTCCGGGGAGATCGTCCGCACAACGGTGACCGGCCCGGGGATGGCCGCTGCCGTTCGCACGGCGCGGGGAACGGTTCGCTGAGGAGGCTGAGGTGTGATATCCATACTCCGATACTGCTCGCCGGCGGCCGTCCCGGACCAGGTGGTCGATACGGGAGTCCCCGTCAGGTCACTACTCAGTCACCGCAGGGTCACCACTGGAGCACCGTTGCGAGTACTCGCTCGTGTCCGAAATCCCGCAGTTGCGCATACTCGGTTCGAACTCAGGCGCGCAGTCGGCCTTCGGTATCCCGCATCGCCTCGGCGACCTGTTCTCTGCGCTCGATCCCGAGTTTTCGGAACAGCCGGTACGTGTGTCCCTCGACCGTTCGCACCCGCACGCCCAGTTCCGCAGCGATCTCCGCATTCGTCCGACCGGCGACGATGAGCGCACTGATCTGCTTCTCCCGGGCAGTCAGCCCCGTGACCTGCCCACCCGGTCTGCGGCTCTGGCCGGCTCCGAATCGTGCGGCCAGTGCGACACATCTGCCCGCCAGGTCCGGCATCGACGGGCCGTATTCCTCCGCAAGGGACGTCAAGGCAGCACGATCATGATCGCGCAGAGCAGCGCCGAGGCGGCCGACGATGTCGAACTCACGCCCGGTTCCGTGCGCGGCCGCTTCGCACATCGCCTCGGGGGCGATCTCATCGAAGTGCAGGAAGAGATGCAGGCGGATGAGGACGACGATCGCCGCTGCCCCATCGGCTTGGGCTTCGTCCAACATGCGGCGCAGCTCGTGTTCGTACCTGGGCTCCCCTGTGCGAATCGCACGTGCCGTCGTCCGCAGCACGAGCGCCCGCCGATATTCGTGGTACAGAGCTGTCACGGGCAGCTCGTCGAAGCGGGCATGCAGATCGTCGGCCTCAGCCGCCGTTCCCACCCGAGACACCGCATATTCGGCCTCTGCCAATGCGATGGGAAGCTGCGTGCCCATATTCCAATAGGTCAGCGATTCGATCGCGGCTCGCAGCGCCTTCATCGCCCCCGGAAGGTTGCCCTCAAGCAGGTGGGTCTGCGCCCACAGCAGGTCGATCGGTCCCGATCGGGCTGACAGATACGCGATGTCATGCGTCGGCAGCGCTGTCATCAGCTCCCTCGCCTCGGCTACCCGTCCCAGCTGCAGCAGAGTGCGCCCCCGCAGCATGACCACATGGAGCACTGCCGTGCTGTCGAAGTGGAATTCGGCCTGCAGGGATTCGAGGAGGGTGAGCGCTTCCAAGGTGAGGCCCGAGTCGAGCATATGTGTTGCATGCAGCATCGTGTCGAGGAGATGGAAGCTGCCCGGCGCGACGCTCTCGTGGGAGAGTCCTTCGAAGACATCCACCGTGATCGGTCGTTCTTCGGCCACGAGCGCAGCGACTCGGTCGAACAGCTTGAGCCCGAATTCTGCATCCACTCCCCCTCCGGGGTGTCCGTCACCGTCATCCTGCAGCCGTTCCAGTGCGGTGCGGAAGTCCGCAAGCCGCAGCGCGGGGGACATCGAGCTGAGAGCGCGATTCATCCACACCACGAGTGAGTCTACGACCAGCTGTGCGCAGCAGGCCGTGCGAACGCCGTGGGCCAGGAAGTCGAGGCCGAGCGGCGCCTTGTTGCATCCGCAGTAGAGCAGGGCGACCGAGAGCAGCTCGTGCGGACTCAACCGCTCCGTCGGGATCTCCCCGATCAGCCGCATCGCCCGATGCCAGTCTCCGAGACGGGCGGCGGTCAGTGCGGCCTCGATGGTCTTCGACTCGCTGACCTCTGCTCCACAGATCAGCCCCCATTCGGCCCTGACCACCTGCGACCACTCCGAAGGCGCATCTCCGCAAGCGTCGATGAAATCGAACCACTCTCTGCTCCGACCGGTCGGAGTTGTGAACCTGATCGTGTCCGAGGCGTGGTTCTCGACCGCCCTATAGATATGGGACCTCTGCGCGTCGATCTTCAGCTCGCCGGCGGCCACGAGCGCATCCGCGGCTTCCCCGAGTCCCGACTCGAGCAGTGTCGAAAGTTCCACCTCTCCCGCAAGGACGACCAGCTCGAGAGCGTCCGTCTCCTGCGGCGAATGGTCGGCAAGACCGATCCGTGCATAGTCGCGGGCACGCGCATCGTAGTCGATGTCGAGTCCGTCGAGGATCCACACTCCGCGGCGCATGAGGAAGCGCGAACGTCGTGCGGTGTATTCGAGGAGTTCGATGAGCCTGCCCGGATTGCGCTGCGAATGGAAGTCGACGATGTCGACCACGGCCTGGGACACGATGTGACCGAGGCGGTGTTCGATCATCGACCGATAGTCCTCAAGCGGCAGAGGGCCGAGCACGAGATGCTGGAGCACATGGTCTTCGACCAGAGTCGAGAACGGCATGACCCCACTCTCGGGATTGGACCGCGACATCGCGACAAGCCTGATCGAGCCGACGCTGGCCAAGTCGGTCAGGACCTCCTGCGAGCGGGAGTCGAGCAGGTGGGCATCGTCGACGAAGACCGCCTGCAGGCTTCGAGTCGAGGTGAGCCGGGACACGATTCGTCCCAGCAGCGTGGACGGGTCGCTGTCGAGGTCGACGAGCAGACCGAATACGCCGAACTCGGTGTTCTGGTGCACGCGGTCCCCGCGGATCCAGATTCCGTCGCTCCCGTCCTCGAAGGCCGTTCTCGCCAGGAGAGTCTTGCCGACGCCGATCTCGCCTTCGATGAGGATGCCGGAGCATTCCGAGCAGCGCAGCGACTGACGAATCAGTTCGAGTTCGCCCTTGCGCCCGAAGATCTCTGCTCCGTCACGAGCACTCGAGGCGGCGGTCAGCTCTTCAGCCATTCCGTCACCACCTCTCGCAGCTCCTGTCGATTGGCCACATGCACTCGGCGGTAGAGGCGCCCGAGGTGCCATTCGACGGTTCGGGTCGACAGGTGCAGCTCATCTCCGATCTCTGAGCTCGTTCGGCCCTCGACGATACCCGTGATGATCGAGTGCTCGAGCTCGCCCAGATTCGCGTGGAACCGTTTGCCGTCGGCATCGAAGTCGAGCACGCGCCGGCTCCGGCCCAGCAGGATCCGGGCTTCTTTGGTGGCGGCAGCATCACCTGAGGCAACGGCGCGTTTTCGGGCTTCGCCGGAGAGCTGGGCGCAGAGCACGACCGCGCCGAAGATCAGCGCCTCACGGGCCGCGGTGATGAGCGCCTGCAGATCGTCAGTGCTGAAGGCATGTGCCACGGCGCGCAGCAGGCGACCGAGGGAGCCGTCGACCCTGCCGGACGACGCGGACAATCCGCCGATGGCCTGTTCGTGCCCGAGTCGACCGGCCTCGAGCCAGGCCAGGCATGCAAGGGTGTGCGCACCGTGTTCTTTTGCCCAGGCCCCGAGCTCATAGAGTTGTGGGGCTGCCGGCCCCGGCGACGTCTGCGCCAGTGCCTGCAGATCGAAGAGTCTGGCTTCGAATGAAGCCCACCACGAATGCCGACTGGCTTCGGCCTCCTCGTCGACAGCGATCGAGACGACCTCCGTCCGCTGGTCTGTCAGCACAGCCGAGAGAGACATAGCCGACCTGGCCATTCCCGCAATATCGACGATGTCGCAGGGGTCGGCACCGAGATTGAGTTCGCCGAGGATGCAGTGGGCTTTCGCCGCGTTGCCGGTGCGCAGGTCGATGAGCGCGTTCGTCAGCCTGGTCAGCCGCCGACTGGAGGTCAGTTCATCCATTGCCGTCCGCGCCTCGGCCCAGTTGCCGGCGATGAAATTCGCCACGAAGAACTGCGGGATGGCATCTTCCCGTTCGAACGATTCGGGTCCGGGAAGTCCGAACATCAGCCGGGCCTGCGCGATATAGCTCAGTCCCAGTTCGATCCGCCCGGACATCACTTCTGCCACGCCGAGGAACGCACATGCGCGCAGACGGTGGCGCACCGAGCTCGCATGGTTGAGATAGACGCTCTCGGCCAGAGCGCAAGCAGCGGCGATACGACCTCCTTTGAGGTCGAATCGGGCACGCGTCGCGTCGAGCCGACCGAGGTCGGTCGGCGATTCCAGTCGATCTCGGACCCAGGCCAACCGCAGTCGCTCAGGAGTCCGTGGGTCCGTCAGTCGCAGTTCCATAGCGGCGAGGCGGGACAGAAATTCCCCCGACGCCGTCCCCGGGTCCAAGCACACTTCGGAGACGAGCGGGTCGATGATCTCCCTGGCCTGTCGGAGCCGGCCCGCTCCCCATTCGCAGCGGGCGAGCTCGAGGTTGAGTTCGGGACCGCGATAGCCGCTGGTGCGGATGACGTCCGCGGCTTCGAGGTACCTGCCGCGCGCGTTTCCCCACATGGCGGCTTCCAACACCTCCTTGGGAGTCGGCACCCGCCCCAAGGAGATCGACCACGAGACGTAGCCGAAGAGCGCGCTCCCATGGAGTACCGAATGGTCCGCTCCGGCATCGAACCGGGTGAGCAGCTCGAGACTGCGAGAAGGCGGAACCGCGGAGCGGACATTCTCAGCCGTGACGGGTTCGCGCATGCTCACCTCTCCCCCTCGACCCTTCGAAATCGAGAGCAGACCATCCTCCGCCAGAGAGTCGATCGTCTGCGGACTGGTGAGTCCGACGAGCACGTCATAGGGCACCGCTTCGATGAGAGAGACGGTTTCGATGACCTCGCGACTGGTCTGATCGACCCGGGCGATCGCCGTTTCGACCCCGCTGGTCCGGCTCCGTCCGAACAGCAGCCTCTCGAGCAGCCGCGGATTGCCATGGGCGAGAGCGGTCAGCTCCGCGACCGATCTCGTCTCGGTCTCCATGAGTCCGATGCCGTTGATCATCGCCACCGCGTCCGCCTCGTCGATACCGTCCAGATCGATCCTGACGACGTTTCCGGCCAGCCACAGTCCGGCGATGAGATCGACCGGTGGGCGCGCGGATTCGGCGGCGACGACGAGCGTGATCCTGCGTGCATCCGTCAGCTGGGCCAGCACTGCGAGGGAATGATCGTCGACGAGATCGGCATTGTCGACGACGACCAGGCAGCGCCCTCCGGCGGCTCTGCGCTCGAACAGATCACCGATCACCGACAGTGCTCGGCCGGGCGGGAGGTCCGTGTCGATGCCCTCCCGTGACAGCAGGATTTCGAAGATTCCGAGGTTTCGGACCCGCGCATTCTCCGAGCCGCGCAGACGGGTGACCGACAGATCGGGGTCGAGACGGGAGAGTGCGGTGTTGACCAACGCGGTCTTCCCGACGCCCGCCGCGCCGATGATGAGTGCACCCAGATGACGCTGCCCGGAGAGCGCGTCGACGAGCGTCGAGAGTTCGGACTCATATCCGTAGAGCCGGCGCGAGGGTGCGACCGGGGGGATGTATGTGGTCCTGCCTGACACGTCACTCAGCTTTCCGTACCCCTGGGGATCTACTGCGGCGGGGAATGCGGAGCCCCAGCGGCACGGGGTTCGGTCCGGAGAGGCTCACGTCTGGGAATCACCGAAGAAATTCCACAAACAGTATTACCACTCGCGATAGATGTAGTAATACATTTCTGAAATAAAGTTAGGCGATTGTGACATCAACATCCGACCCCACCGGAGGGCCGCCTCGGCGAGGATCTCCGTCTTTGCCCACTTGTGAGCCGGAACACCGGACCGTATCATTGGAGGAAAGTTACTGAACGATCTATAAGGAGTTCACATGGACACACTACTGAATGCGGAAGAGCGCGATTTCGCGCAGCAGATGCGTCAGTTCTACCGCACGGAGATCCCTGAGGAACTCCGCCTCAAGGTCGCCACCGGCCAGGAGCTGACCAAGGAAGACATGGTCACCTCGCAGCGGATCCTCAACCAGCACGGCTATGCCGTGCCGAACTGGCCGGTCGAATGGGGCGGCCAGGACTGGACTCCGGTGCAGCGTCACATCTGGCTCGAAGAGATGCAGCTGGCCTGCGTTCCGCAGCCGCTGGCGTTCAACGTCTCCATGGTCGGTCCTGTCATCGCGACCTTCGGTTCGCAGGAGATCAAGGAGCGCTTCCTGCCCGCCACCGCGAACATCGACATCTGGTGGTCGCAGGGATTCTCCGAGCCCAACGCCGGTTCGGACCTCGCTTCGCTCAAGACCACCGCGGTGCGCAAGGGCGACAAGTACATCGTCAACGGCCAGAAGACCTGGACGACCCTGGGCCAGTACGGCGACTGGATCTTCAACCTCGTGCGCACCGATCCGGATGTGAAGAAGCAGGCCGGCATCTCCTTCCTGCTCATCGACATGAAGACCCCCGGCGTCACCGTCCGTCCGATCCAGCTCATCGACGGCGGCCATGAGGTCAACGAAGTCTTCTTCGACAATGTCGAGGTGCCCGTTGAGAACCTCGTCGGCGAAGAGAACAAGGGCTGGACGTACGCGAAGTTCCTCCTCGGCAACGAGCGCACCGGAATCGCCCGCATCGGCGGCTCGAAGGTCAACCTCGCCCGCGCCAAGGCCTATGCCGCGGTGACGAAGACCGCTCGCGGCACACTGCTCGACGATCCTCTGTTCTCCGCTCGTCTGACGAAGATCGAAGCCGAGCTCACCGCGCTCGAGATGACCCAGCTGAGGATCCTCTCGACCCAGGCCGCCGGGTCCGACAAGCCGGATCCGCGCTCCTCGGTGCTCAAGCTCAAGGGCTCGCAGCTGCAGGAGGACATCTCCGAACTCCTCGTCGACGTGCTGGGCCCGCAGGGCCTCGACTTCGTCTCCGACCGCGTGCAGGGTCAGGGTCTGTCCGACCTGCCCAACGGCGCCGTCGATGCGCTGCCCGCCTACTTCAACACTCGCAAGGTCACCATCTACGGCGGTTCGTCAGAGGTGCAGCGCGGAATCATCTCGAAGGCATTGCTCGGTCTCTGAGATACCGACGCTCATCCGATCTCCCAAGAAGGACAACCATGGATCTTGAACTCAACGACATTCAGCAAGAACTCGCCAGCACACTGAACAAGTACCTGCGCACCGAATACGACATCGCCAAGCGCGAAGAGATCCTTCGCAGCGAAGAGGGCATCTCCCGCGAGAAGTGGCAGGCGTTCGCCGAGATGGGACTGCTCGGTCTCGCAATCCCCGAGTCCTACGGCGGCGCGGACATGACCTTCAACGAGGTGGCCGTGGTCGCCGAGGCGTTCGGGCGCTCGCTCGTCCTCGAACCGTTCCTGGCGACCGCAGTCCTCGGCGCCAATGCCGTCCTGCTCGGCGGCAGCGAAGAGCAGAAGCAGGCCATCCTGCCTGGTGTGGCAGAGGGCCAGACCTTCCTCGCTCTCGCAGCGCTCGAGCCCGGACTGCGCTACGCCGTCGACGCCCCGCAGACTCAGGTCTCCGGTGCCGACGGCAGCTTCACCCTCACCGGTGAGAAGAACAACGTGCTCGGCGGAGACGTCGCCGACCACTTCGTCGTGACCGCTTCGCAGAACGGCGAACTGGGACTCTACCTCGTCGCCGCCGATGCCGAAGGTCTGACCCGAGTCGCTCAGCGCCAGGCCGATGGCCTGGGCAGCGCGAACCTTAAGCTCGACAGTGTCGCCGCTCAGCGCCTCGACGCCGCCGATGCCAACGCCGTCCTGTCCGAGGTCCTCGACCTGGGCAACGCTGCGATCATGGCCGAGGCCGTCGGTGCACTCGAAGCCTCGCTGACGATGACCGCCGAGTACCTGAAGACCCGTGAGCAGTTCGGTGCTCCGATCGGTGCGAACCAGGCTCTGCAGCACCGCGCCGCAGACCTCTACGCCGAGCTCGAGTACGCACGCAGCATGGCGCTGTACTCGCGTCTGGCCGTGACCTCCGAGGTCCCCGGGGCCGAGAAGGACCGCCACCGCGACGTCATCGCTGCGAAGATCATCGTCGACCGGGCAGCTCGCAACATCAGCCAGGAATCGATCCAGATGCACGGCGGAATCGGCATGACCATGGAATACCCCATCGGTCACTACGCCAAGCGCCTGACGGTCATGACCCGCACCTTCGACGACGCGGATTCGCTGACCGCGGAGCTCGCCGAACTGGGCGGACTCATCGAGCCCCAGGCTGCCGACCTCCGCTGAGGCAGCGACCGGATCGCTCGGGTTCCGCTGAGAACCTGAGCGATCCGGTCCGGCAGCACAGAAGCGCCGAGGCGGCACGATCGTAATCGTGCCGCCTCGGCGCTTCTTCGTGTCCGCGGTCTGTGTGGCAAGGTCGATTCCGCACAAACGGGAGCGTCTGCGCGGAGACCGCCGCCACGGGGCGAACTGATCAGTTCACGGGCTGGTCGTACACGTGACGACGGATCCAGGAGTGCATGGTGATCGCTGCGGCGGCCGCGGCGTTCATCGACCGCGTCGAACCGAACTGCGCGATCGAGAGCACGTCCCGACTCGCCTCATGCGCTTCCTCACTCAGCCCCGGTCCTTCCTGCCCGAACAGGAGCAGGCAGCGCTTGGGCAGGTCGTAGGTCTCCAGCGGCACGGAATCCGGGAAGTTGTCGATGCCCAGCAGCGGCACGTCGTTCTCGGCGCACCAGCTGAGCAGGTCGTCCACACTCGGATGATGGATGACGTGCTGGTACTTGTCCGTGACCATCGCCCCGCGGCGGTTCCAGCGGCGTTTGCCGACGATGTGCACGGCTGCGGCGTTGAAGGCGTTGGCGGTGCGCACGACCGAACCGATGTTGAGGTCGTGCTGCCAGTTCTCGACTCCGACATGGAAGTCGTGCCGAGATGTATCGAGGTCAGCAACGATCGCGTCGTGCTTCCAATATCGATACTTATCGACGACATTGCGCCGATCGCCCTCGGCCAGCAGCTCGGGATCGAAGTGCTCTTCCACAGGCCAGGGGCCGGTCCACGGACCGACCCCTACCTGTGGTTCAGCGCTTTCGGTCACTTGTCGTCGCGGGAATCATCCGCCGACTTCGCGTCCTCTTCGTCCTTTGCTTTCGCCTTTGCGTCCGATTTCTTCGCCGAGGCGGCCGTCGACTTCTTCTCGTCCGTTGACTCTGCGTCGTCGTCCGAATCGGCATCATCGGTGTCATCAGCGTCCGAGTCCGACTTCGCCGAGCCCTTCGAAGAGGCGACGGCTCCGACCTTCTGAGCGCGCTTGCTCATCTTCACGGTCTTGCCGCCGCGTCCGCCTCCCGACAGCACCGAGCGCACGTACGCACCCGAGGCCAGAGCGTGGAGGATGACAGCGAGGACCAGAGCGATGCCGGCGGCGACGAGGCCCTCCCACCATTCGGTCTGACCGGCGAAGGAGCGGCCGGCGATGCCCAGCGGCGAGGTGAACGGCGTCCACGACAGCACCTTCGCTACGGTGCCCGAGGGGCCGATGAGGACCGGGGCGAAGAAGCCCGCCACGGTGATGACGCCGATGATCGTGAGGAAGGTAGCACGTGCCTTGGACCCGACAACGGTCGACGCCCAGACCAGCAGCGCGAACACCGACCAAGCGGTGAGCAGCAGGGCCAGCGCGAACCAGCCGAGACCCGGCAGCATGGCGAAGGCCAGTGACGTCTTGCCTGACAGCGATAGGCCGAGTTCGGTGATGACGGCCGCCACCACGAGTTGGACGATGACCAGGGTCAGCATGCCGGTGATCCGGCCCGAGGCCGAGGCCCGCGGCGGGATCGTGGCAGCGATGATCTCGGTGATCCGGTTGCGCTTCTCGAGACGCAGGTTCTGGTACAGAGCAGTGCCCAGGGTGGCGACGACGAGAAGTGACAGTGCGACCATTCCCCACAGCAGCGGGGTGGCCACGGTGCTGTCAACAGCCGGTGTCTTGAGCAGCGTCGCCTCGGTCTTCGGAGCGAGCTTCTCGAGCAATGCGTCGGGCTGCTTGTCCAGAGCGATGATCGTCGGCTGTCCCTGACCGCTCGGGTCCTGGATGAATGCGGCGTCGACCTTGCCCTCACGCACGAGCTTCTCAGCCGCCGGCGCATCCTTGGCATCGGTGATCTTCACACCCAGCTGCTGTTCGTACATCTGCGCTTGTTCGCCGACACCGACCATCGCCATGGTCGGTGTTCCGGAGTCCTTCTGCACGTCGGCGACGATTCCGGAGATGATGGCGGCCAGCACGCCGAGGATAATCACGGCGGCGGTGACCAGGAAGTACGGGCTGCGCATGGCCGTGGTGCTCTCACGGTTCGACACGAGCCACGCGGCCTGGCGGTTGCCGACGTCGACGAATTCCGAGACCAGCCCGGTCTCCGGCAGTTCGTCGGGGTCGGGGGTGTCCTCGGCGAGTTCGAAGGGAACGTCGTCGAGGCCGTCGGTGGCGCCGGATTCGTCCGATTCCTTCTTCGCCGTGGCGGTCGATCCCTTTGACGCACCAGTCGCGGTCGCCTCGTCATCCGACTCGGCTTCGTCGGCGGTGGTCTCGTCTTCGATCACTTCGTCATCGACGGGCACACCGAGGTCGTCGATGCCTTCGCCGGCCGTGCCCTTGGACACGAGCGGTTCCGGGGACTCGTCGTTCGCACCGTTGTCTTTGCGCGCCATTACAGAGCCTCCTTGTACTGCTCGGCCAGTGTCGGGCGGACACTTTCGAAGTTCTTCACATTCTTCAGCTCGGCCACGGCAGCGGCGGCTGTCTTCGCATCGTCGGCGCTGAAGCTCACCGCGGAGTCTTCGCGTCCGGCGGTCTTGACGTCGCTGATTCCCTTCCGGGATTTCAGCGCCGAGGCGGCCGCCTCGGTGTCGGCTGTCTCGACTCGGTAATGCGGCTCACCGAGCAACTTCTCGACGCTGCCCGAAGCGGTCACCTTGCCCTGGTTGAGGATGATGACGTCGTCGGCGAAGGTCTGTGCGGCCTCCCAGTCGTCGGTGGCCAGGATGACGGGCACTCCCGATGATGCGTGGGCCCGCAGAAGGGACGTGACCAGACGCAGCGAAGCCGCGTCGAGGCCGGCGAAGGCATCGTCGATGACGACGACGTCCGGGTCGGCGGCCAGTGTCGCGGCGATGTCGACGCGGGCGATCTCGGCCCCGGAGAGGTTCTTCAACGGTGCGTAGCCGCGGTCGGCGAGCTCGAGGTGGCCGAGCAGGGTCAGCGCATTCCGTTCGGCCGCGCCCAGGGTGATCCCGTGCAGGCGGGCGAGGTAGACAATCTGGTCGAGCACGCGCATGTTCGGGTATCCGCCGCGTTCCGCGGGCAGATAGCCGAAGTTCTGCCGGTCGCCGAAGTCGAGTTCGAAGTCCTCGAGTTCGATCGTGCCCTCATCAGCGGCGATGAGGCCCATGATGATGCGCACCAGTTCGGTGCGGCCCGCCGAGCGGGTTCCCACGATTGCGGTGATCCGGCCCGCCTCGGCGGTGAAACTCACCTCGTCCAGATATGTCCGCTTCCCTTTGCGCAGGGAAACCTCTTTCAGTGTGAGCACGCGTCATCCTTTACATCAAACAGTTCTTGGGGAGTGTCTCATCTATCGTGTTGAAATAAGAGACTTGTTTCAAACCACGTCCTCGATTTCGACCGAATTGCCAGTCGAGTCCCAGGTCGTGATCGGTGAGCCGATCTCGCCGAGGCGGCACCGTGCGGGCCCACCTCGCCGAGGCGGGGCTCAGTCGAGTCCGAGATCCGCGGTCGTCAGCGCGGTCAGGTACGGAATTCCCGTGGCTTCGACCCGTTCCTTGGCGCCGGTGTCGCGGTCCATGACCACGGCCACTGCGACCACCTCGGCGCCGGCTTCCTTGAGCGCTTCGACGGCGGTGAGTACGGAACCGCCCGTCGTCGAGGTGTCCTCGACGGCGACGACGCGCTTGCCGGCGACATCGGGGCCTTCGACGCGACGAGACATTCCGTGCTTCTTCGCCTCCTTGCGCACGACGAAGGAGTCGAGCGGAGTGCCCCGGACCACGGAGCGGTGCATGACCGCTGTGCCGACGGGATCGGCGCCCATGGTCAGGCCGCCGACGGCGTCGACCTTGTCCAGCAGGCCGTGGGAGTCGAGCAGATCGAGCACCACGTCACCGATGAGCGGAGCCGAACGATGGTCGAGGGTGACCCGACGCAGGTCGAGGTAGTAGTCGGCCTCCTTGCCGGAGGAGAGGGTCACCCTGCCGCGCACCACGGAGAGTTCGTCGATGAGGTCGAGCAGTTGTCGGCGAGTGTCTGTGCTGTCGGTCATGGTCTCCAGTCTAATGCGCGGGTTTCGGGCGACCGTTCAGCGCCGTCTCAGCGACGGCGGCGGATGCGGACGTGACAGACGGCACAGATCTGGAGCGTGAGGATTTCGTCGCGCCTGCTCCTGTACCAACGCTATAAAGAATCAACACACCTTTCGACTCTCGACTATAGTGAGTTGTAGAGTGTCAACAACACCGCGCAACCCAGCCGGTCAAGTGCTTTCAGGAAGGACGTGAGCAACATGGGTTTCATCGCATATCTCATCCTCGGACTCATCGCCGGAGCCATCGCTAAGGCGATCCTGCCCGGCAAACAGGGCGGCGGCTTCTTCGCCACACTGATCCTCGGCGTGATCGGAGCCATGCTGGGCGGCTGGCTCGGCGGCATGATCTTCGGCGCCCAGATGGACAAGTTCTTCTCACTGTCGTCCTGGCTGTGCGCGATCGGCGGCTCGCTTATCGTGCTCATCGTCTGGGGCCTCATCACCGGACGCTCGAAGAGCAAGGCCGCCTGACCCCTCGGCAACGGCACAGAAAAAGGTGGATAGCCCATGTTTGAACATGGGCTATCCACCTTTTTCTGTGCCGTTCACGTGCTGCGGCGCATCACCCGTGCGGCCGCATTGGCGATCATGTCGCGCAGCCCCGGCGCCAGGCCGGTGACGCCGTCGACTCCGGTGACGGGTTCGGTCAGGCGAGCCGAGACCGCCGCCTCGTCGAATCCGCGGACGGTCTCGTTCTCAGCCATCGGCTTCTCAGCCATCGGCTTCTCAGCCATCGGCGGCCTCCTCGTCGACGAATACGTCCTCGACGGTGACGTCGATCCGCAGTGCGGGCGGTCGCCGCCGACCTCGAATCCACCGACGGGGTCTCGGATGCCCAGGTGATCCTGCGGGGCACCGCGCGGAGTCCGGAGCCGCTCATCCATGTCGATGCCGATGAACGTGCCGACCTCGATACCGTCATCGCCGAAGTCGCCGAGCGCGCCGCCGGCAATGCCTCGGTGGCGCTCGGTGCCCCGCTGAGCGCGGTGGCGCTCGAGGTCGGCATCGCCCGCACGCGCTCGCGCCGCCAACGCAGCGTCAGCGTGCAGTAGTCGGCCGTGCCGCATCAGCGGGTCAAAAGTGCATATGTGCTGATCTGGATCAGCGCACGCGCATTCACACTTCGGACCCGCTGGAGCAGTCCTCACGTCGGCGGCTGCGAAGAACGGCTGTGAATGACAAGAACCCCGGGGCGCGTATTCGCGACATCCCGGGGTCCTCGCAGCACTCCCCTCGAGTACCCGGACGCATCCCCATACGTCCGTTATGTCCACCCGATCCCCACCGGGCGAACACATTAATTTGACCACACTTTCGTATCGCTTGTAAAGAATCTCACGCTCCGTCTTGAATCCTGTCAGGCTCTATAGCATAGAAGCGATCAGAATAAAACCCCTGGTCACAAGCCCAGATCCAGGTAGTTCAATCCTCAACTCAGATGTGACGCTCCTGCCGAAAATTGCATATAGGTCACATCTCGCGACGCGCACACGACCCCGGATCGATGACCGCCGGCACGTCTTGCGAGACCCGACTCAGCGATCGCGAGTGCGAAGCGATCACCGCTGGCGCACGTCATGCCGACGAGCGCACGTGACGAATCCCGACTCAGCGATCGCGGGTGCGGGCGAAGGAGAATCCGGTCGACCCCCAGCGCATGAGCGGGCGCGGCACCACCGGAGCAACGAGCGCGGCCAGACGGTATCCCCACCCCGGCACCGAGACGACCTTGCCCGCCCGCGCATCACGCAGCGATTCCCGCACCACCTGATCGACGCTGAGCCAGATCAGGCCGGGCCCCGGACGCTCGACGCCGAGGCGGCTGTGGAATTCCGTCCGGATGAAACCGGGCAGAACGGCGGTGACCGTCACCGGGCTGCCTCTGAGTTCCCCGGCGAGCGCCTCGGTGAAGACCAGAGTCGACGCCTTCGAAGCGGCGTACTGTCCCATTGTCGTCACCGCCGCCAGCGAGGAGACATTGATGATGCCTCCGCGACCGCGGGCCCGCATGCGCCGAGCCGCCGCCAGCGACAGCTCCCTCACCGCCCCGGCGAGCACCCGATCGAGCGCATCGAGCTCGGCAGCGTCGGTATCCAGCAACGTCCCTGGCAGACCGAAGCCGGCGTTGTTGATGAGCACGTCGATCGGCTGCGTTTCGATGATCTCGTTGACCGCGTCGATACCGTCACGGGTCGACAGGTCAGCCACGGCCGCCTCGGCGTGGATGTTCTGCGTGGCCTGGAGCTGGTCGGCCAGCTCTCTCAGTCGGGCTTCGTTCCTGGCGACCAGGACGAGGTCGTAGCCCTCGGCGGCCAGGGTGCGGGCATAGCCGCTTCCCAGCCCGGAGCTCGCTCCGGTGATGAGGGCACGCGGCCGCGGACTCATACCGCGCCTTGACCTCGGCGGACGGTCAGGGACTGCACGGCCGTGCCGATGGGACCGTCGACATCGCTGAGCACGCTCGTCGTCTGCCCCAGGCCGGTCGGCCCGAAGGCAACCTTCGTGTCGAAGCCGACCCAGCCGGCCCCGGGCACGCGGGTGAGGTGGATGGAGAGGTCGACGTTCGGGAAGAAGGTCGTCTTCGGATCCTCGCGAACGGCCAGGCCATTGGCGGTGTCGACGAACTTGACGAAGGCCGCAGTCGGCGGGTCGATCTCGCCGTCGACGAGAGGATAGGGACTGCGCACCCAGGACTGTGCGCGGCCGGGATGAGCGTCCGCTCCTTGACGCCCCTCGAGCGACGCGATGAAGCCACCACCCCAACGACCGGTGAAAGGAGCCTCGGGCACTTCGGACACGGGCGGCATCGGCGACCATTCGTCGCCGGCGACTGCCTCGGTGTCGGAGGCCTGCAGCCGCCACACGCGAGCGGTCACGCTGGTGCGCTCCCCGTGGCGCATATGCGCTTCGACGAGTTCGATGGTGCGGCCGGGACGGACGACGTTGACGTCGATGGTGAACTCACCGGAGTGGATGACGCCGAGGACGTCGAAGGTCACCCGGGAGATGAGCTTGTCGCTGGGCAGTCTACGTTCGATTTCGGCGAGCACGATCCCCGAGGCGGGCGCGAGATGCTGCTCGCCGGGCTGCCATGCGCCCTGGCTGTGCAGCGTCGAGACGAGGCGGTCCTCGGACAGCCGCACATAGTAGGAATCCGGGTAGGCGGCACCGTCGTGGCCGAGGTGTTCATTGGGAGCTTCAGGCATGGTGCCAGCTTATCGAGCCGAGAGGGTCCGCTCGACGCAGGGGCTGGGCACGCCCCCTTCCACACGGCTCCGGCATAAGCGGCTGTGTTGCTCCGGCATAAGCACGCCGAGGCGGCCCACCGGCAGCCTCACGCACCCCGCTTTCACCTCCGGCGCGGACGGCTTAGGGTGGGAGGGTGAGAATCGCTACGTGGAATGTGAACTCGATCCGTGCCCGCCACGACCGCATCGGGGCCTGGCTGGATCGTTCGGATGTCGATGTCCTGGCCATCCAGGAACTCAAGTGCAAGGACTCGCAGTTCCCCGAGGAGCTGTTCACCGAGCGCGGCTACGAGGTCAGCTATCACGGCCTCAACCAGTGGAACGGCGTGGCCATCGCCTCGCGCGTCGGACTGGCCGACACGGAGATCGGGTTCGAGGACATCCCTGCGTTCGGCGCCGAGGAACCCGTCGTCGAGGCCCGGGCACTGTCGGTGACCTGCAACGATGTGCGCATCTACTCGCTCTATGTGCCCAATGGCCGCGAACTCGACCATCCGCACTACGCCTACAAACTTGACTGGTACAAGGCGCTGACAGCCGATATCGCCGCCCAGCTGAGCGCCGAACCGGAGAAGAAACTCGTCCTCTGCGGTGACTTCAACGTGGCCCCGCTCGACGAGGACGTCTGGGATATGGCCGAGTTCGAGGGCGCCACTCACGTCTCGGATGCCGAGCGCGCCGCCTTCGACGATCTGCTCGGTGCTGGACTGAGCGAGGTCACTCGGCAGTTCACGCCCGGACCCGGCGTGTACACCTTCTGGGACTACCAGAAGCTGCGGTTCCCGAAGAAGCAGGGCATGCGCATCGACTTCCAGCTCGCCTCACAAGCATTGGCGAAGACCGCGACCGCCGGTGAGATCGACCGCGAGGAGCGCAAGGGCAAGGGCGCGTCCGACCACGCTCCCGTCATCGTCGACTACGACGTCTGAGGCCCCTTCGTCTCACCTTTCGGCACCCGGCGACAAGTTCAGCGTCGAATCCATAGACATCTCCCCTCTCTTCTGGTGAAGTTGAATCAGGAGCTAGGAAGGTGACGAGGATGTCAGCAACTGTCCGCGAATTGGTCGACGAAGCCTATGATCGGCGTGAGTCCACCTGGAGGGCCGCTCTCGAAACGGTCAACGACTGGGTCGAGTCCGTCCGCGCTCCTTCCGCACTGCTCTCCGGGGATCGAGTGCGCGTCGTCGACGGTCGGATCAAGGACCGGATGCGCACGGGCGAGAAGCTGCGCCGCAAGCTCGCCGACGCCAATGACGAGATCCACGAATCAGTCGAGGTCGAGAATCAGGTCATCGATGTCGTCGGTGCCCGCGTCGTCTGCCGCACCGAACGCGAACAGTCGGCCCTGTGGGATCTGCTCACCGAGGTGGGTGACGATACGAACCTCTCCATCGCCGAGGTGCGCGACTATTCCGCGACCCCGAAACCATCGGGGTACCGCGGCCGCCACCTCATCGTCGAGGTCCCCTTCGACTCCGAACCTTCCGTCCTCGTCGAACTCCAGCTGCGAACGATCATGCAGGACGCGTGGTGCGTGCTCGCCGAGGAGCACCTGTTCAAACCCGGGCAGGCCCTGAAGACCGATGCCCAACAAGAACGGCTGTCGGTGATCCTCGCCGGGCTGATGGCGCAGGCCGATTCCGTGGCCGGCTATATCGCCGATGACGTCGGCGCCTATCTGGGGATGGGCAATTCTGCTCCGCCCAGAGCCTTCGCCGAGGCGGAGGAGCCGACCGATCCGGCCATCGAGGTCACGATCCGCGAACTCAATCATTCCTATGTCCTCGCAGCCGACGATGTGGGGCGCCACGGCATCATCCGGTTGGAAACCCTCGGGCTGACTCCCGACAATCCGGAACGCTCTGCTTTCCCCCATCCGGGCGACAAGCTGCAGGTGCGGATGGACGAGTCGAACAACACGCGCTACTTCATCCCTGTCGGTCGCGAGAGCTGAGCACGAGGTCACAGCCCTGACCGCGGGCCCTTCAGCCGACTGCCGTCACACCGACTAGACTTGCGTCCCATGGGAAAGAAGTCGAAGCGCTCCAAGGAAGAACTCATCGCCAAGCGTCTCGCGCGGGCCCAAGCCACGGCCTTCGTCGCGCGTCCGTTCGCTGATCTGCCGTTCGAGGCCGATCTCATCTGCCTGCGTGAACTCGTGCCCGCGGCCACCGCGACAGCCAAGCTGACCGAGGAATATGGCGGCCACGAGGTGACCATCGCCTCCCTGCTGCCCGCCGCATGGCAGGCCTGGCGCCGCGACGACGGTGAGATCCTGGCCGGAATGCAGGTGCCCGTGTCCTCGACCGATGCCTCCCGCGATGTCGCCCGCGGCCTGCTGGCCGCCGTCGATGCCGAACCCGGCACCTCCATCGAAGCGACGACCGAACCCGGCGAGGGCCCGCGTCTGCAGGACATCCTCGACACCTCTCATCCGTTCGACGTCCGCGTGCTCGAGAACTTCGACTACTGGGCCCTGCCCGAGGCGGAGAACGATGCCGATGTGGCCGCCGCCCTCCAGCAGGCCAACGACTCCGTGGCCCCCACGGAGAAGCTCGCCTCCGTCGACTCCGCCTACTGGACCGAGATGTCCGGTCGCACCTACGTCCGCTGGGCCCGCTCCGAGGGTGAGGACCGCGTCGTCGATGCGATGGCCCGCCTGCAGGCCGAGAACGCCAACGACCTCGGCGGAATCGGCACCTTCCTCGGCTACTTCCGCGCCCACGGCATCATCGTCCCCGTCTGGGAACTCGAGTTCGGCACTCAGGTCGACGACGTCGAAGAGCCCATCGCCGCCTTCGGCAAACGCCTCGACGAAGCGCTGAACGCGACGGAGCCGATGAGCACCGAGGCCCGCCGCGTCCGCTCGGGAATCGTGTCCCGCCAGCTGACCATCCACTGATATCCGTCACACCATCACCGAGGCGGGACCCGGGAACGGTGTCCCGCCTCGGTGCCGGTGACGGACAGGAGAACCGACATGAGCGCACAGCCGCACGCTGCCCCCGAGGCGGTCGCTGCCATCATCCCCGCGATGGACGAATCCGCGCGGATCGCTGCCACCGTCACTGCGGCCAAGCAGATCCCCGGGGTCGACATCGTCCTCGTCGTCGACGACGGATCGTCTGACGACACGGGGGTCCTGGCCCGCCGGGCCGGCGCCGAGGTGATCACCCACCCGAAGAACAAGGGCAAGGCCGCGGCCATGATGACCGGGGCGTTCGCTCTGCGCAATCGGGAGATCTCCGACGCCGATCCGGGTGCCGATCCGCACCACCGTGCGCTGCTGTTCATCGACGGCGACCTCGAGGACTCCGCGATCAATACCGCTCCCCTGGCCGCCCCGGTGCTCGCAGGGGAAGCCGATATGACGATCGCGATCCTGCCCGCCCAGAAGCGCAAGGGCGGCGGCTTCGGCTTCGTCGTCGGATTGGCGAAGAAAGGGATCGCCGAGCTCTCCGGGTTCGACGCCACCCAACCCCTGTCGGGAATGCGCTGCCTGTCGCGGGAGGCCTTCGACGCGGCCCTGCCGTTCGCCGCCGGATGGGGCGTCGAGGCGGCCATGACCATCGACGTCGTCAACGCCGGACTGCGCGTCGAAGAGGTCGAGTGCGACCTCCACCACCGCGTCACCGGTCGCGATCTGAAAGCGCAGCTGCACCGCGCCGCCCAGTACCGCGATGTCGCCCGCGCCATCCTCGTCCGCCGCCTCCGCGCGAAGCGGAATGGCGATAACCACAAGGAGACCGGCAAGTGAGCCTCAACCGTTTCGCGTATCTCGGCCCCGAGGCCACCTTCACCGAGGCGGCCCTGCTCAGCTTCCTCGACTCCCGGAACCTGCGCGCCGACGCCTCGACGCACCCGATGCGCAATGCGCCCTCGGCACTCGATTCGGTGCTCGAGGGCGACTGCGATGCCGCGGTCGTGCCGATCGAGAACTCCCTCGAAGGCGGAGTGCCGGCCACGATCGATGCGCTGACGGAGAACGGACGCCTGCAGATCATCGCCGAGGTGGTCGTGCCCGTCCGCTTCGTCCTCGCCGTCAAGCCCGGCACCACCAAGGAGGAGATCTCCTCCTTCGGCTCCCACCCGCACGGCGAGGCACAGGTGCGCGCGTTCATGAACGAGCACTTCCCCGAAGCCGTCTACCTGCCGACGTCCTCGACTGCCGCGGCCGCCAGGGATCTGGCCAATGACGCCGGCGACCATATGGCCGCGGTCTGCCCGGCTCTAGCCGCGCAGCGGTATGGACTCGAAGTCGTCGCCGAGGACATCGGCGACCGCAAGGATGCCGTCACCCGATTCGTCGTGGTCACACGACCGGGTCCTCTGCCCGCTCCGACCGGGGCCGATAAGACTACCATCGTCGCGGCGCTGCGTTCGGACCGTGCGGGTTCGCTGCTCGAACTGCTCGAACAGTTCTCCAGCCGCGGGATCAATATGTCCCGCATCGAATCCCGTCCGACCGGTGACGGGCTGGGCCTCTACCAGTTCTCCATCGACCTGCTCGGACACATCTATGAGGCACGGATGGCCGAGGCCCTGCAGGGCGTTCACCGGGCGGCTCTCACACTGCACTTCCTCGGCAGCTACCCGAGTTCCGACGGAGCCGTGGTGCCGATCGACCCGACGACGACGGACGAGTCCTTCGCCGCGGCCGCCGACTGGCTGGAGAGGACTCTGGAAGGCTGAATTCGTCCCAGTTCGCTCCCAGCTCGCCGCCGAATCTGCAATACTGAAACCTACTGGTAGGTAAGTGTGCGCAGATTGCCGGAAACTGGTCTGTTTCGGGCAATCTGCGCACACTTAACGTCGGTTCACCCGCCGACGAATGCGACAGAGGAGTCGACGATGAGTTCTTTCGGCAGCACACCCGCAAACAGGGGCCGCCCCTCCCCCGACGCGATCATCGTCGGAGCCGGACTCGCCGGGCTCGTCGCCGCCCACGAACTCACCCAAGCCGGCAAGCGGGTGCTCATCCTCGACCAGGAGAACCGCACGAACCTCGGCGGACAGGCTTTCTGGTCGCTCGGCGGACTCTTCCTCATCGACTCCCCAGAACAGCGGCGGCTGCGCATCCACGATTCGCTCGAGCTCGCCAAGGATGACTGGGCCACCTCGGCGGGCTTCGACCGAGACGAGGACCATTGGCCCAGGAAGTGGGCGGAGGCCTACCTCGAGTTCGCGGCCGGCGAGAAGCGCGAGTACCTGCGTGACCTCGGACTGAAGCTGACGCCGATCGTCGGCTGGGCCGAACGCGGCGGCTCCGGGGCCGGCGAGCACGGCAATTCCGTCCCCCGCTTCCACCTGACCTGGGGCACCGGCCCCGAGGTGGTCCGGGTCTTCCGCGAACCCGTCGAATCCGCGGAGGCCGCCGGACTCGTCAAGTTCGCCTTCCGGCACCGCGTCGACGAACTCATCACCGAGGGTGGTGCCGTCGTCGGGGTCCGCGGACGCACACTGGCCCTCAGCCACACGGCCCGCGGAGTCGAGTCGAACCGGGAGGAAGTCGCGGACTTCGACCTCCGCGCTCCCGCCGTCATCGTCACCACCGGCGGCATCGGACACAATTTCGAGCTGATGAGGAAATACTGGCCGACCGACCGCCTCGGCGAGTTCCCGCGTACGATGCTCGCCGGAGTCCCCGCGCACGTGGACGGGCGGATGCTGCAGATCGCCGAGGATGCCGGAGCCAGCCTCATCAACCGGGACCGCATCTGGGCATATACGGAGGGCATCGAGAACTGGAATCCGATCTGGCCGGGGCACGGGATCCGCATCATTCCGGGACCGTCGTCGCTGTGGTTCGACGCCGAGGGCAACCGCTTCCCGGCCCCGAACTACCCCGGTTTCGATACGAATCGGACGATGCGCACGATCCTGGACACCGGACACGACTATTCGTGGTTCGTGCTCAACGAGTCGATCATCCGCAAGGAATTCGCGCTCTCCGGTTCGGAGCAGAACCCGGACCTCACGGAGAAGGACATTCGGATCACGCTCGATCGGGTGCGCTCCTCCGATGCCCCGGGACCGATCGAGGCCTTCAAGAAGTACGGCTCCGACTTCGTCGTGGCCGAAACCACCGAGGAACTGGTCGCGGGAATGAACGAACGCTCCCGGGGACCGGTCATCGATCATGACCACATCGTGGAGCAGATCCGGCAGCGGGACCGGCAGACCGAGCACGGCTTCTCCAAAGATGCGCAGGTCCAAGCCATCCACAATGCGCGGTCCTATCTGGGCGACAAGATCGTGCGCGCGGTCAAGCCGCACAAGATCCTCGACCCCGCGCACGGACCGCTCATCGCGGTGCGGCTGAGCCTGCTCTCGCGCAAGACGCTCGGAGGGCTGGAGACGAACCTCGACGGGCAGGTCCTGGCGGGATCCGGCCCGGCTGCACTCGGCGGGCCCGGTGGCGGCGACAATGCAGGTGGTCCAGGCGCCGAAGACTTCAACACACCGATCCCCGGCCTGTATGCGGCCGGCGAGGTGACCGGTTTCGGCGGCGGCGGAATGCACGGCTACAACGCGCTCGAGGGCACCTTCCTCGGCGGGTGCATCTTCTCCGGCATGCGCGCCGGCCGCGCTGTCGCTGGGGAGGAGAACTGACGTGGCACGTACTGAAATCACCGTCCTTGTCACGGGCGGCACCTCGGGCATCGGCCGAGCCCTCGCCGAGGCGCTGGCGGCGAAGGGCTGCACGGTACTGACGACCAGCCGGAACCCCGACCGCCTCGCACCTGCCGAGCGGATCCCCGGTGTCCGGTATCTGCGACTCGATCTGGCCGACCCGGATGGTCCGGACGCCCTGGCAGAGGAACTCGAGGATCTCGGCCTGCTCGACGACATCGATGTGCTCATCAACAACGCCGGTGAGAGCCAGTCGGGTCCGTTCGAAGAGCTGCCGGCCGAGGCCATTGAGCGACTCTTCCGCACCAACGTGTTCGGACCCGTTCGGCTGAGCCAGCTCGTTCTGCCCGGTATGCGTGCGCGCCGCCGGGGGCGCATCATCATGGTCGGGTCGATGCTCGGCAGCTTTCCCTTGGCCCACCGCAGTTCGTATTCAGCGGCGAAGGCGGCTCTGCGTACTTTCGCCACGGCGGCACGGCAGGAGCTTTCACCCTTCGGTGTGTGGGTGAGCACCGTCGAACCGGGTTCGATCGCCACGGGAATCGGGCTGCGGCGGACGAAGTACCTCGAGGAGGGCTCACCCTATACGGACGACGTCACGACGATGCTCGAGCATCTCGACGCCAACGAACGCGGAGGCATTCCTGCTGAGAAGGTCGCCGCCACGATCGTCGATGCGATGGTCGCGCCGAGGCCGCGAGAGTTCTACGCCGTCGGCAGCAGGGCACCTCTGCCGTTTCTGCTCAAGCGCGCACTTCCGCGCGAACTCCTGTCGAAGATCGTCGCCGCCCAGCACGGTCTGAAGCGGTGAGCGCAGGCGGTCCGTTCCCAGCCGCCCTACTGCAGGCGGGACGGGATGAGGTGTTGGGTGGTCGAGATGCCGAGCACCCGCTGCTGCCGGGACAGGTTGTACGTCCGATCCGACTGCAGGTATCTGACGAGGAAGAGCTTCGCTCGGTCCCCGCGCTTGAACACGCCCTTGATCTTGAGTCCCAGCTTCGCCGACACCAGCGCCTTGTCCTTCGCGACACCCTCGATGACGACCTGGTCATAGCCCATCCGAGCAAAGTGAGTGACCACAGCCTCTTTGAGCCGGTACGGAATCGGGTCACCGATATTGAAGGGACCCGCCGCCGAAGGCACGTCGAGGCAGGCGAGCGCTGCCCGCACCACATTGCCGACATGCGTCAGGGTGATCTTCTGTCGTCCGCCGCCGGGCAGCCGCAGCACACCCTTCTTCGACATCCGCGACAGGAACGGCATGAGCATCGTCTCCCCCGGACCGTAGACAGCCGCAGGACGCAGGATCGCAGCATCGGGACGGAGCCTCATGACGAGCTGCTCGGCGAGAGCATGGGTGCGAGAGTACGCGTCGGCGAAGTCGTTGGGATCCTTCGGCCCGGCCTCCTCCCACAGCTCTGCGTGGGGTTCGGACTCGGAGTACACCGTCGTCGAGGACACATGGACGATGCGAGCCGTCGGGAAGGCGTCGAGGACATTGCGCGTGCCCGTCACCTTCACGTCATAGAGAGCGTCGTCATCGGCGCTGACGGAGGCGATTCCGGCACAGTGGAAGACCGCGGTCACATTCTTGGCCAACGAGGTCACCGAGGCGGACGCGGGTTCGGTGATGTCCCAGTGCTGGAAGTTCACCCCGGGGATCTCGGGATCTCGCCGGCACAGCGCGTAGACCGTTTCGCCCCTTTCGACGAGCGCCCGTGCAATGGCACCACCGATGAAGCCGCTGGCTCCGGTCACTATCACCGCCACGACGTTCCCTCTCTCATCTTCACATCCACCGCCTCAGCGGCGGTGCTGCCACTGCGGCTCCCTCTTCGTCAGAAAGGCGTCGATCCCTTCCTGCGCATCGGCCGCGACGGCATTGTCCGCCATCACCTGCGACATCCGCGCATAGGCGTCGGCCACAGGCAGCTCCCGCTGTTCGTAGAACGCGGCCTTTCCTAGGGCAACTGTAGCCGACGAGGCGGACGCGACCTTGAGAGCCAATTCCAAGGTGGCGGACTCGAGGTCGGCGTCGGCGACGACATCGGAGACGAGACCGAACTTCAGCGCATCCTCGGCGGTCACGAAATCACCGGTCAGCAGCATCCGCATCGCCTGCTTCGCCGGCACCGCACGGGAGAGGGCCACCATCGGAGTCGAACAGAACAGACCGATCTTCACTCCCGGAGTTGCGAATCTGGCGGACTCGGCGGCGACGGCAAGATCGCAGGTCGCCACCAGCTGGCAGCCGGCCGCCGTGGCCACACCCTGCACCTGCGCGATGACCGGCTGTGGGATGGATTGGATGACCTGCATCAGTCGGGCACAGGCGTCGAACGTGGTCTGCTGCGTCTCCAGATCCGCCCCGCGGATCTCGGTGAGGTCATGACCGGAGCTGAACACATGACCAGCGGTGATGAGGATGACCGCGCGCACATCGGTGCGGTCGGCCACCTCGGTGAGGGTGTCGATGAGGTCTTCCATGACCGTCAGCGACAGTGCGTTGCGCGTGGACGACCGGTTGATCGTCACGGACGCGACTCCGTCGTCGAGCTGCGCGAATACAATTGATTCCGACATAGCCTCATTCTGCCAAAGGTCGCCGTGCCCGGCGCGGAATCTGCGCAGACGATTTCCGCCCGCCT
The DNA here is from genome assembly GCF_001570805.1 of Brevibacterium epidermidis NBRC 14811. Classification (GTDB taxonomy): domain Bacteria; phylum Actinomycetota; class Actinomycetes; order Actinomycetales; family Brevibacteriaceae; genus Brevibacterium; species Brevibacterium epidermidis. Next base: position 555,072 of record NZ_BCSJ01000003.1, on the reverse strand, counting down.
CCGGACATATCTGCCCCGGTGGGAGCGATTCGGAGGGACTGGCATGACCACACTGCTGATGATCATCGGATTCGGAGCCGCCACCTCGGTGGTGGTCGGATTGGGGCAGAAGCTCAAGCTTCCATGGCCGGCGCTCATGGTCCTCATCGGCATCGCCGGTGCGTTCATCCCCACCTTCGCCGAGGTGGCCATCGACCCCGAGCTCGTCCTCCCGCTGTTCCTGCCGCCCTTGCTCTTCGCTGCGGCACAGAAGACATCGTGGGCGCTGTTCGCGATCCGGTGGCGCACGATCCTCGGCATGTCCGTGGCACTGGTCGGGGTGACCGTGGCCGCCGTCGCCGGGTCCGCTGTCTTCCTCATCCCCGGAATCACGATCGCCGCGGCCATTGCGCTCGGCGCCATGCTCGCCCCGCCCGATCCCGTCGCCGTCGAAGCCGTGGCCAGCACCGTGTCAATCCCCCGCCGGATCATGTCGACCCTGCAGAGCGAAGGCCTGTTCAACGATGCCGCTTCCCTGGTCATTTTCCAGACTGCGATGGCCGCGGTGTTGGCCGGCACCGAGGTGGACTACGCAGATCTGGCCGTGTCCTTCGTCGTCTCCGCCATCGTGGCGATCATCGTCGGCTTGGTCCTGTCCTTCGCCGCCTGGTGGGTGATGGAGAAGATCGATCACACGATCGCTCGCTCCTCGCTCATGCTCGTCCTGCCCTTCGGCGTCTACCTCGTGGCCGAGCATTTCCACGCCAGCGGGGTCATCGCCGTCGTCGTCGCGGCCCTCGAGGTCAGACGCCGCGATGTCGAGGGCAATTCGGCGGAGCGGGTGACGCAGAATTCGACGTGGCAGGTTCTCGAAATGCTCATCACCGGAATCGCTTTCGGACTCATCGGCCTCGACCTGCGACTCATCGTCGAGTCCGAACACGGCGACCTCGGGCGAGCGCTGCTCGTCGGCGGACTCATCGCCGTCATCGTCGTCGCCGTCCGCTTCGTGTGGCTGCTGCTGGGCACGATCATCGAACGCAAGAGACGCGAGGAGGATCCGGATGCCGCACCCTTGAGCGTCCGCGATGCGACCCTGATGACCTGGGGCGGGATGCGCGGCCTGGCCACCGTTGCCCTGGCCCTGTCGATCCCGGCCACGACGAGCTCCGGCGCACCGTTCCCCGGCCGGTCCTATATCGTCGTCGCGGCCGCGGTGGTCCTGCTGGTCACTCTTGTGTTGGCGGGTCTGAGCTTTCCGACCGTCGTCGCTCTCCTCGGCATCGATGACGAAGCGGAGAAGGAGCACCAGGCGACAAGGGACATCGCTCTGCGTGCCTACAAGGCAGCGATGCGTGAGATCAAGAACGATGACAGCCTGCCCGACGACGTCATCGAACCCCTGCGGGCACGGTTCAAGGTCCTTCACGATCAGCTCAGCGGAACCACCGATGACCAGGCGAGCGAAGAACAGGCGATGGCGTTCAAGGAGCACCGGGAACAGATGATGCAGGTGCAGAAGAGGGCGATGCAGTCCGCCCGCGCCGAGGTGCTCAAGGCCCGTCGCGAACGCGGCACAGATCCGGAGATCGCCGACCGCGTGCTCCACCGCTTCGACCTCCAGTCGGTCATCACCCGATAGGGGCGGATCGGCGAAATTTTCCATCGAAATCCAAGGTTGAGTGGAATAGACTCAACTTTGTTGGTGTTGTTCCTTTCGAGAGCTGAAATCAGCACAGATTTTGACAAGGAGATGCGTAAATGGACGCACAGATGACAACCAAATCCCGGGAGGCGCTGCAGACCGCCGTCAACGACGTCGTCGCCCGGAAGAACAATCAGATAGAACCGGCCCACCTCGTCGCGGCCCTGCTCGGCCAGCCCGATTCGCTGGCCGCAACCCTGCTGACGACGGTCGGTGCCGACCCACAGACCGTTCTGCGGTCGATCGAATCGGTGATCAGCGGATTCCCGACCGTCAGCGGTTCCACCGTCAGCCAGCCGGGACTGTCCCGTGCGGGGCTGGAGATGATGAATCTCGCTCAGGAGGAGATGACCGCACTCGGCGATCAGTTCGTCTCGACCGAGCACCTGCTGCTGGCCGCTGCGGCTGGCCAGGACGGCGCCGGTGAGGCACTGCGCGCCAATGGGGCGAACCGGGATGCGCTGCTCGCCGCCCTGCCCGAACTGCGCGCCGGCAAGAAGGTCACCTCGGAGAACCCCGAGGAGACGATGCAGTCGCTGGAGAAGTTCGGCATCGATCTCACCGCCGTCGCCCGTGAGGGCAAACTCGATCCGGTGATCGGCCGCGATAAGGAAGTGCGCCGCGTCGTACAGGTGCTCTCCCGCAGGACGAAGAACAACCCCGTCCTCATCGGTGAGCCCGGCGTCGGCAAGACCTCCGTCGTGGAGGGCCTGGCCCAGCGGATCGTGGCCGGTGACGTGCCCGAATCGCTGCGCGACAAGACGCTCATCAGCCTCGACCTCTCCGCGATGGTCGCAGGTGCGAAGTACCGCGGCGAGTTCGAGGAGCGGTTCAAGGCCGTGCTCGAGGAGATCAAGAACGCCGACGGCCGGATCATCACCTTCATCGACGAACTCCACACGATCGTCGGTGCCGGTGCCGGCGGGGACTCCTCGATGGACGCGGGCAACATGCTCAAGCCGATGCTCGCCCGCGGTGAGCTGCGGATGATCGGCGCCACCACACTCGACGAGTACCGCGAGAACATCGAGAAGGATCCTGCGCTGGAACGCCGGTTCCAACAGGTGTTCGTCGGTGAGCCCAGCGTCGAAGACACGATCGCGATCCTCCGCGGACTCAAGGAACGCTACGAAGCCCACCACAAGGTCTCCATCAACGACGGCGCCCTGGTCGCGGCCGCGACGATGTCGAACCGGTACATCACCGGCCGACAGCTGCCGGACAAGGCCATCGACCTCGTCGACGAGGCGGCTTCCCGCCTGCGCATGGAGATCGACTCCGCTCCCGTCGAGATCGATGAGCTCCGCCGCGCCGTCGACCGCCTGAAGATGGAGGACATGGCGCTGGCGAAGGAAACCGACTCCGCCTCTGTCGAGAGGTTGAGCGCACTGCGCGCCGATCTTGCCGACAAGGAGGAGGAGCTGCGCGGACTCGAGGCCACCTGGGAGTCCCAGCGTGCCGGCCTCAACCGGGTCGGTGAGCTGAAGACGAAGCTCGACGAGCTGCGTTCGGCCGCCGAAAAGGCTCAGCGCGACACTGACCTCGAAACCGCATCCCGCCTGCTCTACGGCGAGATCCCCGCCGTGCAGAAGGAGATCGCCGAGGCCGAAGCCGCCGAAGCCCAGGCCGAAGCAGGAGCGAATTCGGATCCGATGGTCTCGGACAAGGTCTCGAGCAACGACATCGCCGAGGTGGTCTCCTCGTGGACGGGCATCCCCGCCGGACGCCTCGTCCAGGGTGAGGTCGAGAAGCTGCTCGGCGCGGAAGGCATCCTCGGTGAGCGTCTCATCGGGCAGAAGAACGCCGTCGCCGCGGTCTCCGATGCCATCCGCCGTTCGCGTGCCGGTGTCGCCGATCCGGATCGTCCGACCGGTTCGTTCCTGTTCCTCGGACCGACGGGTGTCGGCAAGACGGAGCTCGCGAAGTCTCTCGCGGACTTCCTCTTCGACGACGAGAAGGCCCTGATCAGGATCGATATGAGCGAATACGGTGAGAAGCACACCGTGTCCCGCCTCGTCGGTGCCCCTCCGGGCTACGTCGGATACGACGAGGGCGGCCAACTCACCGAGGCGGTCCGCCGTCGCCCGTACTCCGTCGTCCTGCTCGACGAAGTGGAGAAGGCGCACCCGTCCGTGTTCGACATCCTGCTTCAGGTCCTCGACGACGGTCGGCTCACCGATGGTCAGGGACGTACGGTCGACTTCAGGAACACCATCCTGATCCTGACCTCGAACCTCGGTTCGCAGTTCCTCGTCGACAAGAACCTGTCGAGCGAGGAGCAGAGGTCCAAAGTGCTCGACGTCGTGCATTCGACGTTCAAGCCCGAGTTCCTCAACCGTCTCGATGACATCGTGCTCTTCGACGCACTCAGCCAGACCGAGCTCGCGTCGATCGTCGATCTGCAGATCGCGCACATGTCGAAGCGGCTCTCGGACCGTCGGGTGTCGCTCGAGGTCACGCAGGGTGCCGAGGACTGGTTGGCCCTCGAAGGCTACGACCCGGCGTTCGGTGCCCGGCCGCTGCGCAGGCTGGTCCAGCGCGAGATCGGCGACAAGCTGGCCCGCGCCCTGCTCGCCGGCGACATCGTCGACGGGGACACCGTGGTCGTCGACCTGCCTGAGGACCCCGAGGCCACCGGCCTGGAGCTGCGCCCCAAGCGGTAAGCTCCCAGCCGCGGCATGAGGTGAGCCTCCCGGTCGCAGCGCCGGCGAACGGGTAGCCATTAAAGGTGCAGGGCATCAGTTTCGATCCTGATGCCCTGCACCTTTTGTGACGCTGGTCTGCACTAAATGTGACGCAGAAGTGCACCTGAAGTGATGCAGTGCCGAAAGTCGGCGCAGGCTACTTCTTGCGCGACCCGGACGAAGACTTCGACCCGGCCTTCGCAGCGCTGCCTTTGGAACCGCTGCCACGAGCTGTCGAACTAGCCTTCGTCCCGGACGCCACAGGCGAACGGCCAGCACCCGCGTCGGCTCCGACAGCCCCACCGGCCGACCTCGGGGCCGACGACTTCCACCAGTGCCGCAGGTACGCGCTGACCTTTGCGAACGAACGGTCGCGGATGAAGATCGCATCGACGGCGATCATCGTCAGCGAGAACCACGGCAAGCCCATGAGCAGCGCGATGCCGAGGTGGAACGACAGGATGCCCAGCAGCGCGATGATGCGGGTGTAACGGTTGAAGAGCATGAACGGGAAGGCGCACTGGAAGAGGATCGATCCCCACGAGATCGCCACGACCATCGGTCCCCACGCCGTCATCAGGTCCGACAGCACCGGCCACGTGCCGAACTGCTGAGTATGCAGTGGGTTGTACACTGCGAAACCGTGCTGCCACGCTTCGCCACCGGCCTTGTACAGACCGCCGGACATGTAGATCGCGCACACCTGGAATGCGAGCACGACGATGGCGAGGTTGTTGGCCATGATGAGCGCCCAGCGCCATTGGCCGCCGTCGTTGTCCGGGAACTCCGGATTCCGCGCCCGTCGCCTCGCGTCGAGGGACCACCTGCGGGTCGTATCGGCGAAGAGCATGGCGATCATGAACATCCGGTAGGCGTTGTCGCCCTGGTCGCCGGCCCCGTCGTTGAGCTCGATGAAGCTCACCCACAGCACGAGGTAGATCGGCAGGACGATTCGCGTGCGCCAGCCGAGGATGATGACGATCGCCAGCAGCGCGAGTCCGATCATCATCGCGGTGAACAGCGGCGGCACCGTCACCGCCCGATGGAAGAGGGAGAAGAGCCAGATGTTCGGGAAGTCGCTCTTGGGTTCGGCGATCTCCCCGTTCCATGCCGACCCCACACCGAAGGCGTAGTGCCGAGCATTGAAGTTCGTGAGGATGAGGCCGAGCCCGGTGAATCCGATGAGGATCCGCGTCACCGCCAGCCCGTACGTCGCGTGGTATCGGCCGGTGAGCATCTCCTCGAGCCAGTTCCACCCCTGCGCGAACTTCGTCCGCACGAGGGTCGTCACCGGGACGAGCCCGAATTCAGGTGCGTATTCCTCCGCCGAGGCGGCCGTACCGGTCCGCTGGTCCGTGACCTCTGCGTCGCGGTCGTTCCCGTCGTTACGGGTCGTGTCGTCACTGTTCACTGACGCACCTCACTTCGTCCGAGGCGCAGAAGTACTTCGTGAATTCCTCTTGGGACTGATGTTCTTCGACGACGAGTGCGCGCCATCCCACTGGGACGGGCTGGATGTTCGGGCGTTCCGCGCCTTTGTCGTTGCGTTCGGCGAAAGGCACAACGTTCTGCCGCGCGGCCTGGTATTGGACGCGCTGGACATCGTCACCCCAGATGGCCTTCGCCACCTGAGTCGCATACGCCGTGGCCAGGTGTTCGCTCTCCAGGTACGCAGGAATCGTATTCTCCGGGTCGTCGTATTCCTTCAGCTTCGTCTCCAGCCGGTCGAGGGAGTCATCGCCCTTGAAGTAATCGAGTTTGACGATCGCCTTCTGGTCATCGGACAGCTCTTCCCAGGACCCCTTGATGTCCGAGGCGACTCCGATGCCCAGTCCTGCCGACCGCGGCGGGAAGAGCTTGTACGTCGAGTGGTCGAGCTCGACATCGGTGGCCCGCACCCACTGGGTGATCTCTTCGCCGCTGTCGGTCTTGATCACCGCGCGCACGTCGAAGTAGTAGTCACCGTTGATCGGCTCGGGGGCGAACACGCTCCACGACTGTCCCCACAGCGGGATCATGTATTTGGAGAGCAGGTCACCGGGAATCACCTCCCGCATCGTCGATGCAGGGGCGATCCACAGGAAGCTGGCGAAGATATGGAAGCCCGTGATCGCCATGGCGATGACCATCAGGGTCCGTTTCACCGCCGAACGTCGCCGAGGTGTGACCTCGGTCGGCTCATTGTCCATCTCGGTTCCGGAATTCTCTTGGGAATACGACAGTCGTCACCGCTGGTCCCGCACCTCATTGCTCGATCGGCAGGCCCCTCGGTGACAACGCACAGTCAATAGCGTACTTCAGCTGTCCCACTGCCCGCCCGGGTAATGACAGAATCATTCGCGAGAACCATTCGCGGTCATAGGTCACAAGATGACTTGCCGATTTGCGGCGCGCGGACACAGCTCGACTCGGCCAAGGTCTACTCGGCCGCTCGCAGCCACGCCTTGACCGCTTCGGTGGAATCGCCGAGCGTCGGCGGGGCCAACTCATAGCTGGGCGGGGTCTCGGACAGCCGGATCGGGTTGCGGACTGTGGGGATGACGCGATCGCCGGACCCCGCCTCGGCGACGGGTTCGAGTCCCAGCGTCGATGCCAGGTCCACGCCTTGGGCGATCGAGTTGATCGGTGCACACGGCAGCCCCGCCTCGGTGAGGATGTCGAACCATTCCTGGTTCGTCTTCTCACTCAGCGCGGCGATGAGCTCGGGTTCGAGATCGTCGCGGTTGACGTTGCGGTCGGCGAAGTTCGCGAACCGTTCATCGGCAGCCCATTCGGGGTGGCCGAGCACCTCGGCGAGGCGGGCGAACTGCTTGTCGTTGCCGCACGCAATGATGATCTCGCCCTCGGCGGTGGGCATCGGCTGATAAGGGTAGAGGCTCGGGTGTTTGTTGCCCATCGCCTGCGGAGTCACGCCGCCGGCCACGTACGCCGAGGTCTGGTTCGCCAGTCCGGACAGTGCCGAGGACAGCAGATTCGTCTCGACCAACTGACCGACCCCGGTGTCCTTGCGGTGGGTGAGGGCACCGAGGATGCCCACCGCCGTGTGCAGTCCCGTGATCACGTCGACGACGGCGACACCGGCCTTGACCGGGCCCGATTCCTCGGAACCGGTCACCGACATGAAACCGGACAGGCCCTGGATGAGCAGGTCGTAGCCCGGCTGCGGGTTGCCCCGACCGAAACCGGTCACCGAGGCGTAGACGATGCCGGGGTTGACCGCGCTGACCGTGTCATAGTCGAGGCCGTATTTCGCCAGTCCCCCGGCCTTGAAGTTTTCGACGAGCACGTCCGCACGAGCGGCGAGCTGCTGGGCGAAGGCGAGGTCCTCCTCGTCCTTGAAATCGAGGACGACGGAGTGCTTGTTCCGGTTCGCCGTGAGGAAATACGTCGCATCATCCCCTCGCCGAGGCGGCGCCCAGTGACGTGTATCGTCCCCGGTCTTCCCCTCCACCTTGATGACCGTGGCACCGAGATCCGCAAGCATCATCGTCGCGTAGGGACCGGCGAGGACTCGCGAGAAGTCGGCCACAATGGTTCCGGCCAGCGGCCCCGTCCCTCGCCTGCCGAACATCTCCTGCAGATCCTGGTCTTCCACTTGTTGCCTCCTTCGGCACACGATCGAACGCTGGGCCCGTGTCCGGTGTTCGGCTTCGGTCCAGATCTATGACTCCCTGCCAGACTATACGGACTCCCACGCCCGCTCACTGCCTGGGATGGCTCCGTGGGCTGGCTTGGCGAACTGCGGGGACTCCCCCGGGGCCACCCGGTGCGCAGATCCGGCGTTGGACCTGCGAAATCCGTCGACCGCCTCGGCGAGATTCTGGCTACACTCGGCCTCAGCGACTGGCCAAGCGAAGGGACGAACGATGACGTTGCACATGCCGGCAGAGACCGCCGCCCAGGACCGAGTGTGGATGGCATTCCCGTCCTCCGGCTACGCCCTCGGCGACACGGAAGCCGAAGCCGAGGCCGCACGCGACACCTGGGCCGCCGTTGCCCGCGCCACCAGCGAATTCACCCCTGTCACGGTCGTCGTGACCAGTGCACAGACCGAGCAGGCTCAGGCCCACCTCGGCGAGGGGATCAACCACGAGATCACCATCGTCAACGCCGAACTCGACGATGCGTGGATGCGCGATATCGGACCGAGCTTCGTCATCGACGAGGCGGGAGCGCTGCGCGCGGTGGACTGGGTGTTCAACGGGTGGGGCGCGCAGGAGTGGGCGACGTGGGATCACGATGAGCACATCGGACGATTCGTCGCCGACCTTGCGGGGACTCCCGTGGTGTCCTCGGATCTGCGCAACGAAGGCGGCGGATTCCATGTCGACGGTGAGGGCACAGTGCTCGCGACACGCAGCGTCCAACTCGATCCCGGCCGCAATCCGGGACTGACCGAAGCCGATGTGGAAGCCGAATTCGCGCGCACGATCGGGGCGAAGAAGGTCATCTGGCTCGACCGCGGACTCCACCGGGACAATCAGACCTTCGGCACGCGGGGACACGTCGATATCGTCGCCGCAATGCCCAGCCCCGGGGTCGTCCTCGTCCACGATCAGCGCAATCCCGAACATCCGGACTTCGAATTCAGTCGCGCACTCAAGGAGCAGTTCGCATCCGAGACCACCGCCGACGGCACACCCTTCGAAGTCGTGCCGATCCCGGCTCCCGAGGTGCTGCGTGACGAGGAGGGGTGGGTCGACTACTCGTATGTCAATCATCTCGTCACCAACGGCGGGGTCATCGCGTGCACCTTCGATGATCCGATGGACGCCGAGGCGGCCGCCGTGCTCGAACGCGTCTACCCGGGCCGGAAGGTCGTCGGGGTCGATGCTCGCGAACTCTATGCCCGCGGCGGCGGAATCCACTGCATCACCCAGCAGCAGCCGAGCATTGGCTGAGCCGAACAGGGAACTGCCGCATCCGGTGCGTGCCGACCCCAACGGACGACGAAAATCCCGCGATGAAGGCGAGTGCAATTCCATCCCCGTACGGGCCCGACTCGGTATAAGCTGGTGGCGAGGGCACAGTGCCCGTGCGCGGCTGCATCGCTGCTCGGACCTGTGTCGCACAGCAGAGCCGAATACTGTGACGTCGAGTTGCGAAGAGGAGCACGACCATGAAGAAGAGATTGATTCTCCTGACCGGTCTCGGAGTCGGATTCATTCTGGGATCACGCACCGGGCGCCAGAGCTATGAACGGCTGAAGGCCCAGGCTCAGGACCTGTGGACGGACCCGCGTGTCCAGGACACCGTCGAGAAAGCCAACCAGTCGATCCGCGAGAAGTCGCCGGCCGTCGCCGACGCCGTGCAGACCGCGGCCGACAAGGTCAATGCCGCAGCCGCCACGAACACTCCCGTCTCCGAATTCGACGGTGACGAGGATTCGGCCGGTTCGAAGGCATCGGGCGGTGCCGCCAAGCACGTGCCGTCGCCGAAGGCCAAGGACTCGGTCGCCGATCCCGAGCGTCACCTCGACGACGAAGGTCCGGCCGGAGTCGCCGACGACGACTGAGCGTCGGCGAATCGGCTGAGCGAATCGGCTGAGTAGCCGCGCCGTCGGGACAGTCCGATCGCGGCCCCGACGGCCACAGCCCGAAAAAGGCGAACAGCCCCTGTTTGAAACTGGGCTGTTCTCCTTTTTCTGTGCTGTTCGCGGATTCCCCCGACAGTCGGCAGCACATCCCCCGGCCTCGACAGCAGCCAGCCAGACGTCCGCGGACGCCAGCACGCCTCCCCCTACAGCAGTGAGCTCGTCAGGCGGGCCACGTTCTCCAGATACTTCTTCAGCAGCGGCCGCGACTGCCATTCCTCGGCATTGAGTTCCACGGAGTTCGGTGCATAGCGTTGAGCTTCAAGGTCGTACATGCGCTGGGTGAATTCCTTGTTGACGATGAAGAGGGTGACCTCGAGGTTCATCGCAAACGACCGTTCGTCCATATTCGACGAGCCGATGATCGAGACCTCGTCGTCGATGATGAGGAACTTCGAGTGCAGCACCGTCGGAGCGTGGTACATGAAGATCCGCACCCCGGCCCGCACCAGCTCGTCATAGTAGGACTGCTGCGCTTTGTGAGTCAGCCAGTGGTCGCTCGTCTCACCGACGTAGAGGCGCACATCGACACCTGATCTGGCTTCCGTGGTCAGCGCGTGCAGCAGCGACTCGTCGGGCACGAAATACGGTGAGCAGACGACGACGCTGCGATTCGCGTTGTAGATGAGGTGGTTGAACAGCCGCAGATTGTTCTCGTCCTCGAAGCCCGGACCGGACGGCACGATCTGAGCCTGGATGCCGCCGAATTCAGGGGCTTCGAGTTCGAAGCTGTCGGGTTCGTCGAGGATCTCATCGGTCTCCGAATACCAGTCGGTGATGAACACGGCATCGAGCTCTTCGACGACCGGACCACGGCATTCCACCGACAGGTCCTTCCACTGGAAGCCCCTCCGACGGTTGCGGGCCTTGTTGTAGGTACGGTCGATGATGTTCTGCGAACCGGTGAACGCGACGTCGCCGTCGACGACGAGGATCTTGCGATGATTGCGCAGGTCGGGCCGCTGGTATTCGCCCTTCCACGGTCGGATCGGCAGGGCACGGCGCCAGCTGATGCCCGAACGGTCGAGCTTCTTCACCAGTTCCGAATATCCCGGGTAGCCCAGCGATCCCACATGGTCGATGAGCACTCGCACGCTCACGCCGCGCTGGTGCGCGGCCAACAGGGACTCGAGCAGCCGCCTCGTCGAGTCATCGATGGCGACGATGTAGAACTCGAAGTGGACAAACCGCTGCGCTCGATCGACGGCATCGGCCATCGCGTCCATGCAGGCGTGGTTGTCGACGTGGAGGTCGAAGGAGTTGCCGTGCGTCATCGGCAGGGCACCGAGGTCGAAGTTGAGCTGCGCGGCAGTGCTCAGCGGTTCGGGCATATGGTCTTGGCGTCCGACGATCGCCTGGTGCCGGATCTGATCGCGGAAGAGGTCGTTCATCTTCGACTGCTTGTCCCGCCGCCGCTTCGGCAGCTTCGCCGAACCCAGCAGCAGGAACGCCGCAATGCCCACATAGGGGATGAGGAAGATCGCGAGCAGCCACCCGAGCGCGACCGATGGCCTGCGATTGTGCGGAATCCACCCGAGCGCGATGATGCGGATGATCATATCGACCAACAGCAGGATGATGATCAGCCAGTTCGGCCAAGCCTGGTTGATCGTGAAGAACGGATAGATCCCGAAACTGCTCATATATTGCCCGTTCAGCCTCGCCCTGTTCGTCACCGGTTGGGTTAGCGGCCTCAGATGGAGGATGTCAGATTGTCACCCATCGTATCCTGCCTGGCCAGTGCGTTCACGGCCCACCCTGCCGTCGGCCATCTGTCCGCGCCCGGGCATACTGGATGAGGACATCAATTGCTGAGAGCGAAGGTGCTGAACGTGATTCGAGACATCAACCCCGAGGGCTCCGACCGTTCGGATACCGCCGACAGCGCGAGCCGCGGCCCCGATATCGCCGACGCCGAGGCGGTCCCGATCAAGCCCGCCGTCAGCGTGCTCATGCTCCGCGACGGAGAAGAAGGACTCGAGGTCTTCGTCCAGCACCGGGTGTCGACGATGGACTTCGCCGCCGGCGTCGTCGTCTTCCCCGGCGGTCGCGTCGACCCCGTCGACTCGACGACCGCACCGTCCATCACCGTTCCCGATCCGCAGGTGCACACCTCCGCCTGGTCGAAATCGACCATCGCCGAGGATGCCGAGGGCTGGCGCGTCCTGCTCGCTACCGCTGTGCGCGAGGTCGAGGAGGAGACGGGCGCAGTCCTCGACCCGGCCGGGCTCATGCCATGGGCGAACTGGGTGACTCCCCTGGGACGACCGAAGCGCTTCGACACGTACTTCTATACGATCGCCGCTCCCGAACTCGCCGCCGCCCACCATCAGACGACGGAGGCACACACGAGCGAGTGGCGCTCCGTGGCCGGCATCCTCGCCGATGAGGCCGAGGGCACGCTCAAGCTCATGCGCCCGACGTTCGTGCTGCTGCGTGAGCTCTCGGAGTTCTCCACCGTCGCCGAGGCGGCAGGAACCGAACGGATCATCGATCCCGTCCGTCCGGAGTTCCCCTCCAACCGCGGTTCCTGAGCTCAGCCCTTCGCGCGAGCCTTCATCATCGCGAGGCGTTCGGCCACGACCTGCTTCTGCTCGTCGGTGCCCAGCAGCTGAGCCAGCGCCTCCTGTTCGGCGTCAAAGCCGGCGCTGAGGTCGGATTCGTAGGAGAGGTCGACGAGTCGCTTCGCCCACACAAGGGATGACCGGGACTTCCCGGCGATCTGCCCGGCCAGTTCGAGGGCGCGAGCGATCGGGTCCTCGACAACCTCTTCAACAAGGCCGATGCGCAGCGCTTCCTCGGCGCCGATCGTGTCGGCGGTGACGATGAGCTTCTTCGCTTGTGCTGGACCGACGAGTCGTGGCAGCAGCTGCGTGCCGCACATATCGGGGATGATGCCCCAATTCGTCTCCATCACCGACAGCTTCACATCGGGGCCGACCACGCGCATGTCAGCGCCCAGGGCGATCTGCAGTCCGCCGCCGAGCGCTGCCCCGCGCACCGCTGCGATGACCGGGACCTCAACGAGCGACCACACGTGCACGGCCTTCTGCGCCAGCGCCCGGGCCGAACCGAGCCGAGTGCCGACCTCGACGACGGAGGCCACGGAGTCTGCGGATTTCGCTCCGTTGCCGGTCTCGGCCTCTTCCTCGGATGTCGAACGGGTCGCGGCTCCCGCCTCGGCGATCCGGGCGAGCTCGGTGAAGTCGAGGCCGGCACTGAAGGCACGACCGCGACCGGACAGGACCACGGCCTTGACCTCGCTCGAGTCTTTGAGTGCCAGCCCCGCCTCGACGAGGTCCTCGAAGACCTCGCGTGTGAGCGAATTGAGTTTGTCGGCACGATCGATCTCGACGTGGGCGATGCCCTCGGTGATCGAGTAGACGACGGTCGAGTGGGTGGTCTCGGGCATGAGCTGGCCTTTCGAAGACGGTGCCGGTGCGACAGCAGCCGGCGGAAGCGGAACGCGCTGCGACCGCAGGTTCCCCGGCGCAGGCGCCGGCAACCCTGAACGAGCGATCAGTTGCGTTTCCTGAACCCTATCGGAGCTCCCGTCAGCGTCAAGACCAACACGGCGATGAGCGACGCCGCGCACATGCCGACGACGCCGGGCCAGGCGAAGTCGGAGAAGAGGACTGCCGAGAGCCAGGCGCCGAGGCTCGTACCGAGGTAGTAGACGGTGAGATAGATGGCAGAGGACCGGGTCGAGTCGACTCCCGGCCGGGCGGCGCTGGCCGCCGCGGAGGCTCCCGTATGGCCGAGGAAGAAGCCGGCGGTGAGCAGTGACATGCCGATGATGATGACCACGAGCGAATCGACGAGGGTCAGACCCGCACCGGCGAGCGCGATGACCATTCCGGCCAAGGTGATCCGAGTGCGTGAGAACTTCGTGGCCAAGCGGCCGTAATACGTCGTGACGACGGTGCCGACGAGGTAGATGAGGAAGAACAGTGCGACCGCGCCCTCGCTCAGTCGCCATGGGTCCTGCTGCAGGCGGGTGCCGAGCATCGTGAATGATCCGCCGAAGACGATCATGCACAGGAACCCAGTGAGGTAGATCCGCCACAATCCCCCGCGCAGCGGAATCGCTCGCCGAGGCGGCTGTGCACTCCCAGCCCCACCATCGTCGGTCTTGTCGCCGGCTGGGACGGCATCGTTGCCGTCGGAAGGATCGGCCGCCTCGGTGAGAGTGGGATCCGTGTCGGTCGGATTCGAATCGACCGTGTCAGTGTCAACGACGGCCCTGCTGCGGGCGGTGGAGAAGAGGTCGTGGCGCAGCAGCCAGACGACGATGAGGCCGAAGATCAGTGACACGACCGCGGTGAACGCGAGGCCGCCGTGCCAGCCGAGGAATTCGGAGGCCAGCCCGGTGAGCAGTCGCGAGCACAGTCCGCCGATCGTATTGCCGGCGATGTAGACGCCGATGGCTCCGGGCAGAGCGGCGGGCGGCAGCCGCAGGGACAAGTAGGCCATGGCCGTGGCCGGCACCGAGGCGATCGCCACGCCCTGGAGGAACCGGACGACGATGAGCAGCTCCGGGGTCGGAGTGAAGGGAAGGATGAGCGCGAGGATCGCCGCAACGATCACTCCCGCACCGATCTGCCTTGCGTGGCCGATGCGCGGGGCGAGCATGGAGAACGGGATGAGGAAGCAGGCCATGGCCACGTTCGTCGCGGACACGGTGAGGCTCGCCGTCGGACCGTCGATTCCGTAGGCATCCCGGATCGCCGGCAGCAGACCTTGAGTCTCGTAGAGGACGAGGAAGACGGCGATCCCCGCGAGGAAGACCGCAGCGACGGTACGCCGAGTGCTCGTCAGACTCGGCTCACCTGTGCTCATGAGCCCAACGCTATGCCTGCCGAGAGCGTCTGCTCAAACGATTCCGGGTCCCGGACCGTGTAAGTCCCGCCACCGCGGGGTTCCCGGGATATGGAGGATAACCCCATCGCCGAGGCGGTCCCGCGCCTTTTAGGCTGAAGACCAGAAGTTCGACAAGCACCGAATGGAAGTACCCAGCGATGACGGCGACCAGCGAGATTCCCGCACTCAGCGACGCTCCCGCTTCGCACAATCCTGCGGCGCCCTCCCCCGGCGTCCCCGCCTCGCCCCTCGAATCTCTCGCCCCGCTCGACGGGCAGGACACGAAAGCCGCCGCCAATCGCTCCTTTGTCGTCACATGGCTGCTGTCGATGCTCTTCGGCGTCCTCGGCCTTGATCGGTTCTATACCGGCCGGTACTTCACGGGCGCACTCAAGCTGCTCAGCCTCGGCGGGTTGGGGATCTGGTGGATCATCGATCTCGGCATCGTTCTGGCCGGCGGTCTGCGCTATGGGCGGGATCCGCTGCGCGGTTATGCCCAGGACAAGGAGATCGCGTGGATCGCCACCGGGTTCACCCTCATCGTCGCCTACTCGCTGCAGGTCGACGAAATGGTCACGACGCTGCTCAGCGGACTGTTCTGATCCGCCCGCCTTTCCAAGGTTGAGGTCCGCCTTTCCTGAAATCTTCGCCTCCCCGGTCTAGGCTCGAGGTGAGGACAGTTCAAGGAGGCACTATGAAACGGCAATTCCCCTTTGGCAGGATGGTCACCGGCGACTCGGCAGGCAAGCAGTTCGCAGGAGTGGCCGCGGCCGCCTCGGCGATCGGGCTCGGCGCACTCGCCGCGTGGGATCTCACGCAGAAGAAGCACTCGATCCTGCGCAACTATCCGATCGCCGGGCACGCCCGGTTCCTGCTGGAATCGATCCGGCCGGAGATCCAGCAGTACTTCATCGAACGCAACTGGGACGGGCGCCCGTTCAGTCGCGACACCCGCACCACCATCTACGAACGCGCAAAAGGCACCCACTCCGAACACGCCTTCGGCACCGAGCACGATGTCGACCGCACCGGCTACGAGGCGCTCATGCACTCGAATATGCCGATCCCCAATCCGCCCCGGCCACCGCGCGTGCGCATCGGCGGTGACGAATGCACACAGCCCTACGACATCTCGCTGCTCAACGTCTCGGCGATGAGCTTCGGCTCGCTGAGCAACAACGCCATCCGGGCGCTGAACAAGGGTGCGGCGCTGGGCGGATTCGCCCACGACACCGGTGAGGGGTCCATCTCGCCGTATCACCGTGAGCACGGCGGCGACCTCATTTGGGAGCTCGGCACCGGATACTTCGGTGCCCGCACCCCCGAAGGAGATTTCTCCCCCGAGATCTTCGCCGAGAAGGCGCAGGATCCGCAGGTGAAGATGGTCTCGCTCAAGCTCTCCCAGGGTGCGAAGCCGGGCATCGGCGGTGTGCTGCCCGGGCCGAAGGTCACCGAGGAGATCTCCGAGATCCGCGGCATCCCCGTCGGCCAGACCTGCATCAGCCCTCCCGGACACACGGTGTTCTCGACTCCGATCGAGCTGCTCGAGTTCATCCGGCAGATGCGTGAGCTCTCCGGCGGCAAGCCCGCCGGCTTCAAACTGTGCGTGGGTTCGCGCACGGAGTTCCTCTCGATCGTCAAAGCCATGGTGGAGACCCAGATCCTGCCGGACTTCATCATCGTCGACGGCTCTGAGGGCGGCACGGGCGCTGCACCATTGGAGTTCGAGGACAATGTCGGTCTGCCGCTGACTCAGGGGCTGATGATCGTCCACAACGCGCTCGTCGGCGCAGGGCTGCGCAAGAAGATCAAGATCGGCGCATCGGGCAAGATCGCCACGGGCACCGACATCGTCAAGCGCCTCATCCAGGGTGCCGACTTCACGAACTCGGCGCGGGCGATGATGATGGCCGTCGGCTGCATCCAGGCCCAGGCCTGCCACACGGGCAAATGCCCCGTCGGCGTCGCCACACAGGATCCGCGGCGGGCGCGCGCCATCGACGTGCCCTCCAAGGCCGATCGTGTGCGCAACTATCACGAAGGAGTCGTCGCCGAGGCGCTCCGCCTCATGGCATCGATGGGTGCGGCCGCACCGGAAGAGCTGGAGCCGACGATGCTGCGACGCAATGTCTCGGCCTCCGAATCCTGGTCCTATGCCCGCATCTACGACTGGCTGAAGCCCGGGGAGCTCCTCGACGACACCCCCTCCTCCTGGTCAGACGACTGGGCCACGGCCAGCGCCGACACCTTCACCATTCCGCGCGGGCACAGCCGCTGACCCGTCGAGACGAACACTCGGGGCCGGCGGCTCGACGCCGGCCCCGAGGTCCCTTGCGAAAGGATTGCGCATGACCACTCTTGTCCTTCTCCACTCGGCACTGGGTCGGACGTCCGGGATGGACGCCATCGCCGAGCGCTTCGCTCTGGCCGGATATGCCGTCCACACTCCCGACGTCTACGCGGGCAGGACCTTCGACGCCGCCGAACCGGGAGTCGCCCACTCCCAGGAGGTCGGGTTCTCGACCCTCGTGGACCGAGTGAAGGAGGCCTGCGAGGACCTCGGCGATGACCTCGTCTTCGGCGGATTCTCGTTGGGAGCGGCACTCGCGCAGCAGATGGGCAAGAACGATCCGCGGGCTCGCGGAGTCCTGCTCTTCCACGGCGGCGGTTTCCCGAAGCCCACGCGCTGGCAGGCCGGAGTCCCGGTGCAGGCTCATTTCACCGTCGATGACTCCTGGCGCAGTCCGGGCACGATCGAGAACCTGATGGAATCCGCGACGAAGGCCGGCGCGCAGGCAGAGTACTTCCTCTACCCGGGAAGCACTCATCTGTTCAGCGACCCGACCGTCCCGGACTACCGCGAGGACAGCGCCGAACTGCTGTACGAACGGGCCTTGGCCTTCCTCGACCGCTTCTGAGCGATAGCCGCCTCAAGAGCACGGGACCCCGGCGCCTGCTGGCAGGCGACGTCACCCCATGACGAGGCCGTTGTCGACGATGAGGTTCTGGCCGGTGACCGCACGCGAAGCAGGAGAGGCGAAGAACACTACCGCCGAGGCGAATTCCTCCGGAGTCGTCACCCGTCGCAGTGCACTGGCGGTGGCAATCTGGTCGAAGACCTCCTCGGGTGTCGCCGACGACGCATCCGTGGTGCGCAGCAGACCGCCGGAGACCATGTTCACTCGCACCCCGGCGGGCCCGAGGTCCTTCGCGAATGTCCTGGTCAGCGACAGCAGAGCTGCTTTGCCCGCCGTGTAGTCGTGGTACGGCACGACCGGGTCCTGGAACAGGTTCGTGCCGATGTTGATGACGCGGCCGGAACCGAGCTCGCGGAAGCCGTGCATCGCGGCCTGGATGGTGTTGACCGCTCCTTCGACCGAGCCGCGGAACTGATCAGCGAAGTCCGAATAGTCGATCTCGTCGGCCGGCTGGCGCTCATCGCCGTTGAACGAGAAGTCGGCGAGCGCATTGTTGACCACTGTGGACACGGGCGCCCCGAACTCGGCAGCCGCGGTTTCGAACATGGCATCGACGGCGCGGGAGTCGGTGACATCGGCCTCGACGGCCACTGCACGTCCCCCGCGAGCGCGGACCGCCTCGGCGAGCTCTTCTGCGGTCTCGGCCGAGTACCGGTAATTGATCACCAGCGCCGAACCCTCCGGAGCGAAGGCCTTCGCGATCGCAGCGCCCAGGCCGCGTCCGGACCCGGTGACGAGCACGACCTGCTCATCGAGAGGCAGTGCCTCGGAGGTGAATGCCTGTGGGTTGCTCATCGCGTGTCTCCTTCGGACGTCGGTGGCCGAATCTCGCAGGCCTGATCCCACCATACCCACGAACCTCGGACATCGTGTTCGACGGCCGCCAGGGCGAAGAAAAGGGGTCCGAACCGCATGCAGATGCGGCACGAAACGTGCTCTGAGCGGCATGAGTCCATAGACTGAAAAGAAGACCACCGTTGTCCATCCCCAGGAAGTCACCCTTATGAACGAGCTCGGCGCCGGCATCTCCATCGGAGTCCTCGCGGCTCTCGTCGTCTTCGTCATCTACTTCATCGGAGCGAAGATCGGCCGATGGCAGCCGCGGAACCCCAGCGCCGGATCAGGCGCTCAGGGCGGCTACCCGCAGACTCAGGGCGGCTTTGGCCAGAACCCCTACGGCCAGTCCGGGTACAACCAGTCCGGTCGCCCGTGGAGCAGTGAAGACGAGACCCGTGTCCTTCCCAGCAATGCGCAGGGCTATGACGACGTCGACGCCGATCTGCCCCGGGCCACGAAGAACGAACTCGCCGGCAACATCCAGCACTCCGGCCAGATGATCGAGGCCAACCGGCGGGCCGCCACCGCGGCCAACGGCGACACCGTTGCAGTCTTCACCTACATCCTCGGCGCCGCTCTCATCGCCGTCGTCGCCTTCGTGTTCTTCAACAACCTGCTGCTGCCGGCCACCATCGGCGCGCTCACGGGCGCGATCATCTGCGTCGCGCTTTCGGCGACCTATACGATCAAGCACCTGGACTTCTGGCCGGACAATGCGACGATCTCGATCATCAACCTGCTCGTCGCCCTGGCCGCTGCGATCTTCATGTACATCGGGTCCGTCCAGACTGTGCGGGACAACATCAGCCTGTCCACGATCACCGACTCGTTCGACGCCCTGCCCTTCAGCGACGGCTTCTCCGCCTTCGCCGTGGCCATCGGCGATCGGGTGGTGACATTCTTCAAGGACTTCGGCTTCCTCGGCTTCATGTTCCTGCTGTTCATGGGCATCGGATGCATCATCGTGTTCACCCTCGCGGCTAAGTCGCTCATCGACGTCATGGACTGGCGGATCTTCGCCCAGTTCGGCCACAACGTCACCGATCGGCCCATGTCATATTCGCGTGCCGTGCGCTTCCAGACCTCGAAGGTCTCACACACTGTGACCTCGCTGGTTCTGGCCGTCATCGCCGTGCTCGCCGCCACAGGATTGCTCTATGACGGCTTCACGTGGTTCACACGCTGATGAACATCTCAGAAACCGGGCGGTAAGATAGGTCCGGAATTCCTCCGTCGTGACGCGTCACGCGCGCCTCTGCGGCCAATATCGATACTGACGAACGACCCGAAAAGGGATGAGAACCTCAATTGGCGAACGGCAACGCAACATTTCGGCACTCGAACGTGGCCCTGCTCGGCCTGACCGAGACGCTGGCCCCGAACGAAGTGACCTCACAGGAATTCGACGACCGCCTCGCCGATACGCTGTCATCCCTCAAACTGCCGCAGGGTCTGCTCCAACGCGTCGCCGGCGTCTACGCCCGCCGCAACTGGGATGAGCCCCACCACTTCGCCGATGGTGCGATCGCGGCCGGAAAGAAGGCCCTCGCCGAGGCGGGTGTCCCTCCCGACGCCATCGGACTGATGGTCAACACCTCAGTCACCCGTGAACACCTGGAACCGTCCGTGGCCGTCGGCGTCCACGCCGGCATCGGACTCGGCCCGCAGGCGATGAACTTCGACATCGCCAACGCCTGCCTCGGATTCGTCAACGGAATGACTCTGGCCGCGAACATGATCGACGCCGGGCAGATCGAATACGCCCTCATCGTCGCCGGCGAAGACGCCTCCCGAGTCCAAGACGCAACGCTGCGCCGCCTCAACCGCCCGGAAATCACTCGCGAGGAGTACCTCAACGAATTCGCGTCCCTGACGCTGGGCTCCGGCGCTGCCGCCGCCGTCCTCGGACCGGCCGACAAACATCCGGAGGGCCACCGCATCCTCGGCGGGATCACCCGTGCGGCCACCCAGCATCACGAACTCTGCGTCGGCGACCACAACGGAATGTTCACCGACACGAAGGGTCTGCTCTCCGGCGGCATGGAACTCGTCGTCGCCGCGTGGGAGGAAGCCCACGAGACCGGTTGGGACTGGCGGGAGATGGACCGCTACGTCATGCACCAGGTCTCCGATGTGCACACGAATTCGATCACGAAGGCCGCGAACCTCGACCCCGACCGAATCCCCGTGAGCTACCCGGAACTGGGCAACGTCGGCCCCGCCTCCCTGCCCATCACCCTGTCCCGTGAGGCCGAGAACCTCAAACCCGGCGACCGCATCCTGTGTATGGGCGTCGGCTCCGGCCTCAACACCGCCATGACCGAGATCGAGTGGTAGAAACCTTCATGAAATATCCTGCACGGCCGGCCACGATTCCCCCGCAGCTGCCCGAGTGGGACCCCGCCTGGTCCCGAATCGTCGAGGCGCGAACCTCCGACGGGACGCATGAGTTCCATGTGCTCGACACACTGCCCGCCCTGACCGCCGCCGGTGTGGAGCCGACGGGCACGATCGTCGCACTCCACGGCAACCCCACCTGGTCGTATCTGTGGCGTCGGCTGGCCCGCGCCACCGTCGATGCCGCACAGTCGGGCGCCCGCGCCTGGCGGCTCGTCGCCCCCGACCAGCTCGAGATGGGCTTCTCCGAACGACTGCCCCATTCCGCGATGCCCACCCCGAAATCCCCCGAGGTGCGTCGCATCGCCGATCGCATCGCCGATTTCGATGCCGTCGTCTCCGATCTGTTCGCCGAGGTGGCCGCCACCGGGTCTGACACCCACCCGATCGTGACGATCGGTCACGACTGGGGCGGAGTCCTCTCACTCGGCTGGGCGGCCCGAAACACCGACCGTGTTGCCGCGGCCATCAGCCTCAACACGGCCGTCCACCAGCCTGAAGACGCCCCGGTGCCCGCTCCGCTGCGCGCAACTCTGGCTGGCCCCATGCTGCCGACGGCCACCGTGCTCACGGACTGGTTCCTGCGCGTGACCTTGAGCCTCGGCGATCTCGACGCCGAGACCAAAGATGCCTTCCACGCCCCGTATCGCAAGGCAGAGGACCGGTGGGCGATCGGCAACTTCGTCGCCGACATCCCCGTCGATGACACTCATGCTTCGGATCCTGAACTCCAGCGCATCGGCAGGGACATCGCCGCCTTCGACAAGCCCGCGCTGCTCGTCTGGGGCCCGAAGGATCCGGTGTTCCTCGAACGCTATCTGCGGGATCTGCGCCAGCGCCTGCCGCAGGCCGATGTGCACCGGTTCGAAACCGCGTCCCACCTCGTCAGCGAAGACCACGACGTTCCCGGTCTCGTCCTCGACTGGCTGAGCGCCCAGTTCGATTCGCCCGAGACTGCGAACACCCCCGCCGAAGCGGCCCCCGCGAAGGGATCGTCCGCGCGTTCGGGCACGGCTGCCTCGGCGCAGGGATCAAGTTCCGGCAGCGCTGCGGACGTCCGCGCGGTGGCGGCGATCCTCGATGCACGCCGCGACGACGAATCGATCGCGTCGGTCGACTTCGCGCAGAACCCGGCGCAGCAGATCACGTGGCGCCACCTGTGGCACGTCACCACATCGATTGCGAACGGACTGCTCGACCTCGGCGTGAAGCCCGGGGATCGGGTGTCCATGCTCGTGCCTCCGGGCAACAATCTCACCGCCGCGCTCTATGCGTGTCTGAAGATCGGCGCGGTCGCCGTCGTCGCCGATGCCGGACTCGGCCCGAAGGGGATGACCCGGGCGATCACCTCGGCCGATCCGCAGTGGATCATCGGCGAACTGCCCGGACTCACCCTGGCACGCGCCTTCGGCTGGCCGGGACGACGGATCTCCGTGCGTCCGCTCGGCCCCGTGCGCTCCCGCCTGTTCAAGACGGAGACGAGCCTGACCGAGCTCTCGCGCACACCGCACCGCGACGAGCTGCCGTCACCGGCACCGGATGCCGATGCGGCGATCCTCTTCACCTCCGGGTCGACCGGACCGGCGAAGGGTGTGCGCTATACGCATGCGGACATCTCCTCGCTGGCGGCCGTGCTGACCAGGACCTTCAACGTCACTGAGGGCACCGGCCTGGTGGCCGGCTTCCCACCGTTTGCTTTGTTGGGACCGGCCATCGGGGCCACCTCGGTGACACCTGACATGTCGGTGACGAAACCGAAGACGCTCACGGCCACGGCGATCGCCGATGCGATCATCGCCGGACGGGCGACCATGGTCTTCGCTTCCCCGGCGGCGTACTTGAACGTCGCTGCGACCGCCTCGGAGCTCGACGAGCAGCAGCGGGCAGCGTGCGCCGGAGTCCAGCTCGTACTCTCCGCGGGTGCGCCCGTGCCCTTGGAGCTCATGGACGCCATCGCCGAGGTGTTCCCGAACGCGTCCATCCACTCCCCCTACGGCATGACCGAGGGGCTCCTGCTCACCGATATCGACCGTGACGGTGTGGCCGCCGCCGACGCCACCGGTGATCTCGGCGTGTGCGTGGGGCAGCCGATCGACGGCGTCGAACTCGCGTTGGCGCCCATCGATGAGTCCGGCGAGTCCTCCGATGAGCTGCTGCAGGGCGAGACCGCGCAGGGCCGCCTCGGTGAATTCGTCGTCAGCGCAGCCCATATCAAGTCCGGCTACGACAACCTGTGGCGCACCACTGCGGATTCGGCCCGCGATGACCTGCACGGTCTGACCTGGCACCGGACGAACGACATCGGCCATATCGATGACGCCGGTCGCGTGTGGCTCGAAGGACGCCTGCAGCATGTCGTGACGACGCCGCGCGGACCGGTCGGACCCGGCGGGCTCGAAGCACTCATCGACTCCGACGAGCAGGTCAGCCGCAGCTCCGTCGTCGGCATCGGACCCGTCGGCACCCAGGCTCTCGTGGCAGTGCTCGATGCCGAAGGCACCTCACTCTCACCCGGTCTGGCGCCCCTGGACCTGTCTGCGCGTCTGCGGGAGAAGGTCGCCGAGGCCGGCGGCCATGATCTGACCGCGGTGCTCGTGGCGCCCGAATTCCCCACCGACATCCGCCACAATTCGAAGATCGACCGTTCCCGCCTCGCCACCTGGGCCGACAGCGTCCTGGCCGGTGGGCCGGTGCGTGGAAGCGTCTGAGGAGCTGAAGTGAGAATCACCGTCACCGGAGCCTCCGGGCTGCTCGGTTCGTCCGTCGCACGTGCGCTCGTGGCCGCCGGTCACGAGGTCACGACCCTGCAGCGTCGCCCTTCGGGGGTCGACGGCGCCACCGATGTGCTGGGTTCGGTGACCGATGCGGCCGCCGTCGGGAAGGCCGTCACCGGCGCCGAGGCGGTCGTGCACTTGGCCGCGAAGGTCTCCATGATGGGCGATCCCAAGGAATTCGAGGCCGTGAACATCGGCGGCACTCGCACCCTCGTCGATGCGGCACAGGCCGCCGGCGTGCAGCGTCTCGTCCACATCTCGTCACCCTCGGTGGCCCACACCGGTGAGTCGATCATCGGCGACGGTGCCGAACCAGCTTCTCCGGAGTTCGCCCGCGGTGAGTATGCACGGACGAAGGGCGCCGGTGAGCGGATTGCTCTTGGCGCCGATTCGCCTGATTTCCGGGTGCTCGTCCTGCGCCCCCACCTCATGTGGGGTCCGGGTGACACTCAGCTCACGGAGCGGGTCATCGATCGTGCTCGTGCGGGCCGGATGCCCGTGCTCGGTTCAGGAGCCGCCCTCGTCGATACCCTGTTCGTCGACAATGCTGTTGAGGCGATCGTCGCAGCAGTCACCGCGGTCGATTCCACTCATGGTGAGGCGCTGGTGGTGACGAACGGGCAGCCGCGACCCATCGGCGAACTGATGTCGCGGATCGCGATCGCCGGCGGTGCGTCGGAGCCGAAGCTGCGCATTCCGGTGTCACCGGCGCTGGCTGCCGGAACCGTGGTCGAGAAGGTGTGGGAGCTCGGAGAGCACGACGACGAACCGCCGTTGACCAGGTTCCTGGCGGAACAGCTGTCGACCGCGCATTGGTTCGATCAGCGGCGGACGCAGGAAGTCCTCGGCTGGACTCCCCGCGTCAGCATCGAAGAGGGCATGCGGATCCTCGCCGCACACTACGCCTGAGCGTATTCACCGACTCAGGGCAATATCTCCGGCTCAGAGCCGGTACTGGTTGTTCTCCTCGGCTGAGGGACCCTCGCGTTCAGGAGCCTCAGCATCGTCGGCGTCGTCGTCAGGTTCTTCTCCGGCCGTGTCGGCTGACTCATCGGCTTCTTCCGGCAACTTGCCGGAGAGTGCGTCGGCCGACATTCCGGGCTCGCCGGTCGGCGGTGCCTCGAGCGAGGAGCCGCTGGCGGATTCGTCGAATTCCTCCGGGTCGAGCGTCGCCGGATCATCGGCCTGTCCTTCGAGATCCGGGTCGGATGACTGAGCGGAGCCACTTGCGCTGGCACTGTCCCCGGCTTCGTCCTGATTCAGCGACGGAGCCGAGGACATGTCGGCGTTCTTCGCATCGGCGGCACCGGCCTGCGGAGCGTCGGTGGGCTGAGAGGGGAACGCTGGCGGCATCGGCGGAGGCGGAGGCAGCTCCGACGAGTCCTCTACCTGCGAGGCCGGCTTCTCAGCGGGCTTCGACGGTTCTGCCGTCTGTACTGGCACAGCGGGTGCGGCGGGCTTCACTGGTTCTTCGTGCTGCGCAGGCTTCACCAGCAACTCGGGCTTCTCCGGCTCAGTGGCATCGGTCGTGTCCCCATCAGATTTTGCCGCTTCGCTCGGTGCCGCTGCATCCTTCGATGTCGCTGCCTCAGACTGGCCCGCATCGGTGGGCTGTCCCTCATCCTGTGAAGTGACGTCATCTCCGGTTCCGTCCGATTCCAGGGACGATTCCGTTTCCCCGTTCTGCTCGGCTGCGTCCTCGGTCGCCTTATCGGCTGCATCGCTTTCGGGAGTATTCTCCTCAGCGGTCGAGCCGGGAGTCGCCTCGGCGTCTGCGGCGGCAGACTCCCCATCGGCGCGGTCACCAGCCTGGTCAGTGTCTTCACTCTCGAGAGATGTCCCCTCGGCGGGAGCCGCCTCCTCCGACTCACTCTCTAGGGCCGTCTCACCGTCGGCCCCGGGGGCCGCCTCACCATCGGCGGCCTTCTCATCGGTGGAGGTCGACTCATCGGTTTGGGCGGTCGATCCCGGCAGGGCACCGTCGATGCCTTCGAGGCTCACTCCCGCCTCGGCGGCGAGTCGCGCACGACGTTCGGCACGGGCCTTCGCCCTCTCGTCTTCGCTTTTCTGCGCCTTCGCCTTGGCCTTCGCCGATTCGCCCTTCGTCTGGGTCGGGCGCACGGCCTCCCAGATGAGCAGGACGACGAGCATGGTCAGTCCGACGATGACGCCCATGAGGATCGAACCCCACGGTCGCGCCATCGCAAAGAAGTCGAAGATGGCGTTCAGACCGAACATGACGGCCAGGCCGAGGATCAGTGCAACCAGGAATCTCATATCCCCATTGTGCCCTCTCCTGGTCCGAGTTCAGGGAAATGGGTCGACTTTCATGCCGACAGCGATCTCCAGAAGATGTGCACCCCACCTCTTCACAGGGCTGTGCCATGCGTCACAATAGTTTCATGAATACCACCACCGAGAACTCCGCAGCCAACTACGACGAGGTCGTGACCCGCATCGCCGAGGATCCCGAGGGATTCTGGCTCGAGCAGGCCAAGAGCCATATCGACTGGGTCACCGAACCGACGAAAGCCGTCGACGATTCGAATGCGCCGATCTATCGCTGGTTCCCCGACGGCGAGCTCAACGTCTGCTTCAACGCGATCGACCGCCATGTCGCGAACGGCCGCGGCGATCAGGCCGCCATCATCTACGACTCGCCGGTCACGAACACCGTCCGTTCGATCACATACGCAGAACTCCTCGATGAGGTCTCCCGCTTCGCTCGCGCACTGTCGGACAAGGGCGTGACCAAGGGCGATCGAGTCGTCATCTACATGCCGATGATCCCCGAGGCGGCCGTGGCCATGCTCGCCTGCGCCCGCCTCGGCGCAATCCACTCGGTCGTCTTCGGCGGCTTCGCCCCGAACGAACTGGCCGTGCGCATCGATGACACCGCACCGAAGGCCGTCATCTCCACCTCCTGTGGGGTCGAGAAGAGCCGAGTCCTCGAATACAAACCGATGCTCGATGAGGCCATCGAGATCGCTGCGAACAAACCGGAATTCACCGTCATCGTCCAGCGCGACGAACACCGCTGCGAACTGGGCGAGACCGACCTCGACTACGCCGAGCTGCTCGACCAGTCCCCCGAAGGCATCGACCCCGTGACCGTGAAGGCCACTGACGAGCTCTACGTCCTCTACACCTCAGGCACCACCGGCAAGCCGAAGGGCATCGTCCGCGATTCCGGCGGATACGCAGTGGCCAGCGCTTTCTCGATGCCGACAGTCTTCGGTCTCCAGCCGGGCGACACGATGTTCACCGCGTCCGACGTCGGGTGGGTCGTCGGGCACACGTACATCATCTACGCGCCTCTGCTGGCCGGCGTCACCTCGGTGCTCTATGAAGGCAAACCCGTGGGCACGCCCGACGCCGGAGCCTTCTTCCGCGCCATCGAGCAGCACAAAGTCAACGTTCACTTCACCGCCCCGACAGCCATGCGCGTGGTGCGCAAGGAAGATCCGAACGGTGAGCTGATGAAGAAGTACGACCTGTCGAGTCTGCGCGCAGAATTCCTCGCCGGCGAACGACTCGATCCCGACACCTACGAGTGGACGACGAAGATCCTCGCCGAGGCGACCGGACGCGATATCCCCGTCGTCGACAACTGGTGGCAGACGGAGACCGGCTGGCCGATCACCGCGAATCCTTTGGGACTGACCCGGTTCCCCCTCAAGGCGGGATCGTCAACGAAGCCGAATCCCGGCTTCCAGGTCGAGATCGTGGACCCCGGCGGAAAGCCCGTTCCTGCCGGAGAGGAAGGACTCATCGTCATCAAGCTGCCGCTGCCTCCGGGCACCATGGCCACGGTGTGGGGCGATGACGAGCGGTTCATCTCCTCTTACCTGGCCGCCTTCGACAGCTACTACCTCACCGGCGATTCCGGCTACCTCGATGAGGACGGCTACGTCTTCGTCATGGGTCGTACCGACGATGTCATCAACGTCGCCGGTCACCGTCTGTCCACCGGCATCATCGAGGCGGTCGTCGCCTCCCACCCGGCCGTGGCCGAGGCCGCTGTCATCGGTGTCCACGATGACGTGAAGGGGCAGATCCCCCGTGCCCTCGTCGTGCTCGGTGATTCCGCCGAGGCGGCCGACCCGAACACCGTCATCGACGAACTCGTGGCGCTCGTGCGCAAGGAGATCGGGCCGGTCGCCGCGTTCAAACGCGTCGACATCGTCTCGGGCCTGCCGAAGACCCGGTCGGGCAAGATCCTGCGCAAGACGATGCGGCAGATCGCCGATGGCGAGAACGATCCGGCTGTGCCGTCGACGATCGAAGATCGCAGCGTTCTCGATGACCTCGGGGCCGTGCTCTCCCGCAGCTGAGAAGTCAGAGGCCCGAGCACGCAGACGCGATCCGGGCGAACCGTGGAGGTTCGCACCGGATCGCGTCGATCTCTCACGGTGCCGTTCTGTTGATGGACAGCGCGGATGTGCGGGCCGGCACCGCAGTCATGGGCGGCTAGCTGCGGCCTGCTGAATGAGCAGGCGGACCAGCCGATTCGGTTATGAGTTGCGTCCCTGCTCGAAGCCCGCGGCGAATCCGCGCTCGAAGGCCTCTTGGACTTCCTGCTCGCGGCTGCGGCGCTCATCGGCCCAACCGAAGGGGTCGAATCCGCGGCGTCCGGGTCCGAAGCCAGGACCGAAGTTCGGGCCGAATCCGCGTCGTCCGCGGCCTCCGCCGCGGCGACGGTCGCCGTGGCCTTGACCGTGAGCTTCGTGGCGGTCAGGGCCGCCTCGGTGATCGTCATGATCGTGCGGTCCGTCGTGGCGGTCCGAATCGTCTCCACAACGTTCGGGGCCGAAGTTCTCAACGATCTTCGACAGCGAGGCTTTGAGGTTCTCGAACTCTTCGGAGGTGAGCACCTCTTCGATGCGGTCGCCGACTCCGTCGCGCATTTCGCGGAAGCGCTGGCGCATCTCTTCGGGGTCGATGTTCTTCGACGGTCCCCAGCTGCCCCGGCCGCGCGGCGGCCCGTAGGTTACCGGCTCTTCAGGGTAGGCGGCGCCATCGGCGACGACCTCGTCGGAGTCCCAGCGGCGACGTCCTCGCCGCATGCGTCCGAAGTCTCGAGGGTCGAATCCGGAGTCGGCCGCGGCGCCGCGGAATTCGCGGCGCAGCACGTGGCTGAACTCGCGCAGCAGCTGCGGAAGATCGGCGTCGGAGTCGTCGCGCTTGTCGTCGCCGGAATCGGCATCGAGGTGCGGGGCATCGCTCGCATTGGTGTTCTCGTCGGTGTTCAGTGAGTCTTCCCGGTCGTCTGCACCAGTTGAGCCGGAGTCAGAGTTCGGAGTGGTGAAGTCGTCGTTGTCATCGTTGAAGTCTTTGTTTTCAGTCATGTCATCTCCTTAGTTGTCATCTGACATGTACATGCAGAATGACATGCAATTAGATTGCATGTCAAGTGGCATGTAAAATCGAATCATGAGTACGAACGATGACATTCAGGCGATCGCCGAGGCGCTCACCCGCCTGCAGTGGCGACGCGGACCCGGCGGTCCGCGCGGATTCGGACCCTTCGGCGGTTTCGGTGAGCACGGCGGCCCGGGCGAGCGCGGGGGCTTCGGTGAACGCGGAGGCTTCGGTGGCGGCCGGCATTCGGACGACTTCCCCTTCGGCGGCAAGCGTCATCCCGGTGGACCGTTCGCCGCGCACGGTCGGGGACGTGCGCTCATCCGCCTGCTCGTCTCGCTCGTCCAGGCGGGCACGGCGCTGGGAGTCAGCGCACTCGGCGATGCGATCGGCGTCGATCAGCCGCGCGCGTCCCGGCTCGTATCCCAAGGTGTCGAGCTCGGCTTTCTGCGTCGCGAGGCAGACCCGGATGATGCCCGGCGAACTCTCATTGCGCTGACGGACAAAGGTCGCGCGATCACGAACAGGTTCCGTGGCGCTCAGCGTGAGAACGTCGATCAGGCACTGAGCACATTCTCCGAAGACGAGCGCGCACAGCTGGCATCGCTTCTCACACGCTTGGCCGACGCCTGGCCTAAATGAGTGTCGCTGTGCCACTCCGGTCAGTCGGCGGTCGGCCCGAAACCTGTCTTCAGCTCTCGGCGAGCTGTTTGAGTCGCTTGAGTGACGCGAGCAGATTGGCTGCCGTCGTCGACTGTGCCCGCGGCAGGCGCTGAGGATCGCGCAGCTCGGTCCAGTCGTAGACGTGACGCACCAGGACCGAGTCCTCCCCGATCGGTTCGATTTCCCACACCCACTTCTGCCCGAACGGCTCTCCCCCGACTTCGGAGGGCATCCAGGCGATGAGCCTGCCCTCGGCGAAGTCGACGATGTGGTTCTCGCGGTCCACGCCCTTAGTCAGGGTCGTGATGAAGGAATCGCCGGTCCCACGCACTCGCTGACCGTCGGCGGCCGAGCCGAGGTTGTCGTTTCCGTCCCATTCGGGCTGCCGCTGCGGGTCGGCGATGAGCTCGAACACCGCCTCGGCGGGGGCTGAGATCTCGATCTCGGCGGTGACGACCTTGAGGACCGGGTCGATCGAGTCGAAGACGGAAGCGTCGGGAGTCTGGTCGGTCATGGGTCCTGCCTTCGTTGATGGTCCAGCTCCGGCGTCGGGTCGAAGCGAGGAGTGGATCGGACACGGTCAGAATACACGGGCCGCCGCCCCAACCTTCGGGCCCGCGGGTCCGCCGCTTCAGTCCTCGAGCGCGCGGTCCTGGCGCTCGGCGCGCAGGGCCGCCGTGCTGAACCGGGTGAACATCCGGGAGGAGTCGCTCGACAGCGCCAACAGCACTGCCACCTGCATCGCGATCGTCGTCAGCGCGTACATGTTCGTCGCCAGGTCGCGGTCGCCGGTGAAGTAGTTCGTCATCGACACGATCACAGAGATCGTCGAGAGAGTGAGGATCCACAGTCTGGCCCGGTTGCTGCCGCGGAACACCGAGGTCGAGGCGATGACCTGCAGACACCCGATGAGGAGACTGACGCCGACGAGCACTCCCGCGACGATGCGGGTGGCCGTGTCATCGCTGACGGTCGCGATGTCCGAGCTAAAACCGACGACTTCGGACCTCAGCCCGTTCCAGTCGAGGAGCATGCTGATCACATCCCAGGCTTGGAAGAGGAGCAGGATGAGCACGAGAGCGGCCCCGACGACGGTCTGCAGCGGGCGTTGCCGCCACAGCGTCTTCGTCACTTCGGACACGCTGCGCGATTCGGAGTAGATGCGGGTGGCGTCGAGGGCCAGTTCCAAACGTTCTGGGTGGTCGGCTTCGTCGGCGACCACCTCATTGACGTCGACGATCGGCAGGTGCCCGTCCGTGACGATCGCGTCGCCGCCGCCATTTCGGGAGTGGTATCCGGTGGAGAAGTCCTTGATCCGGTCGACCGAGATCGCTTCGTTGACGCCGGTGACGGTGTCGACGATGTGGTCGCGTTCGACGTCGGTGTTCTCTTCGATCTTGTGGGTGAACTGGAGCGTGAACAGGGAGATGCCGACGGCTTTGTCGTAGGTTCCGGCGGCCAGCCAGTCAGCGTGGTGTCCACCGGGCAGCAACCATCCGTTCGGGCATTTCCAGAACCGCACGTGGTGACGCTGTCCCGGATCGCCGTCGACTTCCTGCTGGTAGGCGAAGTCCTGACGTCGACCGAACAGCAGCAGCGGGGACACCGGGGCCTGTGGGTAGCTGCGCTTCGTCACCGTCGAGCGGATGATCTCCCATGTCGATGCGGGCGTGATGCTGTCAGCGAGGATCCACCCAGCTTCGCGCATCGCGTGGTGGATCTGGGCTTCCTCACCGCGCCAGGCGAGGTTGACCGGATCGCCGAGCAGACCGTCGGAGGTGCGGGTGCGGCCGATGAAGTAGTTCGGCACATAGATCTGGGACAGGATGCGATGCAGTCTGGGCAGAGCAAGGTAGGACACGACTCCCCAGAACACGAGAAGTGTGAGCACCTGCCACCAGCCGAGGCTGAATCCTTTGAGCAGGATCAGCAGCGCCAGCCATGTCGAAGCCGCACCGGCGAAGAGGAAGAACAGGTAATCGAGTACTCCGGTGGGCGTGAAGTGGTGTCGCCGATAGACGAACGGCTGCCTCAGCCGTCGTTTCTGGCCGACTGCTCCACCGGCCGCATCCGTTCCGCCTGTCGGCCCTCCCGAAGTCATGAGGGCCAGTTTAGTGACCCGTTCTCAGCCCCCGTAATGAGGAAGACCCGACATCCCCTCGCCGAGGCGGCCGGTCCGTATCCGTTCGCGTTCACCGTCGACGGCGCTCAAGGGCAGCACGTGCCGTCGCCGCGAGCTCTGGACTGTCGTCGCCGGAGAGTTCGGCGATGAAGTCATCGCTGAGCTCGCCGGGGATTTCGAGGAGGACCTGGAGCACCCGGAACCGCGTCGTCGTATCATCCGAGTCCGCAAGGCGGTGCAGTTCGGTCAGTATCTGTTCGCTGATGTCGGCATTCGGTCCGGCCGCGTCGACTATTGAGCCGAGAGTTTCTGCCGCCTCGATGTCCTTCGGTCCGCTCATCGCCATGTCGAGCAGCACGGGCACGGCCTTCACATCACCTGAGCGGCCGAGGGTGAGCGCGGCGATGCTGCGGATTTCTGGGTCGGCATCATTGAGCGCCTGGCTCAGCGCCTGCCGGATCATCGACTTCGAGCGTGGGTCGAGTTTCTCATCCGGTGTGGTTCTGCGGATCTCGTCGAGAGCGAGCAGTGCATTGTGGCGCACCTGGGCGGATTCGTCGTCCATTCCCTTGACCACATGCGGCACTGCCTCGGCGCCGGCTTGGGCGAGCGCCCACCGCATGGCCCCCGCCGCGTTGAGCACGGTCTCCTGCAGGACCGCCTGCGCCAGAGTCTCGACCGGCATGCCTCCGTCGACTCCGCTGCCGAGTGCGGCCTTGTGCCTTTGGATGACGTCGCCGGATTCGAGGGAGCGCATGAGGTCGATGGTGTTTAGGAGCGATTCGCCATCGGTCCGGCCGAGTCGAGAAACGGACTGGAGGTGCTCGAGCAGACGCTGCTCTGCGGCGATCCGCTCACGCGTTTGGTCGATGAGGTCTTCGAGCACGCTGCCGGGGTCGAAGTCAGGCTCGGACAGTACCCGACCGACTTCGGTCAGTGACATGCCGAGTTTGCGCAGACCCTCGATATGGAAGATGCGACCGATATCGGCATCGGAGTATTCACGGTAGCCGCCGGACGTCCGCTGGCTGGGCGCCACAAGCCCGAGTGATTCGTAGTGGCGCAGCATGCGGGCGCTCACACCGGAGCGCCGAGCCACCTCGCCGATAAGCAATTGCCACCTCTTCTCTGCTGCCTTTCACTCTATGCCGCAGCCGCCGCTCGTTGGAGGAAGGGATCCGAGACTCCGGTCGCGTGCCGGCGGGCTTGCCCCACCCGCCGACACACGCACGATCGGACCTTCCCTGAACCGATCTAGACCGTGGTCTCGGACCCCAGTGCGACCACCCGCTTGGCTGCGTCCAAGGCGTGAGCGAAGCCGGCGTCCGGGTCATCGAACATGTCCCGGGTCGCCATGACGTGAGCCCGCACTGTGTCGTCCTCTGCGTGAAGCTTCTCATCGACCACTGACACGAGATCCTCGCCGAGGGCAACGATTGCCCGACTGAGGCTCTTCTGCATCTCGATATCACCGCGTCCCAACTGTGTCACCAGGGCTGATGCCAGTTCTCCCCGATTCTCACCGGGCACAAGTGCAACTGTGGCTCTCCACGCACTGCGAGCCACCTCGGTGTCGGGATGCGCGATGAGTGCAGTGCCGATCCGGGCTGGGTCCATTGCCGGCCAGGCACGGGCGTCGCCGACCTTCGACAGGGTGTGCAGGGACTGGCTGATCGCCTGCGGCTGCGACGAGTCGAGTTCGGCGATGAGGCGGGGAATAGTGTCGTCGGCGGGCAGCCGGGTCAGCGCCCAGGTGAGCATGTCGCGGACGAAGAAGTCCGGTTCGACGCGGCAACGGGCGATGAGCACGTCGAGGTCGCGGGGCTCCGCCCGTGTGCCGATCGCCATCGCCGCCTGCAGCCGCTGCTGCGGGTTCGACGCGCTCAGTGCGTCGATCATGCGATCGCCGGTGTCAGTCCGGCGGTCAGTCCCGGCCTGGAGGTCCGGTTCGCGAGTCTGGTGGTAATTGAGTGGATATGTCATGGTCTCCACCTCCTTCTCACCCAGTGAAGACCTTGACATCGTGTCAAGGTCAAGGGGAATAGACTCTTTTCATTCCCACCCCCCTGGAGCGGAGCCAAGTATAGACAAGGTCGATTTCAAGAGATCGCTGCCGGGTTTCCGCGCGAAGCAGGGCCGGTTCGGTCTCATCGAGGTGCCGGACTCGCAGTACCTCATGATCGACGGCCACGGCGATCCGAACACCTCTCCCGATTTCGCATCGGCGCTGACCAGCCTCTATCCGCTTGCCTATGGGCTGAAGTTCTTCAGCAAGCTCGAACTCGGTCGCGACTATGTGGTGCCGCCACTCGAAGGTCTGTGGTGGGCCGATGACATGACGACGTTCACGAGTGCCCGGGACAAATCCGCGTGGGACTTCACGCTCATGCTGTTCGTCCCGGACTGGCTGGACGGCGAACACGTAGACGGCGTGGTCGACACGGTCCGGGCGAAGGGATCGGCGCCCCGCCTCGGCGAGATCCGGTTCGAAACGCTGCGGGAGGGAACGTGCGTCCAGACCCTCCATATCGGTTCCTTCGACGACGAAGGACCGGTGCTCGAGCGCATGCACACCGAGGTCATTCCCGAGGCGGGGATGAAGATGACGGGGAAACATCACGAGATCTACCTCAGCGACTTTCGCCGCACCGCGCCGGAGAAGCTGCGCACGATCCTCCGTCAGCCGGTGACCCCATAGAGTGACCTCGCCCGATCTGAGTACGCACGCCTGATTCAGTCGACCACCGATGGTCCCACTCGGCCCGATCAGCCCGGAACTCAGCCGCCGCTAGACCAGCCTCCGCTGACCGGGGCAGTGGTCCTCGCTCCGGAGCCGCCTGAGTCTGCACCTGAGCCGCTGCTCGAGTCGACACCAGAAGATGTGGATCCGACCGATGATGAGTCCGGGGTCGGTGATGAGCCGGTCGACGGTGATTCCGCGGAGAGGAAGATGACCGCGACGAGGATGCCGGCAATAGTCAGGATGCCGACCGCGACGAAGGAGAAGACCACGATGAGGCAGGTCATCAGAGGTGGGCGGTTGTTGCGCCGAACGATTCTCACCATGGCTCATAGCCTAATAGGCGGCGCCCCAGCCCACTCTGCCGTGACCTTCCTGTGACAAAAACCTCGGCATGGTCTCATGCGTCCTTAAGTTTGTTGCATTATCGTTATATTCATGCCTCGTCTGACATCATCTCGCAAGGGCCGCCGGTCCGTGCTCACTGGTGCCCTGATCGGGCTCGGGGCGGCAGTGATGGCATTGGTCGTGGGCGCCGTCATCATCCTCAATTCCCCCTTCTCGTTCGGTTCTACGAAGATCAGGCAGATGCAGATGGCTTCGGTCAATCAGCTCAGCGAACAGCAGATCGACAACGCTCGACTCATCATCGGAGTCGGCCGCGGCGGCGACTTCGACGACCATGCGATCCGCATTGCCCTCATGACGGCTCTGCAGGAGTCCTCGCTGCGCAATCTGGATTCCGGCGACCGTGATTCGGTGGGCCTGTTCCAGCAGCGTCCTTCCCAGGGATGGGGCGAACCCCATCAGCTCACCGACCCCATCTACGCAGCCAAGGCCTTCTACGGGATCAACCCGGAGGTCGAGAACCCGGGACTCAATCAGATCGACGGCTGGGATTCGATGACACCGACCGAAGCAGCACAGTCCGTGCAGCGGTCGGCACTTCCCGACGCCTACGGACAGTGGGAGTCCTTGGCCGACGACCTCCTCGGCACGCAGGCCGACGTCGAAGCCCTCGACTGACGCAACGAATGACGTACCGACAGGCGCGGCCGCCTCACGGTGCCCGATATCGCATGACCACGCCGGTTGTCCGGTAATCTGCACTCATGGCTTCCATTCCCGATTCCGTTCCCGTCAATGACGAGGTCGAGCAGCTCCTGCTCAACCCCGAGGATCATCTCGAAGCCATCACCGAGACCGCCGATCTCTTCAAGGCACTCGCCACACCATCCCGGCTGAAGATGCTGCTCGTCCTCACCCACGGCGAGGCCACCGTCACGCACATCGTCGAGGCGACCGGACTGTCCCAGCCGCTGGTGTCCCAGCACTTGAAATTCCTCCGTGGACTCCACCTCGTCGGAGTCAATCGGATCGGCCGCGAAGCCTACTATTCGCTCAAGGACGACCACGTCGCCCACATCATCGTCGACGCCATCGCCCACACGATCGAGGCCCACGAACACTGAGCCACATCCGGTTCGCTGTTTTCACAGCGAATCCCTCGCCGAGGCGGCCCACCGTTCCCGGCCGACCCCGCACTACCGCTTCCCCCGACGTTTCAGGGCCTCCGGTCCCCCACCGACGCCCCACACGATGAGGGCTACGAGGACTGCACCGACCCACTGTCCTGCCTGCAGCCGTTCCCCGGCGATGAGGGATCCGAGCACCACCGCTGACAGCGGCTGGAGCAGCATGAGCGCCGCGGTCGTCGGCACCGGCACCAGCGGACTGGAGATGCTCAGCAGCACCCACGACAGCGCTTGACCGCACACGGCAAGGGCGATCATCCACCCCCAACCGGCCCAGCCGAGGTCGAAGTCGAGCCCGCCGAGGGTCAGCCCGGCCACCGCGGTCATCACACCGGCCGCGATCGTGCCCACCTGGACCGGGGCGACGACGAAGTCTCCGGCGACCTTGCGGCTGTGATGGATGCCGAAGATGTACACGCCGTAGAGCACACCGGACAGCACCCCGAAGATCGCTCCTCGTGTCGGATTCGCCGCCGTCTCATCGGCGCCGAACACTCCTCCGGTCAGCAGCATGCCGATGATCATGATCGGCACGCAGCCGATGAACAGCCACCCGGGCCGGTTGCCTCCGAAGATCCAGACCAGGGCAGGGAACACGATGACTTGGACGCTGATGAGGACGGTGGACACTCCCAGACCAGCGTCGAGCACGCTCTGAGCCCACAACACATAGTCGATGCCGAGTGCTGCTCCGGAGACCGCGGCGATGATGATCGCCTTCGGCGGGAACCGTCCGTGCCGGCGCAGTTCGAGCACCGCCAGCGGAGCGAGCACGACCACGGCGATCCAACACCGCAGGAAGGCAGCAGTGGGTGCGGTCGCCTCGGCGAGGATGACGAACAGCCCTGCCGATCCCAGCAGGACCGCGGCCATGATGATCCCGAGCACCGGCAGGGCCTTCGGCGCGGGAGGCGGCCCTCCTGCCTGCGTCTCCTGTGAGCTCATCGGACCACCTCGGGGGGACTTATCTCACGACGTTCAGGACTCATCCCATGAAGTCGAGGATGCGGTCGATGGCCTCGGCCGTCCGGTCGGAGCCGACTGCCAGTGACAGGCGCACCGAACGGGACCCGTCGACGGAGTCGAAGTCATCACCGGGGGCGAGCGCGACGCCGGTGGCTTCGAGCACCTGATCGCACCACTGACCGGAGGTAGCCAGACCTGCGCGGTCGAGGATGTCGTCGACGCGGGCGTACATGTAGAAGGCCCCGTCGGGTGGGGCCATCTCGCCGAAGCCGAGGTCGGCGGCGGCTCCCAGCACATGCTCGCGGGCCCCGGCGAAGGAGGCCACGGCGGCCTCGCATTCGGCATAGGACTCGTCTGTGAAGGCCGCAACGGCCGCGTACTGTGCCGGCACCGGGGCGCACAGGGAGAGATTGCCGGTGACGTTCTGGGCCGGGGCGACGAGTGCTTCGGGCAGGATCGCCCAGCCCAGGCGCCACCCGGTCATGCCCCAGTATTTGGAGAACGATGAGATGAC
Organism: Brevibacterium epidermidis NBRC 14811; assembly: GCF_001570805.1. Taxonomy (GTDB): domain Bacteria; phylum Actinomycetota; class Actinomycetes; order Actinomycetales; family Brevibacteriaceae; genus Brevibacterium; species Brevibacterium epidermidis. The sequence continues at coordinate 517,364 of NZ_BCSJ01000003.1, read as the reverse complement.
GATCGTATTGTCGTCATGGGCGAGCGCGCACTCTCCGCGGGTGCCGATGTAGCTGATGCCGTGGTAGATCTCGTCGGAGATCACCTGCACTCCGTTGTCCCGACACCAGCCGACGAGTTCGCCGAGCGCTTCGGGGCCGATCATCGTGCCCGTCGGGTTCGCCGGTGAGGCGAGCATGAGTCCCTTGAGTGGGGCTTCGGCATGGGCGGCGGCCAAGAGCTCGACGGTCGGCTGGAACCCTTCGTCGGCGCCGCAGTCGAGTTCGACGACTTCGCAGCCCAGTGCGGCGAGGATGTTCTTGTACGCACCATAGCCGGGCCGGGCCAAAGCCACCCTGTCGCCGACGTCGAAGCAGGTGAGGAACGTCGTCTGGAACGCGCCGGAGGATCCGGTGGTCACGGCGATGCGGTCGGGCGCGATGTCGAGTCCGTACCAATCGCGGTAGTGGGAGGCGATGGCCTCGCGCAGTTCGGGGATGCCGAAGATCGGCGAGTAGCCGAGTCCCGTGCCGTCGCTCATGACCTCGGCGGCGCGGGTCAGCACGGGGCTGGGTGCACCCTGGGTCGGTTCGCCAAGACACATGGCAATGGTGTCGCGACCCGCCCGCTGCATCTGCCCGACGGTGGCGACGATGCCCATCGCGGCGAAGGGTTTGACGAGTCCCGACCGGGCCGAGGCGGTCGGAACGGAAACGACGGGGGCGGACGTGGTGGGGGCCGCCTCGGCGGGGGTGGATGAGGTCATCGGTTCACTTCTTCTCACGCGGGAGGCGGCCGAGGGTGTAGAACTCCGGGTTAGGAAGCATCCCGGAGATGTGGGCCATACGGTTGGACAGGCCGAAGAAGCCCGTGATCGCGGCGATGTCCCAGGCGTCCTCGTCGTCGAATCCGTGCTCGGCGAGCTTTGCATGGTCGGCGTCGCCCACGGCCCACGGTTCCTCGCAGACCTTGACGGCGAAGTCGAGCATGGCCATCTGACGTGGGCTGATATCGGCCTGATGGTAGTTCGTGGCGACGACGTCGGCGATGAGGGGGTCCTTCGCGAAGATCCGCAGCATCGCCCCGTGCGCGACGACACAGTAGAGGCAGTGATTGATCGCCGAGGTGGCCACGACGATCATCTCCCGATCCGCCTTGGTCAGGTTCCCCGTCTCTTTCTCCATGAGCGCGTCATAGTAGGCGAAGAAGGCGCGGAATTCGTCCGGTCGGCGGGCCAGGGCGAGGAAGACATTGGGCACGAAGCCCGACTTCTCGGCGACCTCGAGGATCTGGGCGCGGATGTCATCGTCGACGTTGTCGATGTCAGCAAGTGGGTATCGCATATCACTCATGCTAGCCCGGGAGGATCGGTTCGGGTCGAGCCCGTTCAGGGCGATAAAGTGAGGGCGTCAGGACCGCCCCGGCCTCCATTCGATTCCACTGGGGCCGTTCGCGTATCGAAGGAGATCACAATGACCGCAGACAATGCAGCAGACACGGGTTCGACCGGTGAGGTCCAGCTCGACAACGGCGTTTTCCGAGTGACGAAGTGGACGATCCGCCCCGACGGAGTCATCCCGATGCACAAGCACGAATACGAGTACGTCGTCGTGCCGATGGTCACGGACACGATGCTCGTGCGCAATTCCGACGGCACGGAGATCCGTGCCGAGCTCGAGGCCGGAGTCTCCTACACGCGTCCGGCAGGCTCCGAGCACGAGGTCTCGAATCCCGGTGGCAGCGCCGACGTCGTCTTCGTCGAGGTCGAACGCCTCTGAGGCTTGTCCCCTGAGCCCGAGAATAGGTCACTATCGGACACTTTCTGCGTCGAGAAGTATCCGATGGTGACCTACATCTGGCGACGAACGGCCATCAGCGGGTGGGGATCTCCCAGGTGTGGACGGGCTTTCCGGTCGCCTGGTTCGCCAGGTAGGCATCCATCATGGCCGCAATCCCCTCGGCACGTTCGGGTGAGTCCTGCTTGCTGTCAGGTGCCAGACTCTCGAGAGCCTGGAGCTGCCAGGTCGCGCCGTTGACGCGGGTCTCCGCCCGGCCTTCGATGATCGACATAAATTCGTCGATGACGTCCTTGTCGATATTCAGCCGGGAGAGTCCGCGTCTGGCCTGAGGTGCGAGCACATCGGTGACGAGGTCGGCCACGCCGATGCGTCCGATCTTCGGCCAGGTCACCCGGGCCTCGATCCCGTCCTTGGCGCAGGCGTTGAAGTTCTCTTCCGCCTCGGCGAACGACATCCGCGACCAGACGGGACGGTTCTCCCCGACGAGGAACTCGGCCAGTCCGTAGTAGAAGGCAGCATCGGCGACCATATCGACCGGGGTCGGCCCGGCCGGCAGCAGCCGGTTCTCGACGCGGATGTGGGCGCCGCCGTCACCGGAGTTGTAGATGGGTCGGTTCCAGCGCCAGACGGTACCGTTGTGCAGGTTGAGTTCGAAGAGCTTCGGGGCATCTGCGGCACGGAACTCGACGAAGTCCTTGATCTCGGGCAGCAGCGGCGGGAAGTAGCGGACGTTCTCTTCGAAGAGGTCGAAGACGCTGGTGATCCAGCGTTCGCCGAACCACACGCGAGGTCGCACACCCTGATTGACGAGTTCGGGTGTGCGGGTGTCGATGGACTGCGCGAAGATCGGGATCCGGGATTCGTGCCAGAGCTTGCGGCCGACGAACAGCGGCGAGTTCGCGGCCATCGCCACCTGTGCTCCGGCGATGGCCTGTGAGGCGTTCCAGGCATCGGCGAAACGGTTCGGTGCCACCTGCAGGTGCAGCTGCATCGAGGTGCAGGAGGACTCGGGAGCGATATCGGAGAACTCCGCCCGGTACCTCTCCTCACGGCCGAGTTCGATGCGGACGTACTCACCGCGGGCATCGATGACCGAATTGCTCAGCGCTTCGTAGCGGTTCTCCTCGGTCATCCACTTCTCGTCGGTGAGGATCTGCGTGGTCAGCGTCGGCAAGGTGCCGATCGAGACCACCTTGAGCCCATCCTCGGCGGCGGCCTTCTGGGCTTTCTCCAAACGATGGGCGACACCGGCTTCAAGGGTCTTGAGCCCACGGCCCGCGACCTGGAGCACCGGATGATTGAGTTCGAGGTTGAAGGCGCCGATCTCGGACTGGTATTCGTCATCGAGCCGAGCGAGCACCTCTTGGTTGCGCAGGCTCGGCTGATTGCCTTCGCCGACGAGGTTGAGCTCGAGTTCGAGACCGATCGTGCCTGCTGATTTGAAATCCGCATGACGGAGGTAGGTATCGAAGAGCTCGAGGTTCTCTGCGAGCTTCTCCCGATACAGTGTGCGTTCCTCTGGCGTGTACCGCTTCGAGCTGACTGCCTCACCCATAGAACTAGCAAACCACAGACGGCAGGGTTTGTGCTCAGTGATTTCCATCCCGCAGCCAGGCGCACATCTGGTGCCGCGACTGGTCATGCGTCGATCGCACCATCCGGACACCGCGGATCCCGACAACCGGCCTTCCGTAGACTCGCCCTATGACTTCGACCACATCACCCGCGTCCCAGCCCGCTGACTACATCGAACAGGCGCAGCGACGCCTGCCCGACATGCTCGCCGATATCGAACGGGTCATCTCCATCGAGACTCCCTCACACGACAAGAAGGCCGTGGCCGCCGGGGCACAGGACTTCGCAGCGCTGCTGAAGGACCGCCTCGGCGCCGAGGCGGAGTTGCTCGAGATCGACGGCACCACCCACGTGCGCCTGCGTTTCGGCACCGGGCCGGCCCGGGTCGTCCTGCTCAACCATCAGGACACGGTGTGGCCGCACGGCACTCTCGACCGGATCCCGTTCTCCACAGAGGATGGGATCCTCCGTGGTCCCGGCAGCTTCGACATGCTCACCGGGGCGATTATGAGCGTGCACGCGACCGCGATCGTGGCCGACCACCTGGGCGAGGGCGGGCTGGACGGTCTGTCGATCCTCGTCACCGGTGATGAGGAGATCGCCTCGCTGACCTCGTCGGAGCTCATCCGCGCCGAGGCGGCCGAAGCGAAAGCCGTGTTCGTCATGGAGGCGAGCGCGGACGGTGCGCTCAAACTCGAGCGGAAGGGCACGAGCAACTACGTACTGAAGTTCACCGGCAAGGCCTCGCACGCCGGGCTCGAGCCGGAGAAGGGGATCAACGCGGGCATGGCACTGGCGCTGACTCTGCCGTTGGTGGCCGATCTGGCCGATGCCGCGGCCGGAACGACGGTGGTGCCGACCGTGATCAGCGCGGGAACGACGTCGAACACCGTTCCGGCAGAGGCCCGGGTGGACATTGACGTGCGCGCCCGGACCGCCGCGGAACTCGAACGCGTCGATGCGCAGATCCAAGAGTTGGCCGCAACGCCGCTGGTGGAGGGCTCGACGATGGAGGTCCTCGGCGGAATCAATCGGCCGCCGTTCGAACGGGAGCAGTCGGCTGCACTCTTCGAGCGGGCGACGGCTCTTGCGAGTGAACTCGGACTGCCGACGCCGCAGGGAGTATCGGTCGGTGGGGCCTCAGACGGAAACTTCACCGCCGGTGACGGCATCGCCACGCTTGACGGACTCGGCGCCGTCGGCGATGGGGCGCACGCCGAACACGAACACGCCGTCATCGATGAGATCGCCCCGCGTACCGCACTGCTGGCCGCTCTCATCGCCGATCAGCTGCAGGGCTGAAGCGGAGCGGCGAGCTGCTGCCTTTCGCTGCCGCCGTCCGCAGCCGTAGTTCCCAGACGCCGACAGTGCGCCGGGGCCTCCCCTACGCAGTTAAGTGTGCGCAGATTGCCAGTTTCGAGCCGAAAATGTGCAATCTGCGCACAGTTGACTGTCGGCAGCAGGACTTCAGTCGACCGGGTAGCCCGCCGCGCGCATCTGATCCGGTGATTTCAGCGTGAACAGCCAGTCACGCAGGCGCGGATCCGGCCGAATCGTCGTCCGCGCGTACAGTCGATCTTCGCCGACGAGGTAGTAGCGATAGCCATGCTCGCCGAGGTGGCCCATGAGTTCGCGTGGTTTCGCGCGGTCATCGAGGACTTCGCAGAGGATGTCCGGGTGCAACGCGGCGAGGAAGTCCTGTCCGTGCGCGAAGACGTCGTTCTCACCGCCTTCGACATCGATCTTCACCGTCACGCGCGGTGCCTCGCCCCGACTTGAAACGTCAGGTACACCTTCCCCGGCGTGCAACCGCGGATCTCGCTCCGACGCCTCGGCCAGCACCTCGGGCAGGAGTGCGTCGAGGGAGGTGAAGCGCACCTCGGCGTCGGAGTCGAAGCGCATATCGGAGGAGTAGAACGACGGCAGCGCCGATCCTCCGTCCCCGATGGGCACCTTCATCCAGGTGTCGGGGCTGCCTACCCCGGTCGGGTGGACGGTCACGCGGCTGTTGAAGCCGTTGCGTTCGACGTTCTTCTCCACACCCGCGACGACGGCGGGGATGATCTCGAAGACGTGGGCGCGCACATTCTCGTTCGCGGCGAGGACTGCCATGGTGAAGACCCCGGTGTAGGCGCCGATGTCGAGGAAGACATCGGCATCGGCGCTGAGCGCGACCATGAGGTCGAGGGCGAACGCGTCTTCGGGTTCGGTGCGTCTGCCCCTTCCCCAGTAGAATTCCTTGGCGATCTCGCAGCGGAACGGCTCGACGAGGATGAAGTCCGCTCCGCCCGCTCGCCCGCGGATTTCGGTGAGTTCGATGGGGGCGGGGAGACGACCAATCTTCAGCCCTCTGATCCGGGGCGCGATCGTTCGCAGCAGAGGGTGGAGCGCAGGTTGTGCGAGGGCGGTCTTGACCGGCAGCTTGAGGCCGAACCAGGACTGTCTGCGCGCGGTGAAAGTGCGCAGGTGGTCATTCACGACGGTTGCCCCCTTGCTGACAGGAAGACTTTTGTTCACACTATCAATCGCCGGTCCGCCGCTCCAGGGTTCTTCCGGACCTGATTCGCGATACTCGCCGCCTCTTCGCGGACCGCTGGCATAAGGTGGAAGCGAAGACCCATCCGCCCCGTTGCAAAGCAGGAGCCCGGCATATGAAGCTCAAGTCAGTCACCCTCCACCAAGTCTCGATTCCTCTCGTCACCCCGTTCGAGACCTCGTTCATGCGGGAGACGGAGAAGGACTGCTACCTCGTCGAGGCTGTCTTCGACACCCCGCAAGGTGAGATCACCGGGTGGGGAGAGTCCGTGGCGATGATCTCTCCGCTCTACTCCTCCGAATATGTGGCCGCCGGCATCGATGTCACTCGCCGCTGGCTGGCACCGCTGCTCTTCGACGTCGAAAATCTCACTGCGGAGACCGTCGGCTGGCACCTGCGTCATGTCATCGGCCACCCGATGGCGAAGTCGGCGCTGGAGATGGCCGTCATCGAGGCCCAGCTCAAGCTCAACAACCAGTCGTTCAAGGACTACCTCGGCGGAGTGGTCGACTCCGTGCCTTCAGGAGTTTCGGTGGGCATTCAGGATTCCGTCGAGGAGACCGTCAAGGTCATCGGCGGCTACCTCGAAGAGGGCTACGCCCGGATCAAGCTGAAGATCAAGCCCGGCAAGGACATCGCCCCGGTGGCCGCGGTGCGCAAGGCCTTCGGCGACGACTTCGGTTTCCAGGTCGATGCGAACGCTGCGTACACCCTCGTCGATGCCGCCCACCTGCGCCGCCTCGATGAGTTCGGTCTCCTGCTCATCGAGCAGCCTCTCGGCGAGGCCGATATCCGCCAGCATGCGGAGCTCGCGAAGCTCATGGACACCCCGATGTGCCTCGACGAGTCCATCGTCTCCGCCGAGGCGGCAGCGGACGCGATCATGCTCGGAGCCACCTCGGTGATCAACATCAAACCCGGACGGGTCGGAGGGTTCATCGAGGCGAAGAAGATCCACGATCTCGCCGCCGCTCACGGTGTCGCCGTATGGCACGGCGGAATGGTCGAGACTGGGCTTGGTCGGGCGGCGAACGCGGCCTTGGCTTCGCTGCCGGGCTTCACGCTGCCCGGTGATATCTCCGGGTCGAACCGGTTCTTCCACGAGGACATCACCGAGGAGATCGTCATGTACGACGGCAAGGTCGACGTGCCCACCGGCGTCGGCTTCGGCGTCTCGATCGACCCGGCCAAGCTCGAACGCTTCCGCACGGATTCCGTGGAGATCCTCCCCGGACAGTAGGTCAAAGTTCGCCGAGGCGGCCCTCCCTTCACCGGTCACCGACCGTCGCGGGGAGGGCCGCCTTGCGTATGCTGGTCCGCTTGAGGAGGCGGTCGTCGTACGAAGTGCCCGGCCGCCGGCTCGACCTACTGTCCGCCACCCGCTTCAGTCGTGGGTGTGGGTCTCCTCGGCGACGTCTTCGGCTCGGTCGAATTGGAAGGTCGAGTGCTCGATCGCGATCTTGTGATGTTCGGTCAGACATTCCTGCAGGGCCTTGAGGATGCGCGGAGCATGCCCGTCATAGAAGCATTCGTCGGCGAGCACCACATGTGCGGTGAGCACCGGCAGGTTCGAGTCGATGCGGGTGACGTGGAGGTCATGGACCTGCTGGACGTGCTCGACAGATTCGAGGTGTTCGCGGACCTTGTCCAGATCGAGCTCCTTCGGTGCCACCTCGAGCAGAATGGACCCGGTCTCGCGCAGGATCGCGAACGCACGGGGCACGATGAGTGCGGCGATGATGAGGGCCGCCACCGCATCGGCGCGCTCCCAGCCGAAGAGCCAGATCGCCAGCGCTGCCAGGATCACGGCCACGGAACCGAGCGCATCGGCGATGACCTCGAGGAATGCCGCCTTGAGGTTGAGAGAGTCTTCCTTCGACGAGCTGAGAATGAAGATGGACACGATGTTGCCCACAAGTCCGAGGGCACCGAAGAGCAGCAGTCCCGGACCAGGCACCTCGGGCGGCACGAAGAACCGACGGATGCCTTCAATGAGGCTGTAGACGCCGAGGCCGAGCAGAAGAGTCGCCTGCGCTCCGGCAGCCAGCACCTCTGCCCGCCGGAACCCCCACGTCTTCTGCCCACCGGACGGCTTGTTGACCAAGGTCGCTGCGAAGAGGGCGATACCGATGCCGATGAGGTCGACGGCATTGTGCCCGGTGTCGATGAGCAGGGCCAGACTGCCGGTGAGGACAGATCCGATGAGCTGGAAGACGAAGATCGCTGCGACGATGCCGAAGACGATCTTCAGCTGCCGCTTCGAACCCGAACTATGCGAATGATCCTGAGCCATGGATACCTCCTCTCTCAAAACATTAACCTATGCACATGTGTTTATGCATCTGAGATGTCGGAGTGCTGGCGACCCGGCGCAGCGGGGACGACAACAGCGGCCGCCGAGGCTGTGCTCGGCGACCGCTGTTGTCGTTCGTGCGGGAGTGGTTGACGTTCGAGAGGGCGGGACTCATGGAAACAAGCCGTGAAGACAAGCCCCACGCGGCGCCCGCGATGTCAGTCTTCGGGGTTCTTTCCGTCCTCGTCGCTGTCCGAATCTCCCTCGGGACGATCGGCGGCATCGGTGCCAGTCGCACCAGCGCCACCGGCTGAGCTGCCCTCGTCGAGGCGGCGCTTGGCCTCATCGATATAGGACTGCACATCGAAGCCGGTGGCCTTCTTCACCTCGTCGCCGATCCGATCGAGATCGACGCCGCTGTCGTCGAGGAATGCCTTCGGATCGAAGCCGGAACGGTTCGATCGCGGCCCCGCAGATGAACCTGCGGACGAACCCGAAGACGGGCCATCGGCAATGACGCCGTCGACGACCTCGCCTGATCCCGAGCCAGCAGAAGACGAACCATCGGAAGAGGACCGTCCGGATCCGACTGACCCGCCAGAGCCAGTCGGGCCACCGCCGTCAGGCCCGGAGTCCTTCGCCTTGGCCACGAGGTCGGTGAGGTCGACGCCGGTCGTCCCCCGCACCACCTCGAGCACCTGCGCGAGGTTGTTCGACACCGAGTTCGCGAGCTTCGACTCGCCATCGGTGGACACGATCGAGAGGTCCTTGATGTTCGCATACGGAGCGACGAGTTCGCCGGCCACGGTCGGCAGCACTTCGAGCACCTTCGACAGCACGGCCGCATCATTGAACTGTTTGTACGCCTCGGCCTGTGCACGCAGCGCCTCGGCTTCGGCCTCACCGCGGGCACGGATCGCGTCGGCTTCAGCTTCACCTTCGAGACGGATCGCCTCGGCGTCCTTCGACCGACGATGCAGCTCAGCGGCAGCCTCGGCGCGGCCTTGGGCCTCGATCTCGTAAGCACGGGCATCGGCGGCAGCCTGCTGCCGGTAGCGTTCGGCATCGGCCGGGCGACGCACTTCGGCATCGAGCTGTTCGGCACGCAGCTCTGCGGCTTCCTTCGCCACGACGCGATCACGTTCGAGCAGCTTCTGCTTCTCGGCCGCGGACGCCAGCGGACCGGCGTTGTCGGCGGTCGCCTGGCGCTGATCGGCCTCTTCCTTCAGTGCGGCACGGCGCAGAGCCAATTGCTGCTGCTGTTCGGCGATGGCCTGATCGGTCAGCGCCTGCTGCTTCTGAGTCTCCTCGTTCTGCTGCGCTTCCTCGACGGCGGCGGCACGGGAGGCATTCGCCTCGGCGATGGCGGCGTTCTTCGCCACCTCGGCGGCCTGCGGACGACCCCAGTCGCGCAGGTAGCTGCCTTCGTCTTCGACCGCGGAGATCTGGAAGGTGTCGATGACCAGACCCTGGTTGTTCATCGAATGCGCGGACTCCTCCTGCACCTGGGCGGCGAAGGAAGCGCGGTCCTGAATGATCTGCTCGACGGTGAGCGTGCCGACCACGGCGCGCAGCGTACCGGAGAGGATCTCCTTCGAATAGTGGTCGATCTGATCCTGCTGGTCGAGGAAGCGCTGCGCGGCCTTGCGCACGTCATCCTCGGTGCCGCCGACCTTCACCTGGGCGACGCCGCGCAGACGCAGCGCGATGCCGTTCTTCGAGATGCCGTCGATCTCGACCTGGATCTGCCGTGAGGACAGCGAGAGGATGAACGCCTTCTGCACGATCGGATAGACGACCGAGCGCCCGCCGATGACGATCCGCCCGGTCCCCGATGACCCCGTCGCACCGCGGCCGGTGATGATGAGCGCTTCGGACGGTGAGGCGATCTTGTAGGAGCGCAGGATCACGAACAGCGCGATCAGGATGATGATCACGAGGACGCCGATTCCGCCGGCGCCGAAGAGCAGGTCCATCAGTGGGCCTTTCATCGCAGTGGGATGTGCCGACCGACCGATCGCCGGCCGGCCCCTTTCATCCTAGGCGAGGACACCGACACAGCACAGGGCGGATTTCCTCCGATGAGGAAACCCGCCCTGTCTGTTCCCATTTCGCCGAGACGGCCAATCCATTCGTCGACCGCGCGGTGAGCGCACGCTCCCTGCCTCGCCGAGGTGGGACTTCAGTTCACTTGCCCCATTCGCCGGGAGGGCCTGCCAGCAGCAGCCCCGAGAAGACGAGGACGACGAAGATGATGCCCAGCCCGATCGCCAACCAGGGCGAGCGGATGCACCATGAGGTGAGCTTCTCGAACCAGGTCTGCGGGGTGCGGCCGTTGCGGCCCAGACCCCAGTCGCCCTCGAGGGAGCCGGTCTTCTCCACCGACCGCTCAAACGGAATCGTGGCGTAGGGGATGATCGCCGAGGCGAGGCCCGTGGCGATGCGACGCTTGCTCCACTGCTGTGAGGTGCCGACGCCGATGACGGCGATGACGAAGCAGATGAAGATGAAGCCGTGGATGCCTCCGCCGATCCGCACTCCCACCTCGGTGGTGTGGGTGACGTATTTGAGGAACATGCCGATCAGCAGCAGAGTCCAGGTGACGGTCTCGGCGATGGCGAAGAATGTGAAAAAGCGTTTGGGAGTCACAGAAGACCATTGTGCCCGGACAAGGTGAACACCCCCTGAGGAGCGCCGCCAGGTGAGTCGCTCGATCTCAGATCTGGTTCAGGGCAGACTCAGCTGCGTCATCGGTGCCGGATTCGAACCGCGGCCATCGTCATCATCGCGGACGAGAACGGCCCGACGCGGGCCGGCGACCGTCTCCAGTCACCGGCCCACGTCGGGCCGTCCGTGCCGCTCAGGGCACGTCGTCTCGGCTGCCGCTCAGCTGCGGCGGCGGCGTGAACCCAGAGTCATCGCCAGACCGAGCGCGATGAGCGCTCCAGCCGACAGAATCAGCGGCAGGGCTTCATTACCGGTGCGCGGAAGATCTCCGCCGCCACCGTCACCGCCGTCTCCTGCTCCGGGGCCTTCGCCTTCGGCGACGACCTCGAAGGAACCGGTCATCGGATCTCCGCCTTCGCAGTCGACGGACACCTGGTAGGTGCCGATGTAGCTGTCGACCATCGAGGCGTCGAGTCCGCGGACTCCGAAGCGGGCAGTGCCGTCTTCATCGACGGTCGCGGTCTGCTCGAACGTCTCGATCTTTCCGTTGTCCGGGGTCACCGTCATCGTCGCAGTGGTATCCGCGGTGCAGCCGGTGGCCGAGACCTGGACTCCCTTTTCGCTGACGAAGTCAGGTGCCTCGATCGTCTTCGGATCGATGTTCAGCGCCCGTTCGGCCGGCTTGTCGGTCGGCGTCTCCGTGGGCGGATCGGTGGGATCCGTGGGCGGAGTCGTCGGATCGGTCGGCGGATCCGTCGGGGCGTCGGTCAGGTCGTAGGCCAAGGTGTGGACGGAGAAGCCGATGGCGGGAGCGAAGATGTCGATGGACTCCTTGCTCACGTTCTCGATCGTGTCGGTGGCCTGGTGGTAGTTCGTATCGTGCTTCTCGCCGACGGTGCCGCCGAACATCTCTGCTTCTTCAGCCGTCTTGGTGCCGTCTGCTCCGGAGAACAGGCCGCTGGCCGGGATGCCGTTGTCGATGAACGCCTGGTAGTCCGAGCGTCCGGAGAAGTCGGTGCCGACGTTGGGCTGATCGATATCAGCGAAGTAGTCGGTGAAGATCTTCTCGAGCTCGGCCGAGCCTTCGGGAACGTTGACACCGTCCGGGATCGGCACATCGGAGCCGTCGGAGTCGAGCGTGCCGACGATGTAGTTGTCGGAGCCGATCATGTCGAAGTTCATGTACGACTTGATCTTGCCCAGTTCGGCATCGTCGAGGCTGGCGACGTACTCCGTCGATCCGACGAGTCCGACTTCTTCAGCACCCCACCAGCCGAAGCGGATGGCGTTGTCGACCTCGGTCGGCTGCTTGGCGAGCGCCTCGGCGGAGGCCAGCAGTGCAGCAGTTCCGGAGCCGTTGTCGTTGACGCCCGGGCCTTCCTCGACACCGTCGAGGTGGGCGCCGAACATCTGGACATTGTCGTGGTCGCCGGCCTTGGTTTCGGCGATGACGTTCCAGGTCGTCTCGGTGACGAATTCGGTCTCGAGAGTGAAGTCAGCGGTCAGAGCGGCTGCGGCCTGAGCCTCGGCCTTGTCAGCCTCGCCAGCCTGATCGGCCTTGTCGGCTCCCTGGCCGAGTCCAGCCTCGCCTGCCGACTGCTTTCCGCCCTGGTCGCCGGCTTCGGTGCCTGCGGCTTCGACCTTGTCAAGGAGGTCAGTGCCGACGTTGTAGGTGACCGTCACCGTCGGGGCGCTGCCCTCCATGCGACCGCCGAGGGTGGCGTTGAGCTCTTCGTCGGGGTTGGCTTCATCGTTGTTGTAGATGATGACCGCCGCGGCACCGGCTTCGGTGGCGGCCTTGGTCTTGTCACCGAAGGCGCATTCGCCGCGGGACACGAGTACGAGCGCCCCTTCGGCGCTGTCATCGTAGTCGCTGGCCTGGCAGCCGAGCTGTCCGCCGGCGAAGTCGCTGTTGTCGTCATCGACCGGCAACACGACGGGCAGATCGGTCAAAGGCTCGGTCGTACCCTCGGTGTATTCGGCGGTCGTGACCTTGACCTCTTCTCCGTCGACCTTGACGTCGACGGTGCCGAAGTCCTGGCTCTCGACGTCGAAGGCCTGACGCTTCACGTCGAACGCTCCGGTCGCCTCGAGGGTGGATTCGACGTATTCCACGGCTTCTTCGTAGCCGGGCGTGCCCAGCGCACGGTGACCTTCGTCCGCGTGCTTGGTGGAGATATCGGAGATCTTCTGCAGATGCTCCATCACGGCGTCACCGTTGACGCCCATATCGGTGTGTTCTGTCGGTCCGGCGGTGCCCGCCGCCAATGCCGGGCTCACCCCGCCGAGGACCAGACCGGCCGTGGCGGTGACCGCCAGCCAGCTCTTCGTGCGCAACTTCATGGAGTTCCTTTCGTTCCTTTGTCTGTGTCCAGAGGAATCGCACATGACGGCGCACCGGAAGCGACCGCCACGGCATGACTGCTCGTCCATACCGGTGTCGGCCTCTTTACAGCTGCGCTTGCGGGGAAGCTCGATTCTGACGCTTCGCTATGACTCGTCATTGGTAACGAATCACATGCTTCTATAACGAAACGGTGACACAACTCACATTGGTCATTAATCTAACGCACCACAGCCGGCTTTAAGGTTACGAATTGATAACAACCGGTCACTGAACGGTTTCGGAGTCGCGGTTCGCCTGCGGAATTCCTGCGGTTCGACTGCGGAAGCTCCCTTGCCATCCCGTCCACCCCCGAGCACCTCCCCTGGTGTCCAGCCCTCGCACAGCCGCCCACCTATCCCCCAGAACCCCCAACGCACCCCGCAGGCACCTCCCCTCCCCGCTGACAGCCCACCCGACTAGACTCAGACCAGTGACCACCAACGATTCCGCCGGAGGGACTCCGCCCGCCTCCCCCGACAGACGGACAATTCGCCGCTGGCAGCGCTATCTCGCCAATGAACGGCTCGAGGAGCGCGTGTATCGCGACCTCGCCGAACGCCGCAAGGGCGAGGACCGCGAGATCCTGCTCAGCCTCGCCGCCGCAGAATCCCGCCACCAGGAGCACTGGATCACCCTGCTCGGCGAGCACGCGGAGAAGCGCCGCTCCGCCGATCTCCTCACCCGCTGCCTGGCCTTCCTCGGCCGCATGTTCGGCTCCGTATTCGTCCTCGCTCTTGCTCAGCAGTCCGAGACGAGCTCGCCCTATGACGACGAAGAGGCAGCGTCGGCCGAGATGGCCGCCGATGAACGCATCCACGCCGAGGTGGTCCGCGCTCTGGCCGCCCGTTCCCGCGCCCGCCTGTCAGGCAACTTCCGCGCCGCCGTCTTCGGCGCCAACGACGGCCTGGTCTCGAACCTCGCACTCGTCCTCGGTGTCGGTGCGGCAGGAGTGTCGAACACCGTCATCCTGCTGACCGGCGTCTCCGGACTGCTGGCCGGCGCACTGTCGATGGGCGCAGGCGAGTACATCTCGGTGCGCTCCCAGCGCGAACTCCTCGACGCCTCCACTCCGGACCCCGAGTCCCGGCACGCTCTGGCCGATCTCAACATCGACGCCAACGAACTCGCCCTCGTCTTCCGTGCCCGCGGAATGGAGACCCGCGAGGCCGAAGCCCGCGCCAACCGCACGATTGCGGCAGCGAAGAACAAACAGGCGCCGAGGCTGCCGAACCTCGATTCCGAAGTCGACCGTGACGAGCTGGGCACCGGCATCGGTGCCGCACTGTCGAGCTTCTGCTTCTTCTCCTCCGGCGCGCTCATCCCAATCCTCCCCTATATCTTCGGCATGTCCGGACTGCCCGCCGTGTTCCTGTCCGCCGGCCTCGTCGGCATCGCGCTGCTGTTCACCGGCGGCGTCGTCGGCCTGCTCTCCGGCAAATCACCCGGTCCCCGGGCCCTGCGCCAGCTCGCCATCGGCTTCGGTGCCGCCGCCGTGACCTACGCTCTCGGCCTGCTCTTCGGAGGTACCGCATGACCGATCTGCTCATCCTCGTCGACCCAGACGCAGCCACGTTCGAGCTCACCGATCTGCGTGCCGCTCAGCTGCCCGTCACGGATCTCTCCGCTCATCGCGGGGACGGAATCTTCGAAACCGTGCTGGTGAACAGGGGTGCGCACGGCGCCATGGTGGTGTCGCGAGAACGGCACTTCACCCGGTTCCGGGCTTCCGCCTCGGCGCTGGATCTGCCCGAACCGGACCAGGGACTGTGGGATCGGGTCATCGATTCCCTCATCGCCGAGGTGGCCGCCGCCGATCCCGAGAACGTCGAGTTCGGGATCCGCTACGCCCTCTCCCGTGGCGAACAGGGTGCGGACGGGCAGTTCCGCCCCCGCGGGTGGGCTTTCCCCGTGCCCGTGGACGACCACATACACACCGCCCGGAAGCAGGGGGTCACCGCCGTCAGCCTCGACCGCGGATTCGACGCCTATATCGGCAGCAAGGCCCCGTGGCTGCTCATCGGCGCGAAGACTCTGTCCTATGCGGTCAATCAGGCCGCCGGCCGTTACGCCGCGGCGAACAATGCCGACGAGGCCCTATTCGTCTCCCACGACGGAATCGTGCTCGAAGGACCGACCGCGAATCTCATCATCCGCCGAGGCGACCGCCTCCTCACGCCGAATCCGGAGGCAGGTCTGCTGTCGGGTACGACGCAGCGCCTGATCTTCGATCATGCGGAGGAGCTGGGGCTGCAGGCTGAGTATGCCGATCTTCGACTCGAGGACGTCAAGGAAGCGGATGGCGCCTGGTTCGTCTCGTCGATGCGCACGGCGGTTGCGCTGCACGAACTCGACGGGAATGCGATCTCTGTTGATCAGAATCTGACCGACCGGTTCCAGGAGATCGTCCGCGGTCGGTGACCTCCCGGTAGTGCCGCGGACTCACCCGGTAAGGCTGTGAGTCCACGGGCTCCGGGAGATCTCAGTCAATCTTCGGGGATGCACTGCCCCGAGCTCTCAGGCCCGGGGCAGAGCGTCGGCGGGTTTCGCCGAGGGGAGAGTGAAGGCGATGACGAGCCCGAGGATGCAGGCGGCGCAGCTGATCAGCCACACCGGCCAGAAGACGCCGGATAATCCCGGCAGCAGCGCAAGCAGGAATCCGAGGCCACCACAGACGAACAGTCCGGTGACGACGCGCGTCTTCCACTTCCTCAGCATCATCTGCCTTTCTCTTCACGGTTCGGCCTAGACCTTCCCTTGCCCGACCGAAGCGTGCTCTCACGCTATCTCCCCCATTCCGTTGAGCACATCCCCCAAAAGTATGAAATGAACGAACTTTCTCGACCTCGTTCAACTGTGGGTGGCACCGCGCTCATCGTCCTGAGTTAGTGTTGTCTTCGAAGGAATACGTTCCCGCCCCTCTTGAGAGTCGCGGGACCCGAGGTTCAAAGGAAAGGACACGAGCATGGGAAAGCTCGCTTGGCAGATCATCGGCGTGGGAGCGCCCATCGCAGCTGCATTCGTCGCTCGCAAGACCCTGACCTTCGCGTGGGAGAAGTCGACAAAGCGCCCGGCGCCGTCGAACCCTGTCGATGACGAGATCTCGATGTCCGAGGCCCTGGCCTGGACGATCGTCTCCGGTGTCGGTGTGGCCGTGGCTCAGCTCGTCGTTCAGCGCATCGCCGCGAACACCGTGCGCAACAACTTCGGCGAGGAAGCCCTGCCGAAGAAGTTCCGCAAGCAGATCGAAGAGATCACCGACTGATTCTCCGCTGACTTCCACCAGCGAAACGACCCGCGAAGCTCATGCTTCGCGGGTCGTCTGTTTGCCGGCGGAGTGTCAGCACTCGCGGGTTCGAAATTCATACGCACTGATCGAGATCACCACATATGAACTTTGAAACCGCTCATACACACCAGCCCCCAGGGCTTGTGGTCAGCCGGTGACGCGGTCGAGGATCTCGGCGAGGACCACGGCATCGATCTGTCCCGGCGCCGAGGCCTGACCGATCTGCGCGAATGTCGCGCAGCTGCCGAAGTCGGCACCCATGATCCGGCTCGTCCGTCCCAAGGGTCCCATCGAGATCCCCAGCACGGGGGCCGCCGAGGATGCGTCCGCCGTGGAAGTCGCCTCCAGGAGCCGAAGAACATCGGCCGGTGTCTGCGGCATCATCGCCACTTTGGCCACATCCGCACTGGCCTCGCTCATCGCAGTGAACGTCGCGAGCAGGCGTTCGGCTGAGTCCGTGACCTCGAAATTGTGGTGGGATGCGACGACGGGCACGCCCGCCTCCCGCGCCGAGGCGATGAGCGAGCGTGACTCTGCCCGGTCGATCTCGACGTCGATGGCGACGGGAACGCCCGATGCTGCGGCCCCTGGTACGCCCGATTCGACGCCGGCTGCGGCTGCAGTTCCGTCGCCCACTTCGACACCTGTAGCGCCGGCGATCAGGGCACGCACCGCCTCGGCGTAGTCGTCTTCCGTGATCTCCACCTGTCCGCCTTCGAATCCGGTGCGAACGGTCAGGAGGATGGGCAGCCCCACTGTGAGCGCACGAGGAAGCAGACTCAGGGCCGCCTCGGCGCGGGTAAGAACAGAACCGGAAGCGGCGGCGAGCAGCGGATCGATACGCCATTCGACGGCATCGACGATCCCGGTCGCGGCGGCTGCGGCGCACTCGGCGGCGAGCTCCTCGGCGTCGATCGCCTGCGTGGGCACAATGACGGCCGGTCGGCCAAGATTGCGCACGGCCGGCGATCCTGCGGCAGGATTGAGGAACGGCAATGATTTCATTTCTCAAGCGTAGGCGGTGACCGGGCGCGCGCGAGCAGGAGGACACGGGTGGAGACGATGCAGGTGGACAGGATCAGCGCACGCGATGGCTTCCCCCTCGAGGTCCAGGTCAGCGGGCCGGCAGATGCACCCGCATTGCTCCTGCTGCAGGGTCAGTCGAACTCGCACGAGTGGTGGGACGATCTGCGCGGGGACTTCGAAGCCGACTTCCGCACGATCACCTTCGACTATCGCGGAACGGGCGGCAGCCGGGGTGAGCTCGGCGAACTGTCGACGGCGAGCTTCGCCGACGATGCCGTGGACGTGCTCGACCACCTCGGCGTCGATCGAGCCGCGGTCTACGGCACCTCCATGGGCGGGCGCATCACGCAGATGCTGGCGCTCAACCACCCGGAGCGGGTGAGTGCGATCGTCCTTGGATGCACCTCTCCCGGCGGGCCTCATGCGGTCAAACGTCCGCGCGAGGTCGGTCAGGCATTGGCGAGGCTGCGCGGGGACGAGCACACTCAGTACCTCTTCGACCTCTTCTACACCCCTGAGTGGACGGTGTCGGCGGAGTACAGCAAGATGCTCGGCGATGACACGATGACGACCGCCGAGTCATCCGCCCATCTGCGCATCAGCGCCAACCACAATGCGTGGGACCGGCTGCCCGAGATCTTTGCTCCGACGCTGATCATGCACGGCGATGCCGACCGGATGAACCCGGTCGGAAATGCTCAGATCCTCCACGATCGCATTCCCGATTCTCAGCTGCGCATTCTGCCGGAGGGCCGACACGGATTCTTCGAAGAATTCGCCGAGGTGGTCACTCCGGCCGTGATCCGCTTCCTCACGGAATCGCTGCGGCAGTCCTGAGAGCAAGGCCGCTTTCTGCATCAAAATCCCATATCCGGTAGCAAATCCATTAACGCCATATCTACATGCCCCAATCGATGATTATAACAATCAAGTAACGCACTGGTATCTGTTTGCCCAGGTCAGAGGGCCAGTCAAGGGCGACTCGCCGCATAATTCCAATAAGATCTCTACCGAAAATCCTGAACAAAACTACAATGGTGGATCAGATATCCGTGTGCGGTGAGGCGCGTGCGCAATTGAGCTATTCGGATCTGATCTGCGAGCACCGAACCGTGCAAACGGGGGTGAAGCCTCTCGTTCTTGCGGACTGCCAAGAATGCAAGGAGGAAGCACGTGAGCGTTGTCAAAGCGTCACACGTCTACAAAGTTTTCGGAAAGCGTGAAAACGAAGTCGTCAAACGACTCGAAGCTGGCGCCGACCGTGATGACCTGACGAAACTCGGTACGGCCGCCGTCATCGATGCGAGCTTCGAGGTCGAGGCCGGCGAGATCTTCGTCGTCATGGGCCTGTCGGGTTCGGGCAAGTCGACCCTGATCCGCACTCTCAACGGACTCTGGGCACCCACTGCCGGATCCGTCGAGGTGCTGGGCACCGACATTGCGAAGATCGATTCGGCCGCGTTGCGCAAGGTCCGCAGCGAACACATCTCGATGGTGTTCCAGCACTTCGCACTGCTTCCGCACCGCACCGTCCGGGACAATGCCGCCTATGCGCTGGAGGTCCGCGGCGTCGCGAAGGCGGAGCGGGACAAGTCAGCCGACAAGTGGCTCAAAGCCGTTGGTCTGGAAGGCTGGGGCGACAAGTTCCCCGAACAGCTCTCCGGCGGCATGCAGCAGCGCGTCGGCCTGGCCCGCGCGCTTGCGGCCGAGACCGACATCCTCCTCATGGACGAAGCCTTCTCCGCCCTCGACCCGCTGATCCGTCGCGAGATGCAGGAACAGCTCGTCGAGCTGCAGCGGGAACTGAAGAAGACCATCATCTTCATCACCCACGACCTCAATGAGGCAATGTTCCTCGGTGACCGCATCGCGGTGATGCGCAACGGACGCATCGTCCAGGTCGGCACCCCGGAGGACATCCTCACCGACCCGGCCAACGACTACGTCGCACAGTTCGTCCACGACGTCGACCGGGCACGCGTCCTGACCGCCAACAACGTCATGGAGAAGGCGCGACTGATCGTGACCAACAACAACGGTCCCCGAGTCGCGCTGCGCACCATGCGCGAGAACAGTTCCTCGGGCCTGTATGTCACGGACAGGGACCGGAAGTTCCTCGGCCTCGTCAGCGACCGTGACTGCGTCGAGCACATCCGCACGGGCGCCACGACTCTCGACGAGATCATCAAGCCGATCGCCCACCCTGCATCTCCGGACGACCTGCTCATCGACCTCTTCCTGCCGACGGCAGAGATGCCTATGCCGGTGCCCGTCACCGACGCCGAGGGCGAACTCGTCGGAGTCGTGCCCCGAGCCACCCTGCTCGCCGCACTCGGCAACCAGGGCGGCAATGACGATCAGGCGACGGAAGTCGCCGTCGAAGACTGGCCCGAGCCGGTCGACACCGGGATCATCGATCAGGTCCTGGCCGAGAGTGATGATGCCGTCGCACCGCAGGCCGCCGGAGAAAGGGGTGAACGCTGATGGAGAACATCAGAATTCCGATCGGAGCCTGGGTCGACACAGCGTTCGACTGGCTCAAGGAGAACGTCGCCTGGTTCTTCGACGCCGTCACCTGGCTGTTCAACTTCCTCATCGAGGTCCTCACCAATGTGCTCGTCGACCTCCACCCACTCGTCATCATCCTTCTGCTGGCGCTCATCGGCTGGGTGCTGAGGTCCTGGCAGATGGCTGTGGGCACAGTGATCACGATGTTCTTCATCATGACAATGGGCCAATGGGTGGCCTCGATGCAGACTCTGGCGCTCGTCCTCATCGCCGCCGTCATCGCCGTCATCATCGCCGTGCCGGTGGGCATCCTCGCGGCACGCAACGAGGCTGCGTCCACGGTCATCAAACCGATCCTCGACTTCATGCAGACGATGCCGTCCTTCGTCTACCTCATCCCCGCCGTCACCTTCTTCGGCATCGGCGTTGTCCCGGGCCTCGTGGCAACGGTCATCTTCGCCCTGCCCCCAGGTGTGCGGTTCACTGAGCTCGGCATCCGCGGGGTCGATTCGGAGACGGTCGAAGCCGGACAGTCCTTCGGTGCGACTCCCGGCCAGATCCTCCGCGGAGTCCAGCTGCCGTTGGCCACACCGACGATCATGGCCGGCATCAACCAGGTCATCATGCTCGCACTGGCCATGGCCGTCATCGCCGGCATGGTCGGCGCCGACGGACTCGGAAAGAACGTCGTCGAAGCGATCGCCACCCAGAACCTGCCGCTCGGTGTCGAAGCCGGACTTGGTGTCGTCATCATCGCGGTCTACCTCGACCGCGTCACTGCGGCCCTGGGCAATGCGAAGGACTACCCGCACTCGCTCGTGGCAGGTCTGCGTCGCCGCAGCGCGAAGAACAAGACGGCTGCGGCAGCGGCCTGAACCGATTGACCACACAGTCTCAACAGTCGATCACTAGAGAAAAGGAACAAACAATGAAGAGAAGATTCCTCACCCCATTCGTCGCTGCAGTCGCAGCCCTCGGCCTTGCTCTGACCGGTTGCTCGCAGGAAGCCGCAAAGGACGACGGCGGAGGCGGCGACAAGGGCGACATCAAGCTCGGCTACGTCACCGGCTGGACCGACGGCCAGAGCATCTCGCTCCTGCTCGAGGATCAGCTGGGCAAGATGGGCTACAACGTCGAGACAGAGACCTTCAACGACGCCGCCGTCCTGTACGCCGGTGTCGCCAATGGCGATATCGACATGTATCCGTCTTCGTGGCCCGAGGTCACGCACAAGCAGTACATCGATGAGTACGGTGACGACCTCGAAGATATCGGCGCCTACTACGACAACGCCGTCCTCACGATCGCCGTCCCGAAGTACATGAAGGACATCAACTCGATCGAAGATCTCAAGGGCAAGGGCAAGGACTTCGGCGGCGAGATCATCGGAATCGAGCCCGGTGCCGGTCTGACGAAGGCCACCAAGGCGATGATTCCGGAATACGGTCTCGACGGCGAATACGAGCTCGTCACCTCGTCGACCGCTGCCATGCTCACCGAGCTCGGCAATGCGACCGAAGCGGAGAAGGACATCGTCGTCACCCTGTGGCGTCCCTTCTGGGCGAACAACGAGTACCCCGTCAAGGATCTGAAGGATCCGAAGGGTGCGATGGGCGACCCGGAGAAGCTCCACTTCACCGCGACCAAGGGCTTCGGCGAGGAGTTCTCCGATGCCGCTGACTACATCGGCAACATCAAGCTCGACGACAAGCAGTACGGAGACCTCGAGGACCTCGTCGTCAACGAATACAAGGACGATGGCAAGAAGGCTATCGCCGAATGGCTGAAGGCCAACCCTGACGCCTACGAAGGTGAACTGCCTGACGAGAAGTGATTCGAACGCCGCGGCAGCAGCTGCGCTGAGGAACTCATCCTCTTCTCAGCTGCGGACTTCCCCAGTACGCGGCACGCAATCATGAACGACCTGTGCCCTCCCGACTCTGATGAGTCGGGAGGGCACAGTCGCGTGAGTAGACTCGACTGAGTATCGCAGTCGACTCCGTGTTCGGCGCGCGGCTGCGAACGGAGGACATCTCATGGCGACCATCTCAGCATCCGTCGACACCTTCGTCGGCCCCATCACCGTGACCAGCGACAGCCGGTCGATCGTCCGGCTCGAATGGAGCACGTCCCCCGAGGCGACCGACGACTCCGTCCTGATCCCCGCCGAGGAGGCCGCCGCCTCGGATCCGATCCTCGCCGAGGCGGTCGCCCAGTTGCGAGCGTACTTCGACGGCCGCCTCGGCGATTTTGATCTGCCCGTGGACTTCGGTCAGGTATCGAACGTCGCGAGGGCCGTGCTGACGACCTTGGCCGAAAAGGTTCCGGCAGGGACCACGGTCACGTACGGACAGCTCGCCGAAGCCAGCGGCACCGGGATTCCGGCGCGTGCTGTCGGCGGGATCATGGGGCTCAATCCGATTCCGATCATCGTCCCCTGTCATCGGGTTGTCGCCGGTGACGGACTCGGCGGGTACTCCGGCGGACTGCCCGGGCACGAACTCGAGACCAAGAGGCGTCTTCTCGAATTCGAAGACGCCCTACCACAGCCGCTGTTCTGACATTTCCGGGAAGGGCTTGCCTGCCGCAGCTCCTTCTGCCTGCTTCCGGCCTCGTCCGACTGCGCTCGGCACGTCGTGCCTGCCGCGCAGGCGCACCTGTCTGCCAACGGTCTGATCCGACTCGGATCTCACCGACCTCGGGGCTCAGCCCCACGCCCTCATTCAGCGAATTGCCATTGGAAGTTCAGTGAACACTGTGATTACATAGCGTTAGCAGATTTGTGATCACAAATGATCCTAGGTCCACCTGAACCTGTTCGGACGACCGAAAGCCGCCGACGCCGGCGGTTTTCACGCATTCGAGCAGCCACCACGAAGAGGAAACTGATGAAATCACGCACAATCACCACCGTCGTCGCCGCCTGCGCAGCTCTGGGCCTCGCCCTGACCGGGTGCTCTCAGGAAGCCAGCAAGGATTCCGGCTCCGACGGTGACAAGGGCAAGATCAAGATCGGCTACATCTCTTCGTGGTCCGACAGCCGCAGCACCGCGTTCCTGCTCGAGGACCAGCTCGAGAAGCTCGGCTACGAGCCCGAACTGGAGACGATCTCAGAGGCCGCGATCCTCTATGCCGGAGTCGCGAACGGCGACATCGACATCTACCCGTCCGCTTGGCCGGAGAAGACCCACAAGCAGTACATGGATGAGTACGGCGACAAGATCGAGGACATCAGCACTTACTACGACAAGGCGCAGAACACGATCGTCGTGCCCGACTACGTCGACATCGATTCGATAGATGAGCTCAAGGACAACGCCGACAAGTTCGACGGCAAGATTGTCGGCATCGAACCCGGGGCCGGTCTCACAAAGGTGACGAAGGATTCGATGATGCCGGAGTACGGCTTGGAGAAGGACTTCGAACTCGTCACATCTTCGACCCCGGCCATGCTCACGGAACTGGGCAATGCCATCGACGCGAAAGACGACATCGTCGTCACCCTGTGGCGTCCGTTCTGGGCGAACAACGCCTTCGACGTCAAGGACCTCAAGGATCCGAAGAACGCGATGGGCGATCCGGAGAAGATGCACTTCCTCGGCACCGAAGGCTTCAGCGATGATTTCCCCGAAGCGTCCGAGCTCATCAAGGGGATCAAGCTCGACGACAAAACCTACGGAGAGCTCGAGGACCTCATCGTCAACGAGTATGAAGAAGGCCAGGAAGGCGACGCCGTCGACCAGTGGGTCAAGGACAACCCGAAGGCCTTCGACTCCGAGATCACTGACTGAGCATCGGGACCAACGAATGTGGTTCGGGACCTCCAACTGAAACTCGGGATCACCGGCGTAGCGCTGGGATCACCCACTGAGTTCCTAACTCGGTCGGCGCCCTGAGGCGCTTCACCTCACTTCACCGAATCGGTGCGGCCGCCGAACCCGCTTCTGCGGGTCCGTCGGCCGCACCGTTCTCTCACCCTTCGAACAGCTCCTGGCCGACATACCCGTCTTCCGTCGCTCCGGGCGGGATCGCCCACACGGTCGACCCGATCGGGGTCGTCCATTCGTTGAGCAGGTCCACCTCGGCGAGGCGGCGTTGGATCGGCAGGAACTGTCGCTCGATATCGGCTTGGAAGGATGCGAACAGCAGCCCCGAATCTCCACCCGCGCCGGTCTCGTAGTTGAACGTGCGCCGGTGGATCTGCACCTCCGGGCCCAGTCCGTCGCGGGCACGGGCGATATGCGCAACCTGCGAGATCTTCGTCAGTCCGCGCTCATCGACGGCGGTGAAGTCCGGAACGTCGAATTCGTCCTTTCCCGACAGCGGCGCCCCGGTGTCCATGGTCCGCCCGACCGAGAACTCCCTGGCTGGACGGTCGGCCTTGTCCCAGGTGTCGAGGTTCATGGCGATATCGCGCAGGACCAGCGTCGTTCCCCCGTGCATCCATGCCGGCAGGTGTGCTCCGAGGTCAGCCGGCGGCTCCCCTCGAGCGGAGAACACCGGGTCGGTGGTCTCAGTGCCCTGCCCCCAGATGATCCGCGCGAAGTCCTCGGACCCGGGTCCCGGATTCGCCGTGCCGTCAAGCTGGCCGAAGAGGTTCCGTTGGGTCTTCCCCTCCCCCGAGCTGCCGTAGGCACGCCTGAATCCGTCCCGCTGCCAGGCCACCTCGGCGAACGAGCGCGAGTCTTTGAACAGCATGCGCCGAGCATGTGCCAAGGTCAGCGGATCGTCGCCGCAGATCTGCAGGAGCAGGTCGCCCTTGCTTCGATCCGCGTCGAGTCGATCAATCGAGAACTTCTCCAAGGGCTTCAGCCAGTCCGGGACGTGCTCCTTTCCGGCCAGCGCCACCAGCTTTCCCCCGAATCCGAAGGTCACCGTCAGCCGGGCAGGATCGACGGCGAGCTCGGATTCGGAGTCGGCCAACGGCGCCTGCCCTTGAGTCAGCGCAGCCGCATCCGCGGTGAGCAGCCGCAGCCAGCGCACCGCCTCGGCGGCCTTGATCCCGGGTTTGAGCGCGAACGCGATGAAGTGCGCGTACGCCTGCGTCGGGGTCTCGACCCCGGATTGATGAGTGCCGAAGAACGGCTCGGTCTGCGGCCCGTTCGCCCCGTCCAGATCTCGCCGGGGCAGCCCGCCGTCACCGGTGCCCGTGCCCTGAGACCCGGGGCCACGGCCGAGCGCGAACCCCGCCGTGGCACCGACGAGTCCCGCACCGCCGGCGGCGGCCGCCGAGGTCAGGAGACCTCGGCGGCTGAATCCGGTGCGACTGGGCTCAGTGGTCACCATGGTCTCCGTGGTCGGAGTCCTCGTGGTCTCCGCTGTCGCCGTCGTCACCGTGTTCACCATGTTCGCTGTGGTCGTCGCCGGAGCCTTCGGCTTCACCGGGTGCATAGTCTTCCTGCGCTCCGGAGTATTCCTTCGCCACGGCCGTGACCTCGACGGTCTCACCGTCGGCGGTGACGAGGTCGAGGCTGATCTGCTCGCCCGGCTTGATCGCCTTCTGCAGGCCCATGATCATGAT
This sequence comes from Brevibacterium epidermidis NBRC 14811, assembly GCF_001570805.1. Classification (GTDB taxonomy): domain Bacteria; phylum Actinomycetota; class Actinomycetes; order Actinomycetales; family Brevibacteriaceae; genus Brevibacterium; species Brevibacterium epidermidis. The sequence continues at coordinate 491,789 of NZ_BCSJ01000003.1, read as the reverse complement.
GTGATCGCCTCCGGGTTCGAAGTCTAGGCTCTCCCCCGCTGGGATGGTGAAGCCGCCCTTCTTTTCCTGCATCGACATTCCACCCGAGCCGTCGCCTTTGGTCTCGTGGAGTTCGACCATCTTCGCGTCCTCGAATTTCGCTTCGACGAGTTTGATGTCGTGGTCGGTGTTGTTCTGCAGTTCCCCGAAGACGGCGGTCATTCCGTCGTCGGCGGCCTTGACCCAGGCGCCGTCGAAGCTGAGCGCCTCGGCATCGATCTGGCTTGCCTTGGGGCTGGTTGCGGCGGAGCTGCCGCTGTCGTTCTGTTCTGAACCGCTGGCCTTGCTGTCGTTTTGGCCGCAGCCTGCCAAGCCGATGGCGACGGCGATGGGCAGGGCAAGGGCCAGAGTGATGTTCTTTCGCATGGTGTCTGCACTTTCGTTGTTCCGGTGCAGTCGAGCACGTGCCAGCACGCGTTGCGGTCGGCCGATGGCGCATGCATTTCCCCGCGGGGCACCTGTCGCCTGACGACACGGGCATGGACTGCAGATTTTCTGCCGCCCGATGACGCGGGTCGCTGGCTGCAGAGTCACTGCCGCTCAAAAGCGCGGCACTCGGTCGCAGCGCCTGCATGTACCTGTACGCGGGAATCGCGGCCGGCTGCCAGCAGCGCTTTCGTGCGCCGATGCGCGGAGCAGGCGATGACCTGCGAGCGGAGCATGCTCGTGGCTGTGCACGAGATCTGCGCGGACGTGTTCGACTAACACCGATGGGCTCGCCGCCGCCGATTCGGCGGTCGCCCGAAGATGGATGGTCACCCGGAAGTCGGGTGTGAGTCGGCGGTCTGATCGCCGAGTGGTGTGTCAGACGAGTGCGGGTGGACCGCGGCGGTAGTTCGGACCGACCACCGCCGAGGTGACCGGCTGCGGCAGTCGGAACTGAGCGCATAGCTTACGGAACGGTTCGTCGGCAAGGACTCCAGCCGCCTCGGCGAGGGCACGCAGTGCACCGATCACCGGGCCCAGGGCCAGCTGCAGAATGCTGAGGACGATGTCCTCACCGCGCTTGAGGATCACGGCGGTGACGAGGACGGCGACGAGGTGGGCGATAATCATCCCCACCGAGGTGGCGCCGTGGTTCGCGTGTCCGAGCGCGGATGCGGCCGGACCGAGATCAAGGGAGCCGGGGGCCGGGACGATGTGTCCGGCGTGGGAGTTGAGGGCCGCCTCGGCGGAGGCGGATCCTGTGCCTGCGGTCCCGGTCTGCCCGGTTCCGGTGTGGGCGGTGCCCGCGTGGGTCCCCGCAAGGGTGAGGGTGTGTGCGGACCAGCTCATCGTCAGGTGCATGAGCACCTGCCCGAGGCCGAGGAGCCCGGCCAGAGTGAGGTATCCCAGACGGCGGCCGGCGACCATCATGGCCGCCCACAGGACAAGAACGAAGACGACGACGGTGCCCGGAATCGAGACCGAGCCGCCGGCACCGAGGTGCATGAGCAGGGCAAGGAGGGTCGTGAAGAGGGCGGCGAAGAGCGCACGCACGGACTTCGTCCATCCGGTCATAGGCCCTCCCCTCTCAGCTCGCTCCCACATTCTACTCATTGTAGAAACATTTCGGGAAGGCGACGAACCTACATCCGCAGCCAGGTGTCGGCAGTCTTCTTGACCATGGCACCGGCTCTTTCGGCGGCATCGGACCAGGTGACGAGCTTGCCGTCGGGATCGGTGGTGGAGTCAGAGAGGACGATGACGTCGAAGTTGCACACAAGGGCCGCCATCGCCGAGGCATAGACGGCCCCGGGGGCATTCGCCGAGGAGGCGCTGTCGTCGGCATCGCCATCATCTTGGGTAGCAGGGTCAGTGGGGGCAGGATCAGCGGCGGTGGGGTCAGCGGCGGCACCACCGGCTCCCGCGCTGGGCACCCCCACAGTGGCGTCGGCGCCGGCGATGATGATCCGGTCAACGGACAGGTCGTGCAGGCCCGCAGCCAGGTCGTCGACGCCTTCGAAAACATCGGGGCTCTCGGAGCGGAGCACGAGGTCCTCTTCGTCGGGGACGAAGATGCTCAGCTCCTCGTCGGGGGTGTCGACGAGGTCAGCCTTCGTCGAAGCGAAGATGAGCACACCGCCCACGGCGCGGGTGCGAGTGACGATATCGCCGAGGGTCTCCATGGCTTCATCGCTGGGGTAGCTGGCGTCGTCTGTGTCAATGAGGAGCAGGGCATCCATACTCCAATCGTGCCACGACCGGGTGCCAGCCTCAGCACTCACTGCCGACAGCGGGCACGATTCCGCACCGACAACTTGATTTGCTATATATGTCGAACATTGACGAACACCCTATGTTTATTCGAATTATTTTTCGATTCTCTATGGTGTTCTATGATTTTGGAGAGTAAACTGGTCATCAACAACAACGATGTTGGTGAACGGAAATCATCCCCATGACCCTCACTCCCGAACGCAGCTCCGATCAGTCAGATCGCGATGCCGACAACTCCCCTCAGACCAGTGGTCACCCGCTGCTGGCCGACGAGGAGTGGGCAGATCTCAGCCGTTTCGCGCCCGAGGTCACTTCTTCAATCACTCAGCTGATGAGTCTCAAAGATGAGCTGCGCGCGTTCGATCGGCCCATGGGACCTGACCAGGCCATCATGCTCGCCGATGGAGTCGAGGCGATCATACGCATCAACGACGCATTGTCGACGCTTGCGCTCTCAGTCTGCGAGCGCGTCGGGACACCCAGCGACTACGGTGCCAAGTCGACGAAGTCGCTCATCGAGAACCGATTCAACCTCACCGGCGCGGAGGCGAATCGTCGGACCGATATGGCCAAGAACCTCGGCGGCCGTGTCGACATGTCCGGACAGGCACTGCCACCTCTCTACCCGGTCGTCGCGGACGCGCTCCACGCATGCACAATCTCTGCCGCTCAGGCGTCCGTCATCGAAGACTGCATGCGAAAGCTGCCCACGTGGGTCAGCCAGGCGATCCGCACCGATGTCGAGTCGCGACTGGTCCGCAACGCGCCCAAGGTCCGTCTCAAGGACCTGCGTGAGATCTTCAGCAAGCTCATGGGGTACATCGACCCGGACGGTTCGGAGCCGAAGGACTCGGCCGACCGATCTGCCTACAACATGTCCATGCGCGCCAAGGCCAACGGCGACTGGGAGCTGCGTGGACTGCTCGACCCCGTCACCGGCGGCACTCTCAATGGACTGCTGACCTCACGGATCCAGTCTGCAGGAGACACCGACAAGGGCGGGGCCGAATCAACTGGAGGAGACAGGGCCGACACGGCGGCCGGTACTTCTGGTGCAGCGACCGCCTGGAATTCTGGCGCCGACACCTCGACCGCCACCGCTGAGGGGACGCTTGCGCCGCTTCCCGACAAAGAGCTGCTCGAGATCGTCGATGCAGTGCTCTCCGGCGAACGGTACGACGCGAAGCGAGTTCCGGCACCCGATCTCAAAGCTGTTAGCGCGGCTGGGAATCCGGCCGACGTCCCCGGCGTAGGCATTCGCGAGGACGGCGGTTTCGTCGACGTCAGCGCCGAACAGCCCTCGGCTCGCGAATGGATCTACGAACGATTCGCGGGCCTCGTCACGACGATCGACAAGCAGCGGACGGCTGCAGGAGCACCGTATGCGCTCGTCATCAACGCCACCGCCGAAGATCTGGCCAACGGCACGGGACACGGCACCACGGGCGCCGACAATCCCATTCCCATCAAGGAACTGATGAGAAACGGCCTCAACGGCTCGCTGTTCTTCCACCTCATGAGCGACAAGGCCAAGACGATGCAGGTGGCCACCGAACAACGCTTCGCCAACCGGAAGCAGCTGGCAGTGATCACCGCCCGCGACCGAGGCTGCACCTTCCCGGGCTGTGACGCCCCTCCCGGTTGGTGCGACGCCAACCATGTGCTGCCATACGCACTCGGAGGCAAGACAGAGATCAACAACCTCGCACTGCTCTGCAGCTATCACCACCACTTGCTCGATCGCAGCGATTGGGAGACCCGGATGCTCTTCGACGGTCGACCGGCCTACATCCCACCTGCTGCAAAAGACCCCGCTCGTGCGCCGATCCTCCACGCCCGCTTCATCGCGGACGACATCATCGACGCTCTGTTCGACAAATAGCCGCCCCAAATTTCCAGGGACGACTGTGCCCATTCTCCAAGTTCAACCTGCCCCAGCCAGGTTCAGATGATCAACGGGCGCAACCGCATCGGCCTACTCGTCGAAGATCAACCAGGCACTGCCTGATTCGGCCCAGCCAAGCAAAGCACAGCCAGAATCAACCGCCGAGTCGCGAGCCCCGAATGTTCATGCCCTCGTCGAGGAGCAACAAGTCAGCCGGCATTCCGACCGCCAACAGGCTGCTGTCATCAGCAGCACCTCCCACAGCCCGCAGGGGCACGAGGCTCGCGGCCTGCACAGCGTCGAACGGGCTGAGTCCCACCTCGGCGACGGCCCGCTTTACGGCATCGTCCATCGTCAGCGTGGACCCCGCGATGGCACCCTGAGTGCCGTCCGAGGTGACCAGACGCGCCACCGAATCCGTGACCTCGACCGGGAGCGAACCGAGATGATAGTTCCCATCGTGCAGACCGGTTGCGGCCATGGCATCGGTGATGAGCGCCAGCCGTCCGGGCACGAGGTCGTGAAGCATTTGCGCGACGGGCGCGACGACGTGGACACCATCATTGATGAGTTCGACGGTGACGTGCTCGGCCTCGGCCGCAGCCAGGACCGGCCCCGGGGCGCGGTGGTGGATGCCGGGCATCGCATTGAACGCGTGGGTGAGGATGCTCGCCCCAGCGTCGAACGCCTGCGCCGTCAGCTCGTAGTCGGCGGCAGTGTGACCGACGGCCACGCGCACCCCTGCAGCAGAGAATCGAGCGATCGCATCGAGGGCACCGGGAAGCTCGGGTGCGATGGTGATCTGCGCGAGAGTTCCATCGGCCGCCTCGAGGATCGCTTCGACCGCCTCCGGGGTCGGCGAAGTGAGTACCTCGGGTGCGTGCGCGCCCTTGAAGTCCGGCGACAGGAACGGACCTTCGGCATGCAGACCCATGACCATCGCCCGATCGCGGACAAGACCTGCCCCCGCGCGCAGCGACCGGCACAGCCCCTCGATCGTGTTTGAAACGTATGACAGAGCGAGCTTGCCGGTGCCATGAGCCCGATGGACGTCAAGGATCGCGTCGATCGCGTCGGCCCCGCCCTCGGCACTCGCACCGCCCGCACCATGGCAGTGGATGTCGACGAATGCGGGAGCGACGAACCCGCCGGCCGCATCAATGACCTCGCCCTGCGCCGAGGCAGCCCTGTCCTTCCAGCCGTCCCCGCGGCCCCGTGCAACGACCGTTCCTTCGGCGATCACGATCCACGTGTCAGCGCTCGCCTCGGTGAACGTCGCTCGATCACCGTCGAGGATGCACGCATTGTGGATGACCGCCTCGGCGGGGATCTGTTCGGTCTGTGTCATCGGGGTCCTTCCATCGGTCTGCGAACGCCTCATTCAGGGTACGGAATGGCTTCACGGTCTCCCCACCGCAGGGGCAGACGAATCAATTGTCGGCTCGCCCATGGTGCGCAAACGAACCGTCCACCGACTCGGCACATGGTGCGCGGTCGAACCGACCGCCGCCTCACCCCAGAGTGCGGACTCGGTTCGCGTCGATGCCGAGCACATGCGTATCGAGGAACGCGAGCACTGTGCGGTACCAGACCTCGGCATTCCCGCGGCCGAGAATCCAATGCCCCTCGTCGGGGAAGTAGAGGAACCGATGCTGAGTGTCGCCATCGGCGTCGAGCGGTGTCTTCGCCTGAGTGAGCAGATCCAGCCACAGTTCCTGACCCTGCCCGATCGGCACCCGGTAGTCCTTGTCGCCGTGGATGACGAGCATCGGCACCTCGATGTCCTCGGCGAAGAGGTGCGGCGAATACTGCGCCGACTGCTCGCGCATCGCCGAGTCCCAGGACGAGTTGTCAGTCGTCCGTCCCATCGACGTGGTGTTCCACAGCGAGGCGTGGGTGACGATGCACTTGAACGCGCTGCCGGTGTGTCCGGCCACCCAGTTGGCCATGTACCCGCCGTAGGATCCACCGGCCAGGGCGACGCGTTCGGAATCGATGTCCGGCCTCTCCCCCGCAGCCTCGGTCAGCGTCATGATGTCGGTGAAAGGCGTGCCGCCGAGCTGCTGCTGACCGCGATCGATCATCGCCTGCCCATAGCCGGTGGAAATCGCCGGATCCGGCAACAACACCGCATAGCCGGCAGCCGCGAAAGGACCAGGGTTCCACCGATAGGTCCACGCATTCCATGAACCCCACGGACCACCGTGGGCGAAGACGACGAGCGGATGCGGCCCCTCCCCCTCCGGCAGCACCAGCCACGCACGGATCGGCGTGCCGTCATCGGCACGGACCTCCACCTCGGTGAGGGTGCCTTCCTCGTCGAGGACCGTCGCCGGGTTCGCGAATTCGCTGATCACTCCGGTGCCCAGGTCGACAGAGATCGGCAGTGGTGCGACATCGATCGCCGAGGCGGTCGCCACGACCGTATCCTCGCGCAGTGCCAGTCCCGAGAACGAATACTTCTGATCGACTCCCCCGACGAGCCGCCGGGGCTGCGCATCATCGAGACCACCGATGAAGATGCTGCCGCGGCCGTGATCATCGGCACTGGCCACGATGGTCGAATCGTCCACCCAGATAGGTGCGAACCAGAAATCAGCATCGGGCCACACCGGCTTGACCTCGGCGGTCTCGAGATCGAGGACCATGAGTTCGGCCGCGAGGTTAGCTTGCGGAGTCCACTGCTGTACGCGAGTGACCAAGGCCTTCGTTCCGTCTGGGCTGATGGCCTCGATGTCGAAGCTGTGGTCGGCCGCCGGCTTCGTCAGCCGGTGCAGCTCGGGCTCTCCGTCGAGGTCGACGCGCCAGATCTCACTGGCCTCGAGCTGACCGGGGATCGGCTTCTCGAGCTGGACGAGGACGAAACGTGCCTCATCGTCAACGGCCCAATCAACCAGTCGACCGGACGGCAGCGACAGGTAGCGGAAGTCCAGGCCCGCTGGTGTGCTCAGTTCGTCGCTGACTTCGGGAAAGTCGGTGGCCGCCTCATCGAGAGTGGCCACGGCCAGAGTCTGCCGGCCCGGCCCCAGATCATGGTCCCAACGGCGGACGGGGAAACCGGTATGGAGGATTCCGCTGACCTTCGCGTCGCTGCGTTCGGAGCTGAATTCCTGATGATCGTTCTCGTCGGCGGCCCACGTGTGGACGGGGAACTCGACGATGATGGTCTCGCCTTTGACCTCGATGCGGGAGAAACCGCCCTCGTGATCGGCGAGTTTGCGGGCCTCTCCGTTGTCAGGCAGTGCCCACAGGCTCGGTGAGTCGGCGTCTTTGCCGTCCTCGCCCTTGCGCTTGGAGGCGAAGACGATCGTGCCGTTCTCGCTCAGTGCAGCCGGTCCGATGGACTGGTCGCCGCGAGTGATGCGTCGGGGCGTCTCCCCGCTGATATCGGCGAGGTGGCTGAGTGAAGAGTTGCCCTCGGAGTTGAGGAACGAGTACTGGGCGATGACGCGGCCGCTCTGATTCGTCAAGAGGCCTTGCAGGCGGCGGGCGTCGAGGAGTCGGGTCACTGCGTCGTGGGTCGTCATCTTCCCATCCTAGATCCCAACGTAGTTTCCAGGGTGAAATCCAAAGAAACCCCAGATCGCTGAGACGGCCGGTATCAGCGGAAGCTCGGCGCCGGAACCCTCTCGCCGTCGATCGTCACCGTCGGCAGCATCTTCTTGAAGTCTTCTGCCACCTCGGTGTTCGTCTTCAGTGTGCGCATCTGGATCGAGAGATTCACCAGACGTCCGTTGATCTTATAGCCGGTTTCAACCCCGTAGGCATACGTCGGTTTGCTGTTGAGAGCGAGGATCTCGGTAGGACCGAGTTCGCCCTGATAGCTCCAGAACTCTCCTGCGGCCAGAGAGCCCGTCTGCTCGGCAATCACCTGTGAGTCCTGTTTGGAGAAGTTATAGCGCCGCTTATTATCTACGACTCCCTGCGCGCTGTCACCGTATTCGTCGTTGCAACTGACGAGGATGATATCGGCAGTCGCACTGTTCTCTCCGTGACTGAAGACATGGAACTCTTCGGAACTCCCGCTGCTGTCGCGCCAGTCATCGCCGAGCGCGAAGCTGAGGTCGACCGGGCAGCTGCTTCCGAATGACACTGAAGTCTTCGACATCCCCTCGGGGATTCCGGCCTCGGTGGGTTTGCCAGTGGGCTCGGGGCCGGCGGTCTCCTGGACACCGATCCGCATGGGACCGGCAGACTTGTCTTCGGTGCGGATCTGGAAGACAGAACAACCGCTGAGCAGGACGGTGAGCGCGAGTGTGCCGGCGGCCGCGGCTCGCCGCACCGAGGCCGGTCTCGCCGAGGCGATTCTCGGCGATGCCGTTCGCCTAGTCACTGGTCTCACTGCTGGTCACCCTGCTGGCGACGGTCCGGGTACCCCGCTTCCCGGCCGTTCTGGTTCGGCTGGCCTTGTCCGTACCCGTGCCGAGGAGCCTGCGGTCCCGAATTGGGCTGCCCAGCGTTCTGACTGCCGACCGGAGGCTGTCCGGATTGTTGAGGACCGCTGGCCGGCTCACTGCCGACTGGTGGCTGTCCGAAATTCTGCTGGCCCGAGTTCGGCTGACTTCCGACAGGCTGATTCCCGAAGTTCTGCGGACCGGAATTGGGCTGGCCGCCGACAGGTGGCTGACCGGTGGGCTGAGGACCGCTGGCAGGCTGACTCCCGACAGGAGGCTGTCCGAAGTTCTGGGGGCCCGAATTCGGCTGTCCTGATTGCTGCGGGCCGGAATACTGTGGGCCGGAATTCGGCTGACTGCCGACCGGAGGCTGCCCATAACCCGGGTTCTGTCCTCCGACGTTCGGTGCCTGCCGTGGCGGTTTGAACTGCGAATGCTGACCGGAATCCGGCGGGAATCCGCCGGAGACGGACTCGCCCGTCCGACGATTGACCAGGTTTCCGTCGACCCGCTCGAGGCGACGCTTCGACGTCCGCCGAGGAGTGCCGAGGATCCGCCCCTGCAATTCAGCCTCGTTGGGCTGGCGGGGAGGCAGGAATCCGGGCGCCTGCCGCGAATCCGCCTGCTGCACCGGCTGCACCGCATGCGAACCAGCGGCGACCCGATCCATATGATCCGACATCTGCGGAACGGTCACGGGCGCGGCATCGGCAAGCACGGGAAGGACCATACGCACCGAGGTGCCCACACCCTCCTGGCTGAAGAGCTGCACTGATCCGCCGTGCCGGGTGACGATGGCACGCACGAGCGAGAGGCCCATTCCAGACCCGGCGACCGCACGCACACGAGAACCGCGCGAGAGCTCGTCCCAGACGTTCTCCTGTTCGGCCAGCGGAATACCGCTGCCTGTATCGGCGACCTCGACGACGACCCAGCGGTGACCGTCGATGATCTGCTCATTGGCACGCAGCTCGACGACTTCGGCCTGAGACGAATATTTGAGGGCATTGCCCAACAGGTTGAGGATCGCGGTGAGCAGCAGATCCTCTTCACCGGCGACATCGGGCAGCCGCCACGGAGCCCGGGCGACAGTCGCCACGATCATCCGATCCTCGGCGCCCGGCGCGGTCGAGGCATCCTCGACGGCTTGATGGATGAGCGCATCGAGATCGACACGGGCGTATTCGATGATGCGGGTCTCGACATCGGCGAGCTTGCGCAGATCGGCCAGCAGTCGGGCGACCCGACGCGAGGACACGTCGACCTGCTTTGCGGCCGGCTCCACCTCGCTCAGGGTGCCGCCGTCACGGACGACCTCGCGGATGCTCGCCGCCGAGGTGCGCAGAGCCGTCAGCGGATTCTTCAGCTCGTGGTCGAGTCGGATGAGCATCCGATTGCGCTTGGTCATCGAATCCTCGGCCGCGGCCGTCTCGATGGACTCTCGCAGCTGCGCCTCACGCTTCTTCAGATACCGCCAGCCGAACCAGGCGCCGACGGCCAGACCGCCGAGCACGATGACGAGCAGCAGCAGGAACAGCCAGACCTGGATTTCGAAGACAAGGAAGTTCGTCATAGACGGCTCTGTCCGTCCTCGCCGCGGACTTCACCGACGAAACGGTAGCCGCGTCCCTGCACGGTGGCGATCCACCGTGGTTCCGCGGCATCTTCGCCGAGCACGCGACGCAGTTCGGCGACCCGGGAGTCCACCGCACGGGTGCCCACGGCCTCTTCGAATCCCCACAGCACTTCGAGTAGGCGGGAGCGTTCGATGAGTTCGTCCTTGTGCACCATGAGGTACTCGAGCAGAGTGAAGCCCTTCGGGGTGATGACGAGCTCCCGCTGCCCCAGCCACGCTCGGCGACCGACACGGTCGACGCGCAGACCGAAGCTGGATACGAGCACCGGAGCCGTCGCCAGCGGCGGTCCGTCATTGCGGGTGCGGCGCAGTACGGCACGGATGCGAGCGACGAGCTCGTGCGGGTCGAAGGGTTTGTTGAGGTAGTCGTCGGCGCCCTCTTCGAGGGCCATCGCCCGCTCGACCCCTTCGCCGACCTGGGTCAGCAGCAGCACCGGAACCCAGTTCTCCTCCTGGCGCAGACGGCGCAGCACCTGCCGGCCGTCGGCTCCGGGCATGAGCACGTCGAGGACGCACACATCGGGACGGTGGCGGTGGATCTCATCGAGGGCGAGCAGTCCGTCGCTGGCGGGCAGCACCCGGAATCCGGAGCGTTCGAGGAACGGTACGACCGCTCCGAGGACGTCGGGCTCATCATCGGCGACTAAGACGAGTGGTTGGGGCTCGGTGTGATTGTCAGCCGTCATGGTGGTCTGTTCCGGTTCCTCTCTGGCGTTCCCAGGCAATCTCTCTGGCCTCGGCACGGTCGACCGCCTCGGCGAGTTCATCTCGGTACAGCATAGATCGACGCAGGTGTTTGGTGCGATATCCGGCGCGGCCGACCATATGCGTTGCGACGGGGATCGTCACGAGTTGGAAGGAGATGACGATCGCCAGCGTGGTCACCGTCGCCCAGGTCGGGAACTGGATCGCGATCGCCACGGCGACGAGCATCAGGCCCAACACCTGGGGCTTCGCACTCGCGTGCATGCGCGAGAGAAGGTCGCCGAAGCGGACGAGACCGACCGCGGCGGCCAGGGACAGGACCGCGCCGAGGAAGATGAGCACGGCCGAGATGATGTCAAGAACCACGGGTGTTCTCCTCTCCGTCGCGCTCCGCCATATGTTCGGCGTCGTCGGGTCCCGGGTCGGGCCCGGTGCCCTCGCCCTCTCCGCCGCTGTCGGCGTGGGCGTCGTAGGTGGGATCTTCGATCTCGGTGACCTCATCGCCATCAGCCGTTGCGGCGTCGGTCGCTCCAGCCTCGGCCGCTCCGGCACCTGTCGCCCCAGCATCGGCCGCCTCGGAACTCTGCCCCTCCCCGTCACGGGGCATATGCCAGTCGGAGGAGCTGAACTCGGACAGTGCACCCGCCTCGGCGCCGGGAGTCATCGAATCGGACTTCGACACATACCGCGACACGCTCACCGAACCGACGAAGCCGAGCATCGCGAGAACGATGAGCACGGGCAGCAGATCCGTGCGGTCGGACAGAGCCATGTATCCGCCGAGGCCGCACATGATTGCGGCAAGCACGACGTCGGTGCCGATCATGCGATCGAGGATCGACGGACCCCGGACAATTCGGAAGAGCGCAATGACCACCGAGGCGGCCAACAGCACCGACCCTGCGACGATGAGCGTGTGGAGGACGATCTCACTCATGAGCGGCCCCCTTCGGTCTCGTTGAGCGGATCCGGCCTGGCCCGCAGGGCGGCGAGGTCACGGTGCGAACCGAGGGTGCGGATGAGCAGCTCTTCGATGTAGTAGACCTGCGCCTTCGCCTTGCGCAGCTTCTCCTCGGAATCGCAGTCGAGGAAGTGCAGGTAGAGCATCCCCATGGCCCGGTCGCTGTCGATGATGATCGACCCGGGGATGAGGCTCGCGGTATCGGCGATGAGGGTGAGCACGAGGTCCGAGCTCGTGCGCAGATCGCAGGCGATGACGGACCCGGCTCCGACGGCTTTGCGGCGGAACGCATACCAGGCGACCTCGATGGAGGCGTGGAGGACCGAGTAGAGGAACCACAGACCGAACACCAACGCATGCCAGACGTTGAACCGTCCGGAGAGCACGACGGGCGGGAGGTAGAACACGCGCGTGACGACGAAGGCCAACACGATTCCGGAGACCACTGTGACCACCGTGATCGAATCCCACAGCATCAGCCACAGCAGAACCAACGAGACCAGCAGCACGAGCTGCTGGATGATTCCACGGCCCCGGCTCATCCGCGGCCGGTTCGCCGGTGGACGGTCCGGGCCCTGTGCGCGGACCTGGCCCGGAACTCGGACCTGCCCCTTGTCCCGGTTCTGGTCCTGACTCGGGTTCTGGCTCTGGTCGCGATTCTGGCTCTGGTCTCGGTCGGGAGTCATGACTCATCACCTCCGAGCACGTTCGTGACGTAGTCGATCGGCGTCGAAAGGTTCTCGGCCGCCCGGTTCGACATATCCCACAGTGGTTCGGCGGCGACCGTGAGAACGATGGAGGCGATCACCACCACCGAGGTGGCCACCACCATGGCAGGGGGAACTCCGATCTGAGATTTCCACTTCTTCCCCGCCAGCAGCGTCTTCTTCCGCTCCGTGAATTCCTCCACGAGGTCCTCGTTCGGTTCTTCCACATCGGCCGGATCGCGCCAGAACGCGAGGTTGAATGTACGTCCGATGACATAGAGGGTGAGCAGGCTCGTCACGGTGCCGGCGACGATGAGGACGGTCGGCAGCCAGGCGTGATCGTCGAAGCCGGCGAGGAAGAGTGCGACCTTGCCGATGAACCCGGAGAACGGCGGAATGCCGGAGAGGTTGAGCGCCGGGATGAAGAAGATGATCGTGATCACCGGCGAGAGCACCATGAGACCGCCCAGCGACCTCGTCGAGGTGGACCCGCCGCGCATTTCGACGAGCCCGATGGCCAGGAACAGCGCGGTCTGGACGATGATGTGGTGGACCGTGTAGTAGATCGCCGCGGACAGACCGATGCTCGTGCCCAAAGCCACGCCGAAGAGCATATAGCCGATATGGGAGACGAGGGTGAAGGACACGATCCTCTTGATCTCCGACTGCGCGATCGCACCGAAGATGCCCACGAGCATCGTCAGCCCCGCCGCAATGAGCAGCGGCACCCTCAGAGAGGATTCGGCGAACAGCAGGGTTTCGGTGCGGATGATCGCGTAGATGCCGACCTTCGTCAGCAGTCCGGCGAAGACCGCCGTCACCGGAGCCGGCGCCGTCGGGTAGGAGTCGGGCAGCCAGAAGGACAGCGGGAAGATCGCGGCCTTGATGCCGAAGCCCAGCAGCAGGAGCACGTGGAGGATCATCTGCACATCGGCAGGCAGATCCGAGATTCTCTCGGACAGCTGCGCCATGTTCACGGTGCCGCACGCGGCGTAGATGACGCCGATGGCGGCGAGGAAGATCACCGAGGACACCAGCGAGATGATCACATAGGTGACTCCCGCCCGGATCCGCTCCGCCGTGGCACCGAGGGTGAGCAGCACATAGGAGGCGACGAGGAACATCTCGAAGCCGACGTAGAGGTTGAACAGGTCTCCGGCGAGGAACGAGTTCGCAATGCCCGCGCACAGCACCAGATAGCTGGGGTTGAACACGGAGATCGGTGTCTCGTTCGAGTCGTCGTTGGCGTCCTGACTCAGGGCGTACACGAGGACGCACAGTGTGACCAGTGAGGACACGATGAGCATGAGCGAGGACAGCCGGTCGGCGACGAGTACGATGCCGGCCGGGGGCTGCCAGCCGCCGATCGCCACGACCTGCGGTCCGTGCGCATCGACGCCGAAGAGGATCATCGTGGCGATGACCATGACCGCGACAAGGATCGCGATCGACACGATGTTCTGCGCTCGCGTGTTCTTGGACAGGATGAGCGCGATTCCGGCACCGATGAGCGGCAGCAGAACGGGCAGGGGAACGAGTACGGGCAGAAGATCGATCATGCGTCGTCTCCCTGCTGCTTCGCGTCCCGGGCCTCTTCGGCAACGTCGGCCTCCGTGGCGCTGTGGGCCTCCGTCTGCGAGTCCACCGCCTCCTCGGCGATGGCATCGGCCTCGGCCGGAGTCTGTGCGTCCTCGATGTCGTCGACGAGGTCCTCCCGTTCTGCGGGGGTGCCGTCGTCATCGAGATCGATGGCGCCGGTGATCGGGGACTCCGCCTCGTCGCCGAACTCGGTGTCGTCGTACTCCGTGCTCGCCTCCGCCTCGGAGTCGATGAGCTTCGTGATCGCCACCTGGAGGTCGGTGTCGTCGTCCTGCAGCGAATCGGCGCGCATGAGCCTCCAGGAACGGTAGATCATCGCCAGTAGGAACGCCGTCACGGCGAAGGTGATGACGATGGCTGTGAGGATGAGCGCCTGCGGCAGCGGATCGGACATGCCTTCGGTCGACAGGTTCTTACCGTCGGTCAGAGGCGGGGCGCCGCGGCCGGCGGTGAGGATGATGAGCAGGTTGACTCCGTTGCCGAGCAGGATGAACCCGAGCAGAACGCGGGTCAGCGAGCGTTCGAGCATGAGGTAGATGCCGGCGGCGATCAGGACACCCATGGCCAGGACCATGACGAAGGAGACGCTCATAGGCGGCCTCCTTCCGCACCGTTGTCGACGTCGAGTTCGTTGACGCGGTCGATGATCTCGGACACTGCCCGGTGTTCGGCGGTGGCGCCCATGTTGTCGGAGAAGTTCACGTTGTCGTGGATGCGGTTGGTCAGCATCGCCTCGTCGCGTTCTTGGTGCAGGTCGACTTCGGCTCCGAGGGAGCGGAGGATGTCGAGCATGAGGCCGACGACGATGAGGTAGACGCCGATGTCGAAGAACGTCGAGGTGCCGAAGGACAGATGTCCCAGCAGAGGCAGATCGCCTTCGAGGTAGACGGCGTCGAAGACCGTATCTCCCCAGATCCAACCGCCGATGACGGTCAGTATCGCGGTGGTCAGACCGGTGCCCAGCATTCCCGAGGGAGTGAAGGGAGCCGCCTCGGCGAGTTCGTACTTGCCTCCGGCGAGGTAGCGCACGACGAGGGCGAGACCGGCGACGAGGCCGCCGGCGAATCCGCCGCCCGGGTCATTGTGACCGGCGAAGAGGAGGTAGACGGAGAAGACGATGACGGCGTGGAAGATCAGGCGCGCGGTGACCTCGAGGATGATCGAGCGGTTGCGCGGGGCCAGGGTGCGTCCGGCAATGAGCCAGGACGCCCGCTTCTGCGACAGGCCCTCCCCACGGCCGGTGTGATGGAGGTCGACGACATCCTCGGCCACGGGCTGGAAGCGGATGCGGCCGGCCGCCTCGGTGCCGTCCTTCTTCCTTTCGAACCGGTGCAGGTGACCCTCGCGGCCACGCACGAAGATGAGTCCGGCGATACCGGTTCCAGCGGCCACGAGCACCGAGATCTCGCCCATCGTGTCCCAAGCGCGGATGTCGACGAGGGTGACGTTGACGATGTTCGTGCCGTGGCCGAGCTCGTAGGCGAGCTCGCCGAAGTCGACGGAGATCGGATCGGCCACGCGGACACCTGCGGCGATGAGGACCACGAGCATGACGGTGATGCCCACGGCACCGCCGATGATCGCCCGCCAGGCGGGAGTGAGGCGACCAGTGGACTCACCGATGCGCGCCGGCAGCCGGCGGAGGACGAGGACGAAGACGACGATCGTGATGGTCTCGACGAGCACCTGGGTCAGGGCCAGGTCGGGAGCGCCGACGAAGGCGAAGTAGGCGACCATGGCGTAGCCGGAGATGCCGGTGACGACGACGGCGGTGAAGCGCTTCTTGGCCCGGGTGGCACCGATCGCGACGATGACGAGCACGGCTGCGACGATGAGGTCCAGCGGGGTGTCCCAGAGCCGGAAGGTGATGTTCCACGTGTCATTGGAGATGATCGCCAGGCCCACACCGGCGACGAGCACGAGGTAGACCACGCCCTGGTAGAACGGCAGCGAACCGCGCTGGGTGCGGGCGGTGACCCACAGCGCCAGGGCTTCCATCCAGCCGATGAGCATTCGGTAGAGCTCGTGGAAGTCCAGTCCCGACGGCAGCGTTGCCTGGACCTTCGCGAAGGGCCGGCGGAAGATGAACAGGGCGAGACCCGCGGCTATGGTTACGGCGGTGAAGGCGAGCGCCGGTTCGAGTCCGTGCCACAGCGCGAGGTGGTAGTGCCCGTCGCCCTCGGCCACCGCCGGCAGTCCGCTGGTCCACGCTGAGAAGTAGCCGTCGAGCAGTCCGACTCCCGGGCCGAGCGCCAGGGTCAGTGCGGTGAGGATGAGCGGGGAGACGACGAGGGTGAGCTTCTCGTCGCGGCGGGCGATGTCGTCGACTCCCGGTTTCGTGGAGAACGCACCCCAGACGAAACGGGCCGAGTAGGCGACGGTGAGGATCGAGCCGATCATGATGCCGATGAAGCCGATGACCGAGGCCTTGTCCGGTGAGGACAGGAGGGTCGAGTACGCGGCCTCCTTCGCGGCGAAGCCGAGCAGCGGGGGAAGCCCGGCCATCGAGGCGGCCGCGATCGTCGCGCACACGGCGACGACGGGGAACGCCTTCCAACCGCCGGAGAGCTTCGTCAGGTCACGGGTGCCGGCACGGTGGTCGATGATGCCGACGCACAGGAACAGGCAGGACTTGAACAGCGCGTGGGCGATGAGCAGGCCCAGGGCCGCTTTCGTGATGTCCGGAGTGCCGAACGAAGCCATGGTGGTGAGGAATCCGAGCTGGGAGACCGTACCGAAGGCCAACAGCAGTTTGAGGTCGGTCTGCTTCAGCGCCTGCCAACCGCCGATGAACATCGTCAGCAGTCCCAGGGTGAGCAGCACCTCGGACCAGCCGGGGATGTTGTTGTAGCCGGGTGCCAAGCGCAGGACGAGGTAGATACCAGCCTTGACCATGGCCGCGGCGTGCAGATAGGCACTCACCGGAGTGGGTGCTGCCATAGCGCCGGGCAGCCAGAAGTGGAACGGCATGAGCGCGGACTTCGAGATCGCACCGACGAGGATGAGGATGACCGCGGAGACGATGACTCCGCCGGTGTCCATTCCGGACTGGGCACGGTCGACCAGGGTCGAGATCTGCCCGGTGCCGGTGGCGGTGATGAGCAGGACCATGCCCACGAGCATGGCCAGTCCGCCGGCGGTGGTGACGATGAGTGCCTGCAGGGCCGCCTGCCTCGAGCGGCGGCGGGACTGGCTGTGCCCGATAAGCAGGTAGGAGAAGACTGTGGTGCCCTCCCAGAACAGGTAGAGCATGAGCAGTTCGTCGGCGACGACGAGCCCGTACATCATTCCGGCGAAGGCCATGAAGATTCCCGCGAACCGAGCCAGTCCCGGCTCGTCGGGCGGGAAGTAGCGTGCGCAGTAGACGAAGACGAGGGCACCGACACCGGTGACCAGCAGCGTCATGATCCACGAGAGCACGTCGAGGCGGAAGATTCCGGCAAGGCCGAGTTCGGGCAGCCAGTCCAGATTCTCCACGAGCGGCTGGGCGGCAGGGCCGAAGATCTCGGAGACCGTCGACAGGCTCCACAGGAGTCCCGCGAGGGGGACGAGGGCGAGGAAGAAGAAGGCGTTGCGGCCGAGCAGACGAACCAGAGGGTAGGCGATGACAGATGCCCCGAAAAAGGCCCCTGTCATGACTATCACCGGCGGCCACCTCCGTCATATGCCTGTTTGTGAGAAAGGTTCGTCAGGTCATTTTCGCACGGACAGGTGTCGTTTCCCCAATCACCCGGTGTGAGCTGAGACAGGTTCTGCCCCGGCACGACACCGATCACGCACGCAGCTGTCGACTGGTCACGAGGAAGCCGTTCTCGTCGAGTCCGATGCCTGCGGAGCCGACGAGCAGCTCGGCTCCGATCGCGTCGGTCAGCTGCGCCACCTGGCTGCGCATCCGCCGGAATCGTCGTCGCTGGTTCGGCTGATAGCGCTTCGACTCGGTGTCCATCCAGTGCACGTGGTATTCGATCTGCGGGGCATCGGTGTGGGCGGCGATGATCGGCGGAACCCACTCGGCCTCCATCACACGGATCTCGAGGCTGCCAGCAGATTCGTCGATCTCGCCCAGCGGGACGAGCAGGGCATAGCCGTCGAGGATGACCGGGGCGGAGGGGTCGAAGAGCGGGTCGTCGATGCTCGCTTGGGCCAGCACATCCTCGTCGGGGGTGGGCAGGGCCTGCTGGAAGGCGTGCGGGGCATGACGGCGCACGAAGTCGAGCGCGACGGGCGGTTCCATCCAGTACGAGGAGTAGATGTAGAGGTCGACCTTCGCCTCGGGGTCGGGGATGATCACCCGGGTCGGCAGATCTGGCTCGTCAGCCAGGCGCACGCCCGTGTGGAGTCGGGAGGCGACGGAGAGCATGAGGCTGAGCATGCGCTCCTCCTCCCGGTCCGGCATTCCGTTCGGGAAGGCCTCGTGGAGTCCATCGGCATCGGCGAACCAGTCAGGCGGCGGGGTCGGCTGCCGGTCGCGGGGGCAGTCGATGACGACGGCATGTTGGACCCACTCGGGAACCTCGAGCGCGGCGGCATCGGCGGGATCGAGGGCCACCCCCGAACTCAGGCGGGAGTGCCTGCTCAGTCGCATCTGCCCGTGCTCGTCGAGCACCGGGCGCAGATCGGGCAGCTTGTTGTGGATGAGCGCGAGGACGTCGGAGACCTCGACAGCGTCATCGAGGAGGATGAGGTGGAAACCCCGCAGATCCGCCGAGGTGGCCGTGTCCTTCGGCGTGGATGTGTCACCGCCGTAGCCGGGCCGTCCCGTCGACGGCATCCCGGTCCGCCGCCGGCTCGCGGCTTGGGTTTCGGGGGTCGGGGCCCCGGAACCCTGGTTCGCGGGAGTCCTGCCATCGGGAACCAGGGTGGGTGCACCGGGGGCGGCGACTGCCGGGGGTGCGGAGGATCCGGCTCCAGTCGCGTTCGAGACGCCCGAAGCCTGGACAGCTGGGAACTGCACGCCCGTCGCCTCAGCGTCGGGAACTGGAGTGCGTGCGGCCGGGGCACCCGGCGCCGGAGCGTCGGGAACCTGGTAGCGCGCGGCGTCTGCCTGTTCCCGGGCGGCGCGTTCAGCGGCTTCGCGTTGCAGCCGCAGTTCGCGGCGGGTGATCACATGTCCCTCCGGTAGAAGTTGAGGTGCGAACGGGAAGCGGTCGGTCCGCGCTGGCCCTGGTAGCGGTTGCCCGTGGCCTTGGAACCGTAGGGATTCTCCGCTGCCGAGCTGAGTCGGAAGAAGCAGAGCTGGCCGATCTTCATTCCCGGCCACAGAGTGATCGGCAGCGTCGCGACGTTCGACAGCTCCAGGGTGACGTGGCCGCTGAAGCCGGGGTCGATGAAGCCGGCCGTCGAGTGGGTCAGAAGGCCGAGACGCCCGAGCGAGGACTTGCCCTCGAGTCGAGCGGCGACATCGACGGGCAGAGTCACGAGCTCATGAGTGGAGGCGAGGACGAACTCGCCCGGGTGGAGGACGAAGGGCTCCCCCGGAGCGGCTTCGACGTAGCGCGTGAGCTCGGGTTGCTCGAGGCTCGGATCGATGACCGCGTACTTGTGGTTGTCGAAAAGCCGGAAGTAACGATCGAGACACACGTCGACGCTGGCCGGCTGGATCAGCGAAGGGTCGTAGGGGTCGAGGGCGATGCGTCCGGAGTCGAGCTCGGCGCGGATGTCGCGGTCGGAAAGGAGAGTCACGATTCCGATGGTAGTCGTTCCGGGCTTCCCACGCTCGCGAGCGTGTGAGTCAATCACGTCGAATCCGCGAAAGATTTCGACCGACACGCCGAATCTATGTCACAAACAGATAACGATTTTCCGGAATTCTCCTGATTTTTACCCGTGTGTCTCCCCATAGCGACGGATGAATGCTTTAGGGTTATGAGCTGTACGGACCCGCGCACGATGGTGCCTTCCCCTTCTTAAGCCAAGGAATGCCGGGAGTCCATCGTCTTTCGTGGGTAGACAACAATCGAAAGGCATTACTGTGAAGACCTCGCGTCTTGTGCTTGCCCCCGCAGTAGCCGTTGCATTGACAGGTCTTGCTGGCGCCCCGGCGTTCGCAGCGACAGAGTCCACCGCTACGGTCCCTCAGCAACCGCTGTGCGCCCAGGGTGATCAGCAGTCATCGAACAGCTCCGAATCGGATTCCTCGGTTCCCGAAGAGTCGGATCCGCAGGCGACCCTTGCGCAGGCGCAGGTGACCCGCGCCGACATCGCGAACGACAAAAAAGGAATCGGCTTCTCCGGCACCGGGTTCACCCCCGACGAGAAGGCCACGGTGACCGTTGTCGGCACCGATGGCACCGAATACTCGCCGGACAAGAAGCTCACGGTCGACGATGACGGAAAGGTCTCCGGCACCTACTTCTTCACCGTCACTGACGGTGCACAGGTTCCTGTCGGCGAATACTCGCTCTACCTCACCGACCTCAAGTCCGAAGAGAAGTCCTCGAAGGTGACCTTCGATGTCGTCTCCAAGGCCTCCGAGGTCGACGAACCGGGCGAGGGCGACAACAAGGACGAGGACAAGTGCGACTCGGCCACCGGTCCGATCCAGACTCCGGACGAGACTCCCAGCAAAACGGAGTCCCCGGAGCCGTCTGAGACCAAGACTGACGAGCCGACGACAGACGCGCCGAAGCCTTCGGAGACGAAGACCGACGATCCGACCACCAAGGCCCCGGAACCGACCGAGACCAAGACTGAAGAGCCCACCACTGAGGCGCCGAAGCCGAGCCCGACTGAGACCGACAAGGCCAAGAAGGCTCCTGCCGACGATGTGACGCCGGGACCGGCTGAGGCTCCGACCGACGACGACCAGTCAGACGACGCCAAGGCCAACGAGTCTGACGGAGCCGACGACGCCAAGAAGGACCAAAGCCCGAAGGCTGAGGATTCCGACGACGCTGAAGGCGCCAAGGACTCCGACGACGCCGACAAGAAGTCGAAGTCGCCGGCTGAAGACGCTACCGAAGGCGACGAGAAGGACGAGAAGGACGAGAAGAAGGACGAGGCTCCCGAGTCCACCGGTCCGGCCAGCCCCGGCACCGAGGACAAGAAGCCTGCCGCAGCCGCGCAGGCGTCGATGTTCATCAACCCGACCGAGGTCAGCTCCGAGGACTTCCTGAACGACGGCATCAAGATCGGCGTCAGCGGAGCTCAGCCCGGCGAGAAGGTCTCCATCACGGTCGAGCATGCCCAGGGCAAGGTCGATCGCTACACGATGACCAAGGAAGCCGATTCCGAAGGCAAGGTCACGTTCGGTGTCCAGGCCAAGGTCAAGGCCGTGCTCGGCACCTACAACGTGCGTGCCCAGGCCGAGAGCTTCGATGAGCCCCAGGGCGGAAGCTTCACCGTACTTACCAACGGCACCGCCGTCGACGAAGGCGGAAACGGAAACGGCAACGGCCAGGGCGACTCTGGCAGCGACCTGCCGCGCACCGGTGCCGAGATGACCGGACTGGCACTCGGTGTCGGTCTGCTCGCAGTCGGTGCAGCAGCCGTCATCATCACCCGTCGGCGGATGAACGCCTCCGACGATCCCGCGGAGTTCTAAGCTCCGTTGAACGATGAATTGTCCCTCGCGGGGCTGCAGCTCGACGGACGCGAGATCGACCTCGGACGTCTGCGAGCAGGGACAATGCTCGGACTCATGGGCAGCCCGGACAGCACCACTTCGGTGGTGCTGTCCGCGGCGGCCCTGCCGAACGTCGCACCGCCACCACGCTTCCCGACCGGTCGCCGGTCGGGTCGTTCGCGTGTGCGCAGCTGGATGAAGAGCTATCTTCGCGAAGCCGATGCCGGATCTGGGGAGGCGGCATCGGCAGCGGATCCATCCGCTGCACTGACAGCATTCGGACTGCGTTCCGATGTTCTGCGCCGTCGCATCGACGACCTCGATGCGACCGATCGCGCCCGCCTCGCCCTGGCTGCGACTTGGGCGAGCGGCGCGAAGTGGTTGACCCTCATCGACCCGTTCGGTTCGGTTCCCGGTCATCTGCGCACCGGGCTGCGGGGTCGCTTCGCCGAACTCGTCGCCCAGGAGGGTCGCGGGGTCGTCTTCAGCTCGAATTCACTGACCGACCACGCCATCGCCGAGGCGGGGGTGGCCGATATCGAAAAGGACCAACTCGTCGCGTTCGGCTCCTTGGAGCAGATCGTCACCGAACCGCGCGGTTCGCTGCCGGCCGAGCTCAGCGGAGTCAACGTCTATTCCGGGCTGGCCCGGAAGGGATGGCTGTCCATCGGCCATTCGGCCGTGCGCGCCCGCACGGAACTCGACGGGAAGGTGTTCGTGACTCTCGGGTGGCGTGCCGCCCTCCTGTCACTGGACGAACACGACCCGGCGTTCACCTCGGCGACGGTGTTCGAAACCATCGTCACCGGACTGCGCGATCGCGGTTCCTGCCTGCAGGCGAAGCTCTCACCGGTCGACACGGAGATGGGCCTGGCCCTCGACGTCGACCTCGCCGACCTCGCCGGCGTAACGGACCGGCCGACAGATCAGGCCGGGTTCGGCGTTCTGCATCCAGGACTCGGCGCGACGATCACCGAACTGCGTGCCAACGTCAAGGTCGGCACGCATGTCTTCGTCGAGGTCGACACCTCCGCACTGCACGCCTACCCGGTTGAGTGACGGCCTGCAGATAGACTGAGTACTACCCAGTCCCCTCAGTCCCGACCCAATCAGGAGCGCCATGCGAACGTCGCGCAGACTTCTGATCTCAGCGCTGACGGTCGTCGTCCTCACGGTTGCAGCGGTCCCCCTCCTCAACTTCACCGTCTACACACCTGCCCGAGCTGCCGAGGCCTATATCTCGGCGATCGAAAAAGGCGATGCACAGAGTGCCTTCTCCTACCTGTCGACACCGACTCCCTCGTCGACCTTGGCGCTCAGCGACGAGGTCCTCTCGGCGGCTCCCGACCTGCCGCGCGACCCCGAGGCGAAGACCGTCTCCGTCGACGGCGACCAGGCGAAGGTCCGCCTCAGCTATAACCTCTCCTCCAAGGAGCAGACCGTCGATCTCAACATGGTCCGGCTGCCTGCCAGCGCGGGACTCTTCGATCGGTGGGCCATCGAACAGCAGGAATGGCCGACCCTCAGCCTCGACGTCTCCGGTTCGTCGACAGCAACGGTCAACGGCTACGGAGTGAGCACGGGAGATGTGCCCGTGCTGTTCCCTGCGAGCTACCTCGTCGGTTTCGATGCGACATATCTGAAGTCCAAGTCCCAACGCTCCGAGGTGACCGCTCCCGGCGACTCCCCCACCGTGAAGCTCTCACCGGAGCCCACGGCCAAGCTCGAGCAGACCGTGGAAGAGCAGGTCACCGACCACCTGCAGGACTGCATGAAGTCGAAGACGCTCATGCCGGCCGGCTGCGTCTTCGGCTACGACACGGACAACGAGATCATCGGCGACGTCTCCTGGTCGCTCGAGCGCAGTCCGCAGATCGGGCTGTCTTCGTCCGGAAATGACCTCGAACTCACGCCTTCGACGGTCGAGGTGCGGGTCAAGGGACGCTACCGGGACATCGTCACGGCCGCCGAGCACGACTTCGACGAGAAGCTCTCCTTCGTCCTGGGCGGCTCCGTCGTCGTCAAGTCCTCACAGGTGAGCTTCGAACCGCGCCGCCTCGGCGACGTCGCCATCGCCTGAGCGACTGGCCGCGCGTGCGGCAGGCGGCGGCGCGTGCGGCGGGCCCGCGGCATCGTGATCAGGGGGTCCTGACCGAGTACACAACCGGTCAAGGGGCCCTTGACCGAGACCTCAGGCGCCGCGGAGGTCGAGGGTGAGTTCGTTCGGCGCCGAGTCCACGAGCTCGACGGGGATTCCCCAGTCCTGCTGGTAGAGGTGGCAGGCGGCGTGCAGCGGGATCTCTCCCCCGGGCTCGCCATCACAGGCGGCGGCTCGTGCGGTCACGTGCAGCACGCCTTCAGTGAATTCGGGATCGATGACGATATCGCGGCTGAGTCCCTCGGCTCCGCCGTCGCCGGAGACGATGAGTTCCGGCGGAGTCGCAGATACCTGCAGGAAGGTGGGATCGCCCCACCGATCGTCGAGTTTCTGACCAGCCGGGACAGTGAAGCTCACGGTCAGCGACACCGGACCGGAGGCGATCTCCGTCGATGGGCGCTTCGTCGTCAGTGCGCCTTCGTCGACCTTCTGAGCGTCCTTGGGCAGCTTCACCCGGGTGAGTGCATGCGCCGCGGATTCGACGACGATGAGTTCGGCATCATCGGAGGTGCCTTCATTGTCGATGAGGACGATGTCCGAGGGTTCGCGCAGTCCGCGCGCCAGGGTCGTGACTTCCTCGGTCTTCGGGTCGAAACGACGGATCGCACCGTTGTAGGTGTCGGCGATCGCGACCGACCCGTCGGGCAGGCTGCGCACGCCTAGCGGGTGCTGCAGACGCGCCTCGGCGGCCGGTCCGTCGCGGAAGCCGAAGTCGAAGAGTCCGACGCCCACCAGCGAGGACACTTCACCGGTGGCGGGGTCGAGGCAGCGGATCGCCGAGGTCTCGGAGTCGGCGACGAACACCTCGCCCGCGGGTCCGAGGTCGAGACCGGAGGACTGAGCGAACCAGGCGGTCTCTCCGTCGCCGTCGACCAGGCCTTCGTTCATCGTGCCCGATAGGATGCGGATCGTGCCGTCCTTCGGGTCGAAAGACCAAAGGGTGTGGTTGCCCGCCATCGCCACGACCACCTCGGCGGTGGAGGGGACGAAGAGGACATCCCACGGCGAGGACAGCTTCACATCCCGTGCGGGTCCGTCGTATCGTCCCAGCTCACCGGGCTTGCCGCGGACATTGTCGATGGCGCCGACCATGTGCTGCTCCCCCGTGCCGGCGATCGTCGTGACCGTCTCGTTCTCGAGGTCGATTCCGCGCAGGGTGTGGTTGACGGTGTCAGCGACGATGAGCTGGTACCCGACCTCGGCGGCGAGATCTTCGGGCAGCACGGTGATGCCGCCAGGTTCGCTGAAGCTCGCCGAGGCGAAGTCGCCGTCAGCGGATCCGCGGACTCCGGTGCCGATGCGGCGGATGATCGTAGCCGCATCGTCGTCGTATTCGACGAGGCTGTGGTGTCCGGAATCAGCGACGAGGAGGTGGCCCGAAGGCAGGCGCGTGGCCTTTCCGGGGTAGAACAGGTCGGTCTCCGGTGCCGGTGGCGGAACGTAGGGGCCGTCGCCGGAGTGGAGGGTGCCCTTGGCCGAATGCTCCTCGATGAGGCCTTCGATGATCTCAGTGAGACCGGCCGCGTGGCCCTCGCCGGACATCGTCGCCACGAGGTAGCCCTCGGGGTCGATGACGGCCAGAGTCGGCCAGGCGCGGGCGGTGTAGGCCTGCCAGGTGACGAGGTCGGGATCGTCGAGGACGAGGTGTTCGACCTGGTAGCGTTCCACGGCCTGATCGACGGCTTCGACGGTGCGTTCGAACTCGAACTTCGGCGAGTGCACGCCGATGATGACGAGTTCCTTGGAGTACTTCTCCTCCAATGGGCGCAGTTCGTCGAGGACGTGGAGGCAGTTGATGCAACAGAACGTCCAGAAGTCGAGGAGGACGACCTTTCCGCGCAGGTCAGCAAGGGTCAGATCCTTGCCGCCGGAGTTCATCCACCGGCGACCGGCGAGTTCGGGCGCACGGACCTTGACGTCCCGTGCCGACGAGGTGGCTGACGCGGAGAATTCTGGACTGCTGTTCATGCTTCTATGATCGCAGATCCCCGCCGAGGCGGCCTCTCAGGTGTCATCAAGTGACGGTTCTCTCCCCCCGCCCTGTATCGGGGAAGGACATGCCCGGTTCAGTGAAAGTCGTACCCGGCCTTGGGGAGGACGTACCGGTGTTCCCGGACGCGCCCCACGTCGTGGAGGAAGTCCGTTCAGGAGTAGTCGCGGGCGCCGAAGATGCTCGAGCCGACGCGGACCATCGTCGCCCCTTCGGCGATGGCGAGTTCGAAGTCGCCGCTCATGCCCATCGACAGCTCGGTCGCCTCGGCGGGCATGACCCCGGATTCGCGCAACTTCTCGCTGAGTTCGCGCAGGTCGGAGTAGCTGGGGCGGATCTCTTCGGGGCTGCTGCCGGGCAGGCCGATCGTCATGAGTCCGCGCAGCCGCATCCGGCCGAGTTCCCGGGTCGCGGTGATGAGCTCCTCGGCGTCTTCGGGTGCGACGCCGAACTTCGAGTCCTCGCGGGAGGTGTTGACCTGGATGAAGTAGTCGACGGTTTCGTCGAGGACGTCGAGGCGGTTGTTGATCTTCTCGGCCAACGGGAGGTTGTCGACGGACTGGATGCACTGCGCATGGCGCAGGGTGTGGTTGACCTTGTTGCGCTGCAGCGGTCCGATGAGGTGGGTCTCGGGATTGAGGTCGGCCAGCGCCTCTGCCTTGCCGGTGATCTCCTGCACCTTGTTCTCGCCGATGAGGGTGAACCCGTGCTCGAGGGCGACGCGGATCTTCTCCGCCGGCTGCGTCTTCGTGGCCAGCAGCACGCGCACATCGTCACCGCTGCGACCGCTGGACTCGGCGGCCGCACGGGCCCGGTCGGCCACCTCGTCGAGGTTGCCGGTAATGGCTGCGATGTCGTCCGCGGACAGTGGGGAGGGGGAATCAGGCGTACTCATGTCTCCAGTCTTGCATGAGCCGCTCGAAGTTTCAGGTCGCCGAGGATGCCCGGACGACGGCGTCTCGCGCCACGTTTGGCGACAGGGTCGGGCTCGCCTCTGGGCGGGGTAACGAAATGCGGACGATCCGGGTCGAAATCATCATGATTCTTCGACCCGGATCGTCCGCAGCTCGGTACCGGCTCGACGCCGGTTCAGCCGTCAGCTCGGCGCCAGCTCAGTGCTTACTTCGGCAGACCCTCGGCGTTGGGGTCGATGTTCTTGATCAGCGCGGAGGTGTCGAGACCGCCGAGGTCTTCGTCCATGAGCTTCTGCAGCTGTGCGTGGACGAGGGTGGCGGCCGGGAGGTCGACACCCTGGGTCTCGGCACCGGCGAGGGCGAGGCCGACGTCCTTGTGCATGAGTGCGGTGGCGAAGCCGGGCTTGAACTCGTTGTTCGCTGCGGCCGTCGTGGTCACGCCGGGCACCGGGTACCAGGTGCGCAGCGGCCAGGAGTCGCCGGAGGAGACCTTCGCAATATCGTGGAAGACCTTCGGGTCGAGACCGAAGCGATCGGCGAGAACGGCGCCTTCGACGACACCCTGGAGGCTGATCGAGAGCATCATGTTGTTCACGATCTTCGCGGCCTGACCTGCGGCGTCACCGCCGGCGTGGAAGATGTTGCCGGCCATCGCCTCGATGACGGGACGAGCCTCTTCGACATCGGCATCGGCGCCGCCGAGCATGAAGGTCAGGGTGCCGGCTTCGGCACCGGTTACTCCGCCGGAGACGGGACCGTCGATGAGGCGGAAGCCTGCCTTGGCCGCCTCGGCGTGGAGGACACGGGCCGAATCGAAGTCGATCGTCGACGAATCGATGAGGAGCGTCTTCTGGTCCGCGTTGGCCAGGACGCCGTCGGGTTCGAGGTAGGCGGTGCGGGCGTGCTCACCCTTAGGCAGCATCGTGAAGACGATATCGGCACCGGCGACCGCCTCGGCGATGGAATTCACCGGGTTCACGCCGCTCTTCGCGGCTGCCTCCACGGCTTCGGGGACGAGATCGAAACCGTTGACGGTGTGACCGGCCTTGACCAGGTTCGCAGTCATCGGGCGGCCCATATTTCCCAGGCCTACCCATCCAATCGTCGACATAATATGCCTCCTCGCATCATGTTCAGCTTCTCTGCAGTGTTCCCTCTCACAGTACGCCAGTCGACGCGGGGAGGCCCGACGGGGAGCCTCACTTATTCCGCACCGTTTATGTGCGCGTACGCAGATAGAATGGGAACACTATGGCTTCCTATGCACCAGGCAGTTCCGGTCCGCAGATCGCCCCCGAGGATCTGCTGACTCTGCTTGCCGTCGCTCGATTGGGGAAGTTCACGGCCGCGGCGCACAGCCTCGGACTCAATCACACGACTGTGTCCAGGCGCATCGCCGCGCTCGAGAAGGCGTACGGCGATCGAGTGCTCGTGGCGTCCCCCGACGGGTGGGAGCTCAGCGCCGCCGGGCGTCAGCTGCTGCCGATCGCCGAGGACATCGAGGCCGCTCTGGGCCGCATCGAGGCACATTCGAATTCGGCCCTGTCCGGGACGATCCGGCTGGCCTGCCCGCAGGCCTTCGCCCTCGAGTACGCTGTTCCGGCGCTCACTGAACTGCAGGCCCAGCATCCGGGTCTGCAGATCGAGCTGATCACCGCCACGCAGCGGGCCAGGCAGTACCGGTCGGGTGTTGATATCGAGATCGTCGTCGGGCGGCCGGATGCCCCGCGCTCGATTGCCAAGCACATCCGCGACTATCGGCTCCAGCTCTATGCCTCACAGGACTACATCGCCTCGCATCCGATGCCGCAGACGCTGGACGATCTGGCCGACCACCGGATGGTCTATTACATCGAGAACTCACTGCGGGTCGATGATCTCGACGAGGCGGCCGATGCCCTTCCCCGCGGGAAAGGCTTCTTCCGGTCCACCTCGGTGCATGCGCATGTGCTCGCGACTTCGCGCGGAGCCGGGATCGGGATCCTGCCGGACTTCCTCGCCCACGGCAATTCCCGCCTGGTGCAGGTGCTGCCTGAGCTGTTCTCCAAACAGGTGTCCTACTGGGCCTCGGTCCGCCACGAGTCCCTACGCAACGCCGGAGTCCGCAAAGTCCTAGAATCCCTCTAATTGCTACCTGACGGCGGCCCAGCAACCTTGCGCGAGGTATCTGGGCCGCCGTCAGGTAGTAGTTAGAAGGCGGGTGCTACGCCAGGGTGGTCAGGCGGCGACCCAACCGCCGTCGATGCTGTGGGCGCTGCCGTTGATGACTGCGGCATGCTCTCCGGCGAGGAAGAGCGCGATGGCCGCGACATCCTCGGGTTCGGCGAGCTTGGGCACAGCGGAATGGCCGAGGAAGACCTGCTCGAGGACCTCGTCCTCGCTGATGCCGTTGGTCTTCGCCTGGTCCGCGATCTGCCCCTTGACCAGGGGCGTGAGCACATAGCCGGGGTTGATCGCATTGCACGTCACGCCGTGCGGGCCGGCCTCGAGCGCGGTCGTCTTCGTCAGACCCATGAGACCGTGCTTGGCCGCGACGTAGGCGGATTTGTTCGCCGAGGCGCGCAGACCGTGGACGGAGGAGAGGTTGATGATCCGTCCCCAGCCGCGTTCGTACATCTTCGGCAGCACCGCCTTCGTCAGCACGAACGGCGCCTCGAGCATGAGGGTGTTGATCAGCCGCCAGTCCTCGAGCGGGAATTCGGTGATCGGGTGGATCCGCTGGATGCCGGCGTTGTTGACGAGGATGTCGACGTCGAGTTCGGTGCCCTCCAACGCCGAGGTGTCCGCCAGATTGACGGCCCACGCTTCGCCGCCGATGTCGTCGGCAACGGCCTGCGCCGAGTCAGCGTCGACGTCGGCGACGATGACGGAGGCTCCGGCCTGAGCGAAGGACTGGGCGATCGCTTTGCCGAGCCCGGATGCTCCGCCGGTGACGAGAGCGCGTTTGCTGGTGAGATCTCCCATGAGATGTCCCTTTCGTGGTTCGAGTCAGTGGTGCGTATCCATCGTCCACCGTATGGTGGACGAGGATTCATCGAGGTGGGCGCACGGTGGCACGCAATGAGGGCGGTGCCGATAGTCACCGACACCGCCCCCATCAGACGAGCGCTGGCTGGAATCAGCTGGCCGTCGCGACTCCGCGGCGCACCTTATCTGCGTGGTCGAGGGAACGCAGGTCGATGCCCTTGGTCTCGCGAGTGAACATGAGAGCGACGAACGAGATGATCGCAGCCGCCAGCAGGTAGAGCGCGATCGGGATCGAGGACCCGAAGGCGTCGAGCAGCGCGGTGGCGATGATCGGCGCGAAGGATCCGGCGACGATGGCCGTGACCTGGTAGCCGGTCGAGACGCCCGAATTGCGCATGCGGGTCGGGAACATCTCGGACATGATCGCCGGCTGACCGGCGTACATAAGCGCGTGGAAGACCAGGCCGATTAGCAGGGCGAGGAAGATCATCACTGCGCTGCCGGTGTCATACATCGGGAAGGCGAAGAAGCCCCACGTCGCTGTCAGGATGATGCCCACTGCGTAGGGCATCTTGCGTCCGATGCGGTCGGTTGCTGCGCCCACGATCGGAACGAGAACCGCATGGATCGCGTGTGCACCGAGGAGGAGTCCGAGGATCTCCGCCGAGTCGATCTTCACCTGCGTGGCAAGGTAGGTGATCGAGAAGGTCACCACCAGGTAGTAGTGGATGTTCTCGACGAAACGCAGACCCATCGCGGCGAAGACCTCACGCGGGTAGCGCTTGAATACGGCCTTGACACCGTAGTCAACGCCTTCCTCGATCTCCTCGGCCTGAACCTCGTCGAAGATCGGAGCGTCGGAGACGCGGGTGCGGATGTAGTAGCCGATAAGGACGATGACGGCAGACAGCCAGAACGAAATTCTCCAACCCCACGACAGGAAGTGCTCTTCGGTCAGAGTCGCGGTGAGGACGAACAGAACTGCGGTGGCGAGCAGGTTGCCCAAGGGAACACCGGACTGCGGGAAGGACGCCCAGAAGCCACGTTCCTTGTTCGGTGCGTGCTCGGCCACGAGGAGCACTGCGCCTCCCCATTCGCCGCCGACGGCGAAGCCCTGCACGACACGCAGCAGCACGAGCAGGATCGGGGCGAGGTAACCGATCTGGTCGAAGGTCGGCAGGCAGCCCATGAGGAATGTCGCCACACCGACGAGGACGATCGAGAGCTGCAGCAGCTTCTTACGTCCGTATTTGTCGCCGAAGTGTCCGAAGACGATACCGCCGATGGGGCGGGCGATGAATCCGACTGCGTAGGTGGCGAAGCCGGCCAGGATCGGAGTCAGCGGATTGTCAGAAGGCGGGAACAGGATGTGGTTGAAAACCAGTGTGGCGGCCGAACCGTAGAGGAAGAACTCGTACCATTCGACGACCGTTCCGGCCATCGAGGCAGCGACGACCTTGCGCAGCTGGGCGCGGATCGACTTCCTCTCAGCATTGTTCTGAGAACTCATGGGACTCCTTCGTTTCCACAATCCGCGTCACCATTGAATGCGCGAATCGACTTGCTCTGGCGCCGACGGGCCGACAGTTCGGGGCACTCGAACCGCATCGGCGCGGCCGGCGAACCCCTTACTTCAGCGCAGTGTTTCGGGCGCTTGGATATTTCTCATCCAAGGATCAGTGTGCGTCACGTTACAGAGATTTTGGTAGCAACCTGGCCATAATCCGAGAATTTCCGGTGCACATTCGTGCACAGCCGATGTGCACCCCTCCGATGTGACCGCTGTGAGTTCGCAAGGTCGATTGCAGCCCGGATGGTTCTGCACGTCGGGCTATCCCAACCCCACCCACGAAGAGTCATCCCGCCAGCCCACGAAGAATCACACCGCCAGCTGCCGAGGCAACACCGCGCCCCTTGCAGAGAGCACGGGCAGAGACCACGGCCCGATGAGCTCACCGACGGCGCGGAGGCGCCTTCGCATCGCGTTCGGCCATGGAGGCGAGCATCGCGTTGTAGGCGCGCAGCTCGGCATCGTCGGTGCGATCTTCGCTGCGGTCGATGCGCTTGGCTTCCCGGTCCGAGGATTTCGCCCATTGGACGCAGACCATGATCGCGATGAACAGGGTCGGGAACTCGCCGATGCCCCACGCGATGGCACCGCCGAGCTGCTGGTCAGCGATCGCCGTGTAACCCCAGTCTGCGCCGATGTTGCCGAACCAATCACCGGCGATCAGCACGTTCGAGCTCATGATCGAGATGCCGAAGAATGCGTGGAAGGCCATCGTCACCAGCAGCATCACGAGCCGCATCGGGAAGACGGGGCGCTTGACCCCGGGATCGATGCCGATGAGGGCCTGCGCGAACAGATACCCGGCGCCGAGGAAGTGCGCGATCATCAGCTCGTGCCCGATATGCGTGTCGAGCGCGTAGAACATGATTCCCGAGTAGTAGAAGACGATCAGCGAACCCGCGAAGTTCACGCTCGCCACGATCGGGTGAGCGAAGAAGCGCAGGTACGGAGTGTGGACGAGCCAGAGCACCCATTCGCGCAGGCCGGCGGACCCGTCCCGACGGGCCTTCGTTCCGCGCATGAGCATCGTGATCGGTGCGCCGAGCACCAGCGGCAGCGGCACGACCATGACGAGGAGCATGTGTTCGATCATGTGCGCGGAGAACTGCACCTCACCGTAGACGCGGGGTCCGCCCGAGGTGACGTAGACGAGGAAGACCATGCCCACCAGCCAGCTGATGAGGCGCAGCACCGGCCATTTGTCGCCTCGGCGGCGGAGGTTGACGAACGCCACGACGTAGGCGATCGAGGTGCCCGCTGCGATCGCGATCCACAGCGGATCGATCGACCACTCACTGAAGTAGCGGGACAGGTCCGGCTGCGGCGGGAGCGGATCACCGGTGAGGATCTCGGCCGGGGTGGGATCGCCCACCGGCTCCTGCGGCACCGGCGGCTGCGACCGGGCCAAGGCCACGGCCATTCCCATTGTGATCCCGAAGAGAATGAATTCGACGGTGATGAGGCGCCAGAATTCCACCGTCGCCGAGGCGGCTGTGCCCAAGCGTGAAATGACGAACTGACGGTGCCAGAATCCGATCAGACCGAGTAGGACCGTCGCGAACGCCTTCGCGAGGATGACCTCCCCGTAGGGGGTCATGAGGTCGTCGAAGCCGTTGACGCGCAGGAGCGCGTTGACGACTCCGGAGAAGACGATGAGGCCGAAGGAGATGAGGGCGATCGTCGAATACCGTTCGACGATCGGCTTGAGGTTCTTCGAGGCGGCCAGGCGGGTGCCCAGCAGAGCGATGACGAAGAGCCCACCGAGCCAGAGGACCGCACCGAGGATGTGCAGGCCGAGGCTGTTGACGGCCTGGGTGTGTCCGGAGGCCTCTGCGGAGTGGCCCATCAGGGCCAAGGGGAGGATCACGGCGACGCTGAGCACTCCGGCGGCGGCGATGCCGATATGGGAGCGGGTGCCGAAGCACAGGGTCGAGGCGACGGCGATGAGGACGACGATGAGTACCCACAGCTGACCGTAGGCGATCTGAGTGACGAACACGCCGAGCTGGTTGGAGAAGTCGAGGTAAGCCTGAGCACCCACGGTGTCGACGAAGGAGAAAACGAGCACGGCGACGGCCGACAGTGTCCACACCACCGAGGAGACTTCGGCGATCCGAACGGCTCGCGTCCACAGCGGATCGAGCGGAAGGTCCTCTCCCGTGTTCTTGTGTCGGCGGCCGCGACCACCGGCGGTACGCGGAAGGATGAGGACGGCGAACATGAGGGCGCCGACGGTCAGCGACATCGCGGTATTGAAGACGAACTTCGCTGTGGGAAGACCGAAACGGACGACGGAGCCGGGGTCATTGAGCAGAGTCGGATTGGCTGCTCCGGTGAAGAAGAGCGCGGCCAGTCCTGCGATCAGCCCGAGGAATACGACGATGGGGACCGTGGCACGTTGAACGAACCGTGTGATCGGCTCGAAACCTGAAGAACTCACTGCGTGCGGACCGCCCCTTCTGACATGACCCAAGGATATCGCTCGGGATCATTGGTCTGCCAACCGGAAGGTCCCTTCGTGGCCGAGATCTCGGGGAGCCGCCTCGGCGAGGTGGGGTTACGTCCTCCGGGACGTCGATTCCGCCTTTTCAGAGACATTTTCACCCCTTCGGGGACCTCCGGAGACAGCAAATGGCCCGGATCAGACGATCCGGGCCATTTGACGCTGCTGCGTCGATCAGTTCGGGCTGCCAGCGGCACCCTTCAGCTTCGAACCAGCGGACAGCTTCACGGAGTAGCCGGCCTTGATCTGGATCTCTTCACCGGTCTGCGGGTTGCGACCCTTGCGAGCGGCACGCTCGGTGCGCTCAACGGAGAGCCAGCCGGGGATGGTGAGCTTTTCGCCCTTGGCCACGACGTCGGAGAAGACATCGAAGACACCATCGAGCACGTCCGAGACCTGCTTCTGGGTCAGGCCGGACTTCTCGGCAACTTCTGCAACGAGCTCACTGCGGTTCTTAGCCATAAAAGTGTCCTCCTTAGGACAAGTCGGTAGGTCACCGGTCCGTTTTTCCGATGACGAACTTCCTCGAGATTACCAGCTTGACTTGGTAACGCCGGGCAACTCGCCGTTGTGAGCCATTTCGCGGAAGCGAACTCGGGAGAGTCCGAACTTCCGGAGGTAGCCACGCGGACGGCCGTCGACCTGGTCGCGGTTGCGAACGCGAACCGGCGAAGCATCGCGGGGAAGCTTCTGCAGGGCGAGGCGTGCCTCTTCGCGCTGTTCGTCGGTGGAATCAGGGTGGGTCAGCTGACGCTTGAGAGTCGCGCGGCGCTCTGCATAGCGTTCAACGATGACGCGACGCTGCTTGTCTTTTGCGATCTTTGACTTCTTAGCCATGTGCGCTCAGCGCTCCTCTCGGAAATCGACGTGCTTGCGGACTACGGGATCGTACTTCTTGAGCACGATGCGGTCCGGGGTGTTGCGGCGGTTCTTGCGGGTCACGTAGGTGAACCCGGTGCCGGCCGTCGACTTGAGCTTGATGATGGGACGAACATCCTGTGCCTTAGCCATCAGAGCTTCACTCCCTTGGCGATGAGTTCGTTGACCACAGCGTCGATTCCGCGAGCGTCGATGACCTTGATGCCCTTAGCGGACAGGGTCAGCGTGACGCTGCGGCGCAGCGACGGAACGTAGTAGCGCTTTTTCTGAATGTTCGGGTTGAAGCGACGCTTCGTGCGGCGCTTCGAGTGGGACACGTTGTGTCCGAAACCGGGGACTGCCCCGGTTACCTGGCAGGTTGCTGCCATGTCTCTCCTCCAGTTCACAAGTTACCGACTCTCGAAACAAGCTCCTGCGGGATCACACCGAAGTGTTCTCCCCGCTCGCTTGCGCCGATGTCGGAAGACATCAACAAATTTTCTCGACTGTCACCGTGAAAATTGTGTACGCCAAAACAGGTTTGCCCGTTCGGGCGAGATGTCTCACCAGCGCTGAAGCCGTAGCCTGTGAGAGATGGCCGAAGCTGGAGTGCAGCGGTGGGTGAGCACCATGTGTGTCCTAGCAGATCGATCGGTGACCTGGCTGCTACGACACAACAAGAATCAATCTTACTGAGATGGCGGGCCGGAGAGCAAATTCATCTCGGTTTCCGTGATGGGGTCTTCGTCACCGAATCCGCGCTTCCGGAGGGTTTCGTGCGGCCACTGTCGATGCCCGGAGGGACTTTCACAGCTGGGGTCAAGCCAACTCGCTGATTTCCGCAGTAGGCTTTCGTCGGCAACGCGTCCTGTCGGCGGTTCTGTTGAACGCCTGCTCGACTCGTGCCAAGGTAAGTAGATGATTGCCACCACATCTGGCATTCAGGAGGGCTGATGAGCGACATTCCACAGAGGCCGCGCATTCGTCCGGCGACTAGCGACGACTGGCACAAGGGTTCAGGTGAATCTGCTGGTCAGACCCCGTCGTACGGGAATGGCGCGGACCGTTCGTCTGCCGATTTCGACAACTCGACCTACTACGAGTATCTCGAACGGCACACGGGGGAACAGTCGATCTCGAAAGCTCGCAGTGCCAACGTCTTCGCCCCCGCCGGACATTCGCCTTTCGATGATGCTCATTCTGCCGGCCCTCCTCAGTATGCGAATTCTCAGCAGGCTCAGCGGTCTGCGGGAGGTGTTTCCGGCAATGGTGTCGGCAGCTCGGCACGGAGCGGTCCTCAGACTCCTCCCCCACCGCAGTTTCCGCCCACCATCCACAGCGAATCGTCTTCGGGCAATGGTCTGAAGATCACTGTCGTCATCATCGCCATCATCATGGTTCTGGCTCTGGTGGCGTTCTTCGGCATTCGGTGGCTCGCTCCCTCGTCGGGAACCGTCCCGGTCGACGTCGGTTCCAGTGAGCCGGCGAGCCCGTCTCCCAGTCCGTCCGACAAACTCGTCCAGCCGACAAAGAGCCCGGAGCAGCAGCTCGACGCCTATACGAAGGATGGTACCGAGAAAGCCGCTGACCTCGAAGGTCAGTGGGTGACTCAGGTGAGCGCGAAGAACGTCGGCCTCAAGGCCGACGGCAAGACATGGTCTGCCCAGGACATCCTCAACGAGTACGAGGCCAACAAGGTCAAGTACCCCGGAGCGATCCTCATCCACAGCGGCGACTGGGCCTCTTACAAGGACGGCAGCTACTGGGTCACCGTCGTCGACACCGGCTACAGCGATCCGGAGCCTGCCCTCGACCAATGCCGCTCGTGGGGCCTCGACCGCAACCACTGTCTGGCCAAGCGCCTCGTCAAGGACGGCAGCCCCAAGGACAACAGCGCCTACCTCGACGGGTAGATCGAGCTGGCGGGCCGGTCTGCACGTATGTGGATTGGGCCGCGCGCGTGCGCGGACTAGGCCGCGACAAGCACTAGGAACATGAAGAGCGCCCCGGCCTCGCATTATGCGAAACCGGGGCGTTCAAACCTCGTTCAAGCTCCAGTACCGACGTAGAGCCGATACCGGAGTAGAAACCTCAAGCCAACATCAGGGTCGGGTCCTCCAAGCCCCGTCCGACGTCGGCGAGGAACTTCGAGATGATCTCGCCATCGACGACACGGTGATCGGCGCTGACCGACAGCGTGGTGATCTCTCGCGGAACGATCTCGTCGCCCACCACCCACGGCTTCTTCCGGACCTGCCCGAACGCGAGGATCGCAGCCTCACCCGGATTGATGATCGGCGTACCGGCATCGACTCCGAAGACACCGACGTTCGTGATCGTGATCGTGCCACCGGCTTGGTCAGCCGGCGGCGTCTTGCCCGACCGCGCCAGAGCGGTGAGATCCTGAATGCCCTGTGCCAGTTCACCCAGGCCCATGGCCTGCGCGTTCTTGATGTTCGGCACGATCAGTCCGCGCGGGGTGGCGGCTGCGATGCCGAGGTTGACGTATTTCTTCACGACGATGTCGTCGCCCTCGAGGCACGAGTTGATCCGCGGATTGCGCCCAACGGCCCAGGCCACGGCCTTGGCGACGATGAGCAGCGGCGAGACCTTGACGTCCTCGCCCAGGAACTTCGTCGACTTCAGCCGGCGGACCATCGCCATCGTCTCGGTGACGTCCACGTCGAGGAATTCGGTGACGTGCGGCATCGTGAATGCCGAATCGACCATGGCCTTGGCCATCATCTTCGTCACGCCCTTGAACGGGATCCGCTCTTCGAGCGCTCCCTGATCACTCGCCGAGGCGGCCGCCGGTGCCGTCGCACCCGCCGTGGGCGCGGTCGCCTGGCTAGCGGCTGCGTGCACATCGTCGCGCGTGACGTCCCCGCGGGTACCGGTCGGAGTCACCTGGGACAGATCGACGCCCAGATCCTTCGCAAGCTTCCGCACAGGCGGCTTCGCCAGCGGCTTGCTCGGTGAGGCAGGTGCCGAGGCTGGCTGCGCCGGAGTGGCCGGAACTGCCGGAACTGCAGGGGCTGCCGGTGCTGCGGCAGCGGCAGGAGCAGGGACGGAAGCACCCTTGCGAGGACGACGCTTCGACGACGTCTCCTTCGCCCCGTACCCGACGAGAGTGGCGCCGCCGTCGGCGTCACCGGCCTCGTCGGACGGCTTCTCAGCCGAATCGGAAGCCGGCGCACCAGCGGAGGCGGGGGCCGCCTCGGCGCTGGAATCATCTCCGCCGAACCGGATGATCGGGGTGCCGACCTCGATGGTCTGACCCTCCTCGACCAGAAGCGCACCGACGGTGCCGGCCTGCGGGCTGGGCAGCTCCACGAGAGACTTCGCGGTCTCGATCTCGACGAGGATCTGGTTGACGGTGACGTTGTCGCCGGGGGCGACCTTCCACGCGACGATGTCGGCCTCTGTCAGGCCCTCACCGACGTCGGGAAGAGGAAATTCGAATGACATTCTTGACTCTCCTCGAAATCAGTAGGACAGGGCCCGATCGACACCATCGAAGATGCGATCGAGGTCGGGCAGGTAATGCTCTTCCATCCGCGAACCGGGGTACGGGGTGTGGTAGCCGCCGACCCGGATGACCGGGGCTTCGAGGTTGAAGAAGCAGCGTTCGGTGATGCGCGCGGCGATCTCCGAACCCAGACCCAGGAAGGTCGGAGCCTCGTGGGCGACGACCAGTCGGCCGGTCTTCGTCACGGACTTCTCGATCGTCGTGAAATCGATCGGGTTGAGGCTGCGCAGGTCGATGAGTTCGACGCTCTTGCCTTCCTCGGCGGCAGCGGTGACCACGTCCTGCGCGGTCGGGACCAACGGGCCATAGGCGACGAGAGTGACGTCGGTGCCTTCGGACACGACGCGGGCATCGTGCATGCCCAGCTCACCCCGAGCGGAGGTGTCGACGTCCCCGCGCATCCAGTAGCGGCGCTTGGGTTCGAAGAACATCACCGGGTCTGCGCTCTTGATCGCGTCCTGGATCATCCAGTACGCGTCATGGGCGTTCGCCGGGGAGACGAGCCGCAGTCCTGCGTGGTGGGCGAACACGGTCTCGGGGCTCTCCGAGTGGTGCTCGGGTGAGCCGATGCCGCCGCCGTAGGGCACGCGGATGACCAGCGGGATGTTCTCCTTGCCCAGCGTGCGGTTGTACAGCTTCGCCACCTGGGTGACGATCTGGTCGTAGGCCGGGAAGATGAATGCGTCGAACTGGATCTCGATGACGGGACGGTAGCCGCGGATGGCCATGCCGATCGAGGTGCCGACGATGCCGGACTCGGCCAGCGGGGCATCGATGACACGCTGCGGACCGAAGTCCTTCTGCAGTCCCTCGGTGACGCGGAAGACGCCGCCGAGCTTACCGATGTCCTCACCGATGAGGACGACCTTCGGGTCGTCCTCCATGGCCTTGCGCATTCCGGCGGTGATCGCCTTAGAGAGGGGAAGTTTCTCCATCAGGCCTCACCCGCATCGGCGAACGAGGCCTGGTATGCCAGGAATTCGGCACGTTCCTCGTCGACGAGGGAGTGGGGTTCCGCGGTGACGTGGGCGAACATCTCGACGCCGTCGGGGTTCTCCATGGTCATGCAGTTGTGGCGGATGCGGGCAGCCAGGGTATCGGCCTCGGCGTCCACCTCGGCGAAGAATTCGTCGCTGGTCTCGGTGTGCTTGTCCAGGTATGCCTTGAGGCGGGTGATCGGGTCGCGATCCTCCCAGATCTCCTCTTCGGCCTTGTCACGGTACTTCGTCGGATCATCGGCCGTGGTGTGGGCGCCGCGACGGTAGGTGAAGGCTTCGATGAGCATCGGGCCGTGGCCGGCGCGCACGGAGTCGAGGCTGGCGCGGGCGACGGAGTACATCGCGATGATGTCGTTGCCGTCGACGCGGATGCCGGGGACTCCGAATCCTTCGCCGCGCTTGCACAGAGGTGCCGCGGTCTGGACGTGGGTTGGTTCGGAGATGGCCCACTGGTTGTTCTGGCAGAAGAACAGGACCGGGGCGTGGAAGGCTCCGGCGAAGGTCAGCGCTTCGGAGACATCGCCCTGCGAGGTCGCGCCGTCGCCGAAGCAGGCGATGGAGACGGTGTCGCGGTCGATGTCACCGGTGCCGACGTCGCCGTCCATGGAGATGCCCATGGCGTAGCCGGTGGCGTGCAGTGCCTGCGAGCCGATGACGATGGTGTAGGTGTGGAACCGGTGCTCCTGCGGATCCCAGCCACCGTGGTTCTGACCACGGAAGATGCTGAGGAGGGTTTCGGGTTCGACACCGCGGGTGTAGGCGAGGCCGTGCTCGCGGTACGTGGGGAAGACGAAGTCTTGGGGGCGAGCGGCGCGTCCCATGCCGATCTGGGCTGCTTCCTGTCCGAACAGGGGCGCCCAAAGGCCCAACTGTCCCTGACGCTGCAGGGCAGCTCCTTCGGCATCGATGCGGCGGACCAGGACCATATCCCGGTAGAAGCCGCGCAGATCCTCGTCGGTGAGTTCTGCGGCGAAGGAATCGTACTCACCGGATTCGACGCGATTTCCGTCTTCGGCGAGCATCTGGATCATTCTGGGCTCCGAGGACTGACTGTGGGCAGCGCCGGTTCCCACTGAAATGTTGGAGGTCATTTCAGTTCTCCTTTGTTCGAGGTCCATCTTCACTGGAGGTGACCAGTGGTGGACCATGTCCGTCGGGCAGGCCCTCGGATGTGAGAACTCGCCCTCGAGTGATCTGATTCACAGGTGGTATAAGAATACCGAATCCACTCACTGCTTGCCACTCTCTCCATGCGGTTCGAGTATCAAAAGTGCAGGTCAGGAACAGACTATGGCCCAAGCTCGACACATGTGGCCGAGTTCCAAAGCGTTCCGTGGACAATTGTCGATCACAGCAGAGATGCTCCATCGTCCGACCAATGCACATCCGAGCACCGAGGCGGCCCTTCTCCGGGTGATCGGATGCAGGTTCCGTGGGGTCTATTCCTCGCCGAGGTGGCCGACTTCCGTGTGCTCGAGTTCGACGTCCGTGAGCCGCACCCATCCGCCGAGGTGGCCCTTCGTTTCGATGGCGAGCGCCGCTTCCGTTCGACTGGGTTCAATGGCGTTTGCGCTTGCCCTGGTAGTCACGCGTCTTCGCGAGGTCTCCGCTGAAGAATCCCGAGTTCTTCGAGGTGAAGCGGTCGAATCCGGAATTCCCGCCCCTGAGCAGCAGTCCGATCGAGGCGGCGTAGGCGACGGAGGAATGTGCTGCCCCGGCCGAGGCGAACATCTCATCGAGCTCGGCATCGGTCTTGTCCGCAAGTTCGGGGACCTTGCGCAGCTCGTCGGGATCGTAGTCGACGGTGACCGTCGACCAGTTCTTCGTCGCCGGGTTCTCATTGCCGTCGAGATCAGGAACGAGGTCCTGTTCGTGTTCGATCGAGAGCACGTCAATTCCGGAATCGATGGCGAAATCGGAGACCGGAGCACCGACCGTCATCAGTGCCGTGACGTTGACATCGTCGAGGAACGCCGGGTCCGCGGCCAGCGAGCCTGCGGTGATTCCTCCCTGCGAATAGCCGACGAGCATGACCTCGGCGTCGCTTCCGATTCCGGCATCGGCGATTGCCTGGCGCACCATTTCACGCATCACCGTGTCGTTGCCGGCCATCCCCTGCACGTTCGTCGTCAGGTCCGTCGTATTGTCTCCGGACTTCGGCGACCAATCGGTGGTGGCCGGAACATAGACGATATAGCGGGTCTTTCCACCGGGTCCGACGATCTCCTCGATGCGGACCTGACCAGAATCGGCTCCGCGGTGGCAATTCGCTTCGCGGATGAAGAGGTCTTCGACATCACGCGGCGGCTCCTTGTGCGGCGGAGTCAGCCCTTTGGCCTTCCACACTTCGACGTCAGAAGGCAGCAGCAGTCCGAACTTGTTCGCCCCGGCCAGGACCCAGATCGTCATCGACGTCGAGTCGTGCGGCCAGAACGCGTGGTTGCCTTCCGAGTTGAGGACGAACGGCGGCAGCCCCAGGAACCCGACGACGATACCCGGCAGCACGTGCTCGATGACGGCTCCCGTGACGTCGGACTGTTCGAACGCGAACGAGATCAGC
Source organism: Brevibacterium epidermidis NBRC 14811 (assembly GCF_001570805.1). GTDB lineage: Bacteria > Actinomycetota > Actinomycetes > Actinomycetales > Brevibacteriaceae > Brevibacterium > Brevibacterium epidermidis. The sequence continues at coordinate 450,053 of NZ_BCSJ01000003.1, read as the reverse complement.
GCTTCCTTCGCTTTCGCTTTCGTCTTGCCCAGGTCGATGCCGAACTGTTTGGCGATGACATCGTCGAGTCCGGTGACGTCGAGGATCTTCGTGACCACAAGCACCTGGGCACCGACGACGAGCGCGACGGGAATGACGACAGGCAGGCTGATCGCAATGATTCGGCCCGTCGCGTAGCCGAGAGCATCGAGGAGTCCGCCGAAGACTTCGCTGAGGCCTTTCTCCGCCTGCCGGTAGGCGAAGGCTGCGGCCCGAACGGCGAACATCGTGGCCTCGAGCTCGAGCACCGAAGCGGCCAGCTGGGTGTGGAATCGGAGCCGGCAGGCGTCGAGGTTGAGCGCTGTCACGGGGGCCGGGACCTGGGTGAGCAGGGTTGCGAGGTCGAAGTCTCCGACAGCGGCTTCGATGGACAGATCGCCGATGTCGCTGATGACGGTCTGCAATGCGTCTCCGCTGCCGTCGGCGCGTTCGTCGACGGTGATCCGCCCACCGCCGCGCGTCGTCGAATCGATCATCGCGGATCTCCTCTCGTTTCCCGCTCCCCCACCGATGCCTGCTTCATGTCCCAGTTCCCACCGCTTCCAGAGGCCGAGTGCTCCGAATGCGCGTCAGCTGCTGCCGCCTTCAGCTCGGACCGTGCCGTCAGTTCTGGCCCCTATCGTCAGCGTCTGTGTGAGCACGGCGCTCAAGAGCATTCGCACCGCTGAATCTCCTGCAGCGACATCGTCATCGACCGTGACGGAGTCGCCGGCGCGTTCGATGACCGGCCGGAACCAGGTGCCGCTCTTTCGGCGGAGGAATTCCAGTCCCGTGGCTCCTGTTCCGGACGCCCAGCTGAGTGTGAGCACACAGTCCTGTTCGACGAGTTCGACGAGATCCTCGACGACTTGGCCGATCCGTGCCGGTTCGATCCGGCGCAGCAGTTGGTGCTGTGCGAAGTCTTCAAGCCCCTCCCCCTGCAGGGAGAGGATTGCGTGCCCGATGCCTGGTCCCAGACACAGCGCCAGGTGGACGGTTTCGACTCCCGAGGACACGACGACGCTGATGCGCGTTCTCACCCGGTTGAGTTCGGAGGCGAAGCCGCGCAGCCATGCGGTGAGGACATCGAGTTCCCTTTCCGTGCTTCCCTCGTTCTCTCCCTTTTCCGGCGCTGCGGCGGCGCTCCTCGAGGCTGCAGCGACTTTCTCCGGATCTGCACTGCCCGATTCCGGGACAGCCCTGCGCGATTCTGAGACTGCATTGTCCTGTCCCACCTTCGCCGAGGCGACCTGCGAGTTCCGTTCGACCCGGCGAGGGAGCAGGTCGGGCGGCCAGAGACGACGCAGCCGGTCAGGCAGTCGTATGATCCGATCGAGGTCGACGACGATCCAGCTGTCGATTCCAGTCGTCTCGCGTGCGGCGGGGTGGGCGTTCACAGTTGGATCCGTCCTCCCACCGACACGACCTGGAGATGGAGGTCGTACGCCTCGGCGAGCTTCTCCGCTCGTTCACCCAGCTGGTCGATCGATTCCGCACACGAGGCAACCCTGTCATCGAGCAGCTTGCCCGCCGGGGAATCCCATCCGTCGATCTGGCGGCAGATCTGCGCCAAGGAGTGCAGCACCTCCGCTCGCCGTCTCCACTGCTCGCGATTGCGCTCCAACTCGTCAGTGATCATGCCTCAGCCCTCCTGCCTGCTTCTCGGCATCCGTGCCCGAATCACTCGACCGTAGGAGGGCTCGGGGCGGGAGCGGAACCCTCGATTTCAGGGCTGGGGAAGAGCCTCGAGCATCCACAGGGCGCTGATGTCGAAGTCACCGCCGAATCCACAGGCGGCCATGCCTAAGTCCCCCACGTCTCCCGCGCGTACCGGCCGGTAGGCGCGGACTGGTGCCGCCCCGATTCGCCGCTCATGAGAAAATGAGGACATGCCGACTGTTTCCCTTGCCGAAATCTCGCCCGCCATCGCACTCGGACCGCTTGATGGTCGCTACCGCAAAGACACCGCTGACCTCGTCGATCACCTCTCCGAGGCGGCTCTCAACCGCAATCGCATCACGGTGGAGATCGAGTGGTTCATCCACCTCGCCCAGAACTCGGTGATCGAGGGCGTTCGCACCCTGACTCCCGATGAGGTCGACGGACTGCGTGCCTTCGCTGCCGACTTCGATGCCGACACCATCGCCACGCTGGCCGCTCATGAAGCCGTGACCGTCCATGACGTCAAGGCCGTCGAATACACAATCAAAGAAGCCCTAGTGAAGATCGGCGCCGAGGATCTCGGCGAGCTCGTCCACTTCTGCTGCACGTCCGAAGACATCAACAACCTCTCCTGGGCGCTGGGAATCAAGGGTGCCACCGAACAGGTGTGGCTGCCGCGAGCGAAGGCCCTCATCGACGCTCTCGCCGAGTCCGCCGCGGAGCTGGCCGAAGTTCCGATGCTCGCCCACACTCACGGTCAGCCGGCCACTCCGACGACGATGGGCAAGGAACTCGCGGTCTTCGTCCACCGCCTGCGTCGCCAGTACGAACGCATCGCCGCGACCGAGTTCCTCGGCAAGATCAACGGTGCCACCGGCACCTATTCGGCTCACCTGGCAGCCGTGCCGGGAGCCGATTGGCCGCAGATCGCCCGCACCTTCGTCGAAGACCGTCTCGGGCTGAGCTTCAACTCTCTGACCACACAGATCGAGTCCCACGACTGGAATGCCGAGCTGTTCGCCGACGTCGCTCGGTTCAACCGGATCGCACACAACCTGGCCACTGACATGTGGACCTACATCTCGATGAACTACTTCAAGCAGATCCCCGTCGCCGGTGCGACCGGTTCGTCGACGATGCCGCACAAGGTCAACCCGATCCGGTTCGAGAATGCCGAAGCGAACCTCGAACTCTCCTGTGCCCTGCTTGATTCCCTCGGCTCGACACTGGTCACCTCGCGGATGCAGCGCGACCTCACCGACTCGACCTCGCAGCGCAATATCGGCGTCGCCTACGGCCACTCCGTGCTCGCGCTCAACAACCTGGTCAAGGGCCTCGGCGCCCTCGCGATCAACGAGGATGCTCTGGCCGCCGACCTCGACGGCAACTGGGAGGTCCTCGGCGAAGCAGTCCAGTCGGTCATGCGTGCCGCCGGGCTGCAAGGCGTGCCGGGCATGGACAACCCGTACGAAACGCTCAAGGAACTCACTCGCGGCAAGCGCATCAACCAGGCCGATCTGCAGACGTTCGTCGACGGCCTCGGCCTGCCCGAGGAGCGTGCCGAACTGCTCAAGGCTCTGACGCCTGCCACCTACACCGGTGTGGCCGCTCAGCTCGCCGAGTCCGAGGTGTCTGACTGGAAGGCATTCAGCGAAGGCTAATCCAAGACGCTGACGACGCATCGCGGCCGGTCTCCGAATTCGGAGACCGGCCGCGATGCGTATGTCGCTGATCAGCCGACGCCGCCTGGCCGCAGAACTCACGTGCCGCAGCCGCGGGTCGCGCGGTTGGGCCTCGAGAGTCAGAGAGCGGGGATGTCGAAGGTCTTCGTGAACTCCGGGACCTTCTCGTCGGTTCCCATCACCTTGCCGGGTCCGCGTTCGTAGCGGATCGTGTAGGTGTCCTGCTTCTCATTCGGAACATAGGCGAGCCAGCCCTGGTGCGTTCCGCCGTCGCGGCGATTGATATCTTCCCAGGGCTCGAATCCGGCGGCCCTCATCTCGGATTCGAGGCCGTCGGTCTGGTCGTAGCGGAAGTTCGTTCCACCGTCCTCTGAGATCTTCAAGGCTCCGGATTGGATGAGTCCGCTGTATTTCTGTCCCGGGGTGACCTTGACTTCGAGGAGGACGACTTCGCCGCCGAGTTCGATCGACGAGGCCTTCTTGGACGAGTCGAAGTTCCGCACCGCCGAGAGCACCTCGATCTTGTCCTGCATCTCCGGATCTTCGAAGCTTTCGCCGATGCTGACCTGGCCCTGGCTGCCGGACGACGCTCCCGAGTCCGAGCCTGTGGACCCGTCGGCGGATGAAGTCGACGATGACGAAGAATTCGAGGAGTTCGATGCCGACTGATCGGAACTCGAGTCCTGACCGTTGGCTTGGTCCTGGCCGCTCTGGTCGCCCTGGTCCTGGCCGCTCTGCTCCTGACCATTCTGGTCGCCCTGATCCTGACCGTTCTGGTCCTGGTTGCCCTGGTCCTGACCGTCGGCGTTCGTCTGCTCGCCGGTCTGGTCCTGTTCGGGCTGGACGACCTGGCTGATGAGCGAGCAGCCCGAGAAGGTGAGGGTGCAGCTGAGCAGGGCCGCGGCGGTGAAGGTGGCGCGCTTCATGCGTTTCATGATGACTCCTTGATCGGTCTCTCACACCCGGGAGCAGGTCGCCCGAATGCGTGTTCTGAAACCAATCTATGAGCCCGGCACGCTCGAGATGCGCGCATCGTGTGGCAGAACGGCAACGTCTGTCACCGATCCGCCGCAGCCCCTGGAAAGCCGCTGTCGCCGGAGCTCCGTGCCACTGTGAGCGGATCCCGCGCAACCTCAGCGCGAACGTCCCTCAGACGGACACGAGGTGCTTGTCCTCGTCCACCTCGGCGAGGGTCTTCTTGCCCATGCTGCGGGCGAGGATGAGGGTCGGAACTCCGGCGACGACGATGACGACGGTGGCGTAGATCGCCGGCGCCAGCGTGATGCCCGTCGACGACATGAGTGCCGTGGCGATGAGCGGCGACAGCCCGCCGAAGAGGACGGTGGCGATGTTGTAGCCGATCGCCATACCGGAGAAGCGGCTCGTGCCGGTGAATTGCTCGGGCACCATGGCGGCGGCCACCGCGCTCCACCCGGCCGCGGGAATCGCGAGGAACGCAACACCGAAGACCGCCCCGCCTGAGGAGCTGCCGCCCAGCAGAGCGTAGGCGGGAATGATCGTGAACACGAAGACGGCCATGAGCACCGCCAGGGCAGGTTTGCGGCCGAATTTGTCCGAGGCGAGGCCGAAGAACGGGGTGACGACGATGGCGACGACGGCCGCAACCGTACCCAGAGCCAGGGAACCGGAGTTCGGGACCTTCGCCACCTCCTCGATGTAGGTGGGCACATAGGTGATGTTGAGGAAGTAGCTGACCGAGCCGATCGAGGAGATGAGGAAAGCGACGAGGATCGCCCGCGGCTGCTCGAGGATCGCGGTGATGAGCGGGGAGCGCTCGAGTCCGACGTCCTTCTTCTCCTTCTCCGCTTTCTGCAGCCGCTTGAAGGTCTCCGTCTCCTCCATCATCGACCGCAGCGGAACCATGAGGATGGCGAGCACTGCACCGAGGACGAACAGCAGCCGCCAGCCCCAGGAATCCATCGCTTCGGGACTGAGCGTATTCGCCAGCAGCGCACCGGATCCCACCGCCAGGAGGGCACCGACCTCGCTGTTGGCCGCGGCCCAACTCGCGGCCAGGCCGCGGCGTCCCGGGCCCGCCGACTCCATGAGGAAGACCATGATTCCGGTGTATTCCGCACCGACGGAGAATCCGGACAGGCAGCGCAGGGCCACCATGAGGACGCCCGCCCAGATGCCGATCGTGTCATAGTTCGGGATCACCGCGATTCCAAGCATCGAGATCGCCATGAGGACGGCGGAGATGATGAGCGTCGATCGCCGCCCGATCCGATCGCCGAGGTGGCCGAAGACCATCGCGCCCAACGGCCGGAAGAGGAATCCCGCCGCACCGACCCCGAGGGTCAGGAGCAGAGAATCGGTCTGGTCGCCGAAGAACTCCTTGGTCAGGGTCGTGGCGACGTAGAAGAAGATCGAGAAGTCGTACCACTCGACGACGGTGCCGAAGGCCGCGACGAACATCGACCTGCGCCGGCCTCTCTCCCGCTCTCGGCTTGTTGCCTGGGTGGGTGATGCGGGATGGTTCCGATCCGACGCGGTCATGACCCGAGCGTACCAGCACGCTCCGACATGGAATCCCGCCGAGAACTGCTGTGTGATGCAGAGATTGCGCCGGAGGATCCAGCTGATTGATGCGGAGGATCGCAATGAGGACGATGCGGACTATGCCGGTACGGACGCCGGCAGCGAGAAAGACATTACCGACCAGTAGCATCCTGGCGCCGCGGTGACTACCCTGAAGGATATGGACTCACTTCTCCAGCAGGACGTGCGCATTCCGGTGCAGAGCCGATACGGTTCCAGCGAACTCGAGGGACATCTCTTCCTCCCCGCGGTCGTCCCGCACGCAGTGCTGACGATCCACCCGGCCACCGCGACTCCGGAACGCTTCTACTTCTCCTTCGCCGAGGTGGCTGCCGCGAGAGGGTTCGCCGTGATCACCTACGGCTACCGCGGTGTGGGCGATCGGACGGCAGCTCGCGCCCATCGGCACATCCGCATGCGCGATTGGATCGCCGAAGATGTGGCGGCCGTGGGCACGTGGGCCGAGGAGAAGTTCCCTGATCTGCCGCATACAGCACTGGGCCACAGCGTCGGCGGGCACGCCCTGCTCCTGGGGCACGGCGGTGAACGGGTGTCCGGAATCGCCACCATCGCCACTGCAATGGTGTCGGCCCGCAAGATCGCACCCCGCAGTGAGCGATTCCGGGTGGAATTCGGGCTCGGTGTCTTCGCCAGGGTGGCCACTCGGGTATTGGGGTATATGCCCGGCAGCCGAGTGGGCCTCGGCGTAGACATCCCCGCTGCCGCTCTCTATGAATGGACGAACTGGCTGCGCCGTCCGCACTTCTTCTTCGACGACCCGAGCTTCGACGCCGAGGCACGAGCCTCCCGACTGCGCACACCTGTGCTCGCCATCGGCACCTCAGACGATCCTTGGGCGACGCAGGCGTTCATCGATGCGATCACCGACCGGCTGCGACTGGCCCCGGTGACTCGTCGCACCTTCGCCCCGGAGGAGCTCGGAGTGAAGAGCATCGGACATCACGGCCTCATGCGCAGATCGACCGCCGAGGCCGCCTGGCCGGAGATCCTCGACTGGCTCGACGCGCGAGCAGCCGAAGACTAGGTCACTACCGGAGGTTCTCCGCGCCCAGAAGTATCCGTTTGCGACCACTTCTCGACCGCCAGTATCCGTTTGCGACCACCTGTCAACTGACCGCCCCTCAGCAGCGGATGACGTCGAACGACCTCAGCCGCGGGCGACGCCGAACAGCGAGTCGGTGAAGCGATTGCCGAACATGGCCTCCGGATCCAGTCGAGCCCGCAGATCGCAGAAGTCCGCGAATCGCGGATAGAGCTCGTGCAGGTCAGCGGCGGTACGAGTGTGGATCTTGCCCCAGTGCGGTCGGCCGCCGTGCCGGCACAGAATCTCCTCGACGACGCGGAAGTACTCGGCGAAGTCCTCCTTGATGAAGCGGTGGACGGCGATGTACATCGTCTCCCGCCCCGATGCCGTCGACAGCGGCACATCGTCGGCGGCGGCACACCGGACCTCGAGAGGGAAGGAGATCGTCCACCCCTTGGCCTCGATGACGTCACGGATCTCCCGAATCGCTTCAGGTCCGGACCCGAAGGGCAGCGCGTATTCCATCTCGTTGAACCGCACCCGCCGTGGGGTGACGAACACATCGTGGCCCGGAGCCCGGTAGGTCCGATCAGCCACGACCGACTGGGCGATGCGATTGATCGAGGGCACCACGGCCGGAACCTTCGCCCCGAGCTCGACGGCCAACCGCAGCGCTCCGTTCTCCACCACCTCTTTGTCGAGGAGGTTGAGCCAACGGTTGCGCACCCCCGCCTCGGCGAGGCGGCCCGGCCCGGCCTGCCCGGGCTCCACCCGGGTGTTCGTCTTCGTCAGCACCGAATCGGTGTGCGGGAACCAGTAGAACTCGAAATGGTCGGCCCCGCGAATCCGCTCGGCCAGCCCGTCGAGGAGCTCACCGAATCCGGCCACCCTCTCCTCGGCGATGAGGTCGAATACCGGCACGCACTGGAGCTCGACCTCGGTGATGACACCGAGGACGCCGAGGCTGACCCGCGCGAGGTCGAAGACCTCCGATTCCGCCTCGGCCGAGAGTTCGCGCACCGCACCGTCGGGGCCCATCAGGCTCAGTCCGGTGACGGTCCCGGCGAACCCCGTGAACCCGATCCCGGTGCCGTGCGTGCTCGTCGAGATCGCACCGGCCAGGGCCTGCGGGTTGACGTCTCCCTGATTCTCCAGGGCCAGGCCGACGGGTTCGAGCAGCCCGGGAATGTCCCGCAGCCGAGTGCCGGCGGCAAAGCGCACCCGCTTGCGCGCCTCATCGACGGCGATGATTCCCGACAGACCGTCGAGGCTGACCATGACGTCATCGCCGGCGGCCACGGGGGTGAAGGAATGTCCGGCCCCGACGACCCGCAGCCGGTCCCCCGCCGCCGCAGCGGCTGTGACGATTTCCGATAATTCCTCCGCCGAGGCGGGACTGGAGAACGTGTGCGGATGCGCGTGGACGTGCCCGGCCCAGTTCCGAAACGCGTGCCGGCCCTTCGCCGAGCCGCTTTTCGCACCGCGTCCGGCCCGTTCGCCGCGCCCTGACTGCACTTCTCTCACAGAAAGAGTCCCTCTCCTCGATAGGTGGTCCAGACAGCGCCGATGCGGTCCTGGGACACGACCTGGAAGTCATTGAAATGTTCGGCCAGCTCCCCGGCCTTGGCATGCCGGAACCACACGAGATCGCCGATGCGCAGCGCGTCCGTGCCCGGCCCGGTCAGCGGAGTCTGCACCTCTCCGGGGCCTTCGAGACCGGAATACTCGAGGCCCGGCGGCCATGCGATCGTCGGCAGACGGTCTGGAGCGGGGACTCCGGAGGCGATGAACCCGCCTTTGAAGACAGTCACCCAACCGGGACCGGGTCTGCGCACAACGGGAGACACGAAGTACGCGGCCGGACGGTGCCGGAAATGCGTGTAGCCGTCGAAGAGTCCCGGAGAGAAGAGGCCGGATCCGGCGGCGAGTTCGGTCAGTGTGCCTTCGACGGAACTGGACTCGAACGAGCCGGTTCCCCCGCCGTTGACGAATTCGAGGTCGGCGATCTCACGGACCGCGGCGATGACGGCGGCTCGTCGTTCGGCGAGTTCGGCGATCGAGGCCTTCTGCATGGCCCGCACGATCGCCTGCCTGACCGTTCGTCCGGCGTCGGCGGTGCCCGCGATCTGGCCTTCGTAGAACATCATCCCCACGAGGTCGAAACCGGGACGAGCCGCCACCTGCCGGGCCAAGGCGACGGCTGATCGGGCATCCCGGATCGGCGAGCGCCTGGCCCCGATGTGGACGCGATCGCCCAACCAGGATTCAACCGGCCGAAACGAGGAATCGACGTCGACGCACACCCGCACCGAGGCGGCTCCCGCCTCGGCGAGGTTCGTCGCGTCCTCCCCCGGAGCGGTCACGTCCGGGACAGTGCCGTCCGGAACGGTCACTTCCGGGGCGGAGCCCGGCCCCGCCTCGGCGAGGGATCTCCGGACGTCGTCAATGATGTCGAGGTGGTCCACGGAATCGATCATCACGGTGATGTTCGAGAGCGCATCCGCCTCGGCGATCATCCGCGCCAGGGCGGGACGGTCGAGGCTGGGATAGCCGATGACGATATCGCGGATGCCGCGGGCGTGGAGGAACAGTGCCTCGGGGACGGAATACGCGAGCACACCGGAATAGGCGGGATGGGCGAGCGCCCGGTCGATGGCGGCGGGCACGCGCAGGGACTTCGTGGCCAGCCGGATCGGCAGTCCGCGAGAGCGTTCGGCCAGGGCGTCGAGGTTGGCGTCGAAGGCGTCGAGATCGAGGACGGCGGTGGGTGCACAGGTTCCTTTCAGCGCACCCCGGAGACCACTCGACACCATATTGGGTAGTCTAGCCTGCGATGACCTACGTCACATGGATTAGGAAGCCGATGACCACAGACACCACCGCCCACGTCTCCGAAGCAGGCACCGCCGGGACCGCATCCTCGCATGTCACCGCGGCGCTGCGGGACTTCCTCGACACCGATCCGTACGCGGATGCCTCCGGTTCGGGCGAGGTGATGCGCGGCGTCGAACCGTTCACCGGCCGAGAGGTCGACCGGTTCACTCGGAACACTCCTGCCGACATCGAAGCCGCCTACGCCACGGCCCGCATCGCCGGCGAGTCGTGGGCCGCCCAATCGGTTCAGCACCGAGCGAAGGTGCTCACCCGTCTGCATTCCGCGCTGGTCCGCAATGAGGATCTGCTCCTCGACATCATCCAGTACGAGACCGGCAAGGCCCGCATCCACGCCTATGACGAGATCCTCGATACCTACAACGTGCTCCGCCACTACGGGGTGATGGCCGCCCGCTATCTGCGGCCCGAACGTCGACGCGGAGCCATCCCCGTGCTCACCCGCACCGAGATCACGCACACTCCGCTGGGAGTGGTCGGGTTCATCACCCCATGGAACTACCCGCTCACCCTGGGAGCGACCGACCTGTTCGCGGCCCTGACCGCCGGCAACGCCGTCGTCCACAAACCCGATTCGACGACGACGCTGACCTCGGTGTTCATGCGCAGGCTGGCGATCGCCGCCGGCCTGCCCGCCGAGGTCTGGCAGCTCGTGCCCGGCCCGTCGTCCGAGGTCGGGCCTGCGCTCATGGCCGGTGCCGACGGAATCTCATTCACCGGGTCGACGGCCGCGGGACGGTCGATCGCCGCCGAGACGGGGCAGCGTCTGCTCCCGACCGCACTCGAGCTCGGGGGAAAGAATCCCCTGATCGTGGCCGCCGACGCGGACCTGGAGAAGGCCGTCGAAGGTGCCGTGCGCGGATCGTTCTCCTCGGCCGGGCAGCTGTGCATCTCCATCGAGCGCATCTACGTCCACGAGGACCTCTATGAGACCTTCTGCGCCCATTTCGCCGAGGCGGCCCGCGCCTACCGCCTCAGCGCCGAATTCGAGTACGGCCCGGACATGGGCACCCTGGCGGGACCGAAACAGCTCGAGACGATCACCAACCATGTCGAACAGGCCCGCAGCGTCGGCGCCACGGTCCTTGCCGGCGGACACCCAGTGCCCGATCTCGGTCCCTATTTCTACGCTCCGACAGTTCTCACGGATGTTCCCGCGTCAGCCGAGCTGCATCGCGAGGAGACGTTCGGTCCCGTCGTCTCCGTCTATTCGGTCCCGTCCGACGCCGCGGCGATCGCTGCGGCCAATGACAGCGACTACGGACTCGCGGCCTCCGTGTACTCTCGCTCCCACGGGCGTGAGATCGCGCGTCAGGTCGAATCCGGAATGGTCAACGTCAACGAGGTCTACCCGGCCAGCTGGGGATCCATCGACGCTCCGGCCGGCGGAGTCAAGGCCTCGGGCATGGGCCACCGGCACGGCCCCGAGGGCCTCCACCAGTTCATGCACTCGCACACGATCGCGGAGCAGCGCCTCCACCCGATCGCGCCGGCTGGGCCTCTCGACCAGAAGACGTTCGCGAAGGCCATGTCCGGTGCGCTTCAGGTGATGCGGTCGCTGCGCATGAAATAATCCGCGCATGAAGCAGGGGGCGCGTCCCCGTCGGGAGGCGGCGGCCGCAGGTCAGCTGCGGTTGCCGCTCCGCCCGACGGAGCCGCCTCGGTGGTGATCAGTTGACCGCGTCGAGGAAGTCGTGCGCCACCGGGACGGCCGCCTCGGCGCCGAATCCGCCGTCCTCGACGAGGACGGCCACTGCCAGGTCTCCCTGGAATCCGGCGAACCATGAGTGAGTGCGCGGCGGGGTCTCGTCGCCGTATTCGGCCGTTCCGGTCTTGCCGTGGACGGGATCGCCGGGAACATCTTCGAGATCGGTGGCGGTTCCCTCGGTGACGACCTTGCGCATCATCTCGGAGACCTCCTTCGCCGCGTCCGCGTCGAGCGTCGGGGAGTCGCTGCCGTCGTCGTTCTCCGCCTCCTCGACCGCATCTCCGAGGACGAGCTGCGGGGTGATCGTCTCCCCCACCTCGACCGAGGCGGTCATCGTCGCCACGGCCAGCGGGCTCGACTGCACCTTGCCCTGACCGATCATCTGCGCGGCATGGGTGACCTCGTCATCGTCGGCCGGCACCGAGGCCATCTTCGCGCCGATGGCCGAGGCGTCGCCGAGCATGCCGAGCTGGGCGGCAGCATCGGCCAACTCGCTGCCTGAGACCTTTTCGCCGGAGGAGACGAAGGCGGTGTTGCAGGAGTGTGCGAAGTCCTCGGCGAAGCTGACGTTGCCGAGCACTTCGTCTTCGGCGTTCTTGAAGCTCTTGCCGCCGACGTTCACGGTCTTCGGGCAGTCGATGTCGTCATCGGGACTCACCCCGGCGTCGAGCAGCGCCAGCCCCGAGGCGATCTTGAACACCGAGCCGGGAGCGTACTGGCCGCTCAGTGCTCGGTCCCAGGCCGCTCCTCCCGGGTCGTGGTTGGCCACGGCGAGAACATGGCCGTCGCTGGGGCGGATCGCGACGACAGCAGCGGGTTTCTTCGCGGTCGCCGCCGCCTTGTCCGCGGCGGCCTGGATGTCGACGTCGAGGGTGGTCTCGAGATCCTCGCCGTCCTTCGATTCGAAGGCGTGCAGGCTCGTCAGCTTCGTCTTCCCACCCTTGTCGTCGGTCGCATCGCCCTTGGCGAAGACTTCGACGCTGCCGGGACCTGCGAGGCGGGAGTTGAAGGTCTTCTGCAGTCCGGTGCGCCCGACGATGTCACCGGCGATGATCTCGCCCTTGGACTTCTCGATGTCATCGGCGCTGGCGGGTCCGGCCGAACCGAGTGTGGCCTGGGCGAACCCGCGGGAGCGTGTCAGGGTCTGGGTATCCTCGGTGAAGAGGATTCCCGGCAGATCGTGGATGGCGCCCTTGACCTCTTTGTAGTCGTCTTCGCGCAGGGTCACGACGGGGACGAGTTGATTGTCCTCGGCGTCATCGACCGACTTCTCGAGGTCATCGGCGTCGAGGTCGAGGGAGTCGACGCCGTCATTGAGCCCCTTGACGAGCTTGCCGATGGTGTCGGGTTCGAGCCGGTTCGGGTGGATGCCGATATCGATGACCTTCCCATCCTCCATGAGCACTTCGTCATCGGCACCGAGGATCTTCCCGCGTCCGCCTGGATTCGCGCGCAGTGCGAAGCTGCCGCCCTTGCCGAGCTTCGGGTGGATGGCCTTCTCCGTGAGATCCGCCCACCAGAAGAGTCCGCTCTTCTCCAACGGCAGCTGGGAACTGTATTCCCAGGACTCTCCGTCGTTGTTCGCCCAGGTCCAGTCGAGTGTGGCCACGGTGCGGCCATCGGCCTCGGTGATGTCGTCAACGGTGACCGACCGCAGGTCGACCCTCTTGCCCAACGACTTCGTGACCCGGTCGAACAGCCCTTGGGCGAGGTCCTTCTCATGCCAGATGTCCGAGCTCAGCTGCTCTTCGGCGAGGTCGTGAGCGGCCGCCTCGGCGGCGGAGGACTTCGTCATCGGAAGCCGGAAGAGGGCGAAGACCCCGGCTCCGGCGAGCAGCACGATAACGAGTGAGACGGCCAGCCAGACCCGGGACTTCTTCGACATGGAACCATCCTCTACCGGGGATTCCGCAATGTCCATTGCCATGCGGCAGGTCGGGTGGGCACGCAGAGCCCGCCGCCACGTCGGTCCATGACCGATTGTTAGGTCGATCCACGGCGGTTTCGGCGCTCAGAACGCCGTGGATCGACCCAACAATGCCCAGGGCATCGGTCACGGTCACGTATTCCTGCCATCCGGACCCACTAGGTGGTCAGAATGGTCACGCCGACCACGGTTTTTCGTGACCATTTAGCCCACCTAGCGTGACCATTTCGCCCACCTAGCGGTGCAGAATCCGCGGAATAGTCAGCCTGCGTCGGGGACGACGGTGTATTCGAGGACGGGACGTCCGGCCGAACCGTACCGGGGACGCCGCTCGAGCATGCCGGCGTCGGCCATGGATTCGAGATAGCGACGAGCGGTGACTCGGGAGACGCCGAGGCCTTCGGCCAACTCGGCAGCGGACTGACCCGGGTTCTCGTTGAGCAGCTTCTTCACCTCGGCCTGGACCGCATCGGGCACGCCCTTCGCAGTCGCTGCCACGGTGTGGGTGCGCAGAGCCGAGATCGCCTTGTCGACCTCGGTCTGGGTGACCTCGCCGTCGTTCGAATCCCCGCCGAGGCGGTTGCGGAAGGACGAATATGCCTCGAGTTTGGATTTGAATACGGGGAAGGTGAAGGGCTTGATGATGTACTGGGCGACCCCATAGGACAGAGCCTCCTGCACGATCTGCATGTCGCGGGCCGCGGTGACGGCGATGATGTCGACGTCGACGCGCTGACCGCGGATGGCACGGCAGACCTGGAGTCCGTGCCCGTCGGGCAGGTTCATATCGAGGAGGACGAGGTGGATGCCGGAGGGGTCGAGGCCGTAGATCTGCCCCGTGACAGCAGCCATCGCCTGGGTGGCGTTCTTCGCCACTCCCGCGACGTGATAGCCCTCGATGCGGTCGATGTACTTCGCGTGAGCACGGGCGGCGACCACCTCGTCCTCGACGACGAGCACACCGATGCTCGATTCAGGCGTAGTTGTGTCCGACATGCCGCCAGTCTATCTTCACCGCTTTGACAGCGCCCTGGATCGTGTTGCAGTCCCGTTACATCGAGTGGTGTTCGACTTGGCCTGCACTACCGGGGTCGGGCAGCCACACCGTGAGCACTGCGCCCTTGAATCGGTCGCAGTCCTCTCCACGGCCCTGCACGTCGACGGCTCCCCCGAGGCGGCGGACCGCCTGCACGACCAGGGACAACCCGACTCCGCGGGTCCCCGTCTGCTGACGTCCCTGCCCCTGGTCGGTCTCGACGCCGTCGTGCTTCGTCGACCAGCCGCGTTCGAAGATCGCGTCGAGGTACTCCTCATCGATGCCCGGACCGTCGTCGCTGACTTCGATCATGAATCCGCCGGGACCGCCGGAACCGGAGAGCTCGACATGGACCCTCTTGTCTTCGGACAGAACATCCTGCCTGCTCAGAGCGTCGAAGGCATTGTCGACGAGGTTGCCGAGGATCGTGGCGAGGTCGCGATCATCTCCGCCGAGGTTGCCCGTGAGGTCCGCGGTGTCCACCGTCATCTCGATGCCCGCCTCGGCGGCTTGGGAGATCTTGGACAGCAGCAGGGCCGAGAGGACGGGGTGGTCGAAGGTCATCGACCCGTCCCCGTTGACCCGGTTGAGATCGTCGATGTCCTTGGCCGCGAAGTCGATGGCCTCGTCGACGTGCCCGGTCTCGAGCAGGGACACGACCATGTGCAGCCGGTTCGCGTATTCGTGGGTCTGCGCGCGCAGGGAATCGGAGAAGGACCGCACGGAGACGAGCTCGCCGGAGAGTTCGGCCAGCTCCGTGTGATCGCGCATGGTCACGACCCACGTATCGCTGGCCGCCTCGGTGGGCTGCTGATTGACGACGAGGACGCGGTCGTCGGTGTAGTGGATCTCGTCGCGGGCCCACCGGCCGGACGCGAGCAGATCGTGCAGCGCCTCGGGCAGGTCGAGTTCGCGCAGCGGCATCTCCTCCGCCGAGGTGGGGCCCGGGTCCGCGTCGTCACCGGCGGGAGGCATGCCCAGCAGTTCCCGGGCCTCGGTGTTGATGAGCACGATCCCGCGGGCTCGGTCGACGAGCAGCAGACCTTCGGAGACCGCCGTGAGCACGGAGGAGTAGAAGTCGAGCATGCTGCGCAGCTCGTCGGCGCCGTAGTCGCCGGTGACCCGGCGCAGGCCTCGCGATGTCACCCACGACGAGCCGATGCCGAGGATGAGGGTGAGCACGGCGATGCCGATGAGCCATTTGCCCTGTGCCATGAATCCCTCGCGGACCGAATCGGCGGAGCTGCCGACGATGACGGCGCCGACGACCGTGTCGGACCTCATTCCGTCGACGCCGACGTGTTCGGCGTAGACCGGGGTGACGACGTACATGGTGCCGTCGGCCGGGCCTCCGTCGTTGATGAAGCGCACCGTCGACTTGCCCTCCTGCAGGGCCTGTCCGTCGACGGCCTGGGCCAGCTGATCGATGGAGTCCTCGGGGATCTTCCCGGAATCCGCCGAGGCGGTCTTCGCTTCCAGCGCCTGCTGGCGTCCGGGAGAGCCCAGGGTCGGCGGGGTGAGCAGGAAGTCGATGGGCACGACCGCGGCGATGTCGAAGCCGTATTGGCTGATGACGTTGTTGAGCAGCGTCTGGACATCGTCGCGGGATTCGGTGTCGAGGTAGTCGTCTTGGCCGACCTCACCGGTGCCGACGAGGCCGAGCGACATCGAGATGTTGTCCGCGGCCGACCGCAGCAGGTCCTGTTCGCGTTTCGTGTTCAGCTGGGAGAGCTGGAGGTAGAGCAGACTCGTCGTGAGCACCATGATGCCCACGAGCATGATCGAGTTCGCGAACATGATCCGCCCGGCCGCGCTGAGACGGACCCACCGACTCAGGCGGCCCACCGGTCCGGCGGGCCCCTTCGACAGTACGGAACGCTTCTTCTTCGGCATGGAAACCATTGTGCCACCCGGTCGAGCGCCCTCTGCCGGTTCACCCGGCGGGGTCAGAGCGCCGAGTCAGCCTGCCTGGTTAGCCTGCTTGGTCAGGCTGCCGGGTTCAGAGAGCCAGACTGATGGGCCCGGCGGGGACCGCAGAGCATACGAGCACTTCGTCGCTCTCGACTCGGGTGGCCGGTTCGATCGGGTAGAGCACGGATCCGGCGACCAGGGACACCGAGCAGGTTCCGCAGGATCCGCCTCGGCAGGAGCTCGGTGACCGGAATCCGCGCGCTTCCAGGGATTCGAGCAGGGTTCCTTCCTGCGGTTGCCAGACGAAGCTCGTTCCCGAGTTCTCCAGGGTCACCTCGGCGGGGGAACAGGCGGCGATGGCCTCGCTCATTCCCGTGTTCGGGGAGGCGAAAGTCTCCTGGTGGACGGCGGGAACGCCGGCCTCATCGGCGGCGGCGAGCACGGCCGCGGTGAAGTCGCGGGGTCCGCAGACCATGACGTTGTCGCAGCCGGCCACCCAGTCGACGAGGTCCCGGTGTCCGGGTCGGCCTGCCGTCGCGGTGTCGCGGTGGTGGGTCTCGACGGGGACGGCGCCCGAGTGGGCTCGGTCCTGCAGTCGGTTCCACAGGCACGCGGTGCGGTGGTCGCGGTCGACATGGAAGAGTCGGATCCGATCGGTGGCGGGCAGGTCGGCCAGACCGTCGCTGCGCAGCAGTCCGAGGCTCGGAGTAATGCCGATGCCCGCGGTGATCAGCGCCGTTGTGCCGCCGAAGACCCGGGAGGCGGTCATCGTTCCGTGCGGGCCGGAGGTGAGGATCCGCTGTCCCTCTTCCAATGAGGCCACAGCCCGGGAGCCCTTGCCCTGGGTGCGCACGGCGATGCGGACGATGTCGTCGTCGACGTCGGTGATCGTATAGGTCCGCCAGAACGGGGCGCCGAGGTCGAGGTGGACGCGCAGGTTCGTGCCCGGTTCGTCGAACTCGCGGATCCAGCCGAGGTCGTCGCGCAGGGACACCTCGACAATGTCGTTGCAGATCTGCTGACGTCCGACGACGGTCATGAAGCGCGGCGTGCGCGCGACCTTGACGAGTTCGCGCGGGGCTGGGCCTTCGACGGTGATCTCGTCGCCGGCTCTGACATCGCCGGTCTCGAGGATCTGCCCGTAGATTCCGCAGTGCAGATGCCCGCAGGCGGAGTTGAGTAGCCGCGGCACATTGACGTCGACCTCGGTGGTGGTCGGATTGACGGTGGTCGCCGGACAGCGTTCGATCGTCGAGCGGATCGCCAGGCGCACCCCGCCGAGGCGGATGATCGAACCGATGAGCGCGAATTCCTCGAACGGCGCGAGTCCCTCGACGAGGACATTGCCGCGGAACCTCAGCGGATCGAGTTCATCGTTATCAGTGCCGAGGGCTGCCCGTCCTTCGTCCGTCTCGGCGATCGCGGCGACCGTGGCGGGGTTGATGAGCGAGATCCCCGAGCGCTGCGAGTCGAACATCCCCTGATCGGCGACGGCCAGGCAGCGCGGGAATGTACCCTGAGGGGGTATGCGCTCAGAGAGGAAGCTCGCCGAGGCGGCTCTGCCCTGATCATCGCCCGTGGAGAAGGTCGTCGACTCCCCCGTCGGAGCCGTCAGGGTCACGGTCGCGGAGTCATGGTCGGCCGCCTCGACGGTGGAGTTCCGATCATCAGGACCGGACTCAATCGCGGATTCGGTGTCGGTCGCCTCGGGGAGGGTTGCTGCTACCTGCCATTTCTGCAGGTCGGTGTCGTTCTTGAGCACGGTGAAGGCGGAGTACGAGTGCCAGGCGTCGGCGGGGACGTCGAGGCTGCCGTTGGTGAACGCCGCGATCCGGTCGCCGCGGATTCCGCGGTCCCTGACCACCCGAGCCTCGGTGAGCTCCTCGGCGGGGAATCCCTTGACCGGGAACCGGAACAGTCTGGCAGCACGCATAATTCGATTGTAGGAGCCGGGCGACACGGAAGGGTCGAGGTGAGAGCAAACGCACAGCCACCTCGGCGAGGGTCGATCTTGATTCATACCCCATAGGGGTATACAGTGTGACCATGACTGAGCAACATGGATACACCCCGCAGAAGGACGCTCTCACGCGGAGGATGAAGCGGATCGAAGGTCAGGTCCGCGGCATCGGGAAGATGATCGATGACGATAAGTACTGCATCGACATCCTCACCCAGGTCTCCGCCGCGACAGCCGCGCTGCACGCGGTCTCCATCAACCTCCTCGAAGAGCACATCGCTCACTGCGTGGTTGACGCCGCCGGGTCCGGCGACGAAGAGGAAGCGCGGAAGAAGGTCGAGGAGGCATCAGCCGCCATCTCCCGACTCATCAAGAGCTGAGCCGGTCGGCCGCGTCCGCCCGTTCGGGGTGCGACGACGCCTGAGGCCCGGACATCGGGACACTTTCACAGCTGATAGGAGAGCACGATGACGACCACCACCATCACCGTTTCGGGAATGACCTGCGGACACTGCGAAGCCGCAGTCAAGGAAGAGCTCGGCGCGCTGAACGGCGTGACCGAGGTCGCGGTCGACCTCAACGCCGGCGGCGATTCCCCGGTCACGATCACGTCGTCGGACGCACTCGACGACGCGGCGATCCGCGCCGCAGTCGATGAGGCCGGCTACGAGGTGAAGTGATGCCGCGCGAGCTCGAGCTCGACATCACGGGCATGACCTGCGCGTCGTGTTCGGCGCGGATCGAGAAGAAGCTCACCCGCCTCGACGGGGTCACCGCGGAGGTCAACCTGCCGCTGGAGACCGCGCATGTGATCATCGATTCCGAGCTCAGCGACGACGACATCACCGCCGCCGTCGAGAAGGCCGGCTACAGCGCCACGGTGCGCAGCCCCGGCGGAGGCGGCGACGGCCCCGAGATCGTCGACTACGATCCCCGCCATCTGCGGCCGCGCTTCATCGGCTCACTCATCCTGGCGGTGCCGATCGTCGCGATCTCGATGGTCATGAGCTGGCACTTCACCGGCTGGCAGTGGATCGTCGCGATCCTCGCCCTGCCCGTCGTCACGTGGGGTGCGTGGCCGTTCCATTCGGCGGCGTTCAAGGCCGCGCGCGGTGGGTCGACGACCATGGACACTCTGGTCAGCGTCGGCATCACCGTCGCGAGCCTGTACTCCTACTTCACGCTGGGCCGGGCCGTCGCCGATGGCCATGGCTGGGCGATCCCAGGCGATTACCACGTGTGGTTCGAGGCGGCCGCGGCGATCACGGTGTTCCTGCTCATCGGCAAGCTCACCGAAGATCGGGCGAAGAACCGGGCGACGGCCGCGCTCAAGGCACTCCTCGACCTCGGCGCGAAGTCCGCGACCGTTCTGCGCGAGCGCGCTGGCGCGGGCGAGGCCGGTCCTTCGAGCGGGGACCGTGTCGAAGTGCAGGTGCCGATCGATGAGTTGGTCGTCGACGATGTCTTCCTCGTCCGCCCCGGCGAGAAGATCGCCACCGACGGTGAGGTGCTGACCGGTCATTCGGCCATCGACGAAGCGATGCTCACCGGCGAATCCGTCCCGGTCGAGGTCGCTCCCGGCGATTCCGTCACCGGCGCCACGATCAACACCTCCGGTGTGCTCGAGGTCCGTGCCACCCGAGTGGGTGCGGATACGACGCTGGCAGCCATGGCCGATCTCGTCAGTCGCGCGCAGACCGGCAAGCCCGCCGTGCAGCGTTTGGCCGACCGGATCTCGGCGGTATTCGTGCCGATCGTCTTCGGCATCGCCGCTATCACCCTGCTCATCTGGGGCTTCGTCACCGGCGATTGGGCGGCGGGACTGCACGCGGCACTCACAGTGCTCATTATCGCCTGTCCCTGTGCCTTGGGTCTGGCCACGCCGACGGCCCTCGCTGTCTCGTCTGGGCGCGGATCCCAGCTGGGCATCCTCGTCTCCGGACCCGAGGCGCTGGAGTCGACGCGGTCGATCGATACGGTCGTCCTCGACAAGACAGGCACCCTGACCACCGGCGTGATGAGCCTGACCGGAACCGAGCTCTCGCCTGCGGACTTCGACGTCCTGGCCCGATTGGAATCGCGCAGCGAACATCCGATCGCCCGGGCCGTCGTCTCAGCCGCTCCCGAGATCGTCGGGGCGAGTTCGGCGGGAGCCGTCCCAACTGAGTCCGTCTCGACTGAGCCCGATTCGACGGGATCGGCCGAGGAACCGGCCAGGGCCGCCTCGGCGAGGGCGATGGGAACCGCGGTCGGGTCATCGGTCTTGGATTTCGAGAACATCGCGGGCGGCGGACTGAGGGCCACGATCGACGGCACCGAGGTGCTCGCCGGTCGTCCCGACCTGCTCCGGGAGCGTGGAATCGCGGTCGACTTCGCGGCCGATTCCGTGCCGCGCGGAGCCACGATCGTCGCGCTGGCGATCAACGGTCAGTTCCGCGGACTGAGCTTCGTCTCCGACGAGCCGAAGCCGACGGCGGCGGCAGCGATCGCCGAACTGCATTCGCTGGGACTGAGCACCGTGCTGCTGACCGGGGACAACGCTCAAGCCGCCGAGGTGGTCGCCGAGGCTCTCGGGATCACCGAGGTCCGCGCGGATGTCCGTCCGGAAGGCAAGGTCTCCGTGGTCGGCGAACTGCAGGGCCAAGGCCGGGCCGTGGCCATGGTCGGCGACGGAGTCAATGACGCCGCGGCTCTGGCCGGTGCGGATCTCGGCATCGCGATGGGGTCGGGCACGGACGCGGCGATGGCGGCGTCGGACGTCACCATGGTCAAGTCCGATCCGCAGCAGATCCCGCAGGCGATCAGGCTCTCGCGCCGGACCCTGGGGCTCATCAAGGGCAACCTGTTCTGGGCCTTCGCCTACAACACCGCAGCGATCCCGATCGCGGCGTTCGGACTGCTCAACCCGATGATCGCCGGTGCCGCAATGGCGTTCTCGTCGGTATTCGTCGTCCTCAACAGCCTCCGGCTGCTGCGTTTCAAGTAAGCGCGCGGAGGCCGCGAGCATCGCTCACAAAGAAGCGCCATAACTCCCTGCACGAGCAGGGCGTTATGGCGCTTTCGGAGTCTGATGCCTCAGCGGATGACTGGAGCGATCTACCGCATGACTGGGTAGGACTGATTCTGGTTCTGCGTATCTTTGCGCATCATCCAGTTGAGGTAGCTCGTGAAGCCTGACACCACCACGAATGCCGCTCCGGCGTAGACGAAGGCGTAGCCGAAGGCACGGCCGTCCTGCCACGCTCGGGTGACGATGATCGCGAGGACGAGGGTGACGATTGCGCAGACGGCGCCGACCTTGATCGCGTCCTTGTAGGACACTGTGCTGGTGGGCTTGCCGCCTGTGGACTTCTTCTTCGGGGTGTTCGTGGGCGCCATGCCCCTCATTCTACCGGTCGGACCTGAGAGCCGACCCATCCTGTGGCCGAGATCAAACCCAGCCGGCTCGACCCGGAACCTCGATCCCACCGACACCGAGGCGGCCCTGACCGACCGCTCATCCCCACAGCACCGTAGTGGCTACAAGACGCCTTGAAATCAACGGAGAACACGGCAAGCGGCCGATCCGACGATGGCGCTGACTCGCCTGAGCCGATGATCAGGTGGACTACAGGCTCCGAACAGGCAAAAATGAGTGTGTGCCCGTCACCGTCAGACGCGCCTCCGAGGAGGCGCTGTGCTCGTTTCACTCCAGCCAGGCCCCGCCTGGCCGTGAACCATGCGCAGACGCCGTTGCCCAGACAGCCACTTCTGCACGCATCGCAGCAGTCAGCCCCAGCCCCCTCGTCAACCCCCACTCGAAATCCCCCCGTCGCACCGTCCGCGGCTTCACGGCGCTCCTCCTCGCGGCAGCCATGACTTTCACCGTCACAGCATGCGGACCCGATCGCGGCCTCAAGGTCTCGCCCGAAGGCAATCCCTCCCCCTCGCTCTTCGCCCCGAACACCGCGGCCGCCGGCGAGCCGAACGAACCGTTCTCACTCGACGAGGTCCGCAAGGCCATCGAATCCGCGTCGGGAATCGCCGTCACCGGCAGCGCCACGGAGACGGCGAAGGTCGTCGCCGACTGCAAGGACTGCCTGAAGTTCTCGTCGCCGTTCCTCAGCGGCAAACAGAAGTTCCAGCTGGTCACGGTGGCCAACCCCAAACAGCGAGATGAGACCATCGCCGGCGCGGTCATCAGCGAACACGACGGCGAGCCCCGCCTCGAACTCATCGCCACGGGCAATCAGCTCAAGGTCAGCCCCGGCAGAAATGGGACACTGGTGGTGCAGGAGGCCATGTTCGCCGACGGGGACGATGCCTGCTGCCCCTCCGGCTGGTCGGTGCAGGTGTATCGCCTGCACGACGGTAGGTTTGAACCAGGTCAACGCTTCACGCGGCTTAATGGAGAAACGTAATGCATATAGTTCTGGTCGAGGATGACGAGGTCATCCGCGAAACGACGCAGATCGGACTCGAACGCTTCGATTACACGGTCTCGGCATTTGCCGACGGCCGTGAGGGGTACGAGTTCGTCTCCGCCAACGGCGCCGACGTCCTGCTGCTGGACCTCATGCTGCCGACGATGAACGGCGCCTCCATCTGCCGTGCCGTGCGCGAGCGTTCGACGATTCCGATCATCATCATCTCCGCTCGCTCCGATGCCATCGACATCGTCCAGGCTCTCGAAGCCGGAGCCGACGACTACCTCACCAAGCCCTTCGACATGCAGGTGCTCAACGCCCGAATCCGCGCAGTCGTCCGCCGATTCATCACCACCGGCACGGACCGGTTCGGCTACTCCCCCTCACCTGAGGCGGATGAGCATCACGAAACCGTGATCGGTCCCGGAGGCATGGTCACCGGGGACGGCATCCCCGAGGTCCTCGGCGCCAGCCCCGGAATGGACACTCGGGATCGACTGCGAGCGCAGCTCGAATCCGATGACACCTACCTCGGTGCCGGTGGGAAGTTCACCACCGCCCCCGAGGCGGACGACGACGAAGAGGCCATCGGCGGAGCGGTTCCGCCCCGTCCGAGCGGATCCCCCACGGTGGCCGCGGAGTCCTCTGGCTCCAACGGCGGGCTGGGTCCGTTCCGCACACGACTGGGATCCCTCGTCCTCGACACCGGACGGCTCACCGTCGAGGTCGACGGGGAGGAAGTCCACCTCACCCCGACCGAACTGCGTGTCCTCCTGCTGCTGACCGAGCAGCCCGAGCACGTGTACTCGCGGGAGAAGATCGCGTTCACGGTGTGGGGCTACGAATGGGCCGGCGACTCCCGCGTCGTCGACGTCCACATCCAGCGCCTGCGGAAGAAGATCGGGGCGAACATGATCGAAACCGTTCGCGGATTCGGTTACCGCTTCGCAGGCTGATCGCATGTCGCTGCGCTGGAAGATCTCTCTGCTCATCGTCGCCTCGGTGATCATCGCCGTCCTGTCGTGTTCGATCGTGCTGCGCCAATCCGCGGCCCGAGCCGAGGACGACCGGATGCGGTCGACGGTGACCGAACAGCTGACGAACGCGACGGCCATCTTCTCCGAGACCGGGGTGCTCACCCTCAACGCCCGTATCGATGATCCGCAGCTGCCCAAGGAGGCGCGCAAGTCCGCGCTCAAGGGACAGAGCGTGACGATCCGCTCCGAGATCGACGGTGACGAGATCGTATGGGCCGCGGCGCCGATCGAGATCGGCTCGCACACCCAGGTGATCTCCGTACGAGCCTCGACGAAGGACAGCCAGGAGCTCATCGGTCGCATCGACCAGGCGTTGCTGGTCGGCATGATCGGATCCGCCCTCGTCGTCGGCGGCGTCGGCTCGATCGTCGCCGGTCGCATCTCCCGCAGGCTGACCCTCGGTGCACAGGCGGCCCGGAAGATCGCCGCGGGAGACACGACCACGCGCATCGCCGATGTCATCGACGAATCCGACCAAGAGGTGTGGGCCTTCGCCACGGCAGTCGACACCGCGGTGGCCCGACTGACCGAACGCATCGACTCCGAGCAGCGCTTCACCGCCGACCTCGCGCACGAGATGCGCACCCCGCTGACCGGCCTGGTCAACGCCGCGAACCTGCTCGAAGAGGATTCTCGTCCCGCCGAACTCGTCAAGGACCGGGTCGTGCGCATGCAGGTCCTCGTCGAGGATCTCCTCGAGGTCTCCCGCCTCGACGCCGGCCGCGCCAATCCCGAGTTCACCCGCGTCGACGTCGATCAGGCGATCCGTTCCCTGCTGGGCACGATGGAGGCCTCCGGCGCCCTGGCCGGCCACCAGATCGACACCCATCTGGCGGCGCTGAATTCGACGCTGGTCACCGATGTCCGCCGTTTCGAGCGCATCGTGTCGAACCTGCTCGTCAACGCGATCAAGCACGGCGGGGATCCCATCCGCTTGGAGACGAGCACGCGCAGCATCGTCGTCACCGACTCCGGCTCCGGCTATCCGCCGGACATCGTCAACACCGGCCCGACCCGCTTCGTCTCCGCAGGCGGCGGCGGCATGGGCCTCGGCCTCGTCATCGCACAGGGGCAGGCTCGCCTGCTCGGCATCAAGCTGATCTTCAGTAACGATCCCGTCACAGGGGGTGCCCGGACCGAAGTAGTCTTCCCCGACGAAGAAGCCCAGGAACGCGCGCTCCGACAGCACATCGAGAGTCATTCCGAATAACCTCGCCGAGGCGGGTCCCCGTTTTACGTCAGGGCGCTGACCTCGGACGATGCCGAGTTTCCCGGGTTCCCCTGAACCCGGCCTGTGCGTCGGCTGACCGCCTTCGCGTGCGACTCATCACTTAAATATGACAGGTTCTATATATTCCCGTTACACTTTTGTGATGTTGCATTGAAGTCGTCGACACCTCGGCGGTCTTCGCGGAGTCACACCACACGGAGAGTTATGTCAGAGTCATCATCGACCACGGAACCACAGGTGCGTCGACGGGATCTGCACAGGCGTCGCTCATCGTCCCCGTTCTCTCGCGCACACACCTCGAAGCGCGACACCGGGACACCGACCGCCCCCGCAGCCGCTGACTCCACAACGGAGACCCTGTCGCCCAGGCGCGCAGCGATGGCCGCCGAAGCCCGCGCGGCTCAGACGTCCCCGCGTCGGGCCGCAATGGCCCGTGAAGCCGCCGCAGTCCCGGCGACCTTCGGCTCACCGTCTTCTGCATCGGCCCGCCGGGTCAGCGCAGGAGCCGCCGAGAGCCGTGGGTCCGATGGTGCTCTGCTCAAGTCCGTGCGCAAGCGGAAGCTGCGGACCGTGTCCACCCTGGCTGCCGTCTCCGTGGCGGGTGCCGCCACTGCTGTGACCATGCTGGTCAACAACCTCGGCGGAGGTGCCGAGGTCAAGACCGACCCGACCGCCGCCAGTGAACCCGCCGCCATCAACCCGGAGAAGGTCAACGCCGACGTTCCCGAGGTCAAGGGCAAGTCGTCGATGGAGATCGGCGTACCGAGCGCTAAGCAGAAGAAGGTCGAAGCCGCCTCTCGCGCGGTTGAGAAGAGCGCTCTGCCCGGTTGCGATGAGAAGCAGAACTTCGATCAGTCTGCCGGCAACGGCGAGCTGCCCGATGAGTGGCTGTGCGACCTCGGCAAGGAAGACCACCGACTCCGTGCAGATGCCGCCGTCTCCTTCGCGAAGATGAATGCCGCCTACAAGAAGGACACCGGCAAGGAACTCGAGATCACGGATTCCTACCGTGACATGGCCGGCCAGCTCTCTGTGGCCAGCCGGAAGCCGGGACTGTCGGCCAAGCCGGGAACCTCACTGCACGGTTGGGGAATCGCCCTCGACTTGGGCGGTGGAGTCTCCAACAAGACGGGAGCCTGGGGCTGGCTCGTCGAGCACGGTGACGAATACGGCTGGGAGAACCCCGACTGGGCCAAGGCGAGCATGTACGAGCCGTGGCACTGGGAATACACTCCTGCTCGGAGCTCGATCCCCGGCAAGTGACCGAACAGCAGCCCGTCCGGCAATCGCCTCAGCGTTGCCGGATCAGCTGCGCAAGGCCCGTCCGTAGCGACGCCGGTAGACGATCTGTGCGAGCCGGGCGAAGGGCTCACCAAGTCGCCAGATTCCCATCCCTGCCCGCGAGACCGACCTCAGAACCAGGAACACCCGGTCATCGGCGGTGCGGATGAGAATGAAGGACTCCTCTCCTGTGATCGGATGTCCCGGCTTCGTGCCGTAGGTGAAACCGCACCGGTCCTCCGTTTCGAAGACGTCGATGACACGAGACGGCTCGGGAAGGCGGAACGGTCCGAGGCGCACACGGATCGTCGGCTCCTGCCCCCGCTCCACGCGAGGCGGCCGATCACCGCTTCCATCCACACCGATGTCGAAACCGCTGCGGATCTTGACCTCCCAGTGCAGCAGCTCCTCGGCGCAACGATCAAATGTGTCCCGGCCACGGCCGACGAAGTACGCGGATTCGAAGTGACGGTATCCGTCGGGACGCTCCAGCCACCTCGGCGAGAGGGGATGCGTCAGCGTCTCCGGACGTTCCTGTGCATGTTCGGCCATGCCTCCAACCTAACGGACGCGGGCCGGGCGACTCACAGTCCGGACGGCCTTGCAACGGCGGACGGGCCGCCACGTATGATGCCAGGGACAGCGGACGTCAATCGAATGTCCGCTCAATGACTGAGCCAGGATCAAAGGAGAACCACGTGCGCACAATCAACGGCATCGACGAGTTCGAGTCGCTCATCGGCCAGGAGCTCGGCTCCTCCGAGTGGCTGACGATGGACCAGGACGCCATCAACGCCTTCGCCGACGTCACCGGCGACCACCAGTGGATCCACGTCGACGAAGAGCGCGCAGCCGAGGGCCCCTACGGTGCGACGATCGTGCACGGATTCTTCACTCTCGCGTTGATCCCGAAGTTCTCCTCCGAGGTCTTCACCATCGAAGGCGTGGCCATCCGCGTCAACTACGGGCTCAACAAGGTCCGCTTCCTTCAGCCCGTCGTCGTCGGCTCGCGACTGCGCGGAAAGGTCGAGGTCAAGGACGTCATCCGCGGCGAGAAGGGCACGCAGGTCATCCTCAAGCAGACAATCGAGATCGATGGCCAGGAACGACCTGCCTGCATCGCCGAGGTGGTCACCCTCCTCGTCGAGTGAGGCTCGCCGCTCAGCTGGGGCGGTGAGCGTCGAGCTGCTGGGCGACGCGGATGTAGCCGAGGTGTGAGTACGCCTGCGGGTGGTTGCCCAAGTGCATCTCGGCGACGGGGTCGTACTCCTCCGACAGCAGTCCGGTGGGTCCAAGCAGGTCGTCGACCTGCCGGAACAGATCCCAGGCATCGTCGATGCGGCCGACCTTGATGAAGGCTTCGATGAGCCACGTCGTGCAGATGTGGAATCCGCCCTCGAGTCCGGGCAGCCCGTCGTCATACCGGTAGCGGAAGACAGTCGGGCCGACGCGCAGTTCGCGCTCGATCGCGTCGACGGTGGACACGAACCGCGGGTCGTCGGCGTCGAGCAGCCCCGAGAGGCCGACGAACAGCGCCGCCGAGTCCAGGTCCGTTTCACCGTAGGCGACGGTGAACGCCCCGACCTCCTCGTTGAAGCCATTGGTGAGCACGTCGTGGGCGATCTCCTCACGAAGCTGCCTCCACGCACCGGGCGGCTCCCGGTCGAACCGGTCCGCGATCCGCAGCGCCCGATCGACCGTCACCCAGCACATCACCCGCGTGTACACGTTGTGCTTCGGCGCACGCCGGGCCTCCCAGATCCCGTGATCGGCCTCGAACCACCGTTTGCCCACGGCTTCGACCATCTGACAGGTGAGAGTCCAATAGTCCTCGGGCAGCTCGCCGAGGTGGTCGCTGAGTTCGTCGAGGAGCTCCGTAACCGGGCCGAACACGTCCAGTTGGACCTGATGTTCGGCGGCATTGCCGACCCGCACCGGCCGTGATCCGGCGTATCCGGGAAGGTGGTTGAGCACCGCCTCGGTAGTCAGCGCCGAACCGTCGACGGCGTAGAGCGGATGAAGCTGCTCGGGAGAGACCGTTCGCTCGAGGATGCCGGAGAGCCAGGAGAGGAAACCTTCGGCCTCACCGGTGGATCCGAGGGCCAGCAGGGCCCGAACGGTCATCGACCCGTCGCGCAGCCACGTGTACCGGTAGTCCCAGTTGCGGACACCGCCGATGCCCTCGGGCAGGGAGGTCGTGGGGGCGGCGAGGACTCCGCCGGTGGGTTCGTGGCACAGGGCGCGCAGGGTGATCGCGGAGCGGATGACCTCTTCACGGTGGTGGCTGGGCAGGGTGAGCGAGTCGACCCAGTTCGTCCAGAAATTCAGCGCGCGTTCGCGCACATGATGCTCGCCGCCGGTGGCCATATATCCGGCATCTCCTGTGCCCGATCCGCAGGCGAGGACGAGGACGACGGATCCGCCGGACTGCTGCGAGGGGACGACGGTCGCCTCGGCAGTGTGGGAGTCTCCGTTCTCGATGATGTCGAAGTCGATTCCGGGGGCGTGGAGTTCGATCGGCTCGGCAGTGCCGAGCACCGCCACACCATCATCGGACCGGGTCATGCGGGTGGGAACCGTGGCGTAGTCGAGCCTGGGTGCGAAGCGGATGCGGGTCGGGGTGTCGCCGGTGAGCACACGGACGACGATCGTGTCATCGCTGTGCCCGTCGACGGGAGCGAGGTAGTCGACACAGCTCAGTCCGGCCCACCGGGTCTCGAGCAGGGTCGAGTTCCCGAGGTAGCGCTGGGTCAGCGGGGCGGCCCCGTTGGCCGGTGCCACGGCGAAGAATCCTGCCGCCTCGGAGCCGAGGATCTCGGAGAACATCGACGCCGAATGCGGCAGCGGGTGCGGCATCCAGCAGATGCTGCCGGTGGGGTCGATGAGCGCGGTCGACTGTCCGTTGCCGATGAGGCTGTGCCGCTGGATCGGGGTGGCGCGGCGGCCGAAGAGCCAGGACTTGCGCAGCTCGAACAGGGCACTGAGGACGGTGGAGACCTCGGCCGGTGAGTCCAGCCGGAAGTCGGCGTGAGTTGGTGCGGTCTGAGTTCCGACCTTGAGCCCGAGGTCATCGGCGCCGAGGGTTTCGAGAGCGAACTCGTCGGCGGTGTCATCGCCGATGAAGACGACGGCTTCCGCCCCTGTCTGGCTGCGCAGACGGGTCAGCGCGTCGGCCTTCGACGACGGTACGACGGACAGGTCGATGACCTGCTTGCCGCGGGTGGGGTGGATCGGGTGGTCGTCGGCGAGCTTCTCGACAGCGGCTTCGATCTCCCGCCGGCCGGCCTCGTCGAGTCCGCGCAGGTGCACGGCCGCGCCGGTGGTCTTGTGCTCGATGACATCGCGCGGCAGGGCGCGGGTGAGGTCGGCGCGGAAGTCGGCGAGGACCGCCCGCTGCTCTTCGGTGAGCGTGTCGATGGTGAATGTGTCGGTCTCACCGCCGTGAGACCCGAAGAGGTGGACCTCCCGGGGCAGGCGCGACATCGCCGCGAGGTCGCGCAGGCTGCGACCAGAGATCACCCCCGCCGAGGTGGACGGCAGCAGGGCGAGCGCGCGCAGAGAGTCGACCGAGCTCTCCAAGGGAAAGGCTTGGCTGGGGACGTCGACGATGGGGGCGATCGTCCCGTCGTAGTCGGTCGCCACCAGCAGGGATGGGGAACGGGAGAGCGCGAAGAGGCGCCGGAAGAGGACGGGGTCGAGTGCTCGGCTCGCTTCGGCCAAGTCGCCCAATAATTCGGAGGACCTCACCGAGGCGGCAATGGTGGCCAATCGGGATTCGGTTGCGCTCTCGTGCTCGACAGTGCTCATCTCACCTCGGATGTCTCGGTTGGCTCGGGTGCCGGTCAGGGCTCTTTCGTCACGCGGGTGTCGCTGTCCGGATCGTCCGGATCGTCCGGATCACCGGAATCGGCCGTGCGATCGGCCGCGCCGTCGGGGTCCGTTGAGTCGGGCGTGTCCGCGGCAGCGGACGAGCTCGCAGCGTCGGTGGCGTCAGCGGCCCCCGAGGGGGCAGCGTCGGCGGGGTCGGCCGCCTCGGCGGGGGTGTCGATCTGCTCAGGCAGTGCACCGAGCTTCGCCAGCTGGCGACCCTTGCTCAGGCGGGAGTAGCCGCCGATGATGAAGATCACGCCAGCGATAAGGGTCGCGGCTCCCGTGAAGCCGAGGATCGACAGGGCCTCCATGCCGTCGCCGAAGACGAGGATGATGCCGAGCAGGACGTGGACTCCGGAGGCGATGAGGAAGTCCGAGGCCATGGGCTGGGATCGCAGCTGTCGGTAGGCCCAGAATTCGAGGGCACCGTGCAGCAGGGCCCAGATGCTCAGGGCCGCACGCAGTTCGGCGGGGTGGTCGGCGAAGAACAGGAAGACGATGGCCGGGATCGCGATGACGGCCTGACCGAAGATCGCGGTGCGCACGTTCAACGGCGAGCGTACGGCCTGGAAGACCAGAGCCAGGGCGAAGAGGATGAGGTAGCCGATGGCGAGGTGGTCGACGACCTCGGTCGGCATGCTCAGCTGCAGCGGATTGCTCGAATCGCGGGGCCAGAAGACAGTGACGATGCCGAAGGCGACGCCGAGGATTCCGCGCACGACCATGGGCCAGCCGAGTCGGCTCGCTGCGGCAATGGCCTGCGGGGCGGCCTCGGTTCGCGGGGGTGTGGATTCGGTGCGCGGATCTTCGGTACTCATCACGGCACCAGTCTAGGTCGCCAGCCTGAGTCTGTCCGGTCAGCGTCGGCTCAGGGTCGGGTACGCCACACCGCTGTGCATTTCATGTATTTACGTAATTACGTATTTACTGTACTGTCGAGGTATGGAATCAATTCCTTCGGCCGAAGAACGCCTCTCCGCTCTCGAACAGCGCGTCGCCGAGCTCGAGGCGGCGGCCGTTGCGCCACAGCAGACCGTCGCGACGTCCGGTACTGCGGAATCGCCAGCACGGTCCGACGAAACGGGGGCTGCCCTGCCGGGCGACACGGAGACGTTTTGGGCGCTGCATGGGCTCGTCGACCACCTCGGCAGGGAGGGCGGAGTCACCTACACCGGGTACACGACTCCGCCGGGCGGCACCGATCCCGTGGCGTGGCAGATGGGCCTGTCCAGCGCGGGCCTGGCGCAGATCGATTTCGCCGAGGCGGCCGGATCGTTGGCAGCCCTCGGTCACCCGGTGCGCCTGCAGCTGCTCCAGGCGATCTACGAGGGCACGAGCACCGTGGCCGAGCTGGGCAAGGATGAGCGCTTCGGCACCTCCGGGCAGATCTACCACCACGTCCACGCCCTCGCCGGAGCCGGTTGGCTCGAGAGCGCCCGCCGCGGGCACTGGCGTGTGCCTGCTCAGCGGATCGTTCCGCTGCTCACCCTCGTCCTCATCGGAACGCACTGACTCCACCCCTGAACAACAGGAGGAACGATGACCGAAATCGACGTCAACCGCACATCCGCGGCTGCCGGACGACCGCCTCGGCTAATGGGAATTGCCCTGCTTGCCGCCGCTCTCACGGCCGCAGTGCTTGCCGCAATCACCCCGTGGCCACGCGGATTCCAAGGCGCGCCGACGGGTGACGCCGAGCTGATGGCTGAGCTCGAGGACGCGCTCGGCAGTCAGCATTGGCAGCATGTGGCCGCCGCTCGCGTCAACGGTGACGAGGTGACCTTCGCGGGCACCGGAGCCGATGAGCACACGGAGTTCGAGATCGGATCGATCACGAAGACGTTCACGGCCGCCCTCTTCGCCGATGCGATCGACCGGGGCGAGGTTGAGGCGGACACCCGCCTAGGCGAGGTGTGGCCTGATTTGGAGGGGAAGGTCGCCGAGGTGACGCTCGAGTCGATTGCGATGCAGCGTTCCGGTCTGCCCTCCCAGGAACCCGCTCCGAGCTTCAGCGACGGGGTGATGAGCGTGCTGTCGAACTACCTCCACACCGACCCCTATCGCGGGGACGCCGGGGACATCGTGGCCAGCCTCGATGACGTGGAGGTCGGTGAACCCGAGCCCGAGTATTCGAACTTCGGGTTCGCCGTTCTCGGCCAAGCACTCGCCGAGGCGGCCGGGCAGAACTATGCCGAGCTCGTCCGTGACCGCCTCACCGAGCCGCTGGGAATGAAGGAGACGTTCGTCCCGGACTCGGCCGATGGGCTGTCCCACGGGTTCACGGCATCGGGGCTGCCGGCCGCCCCGTGGACCCTCGGTGGTGCGGCTCCGGCCGGGGCGATCCGGTCGACGACTCATGATCTGGCGATCTGGCTGCGGGCCGTCCGTGACGGGAACGCCCCCGGCGCCGAGGCGGCCGAACCCCGTGCCGATTTCGAGGATGACCGCATCGGCTGGGCGTGGTTCACGACGACGCACGGCGACTCGACCATCACTTGGCACAACGGCGGCACCGGCGGCTACCGGTCGTTCCTCGGCTTCGACCCGAAGTCCGGAGCCGGGATCATCGTGCTCAACGACTCCGCCAATGACGTCGACGCGGCCGCCGCACTCGTCGGGGCCGAAACTTCAGCGAAGGGAGGACGCTCATGAGTCCCGAACTCGTCTCAACCGTCATCGGAGCACTCATCGTCGCCTGGGGCGCGTTCACCGCGTGGCGAGCTCCCCGCGCGGCGTCGCGGATCGGGCTGCTCTCGGGGATGGTGACGGCGGTCGTATTCGTCCTGCTCATCCGCCTCATCACACCGTTCGGCGGGTGGAGCGAGTGGTTCATCTATGTCTGGCTGGCAGGGATGGCCGTCATCGTCGTCTCCGTCTTCAGGGCCGCGCTGACCTGGTCGGACCTGCCGTGGCGGGCCGACGATAGGAAATCACGCCGGAATGAAGCAAGCGGGCTCGGCTTCTCCGCCCTGCTCGCGCTCCTCATCGCCGGCGCCCTCGTCCTCCCCGGGCTCTTCCTCTGACGGAGAGTGCCCGGCTCCGCGAACGGCCGACCGCGGCGGGCTGCGTAGGCCGGCAGCGGCCCGCATCGGGCTCTACGTGCCCTACTGCCCCTTGACCGTCAACGTGCCGCCGCTTTCGGAGACGTCGTACTTCGGCAGCGGTTCCTCGGCCGGACCGGACATCACCTCTCCGGTGGTCACCGAGAAGTTCGAGGAATGGCACGGGCAGATGATGGCCTCCTCGGTGACCCGGGTGACCTGGCAGCCCTGGTGGGTGCACACCGATGAGAACGCGAAGAACTCGCCTTCCTTCGGCTGAGTGATCACGTACGTGTCCTCGATGACGGTGCCGGAACCGACGGGAACGTCGGAGGTCGGCAGGCTCGCATCCTTCGTCGGCTCCGCCTCCTCGTCGGACGAACACGCCGAGGTGGCCGCCACGGAGCCGCCGATGACCGCCACCGTTCCGGCCACGCCCGCCGTCTTCATCATGCGGCGCCGGCTCGGATCCGCCAGTGCGGCCTGGTCGGCTTCGGCGGGGCTGTTCGGGGTCGTCGTCATCGGAATCTGCTCCTTCTCGCGGGTGCGCACAATCCGCCATGTGCTCACGCAGGCATGGGCTTCGCAGTTCCAGCGTACAATCGCAGTCGACTCACCGCCTGCAGACACCTGTCAGGTTCGAGTGGCACCGGCCCGATCCTCGGACGATCGGGTGAACGGGTGCGGTGGGCCGCCTCGGCGAGGGACGATTGCGGACGGAAAAGAGGTGCGGCAGTGGCCGACGAAACGGCGGCAGCTCACCAGCCGCGTCCGGAACCGCGCGTCGCGACGGGATGGGGTCTGGCCGCTTCGGTGTACGTGTTCACCGTCGTCATGATGGGCACCACCCTGCCGACGCCCCTTTACCCGCTCTATGAGCAGCGATTCGATTTCGGGACGGCGTTCACCACTCAGCTCTTCGCGATCTACGCGGTCGGGGTCATCGGCGCGCTCGTCGTCTTCGGGAGGCTCTCCGAGGGACTGGGGCGGCGTCCGATGCTCAGGCTCGGGGTGGTCTTCTCGATCGCCTCGGCGACCCTCTTCCTCATCGGCTCCCACACCGGGTTGCTGCTCACCGGCCGGGTCCTGTCCGGGCTGGCTGCGGGGATCTTCACGTCCACGGCCACCGTCACCGTGCTCGAGAACGCCCCTGCCGGACGCGAACGGCTCGCCGGTTCCCTGGCCACAGCGGCGAACATGGGCGGGCTGGGGCTCGGAATCCTGTCCTCCGGACTGCTCGCCCGCTTCGCTCCCTCTCCCCTGCTCACACCGTTCCTCGTCAACGCGATCATGCTGGTCATCGCCGGGATGGCGCTTCTCCTCGTCCGGGATCGGACGCGGGGCGGGGCAACGGCTGTGCGACTGCAGCTGCCGGGGATTCCCGCCTCGGCGAAACGGATGTTCCTGGCCGCCTCACCTGGGGCGATCACCGGATTCGCGGTGTGCGGGCTGTATTCGGCGATCGCGCCGAGCTTCATCGGACAGACCCTGCACGTGACGTCGACCGCGGTCACCGGCACCGTCGTGTTCCTCCTCTTCGGGGCCTCCGCGACCGCGCAGGTGCTGCTGCGCGAGATCAGCGACCGCCGGCTCATCGTCGGCGGGACCGTGACCATGATCGTGAGCATGGGCGCGCTCGTGTTCGCGATCATGGCGGGGTCCCTGCCGGTGCTCATCGCCTCCGCGGTG
Organism: Brevibacterium epidermidis NBRC 14811; assembly: GCF_001570805.1. GTDB lineage: Bacteria > Actinomycetota > Actinomycetes > Actinomycetales > Brevibacteriaceae > Brevibacterium > Brevibacterium epidermidis. The sequence continues at coordinate 415,095 of NZ_BCSJ01000003.1, read as the reverse complement.
CTGGCAGGGGCCGGGCAAGGACTCGTGTTCATGACCGGGATGCGCGCGATCACCGCGGTGACCGCACCCGAACGCCGCACCGAGGCGACCACCTCGTACTTCATCCTCGCCTACGTATTCATGTCGGTGCCGGCCATCGGCGCCGGATTCCTCGCCGCCACGGTGGGACTGGCGAACGCGACCGTGATCTTCGCCGTCGCGGTAGCCGTGGTGTGCGTGTTGGGACTCGTGGCGGCCCGGAGGTTCTCAGTGCAGTAGGGCCAGAGCTCCCGGGTGGTGGGGCCGTGCGGGGCCGCGGTCGTGCGGTGCGAACGTTCGAGTCAGTGACGTGAACTAGGGTGGGTGCCATGACCTCCGCAGCCACAACCTCCGCCCTCGATGTCCTCCACGATGTCTTCGGCTATGAGGAGTTCCGGGGTCAGCAGGCGGCCATCGTCGACCAGGTCGTCGGCGGCGGGGACGCGGTCGTGCTCATGCCCACCGGCGGCGGGAAGTCCCTGTGCTACCAGATTCCGGCCCTGGTCAGACCAGGTACCGGGGTGGTCATCTCCCCGCTCATCGCACTCATGGCCGATCAAGTCGCGGCCCTGGAGAACCTCGGCGTGCGGGCGGCCTATCTCAACTCGTCTCTCGATTTCGAGACCGCCCAGCAGGTCGAACAGCAGCTGCTCGCCGGTGAGCTCGACCTGCTCTATCTGGCGCCCGAACGCCTCGTCCTGCCGCGGACCATGCGACTGCTCGTGCAGGCACAGATCTCACTGTTCGCCATCGACGAAGCCCACTGCGTATCCCAATGGGGCCATGACTTCCGCAGCGACTATCTGGGACTCGGCGTGCTGGCCGAGCAGTTCCCCGATGTCCCGCGCATCGCGCTCACAGCCACGGCCACACCGGCGACCCATGCCGAGCTCACCGAGCGCCTCCACCTCCAGGATGCCGAGCACTTCGTCGCGAGCTTCGACCGACCGAATATCACTTATCGGATCGAACCGAAGGCCTCGGCGAGGTCACAGCTGCTGAACTTCATCACCACCGAACACTCCGGCGACTCCGGCATCGTCTACTGTCTGTCCCGCCGCGGTGTCGACCAGCTGGCCGAAGCGCTGGCAGCTCGCGGCATCACCGCTCTGCCCTATCACGCAGGGCTGCCCGGTGAGGTGCGCGCGGAGAACCAGGCGAGATTCCTCCGCGAAGACGGCATCGTCATGGTCGCCACGATCGCCTTCGGCATGGGCATCGACAAACCCGATGTCCGCTTCGTCGCCCACCTCGACCTGCCACGGTCGGTCGAAGGTTACTACCAGGAGACCGGTCGCGCCGGCCGTGACGGACTGCCCGCGGATGCGTGGATGGTCTACGGACTCGGCGATGTCGTCTCCCAACGCCGCCTCATCGAATCCGGCGAGGGCGACCAGGTGTTCAAACGCCGTCAGATGAGCCACCTCGATTCGATGCTCGCCCTCTGCGAGACCGTCGACTGCCGACGCGTCCAGCTGCTGCGCTACTTCGACGAGGAATCCGCACCGTGCGGCAACTGCGACACCTGCATGACACCCCCGGTGACCTGGGACGCCACCGTCGCCGTGCAGAAGCTGCTCTCGGCCGTCATCCGACTCGACCGAGAACGCGGGCAGCGTTTCGGATCGGGCCAGGTCATCGACGTGCTGCGTGGCAACCACAACGACCGGTCCCGAGCCTCGGACCATGAGAGCCTGAGCGTCTGGGGCGTCGGCGAAGACCTGTCCGAGAGTCAGTGGAAGACCGTCATCCGCCAGGTGCTCGCCCGCGGACTCCTCGAATCCCACGGTGATTACGGGGTGCTCGTGATCGGTGAGGCCGCCGGCCCCGTCCTGCGCGGAGAAGAGGAGATCTCACTGCGCGTCGACCCGGTGAAGAAGGCAGGGGCGAAGAAGGCCGGATCCCGTCGCCGAGGCGGCCGCGAGGTCGAGCTCGACCCCGCCGATGCCTCCCTGTTCGAGGCCCTGCGCTCCTGGCGCGGAGAGCAGGCGAAGGAGCAGGGCGTGCCCGCCTACGTCGTGTTCCCCGATGCCACGCTCTACGGCATCGTCGAGGTCAAACCGACGACGATCAGCGAACTCGGCCAGGTCAGCGGTGTGGGCTTGAAGAAGCTCGACCGCTATGGCGATTCCGTGCTCGAAGTGCTCGCCGCCCACGCTGGCTGACTCAGCCTTCGGCGAAGGCCTCGGGGCCCTGTTCGGCTGCCGTCGGGTCCATCCACATGAACTCGAGGATGTTGCCGTCGGGGTCGGTCATGCTGATGCCGTACATGAACCCGAGGTCCTGAGGTTCTTTGTTCTCCCCGCCGCCGGCGTCGAGGATCGAGGCGCGCATTGCGTCGACCTCGTCGCGGGATTCGCGGCTGATGGCAGTGAGCGCCTGAGCTGTGGTGTGCGGGTCGGCAATCGGTTTGTCCGTGAAAGTGGCGAGGTAGTCCCGGGTGAGGATCATGAAGAAGATGTCGTCGGTCCATCTGATGCACGACGCATTGTCATCGGTGAACTCGGGCACCACCTCGGCGCCGATGGACTGGTAGAAGGTCTTGGCACGCTCGAGGTCGGTGGTCGGAAGGTTGACGAAGATCTGGGTCATAACTGCTCCCTTGCAGTGACGGCGACGCATCAGCGGATGCGAGCCCAGACGAACCATGACAGCCGGACGGCTGAACGATGGGAGTCTGATTCTCTCCGCACACCCACCCCAAGTCGACACCCTGCTACCTGACGGCGGCCCAGCAACCTGGCGCGAGGTTGCTGGGCCGCCGTCGGGTAGTTCTGGGAGGGAAGTGACGGGGTAGCCTGAGAAGCGCACGGGCCCACCGGCCCTCTCGATTACTTGGAAGGCGACGATGACGACTCCTGACCCGGTCTCCACCACCTCGGCGATCACCCGCGCGAACTGCGAACAACGCGATGCGAACGATCCCCTGCGTGATTTCCGCGACGATTTCCTGCTCCCGGAAGGCACGATCTACCTCGACGGGAACTCGCTCGGTCCCCGCACGAAAGGCGCGGCCGAGCGCGCCCAGGACGTCATCGCCGACGAATGGGGCACCGGCCTCATCGGGTCATGGAACTCCGCCAGCTGGTGGGACCTGCCCGCTAAATTGGGTGAGAAGATCGCCGGGATCGTCGGCGGCGGGGCCGGGTCCACCGTCGTCACGGACACCACCTCGATCAACCTGTTCAAGGCCGCCTCGGCGGCGCTGAAGATGCAGGCCGAGGACTCCCCGGACCGGCGGGTCATCCTCACTCAGCGGGAGAACTTCCCCTCCGATATCTACATGCTCGAAGGATTGGCCGAACAGCTCGGCGACGGATACAAAGTCCGCCTCGTCGACGATGAGGAAGTCACCGCAGGGTTCCCGACGACGATGTCCGACGAGGTGGCCCTCGTCGTGCTCACCCACGTGAACTACCGGACGGGTCGTCTCTTCGATATGGGCACGACCACCTCGGCGATCCATGCCGGCGGGGCCATGGTCATCTGGGACCTGTGCCATTCGGCGGGTGCTCTGCCCATCGATCTCACCGGTTCGGGTGCCGACATGGCGATCGGCTGCACGTACAAGTTCCTCAACGGCGGGCCCGGCTCACCGGCGTTCATCTGGGTCGCCGAGGCGCTGCAGAACCGATTCAGCCAACCCCTGTCGGGGTGGTGGTCTCATGCCCAACCGTTCGAGATGGCCCCGGACTATCGACCGGCCGACGGCATCCGCCGGTACCTCACCGGAACGCAGGGTATCTTGTCGATGTCGGTGGCGGAGCTCGGCCTCGACATCCATTCTCGGGTGGACATGAACCTGGTGCGGGAGAAGTCCCTGGCCTTGTCCGACCTGTTCATCGACCTCGTCGATGAGCGTTTGGCCGATCACCCGGTCGAGGTCGTCACCCCACGTGAGCACGCTCATCGCGGATCCCAGGTCTCGATCCGGCACCCGGAGGGGTTTGCGGTGATGAGCGCACTCATCGAGCGCGGAATCATCGGCGACTACCGCGAACCGGAGGTGCTGCGGTTCGGGCTGACCCCGCTCTATATCGGGTTCACCGAGGTGTGGGACACCGTCGAGGCCCTGCGCGACATCCTCGACAACCACCTCTGGGACACAGACGCTCACAAAGTCCGCGGCGCCGTCACCTGATTACTACCTGACGGCGGCGCAGCAACCTGGCGCCAGGTATCTGGGCCGCCGCCGTCACCTGCGTTGGAACGTGGCCACTCAGGTGTCCGGAGCCGCAGAGGTTTCGATGACTTCGGCGTTGACGCCGAAGTACGGTTCACCCGCCTCATTCCGCGGGCGGCTGGCGACAAGCGTCTTGAGCAGGTTGCTGCCCCGCTCGCCGGTGATCGGGTCGAGATCGAGGATGGCGCACCGCGCAATCGGTTCCCCGATCCGCACACGCAGAGCGCCGACGTCCGGCACGTTCAGCATCACATCCCTGCCTCGCCAGGTCTCTTCAATGAAGGGTTCGTCCGTGTCGAGGACGAGGGTGGCACGGAAGCGGGCGGCCTCATCTAGCAGCTCGTGGTGACCGGACTGATCGGCGAGTTCCCTCATCGAAGCAGTCGTGACGATCGACAGGCCAGCTCCGTAGATCACGTCCCCACGGTGTGCGCGGGCCAGCCGGACCGACTTTCCCAGCCACTCGGAGGCGAGCGCCGAATGCGGACCGTCGGTGAGTTCCAGGTCGACCGGTCGCTTCCAGTAGGAGCAGGTCAGGCGCTCGCCCGAGCCGGCTGGCTCCCCAGAGGCAGAGCGCCCGTCGGGCAGGGTGACCGTCAGTGTGTCGTCGACGAGTGAGGTGGTCATTCGGATGAGCCGCGGATTCTGCACGGTCTTGAGCACCTGCGCTCGCTCGACATCGACGAAGCAGAACGGGCGGTCGCCGACCGGCCCCTGAGCATCGACGATCGCTCCCGGTCGGGCCTCGTGCCGGGTGCCTTTGATATGGGCGAAGCCGATCGATGGCACGCCGAATTCCCGCGCTGGAGCAGGTGACGGGGGCGGAGCAACCTGGCGCCAGGTTGCTGCAGCGCCGTCAGGTAGCAATTGGGGCATGGGGGTTGCGTCTTCCTGTGACGGCGTAGGTTCCGATGGCCACCGCGCCGATCGCCAGGACCGTGCCGCCGATGATGACGGCTCCGGGGATCGTGGCGATCGTACCGAGCACTCCCACGGTGACTCCGGAGAAGGTCTGCATGCCGGGGCCGAACGTCGCATAAGAGCCGATGACGCGACCGCGGATCTCGGGCGGAGCCTCGAGCTGGATGATCGCCATCTCGGTCGACTCGGCGGTGATCTTCGAGACTCCGGCGATGACGAGCATGATCACGGCCACCCACAGGTGGGAGGTCAGAGCGAAGAGCAGTGAGCTGACACCCATCGCCGCAGCAGCCAGAGCAGCCGCAGCCGGAACGGCCTTGATCCACCCGGTCGCTTCGAGCCCGAAGCCGCCGAGCACCCCGCCGGCGCCCATGGCGAAGAGCAGCACGCCATAGGTGAAGTCGCTGTCCCCGCCGACCGGGTTGAGGATGTCGCCGAACACCGGCATCGCCGTCTGCAGCACCGCCCCGATCGTCGTCGAGGCGAGCGCGGCCAGCAACAGCATGCCGACGATCGCGCGATTGTGGCGGACGTCGATGAGCACCCGCAGCGACTGGATGAGAGTCGTCCGCGCAGTGCGCACTCCTCCGCTGCGCAGATGCCCGGTGAAGGGGGTGCGGATGAGGAAGATCGTCAGCGGCAGATAGAAGACGATGTTGATGAAGATGCCCCACGTGGCACCGACCCCGAGCAGCAGAGCGGAACCGACGACGGGACCGAAGAGGATGCCGAGGCTGCGGAACGTGGCATTGAGTCGGACCGCGCTCGGCAGCTCCTTCCGGTCGACGAAATCATGGAGCATCATCTGCTCGGCCGGACCCCACAGGCAGCCGGCGAGCCCGTGGATGACGAGCAGCACGCAGGCCTGCCACAGCTGCAGGGAATCGGTGAGGAAGAGGATCCCCCAGCACAGGGACACGACCATGAACATGATCTGCCCGATCTGGATGAGGCGGCGGCAGTCGAATCGTTCGGCCAGTGACCCGGCATAGACGGACAGCAGCAGGAACGGCAGCCAGTGGCTGATGAGTTGGAACCCGACGAGCGCCGGGGATTCGAACTTCTGCCACAGCACCCAGTAGGTGATGACGTGTTCGATGTTGTCGCCCATCATCGCCGTGCCCGACCCGACTAAGTAGGGCGCAGTCTTCCAGCTGCGGAGCACGCTGAAACGTCGCGGACCGGCCGCACTGCCCGCGCCGGCTTGCCCCGCGCCAGCTCGTCCGGCGCCCACTTCATCGGGGTCCGCCTCGGCACCGTTGTCCTCGGAGAAATCGCTCACTCCCCCATTCTCACACCCGCGGAACCGGCCGGCGTCGAGCTCTTGTCTGCTGGGATCGAGGCGAGGACAATGATCCTTGATCAAGGAGGATCACATGTCCACAGCTCAGCCGCCGACGTCCGCCCGCTCGAACTCCGCCCTTGTCGTCATCGACGTCCAGAACGGAGTGATGCAGGCCAGTTGGAACTCCGAATCCGTCGTCTCCACGATTGCCGATCTCGTCGACCGCGCCCGGAAGACCGGCACCGAGGTGGTCTGGGTCCGGCACAGCTCCGGTGAGCTGCCGATCGATTCCCCGCAATGGCAGATCGTCGACGCGCTCTCCCCCGCCGACGGCGAATCCATCATCGAGAAGACCCACGGCAACACCTTCGAGGACACGGACTTCGAGGAGGTGCTCGCCGGGAAGGACGTCGGCCACCTCGTCGTCACCGGCGCCCAATCGGATGCCTGCGTGCGCTCGACGATCCACGGCGGCTTCGCCCGCGGCTACGACGTCACCCTCGTCACCGACGCCCACACCACCGAGGATCTCACCGAATGGGGTGCTCCTCCACCGGAGCAGGTCGTCTCCCACACGAACCTGTACTGGCAGTTCGAATCCGGTCCCGGCCGGCAGGCTCGTGTGCAGGAATCGGGTGAGGTCGACTTCACCAAACCTTGACCGTCCCAGCTCCTGCCACCCGGAAGTCTGCCATCATTAGTCCATGAGTGAAGACATTCGCAGCATCGAACTGACCCGCATCGCCGAGAACCACTACCGCGCCACCGCCCCGAGCGGAGCGAGCATCGAATTCGGCCGCGGCGAGGGTCTCATGACCCCCGTCGAACTGCTCCTGGCCGCCGTTGCCGGCTGCTCGTCGATCGACGTCGACACCGTGACCAGCCGTCACACCGAACCGACGAAGTTCGACGTCGCCGCGACCGCGGACAAGATCGACGAGGACGGAGCCTCTCGCGTGGACAACGTTCACCTCGACTTCGACCTCGCGTTCCCCGACGACGAGGAGGGCAGGAAGGCCGATGCCCGCGTCGAACGGCTCGTCGGGCTCTCTCACGACAAGTACTGCACGGTCTCACGCACGGTCGAACACCCCACGAAGGTCGACTTCAGCATCCGTCGCGACTGAGGTCCTCAGCTCTCGGCGAGTCGCTTCTTCTCGATCTCGACGTCGAAATCGGCGGCGGGCCACTGCGGGTCGATGCCTTTGAGGACGTAAAGCAGCAGTCGCTGCACGGCCAGCCGGGCGTACCATTTCCGGTTCGCCGGCACGACGAACCAGGGAGCCGCCTCGGTGGAGGTTCGGTCGAAGGCGGCCTGGTAGGCATCCATGTAGTCCGGCCACAGGAGTCGCTCCTCGACGTCTCCCGGATTGTATTTCCAGTGTTTGTCGGCACGGTCGAGCCGTTCGGCCAGGCGCTCCTTCTGCTCGTCCGGGGAGATGTGGAGCATGACCTTGACGATGTGCACCCCTGCCGCGACGAGTTCGGCTTCGAAGTCGTTGATGGCTGAGTAGCGGCGCTCGATCTCGGCGCCGTCGGCGAGTTCGCGGACGCGGCCGATGAGCACATCCTCGTAGTGGGAGCGGTCGAAGACGCCGATCATGCCGGGCCCGGGTACGCGTGAGCGGATGCGCCAAAGGAAGTCGTGGGCGAGTTCCTCTTCAGTCGGTTTCTTGAAGGCGGCGAGCTCGACACCCTGCGGATCGACGGCTCCGACGACGTGGCGGACGATTCCGCCTTTGCCCGCCGTGTCCATGGCTTGCAGGACGAGGAGGACGGCGGGACCGGAGTCCTCGTCGTGGTGGGCGGCGAAGAGGCGCTCCTGCAGGTCGTTGAGCTCAGCAGACAGCGCTTCGAGATCTTTCTTCCCGCTCTTCTTGTCCCCGTCGTAGCCGGGGGTGGATTCGGGATCGACCTCGCCGAGGCGGAATCCCTCCCCAGCGCGCAGTAGTGGTGCAGGATCGGTCGTCCAGTTGCTCGTCGGCTCACTCATGCGTTCATCTTTCCAGGTGGGAAGGGCCGCGTCTATACCGACAACTCACCGCCGAGGCGGCTGCTGAGGTCCGTCGATACCCGGCAGCGGATTCTCATTCGTCAGTCCGCGCAGACGCCTGTCCGCAAGGTACCCCTGGTAGGCCGCATCGCGTTCGCTCGCAGTCATCTGCGGCTTCGGCTTGTCAATGACATTGCGCATCGCCGCGAGCGCCGTCAGCACCGCCAGACCGGACAGCGCCACGGCCACCCAGATCATCGTGACAAGCAGGCTCGGCGGGTTCTCAAAGACCTGCACACCGGCGAAGAAGATGAGGAAGGCAAATCCGAGATACGGCAGCAGCAGCCACAGCGCGACTTTGTAGCCGCCGATCATCATCGGCATCATCATGCACGTGCTCCACGCCATGCCGCCGATGAAGAAGAGCAGAACGAGGAAGAAGCTTGCCGGATCGGCGTTGAGTTCCGCGGCAACCGTTCCGGGAACGGCCCGCACGCCGAGAAAGAACGGCCAGACCAGCGCCACCAGGGAGACGATCACTGCGGAGGCGACCACGCCGAGGAGAATCAGAGGAATGAGACCCTCACGCCGGAACCCGTCATCCGGTCGTTTGTGCTCCATGAACAGGAACGGGAAGAAGAAGGCGAGGCCTGCGGCACAGATTCCCATCCACATCGCATCCGCTTCGATGATGTCGAAGTTGTTGCTGACCATCAGCCCCGTCGAGGCGAGCCAGATGAAGAAGGTGAAGAACAGTGCCCCGAACAACGAGACCCCGAGGACGCGCACAAAGTCACGCGTCCGTGTCGGAACCGGTTTCTCCTCATGCAACGGAAGTGGCCCCGGTGGCGGCGGTCCGGGCGGTGTCTCACTCATGATTTCATCGTCGCACACCCACAGGCGCCCCATACAGGCAGCGATGTGTCAGCCTCGACACCGCTGATTTCGACGAAGCGAGACACCGACGCCCTCAGTCCGGTTTCCGGAACACCGACGGCAGCTTCTTCTTCACGCGCTGCCCGGTGTCCCGGTACGACCATTGCCGCATCGGCTGTGGCACCCGCCACTGCAGCTTCCAGGCGAGCATGCGGAACCCGAAGGCGGCGGCCGCGATGATGAGTGAGGCGATGGCACCCAACAGTCCGGTCACCTCGGCGATGATCGTCAGCCCCGAACCGAACAGGGCGGGGATGAGGTAGAGGTCGGTGCCGCGGAAGATCGCCGGATCCTCACTGGCCACGGCATCGCGCATGAGTCCGCCGCCGCACGCGGTCAGCGCACCCATGAGCAGCGCCGCCGGATAGTTCGTCCCAGCGGACAGCGCAATCGTCGTTCCGGTGACGCTGAAGAGGCCGAGGCCCATCGCGTCGAAGGCGACGATCCAGATCCGTGCCCGGGAGATGTGGGAGCCGATGATGTAGATGAGCAGGGTCGCAATCACCGGCGGGGCGAGGTAGATCGGTTGGCCGATGGCGTTGGGCACCCGGTCGAGGAGCACATCGCGGATCATGCCTCCGCCGATGCCCGTCATCGTGCCCAGCACCAACCCGCCGGTGATGTCGAAATTGCGTCGCGCGGCCAGAAGCACTCCGGAGACTGCGAAGACGAAAGTGCCGGTGAGGTCGAGGGCGAGGAACAGGAACTCCTGCAAGTTCATCTCCACCTCGGCTCCTCTCGTCGCTCCGTGCCCGATCCGGTGCCGAGCGTCCTACCAGCCACTGTAATCCGCTTCGACATCCAGTGAGCCATTTGTCTGGTGTTCCGTTCCCCATCGCCGAGGCGGCCGCTAGGCTGAGGAGATGACGCAGCCGACGCTCATCCTCGTCCACGGCGCTTTCGCCACTTCCTTCTCTTTCGCCCCGTTGCAGGCCGAACTCGCCTTCCACGGAGTGCGCTCGGCTGCGGTTGACCTGCCGGGTCACGGTTTCGCCGCCACCTTCCCGCTCGGGTATCAGGCGCCTCAGGACCTCGCCCGGTTCACCTCGGAGCCGGGATCGATCAGGGGTGTGACCGTCGACGACAATGTCCGGGCTCTCACCGAGGCGGCGGCCCGTGCCAAGGAGCACGGACCGGTGGTCATCGTCGCCCACAGCCGCGGCGGGGCCACATTGACCGCGCTGGCGAATGCGCATCCGGAGCTCATCGACCACATGGTCTATGTCTCCGCATGGGCACCGGTGGACCTCCCGGCCGCCGAATACAATGCCGAACCCGAAATGAAGACCGTCGACAATGCGGCTCTCGCTCGGGCCCTGGCCGGTGATCCCGGGCAGTTGGGACTGCTGCGCTGCAATTTCCGCCAGGCCGACCCGGAAGTCCTCGACGGGTTGAAAGCACTCTTCTGCGCCGACGTCAGCGATGACGAATTCCGCATCTTCCTGAACTCACTGCAGCCGGATGAGAACCTCGACGCGGGAGGGCCCGAACACCGGGCGCAGGCGGGCACGTGGGGGACGATTCCGCGTACGTTTGTCCGCCTCGGCGAGGATCGGAGCGTGCCGACCGCGATGCAGGATCGCCTCATCCGCGAAGGTGATGCGCTCACCCCGGACAATCCCTACCGGGTGCGCACGCTCATGTCGTCCCACGTGGGATGGCTGATCCGCCCCGCCGAGGCGGCCATGCAGATGGCGCAGATCGCCGCCGACGTTGCCGCGGAGTCCGACAGGTAAAGCGCAGGTGCCGACGGAAGAGGCCCCGACCGTGACAGTCGGGGCCTCTCGTTCTCTGCTCAGCCGGTTCAGCTGAGTTGGAAGTTGTCCGGGTTCTTGTACGGTTCGATCTCGACGACCGGGGTGCCCTTGCCCATGAGCAGTTTGGAGATGGGGCAGCGAGCGTGGGCGCGGGCAGCGTACTTCTCGGCGTCGGTGTCCGAGACCCCTTCGATGGAGATGAACGCCTTCGGAGCGAAGTAGAAGCCGTTGCCGGAGGGTTCGTTGTGCAGTTCGACCTCGACGCGCACACGTGAGAGTGCTTCGATCTCGTTGACCGCGAGAACGACCTTGAGCGTTTCACCAAGGCAGGTCGACCAGGCCATGGCAAGGAACTGTTCCGGGTTGTTGCCCTCTTCGACCCGTGAGGTCGGGGCGGTGGACAGGGTCTGGCCGTCTTCGACGCGCACCTCGCCCGAGGTACCGCCGAGGTTCTCGACCTTCGCGGTGTAGATCGGCGCACTCGGGCTCTTCGGCTCATCCGCATCTCCGGTCGGAGCCTGCGGCTGGGCGTATCCGGGTTTCTCAGTCATTGCACCATGCTACGACAGGCACGCAACGAGGTCATTGGCGTTTCAGTGAATGGTCAGTAACAAAACCCGCAGACCCATCCGCCGTCCCGGCGGCTCCGAATGATCACTATGAATCGGAAAACCCGTGCAACCCACCGTTTCCGCGGCGTCGTGGCAGGCATCGCCGCCGCACTCATGATGTTCGGTCTCGCAGACCTCATCGCGCGTGCCTTCACCCCGAGCGCCGCACCTCTGCTCACCCTCGGTCAGGCGATCATCCCACTGGCTCCCCCGGCGGCGATCAAACCCGTCATCGCCTTGTTCGGTGACAACGACAAACTCGTCCTCGTCCTCTCCACCGGCCTCGGTGCGATCGTCGTCGCCGGCCTCATCGGAGCACTGGCGGTTTCCCGCCGGCGTCTGGCCACGACACTGCTGGTCGTCGCCGGGCTCGTCCCCGTCATCGTCATCGTCCTGCGCCCCGAAGCGGGTGCCATCGACGTCATTCCTACGCTCATCGGCATTGCGGCTGGCATCGCGGTCTTCGTCATGCTGCTGCGCCTCGGAACACCCCAAACCCTCGCCGAGGCGGTCGACCGTCCCGATATCGCCCCCAGTATCGCCCGCGGCTCCCAGCCGTCGGATCCGCTGAGTCGACGTCGCTTCTTCGGCCTCGCCGGGGCCCTCGGCGCCATCGGGGCCGTCACCATCGCCGCCGGTCAGACCGTTGCTTCGCTGGCTCAGGATGCCGGAGCCGCGGTGGCCAAGCTCGTTCTGCCCACCCCTGCGAAGAAGGCGGCCGCGGTCCCTGCGGCCGCGAGCACCGGCGTCGACGGCACGGTTCCCTTCGTCACCGAGGCCAAGGACTTCTACCGCATCGACACGGTCCTCTCACCACCGGTCATCGACCCCGAACAGTGGTCGCTGCGCATCCACGGCATGGTCGAGAACGAGCTCACCCTGACGATGGACGACGTGCTCGACCTGCCCCTCGAAGAGCACCACATCACGCTCACCTGCGTATCCAATCCCGTCGGCGGAGAGCTCGTCGGCAATGCGACCTGGCTCGGCTATCCCGTCCGCGAACTCCTCTCCCGAGCACGCCCGAGCTCGCAAGCCGATATGGTCCTCTCCCATTCCTTCGACGGGTTCACTGCCTCAACTCCGATCGGTGCACTGACCGATGACCGCGCCGCACTCCTGGCGGTGGGAATGAACGGCGAACCGCTCACACCGATCCACGGGTTCCCCGCCCGCCTCGTCGTCCCCGGACTCTACGGATTCGTCTCCGCGACGAAATGGGTGACCGAGCTCGAGGTCACCCGCTTCGATGAGAAGACCGCCTACTGGACCGACCGCGGGTGGGACGCGAAAGCACCCATCCTCGTCGCCTCCCGCATCGAAGTGCCCAAGCCCCTGGCCAAGGTCCCAGCTGGGGACATCAGTGTCGGGGGCACCGCCTGGGCACAGCATTCGGGAATCGACCGCGTCGAGGTCAAGCTCGATGACGGCGAATGGACACGGGCCGACCTCGCCGAGGAGGTCACGATCGACACCTGGCGACAGTGGCGGACCGATTTCGCCGAGGTGGCCGCGGGCTCTCATACCCTCACCGTGCGTGCCACGGACAAAGACGGCACCGTCCAGACGGGGAAACGTCGAGATTCGATCCCGAACTCGGCCACCGGCCACCACCACATCCAATTCCGTGTCGAATAGCTGTCCCTCCGGGGCCGCCTCGGCGAAGGAATTCTCATATTTCTTCCCCATCCACCCATCCGAACCGGGCACCGCACCGAATACCGAGTACACAGCGAGCAATGGAGATCACTTCACAGCTGTGCGCGAATACGCATCACTGTTGATTAGGAGAAGAACAATGAAGACACTGCTTCGCACACGCACCGCCACCATCCTCTCGGCCGGCGCCATCGGCCTTCTGGCTCTGAGCGGCTGCGGTGGCATGGATTCCGGTTCCGGAGGGGAGGAGTCCGGTTCGGATTCGTCCAGCTCCGAATCTCAGCCCGCTGACTCGACCGAGTCCGAGATGCCCGACGAATCCGGCGATTCCTCGATGGCCGATTCCGATCTCGTCGGCTCCGGCTGCTCGACATACGCGGAAGAGAACCCGGACGGGGCCGGATCTGTCGAGGGCATGGGCCAGGATCCAGTCGCCACTGCGGCCTCGAACAACCCGATGCTCACGACCCTGACCAAGGCGGTCTCGGGCAAGCTCAATCCCGATGTCGACCTCGTCGACACCCTCAACGGCGACGAATTCACGGTCATCGCACCGGTCGACGACGCCTTCGCCGACGTGCCGAAGGACGACCTCGACGCCCTGGCCAAGGATTCGGACATGCTGACGAAGGTGCTGACCTATCACGTCATCCCGGGTCAGCTCTCCCCCGATGAGATTGCCGGCGAGCACGAGACCGTCGAAGGTTCGAAGGTGACAATCTCCGGTGAGGGCGAGGACATGAAGTTCGACGATGCCGGACTGGTCTGCGGCGGCGTCAAGACCGCCAACGCCACGGTCTACATGGTCGACGCCGTGATGATGCCCGGGAAGTGACGACGACGCACCGAACGGTGGTGGCCGGGGAACGATCAATGCTGTCGCGATCGGGCCCTGGCCGCCGTCGTCTACCCCCACCCCCTGGACGTGGCACGACGCGCAGTCCGAGGGATGACATGATTGGTCAATGAGTTCAGACGAACCGACGGCGTTTCGGTACGGACCCCCAGGGTCCGATCGGCAGGAAAACCGCCCACCAGTCGCCGCCGACTCCGGAATCGCCTCGGCGGAGGCGGCCACCGCACCGGATCCCAGCGGTGACCTGCTGCTGCGGATCGCCGCAGGCGATCGGTCCGCGTTCGACGAGCTCTTCACCACCCAATCGCGCATCCTCATGGCCGTGATCCTCCGGATCGTCAAGAGCCGATCACTCGCCGAGGAGGTCCTGCAGGAATGCTTCACCGAGGTGTGGACGCGGTGTTCGGGCTTCGACCCGGCCCGGGGAACGGGCAGGGCATGGCTGGTCACCCTGTGTCGCAGACGAGCCATCGACTGTGTGCGCAGCGTTCAGTCCCAGCAGGACCGTGACTTCGCCGACGGGCTGCGCACCTCCGCGGAAGCTGCGGACGGAGTCGAGCAGACCGTGATCGATCGGGCGGAGTCGGACCGCACGGTCTCCGCGTTGAAGATCCTCCCCGAGGAACAGAGCACGCCGATCGTCATGGCCTTCTATCAGGGTCTGACCCACGCTCAGATCTCGGAGGATCTCAAGGTGCCGCTGGGTACCATCAAGTCACGGATCAGAGACGGAATGAAGAAGCTGCGAGACGAGTTGGAGGCGAGTCGATGAGCACCGATCGTGATTATCTGGCCGCCGGCCTGGCCTTGGGCGGGCTGAGCGACTCCGAACTCGCCGAGGCTCAGGCGCTTGCCGAGTCCGATGCCGACTTCCGCGCCGAGGTCGCTTCCTACTCAGACGTCATGGCCGAAGCAGCCGAGTCCGATGAACCGGTCGAAGTCAGCTCGGCGACTCGCGAGGCGATTCTGTCGATCCCTGAGAACCACGCCCAGGAGTCGGCACAGGAACCGGCTCCGGAGACGTCGTCAGCCGCCGAGGCGAAGGCCCCACCGGCCGGTGAGACCTCGGCTCCGCCCATCGCCGCTGATGCCTCCAACGATCCTCAGCCGGCACCGACGTCGCTGAGCGACCATCGACAGGCACGCAGGCCCGACCCCCGCGCTGAAGGCGCAGGAGATCCACAGCCTCGCCGCATCTCCTGGTTGCCGTGGGTCGCGGCCGCGGCCGCGATCGTTGTCGCCGCCGGTCTCGGCGGGACCCTCTGGCAGCAGCAACAGCGGCAGAACGCCCTGGAAGAGGAGCTGGCCGCGACTCAGCAGCAGTTGGATGATTCTGCCCGTCTCATGGAGGCCAGTGATCTGCGTACGCACACCGAGAAGCTGCCCGAGGGCGGCTCTGTCACTGTTCTCTCTTCCAAGAGCGAGCAGCTCATCCGCCTCAGCCCCAAAGACATCGGACAGCCACCGGCCGGAAAGTCGATGCAGATGTGGGTCATCGGTGCCGACGGCCCGGAAAACGCCGGCCTGATGGCGGATGAGCCGGTGACCATCACCGGCGAAAAGTTCACCGACGGCAGCGTCTTCGGTATCACCGTCGAACCCGAGGGCGGTTCGAAGCAGCCGACCACGGATCCGATCGTCGCCATCGACCTCTAGCGGACAAGCGAGTAAGCTTCGTCGCATCGGCGGCGAAGGAGCTGATATGTCCGATTTCGAGTGGGACCCGGAGACCTACCTGGCGCTCATGGCCGAAGAGATCCCAGACTACCCGCGCCTGCAGACCGAGGTGGCCGCTGCGGCAGCCACCGGAGCACCTGCGTCGATCCTCGATCTGGGCATCGGCAGCGGGCTGACCGCACAGCGCGTCCTCGAAGCCCTCCCTGAGGCCCACCTGCTGGGCGTCGACGCGAGTTCCGAGATGCTTGCAGCCGCCGAAGCGACCCTCAACCCCGAACGCACCGAGCTGCGGATGGGTCGCCTCGAAGAACCGTTGCCGGACGGGCCTTTCGATCTCGTCATGTCGACTCTCGCCGTCCATCACCTCTCCGGCTCCGGCAAGGCCGACCTCTTCGTCCGCATCGCCGCGGTGCTCGAGCCCGGTGGGAGGTTCGTCCTCGGAGACCTCGTCGTGCCCGCCGATCCGGCGGACGTCGTCACTCCGATCGACTGGATCGATGACACTCCCAGTTCCCTCGATGAGCAGCTGACCTGGCTCGCCGAGGCGGGACTGACCACCCACGTGCACTGGCAGCACCGTGATCTGGCAGTCGTCGTCGCTGAAAAGCAGAGTTGAGAGACAGCGCTGAGGTCTCGGTTCCCCTGCTCCACCACCCGTGGGAGCACCACTCCGCGAATTCCCCATTGCGGCGGATACCGGCGGGGCACGGCACTGTCTAAGCTGGAAGGATGACGGAGGACAGAACGAGCGAACCACGGACCTCGGCACGCCTGTCGGCCGCGGCTCGCAAGCCGAACCGTTCCGACTTCTGGCTCGTTGCCGCCCTTACCGTCGGCTCGCTCATCTTCGCCATCCTCTATGAAGGCAGCGGGTTCTGGGAATTCAAGGCCCCTCTGTGGGTCGTCTGCATCCTCTCCGTCGTTGTCACCGTGCCCCTGGTGTGGCGTCGTCGGTTCCCGAATTTCATCGCATGGTTCATCACCACGCTCTACGTCACCGCGCAGATCCTGCAGATGATGGAACCCGGCGTCTCTCAGATCGTCCTCTTCACATCGGTCTATGCGATCGGCGCGTTTCGCTACAGTCAACGTGCCGCGTTCATTTCACGCTGTCTGCTGTGCCTGGCCATCCTCATCTATGTCATCGTCTCGGCGGCCCTGCAGTTCCAGGATCTCGGCGACCTGACTTTCGTCCAGTTCGCCGCGGCTACCGGGGTGACTTTCCTGATCAACACGGTCTTCTTCGGTGGAGCGTGGCTCTTCGGCAACCGGGCGTGGAAGCAGCGGCGACTGCTAGAGGAACTCCGTGCGGCCAACGAAGAGGTCCGTGAACAGGAGCAGCAGCTGACTCGGCAGGCTCTCGACCTCGAACGCGTCCGCATCGCGCGGGAACTCCACGATGGAGTCGCCCACCATATCGCCGGGGTCGGCATCCACGCCGCTGCCGCACGTCGCAGCCTTGAGAAGAACCCCGCCAAGGCCAAGGAATCGCTCCAAGTCATCGAATCCTCGACTCGCGAGACCGTCGACGAACTCCGAGCCCTCGTCTATACGCTGCGCGAAACGGACTCGTCGACCGACGTCACCGCCGCCACGGACGGCACAGCCGCGACCGGCGGCCAAACGGCTGAAAAGCTGGCTGACGCCGCTACGGCGGCATCGACGAAAGGCAACCCCAGCCTCGGCGACCTTCCGGAACTCATCGAATCGGCCCGACGATTCGACCAAACCGTCGAGTACGCGACGATCGGGAACCCTCGCCCGCTCACTCCGATCACCGAGATGTCGATCTACCGCGTGATTCAGGAATCCCTGACCAACTGTTCTCGTTACGCGGGCACCGGCGCCGAGGTGGCTGTGCGGCTGCGCTACGGCAGCACCGATCTCGAGGTGGAGGTCAGCGATTCGCGCCCGTCACGAGGTTCGGTCACGTCCGGTTCCACTGAGACCCGGGCCGAGGTCAAGGGGCTAGCAAAGAGCGAAGGATTGGGACTGGGCATCGTCGGCATGAGGGAACGCATGACCGCTCTCGGCGGCAACCTCGAGGCAGGACCGAAGTCCCGCGGAGGATGGATCGTCCGCGCCCGCATCCCCTACCCGCGCAGCACCGCAGATCACTTGTCCTCTGATACTCCAGCAAAGGCAACCACATGATCCGAGTCCTCCTCGTTGACGACCAGTCCATGGTCCGCACCGGCTTCCGCACGATCCTCGAAAGCGAGGACGGGATCGCCGTTGTCGGCGAGGCCGAGAACGGGCAGATCGCCATCGACAGGGCACTTGAACTGTCACCCGATGTCATCTGCATGGATGTGCAGATGCCGGTTATGGATGGGCTCGAGGCGACAGAGGAGATCGTCCGCCGCGGCGCTGCCGGAGCGGTCCTTATGCTCACGACCTTCAACCGCGACGACTTCCTGTTTCGTGCACTCGATGCCGGCGCAAGCGGTTTTCTGCTCAAAATCGCCGAGGCCGAGCAGCTCATCGACGCAGTGACCGCCTTGGCCGCCGGAGACGGTCTGCTCTCCCCCGAGGTCACTCGCCGTGTCATCGAACGATCCGTGTCCACCCCGGAACCTGCGACGCCGACAGCTCCTGAGCTCGACCACCTCACCGACCGCGAGCTCGAGGTTCTGCGATTGGTGGCGACCGGGGCCAGCAATTCCGAGATCGCCAACAACCTCTTCGTCGGTGAGGCGACCGTGAAGACCCACGTGTCGAACCTGCTGTCGAAACTCGGCATCCGCGATCGCATCCACGCAGTGATCTGGGCGTATGAGAACGGAGTGGCGAAAGTCGGGGGCTAGACAGGTCGCCACTGCCGTTGGCGCCGCCGCGCGGCGAGCAGTCAGTCGCCGACGGTACGGTCGATCATCTCGCGCAGAATGTCTGCGTGTCCCGCGTGCCGGCCGGTCTCCAGGATCAGGTGCAGGTACACCCACCGCAACGTCAGCTCCGGGCCCTGCGGCGAGTAGTCGAGGCTATGTTGGGCGGCGATCTCTCGGGAGCGGTCGCACTCCGCCTGGTAGGCACCGATGACGTCGTCCAGATTCTCGTGCGGCTCCAGCTGCAGATCGGCTTCCGGGTCTTCCTCGGACCACGGCGGTGTCGGCAGTACCGCGGCGGGGATCTGCCCTATCTGCCGGGCGAATGCGCCCAGTTCCACCCACCGCAGGTGTTTGATCAGGCCGCCGAGGTTGGTGCCGGTCGGAACCGGGCTGCGCCGGGCGTCCTCTTCCGAGACGCCGCGGGCTTTGCGCACGACGGCGTCGCGCAGATAGTCCAGGAACGTATCAAGCTGTTCGCGTTCACTGGCGGCGACTACGCTGCCGAGAATTTCGCTCGGTCGAGTCATGGGCTGAATTCAGCACGCGGGCGGCCCCGGGCAACAGGGGATATCCGGACTTTTCGCAGTCGCAGCTATGGGTGGCAGATGGGAGTCGAGGCTGCAACCTGAGGCGCTGCATTCCCTCGCACAGCGGGTCTCGATTTCATCCTTGCGGCTGATCCCTTCACGCCGCCCTCCACATAGCGTTGAGACATGATCACCTTGGAGAACATCAACCGCAGCTTCGGCGACAAGCAGGTGCTGCACGACCTCAGCTTCGACATCAGCGACGGCCGGATGACCGGATTCGTCGGTTCGAACGGCTCCGGCAAGACCACGACCATGCGTATCATCCTCGGCGTCCTCGCCGCCGATTCCGGGCGCATCCTCATCGACGGCACTCCCATCACCGCCGGCCACCGCAGCACGATCGGCTACATGCCCGAGGAACGCGGCCTCTACCCGAAGATGCCGATCATCGATCAGCTCGTCTACCTCGCCCGCTTCCACGGACTCACCCGTCAGGCCGCGAAGAAGCGCGGTCTCGAGCTCCTCGACCAGCTCGACCTCAAAGGCGAACCCACCGATACTCTCGAATCGGTCAGCCTCGGCAATCAGCAGAAGGTCCAGATCGCCGCGGCCCTCATCCACGATCCGCAGGCCCTCATCCTCGACGAACCGTTCTCCGGACTCGACCCTGTCGCCGTCGACCGCACCCTGAACGTCCTCACCTCTTTCGCTGCCTCCGGTGCTCCGGTTCTGTTTTCCAGCCACCAGCTCGACCTCGTCGAACGTCTCGTCGACGACCTCATCATCATCAACGACGGCCGGCTCGTCGCCGCCGGCACCACTTCGGACCTGCGCCGCCAACGCAGCCTGCCCGAATGGACGCTGCAGACGGATTCCGACCTCGGCTGGGTGCGGGGACTACCCGATATCTCCGTCGTCGAATTCGACGGCAATTGGGCCCGGTTCACAGCCCCGAACGCCGATTCCGCCGAGGCGGTCCTGCGCAAAGCGCTCACCGTCTCCTCGGTGTCATCCTTCACCCCGCACGAAGTCGCCCTCAATCGTCTCTTCCAGGAGGTCACACAGTCATGAGCGCTACCGACACGACCAGCACTGATAGCGCCCACACGACGCAGACCGGGGCGAACCGCGCCGGATTCACCACCGCGATCGGACTCGTCATCGAACGCGAGATCATGGTCAGGCTGAAGTCGAAGGCCTTCATGGTCTCGACGATCTTGAGCATCGTCCTCTTCGGCGTACTCGTCGGGGTCTCCGGAGCGCTGCCCTCACTGTTCTCCTCCACGGACAAGGTGGCGGTCACCTCGGCGGGGGCGAAGGCAATCGAGGGGATCGACGGTATCGAGACCGTCGAAGTGGATGACGTCGACGAGGCAAAAGCCCTGATCAACTCCGAGGAGGTCGAATCTGCCGTCGTCGAATCGGAGGATTCGCCGACCGGGGTGGCGGTGCTGTCCCTGCGTTCGGCACCGGAATCGCTCATCGGCGCACTCAGTCTCACTCCTGAGGTCGAACTCCTCGATCCCGACGCCCCGGACCCGGCTCTCACCTACTTCATCGGGCTCGGCCTAGGTCTGGTGTTCTTCATGGCGGCGATGACGTTCGGGAACACGATCGCCTCGTCCGTGGTGGAGGAGAAGCAGTCGCGGATCGTCGAGATCCTGCTCGCGTCCACCTCGGCGCGAGTGCTCATGTTCGGCAAGGTCATCGCGTGTACGATCCTCGCCTTCGCGCAGATCGGGCTCACCGCGGTCGCGGTCCTCGCGGGTGCCGCCATCAGCGGAAACGACATGGTGTTGGGCAAGGTCGCCGAACCGATCGCCTGGTTCATCCCGCTCTTCATCGTCGGCTTCGTCATGGTCGCCGCCCTCTATGCGGCCGCCGCCTCGATGGTCTCGCGCACCGAGGACCTGCCATCGACGAGCACACCGATCATGATGCTCATCTTCCTGCCCTATATGGGCGTCATCATCTTCTCCTCGAACGAAACGGTCATGGCGGTGCTGTCCTACATTCCGTTCTCGGCAGCGGTGGCAGTGCCGATGCGCGTCTTCCTCGGCACCATCGCCTGGTGGGAGCCGCTGGTGTCCCTGCTCATCCTCATCGTCACCACGTTGCTCGCGCTGCTGCTGGCCACAAGGATCTTCGAGCGCTCGATTCTGAAATCGGGGCCGAAGCTGACGTGGGGGCAGGCGCGGAAGAAGTGACGATGCTCGGGCCGAACAGTGAGTTAACTGACGCTTCATGTTCCCTCCACTCGTTTCGCGTGAGTACTGAGTAGGTTGGAGGCCGTCCGCTCCCTCACCTCATCCACGCACCCGTCCGGGCCCAGCCTCCGGCGCTGCTCGGAACCCTCCGACTCAATCGACTTCGTCAACGAGGCGAATCTGGACTCGCTTGTGCTCGGTATCTTCGCAGAGGGCAATTTCCCCGTTCGCTGGGAGAAGCCGAGCGCCACAATTTATAGGCGAACCCGCGCCGATCACCGGCGTCGTTCGTCATCCCCACAGGTCGACCTGGCAGAGTAAGCCCATGGAATCACTCGAGCTCCCGCTGACCACTGACCGACTGCGCCTGCGCTCGTATCGCGAGACCGACGCCGAGGCGCACCTTCCGATCTACTCCCGTGAGGACGTCTCCCGGTTCCTCCTCCAGGATCCCTGGACCGCCAAGGTGGCCGAGACCGAGATCGCCAAACGCCTCCCCCGCACGGGGCTCGAGACCGAATCCCGTACCCTGGCGCTGGTCATCGAAACTGCCGACGGTCTCTATTCCCTAGAAGGCTCACGCGTCATCGGCGATATCGCGCTGTGGCTCGAAGACGGCAGTGATGAGAAAGCGGAGATCGGCTGGATCCTCGATCCGGCCGCCAGCGGCCACGGCTTCGCCACCGAAGCGGCCATCGCCGTCCTCAACGTCGCCTTCGATCACTACGGCCTCCACCGGGTATTCGCACAGATGGACTCGCGGAACACAGCCTCGGCGAAGTTGGCTCGCAGGATCGGCATGCGCGAGGAAGCACACCTGCGCAAGGACTGGTGGTCGAAGGGCGAGTGGACCGACACCCTCATCTTCGGAATGCTCGCCAGTGACAGGCAGACGGCTTGAGTGATCTCTGACTCTTTGCTCCGGGGTCCGTCTACTACCTCCTTGTCCATATGAGATTCTGAGATGGCCGTGGGGCCGAGACAGAACGCGGATTCGAAGGGTGGCCCCGGGCAGTCGAGAGTCAAGGACACCCATGGTTTCAGCTGACGAACACGGGGAGAACGCAGGCCTGAAAAGAGGCCTGACCGCTCGCCATATCCGTTTCATGGCCCTCGGCTCGGCCATCGGCACCGGCCTCTTCATGGGCTCCTCCGAGTCGATCCAAGCTGCCGGGCCGGCAGTGCTGCTCGCCTATATCATCGGCGGCGCCGCCGTGTTCATGGTCATGCGCGCCCTCGGCGAACTCGTCGTCCGCCACCCCGTCTCCGGGTCCTTCGGCCAGTATGCCTCCCGCTACATCCACCCCTTCGCCGGGTTCCTCGTCGGCTGGACCTTCGCCTTCGAAATGGTCCTTGTCGCCGTCTTCGACGCCACCGCGATCGGCGTGTACATGGGCTTCTGGTTCCCCGAGGTGCCGCGGTGGATCTGGGTGCTCGCCGTAGTGTTCTTCATTGCCGCGATCAACATGATCGGAGTGAAGGTCTTCGGTGAGCTTGAGTTCTGGTTCGCGCTCATCAAGATCGTCACGATCATCGCCCTCATCGCCTCAGGCATCGCGATCATCATCTTCGGCTTCGGCATCGCCGACCACGACCATATGGGACCGCAGGCCCTGTTCGACCACGGCGGCTTCTTCCCCAATGGAATCTGGGGTCTGCTCACTTCGTTCACCATTGTCATGTTCGCCTTCGGCGGCGTCGAAATCATCGGCGTCACCGCTGGAGAGGCGCAGAACCCGAAGAAGGTGATCCCGGCAGCCATCAATTCGGTGCCGGTGCGCATTCTGCTGTTCTACGTGCTCACCCTCGGCGTCATCATGTGCATCCTGCCGTGGAACCAGATCACCTCCGACGTCAGTCCCTTCGTCGCGATCTTCGACTCCGTCGGTTTCACGGCAGCCGCTGCCGTCCTCCAAGTCGTCCTCATCACTGCGGCGCTGTCTGCGATGAACGCCGATATCTACGGCGCCGGCCGGATGCTCCATGGGCTGGCTGAACAGGGGCAGGCCCCACGGTCCTTCGCCCGCACCTCCCGCAATGGCGTGCCCGTGATGACAGTCATCACCATGGTCGTCGCCCTGCTCGTCGGAGTGCTTCTCAATTACCTCTACCCCGACCTGGCTCTGTTCCTGCTCGGGGCACTGGCCACCTTCGCCACGCTGCTGGTCTGGCTGGTCATCCTCGCCGCCCACCTTCGGATGAAACGCGCGATCACCCGGGAGAACCGTCTGCCCAGCGAATTCCCCGTGCCTTTATGGCCCCTCGGTTCCTGGCTCACCGTGGCATTCATTCTCTTCGTGCTGGTCATGGTCGGCATCGTCCCCGACTCGCGCCCGGCGCTGTGGGTCGGCCTGCTGTGGGCTCTCGCCCTGTGGCTGTGCTACCTCGCGTTCGTCCGCGGGGACGGTCGCCGACCCCACGAACTCAGTGACCGCACCGAGCCCATGGGGTCCTCGGCGAACTGATGCCTCAGCTCGTGGCACCCCAGGCCCCGCCCCGCCTCACGGCGTCCGACGCCGAAGGGTGAGCGAACCGACGATGACGGCGCCGACGATCCAGCAGGCGATGAAGAGCACTCTCAGCCAGATATAGGCGGTGTCCTCGTCACCGGTCGACACCGCGTCCAGTGCATCGATCGCGTGCGAGAGCGGCAGCCAGTCGCCGATCACCTCGAGCACATCGGGCAGCTGATCACGCGGGAGGAAGATCCCGCCGAGGAGGATCTGTGGGAAGACGAATACGGGCATGAACTGCACGACCTGGAACTCGGTACGTGCAAAAGCGCTGGCCAGCAGGCCCAAAGCCGTACCAAGCAGCGCATCGGCGATCGCCACGACGAATAGCAGCCAGACCGGCCCTTCGATCTCCAGACCGCACACCAGGGTCGCGTAGCCGACGGCCACGGCCGTCTGCACGACGGCAAGCAGTCCGAACGCCAAGGTGTAGCCGAGGATGAAGTCACCGCGCCCCAACGGCATCGACAGCAGCCTCTCGAGCGTTCCGCTGCGGCGTTCGCGCAGGGTCGCGATGCTGGTGACGAGGAACATGACGATGAACGGGAAGAGCGCAAGCATCGCCGGCCCGATATCGGCGAACACCTCGGTCTCATCGAAGATCCACGCCACCAGGCCGATCAGGAGGCTCGGGACGATGAGCAGCAGGGCGATCGTGCGCGGATCATTCCGGATCTGGACGAGGACGCGTCCCGTTGTCGCCAGAGTGCGCATCGGGTTCATCGCCGACCTCCCTTTTCCGCGCCGCGGACCCTGCCAACGCGACCGCCTCGCGAGAGCAGATGGGTCCCCGATCGCCGGCTCCGCCCGGAAGATCCCCTTCCAGCCGTGTCCGCTTCGATGATGTCGAGGAACGCTTCTTCCGCCGAGGCGGCCCCCGTGCTGGAGAGCAGATCGCGCGGTGTCGTATCGGCGATGATCGCGCCCTCCCGCATGAGCAGCAGTCGGTCACAGCGTGTGGCCTCATCCATGACGTGGCTCGAGACCAGCAGCGTCGTTCCCTCCACGGCGAGGCCGCGGAAGAGGTCCCACAGATCACTGCGCAGCACAGGATCGAGACCCACGGTCGGTTCGTCGAGGACCAACAGGTCCGGGGATCCGAGCATCGCCGCGGCCAGTGACACTCGGTTGGCCTGACCTCCGGAGAGCGTCCGTGCCAGCTGATCGGCTTGCCCTGTCAGGTCCGTGCGTTCGAGGACTCGGTCGACATCGGTCTTCGGAGCGCCCTGCACTCGTGCGAAGTGGCGCAGATTCGCCCGCACGCTGAGGTCGTCATAGATGCTCGCCGACTGCGTCATATAGCCGACTCGGTGGCGCAGATCTGCCGATCCGGCAGGTCGGCCCAGCACCTGGACCCGTCCGCCTGCGACGATCTGGACCCCGACGACGGCCCGCATGAGTGTCGTCTTTCCGCTGCCGCTGGGCCCCAACAGCCCGACGATCGCGCCCCTGGGCAACTCGAGGTCCAGTGAGTCGATCACTGTCTTTCGACCCCTGCGGATCGTCAGCCCTCGTGCCTCCACCGAATTATTCATCATGTGCTGAATATGACACCCGAGGGTGCTTCGGTCAAGGGTTCTCAGGGAGAGATTTCATGACTGCCGCCCCACCGCTGGTGAGGCGCAATCGTGCTGGAGCCGTTCGGCTCACTTCGCGTCGCTGACCCCGTCGAGATGGCCCTGCACGGCGGGCGACAGGCGTGCAGTGAGATCGTCGACCGACATCGACGCCAGGGGTTCGAGGTCGAGGACGTGGCGAAAAATGAGCGCGCCCGCCATCTGAGTGAGGACGAGGCTGGCTCGCAGGTCAGCCTCGGCACTGTCGACACCGCTGGCCTCGATCCTGCGCATCACCGACCCTTTGAGCTCACGCAGCAGAAACTGCCTGATCAGACGGCCGGCCGCCGAGTCGCTCACCGCAGACCGCAGAACGGTCACCCCGATCGATTTCACGCTCGAGCGTTCCCAGGCGCTGAGCACCGTATGTACGAGAGACTCGCCGAGGCGGTCATCCGGTACGTCCAAAGCCGAGCGGACGATGTGGTCAGGTCGCACGGGAAGCTTGACCACCTCGGCGAAGAGCCCGGCTTTGGACTCGAAATAGTGGTGAACGAGTGCGGAGTCGACCTGGGCACGACGGGCGATGCCGCGGATCGACGCTTTGTCATAGCCCTTTTCGGCGAACTCGGCCGAAGCGGCATCGGTGATCGCTGTCCGAGCGTCACTGCCGCTTTCCTTAGGTGGGCGCCCCCTCCGGCGGGGCCCCGGCTTCACATCCGCCATGCTCCCCAGAGTATCGTGTGGCCCAGTTGCAAAAGGTCTGCACAACGGTCCTCCGAACCGAGCAAAGGTCTGGGAAACGGGCCTCTGTTTGGTCAGAACCACCTCTGCGGGGGTCCTAGCGTGGATGTAGCAGCAGTCGTATGAAAGGTTTTTCGGTTCACATGTTCAGGCAGTCGTCGAAGTTGGCCAATGTCCTCTATGACATTCGGGGACCCGTCCTCGAAGAGGCCCAGGCGATGGAAGCCGCCGGGCACACGATCCTCAAGCTCAACATCGGCAACCCTGCCCCCTTCGGATTCGAAGCCCCCGAGGCGATCGTCCAGGACATCGCCGCGAACCTGCCCGTGACGCAGGGCTATTCCGACTCGCGGGGAATCCTCTCCGCCCGCCGCGCCGTCGTCCAGTACTACGAGACCCGCGGCATCCACAATCTCGGCACCGATGAGGTCTTCCTCGGCAACGGGGTCAGCGAGCTCATCACGCTCAGTCTGCAGGCCCTGTGCAACCCGGAGGACGAGATCCTCGTGCCCGGACCGGACTACCCGCTGTGGACCGCCTCGGTGGCGCTGTCCGGCGGCACCCCCGTCCACTACCGCTGCGCGGAAGAAGATGCGTGGCAGCCGGATTTGGACGACCTCGAGTCCCGGATCACCGAACGTACCCGCGGAATCGTCGTCATCAACCCGAACAACCCGACCGGAGCGGTGTACTCGAAGGAGACGCTGCAGAAGATCGCCGACATCGCCCGCCGCCACGGCCTCATCGTCTTCTCCGACGAGATCTACGAGAAGATCACCTACAACGGCGTCGAACTGGTCAATATGGCCACGCTCACCGGCGACGACGTTCTGTGCCTGACCTTCTCGGGTTTGTCGAAGGCCTACCGGGTCGCCGGCTATCGTTCCGGTTGGCTGGCGATCACCGGGCCGCTGGACGAAGCGCACAGCTACCTCGAGGGCATCAAACTGCTTGCGAATATGCGCATGTGCTCGAATGTTCCGGCCCAGCACGCTATCCAGGCGGCCCTGGGCGGAAAGCAGTCGATCGACGACCTCATCCTGCCGACGGGCCGCCTCGGCCACCAGATGCAGGTCGCCTACGAGGGGCTGAACTCGATCGACGGGGTCTCGGCCCACCGCGCCGACGGCGCCCTGTACATGTTCGCGAAGCTCGATGTCGAGAAGTTCGGCATCACCGATGACGAGCAGTTCGCCCTCGACCTGCTGCGCGAACAGAAGATCCTCGTCTCCCACGGCACGGCCTTCAACTGGCCCAAGCCCGATCATTTCCGACTCGTCACCCTGCCGTCGGTCGAGGTGCTCTCCGAGGCGATCGAACGTCTCGACACGTTCCTCTCCGGTTACCGGCAGGTCGCTCCGACGACGTGTGAGCTGCCCATCGTGCGCGAACCCGCACACGCCGGATCCGTAGCAGCCGGCTGACGGCGACGACCGCTCAGGTGCTGCGCCCGTCCGCCATCGGGTGCAGCGGAGAAGACGGAGCCCTGCGACACTGGTCTCATGACTGAGATCGAAGATGAATCGGGGACCGTGTCCGCGGCCGCCGTGGCCGAGATCGTCCGAGCTCTCTCTCGCGGAGTCGATCTCGACCGCACGGCGCTGGCCCGCGGTCTCGAGCACCACCCCGACCTCATCGACTCCTTCTCCGATCTCTCTTCGACCATGACCCGGTGGAAGCAGAAGGATCGAGAGCGTTCGGCCCTGCTCGAAAGCGCCTCGGAGCTCATCCGTGTGCGAGACACCGAGAAGCTGCTGCAGAAGCTCGTCGACCGTGCCCAAACACTCATCGGATGCGATATCGCCTACCTCTCCCAGTACTATCCAGAGACCGACGACCTACGTGTTCAGGCAAGTCGCGGAGCGATCTCGGCGAATCTCAAAGAACTGCGAGTGCCTCCCGGCGTCGGACTGGCCGGACAGGTCGTGCGTGATCGCGCCGCACAGTGGACGTCGAACTACGATCTGACCCGACTGCCTCACGAAAGACGCGTCGACTCCGCGGTGAAGGCCGAGCGCATGGAATCACTCCTCGGAGTGCCGATGGTCGTCGACGGCGAAGTCCTCGGCGCACTCTTCGCGGCCAACCGCTATCCACATGACTTCACCACCGACGAGATCACCCTGCTGTCAGCTCTCGCAGACCACGCTTCCGTGGTGCTGAAGACGGCGCAGCTGATGGGAGACCTCGCAGAGGCGGCCCAAGCCTCCGCGGAAGCCGAGGAGACGGCAGCCGCGCAGGCCTGCACCCTCCAACGGCTCGTCGAGGTCGAGGAGCAGCTGACGCAGCTCGTCCTGCAGGGACAAGGAGTCCCCGCAGTTCTCGACGCCATCTCCAAATTGCTCCAGGCCGACGTGATCGTCGTCGACAGTGGACGCCTCGGCTCTCCGAACTTCCCCGCCGACGAGGAATTCTTCGACGGCATCGCGGTGGACAATGCTGACGTCCACGCGGCGCTGAGTCACAGCCGGGCGACGGGCCGAAGCGCACAGGTCGATGGAGGACAGCACCTGTATGTCGCCTCGGTGGCTTCCCACCGCCGACAGCACAGCGGACTGTTCGTCCGCTTCACCGACGAACCGGCGGACGGTGACGCGAACATCGTCGCTCAGGCGGCGCAGACGCTCGCGCTCATCCGAATGAACGAACAAGCCCGGGCCGATGCCGAGAACCGAGTCCGTGGAGAACTCGCAGTCGACATCATTGCCGGCACTCGTGATCTCAGTGAGCTCGAGGCCCGTTCCCGAATCGGCAGCTTCAGCCTCTCCGGACCCTGGAGACTGATGACGATTCAGGGCGACAGCGATAACGATGACCGCCTCGGCGCCCACCTGGTCCGCATCGAGCCGCGCATTCTCATGACGCAGCGATCCCCCGGGATCACGGTGCTCCTTCCCAGCGCCGTGTTCCGCGACAGGCCCACCCTGGACACCCTGTTCGAGGAGTCGGGCGCCCTCGACAGTTCGTTGGTGATCATCTCCGACACCGATTACGACCGGAAGCAGCTGCGCACCGCCGAGGACGAAATGTGGTCATGCATCCGCATTCTCAATTCCCTCGGCATCAGCGAAGGAATCTTTCCCACCGAGGAGTTCGCACCCTATACCGCAATGTTCGGCACCGCGCCGGAGCAGGTGGAGAGATTCATGGAACGGATGCTCGGGCCGCTGCGCCGATGGGACCGAACCCATTCAGCCGAGCTGCTCTCGACGCTGCGGGAGTACTTCGAATCCGGCATGAACATCCGCAGCACCGCGACCCGAATGTCGGTGCATGTCAACACCGTCAAGCAACGCCTGGAGAGAGCCGATCTCGTACTCGGTCAGGGGTGGAGGGCACCGGAGCGGGCATTCCGCCTTCAGGTCGCTCTCCGTCTGGACAAGCTGAAGTCGTTCCTCTAGATCGCTGTCGCTATGTCCGGAAGAGCTATAGCTGAGAAGATTTCATGTCCGAAAGAGACATGGCAAGTTCGTGGATGCCTTGGTTGACTGATCTCTGCGGAGGAACTCCGACTGACGGCCGATGCCGGCCGAAGACGACCTGACTGGAGACTTACGATGGCAGAGAACAGCCGAATTGCCGACTTCAGAAACATGTCGGTCGATGACCGCAGGGAAGCCGTCGCGGCTTCGACCGGTCTCGACGCCGACCTGTTCAGCCAGATCGATGCGGATGCCTTCGGCCCCGAAGATGCCGCGAACCTCAGCGAGAACATCTTCGGAGTGTTCTCGCTTCCTCTCGGCGCAGCCACCAACTTCACGATCAACGGCACCGACGTCCTCGTTCCCATGGCGACCGAAGAGGCCTCCGTCATCGCCGCCGCCAGCAACGCAGCACGCATGGCACGTCCGCACGGCGGCTTCTTCACAAGTTCGACCGAGCCCATCATGCAGGCACAGATTCAGCTCATCAACGTGGCGGATCCGCAGGCCGCTCGGATACGTGTCCTCGAACGGCAAGCCGAGATCATCGACCTGGCCAATGCGCAGGACCCCAAGCTCGTCGAGGTCGGCGGCGGAGTCAAGGGCCTCGAGGTCCGTCTCGTCGAAGCGCGGACGACCACGTACGTTCTCGTCCACCTCCTCGTCGATGTCCGAGACGCGATGGGGGCGAATGCGGTCAACACGATGGCTGAGGCGGTCTCCGGAGCCGTGGCAGCCATCGCCGGAGGCGACGCACTCCTGCGCATCCTCACCAACAAGGCGGACCGTCGACTGTCTCGGGCACGGGCAGTCTTCGACAGGGATCTGCTCGGCGGGAATGAGGTCATCGACAACATCCTCCATGCCTACGAACTCGCCGCAGCCGACCCCTATCGAGCGGCCACTCACAACAAAGGCATCATGAACGGCATCTCCGCGGTCGTCCTCGCAACGGGCAACGACACTCGTGCGGTCGAGGCCGGAGCGCATTCCCATGCGCTCGTCGACGGCCGATACTCTTCTCTCTCGACGTTCGAGAGGAATGCCGACGGCGACCTGATCGGCACCCTCGAGATGCCCATGCCCGTCGGCCTCGTCGGGGGCGCCACCAAGGTCCATCCCGCCGCGCGCACTGCTCTGCAGATCGCCGAGGTGGCGACCGCACAGGATCTCGCCGAGATGATCGTCGCCGCCGGCTTGGCGCAGAACCTCGCGGCACTGCGAGTTCTCGCCACCGAGGGTGTGCAGCGCGGACACATGTCTCTGCATGCGAAGAACCTCGCTGCCTCTGCCGGAGCGAACGCCGAGGAGACCGCGATCATCGTGGACCGCCTCATCGAAGAGAAGGCATTCCGGTTCGACAGGGTCCAGTCCATCCTCGACGAACTCCGCTCCGGTGCATCGCGATGACGGCACAGCTCCCACAGCAGTTCGTGCCGTCGAACCTGCCGACCGAGGTCAGCGTCTGCGAAGTCAGCGCTCGAGATGGTCTGCAGTCGCAAGCACGCACACTTCCTGTCTCAACCCGGCTCGAACTGATCCGGCGGCTCTCCGAAGCCGGCCTGAAGACCATCGAAGCCGGAAGCTTCGTCTCTCCGCAGGCTGTTCCGCAGATGGCCGACACCCGATCGGTGCTCGCAGGGCTCGATCTGGACTCCGATATCGCGTTCCCCGTCCTCGTCCCGAACAGTCGGGGTCTCGATGATGCCGTCGCGGCGGGAGCGAAAGATGCCTCGGTCTTCATCAGCGTCACCGAATCGTTCTCGCAGGCCAACCTCGGCGGTCCACTTCAGCACACCACCGAACGCAGCCTCGAAGTGGCACGCGCAGCGACTGCGGCGGGCATGCGGGTGCGCGGCTATCTGTCCATGGTCTTCGGGGATCCCTGGGAGGGCGCGGTCGACCCTGAGCACGTCGCGGCGGCTGCGCGCCGCCTCGTCGATGCCGGCTGCCTGACGATCTCACTCGGCGATACCATCGGGACCGCAACGCCCGGTCATGTGACCGCGGTTCTTGATAGCCTGGTCGGCGCCGGGATTCCGATCGATCGGATCGCCCTGCACACCCACAACACCTATGGCCAGGCGCTTGCGAATGTCTATTCCGCGCTCCAAGCAGGTGTCAGTCAGTTCGACGCATCGGCGGGAGGGATCGGTGGCTGCCCCTTCGCTCGCACCGCCTCCGGAAATCTGGCCACTGAGGACCTCCTCTGGATGCTCCAGGGCCTGGGCATCTCGACCGGCGTCGACCTCGAAGCCGTGGCGACGGCCAGCCAGTGGCTGGGCGAGCAGCTCGACATCCCGCTTCCATCCGAAACGTCCTCGGCCGTCCTCGGCCGGTAGTTCCATCATTCACGTTCCCGACAGCCGTCGGCCGACAGAAGGCAGGCAATGATGCCGCAATTGCTCGAGGTGTGGAATGACACCGTCGACCCCAAACATCTCATCGGAGGAATAGCCATCGGAGTCGGGATCGCTGTCCCGGCCTACCTGATCTCAGATCAGTACTTTGCTTCCCGAGGCGACGAGACTCTGGGCCATTCCTATGCACTCCTCATCGGAATCGTCGGTTGCATCATCGGCGCGGTCATCACAGGAGTGCTGTTCAAGCCCAAGCGAGTCATCACTACATCCGATTCTGACACTCGAAATCGCCAGGAGATCCTCGACGAAATCGTCGAGGAATACGGGGACCTGGGCGACCCCCGCGAACTGCGTCCTGCGGTCCAAGAAGAGGTCCGGGCCCTCGGCCTCTTCGACGCGCTTGTCGAGAATCATGAGGCTCGCGCCCAGGAGAAGGGCGGGGAGAAGTGAGCGCAGAACTCATCGAACCCGTCCTGTGGGCAATTGGAATGGCGGTCCTTGCCGGAGTGCTCTTCACAGGGATCGGCCTGATCTCCGGCACAGACGAAACAGCCATCGTTGCACCGCTTGCGCTCTTGGTGATCCTTATTGGCGTTCCGCCCTCGGGCGTCATCGCATTCTTCCTTGCAGCGATCATTTCCAAACATATTTCCCACGCTGTGCCCACTACGCTTCTGGGCATACCAGGGGATACCACCGCCGTTCCCATGTTGCGCGAAGCTCAGCTTCTGCGCTCTTTGGGCGTCCCTCACATCGCTTTGCAGAAGGCGATCTCTGGTGGTGTCATATCGGTTGCGATAGCAGTTCCGCTGTCGATTGTCTTTGCTCTCGTACTCACGCCATTCGCTGATGCGATCGGTGCCGCCGCTCCGTGGATCTTCATCGCTGCCGCCGTCCTCGTCGCCTATACCTCAAAGGGAAAACTAGCCGCCGTTGCTGCGCTCATCCCCTTCGTTCTGCTCATCGTCGGACTCCAGGCCTTCATTATGGAACAGAAGGAAGCGACCTTTACGACGTCGTTCTTCTTGGGAATCGCCACCGGTCCGCTCATCTTCGACCTGTTCTCCGCAATGTCGCCTGTCGGCCGTCGGGCCATGCGTCAGGAAGGCAAGCGGGCGTTCAACCTTGCGCCTGATGTTCGACCGAGAGGCGACAGGAGACTGCTTAACCCGTTCAAGGCTCTGAGCGGCAAACAACTCGCCTACACCAGCGGATCGGCAGCGATCACCAGCGCAACTTTCGTGTTCTCACCCGTGGCCATGGCCGTGCTCATGGGCGAAGTCGTCGGCAGCCGAATCAAGAATGGCTATGAGCGACTGACGACTGTCATCACTGTCAGGAATGGAACAACGGAATCGACCTATATCGCCGAAACTCTTATTCCACTGATCGCCATCGGGCTGCCGCTTTCGCCGATGGCCGCCGGTCCGGCGGCACCCCTGTTCAATGCTCCGCCGGTCTATACTCTCGACGCGGAGGCGGGGACGACGAACAATCTCCACGACCTGCTCACGACGGGTCAGTTCGCACTCTTCTCCGTGATCGCAGCGGTCATCGCCGTCGCCATCGCCTACCCCTTCGTCATGACGAACGCCCACCGGGCGGCGACCTGGGTGATGCGATCGGTCTCCCACGAGGCGATCATCGCCGGATTCGCGGCCCTCATATGCGTCATCTGCCTCTACGAAGGCGGACTGCTGGCACTCGGTGTGACGATCACCGTCGGCCTCGTCGGCGGTTTGTTCAAC
Source organism: Brevibacterium epidermidis NBRC 14811 (assembly GCF_001570805.1). Taxonomy (GTDB): domain Bacteria; phylum Actinomycetota; class Actinomycetes; order Actinomycetales; family Brevibacteriaceae; genus Brevibacterium; species Brevibacterium epidermidis. Next base: position 381,288 of record NZ_BCSJ01000003.1, on the reverse strand, counting down.
CGGATGATCGGCATGCACGCCGGCGTCCAGTTCATGGGCTACTACGTCGCCGTGCTCACCGTGCCCGCCATCCTCGCGCTGTGAGAAGGCGGCTCAACCCCCTGTAAAACCGCGGTGAGACCTCGACTCACCTAGCTCTGAGACCGAGCGTCACCGCCACTGCCGGGTGACCGTGCGGACGTCGGCGACCACCTCGGCGATGGCGGAGTTGTGCGCATCGACGATCGGATCGTGGCGGACGCGCACCTGCGGCCGTGCCGCCCGGGAGACGAGCAGAACGTCACGGCGGCAGTCGCTGAGCGGCATCGGGATGACGGTGATGTCCGGGTCGGTCGACAGCGATGATTCGGGGATCATCGCCACCGCCAAACCGGCCGAGATCATCCGATTGATGGCCGCATAGTCATCCATCCGCATCCCCACGCGGGGTTCAAAGCCGGCAGACAGACAGAACGAGCGGACGACCTCGTCGATGGCATCACCCGGGTCGATGCTGAACGCCCAGGTCTGTGAGACCAGAGCCGTGAGGTCCGGCCGCCCGTGGTCGTCCACGCTGATCGGACCGATGGACTTCGGAACGCACAGGAACAGCCGCTCCGAATACAGGTGCGCGGCATTGAGCGTCGCCGGAATCCACGTTCGGTCGAGGTCGGTCGACACGAGCAACGCGAGGTCGAGGTCCCCGGATTCGAGTCGGGAGACGAGCTTCGCATGCTCGTCCATCGTCACGTCCAGGGCCGCCGTGAGTACGTCGGTCCGGTCACCGGCAACCGCCTCATCTCGGGTCTGCCACCTGGGCCGAGCCTGCAGCTGATCATGCAGACGCGGGATGACGCGGGCTCCGACCGTCGGCACAGCCCCGATGCGCACTGGCACCGCTTGGGATTCCCGCCACAGCGACACCTCGGCGCCGAGGCGCTGGCACAGACCGAGGATCTCCACGGCACGGGTCACAACGAGGCGGCCCACCGTCGTCGGCTGCGATCCGCGCGGAGTGCGATCGAGCAGAGTGGCACCCAGAGCGCGCTCGAGATTGCGCAGATGATGATTGACCGTCGGCTGGCTCCACTGCAGCTGAGCAGCGGCCGCGGCGACGGATCCGGTCTCGGCGACGGCCCGGAGAGCGGTGAGCCCGCGAGTATCGAGTGGTTCCATTGATCTCCTCCATCGAGTTCAATACTGACTATAGAACAAGGGAGGAAAGTTGCTATTCTCTCCTACCTGCTCGCCTCCTTAATCTGGACGCATGACCGTGCACCAGGACTCCCCCATGCCCCCGGCCCCGCACTCCTCCTCGGGGTCGCCGATGCATCCCGCCCTCACGCAGTCCCGCGCGCCCTACGCCGAAGCCCTGGCGCACGCGGCCGACCGCAATTCGCTGTTCCTGTCCACCCCCGGACACGGAGGCACGACCGAAGGCATCTCCGCAGGTCAAGCCGAATTCTTCGGCGAGCACACCCTCTCCCTGGACATCCCCCCGCTCTTCGACGGAATCGACCTCGGTGCCGACACCCCGAAGGACGAAGCCCTGCAACTGGCCGCCGAGGCCTGGGGCGCCCGCCGCACCTGGTTCCTCACCAACGGCTCATCGCAGGGCAACCGCATGGCCGCACTCGCCGTCGGCACCCTCGGCTCCGGCGTGGTCACCCAGCGCAGCGCCCATTCGAGCTTCATCGACGGCATCGTGCTGGCCGGACTCAACCCCGGCTTCGTCTGCCCCAACGTCGACGAGGTCAACGGCATCGCCCACGGCGTCACCCCCGACGCCCTGCGCCAGGCCATCCGCAACCACCCCGAACCGGTGACCGCCGTCTACCTCGTGACCCCGAGCTACTTCGGCGCCGTCGCCGACGTCGAAGCCCTCGCCGAGGCGGCCCACGAAGCGGGTGCGGCACTGATCATCGACGCCGCCTGGGGTGCCCACTTCGGCTTCCACCCGGATCTGCCGGCCTCCCCTGTCACCCAGGGCGCCGACATCGTCATCATGAGCACGCACAAGCTCGCGGGCTCGCTCACTCAGTCCGCGCTGCTCCACCTCGGCGACACCGAATTCGCCGGTCGCCTCGAACCGGCACTGGCACGCGCGTTCATGATGACCGCCTCGACGAGTGAGAACGCACACCTCATGGCCTCGATCGATCTGGCCCGCCGCGCACTCATGACCTCGACCGAGGCGATCACGGATTCGCTGGACAACATCCGCCACATCCGTGCGCAGATCGAGGCCACCGATCGCTATCATCTGCTGTCCGGCGAATTCCTCGGCCATGCCGACGTCGTCGACATCGACCCGTTCCGCCTGCCCATCGACATCACCGCCACCGGCCTCGACGGCCACACGGTGCGCAAGCGCCTGGCCGAGGAGTTCGACATCTTCCCCGAGATGTCGACGGCGACCACCCTCGTCGCGCTCATCGGCATCGGAAAATCCCCGGATATCGGCCGCCTCATCGACGCCTTGGAGACCCTGCGCCTCGAAACCGCAGACTCCGCCACGGAGACGAGCCCGGCAGTTGCCCTCCCACCCCTGCCCACGGCCGGGCGACTGGTGATGACCCCGCGTGAGGCCTACTTCGCCGATTCCGAACTCGTCACCGCCGCCGAGGCGGTCGGAAGAGTGAGTGTGAGCTCGCTGGCCGCGTACCCGCCCGGGATCCCCAATGTCATGCCCGGCGAGGAGATCACCGCCGACACCGTCGACTTCCTCCAGGCCGTGGCGGCAAGCCCGTCCGGTCACGTCCGCGGCGCCGTCGATCCCGGCCTCGAGACCTATCGCGTCATCAGGAACTGATCGGCGCGCAGTCACCGTCCGCCCCGTGCCCGCCGGTCTCAGCCGACAACACCACTGGACAAGGAGCGCTGCTAAATAGGCAACATCTTGCTTGCGTATTTTCTGGATCACTGGACGAATTTCAACGAAGGCAACTACCCTCGGGCGCATTCGCCGTGAACTGTGTCACAATTTTTATTGACACTCCCTGAGTACCAAGCCAGGATGTTCTGCATTGTCGAAATCCGACAGCAACTGCCGCGCAGAGTTCGCACCATTCCGGCGACTCGGCCCTGCAACTTGCCCAGCAGCAGCTGAAACGAGGAACCACTGATGTCAGAAGGCCACGACAGACCCGCGCAGAAAGACAAGAAGCCGACCCGCAAGGAACGGCGTGCAATAAAGAAACAGAAGCGGTTCGAGGCCGATGACTGCATCGTCGTCGAAACCAAATCGATCCGCACCGCCATCGGCGGCACCACAGTCGGTAACTTCATGGAATGGTTCGACTTCGGTGTCTACGGCTACCTGGCCGTGACGATGACCTCCGTGTTCACCTCGGGTATGGACGAGCAGATGGGTCTGCTCGTGACCCTATTCGGCTTCGCCGTGTCCTTCCTCGTTCGCCCGCTCGGCGGCATGGTGCTAGGACCACTGGGTGACAAAATCGGTCGGCAGAAAGTCCTGTTCTTCACTATGGCCACGATGGCCACCGCCACCGCCCTCATCGGCGTCCTGCCCACCTCGGCTCAGGTCGGCCTGTGGGTGATCATCCCCCTCTACCTGCTCAAGATGATCCAGGGCTTCTCCACCGGCGGCGAGTACGCCGGCGCCACCACCTACGTCTCCGAGTTCGCTCCGGACAAGTCCCGTGGCTACTGGGCTTCTTGGCTCGATGTCGGCTCCTACCTGGGCTTCGCTGCCGGTGCCGGGACCGTGGCCATCACGACCGTGATCACCACGTCCATCTACGGCGAGAACGCGATGCTCGACGGCGGCTGGAGGATCCCGTTCCTCCTCGCCATTCCGCTCGGCATCGTCGCCATCTGGTTCCGTCTGAAGATCCCGGAGACCCCGAGCTTCGAATCGAGCGAGGAAGCCGGCCGCGACATCAAGGTCAAGGACGACAAGTACGCCCGCCACGGCCTCATCGGTGTCATCCGCCACTTCTGGAAAGAGATCCTCATCGGCATCGCCGTCGTCGCGGGTTCTCAGACCGTCGGCTATGCGTTGACGAGCTTCATGCCCACCTATCTGGAGGAGACCGTCAAGGTCTCGAACGTCCAGGCCGCCGTGGCCACGATCCCGGTCCTCGTCATCATGTCGCTGTGCCTGCCGCTCATCGGCAGGCTCTCCGACAGATTGGGACGCAAGTTCGTCTTCCTCACTGCCGCGATCATGACGATCGTCCTCATCGTCCCCGCTTTCGCCGTCATGCAGATCGGTGAGATGTGGGCTGTGATGGTGGCGCTGTTCATGGTCGCCCTGCCCGCCGGGTTCTACATCGCCTGCCTGGCCTCGACGCTGCCGGCCCTGTTCCCGACCGCGTCGCGCTACGGTGCGATGGGCCTGACGTTCAACCTCGGCGTCTCCCTGTTCGGCGGCACCACGCCTCTGTTCGCCCAGGCTCTCATCGATCTCACCGACAACTCGTACATGCCCGCGTTCTACATCCTGTTCTTCTCGGTCGTCGCGCTCGTCGCCGTGCTGCTCATGAAGGAATCGGCGCACAAGCCGCTGCCGGGCTCGTTCCCGACGGTGAACACCCACGAAGAGGCCGAAGAACTGGCTCGCACTCAGACGGACAACCCGGATCTGGACATCGAGTCCATGCCGATCGTCGACGTCGACCCCGACAAGGCACCCGCCTGATCGAAGTCGATACCTGATCGGCAGAGCTCGCCGATCGAATACATAAGACGCTGGGGCGTCCCGTTACGGGGCGGCCCAGCGTCGTCTTGAACGACGCGTGCATGAGCGGGTTCAAGATTCATATGTGGTGATCTCCATCAGTGCGTATGAATCTTGAACCCGCGGGTGCTGACACGCCCCAGAACGTGGCGGAGGTCAGCCGTCGGCTTCGGCCGGTACGCGCTTGAAGAAGTAGAGGTTCGACGTCACGAGGTCGGCGACCCCGTCGGTCCGGCCCTCCTCGATGAGGTCGACGATGGCTGGCAGCTCACGTGCGGAATCGAGCGCGATGGCCCCGATCTGATCCTCGTGCCTGTAGAGGCGCGACTGATCGCGCAGGCGCAGGCTGATCGCTGCAGCTCTCCCGCCGAGGCCGTGCTCGAGCAGGGCCTCATGGAACCTGCGGTCGTGCGTATAGAACTCGGCGAGTTCGCCGGCCTCGGCCGCCGCCAGGGTCTCCTCGGCGAGGCCGCGCAGCCGGATCACCGCGTCTGCCTTGGTCGTCGATCCGCTAGACGCGTCCGCGCCTTCACCCTGGTCGCGTCCGACGATGTCATCGCTGCCCGCCTCGGCCAGGCTGCGGGCGGCCGGAACGGCGAGGAGGACGCGGATGGCGATGATCTCCTCGAGGTCCGCCTCGGTGATGGTGACCAGACGGAAGCCGCGATTGGGCACGGCTTCGACGGTCCCCTCGGTCACGAGCGCCATCATCGCCTCACGGACGGGGCTGAGTGACATACCGAGCTGCTTGGCCAGGCCAGCGGCCGAATAGATGCGATCCTCGGCGAGCTCACCAGCGGTGATGGCGTCGCGGATGATGCCCAATGCCTGCTCGCGCAGCGATTCGGACTGCGCTCTCACTCGCTCCATCTCACACTCCCCTTCGAATCGTGGTCGGCAGCCAGAAGCTGCACACCGTCTCCGGTGGCTTTCTTCGGCGACGATCTGCTCGCCGACTATTGACAGCATAACCGCGAGATCGCACCATTGAGGCATGTAGTCGGTAATCGATTACCCACCCGGACTCCCCCGCGGAGTCGTACCCACAGTGACGTTCCTGCAATGAAGGAGGAACCCATGACCGTCGAACCCGCAACCGGCGCACCGGCACCGACCACGTCTGCGATGGACGCGTCTGCCGATCCGCTGCTCCAACCATTCGAGCTCGGCGGACTCACGCTGCGCAACCGCATCGTCTCGACCTCGCACGAGCCCGCGTACACCGAGCTCGGCATGCCGAAGGACCGCTACCGCCTCTATCAGCGGGAGAAGGCCCGCGGCGGTGTCGGTCTGACGATGATCGGCGGTTCGGCCATCGTGTCGAAGGACTCCCCCGCCGCGTTCGGCAATATCGACCTGTCCACCGACGAGGTGGTTCCGTGGCTGTCCGCGATCGCCGGAGACTGCCACGACGAAGGCGCGGCGATCATGATCCAGGCGACTCACCTGGGCCACCGGTCGTCGAACTTCGCCGGCGACTGGCTGCCGCTGGTCTCGGCCTCTCGGACGCGGGAGGCAGCGCACCGGTCCTTCACCAAGGCGCTCGAGGATTTCGATATGGATCGCATCGTCGCGGACTTCGCGGCCGCTGCCGAACGCGTGGCCGCCGCCGGATTCGACGGGCTCGAGGTCATGCACGCCGGCCACCTGCTCGACTCCTTCCTCGCCCCGTGGCTCAATGACCGCGACGACGAGTTCTCCGGCGAGCTGGAGAATCTCATCAAGTTCCCGACGCGCATCATCGACGCCGTGCGCTCGTCAGTTCCAGAAGACTTCGTCCTCGGCATCCGCATGGCCGTCGACGAACGCCGCGAGGACGGCATGGACGAAACTAGGGCCACCGAGATCTTGCGGACCTACACCGACCACGGCATCGACTTCCTCAACCTCAATGTCGGGATGATCAATTCGGATCGTCAGCTCGCCGAGGCGATCCCCGGCATGGGCACCCCCTCGGCGCCCTGGCTCGAGAGCTGCCGCCGAATCCGCGAGGCCATCGACATCCCCGTCCTCCATGCCGCGCGCATCTCCGATGCCGCGACCGCCCGGTTCGCGATCAGCGACGGCTGCCTCGACCTTGTCGGGATGACCCGCGCCCAGCTCGCCGACCCGCACCTCGCGCGAAAAGTCGCCGAAGGACGCGAGGATGACATCCGCCCCTGCGTTGGCGCGAACATGTGCCTCGACTCGATCTACACCTCCGGTTCGGCCACCTGTATCCACAATCCAGCCTCCGGGCGGGAGGCCGATCTGCCGCAGGAGGTTCCCCACGACGTCACGACCGGGCCAAAGCAAGTCGTCATCATCGGCGCCGGTCCCGCCGGGCTCGAAGCCGCCCGCGTTGCCGCCGTCCGCGGGCACCGAGTGACCCTGCTCGAGGCCGAGGACGCTCCCGGCGGCCAGGTCCGCATCGCCGCTCGCTCGCAGCGTCGCCGCGACCTCATCGGCATCATCGACTGGCGCGTCCAGCAGTGTAAGAAGCACGGTGTCGACCTGCGGTTGAACACCTTCGCCGAGGCGGCCGACATCCTCGCGCTCGACCCCGACGTCGTCATCGTCGCCACCGGAGGGGTCCCCGATGCCGGGTATCCCTTCCGTGAGCAGGGACCGAGCTTCGACGTCTGGGACGTCATGGACGACCGGCTGAAGTCGAAGCAGCGGGTACTCGTCTTCGACGACCACGGATTCTACCCGGCACTCGATGCCGTCGAACGATTGGCTCGAAACGGCCAGCAGGTCACCTACGTCAGTCCCGAACGCACGATCGGCATCGACGTGGGGTCGATGAATTCCCCGGCTTATCTGCAGGTGTTCTCCGAATTCGGAGTCGAGGTCCGCCTCGGCGAGCGCCTGACGCAGAAGCCGCGGATCGAGGGGAAAGAGATCGTGGCGCTGCTGCGCAATGACTATTCGGATCGGGAGTCCGAGCTCGTCACGGATGCGGTGGTCGTCGATTTCGGGACGACCCCGAACGATGAGGTCTACGTGGAGCTCAAGTCGCAGTCGACGAACCACGGAGCTACAGATCTTGAGGCGTGGGTGCGCGGACAGCCCCAGCCGGATACCGGTGCCGGTTCGGATCAATCATCCGCCGACACCGAGGCGGGGCCGAAGTTTTCGCTGTACCGGATCGGTGATGCCGTCGCCTCCCGCAATGTGCATGCGGCAGTTTTGGAAGGACTGAGAGTGGGAATGGGACTGTGAAGACGATCTGCACGAGTTTCGATTTCCATACTGCCGGCGAACCGTTCCGAACCGTCGCCGAACCTCCGGTCGAGATCCCCGGCGCGAGCGTGGCAGAACGGCGGGAACTGGCCGTGCCGGGCTCGGAAGTCGATGATCTGCGCAGGCTGCTGTGCTTCGAGCCGCGCGGTCATGCGGACATGTACGGCGGATTCATCACCGAACCCGATGACGACGGGGCCGATTTCGGGGTCCTGTTCTGGCACAAGGACGGCTTCTCCACGGCCTGCGGTCACGGGACGATGGCGCTCGGCGCATGGGCAGTGTCCTCCGGGATCGTCGCCGTCGATCCGTCCGGGACCACGGAGGTCACGATCGACGTACCCTCGGGTCGAGTGCGCGCGCAGGTGCACACGGACACCAAAGGGCGGGCCACCTCGGTGGACTTCGTCAACGTGCCCAGCCGGCTCGTCGCCTCGGGGATCACGGTGGATACGAGCCTGGGCCAGGTGACGGTCGACCTCGCGTGGGGCGGGGCGATCTATGCGCTCGTCGACGTCGCTCAGTTGGGTGCTGCCGCCGGTTCCTTTCAGGCCGACGAGGTGGGCCGCCTCGGTGAGGTGAGTTGCGAAGTCGTGCCCGAGAACCTCACCGCGCTCATCGCCGTGGGCCGGGAGATCAGGGCAGGTCTCGCCGATCACCGGGACACGGTCCACCCCGAGGATGACCGGCTCTCCGGGGTGTACGGCACGATCTTCGTCGACCGGTTCGGCACTCTGCCCGGCGGCGAACTGCATCAGCGCAATGTCACGGTCTTCGCCGACGGTCAGGTCGACCGCTCGCCGTGCGGATCGGGAACGGCGGCTCGAGTCGCCGCTCTCCACGCCGCCGGTGAGCTTCGCCCGGGGCAGACGCTCGTCCATGAGTCGATCGTCGGCACGACGTTCCGGGCGCGAGTGCTCGAAGAGACCGATGACAGCGTCGTCCCGGTCGTCACCGGCAGCGCCTACCGGGTAGCCACCTCGACGTTCGAGGTCGACCCGCTCGATGATCTCGTGCCCGGGTTCGTGCTGCGCTGAGTCTCTGCTCCTCCTCGATCAGTGTTCGAGGATGATCTTTCCGGTCGTCGCCCGGGATTCGAGTGCTGTGAAGGCGGCGGCCACCTCGGTGAGGGGAAACCGGTCGCCGATGTGAACGGTGAGGTCTCCGCTGCGGATCCATTCGAAGATCTCGTCGGTGCGCGAGCGCAGCTCCTCGGGCGTCCTGGCGTGGTCAACGACGGTCGGTCGGGTGAGGAAGAGGGAGCCGGAGGCGCTGAGGGTGTTGACCTCGACGGCGGGAACAGGGCCGCTGGCATTGCCGACGACAACGAGGGTCCCGCGAGTGCGCAGGGCCTTGAGGTCGCCTTCGAAGGTCGTCGCGCCGACGCCGTCGAAGATCACCGAGGCTCCTTCTCCATCTGAGACCTCCCGGACCTTCTCAGCGAAGTCGTCGTAGCCGAAGACGTGGGCGGCGCCATTGGCTCGGGCGATCTCGGCCTTCTCTTCGGTCGAGGTCGTGCCGATCACGGTGGCGCCCTTGGCCGCGGCGATCTGCGTGAGCATCTGCCCGAGCCCGCCGGCCGCGGCGTGGACGACCACGACGTCGCTGGCCGAGACGGGGAAGGTGCTCGTGGTCAGGTAGTGGGCGGTGATGCCCTGCATGAGAGCGGCAACCGCGATCTCGTCATCGATATCGTCCGGCAGTGGAACGGCTTTGTCCGCCCTGACGAGGGCAGTGGATGAGAAGCTGCCCTGTCCACCGGTCATCCAGCCGACGCGATCGCCGACGGAAAAGCCGTCGACTCCGGCGCCCACGGCGGTGACCGTGCCGACCCCTTCGACTCCTGGGGCGAACGGTGCTGTGACCGGTGTCCCTCCGCGGCGCTGGACGACGTCGAGGAAATTCACCCCGGCCAGACTCAGGCCGACCTGCAGCTGACCATCGGCCGGCGCAGCGGCACCCGCTGGTGAGTCGTCGGTGACCTCGTACTTCTCGGGTCCCCCGTGTTCGTTGACGATGATCGATGTCATTGCTGCCTCCTCGAAGTCGAATCCGATCCGGACTATAGTCCGTATATGGACGACATTAACGGACCGCAGTCCGGTTATGGAAGAGGGAACGGGAAGTTTCTCCCTCTGGTGCCCTCGCAGGCCCCTCTGCGCGCCGATGCGCAGCGCAATCGTCGGAAGATCCTCGATGCCGCGACCGACCTCTTGGCCGACAAGGGAGTGGACGGGCTGACGATGGATGAGCTGGCCCGGCGGGCAGGGGTCGGCAAAGGCACTCTCTACCGCAACTTCACCGACAAGCCTGGGATTGCCTCGGCTCTGCTCGACGACCGGGTCCGGGACATGCACGCCCGCATGCTCCAGGGCCCTCCGCCCCTGGGCCCGGGTGCTCCAGGGGGCGAGCGCCTCACCGCTTTCGTCGATGCGTACCTGCGGCACATCGCCGGCAACCTCGACCTCGTCCTGCTCACCGAGAGCAGCTCGCCGAAAGGCCGGTTCGACCGGCAGAGCTACCCCTTCTGGCGTCGCCACGTGGAGATCCTCATCGCCGAGATGTGGACGCCCACGGCCCCCGAGCCGACAGATGCGAACCCGTCCGATCCGGTTCGGACCCGCGCTGAGGCGGTCATGGCAGTTCTGTCCGCCGCGCAGCTCGATCAGTGGCTGAACAGGCAGGGCCGCACCCTCGAGGAACTCATTCCGCAGATCCAGACGATCGTCTCCGCCATCGCCGCCCCGTAGAGGTCGACACGCCGCGTCCCGGACCACCGCGACAAGCAATATTGCGAATAGAATGACAGGTGTAATCCAGGTCACACTGCGAAGGGGTGGGTGTGGGCAAGTACATCCTCCGGCGTGTGCTGCTGATGATTCCGATCGTCCTCGGTGTCGCCACGCTGTCCTTCATCCTCATGAAGCTGGCTCCCGGCGATCCCGCAGCCGCATACCTCGGCGATAAAGCCACTCCGGAGAACGTCGCTCAGCTTCGTCAGGCCTGGGGACTCGACGAACCAATGATCATCCAGTATCTCCAGTTCCTCGCAGGCCTCCTCGTCGGTGACTTCGGACAGTCATTCATCTTCCAGACCTCAGTCCTCGAGCTGCTGAAGCTGCGGATGCCGGCGACCCTGCTGCTCATGCTCGTGTCCTTGGTGTTCGCTGTCGTCATCTCCGTCCCGCTGTCACTGTGGGTGGCGGCGAAACGATCGGCCGCCTCGGCGATCGTGTCCAGGGTCTTCGCCGCCACCGTCCAGGGCATGCCGGCGTTCTTCGTCGGCACCCTGCTCATCCTCGTCCTCGGCGTGAACCTGGGCATCTTCCCGGTCGGCGGCTACGGCAGCAACTTCGGTGAGCACCTCTACTCCCTCGTTCTGCCCGGTCTCGCTGTCGCGCTGACGATCTGCCCCGTACTCATCCGCAGCCTCACAGCGGCACTGAACGATTCGATGTCGGCCGAGTACACGAACTTCGCCCTGTCGAAGGGACTGAGCAGGAAGCGGACGGTGATCGACTATGCCTTCCGCAATGCCGGAATCACAGGTGTTTCGATCCTCGGCATCCAGGTCGGTCACCTCGTCGGCGGTGCCCTCGTCGTCGAGAACGTCTTCGCGATCCCCGGTGTCGGCTCACTCCTCATGGAAGCCGTCCTCGCTCGCGACTACGACGTCGTGCAGGCGCTGACAGTGATCTTCGGTGTCCTCGTCGTCCTCGTCTACCTGCTCACCGATGTCGTCTACAGCATCGTCGATCCACGCGTGCGGTTGGGGGCATGATGACCGAACCGATGACCTCCCCCACGGCGACCGGTGCCGGTGGCCCCAACGGGAAACCGCCGCGGACTCGCGGCGGCACGGCGTCCCGGGCGACGCCGACCGCGCGGTTCACGCTTCCCCTGCCGGCGTTCATGCGGCGGCACAATCTGCAGCTGTGGATCGGTGCGTTCATTCTCGGTGCGATGGTGCTGCTGCTCGCCGTCGGACCGCTCTTCGTCACCGACGACCCCAATCGGCAGGACCTGCTCAACACCTTCGCCCCGTCTTCGGTCGCGCACCCGTTGGGCACCGATCAGCTCGGGCGAGACGTCCTCTCCCGCTTCCTTCACGGCGGTCGCGTCGACCTCATCGTCGCTGTCGTCGCCGTCATCGTGCCCTTCATCCTCGGTACGGTCCTCGGTTCGCTGGCCGGCTACTTCGGTCGCTGGGTCGACATCGTCATCATGCGTCTGGCCGATATCGTCTCGGCTTTCCCGTTCTACGTCCTGGTCATCGTGCTCGTCTTCGTCATGGGCAACGGAATGGGCAGCATCTTCGTCGCCATCAGCGCCGTTTCCTGGGTGGCCTACGCTCGCATCGTCCGCGGCGAGGTGCTCGTCCTCAGAGAGCAGGAGTTCATCTCCGCCTGCCGCGCTTCGGGCCTGAGCACACCAAGGATCCTCTCCCGCCACATCATTCCGAACACCGTCAGCCAGGGCGTCATCTATGCGATGAGTGACATCGTGCTCAACATCGGCGTCGTCGTCACCCTCAGCTACTTCGGCATGGGCATCGTCCCGCCGACCGCCGACTGGGGTCAGATGATGAACGATGGTCAGCAGTACATGGGCACCGGCAACTACGGCCTCATCCTGTGGCCGGGATTCGCCGTCGTCATCGTGTCCTTCGCACTGGCGCTCATCGGCGACGGCCTGACGAACACGCTGAAGCCGAAGAGGTGATCATGCCCATCCTCGAAGTGGACTCCCTCACCGTCGACATCGACGGAGAGGCCGGACGACGCCGGATCCTCGACGATGTGTCGATCAGTCTCGAGGCCGGTGAGCCGATGGGGCTCGTCGGCGAATCGGGATCGGGCAAGTCGATGACGCTGCGCAGCATCCTCGGAATGCTCCCACCCGGTGCCACCGTCGTCGACGGAGAGATCCGGTTCGACGGTCGCAATGTCCTCAGCTCCGGGCCGGGTGGGCGATTCGATCAGCGCATCCGCGGCACGGGCATCTCGATGGTGTTCCAGGAACCTGCCATCGCCCTCAACCCGGTGATGAAGGTCGGCCGTCAGATCACCGATGCCATCGCCGAACGCAAAGGGATGTCGAAGAAGCAGGCCCACGACCTCGCCGTCGAGCTCATGGACCGTGTCGGCATCGCCGAACCGGACCGCAGAGCCAGGAACTACCCTTTCCAGCTCTCCGGCGGTATGCGTCAGCGCGTGATGATCGCAGCGGCGCTGGCCCAGGAGCCGCAGGTTCTGCTCTGCGACGAACCGACGACGGCGCTCGACGTGACGATCCAGGCGCAGGTGCTCGATCTCTTCCGCACCATGCAGCAGGATGAGGGCCTCGGCCTGCTCTATGTCACCCATGACCTCGCGGTGGTCGCTCAGCTGTGTTCGTCGATCAGCGTGATGAAGGACGGGCAGATCATCGAGCACGGTGTGCTGCAGGAGGTCTTCGACGATCCCCAGGAGGAGTACACGCGTCGACTGCTCACGGCGACTCCGCGAATCGATGAGGGCATTGCCGAGGAGACGCGATGACCGAGACACAACCTTCGACGGCGCCCGCGCGCGGACTGCATGCCGAGAACGTCACCGTCACCTTCGGCCGCGGTGACCGTGCGTTCACCGCAGTCGATTCCGCAGACCTGCACGTCCGGCCCGGCGAGATCGTCGGACTCGTCGGCGAATCGGGTTCGGGAAAATCGACTCTGTCACGAGTCATCTGCGGACTCCAACGCGACTACGACGGAACAGTGAGCGTCGACGGTCGAGAGTTCGCACAGAAACGCACGAGCGCACAGTGGCGGATCGTGCAGATGGTCTTCCAGGACCCTTTCGCCTCCCTCGATCCCCGCTACACGGTGCGGGCGACGCTCGCCGAGGTGATCCGCCACCATCGTCTCGCTTCCGGTGCCGCTCTGCGGGCCAGGTGTGCGGAACTGATGGAGATGGTGCGGCTGCCCGAGGAGTTCCTCGACCGCACCCCGACCGCCATGTCGGGAGGCCAGAGGCAGAGGGTGGCGATCGCTCGAGCGCTGGCCGTCGAACCCAGGATCATCGTCGCCGACGAAGCCGTCTCCGCCCTCGACGTCAGTGTTCAGGCGGAGATCGTCGCGCTCTTCGCCCGGCTGCGCGAGGAACTCGACCTATCAATTCTCTTCATTTCCCATGACCTGGCCGTCGTCAGGAAGCTGTGCGAGCGGATCTACGTCATCCACAACGGCCGCCTCGTCGAGGAGAACACGACCGAGGAGATCTTCACGTCTCCGCGCGACGGCTATACGAAGACGCTGCTGAGGGCGATACCGACCTTCCACAGCGACTATCTCGATCGTCTCCGAGGAGGGGAAGGGTGATGGCCAGACGATTCACTGCGGTGACGGCAGCATTCTGCGCCTGCCTTCTGATCCTCGCAGGGTGCGGTTCGGGAGGAGAGAAGACCGCTCGCCCCGGCGGCGACCTCGTCTTCGCTCGCGCCGCCGATGCGACGACTCTGCTGCCACCGACGACGACCCAGAATGAGGACATCTGGACGCTGCAGCAGGTCTACGAGACTCTCACTCTCAACAAACCCGACGGGTCGGGGGTCGACCCGGGTCTGGCAACCGATTGGGAGGAATCCGAGGACAAGATGTCCTGGACCTTCCATCTGCGCGAGGGAGTGAAGTTCCACAGCGGCAAGACACTCGACGCCGACGATGTCGTCTTCTCCCTCAACTATGCGCGGGATCAGGAAGATGAGAACAACCTCTGGGCCGCCGAATTCGACCCGATCAAAGACGTGAAGAAGGTCGACGACCAGACGGTGCGCATCGACCTGAAGCAGCCATGGGGTCCCCTGCCGAGCTATATGGCGCTGTTCGCCGCATCGATCTACCCCGACGACTTCGGCGGACACGACGCCGAGTACATGGCCTCACATGCAGACGGAACTGGCCCGTTCAAGGTCGGCAAGTGGAATAAGGGGCAGAGCCTCGAACTGGTGAAGAACCCGAACTACTGGGAAGAGGGCGTCCCCTCATTGGACTCCGTGGCCTTCAACGTCGTCGCCGACGACAATACCCGTCGTCTGCAGCTGCAGGGCGGGCAGGCCGATATCAATCAGGAGCCCGCCCCGTTGAGCATGAGTCAGCTCTCACGCTCTCAGGACATCAACGCCCAGGCATTCACCTCGACGAAGATCCTCTACTTCAACATCAACAACAAGGAGAAGGGACTCGACGATCCCAAGCTGCGACGCGCAATGTCCTATGCGGTCGACAGAAAGTCCATCGTCGAGGTGGTGTACGCCGGTTACGCCGAGCCCGCGACCTCATTCATCTCACCGGGACTTGCCGGTCATTCGGACAAGGTCGACAGCAGCCAATTCGACATGGAGAAGGCCAAACAGCTGGTCAAGGAGTCGGACCATCCGGACGGAATCGACATCACCATCCAGATCCCCTCGGGTGTCGCCGATCGTGAGCTGCTCGCACAAATTGCTCAGCAGGCGTGGCAGGACATCGGCTTGACCGTCCACGTCCAGAAACTCGACGATGCGACGCTGACGACGAATCGGACGAACGGCGACTTCCAAGTCCAAGTCAGCTACGCGACTTCCGATGTCTCCGACACGTCACAGATGATCAACTTCCTCGCCGTCACCGACGACTCCGGGGTTCGTTCGGGCTATGCCGACCCCGATGTGGAGAAGTGGGCTGAGCAGGCCGTGGCCGAAGAAGACCAGGACCGGCAGAAAGAGCTGTACGCCAAGATCCAGCAGAAAGTCGCCGAGGATGCCCCGATCGTTCCGATCGCCTACCAGAAGGCCCTGTTCGGGATGAGCAGGGACGTCGTCGACTTCGAGCCCTATGTTCTCGGCACCTATGGGCTGAAGGAGACGAAGCTCAAGCACTGAGCAGGCTATGCATTCGACGAACCAAAGATACGTTCCCTCAGTTTGGCTTTCTCGAACCCATCGAGAAAAGCCGCATCTATAGAATTCTCGACAAACCAAGTTTCATTGACTGACGGAGCTACTTCACGAGCGATACCCATCTCTCTGCGGAGAGTCGTTGGAAACAAGGCCGGATCGTCCGAGTTGATCGATACCCGAAGGCCGGACTCAATCATCGCCGCCACTGATTCTCTGCGCCAACCGATAAGGGCACGACGAGAGGTTGTAAAAGCCACATTGAAGATAGTGCCCAGTTCTGCGCACCGAGCTACGATCTCAGGACTTCGCAGAATCTGATATCCATGATCTATTCGTTCACAACCAAGCTTTTCAATTGCAATTTGCACTGTGCTGGCGGTCGGCGCATGCTCACCTGCATGTGCCGTTCGGTGCAGACCGTGCTCACCTGCCAATTGAAATGCTTCAACGAACTTCTCCGGCAACCCCGCCAACTCGTAGAAATCTAGTCCAATGCCAACGACGTCTGGACTCGGGTTCTCGACAACGGTTTTGACCATGTCGACAGCGACTTCGGCGCTGTCTTCGCGATTGATCGCCGCGATCGCACGGCCATCAACTCCCAGCTCCTGCCTTGCCCGCGCTAACCCAAGTTCGATTCCAGCAGTCATCTCGGTGTAAGCCGTTCCAGCTTGGATATGAACAGATGGGCTGAAAGCTAATTCGGCATAGCAAATGCCGCTGTCATACTTTCCGTCTTCCAGGGCTTCGAATACGACTCGCGCAAAGTCATCTCGAGTACGCAAGCTGGCCGAAATGAGTTCGTACACACGCAACAACGGGAACCACGGTCCCCGCCCTTTTTCGTCGTCCGTCGGGTCTGAATTGATACGCGAGTACAGCTCATCGGCAGGGAGCGGCAGGGCCACTTCATGTTTCGCCGCCAATTCAGCCAACGTCTGGGACCGAACGGTTCCAGGAAGGTGGAGGTGCAGATCAATAAGTGGCAACAAAATTGCGCCCTTTCGTAGTTATCGGAGTGACCTAGGAACGGTTGCCGTTTACTGCTCAAGTGCCAAGGATTTGAGGTTCATGCGATGGCAACGAAGAAGTAGATAAGAATCGGAGCCATGATCCACATTCCGGGGTGAATTTCTCTCCACTTTCCGGCCAATAGCTTGACTGGCACATATGCCACGAGACCAGCAGCGATTCCTGTACCAAAATTTCCCCACAGTATCGTGCAGACAAGGACGAGTACGGCTGGTATGAGTTCCGTCAAATCATCCGATGCAACGCGCCGGAAGCCAGCTGTAATGGTTAGTCCCACCACAATCACAACTGGGGCAGTAGCGGCCGATGGGATGGCCGCTGCCAACGGAGTCGCAAAGAGCAGAAGTGCGAAACAGGCAGCCGCCCACAGAGAGGATATTCCGGTCCTGCCGCCAGCTTCAGCGCCAGCGGTCGATTCGGCATAGGTAGTCACGGACGGCGCAGCGAACAGTGATCCGCCAACGATTGTGCAAGAGTCGACAATGAACGGGCGCCTGAGGTCGATCGACGGACCGCGCTTCGATGACGACTTTTGGCCCATGTAGTCCGTCACGGTCATGATCACGCCTGTCGTGGAGAAGAACTCCGAGGCGAAGAAGGCAAAGAGGAACGGTAGATAGTGAGGCGAAAGTGAACCGACCAAGTCCACGTGCATGAAAAGTGATCCGTCAAAAGTGGGCAAGGCAATGGGCGACCCTTCGAGTTGGGTGAGACCCAAAGGAATGCCGACGATCGTTGCAGCAATGATGACAATGATGAAACTGCCAGGGACTTTCCTCGAATTGAGCGCGATCAGAACAACAACCCCAACCAGAGTCACAATCGCGGCCGGGCTTGCCAGGTCACCCAACTCGAGTGAGCTGTCGCCAGGTTGCACGAGACCAGCGGATCGGAACCCGACAAAGGTAATGAAGATACCAATCGCTGGACCGATAGCGATTCGAATGGTCTCTGGAATGATCCGGGTAATCAGGCTGCGGATACCAAAGAGCGTTAAGAGCAGGAAGATAATGCCTGACCAAAAGACCATACCCATCGCGGCGGGGTATGGCACGTCACCATCAAGCACTAGTGTGTAGGCGACCAGCGAGACACCACCAAGACCTGGTGCGAGTACCATTGGCAAGTTTCCGAAGAGCCCCATAGCGGCAGTTCCAAGAATGACAACGACAATTACGCTCGTCGTAACCGCACCGCTGGGCAGCCCTGCGTCAGTCAACATTCCGGGAATGACCACGACCGTATAAGCAGTTGCGAGAAACATGCTCAGACCGGCAACAAGTTCGCGTACGGGAGTTGAGCCTCGCTCATTCACTCCAAACTTCATCAGCCTCGGCGTCGCACCGTTGACAGACTTCTGATCTACTTCGCTCTTCTGCTCTCTTGCCACAAGTGCCCCCTCGCTGTGGTCAATCTCTAGCGCGCCCACGTACATACGAGACGATGAATCCCGAAATGAAAGCGCTTTCATCAGTATGCTGATAACCCGCATACCCGTCAACCGGTTTCCACTACCAGCTCATATATGCGTCCATGAATTCTGAGGTATCTTGGCATTGAAGTGACCACAAGGAAGGCGAGATTTGGTAACCCTGGCTGATGTCGCCCGCTCCGCAGGAGTCTCATTGGCGACCGCCTCACGCGTATTTGGCAAGCCCGCAATGGTTGGCCCCGACACAACAGCGAAAGTTCGAAATGCAGCGGCGGCGCTTGGGTATGTCGCGAATCCAACCGCTCGAGCCCTGGCCACTGGAAGTTCCGGGCTCCTCGGACTGATAGTTCCCGACTTGTCGAGTCCCTACTTCGCTCCACTCATTTCAGCAATTCAGACTGAGATTGAAGGCAGGGGCTTTGAACTCATCGTCTCCGACTCCCGTGGAGTTCCCGAGACTGAGCACGAGATTGTTCAACGGCTTCAGGGCAGAGTTGACGGACTGATCCTAGCCAGTCCTCGAAACACAGACTCAGTCCTCATTTCAATCGCCAGGCGCCTACCAATCGTGACGGTTAACCGCGAGTTGCCGGGAATCGATTCTGTCAGCATTGACGTCTCCGACGGGCTAGCCGATCTATGCAGATTTCTACTCGACCACGGCCACCAGCGAATTGCCTACATCGGCGGACCACCTGGCTCTCTGGCCGACGACGGACGATTTCAATCTGTCGAGGCCGCGATGGAGGCCGGCAACGGGACTGCACTGCGAATTGGACCAGTCCAACCGAATGCGCAGGCAGGCGCAGAGACCCTGTCTGCTATTCAACTGTCAAACGTGTCCGCCGTGATCGCGTACAACGCTCTAGTTGCACACGGTCTGATGCTTGCCGCAGTAAGCGAGGGACTCAACGTCCCACGGGATCTCACTGTTACAGCAGTCGACGATTTGATCGATATTGGACTCTCACTTCCCACTGTTACAGCTATCACTCAGCCTATGACTGAAGTCGGGCAAAAGAGCGCAGGCATCATCCTGGCATTGATTTCTGGTAGCCACGAAGAGCTTCAACAACGACCGCCCCACCAAGCACAACACTTGGTATTGTCGGCCAGTCTTTCCGTCAACAAATCCTGAGTTCATCCTTTGCCCAAAGCATTCCTCATAGGTGCTATTGGACAAATCTCAGCTCACCTGTCGACGACGATGTCGGTCAGCGGAGTCGAGCAGCAGGGCAGGAACTTTCCTGCGGCGATCTCCTTCGGCCGGATTCCGCCCGCATGCTTCATCTCGACTTCGCCGCTGACGAGCACGGACTTGCAGGTTCCGCACGCGCCTTCCGAGCAGGATGAGGGCACGGACAGTCCGGCGTCCAGAGCAGAATCGAGGACGGTCGTGGACTCATCGCAGTCGACCACGCGCCCGGAGACAGCGAACTCGACGAGGTGGCTCATTCCAGTGCCGCCGACGACGCCGACTCCGGCAGCTTTGGCTCTCGCACCGGCCTTGGCCAAACGATCGGCAGGTGAAGTGGCGAAGACGAACGACTCCTCATGCATCCGCGCCGATGCCACCCCCGCCTCGGCGAGCAGGGGTCGCACGGCCTCCATATACGGCCCCGGCCCACACACGAAGGTTTCGCGGTCGGCCGCGTCGGGGACCACCTCGGCGAGGGTGGACGCATCAATCCGACCCCGCCGACCGGCCCAGGTCTCGGCCTCGGAATCCCTGGAGCACAGGATGGTGACGCTGACTCCGGCGACCTCGGCAAGCTGTTCGAGTTCGGCACGGAAGATGATGCCTTCCGGCGTCGAGGCGCTGTGGACGAAGACGATGTCGGTGCCGAACCCTCCCTGCCTGGCCAGCAGACTGCGCACCATCGACATGATCGGGGTGATTCCGGAGCCGGCGGAGAGGAAGAGGTGACGTTCGGCCTGATGGAAGCTCGTGCTGAACAGCCCGTACGGCCCGTCCACGTGCAGCCGATCGCCGACCCGCACATTGTCATGCAGATGGCTCGACACCACTCCCCCGGGCACGCGCTTGACCGTAATGGTGAAGAGGTTCGTGCCGAAGGGCGCCGAGGAGATCGAATAGCAGCGCTCGAGTCCGAGCTCGGGGATGCGCATCGTCACGTACTGACCCGGCGCGAAGTCGACGGCGGTCATCCATCCCGCCCGCAGCTCGAAGGTCTTCACGTCGTGGGTCACTTGGGTGATGCCGGTGACCTCGACGGGGCCGGTGAGCAGCTCCGGGTCGAGCTGAAGTTCGGCGAGCACGGGGCCAGCTGATTCAGCGGGCACCCGGTCGACCGGCGCTGCGAGCACAGGCTCGACCGCCGTATCGACGACCAGCGGGGCGGCGGCCGCGAGTGCGGGCCGCCCGTCCCGAGTGGGCACTCGGAACGTCGCCTTGCCCACGGGCGCGGATGCAGCCTGGGCGAATGTCGAATGGCGGTACCTCATCGTCGCTCAACTCCTTCCAACTGCACGGTCCGCTGTTCTCGATGGGCTTTGAGACGTTCGATGTACCAGGTGACGAAGTCATCGACCTGCGATTCGGTGGGGGCATAGGGGCCCGGCACGTACGCCGGCGACGAGATTCCCAGGTGCCCACGCTCGCAGAAGGTCGCGTCCTGCTCGTTCGTCTTGATCCACACCGTGGTGAGGTTGTCGAGGTCGTAGTCGACGCCCTCCTCCGCATCAGCATGGACGAGCCAGGTCGTGCGCACCAGCGTCTTGTCCTCGGCCAACGGCAACAGGCTGAAGGTCACCACATGGTCGCCCATCGCGTGGAACCACATGTTCGGCTGCACATGCAGCGACGCCCGCCCCAGAACGAAGGTGTCGAGGTCTCCCAACAATTTCGCCGAGGCGGCCGATCCGTCCATCGTGTACGACTCGCCCTTCCCGTCGAGCGCGGCCCGTTCGATCCGGAACCCGGTGGGTCGTCCGGTCAGTTCCTCGACGAGTGCATAGGGCAGGCCGTTGCGGTCGCAGTTGGCGTGCAACTGGTCCTCCGCGTCGAGGTAGCGCTGGTAGGCCGGCTGCAGACGCTTGGGAATCTCGTCGGGATCGTAGCCGTAGGTGGGGAAGAACGTGCAGGTCAGCTCCGGGTGCCCGGCTTCGCAGTGGTAGCACTCGCGGTTGTTCTCCATGACGAGCTTCCAGTTCGAGTCCTCGATGAGGTCACTCTGCGCGGCCACCTTCGTCCCGGCGATGTCATGCCCGGCCAGATAGGGCTCGATGACCTTGGCCACCTCGTCGATGTCGTCCGGTGGGGTGGGGCTGAGACAGATGAAGATCAGCCCGCCGATGACGCGGAGGTTCACCGAGCGCAGCGAGAAGCAGGACCGATCAAAACCGGGAGCTTGGACACCGGCGGAGATGAGTTCGCCCGACGGCGTGTACGTCCACTGGTGGTAGCCGCAGACGATGTTGCCCACGGAACCGGACAGATCATTGAGCAGCCGCGTACCCCGGTGGCGGCAGACATTGTGGTGTGCCCGGATCTCACCGTCGTCATCGCGGATGACGATGACCGAATAGGCACCGATGTCGATCGTGAGGTAGTCGCCGGGCTCTGGTACTTCGGCGCTTGATGCAACGAAGATCCACGTCGAGGCGAAGATCGCCTCGATATCGCGCGCGAAGAATTCCGGACTGATGTAGAACGGTGCCGCCAGCGAATAGCCGGGCACACGTTCGTCGATGAGCCGGTCGATATCGGTCCTGCCGTGCCCGCCCGATCCGGCGGCCGCACCGGGCTCATGCATGCCGGAATCGGTCCGCTTCTGCTCTGGTGCCAGAGTCAATTCGTCCACCACCTCGTCGTCGTGTCTCGACCGCGTCTCGTGTCGGCCCCTTCGCCGGCCGCGGCCCGGGAGTTCGTGCTCCTGCTCCCAGTGTCCGCCAGAGGTTTGGTGAAGAAAAGCAAATCTTCTTCATCCGAAACGTGCAATACTATTGCATGATCGATCCGCGTCTCCACGTCCTTCGGGTCCTTGCCGAAGTCGGCACCCTCACCGAGGCGGCACACCGCCTCGGATATACTCCTTCGGCCGTATCGCACCAGCTCAGAGGCTTATCGAAGGAGCTCGGTGTCCGTGTCGTCGAACCGCGCGGACGCGGCCTCGTCCTCACTCGTGCCGGTCAGCTCCTCCTCGAACGCTCGCAGGAGCTCTTCACCCGGTGGGAGGAGATCCGCGGTGAACTCGACGGCCTCGACTCCGGGCTCGATACACGCAGCAGACGGCTGCGTCTATGCGGGTTCTCCACTGCCGCGGCCGCGCTGCTTCCACCGACGGCCCTGACCGTGATGGAGCGGTTCCCCGGCGCCGAGGTCACGATCATCGAAGCCGACCCCGAGGAGTGCTTCGACCTTCTCGTCTCCGAGCACGCCGATGTCGCCGTGGTCGTCGCCACCGATCCGCTGCCGCCGCGCAGCGATCCCCGTTTCGAGCAGTCGGCGCTGTTCAGCGATCGCCTCGATCTGCTGGTCCCCGTGGGACACCCTCTGGCAGAGAAATCAGCGGTGGCGCTGAGCGAAGCCGCCGAGGAGTCCTGGATCCTCGATCGGGCGGGTTCGCCGTATCACCGCTTGGTGCGCACGGCATGTGCGGCAGCCGGCTTCCAACCGGAACAGGCCCACCAGTCACGCGAGTGGGAGACGGGGGCATCGTTGGTCTCGGCGGGACTCGGGGTCGCACTCATCCCTCGACTGGCACGCCTGCCGGACGGCTTCGATGTGGTGCGCGTGCCGCTGCGCGGGGATCCGGTGCCGTCGCGGAAGATCCTCTCGGGCATCCGCCGCGGCTCGGGCACTCAGCCGATCATCGCCTCGGCGTTGGAGGCCCTCCGGGAGTCTGCTGAAACTGCGGCCCGCCGGGGGGCATGACCATCCAGACCTGCGGTCGCATTCTGCGTCGCTTTCTGGCGACGACGGTGGTCAGCACGATCCCGGCGATCAGCACCAGAACGGATACGCCGGCGACGACGAATCCGGTGATGAAGAAGCCCGACGCGAAATCGTCGAAGGCATCGACGTTCCCGCCGCCTCCGAGGAGGAACAGGAACATGGGGATGACGAGGATGCACACCCCCACCCCGAGCCCGAGGACTCCGGCGATGATGAGGAGGATTCCCGGCACCACGGACAGCTTCTTCGCAGGCGCCCCTCCCGGCGGGAACCCACCGGGCTGGATCATATGCGGGTGATGCGTCATCCGGTCCTCCTTCGTCACCCCCGATCCTATCGGGGACCGGAGACCACCCCATGACCTGCGCGTAAAGTTGAAGCGCACACTCACCGATCGCACACCGGTCAATGAACCCAGCAGATCGGGCCTCGCGTCGAAAGGACGGCATCACGATGGACGACACGACTGCCGACGACCGATCCGGAACCGGGACCGATCCGTCAGCACCCGAGGGCACGGCCGCCTCGGCGAGTGGTGGAAGCCTGCGGCGGACGATCGGTCTGAGCGAACTCGTCTTCTTCGGACTCGTCTTCATCGGCCCCGCCGCGGCCGTCGGAGTGTTCGGCACGCTCGATGCCCGGTCGGGCGGGGCCGTGGCCCTGGTCTATATCGTCGCGACGATCGTCATGGCCTTCACCGCGATCAGCTATATGCGCATGTCACGGGAGGTCCCTCGCGCGGGCACGGTCTTCGCCTACGCCTCGGCGGGCATCGGGAAACCGGTCGGCTTCATCGCCGGGTGGATGATCCTCCTCGACTATCTCTTCATCCCCTCGGTCGCCTATCTGTTCACCGGGATCGCCCTGAACTCGATCTTCCCGGCCTTGCCCGTCTGGGTGTTCGTGGCCGCGGCCGTCGTCCTCACCACCGGGCTCAACCTCGCCGGGGTCAAGGTCGCCTCCCGTGTGATCACCGGAGTCGTCCTCGCCGAGGTGGCCGTCCTCGCCCTGGTCCTCGTCCTCGGCATCGTCTACCTCGTCCAGAATGGACCGACGCGGGGATGGCTGACCCCGCTGACCGGGGTCGATGCGTTCTCCGTGACCGCGGTGCTTGCGGCCGTGTCCGTGGCGGTGCTGTCGTATCTCGGCTTCGATTCGCTCGCGACGTTCTCCGAGGAGGCCAAGGGCGGGCCGCGGATCGTCGGCCGGGCCACGCTCATCTGCCTCGTGCTGGCCGGCGTCTTCTTCGTCGCGCAGACCTGGGTGGGCAGTCTGCTCTCACCGCTGACTCCCGCGGAGCTGAAGGCCGATCCCGCGCTCGAGGGAGCCGCCTACTACAGCGCCGTCGACTCGACCCTCGGCTCGTGGCTGCACTGGTTGCTCGCCCTGGCCAAGGCCGTGGGCGCGGCGTTCTCCGCGATGATCGGTCAGGCCGCCGGCTCCCGCATCCTCATGGACATGGGACGGTCCCGTCAGGTGCCGAAATTCCTCGCCGAGGTGGCCCCGAAGACCGGTGTTCCATGGAAGGGGATCCTCGTGGCCGCCGGGGGCAATGTCATCGTGGCCGGGTGGGCGGCGACCCGCGCCGACGGCCTCGACCAACTGACCTCGATCGTCAACGTCGGGGCGCTGACGGCGTTCGTGTTCCTCCAGGCCTCGGTAGTCGGATACTTCCTCGTGAAGAAACAGGGCAGCGAGGCTCCGAACTGGTTCAACCACGGCGTCATCCCGGTGATCGGTGCCGGTCTGCTCATCGCCGTGCTCGTCAGCGCGAACCCGCTGGCTCTGGTCATCGGCTGCGTCTGGCTCGTCATCGGCCTTGCGGTGTTCGCGGTGAATAACCGGCGCAAACTCCGAGCTTGAGATCACGGGACCCTTACGCACCCACGGTTGAGCCGCCTCGGTGGCCCATCATCAGGCCGATCGGTTGAGGGTGGGGCCGGACCGCCTCGGCGATGGAGTCGTCGGTCGTACTGGCGGGTTCTCAGTCCTGCAGGCGGGTCGTTCCTTCGTGGCCGCCGGAGGTGTTGAGCTGTTTGGCGTAGCAGCTGTCGGGGCCGAGACCATGCGATGAGCACCAGGACAGGGCGTCTTCGGGATCGTCGTAGCCGATGCCGACGACGGTGACCCAGAAGTTGTCTTCCTTGAAGCTGCTGAAGTCGCCGGACCAGATCAGTTTCACGCGGGGGTATTCTTCGCGCAGTCCTTCGAATTCTTCGAGGATCGATTCTTCGTCCCAGGTTTTTCCTTCGGCTTCGAGGCCGACTCTCTTCGAGCTCAGCTGCGGCACCCATTTGCCGTTGAGTTCGCTCTTCGCCAACTGTCCGTCGGAGTCAGCGAGCTGCTCGAGCGCCTTCTTCGGGTCGTCGGGAAGCGCCGATTCGGCCTCTGTTGGTTCGGGTGAGTCGCTGGCCGCAGCCGAACTGTCATCACTGGCGGTGCTCGTCGGCTCATCGGTGGAGGCGACGGTGGCCGGATCCTCGGAGTCCTTCGAGAAGAAGTTCGCTGCGCCCCATCCGATTCCCCCGGCGAGGACGATGCCGACGATGACGAGAAGTGCGATGAGTCCGCCGCGCTTCTTCTGCGGAGGCGGTCCTGCCTGCTGATAGGGACCCGGGCCATAGCCTTGGGGCTGCTGGTACGCGGGCTGTCCGGGCTGCGGCTGCATTCCAGCGGCGGCCGCTTGGCCGCCAGCCGGGAAAGCTTGGGCGCCCTGAGCCTGTGCGGGTCCGCTCTGTTGGTGAGGCGGCTGACCAGAGCGGTGGGGCGGGCCGCTCTGCGGATGCGGGGTCTGGATATAGGGACGCTGCGGTTGAGACGACGGAGGCGGCGGAGGTGCGCCCCAGCCGTTGCCCGTCTGAGGTCCCGGCTGGGATCCCGATGGGGGTCCCGACGGGGGTCCGGACTGGGATCCGGGTTGCGACGACCATTGGCTTCCCGACCGGTCGTTGACGTCCCATTCGTTCTCATCCCCGCGTCCGGGAGGGTTCGTACTCATCCGCAACTCCAGATCGATCACGCCGTATTTCAGAAAAAGTCCCAATATAGAACTTCTCTTGCATTAACAGCCTAATATAAGTTGTGAACTACACATGCTTGATCTGCACAGTTGATTGTTTCGATTTGAACTACATTGCGCAGCTGTCGGGCAACTGCACTTGAGGACTGGGTATGCACGACGAATCCGACGAGACGACACCGACCGCCGCCGAGGATCCGAAGGATCAGACCGCCGAGGACCAGGCTGCTGAGGACCAAGAGAGTCCCGAGCCTTCTGACGAGTCGAACGCCGAAAAATCCGCTGAGGCGAAAGCTGAAAAGACCCCCGCTGAGTCGGACGCCGAGCCCGAGTCGGAGAAGAGTTCCAAGAAGAGCCCCGATGTCGAGACCTCGGACGAACCTGAGGCCCAGGGTGCTCAGGATGGTGACGCGACCGAGGTGATGGATCCCGTCGGATCCGAGTCCGATTCCACCGAGGAGACCGCTCGCTGGGCGCCGCCGGAAGACGGCACGCCCACAGCCAAGCAGACAGTCGACCCATACGAAAAGGCCGCCGAGAACGACTCTGCGAGCTCCGGCTCTCAACCCCAGGCGGCGAGCGCTCACCACCAGGGATCGGATTCACATACGCAGACCGCAGGTCCGTACTACGCCCAAGGGCCCGGCCCCTACCAACCCGATCCGTACCAACAAGGCACCTATCAACAAGGCGCTTACCAGCAGGGAGCCTTCCCGCAAGGCTCCGGCCCGTACCAACAGGGAGCCTACGCGGAAGGCTCCGGCCCCTATCAGCAGGTTCCTCAACAGCAGGGTCCCTATCAGCCTGGCCAATCCGGTCCCATGCCGTACCCCGCGCCACCGGGTTACCCGGCGAACGCCCCGAAGTCGAAATTCGCCTCGGCGCTGGCGAAGGGATCCACGTGGAAAACGGCCCTGATCCCACCGGGGATCGCCCTCCTCGGCGGCATCATCGTCTCCATCATCCTCACTGTCATCCTCACGTCGATGTCGGAGTTCGGCTCCGTGACGGAGGAGACCGGCCTCAACCTCGACAGCCTCAACTACGCCCTGCCGTTCATCTTTATGGCTCTGTCTCTGTTCGGCTCGGCGGCGCTGCGTCTGGACATCAACGCCCCTGACAGCTTCAATGCCCAGCTGAACATCTTCACGACCGGGGCACCTCTGGTGGTCACCATCGTCATCGTGGGTCTGCTGTGGTGGATGACGAAGATCAGCGAACGCCGGTCCCCTGCGCCCAACCGGGTGTCCACGTGGATCCGGATCGGAGTCGCAACCCTGGCGATGACGCTCGTGCTCTTCCTCCTCCAGGTCATCTTCGCCGCTCGCGCCACCGCTCTCGAAGATGAAGGGTCGTTCACCTTCTCCTTCTCGGCCGTCACCGCCCGCTCGTTCTTCCTGCCGCTGCTCGTCATCCTCATCACGAGCATCGCCGGCCGGGTCGCCGGGCACTTCAAGGGCACCGAGGCGATCGGTGCGCCATTCCTCCGCTGGGCCGTTCCGCCCCTGCTGGTGACCTGGATCCACCTTGCCCTCACCGTGGCCGTGTTCTCGATCGTCGCGCTCTTCGTGCTGCCGCTGTCGGTCGAGATGCCGGGCCAGCTGGTCCCGCTGACGTTCGTCAACATGGGTCTCATCCTCACTTCGCTGACCCACCTCGGCGGAATCAGCGCCACCGCCCAGGGCGATTTGGGCTTCTACTCGGACTCCTTCAGCGAGAGCCTCACCCTGTTCAGCCGTGAAGCTCCCGGCCTGCTGTGGCTGGGACTGCTCGTCGTTGCGGTCGCGGTGCTGGTCGCCACGATCGTCGCCACCGTCACGCGTCGTCCGGCCTGGACCGTGATCGAGCAGGACAAGCAGCAGTGGTCGAGTGCATGGAAACTGCCGGTGGCGTTCTGCCTGGTCTGGGGTCTGCTGTCGCTGCTGGCCATTCCCGCGAAGATGTCGATGTCCGGATCCGCCGAGGCGGCGATGTTCTTCGGCGGTTCCGGTGCGGCCCGCGCCGGGATCGGCTCGCTGGCCTGGACGTTCCTCATCTTCGCCCTCTGGGGTGGGATCATCGAGGTGCTCTCGCGCACCCTCGGCCCACGTCTCGCTCTCACCTTCCCAGCGGTGGCACGGATCGCCGCCGGACGGACCGTGCACCCGCACTGGGGACCGTATCTGGGGATGAGCGAACCGCAGTTCGCGTTCGTCCATCCCGATCTGGCTCAGGCTGCAGCTCCGACACCGCCGCCGGTCGCTCCCGGCCCCGGCGAAGTCGGACAACAGGGGCCTGCCGGCTATCAGGCTCAGCCCGCATCGCCGCAAGCGTTCAGCTCGCAGGGACAGCCGGGTAGTCCACAGCAGGGCCAACCGGGCGGCCCGCAGCAGGGTCCCCAGCAGTACTCCGCTCCGGGCGGCCCACAACAGGGGCCACCACCGCCTCCGACTCCGTCCGGCCAACAGGCTTATGCCTGGCCGCAGGGCTCGGCCGGTCAGCAGACTTACGCCTGGCCACAGGGTTCCGCCGGGCAGCAGTCGTACTCGGCTCCGCAGGGAATGTACGCCGCGCAGCCGTACGCAGGTCCGGCCCAACCCTTCGACAAGAAGAAGGCGAAGCTCGTCTCGGTGGTCGCCGGAGGTGCCGTCCTCCTCCTCGTGGCCGCGCTCATCGTCGTCACCCAGCTCAACGGGCACATGTTCGGTCCCGAAGCGACGGTGGAGAAGTACTTCGGGGAACTCTCCGACGGTGACGCCGAAGGTGCACTCAAGGTCGCCGACGTCGATGTTCCACAGGAGTCACGCACCCTGCTGACCAACGACGTCCTCGGCGGCTCGAAAGCGCTGCCCGACGATGTCACCGTCGAGGATGCCGAGATCTCCGGAGACACGGCGACGGTCGCAGTCTCCTACGATGTCGGCGGCTCCAAGGGCAACAGCACCCTGACTTTGCACAAGGCGGGGAAGAAGGCGCTGTTCTTCGACGATTGGGCGCTCAAGAGCCCGGATCTGCTCACTCTCACCGTCGACACTCCCGGCCTGAAGAAGGTCAAGGTCAACGGAATCGACGTCGACAGCGACGGGTCGACTCTGTCCCTGCCGGCATTCCCCGGTCTCTACACGATCGACCTGGCCGAGAAGTCCGATCTCATCACCGCCGACGCGGTCGAGGTGCGGGCCTTCCTCGGCGATGACGCGAACATGGAGGGCGAGGAGACGCCGCTGCTCTCGGCCCACCCCTCGGATGCGTTCCGCGCCGAGGTCGACAAGCAGGTCAAGACCCTCATCGATAGCTGCGCGAAGAAGTCCGTCGCCCAGCCCGACGGATGCCCGTTCGGATCATCGCTGGCCGACAGCTATGACGCCACCGACCTCAAATGGTCGATCTCGTCATATCCGACGGTGACCGTCGCCGATGACACCATGGGCGCTGACCAGTACTCGAACCCCGAGGACGCGACCGGCCCGAATGGCGGTCCGGCGTGGCTGATCTCCTCGGACACCACCGGTGAAGCGCTCGTAACCGGCAGCTACGACATGTTCGACGAGTCAGAACCCTTCGATGACACCGTGAACTTCGACCTCAACGGCACGGCCGAGATCGTCGACGGCAAGGTTGTCATCACCGTCAGAGACGACCCCTGGGACTGGTGACCGACACGGCGTGGCCCGACCGGGTCACGCCGTTCAGTCGGTGAAGATCGCCGAGGCGGTGGTGCCGATCCGTTCGACGAGCCCTCGTCCTTCCTCGACGTAGGAGGCGCGCTCATCGTCGGGGACCATCGCCCCACCGGTGAGCCATACGAGGTGGATGCCGGTCGGAGATTCTGCCGCCGCCTCACCCATCCGCCACGGGATGGTCAGCCCGGCGGTTGCCGATGGTTCGACGTCGATACTTTCTGTCTCGTGGAGAACCCCGACCCCTGCCCGGATGACCTCGTCAGGGACCGCGGCGAAACCGGAGATCAGCGGCCCGATCGTGGGTCCGATGAATCGTGACGGGCGGGCGACCGCCAATCCGTCGGCAGCGGTGGCTCCGGACAGGCCGATATCATGAACGGCGATGCCGCTGTGCCGACCGGTGCGCACGCCGAGGAACATCGCCGGTGCCTGACTGGGTTCGACGAAGATGCATCGCACGGCAGTGCCGAAGACGCGCTTGAGTCCGAAGGTCACTCCCCCGGGCCCGCCTCCGATTCCGCACGGCAGATAGACGGTGAATGGATTCTGCTCATCGATGGTCACTCCGGCCGCGGCGAACTGGCGTTGGAGTCGCAGCGCTGCCACCGAGTATCCGGCGAACAGGCTCACCGAGTCCTCATCGTCGACGAACTGCGTGTTCTCAGCGGCTTCCGCCGAGGCGCGGCCGGCCTCGACGGCTTCGACGAAGTCGCCGGCGTGTTCGATGACGTCGACTCCGTGGTCGCGCAGCATCGTCTTCTTCCATTCGCGGGCATCGGCGGACATATGCACCGAGGCGGCGAACCCGAGGCGAGCGCTGAGGATCCCGATCGACAGTCCGAGGTTGCCGGTCGAGCCGACGACGATGCGGTGGTTCGCGGCGATCTCACGGAACTGTGGGCTCGAATAGGTGGCGGGATCCATTGCGTCGAGGCCATGGTCGGCGGCGACCGCCTCGGCGAATTCGAGGACCTCGTGGAATCCACCGCGTGCCTTGATCGATCCGCTGACCGGCAGGGTGTCGTCGCGTTTGAGCCACAGCCGCCCGTTGATTTCGGATCCGAACAGATCATCGAGGCGACGCTGCGCCGCAGGCGCCGGGACCAGGGACGATTCGATCATTCCGCCGCCGGCCTCGGGGAACGCCTCGGCGAGCTCGGCCGGGACGGTCGACGTCTCCGGGAAGGTCGACGCGAACCAGGGTGCGAAGCGGTCGAACCGGGCTGCCGCGGAATCCATGACCGTGCCGAGGTCGGGCAGGGCCGCCTCGGTGGGGGTGGAGCGAAGCCACGTGGTCGGTCGGCCCGATGCCAGGGATCGGATGATCTCGTCGGTGCTGAGTTCGTCAGGCAGTGCGGTCATTCACCGATCGTAGCCCGTGGGGTGCGGGCCTCAGTTCTTGACGATCTTCTTCGCGGAGTCGAGGACGTCGGCGAGTTCGTTCAGCCATTTCGCGTAGCCGTCATAGGTGTAGGCGCGTTTGTCGTCCCAGGTGCCCAGCTGCCCTGCCTCGACTGCGGGCAGCCGCTTATAGACGGGATTGTCCTCATAATCGGTCGAGGCGTCATGGACGAGGACGACGTCGGCCGGATAGTCCGACATCTTCTCCCAGGAGACTTCGGCCCAGCTGCTGTCTCCCGTGGCGTCAGGTCCGACGAGGGTGAGTCCGTCCTCGCTGAGCATCTCGGCGATGCCCAGAGAGTTCGAGGTGTAGTTGATCTCTGCGGTGAAGTTCGCCAGCAGCACTGTCAGATCGTCCTGTTTCTTCGCGACGCTGCGGATGCGTGCTCGCGCGTCGTCGAAGGCCTTCCGTTTGTCCGCGATGGCGCCGGTCTCTGTGTCCCTGCCCAGAGCCTTCGCGATGGCCGCATATTGCGCGAACATCGCGTCGGGGCTCTGCCCGCTGAGTTTGACCGGGACGAAGGGTACGAGCTCACTGACCTGGCCTTTCACCTTCTCGTCCCACCAGGTCCACCCGTCTCCGGCCTCATTGCCGTAGGCGACGAGGATGTCCGGTTCGGCGACGGCGAGCGCTTCGATGTCGAGTTCCATATCGGTGCCGACGACCTCGACGCCTTCTTGGTCGAAGGCCTTGCCCGGGGATTCGTTCTGACCGAAGCCGAAGACCGCCACAGGCGTGATTCCGTACTGCGCGAGACCGGCTGCCGAGTAGAAGTCCGCGGCGATGCGCTTCGCCGGCCGGTCGAGTTCGATCGTCAGCCCGTCATAGCCTTCCGGCGAATATGTGAAGTTCGGGGTGCTGTCCGCGGCGCCGGAAGCACCGCTTCCCGCTTCACCGTCACCCTCGCCTCGACAGGCGACGAGGGCGAACGGGGCGAGAACGGACAGGGCAAGAAGCTGACGACGACGCATCGAAGGCCTTTCGGTGAGCGTCCCCGCGGGGACGTTTGGACGTGGAGGTGCGGCGAAAGTGCTGGTCAGAGTGCTGAATTGCTGGACTTGCTGCGGACTTCTGCAGTGAGGTCGAAACCACCGTAGCATTATTTGGAAAGGCTAGCCTTACTAAATTAGGGTAGAGTATCGTTGCGGATGTTCCGACATCACGACAGCTACACACACGAACAGAACGCGTCCCCGCGGGGACGACCTCACGACCACGGGCCGTGGGGATGCGAAGGAGAATCAGTGTCACGAGCTCCCATCGGCGCCTTCGAAGCAGAGGTCCTCGCTGTCGAAGATCTCAGCCCGTCTTTCCGTCGGGTGACATTCGGGGGTGTGGGACTCGAGGATTTCGGTCCGAACACCCACCCTCGTGATCTGCGGATCAAACTCGTCATCCCGCCTCAGCGCGCCGCCGCGCCGCAGTTCGATCTGCCGGCATTCCTCACCGAGCAGGAAGCCGCCGGAGTGTCGTGGTACCAGGCTTGGCTGCAGGTCAGCCCCGAGGAGCGCGGTGCGATGCGCACCTACACCGTGCGCGAATGGAACGACGCCGACCGCAGGCTCGTCATCGACATGGTCCTCCACACCGATGAGCATGGTCACTCGGGCCCGGCCGCCGAGTGGGCCGAATCCGCCGAGGTGGGACACCGCCTCCATATCATCGGCCCCTCCCGTGCCTCGGAGACTCCGTGCGCCGGGATCGAGTTCGCCCCTGGCGATGCCCACCAGATCCTGCTCGCCGGCGACGAGACCGCCGTGCCCGCCATCGCCTCGATCCTCGATTCGCTCAAGGACAGCCAGGCCCGAGGCAAGGCCGTTCTCGAGGTCCCGAATGCCGAGGACATCATCGATATCACCGCGCCCACCGGCTTCGAGATCGAATGGCTGCCGCGCGGGGAGGCCGACTTCGGTCAGCTCCTCGAACCCGCCGTCCGCGAGGCGGTGCGGTCGGAGACCCGGATCCCCATCGGGGCCGGAGCGGCAGGGTCGGCCGGCGGGCCGGATGGTCAGGTCCGGGAACTCGACGATGTCAACATCGACGAAGAGATCCTCTGGGATGTTCCAGCGGCCCTCACCGAGGCGGCTCAGGGCAGTTCGAGTGCCACGGAGAAGGACGACCGCCCCTTCTACGCTTGGATCGCAGGAGAGGCCGGACCGGTCAAGCGTCTGCGCCGCTACCTCGTCCAGGAAGTCGGAGTCGACCGCAAACAGATCGCGTTCATGGGCTACTGGCGTCAGGGCAAGGCCGAAGGCTGAGCCTAGGCCCGAGACTTGGGCCGCGACTGGGGCTGCGGCTAGGGCTGCGGCCGGGATCAGGCCCGAACCGGTGACCGCCGCAGAGCCTGAATGATCTGCGGTCCTATCGCAGCGGCAGCACCTGCCAGGCAGAGCACACCACCCAATGCGGCCAGCGGAGGCGGAACCTCCCCGAGAACGATCCAGGCCATCACCACGACGATGGCGGGGACGAGGAGGCTCGACGAGCTGAGCAGTCCCGCCGGCAGGAACTTCAGCGCATATCCCCAGAGATTGAAGGCGATAGCGGTCGGAACGACTCCCAGGTAGACGACCTGCAGTGTCAGGTTGATGGGTGCCGCGGCCACCTCGTCGATGAGGCCCGGTGCGAAGACGAGACTGACGAGTGCGCCGATGAGAATTCCCATCCAGGTGACGGTCACCGAGTCCTCCCCGGACAGGAAGTGCTTCTGCAGCAGCACGCAGGCGGCGTAGAGCACTGCGGCGACGAGACTGAGGACGAGACCGCCCACCGTGAAGAACCCGGTGAAGCTGGCGGCCGTGATCATCCCGATTCCCAGCAGGGAGACGAAGATGCCGATGAGCAGGCGCTTCGGCAGCCCTTCCCCGAAGACGAGGCCGGCGAAGACGGCGATGATGAGCGGTGCGATATTGACGATCATCGAGGCGGTTCCCGCATCGATCGACCGTTCCGCGGCATTGAGGACGACGACGTAAGCCGAGAACCAGGCAATGCCCCAGAGGGCGAGGATCAGCCAGACAACCTTCCCGGAGGGGAACCGCGGACGGCGGAAGAGCATCCAGACGGAGAGCACCACGGCCGCGGACGCGCCCCGCAGCAGCGCCATCGGCCCGGGCGAAAACGCTTCGCCGGCGTCGCGGATGACGACGAAGGACGAGGCCCAGAAGGTCATGGTGAGCAGGGCAGCGATCCAGGGCAGGACACGGGGCACGCTCATCTGTCGGGGATTCGGGCTCGCGACTCGAGTGCTGACGGCTGATCTGTTCATATGGATGATTATTCGTTGCTTGACCATGAAAGAAAAGCGCACACTATTGCACGACTGTACGTGATATGCGTACGGTTCAGTTGTGTACAACGTCGCGCACCTGAAATCGTTCAAATCGGTCGCCCTCACCGGGTCCGTCCGTTCCGCCGCGCAGCATCTCGGGCTCTCCCCATCTGCGGTCAGTCATCACCTGAAACTTCTCGAACAGGACACCGGCCTGACGCTCTTTCAGCGGCAGGGGCGCGGTCTGTGCCTGACCGACACTGGCTCGGCGATCATGTCCGACGTCGACTCCGTGCTCGAGAGCTCGGGGCGATTGGGGCAGCGCATCTCGGACCTGCATGAGAATCGAATCGGCCATCTGTCGATCGGGTACTTCGCGACGGCGGGAACACGGTGGCTGCCGGAACTCGTCGCTTACCTCGAGAACCGCCACCCCGATGTCACAGTGCAGCTCAATCTGGCCGAAGGTCCGTGGGACGAGTTTTACTCCGATCTGCACCTGGTGATCTCGGAGACCGCGACACCGCAGTTCCCGCCGCAGGTGAAGGGCCATTTCCTCACCGAGGACCCGTACGTGGTCGCGGTGCCGGACGACCATCCCCTGGCCTCGCGTACGGAGGTGAGCCTCAGTGAGCTGGAGAGATACCCCTGGATCGACAATGACACCGGGGACGGCCCGTGCCGGACGATTCTCTTCGATGCCTGTTCCCGCGCAGGAGTGCGAGTGCACTTCAAGCACGAAGCGCACAGTTTCGTCACGGCACTGCACATGGTCAGTCGGGGTCTGGGTCTGACTCTGCTGCCCCGGCTCGGCGTCGATCCCCTGCCTCCCGGGGTGGCCGTCATCCGGCTGGCAGCGCCCGAACCGATCCGCTATATCCACGCGATCAGCGATCCGGGCCACCCGCAGCAGGACCTCATCGAGGATGCGGTCACGGCCTTGTGCGAACTCGCCACCAGTTGAGTGTGCGGCAGGAACAGCGCCTTCTCACCTCAGGGCACGCCGTGTCGGCACATGCGCCGGCGGCTCGGACGCCCTCAGATCTCGGCGAGCATCTTGCCGGGGTTGAGGATGCCCAGCGGATCGAGCGCGTTCTTCACAGCCAGTTGGATCCGGCGTGATCCTTCGTCGAGTTCGTTCGGCAGCCAAGCCCGCTTGAGGAATCCGACCCCATGTTCGCCGGTGATCGTGCCGCCGAGTTCGAGACCGACGCGCATGATCTCTGCGAACACGTCCTCGGCCTTCTCTGTCTCGGCCGCGTCCGAGGAGTCGAAGAACACTGAGGGATGCATATTGCCATCGCCGGCGTGCGCGACGAGGGCGATCTCGAGTCCGGAGGATGCCCGCAGCTCGGCCAGCCGGTCGCAGAACTCGGGCACGGCGGTGCGCGGCAGGCACACATCGTCGAGCAGCTGACCGCCGCCGTGGGCGTTGGCGAACTTCTCGTAGGCCGGCTGGATCATCCGCCTGGCGGTGATGAGTGCCGCGGAGTCGCTCGGGTCGTCGGAGTACGCGACGTCGAGGGCACCGCAGCGCTGAGCCACCTCGGTGAAGGTCGACATCGCGGCTTCCGCATCGGTCGGGTTGTCGTCGACCTGCATGATGAGCATCGCTCCGGCATCGCCGTCGAGGCCGAAGTCGCCGAAGTCGTTGAGCATGCGCAGGCTCGCCCCGTCGAGGAACTCGAACAGACTCGGCACCCCGCCGCCGGCCATGAAATCGGCGACGGTCTGCAGTCCGCTGCGCTCATCCGGGAAGGTTGCGATCGCGGTGAACGGGTCGGGCAGGGCGGGCACGAGGCGCAGCGTCGCCTCGATGACGATGCCCAGGGTGCCTTCGGAGCCGACGAAGAGTTGGCGCATATCGAGTCCGGCCACGCCTTTCGCCGTCTGCGGGCCGAGCGTGGTGATGGTCCCGTCGGCGAGAACCACCTTGAGTGAGCGGACATAGTCCCTGGTCACACCGTATTTCACGCAGCAGAGTCCGCCGGCGTTCGTCGCAATGTTCCCGCCGATCGATGACAGTGCCACCGAGCCCGGATCCGGCGGGTAGGACAGGCCGAACGGGGCGAGGTGGTCCTTGAGGTCCTGGTTGATGATGCCCGGCTGGACGGTGACGAGGCGTTCGGCCTCGTTGACTGCCACGACGTCCTTCATCTTCGACACGTTGAGCAGGATCGCCCCGGGTGAGGCGTTCGCGCCGCCCGAGATCCCGGACCGGGCCCCCTGCGGGACGACCGGCACCCGATGTGCGCTGGCGAACCGCATGACCTCCTGGACGTCCTCCGCCGAGGCGGCCCTGACCAGGGCGATCGCCCCTTCCCTCGGGCAGAACAGGGCTTCGTCGCTGGAGTGTGCGTCGATGACGTCGGGATCCGTCGTCAGCGCTCCCGGACTCAGTCGTGCGGCGAGCTCGTCGAGGTCCGCCGGGTCGAGGGCGGTGAAGTCGGGTGCGGTGGACGTCGGGGTCGTCAATTCTGCTCCTCGGATCGGTGGGGCGAAGGCGGACGGTGGCCCGCCTCGGCGAGGTGTGGTGACCGCGAGGGCCGTCACTTCATCTTCGCGTCCAGGTTATCGGGCGCGGGAGCGGCCTTGAGGATGAGGGTGACGATTCCGGCGGCGACCATGACTGCGCCCACGACCCACATTCCGGCGTTCTGGGTTCCGGTGAGATCGGCGAGCCAGCCGGTGATGTACGGGGCGAAGAATCCCGACGAATTGCCAAGTGAGTTGATCAGCGCCAGACCGGCTGCGGCACCGGCTCCGGCAAGGAAGGTCTGCGGCAGCGGCCAGAACGTGGGCAGGGCCGCGCAGATGGCCATGCAGGTGATGGTCACGGCGATCATCGTGGTGAACGGTGAGGACAGGTAGAGGGCGATCGGGATTGCTACTCCGCCGACGAACAGCGGCAGAGCGACGTGCCAGACTCGTTCGCCGGTGCGGTCGCCGTGGCGGGACCAGAAGTACATGGCCAGGGCGCCGAAGACATACGGGATCGCGGTGATGAAGCCGATCTGAACGATTGAGTATTCGACGCCGAAGGTCTCCTGGAAGCCGGAGATGATGGTGGGCAGGAAGAAGCTCATGGCGTAGAGGCCGTAGACCATGCCGAAGTAGACGAAGGACAGCGCCCAGACGCGCGGCTGCAGCAGGGAGCGGCGGACCGGGTAGTGGAAGGACTCTTCCTTGCTCTTCTCTTCGGCGTCCATCGTCGCCTGCAGCCAGTTGCGTTCTTCGGGGCTCAGCCACTTCGCGTCGCGCGGGCGGTCGGTGAGGTAGAAGATGCACATGAGGCCCAGCAGGATTGCGGGCACGCCTTCGATGATGAACATGAAGCGCCAGCCGGCGAAGTTCTCGAAGATCGTGTTACCGCTGGAGATCAGCCAGGAGGACACAGGGGTGCCGACGACGCTGGAAAGCGGGATGGCGAGCATGAACAGGGCGGTGGCCCGGGCGCGCATCGAGGTCGGGAACCAGTAGGTGAGGTAGAGGATGATGCCGGGGAAGAATCCGGCTTCGGCGACGCCGAGGAGGAACCGCAGGACGTAAAGCCAACCGTGGCTGGGCACGAAAGCCATGGCCGCGGCCACGATGCCCCAGCTGATGAGGATCCGGGCGAGCCAGATCCGGGCACCGAACTTGTGCAGAGCGAGGTTCGAGGGCACCTCGAGGATGAGGTAGCCGAAGAAGAAGATGCCGGCGGCGAACCCGAATTGGGTCGCGTTCATCGCGAGGTCTTCGTTCATTCCGCCGGGCCCGGCGATGCCGAGGTTCGTCCGGTCGAGGTAGTTGATGAAGTACATCGCGATGATGAACGGGATGAGTCGGATGAGGACCTTGCGCAGCGTCCTCTTCTCCAGTGCCGAATCGGCGGGGGTCTGTCCGCTGGTCGGCGGGCTCACCTCGGATGACATGTGATCTCCTTCGATCAGGGCGGGCCACTGTGGTGGCTCGAACTCGTGCCGCGTCGGCGGTTCGGTGCGGGTGCGTTATCGGGTGCGTTGGGGCGGCGGCCAGCGCATCACGGCAACACATTACGACAGTGGCTCGGTCTCGCCTAGAGTTCGCGGCGAAAGTACCGAATACCGGGACGCGGCTACGATGAGACCACGCCGACGAAGGGAAACCGATGCAGCCGATGACCGAGCTCGATGCCGAGACTCTGCGCGACTACTACGGCAAGTTCGCCCGCCTCGAGGCGTCCGGAACCTCCCCGATCTATACCGCTTGGGCTGAAGGCGTGGCCGCCGATGACGATGTCATCGCCCTGTTGCTCGAGCTTCCCCGACCGAAGCGCCAAGCCAACCTTCTCTTCGCCGCGGCCCGCCACCTCGGCGCCGGTGAGGGCACCTATGCTGACCTGCGCGCATGGCTGCTCAGGCATTGGAACGACGTTCGGGAGCTCATGCTTGCCCGGTCGACACAGACGAACGAGGCCGGTCGCTGTGCGACGCTGCTCCCCGCGCTCGCACGGATTCCCGGCCCGCTCGCGCTCATGGAGGTCGGCGCCTCGGCGGGGCTCTGCCTCTATCCCGACCGATACAGCTACCGATTCACCGTCACCGGGGCGGTCGGCGCGGAGTTCGCGCAGTCGACGACGCTCGACCCTGCGGATGGTCCGAGCGCGGTCGTGCTCGACTGCGAACTGACGAATATCTCGGTGCCAGAGCGCCTCCCCGAGGTCGCGTGGCGCGCCGGAATCGATCTCAATCCCCTTGATATCACCGATGTTGACCAGCGGGAATGGCTGACGTCGCTGATCTGGCCCGAACATGAGGCGAGGCGGGAGCGCCTCCTCGCCGCTGCCTCGATCGCGGCCGCCGATCCCCCGCATCTCGTCCGCGGCGACCTGCTCGACACCGTCGAATCCCTGCTTGCCGAGGTGCCCGCCGGGACCCAGCCGGTCGTCTTCCACAGCGCGGTACTGGCCTATGTCGACGCCGAGGTGCGTGCCTGCTTCGCTTCGCTCATGCGATCGCGTGATGACGTCGTGTGGATCAGCAACGAGGGAGCGGGCGTCCTGCCTGACACTCCTGCGCAGCTCGAGACGCTCGGGGTCGAAGCCGATGGGCGATTCGACCTCAGCGTCGACGGCCGAGCTGTCGCTCTGACTGGACCGCACGGGCAGAGCTATACCGGACTGCCGTAGAGCTAGCTGAGCGCTGGTCTGCGGTCAGACGCCCTCGCTCACACCCCCTCGCGACGTCGAATCTGCGACGGCGGGCACACCCGCGGGTTCAACGTGCAGATGCCCCACGCAAATGCTGCGCAAACACACTTTGAAGCAGTTGTTGCGCCGGAATCCGCAACCCGCCCGGCAGCTCACGCCCAACCGACGACGAGGCGGGCCGCCTCGGCGGGGATCATCGGATCGACTCCGGTGAGTTCAGCGAAACGGCGCAGACGATTGGCCACCGTATTGCGGTGACAGAACAGCTGACCGGCAGACGCACCGATGCTGCCCGAGGCCAGATAGGCGCGCACCGCTTCGACGAGGCGCTCCCGCTCAACCGGACCGCAGGCAGCGAGCGCCGACTCGACATCGACGAGGATCGGATTGCCGGCGGCGTTGAGCGACCGGGCCGCCAGCCGCGCCCATCCGCTGCGCCACGTCATCGCGGACGCCTCATCAACGGCGATGACGTCGGCGAGGTCGCGGGCCGTCAGCGCCGAACGCCGCAGGGTCCCGATCCCCTCGGCGCGCACATACCCCACCCTCGCCTCGGCGATCCTGGTGGCGAGCGCCGTCGACGGATGACCGGCACCGCCCGGCACCGGACTGAAAGCGATGAGAACCTCGCCGAGGTGGTGCGTGAACATGGTCCCGCCCGCGCGGACATGATCGGAGATGATCACCCGCAGGGCCCAGACATCGTCCCCGGTGGCGGCGACGACGAGCAGCGGTGAGTCCACATCGAGTCCGAGGCCGGTCGCGATCCTCGACAGACGCTCACTCGTCGGATCGGGGTCGTCGAAGAGGCTCGCGATGAGTCCGGCGTGCACCGAATCCTCTTCCGCGCGCATCCGGGTGCGCTCGGCGGTATAGGCCTGTTGGACCTGAGAGACGTATTCGTCGACGGTGGATAAGACGATGCCGGTGTGCCGGATGACGAGTTCCGCATCCTCCTGATTCGCCACACGGGTGAGCACCTCCCAGAGCACATTGAAATCGTGGCGGATCGCGGTCATCAGCGCCTCGAGCGGAATTCCAGCCCGTGCCCGGGAGACCCCGACCTCCGTCGACACCGCCACGGGGCCGTCGAACCCACCGGCGCGCAGTCCCTCGATGAGGGTGGAGAAGGAGAGCCGACCGGTCCGCCGCAGCTCCGAGACCGGAATCGGTGCGGGATCGTAGCCGGAGACCGTGACGACGCGGGTCATGAACCGCTCGGTCAGCTCGTCGAGATCGAGAGCGTCGAGGAGCTCGAGCCAGCGACGTTCGTCTCCGGGCTCCGGACGGTCCCGAAGCTGTCGTGTGCCCGCAATTCCAACCTGTTCATCCATCACACACTCCAGAATATGTGCATCTGCACAAGCACTGCCCACTTTTCGGCGACAAATGTGCCTGGATCAGGACATGTGGCACTCTGTAAGGTCGATACCTGCCGGTCGATCGCAACGATCGACCGATGCACCACCCGCACCCGGACTCGGCCGACCAGGCCCAGGTCCCCGGACTCGACGGAGAGAATCCATGAGCGAGCAGAACACCACGGCGTCCGCCGAGCTCAATGCCACAACGGAACTGAGCATCAAGGACGCGAACAAGGTCGCCGCCGGCGCCCTGATCGGCACCGCCCTCGAGTGGTACGACTTCTTCCTCTTCTCGGCAGCGGCCGCCCTGGTCTTCAACGTCCAGTACTTCACCAGCGAGAACGCCACGGCCGCCGCCATGGCCTCCTTCGCCACCTTCGGAGTCGGGCTGGCCGCTCGTCCCATCGGCGGTCTGATCTTCGGCCGCATGGGCGACAAGATCGGTCGGCGCAAGGTCCTGCTCATCACGATCATCGGCATCGGCATCGTCACCGGACTCATCGGCCTCCTGCCGACCTATGCTGCGATCGGCTTCGCCGCCCCCGCCCTGCTCGTGCTCCTGCGCATCCTCCAGGGTCTCTTCGTCGGCGGCGAATGGTCGGGCGCGATGACGCTCGTCGTCGAGAACGCCCCGCTCCACCTGCGTGCCCGTTATGCAGCGATCCCGCAGATCGGCTCCCCGATCGGCACGATCCTGTCCTCCGGCGGCTTCTTCATCATGACCCTGGTGTTCTCACAGGACAGCTTCGACTCGTTCGGCTGGAGGATCCCATTCCTCGTGGCCCTGCCGCTGCTCGTCGTCGCCGTCTACCTCCGCTCCCGCCTCGAAGAGTCCCCGGTCTTCCGTCAGCTCGAAGAGTCCGGCGAGGTCGAGAAGAGCCCCATCCGCACCACCTTCCGTGACTCGTGGAAGCAGATCATCATCGGCATGGCCGCGGCCCTGCTCGGCGTCGGCGGCTTCTACCTCGTCACCGCATTCTGCGTCTGGTACGGCGTCAACGTCCTCGGCTACGACGATTCGCTCCTCCTGCTCGGCAGCATGGTCGCCGCCGCCGTCGAAATCCTCGCCCTCCTCTGGGGCGGTGCCCTGGGCACGAAGTACGGAGCCTCGAAGGTCATCCTCTGGGGCGGAGTCGCCTCGGCGATCGTCGCGGTTCCCGCGTTCTTCATGTTCGAGTCCGGCAACCCGGTCCTCGTCGTCATCGCCATGACCCTGGCCGTGTCCACCCTGTCCCTGCCCTACGCGGCCTCGGGCACCGTGCTCACCGGGCTGTTCCCCGCCACCACCCGCTACACGGGTGTCGGCATGGCGCAGAACGCCGCAGGCATGCTCTCCGGGTTCATTCCGCTGCTGGCCACGAGCTTCGTCGCCTCCACCGGCGACCACTGGTGGCCGGCCGCCGCGATGCTCGTCTTCCTCTCCCTGTTCACGGCGTTCGCCGGCTTTGTCGCTCCGCGCATGAGCGTCGACCTGCCCGGCTTCAAACACTGAGACTCGCACAGCGCTGAGAACCCAGCGCTGAACCGGGCCGGGAGCCCCGGACCTCACACCGTTCGATCCTCGAAAGGACACCCCCACCATGTCGCGTTCCGCCGGCCACCTCATCGTCGACACTCTGGAGAGCGCGGGCATCGAACGCGTCTACGCGGTCCCCGGCGAGTCCTACCTCGACGTCCTCGACGGACTGTATGATGCGAAGATCGAGACCGTCGTGTGCCGGCAGGAGGGCGGTGCCGGGTTCATGGCGCTGGCCGAATCCCGGCTGACCGGCCGTCCCGGAATCGCCATGGTCACCCGCGGTCCAGGG
Source organism: Brevibacterium epidermidis NBRC 14811 (assembly GCF_001570805.1). GTDB lineage: Bacteria > Actinomycetota > Actinomycetes > Actinomycetales > Brevibacteriaceae > Brevibacterium > Brevibacterium epidermidis. The sequence goes on along the minus strand of NZ_BCSJ01000003.1, from coordinate 338,387 downwards.
GCGGCGAATGCGATGATCTCTGTCCACACCGCCTGGCAGGACGCGACCGCGCTCGTCCTCTTCGTCGGCCTCGTCCCGCTCAACGATCGCTCCCGCGAATCCTTCCAGGAGTTCAGCCTTCCCGAGTGGTTCTCCTCGACGGCGAAGCGCGTGCTCACCATCGATGATGAGGACCGTGCCGGTGAGATCACCGCCGATGCCCTGCGCATCGCCGCATCCGGTCGCCCCGGCCCCGTCGTCGTCGGCCTGCCCGAGGATGTCCTCGTCCGTCTCACCGAGGCCCCCACTCCGATCCTCCCCGAGGTGGCCCCACCGACCCCTGCCCCCGCCGTCATCGATGGCTTGGCTTCCCGGATCGCGGCGGCGAAGCGTCCCGCATTCGTCCTCGGCGGGGATGGGTGGCACAACGGCTGCGGAGCCGAGCTGGCCGGTCTGGCCGCCTCGGCAGGGGTGCCGATCTTCTGCGATTGGCGCGCCTACGATGCGATTCCGCATTCCTCGCCGGCGTGGGCGGGGTGGCTCGGCTACGGTCGCGCCGATGCGGTGGCGGCCGGATTCGCCGCGGCGGACCTCATCGTCTTCGTCGGCTGCACCCGCTCCGATGTCTTAAGCGACGGGTACACGATCGGCTTCGACGCCGAGACCGTGCTCGTCTCCCTCGACATGGAGGCCGCCCAGCACGCAGGGCGCATCGACGAGCACATCATCGCCTCCCCGGACTCCTTCACTCGAGCCTTGACCAGGACCGAAGCCGGCGCGGCTCGGGATGCGAGCCAGCTGCGCGGAACCCGAACGGACGAGTGGATGCAGGGGCGAGCGGACGTGCAGTTCCGGTTCGCCGCTCATCGCCCCGACGCCGAGGCGGCACCGGAGAACGCGGACCGTGCCGGGGTCGATCTCGGGGTGGCGTTCGGGATTCTCGATGACCGCCTCGGCGGGGATGCGATCCTCACCTATGGGGCGGGCAATGCCACGATCTGGGGGCACCGGTTCATCCGGCATGAACGTCCGGCCAGTCTCGTCGGAGCCCGCAACGGGGCGATGGGTCTCGCCGTTCCCGCGGCAGTCGCGGCTTCTCTGGCGTACCCGGAGCGGCGCGCGGTCGCGATCTGCGGCGATGGGGACTTCCTCATGAACGGCCAGGAGATCGCCACGGCCTTCGCCCACAGCGGATCACCGCTGATCATCGTCATCGACAACGGCGTGTACGGCACGATCGTGTCTCACCAGGAGAATCACTATCCAGGGCGGCCCTCGGGCACGCGGATGGTCAACCCGAACTTCGCCGCGTGGATGTCGGCATTCGATCTCAGCAGCTCCGGGGCCGCCTCGGCGGGCGATGCGTCCTCGACCGGCACCGGCTCGTCCAAGTCCGGGCTGACCGGGCACGGGGAGCGCGTCGAAACGACGGAGGAATTCGGGCCGGCGCTCGACAGAGCGCTTGCCCACGACGGGCCCGCGCTCATCCATGTGCTCATCGATCCGGCGACGATGCCACCCGCCGCCGACGAAACCTCCTGATCCCTGTGCGGCGATCACCCGTCTCGGGAGGTCGCCGCACCTCATCGACACCAGCACTGCCGGCGCCGCACCCCTCCCCCTCACAGTCGCGGACCACCCGCCCGCGACACCGTCTCGAAAGGACCCGCTATGACCGTTTCACCCTCTCTGATCAGCGCCGATCGCGAAGCCGAGTTCCTCGCCGATTGGGCCGTGCATTCGCGTTTCGGAGCCGTCGAGGGCACGAACGGGGTCGACCGACAGGCGGCGAGCGCCGCCGATGGTCAGCAGCGGAAATGGTTCGAAGACCTGCTGGTCAAGCACGGTTTCACCGTCCACCGGGACGCGATCGGCAACCAGTTCGGGCTCCTCGAGCTCGTTCCCGGCGCCCCGTACGTGCTCACGGGTTCGCATATGGATTCCCAGCCGACGGCCGGGCGCTTCGACGGCGCCTATGGGGTGATGTCCTCGGCACATGCGTGCTTCGCCGTCGCCGATGAGCTGCGGGCGGACCCGTCGAAGGCGAAGTTCAACCTCGCCGTGGTCAATTGGTTCAACGAGGAGGGATCCCGGTTCAAGCCGTCGATGATGGGGTCCAATGTCTTCACCGGCAAGGCCGAGCTCGAAGCGGCCCTGACCACCCGTGATGCTGCCGGGACCACCGTCGCCGAGGCGCTCGATGCGATCGGTGAGCGCGGGGACTTCACCGTTCCCGAGATCGCCTCGTATGCGGAGATCCATGTCCAGCAGGGTCGGAGCATGGAAGAGGACGGGGTGACGATCGGCCTGGTCAACGCCACGTGGGCGGCCCACAAGTACGAGTTCAAGGTCACCGGTGCTCAAGCGCACAGCGGGTCGACTCTCATGGCCGATCGGCAGGATGCTCTGCTCGGTGCGGCGCGTCTGGTCGTGGCTGCACGTGAACTCGTCGACGACTTCGAGCCTGGTGCTCTGCACACCGCATGCGGGCAGCTCACGGTGTACCCGAATTCTCCGGTCGTCGTCGCCAGCGAGGTCAGCCTGCTGCTCGATCTGCGCTCCCCCAGCGCCGAGGTGATCGCCTCCGCCCATGAGAAGCTCATGTCCACGATCGCCCAGGTCAGCGAGGACGACCGGGTGGAGATCGAGATCGTCGCCGAACACAGCTGGGATCAGAACCCGTACTCCGAGGACGGGGTCGAGCTGGCACGGTCGGCTGCGAATGATCTGGGACTCACCTCGGCGAAGGTGATGACCGTGGCCGGACATGATTCGACGAATATGAAGGACGAGGTGCCCACCGTCATGCTCTTCATTCCCAGCGTCGACGGGGTCTCGCACAGCCTGCAGGAATTCACGAAGGACGAAGATCTCGTCTCGGGTCTCCATCACCTCACCGAGGTGGTTCGCCGGCTCGCCGCCGGCGCCCTGGCCTGACGGTCGGAGTCAGTCGATGGCGTCGACGTCCTGGTTGTCGTCGACGAGCTTCTCGGCCAGCGGCTCCCACTTGTCGTAGGCGTCGGGGTAGCCCGAATGCTGCACTTCCTGTGCGGCGTCACCGGGGTCGATGCTCTCCCAGTTGTCGATCTGGGTCAGCCCTGGATTGTCGGTTCCGGAGTCGACTCCGTAGAAGGCTTTCGATGCGTACACGGTGTCAGTGACTTCGTCGACCGATCCCCAGTTCATCGAGGGACGCTGCTGGAAGGCACCGGCTGAATCTCGGTCTCCGCCGTCGAGGTCGTTGAGGCTGGATTCCTGCAGTGCGGTCATCACTGCGATCTTCTGCGCCTGTTCGGAGAGATCCGCGCCCTTGCCGACGCCGATGATCGTGCGCGCATTGTCGATCTGCTCCTCGCTCAGCTCATCGGGGTCGTCGATTCCTCCGGTCGAGCCGGCGTCGGACTGGGCTGCTTCACCCTCCTGGCTGACGCCTCCGGAGATCGGGCCGGCCGCAGCCGAGGTCGCCGTTGCCATGGTGACTCCCCCGGCGAGGACGGCGGCGGACAGTGCAGTCACCGCAAGAGTGCGCGCACGTTTCATCTGTTCTCACTTTCTCTTGATCGGGTCATCGACCCGGTCGGCGATTCCTGGTGCGCGGCACACGTCGTTTGTTCTGCGGCATTTGGTCTGTGGTCGGCACAGAAACACCAAAGCAGAAGGTGCCGTGGAATCGCCCCACACAACACTGACGGACCGATCGGCGCTGTTCAATGCAGAGAGACTTCGAGGTGACTTACTCTCATCGCAACGAATCGTCACGGATCCGTGTGCATGCGATCAGAATTCGCTGAACGCCATGCGGTCACCAGCGGCGCTCTCACCTTCCCGTGATCGGGGTCTCGATCGGCTCGTCGGGCCGTTTGCAGGCCGGGGCCAGGGAAACTTCAGGAGCCGGACGTGACCTGGGCCTCATCGATCCCGTCCCTCCGGTCTGACATCCTCGGCGCAGGCATCGTCGCCGCGCCCCTGAGTGGGACGCGGCGACGAATCGGTGCTCGAGCGCGGAACGCTGCCCGCTGTTCAATGCCTGATCACGAACCGATCAGATCACAGACCGTTCAGACGGTAGGGGACGAAGCTGTCGTCCTGGTCATAGGGGTAGGAGACTTCGTGGGCGACCGAGCCGAGCGAACCGTTCTCCTCGAGGGCGTGGTAGGCGGTCTTGTCGTCATTGGCCCAGCCGTTGAAGATGACCACATGGCCGTTGGCGCCCTCGGTGCCGGGGCCGCCCTTCATCAGGACGTCGCCGGGCTTCAGTTCGTCCTTGTCGATCTTGTGGGAGACATCGGGCAGAGTCACGGTGTTGAGGCTGTCATCGAGTCCCCAGGCCATCGAAACGAAACCCGAGCAGTCCATCCGGTACTGCTTGCCCTGTGGATCCGGATGGGTGGCGTCCCAGTTGTAGGGCACTCCCTGGTCGACCCAGGTCTGGGCGCGACTGATGATCTCGTCGCGGCGGTCATCTGACTGCGCCGAGGCGGTTCTGCCGGATTCTGCCTGTGCAGCCGAGGACTGTGCAGTGGAGGACTGAGCGGCGGGTGTCTGGTCGGCCTGTGCCGGTGCGGTGGTCATCATGGTTCCTCCGGCGAGGATTCCCGCGGTGAGAACGGTGGTCGTGAGTGTGCGCGAAATTGTCATCTTCTCTCCTGATGCTTCTCGTATGTGCACTTGTGACGTCGGAACATTCGGTTTCGGGGCACGGCCGGAGTACGGCTTTGGGGCGTATCAGCTGATCGGGTCGACGTCCTGGTTGCCCTCGACGAGCTCGGTCGCCAGGGGCTCCCACTTGTCGTATTCGTCGGGGAACGCGGAACCCTGCACTGCCTGTGCGGCGGCTCCCGGGGACAGCGTCTCCCACCCCGGGACCTGGATGAGGCCGCGGTTCGCGCCCTCGGGGTTGACTCCGTAGAACGACTTCGACGAGTAGATCGGGTCGGTCACCTGAGCCAGAGTGCCCCACCCCATGGAGGGACGCTGTTGGAACAGACCGGCGGAGTCGCGGTCACCCCCGTCGACGTTGATGAGACTCGACTCCTGCAGGGCCGTCATCACGGCGATCTTCTGCGCCTGTGTCGACAGTTCTGCACCCTTGCCGACAGCGATGATCGTGCGAGCATTGTCGATCTGCTCCTGAGTGAGCTGCGTGGCGTCCTGGGTGCTCGGGACCTTGCCGCCGTCGAGGGCCTTGCTGGTGAACGGAGCGGCCTCCTTGGAGACGGGGGCTGGCTCTGCAGACGAAGCGGTCGCCATGGAGACACCGCCGGCGATAACAGCCGCGGAAAGGGCTGTCACCGCGAACTTGCGTACGAGTTTCATCAGTTCCCACTTTCCAGTTGTATCGGGCGTCGGGTCCTCTCGGCTTCCTCCCACCGAGTTCAACGTGACCCTGATCTCGTGCCCGCAATCCAGGCTGTCGGATCGGAAGAGCGTGCTCAACAAACAGACCGTCAATGGAGAGGCAATGGGATTTCAACTCGCTTTGAACTGCAGGTTTCCCTGTCCTCAGCGTTCCCTGAACGGATACCGGATGGAGCCGGGGCTACGCTGTTTCCATGACCGCAAAGTTGCCAGTCGACGCCGCGCAGGCCATCAGGTCCTACCTGCGTATTGCCGATCGGATCCTGCCCGGCGGCATCATCGCCTGCGGGGTTACCGGGTCCATCGCGCTTGGCGCTTATCGTCCCGGGCGCAGCGACATCGACCTCGTCGCGGTCATCGCCGAGGATTGGCGCACGCGGCCGGATCTCATCCGGAGACTGCGCCTGCTTCACCTCTCACAGGCACCCCGTCTGACGGTGGGAGCAGTGCGCGGGCGAGGAGTGAGTGCGTGCTGCAATACCGTCTTCATCGCCGAGTCCGAGGTCAGTCGCCCCGTCACCGAGATCCGTCCGATCGCCTCCCATACGGGTGAGATCTTCGATGCGCACGGCGCGTTCGACGTCAATCCAGTGATCTGGAAGGAGCTCGTCGACGGCGGCATCACGGTGCGGGGACGACCGATCGCTGCATGGGATCTCGATGCGCAGCCGGAGGCTCTTCAACCGTGGATCCGCACGAATCTGCGGGAGTATTGGATCCCGCTGGCAACGCAGCTGCACGAGCGTCCGCCGCAAGATCCGAAGGCTGTGCTGCGGCGACTGCTGACGTCCCCGAGGGGGCTGACCGCGAGCACCGTCGAGTGGTGTGTGCTCGGTCCCGCGCGCATGCATCACACGCTCAGTACCGGGGAGATCATCGGCAAGGACGAAGCCGGACGTCACGTGTTGAACGCGTTTCCGCAGCATGCCCCCATCACCGAGGTGGCCTTGGCCAAGGTGCGCGGCGCGCGGATCCCGTCCGCACCGTCACGTGAGCAGTGGCGAGGACTGACTGCCTCGGCGATGGAGGACATGATCACCGCATCACTCAGCTGACCGACGACCGCAGTGGGTTGAGCGGCCGCCGGGAGCTCGACGACGGTTGCGGTGGTCTTGGGGTGAGCCGATCTGCCCTTATTTCGCGATGAAGTGGAGGCGCTTATTCACGAACTCGCCCATCCCGATCGGACCCATCTCACGACCGAAACCAGACCGCTTCACCCCACCGAAGGGCAACTCAGCCGCCTCAGCAGCAATCGTGTTCACATGCGTCATCCCCACCTCAAGACGAGACGCCACACGATCAGCACGGCCCTCATCAGACGAGAACACCGATCCACCCAAACCAAGGGCACAATCATTCGCCAACTCGAGCGCTTCCTCATCGCTGGACACTTTGAACACAGTCGCCACCGGTCCGAAGAGCTCCTCACCATACGACTCCGAGCCTCGGGGCACATCGACGAGCACCGTCGGCGCATAATAAGCCGCCGGGCCCTCACCCAACTCACCACCGATGAGCACACGAGCACCTTCAGCAACGGCCTTCTTCACCTGCGCATCAAGGGTTTCGGCAGCGGCACGACTCGACAACGGCACATACTCACCCTCACCCAGATTCAGCGGATCCCCCGGCGTCAACCCGGTCCCCAACTTCACGAGCTCGGCAACGAAGTCGTCATAGATGTCATCCATAACGATGAGGCGCTTATTCGAGTTGCACACCTGACCGGCGTTATACGTCCGAAACTCCCACGCCTCACGCGCGACCGCCGCCACATCGTCGGCATCGAGGACGACCATCGGATCGATGCCACCAAGCTCGAGCACAGCTTTCTTCAGGTTCTGTCCGGCCTGGGCACCGATGATCGCACCCGCCCGCTCCGACCCGGTCAACGACACTCCCTGAACCCGGGAGTCAGCGATCATCGCAGCGATCTGATCATGGTTGGCAAACAAGTGGCTATATCCGCCGGCAGGGACACCGGCGGCGAGGAAGATCTCCTCGATCAACAGCGCCGACCGTCCACAGATATCGGCATGTTTGAGCATGATCGTATTGCCCAACACCAGATTCGGGGCAGCGAACCGGGCCACCTGGTAGTAAGGGAAGTTCCACGGCATCACACCCAACAGAGCACCGACCGGCAGAGACTCGATGCGTGCGATACCGGGGATGGTCGACGGGATCTGGTAATCCGTGACCAGACTGGGCCCGTGGACGCCGTAGTAGTCGATGATGTCGGCAGCGAACTCGACCTCGTCAACAGACTCGGCATACGACTTGCCCATCTCCACCGAGATCGTTCTGGCAAGTTCGTCCTTGCGCTCATGGAAGATCTCCGCAGCCCTGCGCACAACCGACGCCCGCTCCTGAATATCGGTGTCCTTCCACGTCAGGTACGTGGAGTGGGCGGCAGTCACGGTGGTTTCGATCTCGGCATTCGTTGCCTCGGGGAAGGTCTCGACGACCTCGCCCGTGGCGGGATTCTGAACACGATAGTTCGACATGGTTGCTCCTTCGGAAGTCTCGGGTCGGAATCGCATCTGCGCGACCGGAGACGGTCAATGGTGAGAATTTCTGGTGGACGGTCAGTGCTGCGATCAGGGCAGCGCGCCCGGATATGGGGATCATGAGGCGATGAATGGCGTCGCTGCGGCCCCATCACCGCAGTCAGTTATCACCCATACCATCGACGAAAGCGCCCGAATCGGCGCGAACGATCATTCCGACTTGATCGTAATACAGGTCACTGAGTTTCGCCGAGGCGGCCGCCCACCGACCCGGCGATCGGTTCGTCGTCGTGGCCGCACATCCGATAATGCCGCGAGGGTCCTCAGCGCACGACTTCGCGGTGTGTGGTGTCGAGTCGGCGCGTCCAGCCCCGGCCGTCGAGATGTTCGAGGAGAGGGATGACGACGCGTCGGGTCGTCCCCAGCGCCTGCCTCGCCTGGCTCGTGGTGAAGGGCTGGGCGAGACCGGCGAGGATCCGCATCGCCTGCGCGGGAGTGCGCGGAGACACGATGATTCCGTCGCCGAGGCGCAGGATCCGTCCCGCCTTCTCGGCGACCGCAAGCTCCCGCGCTCCGAGACCGAGTTCGCGCAGGTCGTCGGCTTCCGGTGCCGCGAACGGGTCGGCTGCAAGTCGGCGCTCGATCTCGGCGATCCCGGCTTCTGCGGCACCGAGTCCCGAGGTATGCCCGGGCGGGCGGACCATTCCGTCGACGGCTTCGAGCCCGGCGCGGGAGATGATCTGGTTGAGCAGTGCGCGAATCGCGCCGCCGGAGCCTTCGGGCAGAGGCAGAGCCGGTTGGATTTTCGCCTTCGCCGGGGAGTCGCGTTTCGATTCGGCGCCGCGTCTGCGACCTGAATCCGGAGTTCGCTGAAGTGCCTCTGCGACGGCTTTGACGGGCACTCCCGCGGCCATCGGCGAGGCGGCGAGTTCACGGCTGACCAGTGATTTCGCCGACTCGACCCAGGCTGTCAGCGCCGGCGCGTGGACGATCCAGCCGCCCACCTCCTCTACCTCGGCCGGCAGGGAGCCGGCTTCGGGCACTTGGAGTCCGAACCGGGTGAGGACAGAGCGTTCGACGGCTCCTCGGCGGGACGCCTCGGCGAGGATGTCGCCTTCGATGGGACGCTCGGCGAGCTCCCGAGCCAGCCTGGCACCGTCGCCGCGCCGGGTCAGTTCGGGCGGGTCGACGTCGAGGACGAGGAGACCCGCGAATACGTTGCGGCTGCCCGGGGCGCGCAGCACGATCCGGTCGCTGACCTGCACAGGAAGTGGTCGGTCGAGGGTGAGCCGGGCGTGATCGGCGTCGAAGGATCGCAGCCTGGCAGGCACGGCGGCGGTGCCGATATGGGCCATGAGTTCGTGGATGCCGGAATCGAGTGGCTCGCCCATGGTGCGGCGCACGTCGATCGTGTCGATGATCGTCCAAGCTCCGGCAGTGAGCAAGGCGTCGCCGCGGTGGAGGTCGTCGGCGGGAACGTCGCGGAGGTTGACGGCCACGCGAGCCTGTGGGGCCACCTCGTTGGTGGTGGAATTCCGGGATTGCAGACCCCGCACACCCACGGTCCGGTCGATGGTCTCACCGCGCAGTTCGACGGTATCGCCGGTGGTCAGGGTGCCTGCGGTGAGGGTTCCGGTGACGACGGTGCCGGCGCCCCTAATCGTGAACGCGCGGTCGACCCACAGGCGAACCCTCCCCGAGGCGGCCGGGGACTTGGCCGTGGCCGTGACCTCGTCGAGAACGCTGATGAGTTCGGGCAGGCCTTCTCCGGTCGTGGCCGAGACCGTGACGATCGGCGCAGCTTCGAGCGTTGTTCCACGCAGCTGCGCGCTGACCTGGGCTTTTGTAGTGTCGACGGAGTCGGGGGCGAGGTCGGCGCGGGTGATGACGACGAGGCCGTGGGTGATGCCGAGGGCATTGATCGCGTCGCGGTGGTCACTCGATTGGGCTTGCCAGCCTTTGTCGGCGGCGATGACGAAGCAGGCGATGGGGGCCGGGCCGAGCCCGGCGAGCATGTTCGAGAGGAATTTTTCGTGCCCCGGAACGTCGACGAAGGCGAGTTCGCGCCCCGAGGGCAGGGTCGTCCAGGCGAAACCGAGGTCGATGGTCAGCCCGCGCTTCTTCTCTTCGGCCCACCGGTCGGGTTCCATCCCGGTGAGGGCGTTGACCAGGGTCGACTTCCCGTGATCGACGTGTCCGGCGGTGGCGATGACGAAAGTGTCAGGCATTGTCAGCACGGACTCGCTTGATGGCGGTAGCGATGCGGTTGTCTTCGCTATCGGGTACGCAACGCAGGTCGACCAAGCATCGTCCCCGGTGGACTCGGGCGACGATCGCAGGATCGCCGCGGCGCAGCGGCGCGGCACAGGCTTCGGGAAGTTCGACTGCCCAGCCGGGCAGGGGCACGCCGGGAGCTCCCCCTCCGCCGACTCGTCCGTCGTGTTCGACGATCGTGGCACCGACCGCCTCGGCGAGGGTTTCGGTGCGTTCGCGCAGACGGTCCGGGTCGATGTGGAGGGCGTCGTGGATCGGGTTCGCCGTGTGCGTGATCGTGGCTTCGAGTGCGGCGAGGGTGAGTTTGTCCGTGCGCAGCGCTCTGGCCAGGGGGTGTTTGGCCAGTGTCTGCACTGCTTCGGTGCGGCCGAGGATGAGGCCGGCCTGCGGGCCGCCGAGGAGTTTGTCGCCGGAGACGATGACGAGGTCGGCGCCGGCGCGCAGGGCGGTGTCGATGTCGGGTTCGTCGGGCAGAGCCGGGTCGGGGGTGAAGAGTCCGGAGCCAAGGTCGACTAGGAGCGGCAGCTCGTGTTCGTCGGCGAGTGTGCAAAGTTCGGCGACCTCGACGGAGGAGGTGAATCCTTCGACGCGGAAGTTGCTCGTATGCACCTTGAGCAGGCAGGACGTGTCGTCGTTGATGGCCTCGGCGTAGTCGGCCAGGTGGGTGCGGTTCGTCGTGCCGACCTCGCGCAGCCTGGCGCCGGTCGTCGTCATGAGGTCGGTGAGGCGGAATCCGGCGCCGATTTCGATGAGTTCGCCGCGGCTGATGATGATCTCGCCGGGCTCGGCGGTGGGGGATGCTGATTTCCGCACAGGATCGATATTCGCCGAGGCCGCGGTGCCGGAACTGCCGCGGCCGCGCAGTGCAGTGACAGCCAGCAGCAGGGCGGCGGCTCCGTTGTTGACGACAAGGGCGTCCTCGGCCGCCGGGCAGGCCCGCAGCAGGGCGGCTTTCGCTCCGGTCCCCCGCTTGCTGCGTTTGCCGGTGCCGAGGTCCATTTCGACGTCGACGTAGCCGGCCGCCTCGGTGATGGCCTGTGTCGCCGCAGGTGAGAGCGGTGCCCGGCCGAGGTTCGTGTGGACGAGGATGCCGGTGGCGTTGAGCACCGGGGTCAGGGAGGAGGCCGAACGGGAAGCGAGCGAGGAGACAATGGTGGGGGCCACCTCAGCGACAGGGATCTCACCGGCTCGGGCCGCGGTCTGCACCTCGGAGATGATCGCCTTGATGGTCGCCTGGTTGAGGCGCTCACCTGCGGCGATGACCTCGGGCAGGGCGAGGAGATGATCCGTGCGCGGAATGGACCGGCGCGGGTCGGACTCGACCATCTGACCTCCTCCTCGATGCGGGGTCACGGCGGGGCCGCTGAGTCGGCGGGACCGCGAAACGGTTGGCGGAGGCGGACGGGAATCGAACCCGCCAGACCGAGATACTCGGTCTCACTGGTTTTGAAGACCAGGGCGCCCACCAGGACACGGACGCCTCCATAAGGAATCCTATCGCGGGTGTGAGCGAGGTGAAGCGAAGGGCCGATGCGGCCGGGGCGGCGCTCGTTTGACCAAACGAACCAGTATCGAGCGCGCCGGTACCGATCTTCCGACCGAGTTCACTCACCATTCGCTCAGGCTTCTCCGAGCGCGGCTTAAGGTGACAAGGTTCCCAGCCATCACCGCTCGAAGGTCGTCATGCCCTCTTCGCTTCATCCTGCCTGGTCACACCGCCGATCCCATCCCGCCGGAGCGCGACTTTTCATCCCCGCCATCCTCGCCACACTGGCGGTCCTCGCTGCCCCTATCGCACCCACCGGATCGCTTCCCAGTCTTCCGGGTCCCGCCTCAACGCCGGCCTATGCGGCACCGCAGAGTGATGACGACCTCGGCAGGGACGGGTCGGCACTGCGCGACGTCGAAACCAAACGCGTGGCTCCGGGACTCGACCTGACGAACTTCTCCCGTCTCGAGGACGGAGGGTGGAACAACGGCAATGTGCTCACCGCGGACCTCACCACGGACTCCCTGTCGATGGACGTCCGCGACACGGGAAAGGTCGCCGGCGCCGGTACCACCAGCGAGATCATGGCGGGCGGACCCGAGGGGAAGAAGGCCGTGGCCGCCGTCAACGGCACGTTCTTCGACATCAACCAGTCGTGGGCACCGATCTACACCTCGGTGTCTCGGGAGGGAATGCGCATCGGCTCGAAGGAGGCCAAACCGGCGCTCACGCTCGAGGACAAGAAGGCAGCCGTGTCGATGCTCTCCGCGGCGGGAACGCTGACCCATGACGGGCAGGAGACGGAACTCGGCGGATTGAACAACCCGGAGCTGAGTCCCGACACCATCGGTGTGTACAACGAGGCGTGGGGAGACCATACGCTCGACCGTCCGGTCGGCGGCCCCGATGACATAGCCGCCGAGGTCGCCCGCGTCACTGTCGTCGACGGAAAGGTCACCGAAACCTCGGGCATGGTGGACGAAGCGGGCGACCCGGAAATCCCGGCAGACGGACAGGTCCTACTCGGCCGCGATGCCGGGGCGAAGACGCTGTCGGAACTCGAAGTCGGCGACGACGTCGATGTCGAGATCGGACCGAGCGAGGATGTCGACATGGGGATCGCGGGCAGCCACCAGATCCTGGCCGACGGCTCGGTTCCCGACCTCCCCGCCGGCGACCTCGAAGACACCGAACACCCGCGCACCGCGGTGGGCATCAGCAAGGACGGTTCGGAGCTGTTCGTCACCACCATCGACGGACGCAGCGAGTCCTCGGGAGGCATGAGTCTCGAGGACATGGGCGAGTTCTTCGCTGACATCGGCGCCTACAACGCGGTCAACCTCGACGGCGGCGGGTCGACGACGATGCTCGCCCGCACAGCCGGCGCAGATGCTCCGGCACTGCAGAACGACCCGTCCGACGGTAAGCAGCGCACCGTCGCCAATGCCCTCGTCTTCTACTCAGACGCCCCCGCAGAGCAGCTGGCCGATGCGCAGATCGAACCCGAACTCGACGGACAGACCACCGTGCTCAAGGGGCTGAGCCGATCGATGAGGGGTACCGGGCTCGGTAAGAATCTCGAACCGATCGCCTCCTCCGGAACGTTCTCCGCCGACGGCGGAGTGAAGCTCGCCGACTCCGATGAGTCGAACGCCCGCGTGACCGGTGAGACCACCGGCAAGGGTCGCGTGAGCTATGCCGTCGACGGGCACACCGCGCGACAGGACCTCGATGTGCTCGGCGAACCGGTCGGACTCTGGCCGAGCGCGCGGAGCATCAACCTCGAGGACGCCCAGGACTCGCAGACGGTGTCCCTGACCGGCTTCGACTCCGAGGGCAGGCGTTCTCTCATCGAAACCGGCGACATCGACGTCGACGCCGACGAAGGGCTGACGGTCGACACCGACGGACTCGGCGAACTCGTCGTCTCCGCCGATTCGTCGACGGCTGGGAAAGGCAAGGACTCCCGCGACGACGAACCGACGTCCGGGAACGTGAAGCTCACCGTCGGAGACGTGACAACGACGATCCCGGTGACCGTCGGCACCGAAACGACCGAGGTCCTCGACTTCTCCGACACCTCGGCGTTCACCGACGGCCACGATCGGGCCACCGGCTCATTCACCGCAGGTGAGCCCAGCCCTGATGGCAAGCCGAGCATCGATCTCACATATGACTTCTCCACCTCCTCGGCGACGCGCGGCTACTACCTCATCCCGAAGGAGCCGGTGAAGCTGGAAGGCAACACGGTGGCGTTCGAGATGATGGTCCGCGGCGACGGCACCGGGGCCTGGCCGAGGCTGCAGGTGAGCACTCCCGACGGCACAGTGACGAACATCGACGGCGACCACATCACCTTCGACGGGTGGCAGAAGGTCCGCTTCACCGTCCCCGAGGGGCTCTCCCAACCGCTCACCCTCGAACGAATCCGGATGATGGAGACCCGGTCTGCCGAGAAGTACAAGGGGGACATTTCGATCTCCGACCTCCAGGCGATCTCCACGCCTGAGACCGACGATCCGGCCACCTCGGCGCGGCATGATCCGGCGCTGCTGACGACCGGGACCGTCGCTGACCGTCCGCAGAACATCGCCGTGATGAGCGACGCCCAGTTCGTCGCCACCGACCCGGATTCCGAAGCTGTCAAGGGTGCCAGGCGGACGCTCAAGGAGATCCGTGCCGCAAAGCCGGATCTGCTCGTCATCAACGGCGACCTCGTCGACGAGGCCTCTCAGGAGGATTTCGACCTGGCGAAGACGATCATCGACGAGGAGTGGGATGAGTCGATCCCCTACATCTACGTGCCTGGCAACCACGAGATCATGGGTGGGGAGATCGACAACTTCGAGGCCGCATTCGGTTCCCCGACGGGCGAGCACACCGTGGGGCGGACGAAGATCGTGACCCTGAATTCCTCGGACGGGACCCTCAACGGCAGCGATGATTCGCAGTTGAACATGCTCGAAGACGCCCTCGACGAGGTGGCCGAACGTGACGAGCTGACCGGCATCACCGTGTTCTTCCACCATCCCCCGCAGGATCCGCTGCCGTCGGAGACGAGCCAGCTCGGGGACCGACGGGAGGCCGCGGAACTCGAGAAGAAGCTCGGAGAGTTCCGCAAGGACAGCGGGAAGTCCGCGGCCGTGATCAACGGCCACGTAGGAGCATTCCACGGGTCCGCGATGGAGGGCGTGAGCTACCTGATCAACGGCAATTCCGGGAAGGATCCGGCCGGCACCCCGGCGACCGGCGGATTCACCGGGTGGACGATGCTCGGCATCGATCCCGGCGTCGGCGACGTCGGGGACGATCCGACCACAGCCGATAGGGTCGGCTGGCTGGCCGCGGAGACGAAGCCGCGCGTCGATTCGATCTCACTCGAGGCACCCGGCTCCCTGGCCCCGGGCCAGTCCGCGGACGTCGCGGCGTCCTTCACACAGGGTGAGCGCACCGTTCCCGTCGGGTGGCCGGCGACCGCCCAATGGGGCGGCGACGGTGTCGTGGTCGATTCCGGCGCCGAGGTGGACATGCAGCAGGCGACGGGTGCGAAGGTCAGTGCCCAGTCAGTGAAATCAGGGGTCCCCGAGGCGGCCTCCGACGTCGTCCGCGTCAACCCGGCGACGGGTCAGATCACCGCGGAGAACCCGGGAACCGCGGTCCTCGAGGTCACCGTCAACGGCAAGACTGCGAAGGCCACCGTCGAGGTCGCGGGGGAAGAACCGCCTCCGGGTCCCGGCGATGACGACGGATCGGCCGACAGCGGCGGATCCGCCGACAGTGCGGGAGCTGAGGACGGCTCCGACGCTTCCTCCACGGGAGGCGAGGACGGCTCATCGGAGGGGTCGGACGATGACGGCGCCTCGACCAAGGCCTCGGCCGGTGCCGATGAGGATTCCTCGGCGGGAAGCGGTTCGGCCGGAGCCTCGTCGAATGCCTCTTCGAGTGCCTCGTCAGGAAGCGGCGCAAACGTGGACGGATCGTCCGACGGGGGCGGATCGTCCGACGGGGGTGGGGATCTGCCACGCACCGGCGGACCGGTTCTGCTCACCGCACTGCTCGGCGCGTTGCTGGTCATCGGCGGAATCATCGCCGTCCGCGCGGCCCGCGCGCGGCGGGCCGGCCGTCCGGCGGGGAGGCACTGACCCGGGCGAACGACCGGCCGTGCGCCCGTACGGAGGTGCACGGTCGCCTCGGTGACAGAATGGAATCGGGCGTCCGCCGACGGCCTTGACCGCCGGTGTTAGTCTCGCAGTATGACTGCGATTCAGGACCGTCTGACCTCGTTCGCCCACGGTGGAGGATGCGCCTGCAAGATTCCCCCCGGCGAGCTCGAGGATGCGGTGCGCGGGTTGGTCGGTCAGTCCGGTCCCGATGTCCTCGTCGGCCTCGACGACGGCGATGATGCCTCGGCGGTGCGGGTCCGAGACGACCTCGCGGTGCTCTCGACGGCGGACTTCTTCACCCCTGTCATCGACAATGCCTACGACTGGGGGCGCATCGCCGCGGCCAATGCCCTGTCCGACATCTACGCGATGGGCGGGACCCCGGTCACGGCGATCAACCTCGTCGGATGGCCGCGGGAGAAGCTGCCGATGGAGCTGCTCACCGAGGTTCTGCGCGGCGGGCTCGATGTTGCGGCGCAGGCGAACTGCCCCGTCGCCGGCGGTCATTCGATCGACGATCCCGAGCCGAAGTACGGGATGGCCGTGACGGGCGTGGCCCACCCGGATGAGCTCATGCGCAATGATTCCGCCGAGGCGGGTCTGCCGCTGACATTGACGAAGCCGATCGGGGTGGGGATCCTCAACAACCGACACAAAGTCACCGGTGAGACCTTCGACGAGGCGATCGCCACGATGACCGCGCTCAACGCCGAGGCCTCACGGGCGGCTGTGGCTGCAGGCGTGCGGGCAGCCACGGACGTCACCGGTTTCGGCCTGCTCGGGCACCTGTTCAAGATGGCACGGGCCTCCGGAGTCGGAGCGGTCATCGATGCGGCTGCGGTGCCCCGCCTCGACGGAGTCGATGAGTCGATCGCTGCCGGATATGTCTCCGGTGGGACCCGGCGCAACCTCGACTGGGTGCGGCCGAACCTTACTGCCGATGATTCGGTAAGTGAGGACGACCTGCTGCTCCTGGCCGATGCGCAGACGTCGGGTGGACTGCTGGTCGTGGGCGAACTGCCTGGTCACCCCGTTATCGGCGAGATCGTCGCCGGCTCAGGCGTGCACGTGCGGTGAGGGGCACTATCGGCGCGGGGTGACGTCCTCGTCGCGGAACTGGCGGAAGCTGGACGTGAAGAACCAGAAGAAGGCACCGGTGAAGAGACCGGCCAGGAGTGTCTGCCACCAGTTGAACATCTCATTGCTCCAACCGAGGAAATTCATCCCGAAGTAGATCAACGGGAAGGCCATTGCCACAAACACACCGAGCTTGATGCTCTGGCGGTCCTTAAGCAACTTCTTCATAGTTCTCTCACGCTACCCGACGCACTTCAATTTGCAAGCACTGTTGCTGAATAAGGTGCCTGGTGAGGCTGTTTTTGAGACCAATCGGCGTTCGCCGAGGGAAATTTCGCGACGATATCGAGCATCCTTTATCGGTCCTCACAAACCACCCCGTTGCACCGAGGTGTTTTGGCACTAAAGGCGAGGGGTTCCATAGGAACTGTAGGAAGACCCACTCGCGAGTGGGTGCTGGCACTACCGGCGCCCAGCAACACGAACAGTGAGGGGTGCTCACGGTGGGGGCGCTCGCGCTTAGCGGTGATGTCCCGCCCGCGCGCCTACCGCCCGGTGGTGATGGAGTCGTCGGTGATGCCCGCCGCGCGACGCTCTTCGAGGCGAGCGCGCTGCGGTTCGACCACGTGACGCGGGTCCTTCGTCGATTCGATGCCGGCCTCGAGCATTCCGAAGCGCGTATACGCCGAGGCGGCCGCCAAGGCCGCACCGGAGACGACGGACAGTCCGCGCAGCACAGCACGCGTCTTCCAGCTCCGCTTTGCTACCCCAGCAGAGCCTGCACTTCCGACAGCCTCAGCAACTGCGCCAGCCACACCTGAAGCACTCGCTGAGCCGCCAGAGCTACGCCCACCCAGCTTCTTCGCGAACACGCGCGCCCCCACCTCGACGGCGGCGGCACCGACGGCTCCGGCGATGAGCAGCTTCTCGGCCCGGTGGAGCTTGTGTCCGGGTTCGCCGTCGTCCATCGGATCGACCTCGGCCGGGTGCATGCGCTTCTTCATCGCCGACATCGCATAGGCCTCACCGGCAGTCCCGGCGAGCGCGAGCAGCCTGGCCGGTCCGGTCTCGGCGACCGGCGCCAATGCCATCGCGGCGCCTCCGGCGGCCATGGAAGCCGAGGACACGAACACAAACGGCAGACCATTGCGACCGGCAGCGTTCCACGTCGGAACGGCCGTCGCCCCCAGAAGCACGGCGGTATATGCGGCCAGCGGTGTGGCAAAGAAGGCGGACTCAACAGCGGCTGGCGTCTCCAGACCGTGGAGCACCTTGCGCAGCGGGCCCAGGGGCAGCAGCTTCTCACCCGTGATTCGGTCGAGTTCGATCGCGAAGGTCACACCCGATCCGACGCCGAAGCCCGAGAGGATCCACGTGCCCAAGCTCATCGGCGACGACACTTTGACCACGCGCATCATGTTGAGGAACCGTTCGGGCCGGCCGAGGTCGGCCACGAGTGCGGCACCGCCGATGCCGGTCGCGGCGATCGCGGTCATCCGGGAGGCGATGCGCATGCCGGGCCGGTCGGTCAGTTGTGCGCCGAAGCCCAGCAGAGATGAGCCCCCGGCCAGACCGCCGAGGAACAGGTACGCACCGATCTCGTCGCCCCACGGTGGAGCCTTGACGATCGGTCGGCCGTAATACGAGGTGAATTCGACGTCCTCGACCATCGGCATCTCACGGTTGCCATCGGCTCCGCGGTTCTTCCACCCGCCGCCCCGTCGACCACCGGAACCGCCAGGTCCGCCGGGACCTCCACGGCCGCCTCGGCGACGTTTTCTGCGTCCGCCTTCGGGCTCGGGTGGGCGGTAGGAATCGTATTCTGATGTGCTCATGAACGGCGGCTCCCGAGGAACGCGAGTCCGGCGGCGGCGACCATGCCCAGCGCCGCGATTCCGGCGTTGGCGTACATCTTCGGCAGGTCCTTCGTCGCGACCCGCGGGTCGGGCGGCAGGCCGTAGACCTCGGGTTCGTCGAGGAGGAGGAACACGGATCCGGTGCCGCCGACCCCGTCGTTCGGGTTCGCCCCGTACAGGCGGGCCTCGGTCAGGCCCTTCGCGTGGAGTTCGGCCACGCGCTCATGTGCCTGGTCGACCATGTCCTGACGGTCGCCGAACTTGATCGACTGGGTCGGGCAGGTCTGCGCGCAGGCGGGTTCCTGACCTTCGACGAGGCGGTCGTAGCAGAGGGTGCACTTGTTCGCTGTGCCCGCGTTCGGCACGTCCATGTCCGCGGCTTTGCGGTCATCGCGGTCGGTGGGGGTGTTGATCGTGCCGTCGTCGCGGCGTTCGATGACGCCGAAGGGGCAGCCGGCCACGCAGGTGCCACAGCCGTTGCAGACGTCGTTCTGAACGACGACGGTGTCGAATTCGGTGCGGAAGAGCGCACCGGTCGGGCAGACGTCGAGGCAGCCGGCGTGAGTGCAGTGTTTGCACACGTCAGAGGACATCAGCCACCGGAAGTCAGCGGTGTCCGGAGGGGTCGTGTCGACGCCGGACAGGTCGGTCGGCTCCAAGGCTCCGGGGGCCAAGAGGTCGACGTTCAGTTCAGGAGTCGTCGGCAGTCCGGCGGAGTTCCGGCCCTCGGCAGCGGCTCCCAAAGCCCCGTCCAACGGTTGTGCACCAGCGTTCTCATCGGTGCGCGGGCGGATCGTGGGCATGCCGAGGTTGACGAGTTTGCGTCCGGATTCCCGCGCCTGCTCGATGCGTTCTGAATCCTGTTCGATGAACGCGACGTGCCGCCAGGTGTTCGCACCGAGGCTGCCAGTGTTGTCGTAGGAGGAGCCGAGCAGTTCGAAGGTGCCGTCCTGAGGGTTGTTGTTCCACTCCTTGCACGCAACCTCGCAGGCTTTGCAGCCGATGCAGATCGAGGTGTCGGTGAAGAATCCCTTGCGGTTGTGCGCGGAATCGTGCCAGTGCCCGTCCGCGAGCGCGCCCCCATCGATCGTCGGTGTCGACATCAGTCGTCCTCCTCCTCGTTCTCCTGCCGGTCCCGGGCAGCGCGGGCGCGAGATTCCGCTTCGGCCACCTCGGTGTCGGCGATCGCACTGCCGTCGGCGTGCCGTCCGTGGTCGGGGTCCCCGTCGGTGGGGTCCCCGTCGTCGGCGCGGTTCGCCACAGCCGTCTCAGTCGGTTCGGCGGACTCGGTCGCCTCGGCGGGTTCGATGGTGATCCTGCCGCTGCGATCCTCGGCGCTGTCGACCGTCGCCGAGGCGGTCGTATCGTTCCGATCGGAACTTCCCTGCGGTCCCCCGTCCAGGGTCTTTCCGGGGGTGACGCCGACGGCCGAGTCGCCGCCTCGGTGAGCGTGCCCACCAGAGCTGCGACCATGTCCGGCGTCGTGGGAGGTCTCGACATCCTCGGCGGACACCGTGACCTGCTGGTTGCCCGATTCGGGGCTGAGCCCGGCCTCTCGCTGGTACTTCTCGACGAAGTCGACGAGTTCGGGTCCGCGGGGACGGCGGCCGGGCATGATCGTTCCGGCCACGTACTTGCTGTTCTGGATGTAGACGTTGGGGTCCATCGTCACACCGAGCAGGTCGTTGGCGGAGTCGCCTTCGACGACGGCTCCCGTGCCGCCCACGCCCCAGTGATAGGGCAGGCCGATCTGGTGGACCGTCTTCCCGCCGATCGTCAGCGGGGTCATGCGGCGGGTCACGAGGACGCGGGCCTCGATGGCCGCCCGCGGGGAGACCAGGGTCGCCCATCCGTAGGGTTCGAGACCCACCTCGGCGGCGAGTTCCGGTGAGATCTCGCAGAACATCTCCGGCTGCAACTCCGACAGGTACGGCAGCCACCGGGACATGCCTCCGGCGGTGTGGTGCTCGGTGAGACGGTAGGTGGTGAACACATAGGGGAAGACCTCGGATCCGGGCACTCCGGCACCGGGTGCGGACAGGTTGTCCTCGCGGCGCATGACCATCCGGGTCGGGCTGTTCTGCTGTGAGTACAGCGGGTTCGTGACCGTCGATTCCTGCGGTTCGTAATGAGTGGGAATCGGTCCGTCGATCATGCCGCTGGGTGCGAACAGCCACCCTTTGCCGTCGGCCTGCATGATGAAGGGATCATCGCCGTCGAGGTTCGCGGGACCCCCGTAGGCGGCATCCGATCGGGCGGCAGGGGCTCGGTCGATCGGGAAGTCGGGCACGTCCTTGCCGGTCCACTTCCCGGTCTCCTCGTCCCACCACACGAACTTCTTCCGCTCCGACCAGGGAGTTCCGTCGGGTGCGGCGGAGGCACGGTTGTACAGGATCCGACGGTTCGCCGGCCATGCCCACGCCCATTCGGCGGCGGTCTCGTCCTGCTCGTCGCGCGGTTTGCGGCGCGCGGCCATGTTCTGGCCTCCCGCGTAGACACCAGCGTAGATCCAGCAGCCTCCTGCGGTGGCACCGTCGTCGGTCATCTGGTTGAAGTTCTCCAGCGGCTCACCGTCGCGCTCACCGCCGATGAAGTAGCCGTTGATCTCCTTGACGACCGCCTCGGCGTCGACTTCGCCCTCGTCGTCGACCGGGTAGTCCCAGGTCATGTCGAGCAGCGGCCGATCTCGGGGGTCGTCGGAGTCCTTCAGCTTCTCGCGCACGGCTTGGCCGAGTTCGAAGAAGAAGTCGAGCTCGCTCTGTGCGTCCCCGGGCGGATTGACGGCCTTGTGGCGCCACTGCACGAGACGCTGAGTCTGCGTGAACGTGCCGGCCTTCTCCGTGTGGTTGGCCGCCGGCAGGAAGAACATCTCGGTGTCGATGTCCTCGGTCTTCAGCTCCCCGGTCTCGATCTCGGGGCCGTCCTTCCACCAGGTGGCGGATTCGATGAGGCTGAAGTCGCGCACAACCATCCACTTCAGGTGGCTCATCGCCATGCGCTGCATGCGCCCGTTGGCCGATCCCACGGCCGGGTTCTGTCCGAGCAGGAAATAGCCGTCGACGCCGTCGTTGAGCATGCGCACCGCGGTCTGGTAGGTGCCGTGGGCGCCGTTGATGCGCGGCAGATAGTCATAGGCGAAGTCGTTGTCTTTCGTCGCCGCATCGCCCCACCAGGCCTTCAGCAGGCTGGTGGCGTAGGCGCGACCGTTGGCCCAGTAGCCCTTATGGGTCTCCGGGGTGCCGACGGCTGCGACGTAGTCGTCGAAGGTGTCGTGGACTCCGGCGCTGGGCATCGGCAGGTAGCCGGGCAACAGGTTGAACAGGGTCGGGATATCGGTCGATCCCTGAATCGTCGCGTGCCCGCGCAGCGCCATGATTCCGCCGCCCGGACGACCCATATTGCCCAGCAGGAGCTGGAGGATCGAGGCGGTGCGGATGAATTGCGCGCCGAGGGTGTGCTGAGTCCAGCCGACCGCGTAGGCGAAGCACGTGGTCCGTTCCCGGCCCGAGTTCTCGGTCACCGATTCGTAGAGGTAGTCGAAGTCAGCGGGCTTGATTCCGCAGTTCTCCTCGACCATTTCGGGCGTGTAGCGCGAGTAGTGGTGCCGCAGGATCTGGAAGACCGACTTCGGGTTCTCCAGGCTGGGGTCCTTGAGCGGTGCACCGTGCTCATCCGTCTGATAAGACCACGTCGAGTTCTCGTACGAGTTCGTGTCCGGGTCGAATCCGGAGAACAGTCCGTCGAGATCCTCGGTGTCGACATAGTCGTCGCTGATGAGGTTCGCGGCGTTGGTGTAGGCGCGCACGTACTCGTCGAAGTAGCGTCCCTCGGTCAGGACACGGTTGATGAGCGCACCGAGCAGCACGATGTCGGAGCCGGCCCGGATGGGCACATGCTTATCGGCGATCGCGGTGGTGCGCGTGAAACGAGGATCGACGTGGATGATGCGGGCACCACGGGCCTTGGCCTCGGTCACCCATTGGAAGCCCACGGGGTGGCACTCGGCCATATTGGAACCCTGGATGATGATGCAGTCCGCATTCGCCATATCCTGGACGGGTTGTGTGGCGCCGCCGCGCCCGAACGAGGTTCCCAAACTGGGAACCGTGGCGGAGTGTCAAATACGCGCCTGGTTCTCGATCTGTATTGCCCCGGCCGCGGTGTAGAGCTTCTTCGCGAGGTAGTTCTCCTCGTTGTCGATCGTTGCTCCGCCGAGGCTGGCGATGCCCATCGTCCGCCGCAGCGGGTGGCCTTTGTCGTCGAAGTCCTCCCAGTGGTTGCGGCGGGCTTCGATGAACCGGTCGGCGATCATGTCGATCGCGGTCGGCAGGTCGATCTTCGTCCAGTCCTTGGCCTTCGGGGCCCGGTAGAGGACGTCGGTGACTCGGCCCGGGTTGTTGACGAGCTGTTCGCTGGCTGCACCCTTCGGGCATAGGCGTCCGCGCGAGATCGGTGAGTCCGGGTCGCCTTCGATCTGCACGACCTTGTCGTCCTTGACGAAGATCTTCTGTCCGCAGCCGACGGCGCAGTACGGGCACACGGATTGGACGACCTTGTCGGCCGTGACCGTGCGTGGGGTGGTGTCTCGAGTCTGCTGGGACACCACGGATTCGCCGCGTCCCGTCTTGTCCGACGTGCGGAATTGCCGGAGTACCGGCCACTCGAGGAAGCTGAACCGAGCCATGGGACCACCATAGCCCCTCAGAGGTCGGAAATGCACCAGGTGAGACCGGGTTTTCGGCCGCGTCCCAGGGGGTGGGAATCACCCGGATCGCCGAGGCGGCTGCGCGGTCAGGATCGACCGTGCAGCCGCCTCGTCGTTGGGTGCCTTGTACGGTTCGTTGAGTTCAGACCCGGCGGGCCAGGAGGATCGCGTCCTCGAGTTCGGCAGGCTCGCCCGACGGTGAGGTCACCTGGCGGGTGCGGGTGTCGGCGAGTTCGATCTCCCACCGGTCCGGGCTGGCGCCGATGAGGAGTGCGAAGTCTCCGTTCGGGCTGACCGGTTCGTGGTGGTGTTCCATGCCGTGGTCGAACTTCTCATTGTGTTCGGCGGCCCACGGCGGCATCGTCGCATGGGAGACGAGCAGGAGGGCCCCGCCCGGTGCCACGTGTGCGGCGACGCGGGTCAGGAGCTCTTCTCGGGTGTCGGGCAACCGGGTGTGGAGGAATGATCCGGTGACGAGGTCGAAGCCGCCTCGGCGATTGTCGTCCTCAGGTTCCCAGGTGGAGACGTCGGCGACGGCGAATTCGGCGGAGACGCCGCGGGATTCGGCGGCCCGGCGGGCACGGTCGATGGCCGTGGTCGAGAGGTCGATACCGGTGGCGTCCCACCCGTTCTCGGCCATCCAGACGACGTCGGCGCCTTCACCGCAGCCGACGTCGAGGACGCGGCCGGCGGTCATCTCCGAGACGATGGCCACGAGGGACTCGTTCGGGTTTCCGGACCAGATGGCGTCGTCGGAGTCGGCGTAGCGCTCTTCCCAGGCGGCCACGGAATCGGGCACGCCGGAGTTGTCGGCGTGGCTGTGATCGTTGTGGCTTCTGGTCGCGGTCACTTGTCGACGCCCGGGTCCGCCGGGATCGAATCGGGTGCGGCACCGTCGGCGCCGTCGGTCTCTGCGGCAGCGGCGGCTTCCTGCTTGGCCAGTTCGGCACGGACTTCGTCCATGTCGAGTCCCTTGACGGCGGTGATGACCTGTTCGAGCTGCGGGGCGGCGAGCGCACCGGGTTGTGCGAAGACGACGATTCCCTGGCGGAAGGCAACGAGGGTCGGGATCGAGGAGATCGCGAAGAGACCGGCCAGCTGCTGTTGGGCTTCGGTGTCGATCTTGCCGAAGACGATGTCGGGGTTGGCCTCGGCGGCCTGTTCGAAGACCGGGGCGAACTGCTTGCAGGGGCCGCACCAATCGGCCCAGAAGTCGAGGAGGATGATCTCGTTGTCGTTGATGGTCGACTCGAAGTTGTCTTGCGTGATTTCGATCGTAGACATGTCGTCCAGTCTAGGAGCCGCGGATGAATATCGCCTGGACAGTGGTGCTCGACGGCTCTCTGCCGGGTTCAGTCGGGTCAGCCCGGGCTGGCTTCAGCCGAGGACGTCGGCGATCGGTGAGTCGTCGATGATGGCGGTGAACACGTCGTCCGCCTCGGCGGATTTGACCACCCGGTTGGGGTTCTCCGGCGCGGGTGCCCACGGCATGATCTCGAAGGTGATGTCGTCCTCGGGAACTGAGGCCACCGTCGTGGCGAGGGAGGCGAGCGCTCGCATGGAGTCGAGTTCGTCGTCGACGCCGATCGTCGAGGTCACGGCGTCGAGGAATCCGTAGAGGCGGTCGGGCCGGGTGAGGACTTGGCCGCTCTTGGCGCGGTCGATGATGGCTTCCATGACCATCTGCTGATTGCCCATGCGGGAGATGTCGCTGCCATCGCCCACGGCGTGCCGCGTCCGAGCCAATGCGAGGGCGTCGTCACCGCCGATCGTCTGCTCGCCTGCGGGCAGGTCGAGGTTCGCCTTCGGGTCCGTGAGCGGTTCATCTAGGTCGACGGTGATCCCATCGAGTGCGTCGACGATCGCAGCGAATCCGTCGAAGTCGACGTTGATGAAGTGGTCGACACGCACCCCGGTGAGCACCTCGGCGGCCGAGACCGAGCAGGCAGGTCCGCCGTTGAGGGCCGAGTTGATCATCCCGTGCGTGGCCGCTGATGCGCCGTGGCCGGTGTCGTCGCAAGCCGGAATGTCCATGATCGTGTCACGTGGGATCTGCACGGCGTCGATGCGGTCGCCGTCGGCGGCGACGTGGGCGAGGATCATCGCATCGCTGCGGGCTCCCTCGGCGCTGCCGAATCCCTTCACCGAGGAGGTCCCGGAGTCCACATCGGAACCCGAGTCTGTATCATCGGTGGTTTCCTTCGCCGAGTCGAGATCGCGGGTATCAGAACCGATGATGAGGACGTTCGTCTCATCGGTGAGCTTCTCCGGAACGTCGCCGCCATGAGCGCGCAGCGGTGAGGAGGAGATGTTCGCGCCGAGGTTGTGCACCGCCACCGCGATCGTCACCGGGGCAGCGATGATGAGGACCGCAGCCACGGCGACGAAGGTGCGTCGGCGCCGGTACTTCGCGGCGAGGCGTTGCTGTCGGCGGGGTCCTGGCGGCGCTGGTGTCTCTCGGTTGTCCACGGTCGGGTGCTCCTGCGTCCGGGGCATGGCGGATTGCATACAAAACGGAATGTATACAATCCTAAACAGCCGCACGGTCGAGCGCACAACACTGTGTGTCATCTCTCGATAGAAATCTCTTGGTCGAAATCACCAGAGGGGCGATCGCTCTGTTAAGCTTGAATCGTTCCCGTACAGAAATGTGCGGAGCAGATGGTGTCTGAAGAGTAGGTAGATTCGCTCGTCACCATGTGTTTGTCCGTCGGCGCGTGTCTGCCTTCCGCGCCCCTCATGATTTTCCAGTTCAGTCGTTTTTCGACTTCCGTCCAGCACTTTCGAGTGCATGATCGAAACCGAGTATCCCCACGATTTCGTCTGAGACAGAGACCTCTCATCGGAGAACTCATCCTCACCATGAATTCCAAGTCCTCGGTTCACCCACAGATTTTCGTTGGATCTGCGTCTGAAGATCCAGTCCAGCCAGCGGGAAAGCCGAATCCAGCAATGGGTTCGACCATCACGATCGCAGCAGCGGTCATCAGTTAAAAAATAAGGATACAAAGATTATGGCAACAGGTACCGTGAAATGGTTCAACGCGGAAAAGGGTTTCGGATTCATCCAGCCTGACGACGGTTCGGCTGACGTGTTCACTCACTTCTCCGCGATCGAAGCCTCCGGCTACCGCGAGCTCACCGAGGGTCAGAACGTCGAGTTCGACTCGGAGATGGGCTCCAAGGGCCTGCAGGCGACTCGCGTCCGCGGCCTCTGAGACTCTTTGAGAGTCTCACCTAGAGACTTCTGAGATTCACCAGCGACCCTGCGTTCACCCACTTGGTGTGAACGCAGGGTCGCTGTCATCTCCTCCCCAATTGCTACCTGACGGGGGCCTAGATACCTGGCGCCAGGTTGCTGGGCCGCCGTCACCGGCGTTGACAGGCACCCTTGCTCTACTTAGAGTCAGTGCCAACGGCCGTGAACCCTGACGTTGGAGGAGCGATGAAGCACTCGGTACTCACCCGTTGGATCGTCGCATTCATCCTGTTCGCCGCCGCCTGCATACTGAGTTCCCAGGCGGCGCCGTTCCATGACTTCGCCGCATTTCTGTGGCTCTTGGCCCTCGTACTCATGATCACCGCCACGACACTCGCGGTCATTCGTGACCGTCGACGACGCCGATCTGGCTGAACACTCCGGCAGCTTCACGCACTTCGGCCCGCCCGGTTATCCTGAACTCATGCCGCCCTGCGACACTCCTCGTCTGCGCCTGCGGGAGATGACCGACGACGATCTCGACGATATGGCCGCCCTCCTCGGCGATCCGCAGGTGATGGAGTATTACCCTCACCCCAAAGACCGCACCGAGGCGGCTGCGTGGATCCGGTGGAACCGACGCAATTACGCAGAGCACGGGTTCGGTCTGTGGATCGTGGAGACGCACAAAGGTGAGTTCCTCGGCGACTGCGGCCTGACTTGGCAGACCGTCAACGGCGCACCTCACCTTGAGGTCGGTTTTCATGTGAAGCCGTCCGACCAAGGTAATGGGTTCGCCACCGAGGCGGCTCTGGCCTGCGTCGATCACGCTCGTGAGCTCGAGGTGGCTGCAACACTGACCGCCATCATCCACCGAGACAATCGACCGTCGCAGCGAGTGGCAGAGAAGCTCGGGATGCAGCGCAACCCCGAACTCCGACACAAGTCCCCCGACCACGAGGTGTTCTCCCTGGGCCTGTGACCGCCCTAATTGCTACCTGACGGGGGCCCAGATACCTCGCGCGAGGTTGCTGGGCCGCCGTCAGGTAGCAATTAGTGGTGGTCTAGGAAAGTGCAGAAGTCCTCGACTCCGCTGAGCTCGATGTCGTTCCGCCGTCTGGTTTCCCACGCCTCGCGGGTCAGGCGCCAGCGTTGGATGCGTCCCGGCTCGCCTCGGCGGATGTCCCAGTCGACGCCGTTGCGCTCGTACCCCAAGGCTTCAGACACCTTGTTCGATCCGATGTTGTCGACGAACGCATCGGAACCGGCCTCACTCGCCCCGAGCCCCGCGAACGCGAGATGCAACAGAGCACTGCGCATCTCGGTGCCGAGGCCGCGACCGCGCACATCCGTCGACAGCCAGGAGAATGACGCGAACGTCCCGCAGGAGTCGAATTTCTCCGCAATGAGATCCTGCATCCCCACTGCCTCACCATCGACGAGGACAGCGAAGGCCAACCGGAAGTCAGAAGGAGAGAAGCGTCCCCGTCCACGCCATACGCTCTGGAGCCACCTGCTCACCCGCACGTCCGGGTCGGACTCGTAGAACGACATCGGATCGTCGTAGGGGGCGGGTTCCGCGAAGACCTTGCCGTCCCGCACGAGAGGGGCGAGCGCCGCGAGCATCTCATCGTCGGCGCCGACGAGTTCGAGTCGGGGAGTCTTCACCCGGATCTGCAATGGCGGGTAGCCGATCATGCAACCAACCTAGGCCAGCCGGCCCGAATCCACAATCGTCCGGCAACTCCAGGTAGCGTGGGGTTCGACTCCAGGATGCCGATAGCAGGTGGTGGCCCATGACCGAACCCGATCGCCCGACCCCGACGACCGTCGTCTTCGACCTCGGCAATGTGCTCATCGGCTGGGACCAGACAGGACCTCTGGCCGATCGCATGAGTGCCGATGAATGGCATTCCTTCGCCGAGGCGGCCGACTTCCCCACGCTCAATACCGCAGCTGACTCCGGCGTTCCGATCACCGATATCGTCGCCCGAGCCGCCGAGGCGGACCCCCGCCACGGTGAGATCGTCGCCGGCTACTACGAGAACTTCGACAAGTCCCTGACCGGTCCGATCGACGGCATGGCCGAGATCGTCGCAGATCTCAAGACCGCCGGCATCCGCCTGGTCGGGCTGTCGAACTGGTCGGCCGAGACCATCCACCATGCCCCCGTCGTCGCGCCTGCGATCAGCGAACTCGAAGACATCGTCGTCTCGGGAAAGGTCGGCCTCGTCAAACCCGATCCGGCAATCTTCGAACTGACCCGGGACCGATTCGACCTCGACCCGGCCCGGACTGTCTTCGTCGATGATCTGCCCGCCAACGTAGAGGCAGCTGAACACCTCGGCTTCATCGGCCACGTGTTCTCAGGAGCCGCCACACTGCGCACGGACCTGTCCGAACGGGGGCTGCTCGCTCAATAGGGTGCTCAACTCGCGCCGCCCGGGCAACACCCCTGAACGGGCTCCTCACCCGCTGATCCTGTGAGAAATGTCCGCGTCGTCACCGTCGGTGCGTCGAACGCTGGGCCGAAGTCGAATATCACCCCTGATCGCGCCGAGCTGCTGCTCAACGTCCGCACCTACGACACTGCGGTGCGCAGGAGAGTCATCGCGTCGATCGAGCGGATCGTCCGCGGCGAATGCGAGGCCGAGGCGGTCCAGGAGGCGACACCTGCGACCGCGTCGGACCGCGGTCTCTCCTACGAGATCTTCTCGTGTGGTTCGGGCATTCGGTCTCGGTCATAGGTGATCGTCGTGTACCCGTGGGGAATCGGAGTGCCGTCCTCGTCGACTCCGACGAATACGATCTTGTCGATGCTGAGGATGGATCTGCGAGTGATCATATTGCGCACCCGGGCCCTCATCGTCAGTGAGGTGCGTCCGAAATGCGTGGCGAGGAGCCCCATCTCGATAAGATCGCCTTCCCTCGCCGAAGCCTGGAAGTCGATCTCGGAGATCAGCTTCGTCACAACTCGATGGTTGCCGAGCTGGATGATCGCGTAAATCGCGGCCTCCTCGTCGATCCACCTCAGCAGGCTGCCGCCGAAGAGGGAGCCGTTGGCGTTGAGGTCCTCAGGCCGCACCCATTTGCGGGTATAGAAGTTCATCCCCTCCACATCATGGCGGGCGGAGCTCTCAGTGGGCTGTGCCGTCGCTGTCATGCGATCAGAGTAGCGAGGAGTTGTTTCGCCCTCGTTTCGTCCGTGTCACCGCTTTTCGACGTCATCCTTCATGGCGGTGAGGGTTTGCCGGATGTTCAATCGCTGGAAGTCCGCGAAGCTTCGGCCCCGTGTGACGATGTGGTCGAAGACCCAGGCCAGCCAGTCGGGCCAAGAGCGGCGATCGTCTGTCCACGACTCCGTCACTCGAGTCGCCTCGCCGAGGTCTTCGAACTCGTACGCCCAGCTCGCGTTCGGTCCTTCGATGCTGGGAGTTCGGGGCCCGATCCGGCGCACGGTGAAGGCGAACCGTTTGCAGGGCACAGATTCGGTGACGACGCATTCGGTCACCCACGTCGCCGGCCCGCGACGGTTCGTGCCTTCGAAGACATCGCCTGTCTGCAGCGGACCTGCAGTCGTGCGCGTGCTGGCTCCGGTGTTCTCCGGGCTCCATCGGGCCATCTGGGTCGGATCGGCGATCTGCTCCCAGAGCCCGGCGGCGTCGGCTTTGATCACCATACTGTCGCTGACCTGCATCGTTCGCGTCATCGTCGTCCCTTCTCGATGTGGTAGTGCACGCACCTGAAACCGGCCGTGCACATGGCCCCATTCAAACACGGGTCCTGAATTAGCCTGGGCACATAGCCGACTCTGCGATGAACGACGAGATCATCGCCTTCCGCCTCCCCGCTCATCACCTCGGTGAGCGACTCAGCCACAACTCACTCCTTGACGCCGCGGGAGCCTGCGGCATCCAGAACAGGCCACCGGGACCCACTCTGACCGCACTCCATGCGTGGGGCGCCGACCGCATCCGACGACAGCGAACGCGACCGGACCAGATCCGAACTGCTGCGCCGCTGACTGCACTGCTATCAACCTTCGCCTGAGCATGACGATCGCAACCTTCGGCACCGTCCCGACGTCGGTGAAGAGCGCAGTGACCGCTGAGGCAGAGGCGATCGGCGCACTGCGCGAGTCAGACGCCGTCGACATCGAATTCGCGTCAGTTTGAGATCATTCGGCGAGTTCGCTGATCAGCACGCGAGCAAGGGCTCCGAGTCGGAATCGCTCGGGAATCACGGTTCTGATGCCCTGTTCATGCAGCGGTGCTGCGGTGACGTCGCCGACTGCTGCGGCCACCACCGATTCGTTGAACGCCTCGATCACGGCCGACAGCAGTCCCTGCTCCTCGGCCGCGGTGAGAAATGCTGCCGCCCCGGGTGCTGAGGTGAAGGCCACGGCATCGCACCTGCGCTCCGCGACGAGTCGGACCGCGTCGATCACGGCGGCCGGATCGGGTGCCGGACCCCAGCGGTAGATGACGAGGGAGCGGACATCGGCGCCAGCTGCGGCGAAGGCCTCATCAAGTCCGTCGGCGCCGGCACCGTGATGCTGTACGGCAATGCGCTCACCATCTACGCCCTCGCCGAGAAGGACCTGCTGGATCTCTGCGCTCGTTTCGGATTCCGCGACCCAGTGAGCGCTCAGTCCGGCCCCCTGAATCGCTCCGCGCGCCTTGGGGCCGCGGGCGTATATCCGTGCTCCGGCGAGCATCGAGTGCCATTCCTCGCGCAGACCCGCGGCTTCAGCCACGTCACCCCAGCCGGTGAATCCGACGCCGGTCGTGACCACGACGATGTCCGGCCTGTCCTCGATGAGTTCACGGGTGCAGGTGACGAGTTCAGGGTCGTCGATATGCGGGATGACGGACAGGGTCGGGGCGTGCACGATCTTGGCACCGTGACGCTCGAGGGCGGAGGCGAGCTGTTCCGCGCGCCGCTGAGCTGTGAGCACGATGCGACGTCCGACCAGCTCGTCGCCGATGTCAGTTTGGGGCTGGTTCATGCTCATATCCTGGTCGCGCAGTCTCACCGGGACAACTTCCGGCCTTCGAGAGCATCCTGGTGGGCGAGCATCTCATCCTTGAGTCCCTGGACGACGGCGGCGATCGCCGGTCGCCGCATCGAATCGGGTCTGAGCACCATCCAGTAGGGCAGTCGCTCGGCCACCGAATCGGGGAAGAGTCGCACGAGGTCGGGGTGACGGTCGGCCATGAAACACGGGAGGAAGCCGATTCCGGCACCCGCACGCGTCGCTTCGACGTGAACGAAGACGTTCGTCGAGGTCAGTGCATCCTTCATCTCGGGAAACAGCCGCCTCGGCGCATCGAGGTCGTCGACCTGGAGCATGGAATCGACGAAATAGACGAGCCGGTGGTCGCTGACTTCCTCCACCGAGGCGGGGGTGCCGTTGGCCGCGAGATAGTCACGCGAGGCGTAGAGACCGAGTTCGTAGTCACCGAGCTCGACCGCCTCTGCCCGATGCACGCGCGGTTCGCCGACGACGACCTCGATATCGAGACCGGACCGCTGCTGCAGGGCCTGCCTGGTGACGGTGACGATCTCGACGCTCAGCCCAGGATGCCGACGTCGCAGCTTCGCGACCGCCGGGGAGGCGACATAGGCGCTGAACCCATCCGTCGCGGTCATCCGCACCACTCCGGACACCGTCTCCGGGCCCTGGCCGGGACTCTCGAGTTCAGCGACCGCGGTCTCCATCTGTTCGGCCACCGCAACGGCTCGTTCCCCGAGGTCGGTCAGCTCCCATCCGTCATCCGAGCGAGCCAGCACGCGTCCGCCCAAGGACTTCTCCAAGGCGGCGATGCGGCGGGAGACCGTCGAGTGGGTGAGACCGAGGTTGTGTGCCGCCGTCGTGAATTTGGCGGTGCGGGAGACGGCCAGCAGCACGAGCAGATCGTTGGGAGTGGTGTCCATGCCTGCCATAGTGGCACACCGGCAGCAAGCGCGGCCTCGTCAGCGCACGTGGTCCTGCGACGGCGAACGCGTCCATCTCCGAAGCACGACGATCAGACAGATGATGAACACGATCCCCGAGGTGACCAGTCCGGTGACGAGGATGCCGATATCGGCAGGCAGATCCACGTCCTCGGCCGGTTTGGTCGGTGCCTTCCCCTCCGGATCGATGAGGACGGAAATCGTGTCGCCCTCATCGAAGTCGTCGTATCCGTCCTTGCCGCGGTAGATCAGCGGTTCGGCGACGGGGGTGCCGTCGGTGCGCTCGAGGCTGTAGGTATGAACATAGACCTGTCGCGACCTGGGCGGATTGGAACTGTGTACGGTCTTCTGTTCGACTTGATGATCGGCGACGACCACCTCGGTGAGCTCGCCGGCTTGCGACAAAGCGAGATCCTCGCCGAGCATCACAGTGCCGATGAGCGCAATGGCCACGAATGGTCCGGTGTACCAGTACGCCGGCGTGTGTCCCATGAACCTGCGCATCGCCAGAGTGACGCCGAGGAACACGAAGCATCCGACGATGATCGTGAACAGCAATTGGTCCGGATACAGGTATCCGATCGTGAAGACCGCACCCGTGCCGACGAAGAAGACAGCACCGGTGATGATGATGGTCAGCGGATTCCGGCTGCCCTGGTTCCAGCGGCGCTCACTCTTCCCGCCGTCACCCCACTTGCCGCGCATCCAGTAGGCGTCCATTCAAGCCCCGCTCGTCACTGCGGCATGTTGACGAATCGGGACTTCGCACCCTGGAACGCCACGGGGATGTCCATGGTCGGACCGGCACGGTGCTTGGCGACGATGATGTCGGCCTCACCGGCGCGTTCGTGTTCCTTGTCGTACATGTCCTCACGGTGGATGAGGAGGACCATATCCGCATCCTGCTCGATCGAACCGGACTCACGCAGATCCGAAATCATCGGCCGCTTGTCCGTGCGCTGCTCGCTGCCGCGGTTGAGCTGAGACAGTGCGATGACCGGAACCTCGAGCTCCTTGGCCAGCAGCTTGAGTGAACGGGAGAACTCCGAGACCTCCTGCTGACGGGACTCGACGCGCTTGCCCGAGGACATCAGCTGCAGGTAGTCGACGCAGACCATCTGCAGATTGTGCTGCTGTTTGAGCCGGCGGCACTTCGCGCGGATCTCCGTCAGCGCCATATTCGGCGAATCGTCGACGAACAGCGGCGCATTGTTGATCCGAGCCTCGGTCGCGGCCAGGGTCGTCCAGTCGTGGGGACTGAGTTCGCCGCGCCGCAGATTCTGCAGCGGAATCTCCGACTCGGCCGAGAGCAGACGCATGACGAGCTCGTTCTTGCCCATCTCGAGCGAGAAGAACACAGCGGCCGCATCGTTGTGGATCGCAGCCGAACGGA
The DNA here is from genome assembly GCF_001570805.1 of Brevibacterium epidermidis NBRC 14811. Classification (GTDB taxonomy): domain Bacteria; phylum Actinomycetota; class Actinomycetes; order Actinomycetales; family Brevibacteriaceae; genus Brevibacterium; species Brevibacterium epidermidis. The sequence continues at coordinate 304,423 of NZ_BCSJ01000003.1, read as the reverse complement.
TGAAGTCGAGCGCCAGAGTCGACTTTCCGACACCAGGACGGGCGGCGATGACAATCATCGTGCCCGGATGCAGACCGTTGGTGAGGTTGTCGAACTCGGTGAAGCCGGTGGGCACACCCGCGGTCTGGCCGTCGGTGTTGCCGTTGCGTTCGATCTCCTGGGCCACCTCGCCGAGGATGTCGGAGAGGATGACGTAATCCTCCGTCGTATGGCGTTCGGTGACCTTGTAGATCTCCGCCTGCGCGGAGTTCACGACGTCATCGGTGTCGCCTTCGGCGTCGTAGCCCATCTGCACGATGCGGGTGCCGGCCTCAACGAGGCGGCGCAGCACAGCCTGTTCGCTGACGATCGCGGCATAGTAGCCGGCGTTGGCGGCAGTCGGGACGGATGAGATGAGGGTGTGCAGGTAGGCGGCACCGCCGACGCGGGCGAGGTCACCGGTCTTCGTCAGGTAGTTCGCCACCGTCACCGAGTCCGCGGGCTCACCGCGGGAGTAGAGGTCGAGGACCGCCTCGTAGATGGTTTCGTGAGCGGGCTTGTAGAAGTCGTCGCCCTTCATCGTCTCGACACAGTCGGCGATGGCGTCCTTCGACAGAAGCATCGCACCGAGCACGCTCTGCTCGGCCTCGACGTCCTGCGGAGGGGTCCTCAGACCGTCATAGCCCTGGTCGTTGCTCACTCGATTTCCTCTTCCTCACAGCATCGGATCGCCCACCCTCATGTGGTGCGCTCCAACTGTACCCGGAGACCCGTTCCCGGTCCCATCGACCCGATACCCGTAAGCGTAGGACGCGGCACTGACACAGAACCTTCAGTCCCGAGTCCTTCCGGCCGTGGCCACGGAGTGCAGAATCGGCTTCGTCAGCTGCAGCCCACCACGGATGATGCCGATGCCGACGACCACTGTGAGCAGGATCGTGAGGAAGGTGACCGGTTCGAACACGAGCGCGGCTCCGGCCAGGGGCAGGACGAGCAGCAGCCCGAGCCCTCCGGCCAGCAGGGACACCCAGATCGCCGGGGCCATGACGGCCCGCACCAGCGCGCGGTGCAGCAGCTGAGGATCGGCGCCGGCCGCATAGAGGTCGGAGAAGGTGTCGGCTCGGTCGTAGATATCGGCGACCTGGTTGATCACTGCGGACACCGCGATGAGCACGATCGCGATGCCCATGACGAGCAGCACCCCGGTGAACATGTCGTGGAAGAGGTTGATATCGGAGGTGCCCATCGTTGCCGGGTCGTCCTCGGCGGCGTCGAGTCCGAGCTGCATCAGCGCCACCCCCGACCCGCAGACGGCCGCGGTGAACGAGGCCATCGCGAGTCCGGAAACGCGTCGCCAGAACCGTTTGGGTTCGTCGGAGACCAGGCGAGCCGCGACGAGGTGCTCCGGCGTGGCGGCCCGCCGACCGGACAGGTGAGCGAACCAGCGGACGAGGAGCCCGCCCAGGAGGTCGACGACGACCAGCCCGAGAGCGAAGAATCCGACCATCGCGCCGAGCACGATCCCCACGCCGAGACCGCCGCTCTGAGTGAGCGCGTACACGACCGGCAGCAGGCAGATCACGAGCACCGTGATGATGACCTTGGCTACAGGGAACTTCCGCTCGAGACTCTTCGTCCGCACCCCCAACGGAGAGACCGCGACCTTGCGCAGACCCAGCAGAGCCGATCCCGCACAGACCATGGCCAGGAAGACGACCACGACGAGGATGAGCCACGCGGGCATGAGCATGTTCTGGTACCCGATGGGTTCACCCATGAAGTGGATGAAGCTGACCGGCAGGGCCAGTCCCAGGTAGCCGACCACCCCGAGGACGATGCCTGCCAGGGCGGGAATCAGCGGTTCGGCCACGGCGAGCGCGGTGATCTGCGAGCGTCGGGCTCCGAGCAGCGACATCGTCGAGAGACGTTCGTCCTGTCGGCGTGCCGACAGCGTCGCCGAGGCCGAAGCCAGGGTGGAGGCGGGGATGATCAGCAGACCCGTGGCCAGCCCTGCCAGGGTCTTGTACATGATGGCGAATCCCTGTTCCGCGGGATCGGGGCTCGGCGGGATCTGGAAGAACATCCATGCCCCGGCCGCCACGGTGAGGAACAGCGTGGCGCATGCGAAGAACGCGGCGGCCACGAGCACCGAGCTCGCCGAGGTCAGCGATCTCCGTCCGAGGACGAGGGGAACTGCTGCGAAGGACGTGGACATCGTGTCTCCTCTCAGGCCACGGCCGCCTCGGCGGTGGCCCGGTTCTCGGGGGCCGCCTCGGCGAGGGTGCGGTTGTCGGGGTCGATCTCGGTGACTCGGCGGACGAGCGGGCGGGTGACCTGCAGTCCCAGCCACACCATCGCGACCCCGGCCACGAGGACGGCTGCGACGGTTCCGACGGTGAATGGATCGCCGAGGTCGTTCACCGAAGCCATCAACCAGGCGAGGATCCCGCCGAGGAACAGGGAGAGGACGGTGACCAACAGGATCGGCGACATCACGGCGTTCACGGTCACCCGGTGCATCATCTGCTGGGTCATTCCGGCGGCGTGGAGTTCGCGGTAGGTCTGAGCACGGTCGAGGATGTCGGCGGCCTGATTGATCGTGGCCGAGACGATGACGAGGACGAAGGCGATGACCAGGGTGAGGATGAGTCCGGTGAAGATATCGTCGCCGAGGTGGACGTACGGACCCATGACCGCTCGGTCCTCTGCGGTGAAGTCCTCCTGACCGCTGCGCATCATCGCCGTTCCCGCTCCGCCGACGACAGCGATGAAGGTGATCATCGCGAGTCCTGCGACCCGGCGCCAGTACTGTCCCGGGGCGTCGGCGATCATCCCGGCAGCCATCACCGAGGCGGGACCGCGGGCGATTCTGCCTGCGATGCCGGCGTGGATGCGGATGCACAGGACGCCGAGCACGCTGATGAGTAGGAGGGTGATGCCGATCGTGGCGATGCTGTACATGATCGTCACCGCCATCGGCAGCTCCATCTGGGTGGAGACATAGGTCGCGATGGCCACGATGAGGATGAGCACGATGGCCGTGATGATGCGGGCCAGGGGGAATCTTCGGGGCAGCGACCGGGTGCGCACGCCCAGCGGGGAGACCTGGATCTTGCGCAGGCCGATCAGCGAGGCGATCAGGCAGACCGCCAGGAGGCCCACGATGACCGCGGCGAGCAGCCATACCGGCATGAGCAGTGCCTGGTAGCCCAAAGGTTCGCCGACGAACGTGATGAAACTCAGCGGCCAGGCGACCAGCAGATAGCCGCCGATTCCGGCGAAGATGCCCAGCGAGGCGGGGATGAAGGGTTCGGCGACGGCGATGAGGCGGATCGTGCTGCGTTGCGCCCCGAGCAGGGACAGGGTCGAGAGTCGTTCGTCCTGACGGCGGGCGCTCAGTTTCGCCGAGGCGACCCCGAGGCTGGTCGCGGGCACGATGAGGAAGACCGTGGCGAGGACGGCGAGGAGCTGGTACAGCTCGGCCACCTCGGCGTATCCCGAGACGTCGGGGCGGTCGATGAATGCCCAGGCGCCGGCGGCCACGGTGAGGAAGATCGTCGCGCAGGAGAAGAAGGCGATCCCGACAAGGCGCGACGTCATCGAAGTCAGGGACTGTTTGGACAGGAGGAGGGGAAGGATATTCATCACTGGGCGGCTTCCTGCATTGCCGAATCGGCGACGATGCGGCCGTCTGCGAGTCGCACGACTCGGGAGCAGCGGGCGGCGACGTTCTCATCGTGGGTGACGACGACGAGGGTGGACCCGCGCCCGACGGTGGAGCCGAGCAGCTCGGTGAGGACCTCGGAGGAGGTGCGGGAGTCGAGGGCGCCGGTCGGTTCGTCGGCGAAGGTGACGACGGGTTGGGTGACCTGGGCGCGGGCGATCGCCACTCGCTGCGCCTGGCCTCCGGAGAGCTGTCCGATCCGTTTGTTCAGATGCTCACTCAAACCGAGACGGTCGAGCCAGGCCCGGGCATGCTGGGTGGCGTCCGAGCGGTTCATGCCGGCGAGCATGGCGGCGAGCGCGACATTGTCGACGGCGGTGAGTTCGGGCAGGAGCAGCCCCTGTTGGAAGACGAAGCCGAAGACTTCGCGACGCAGAGCGGTGCGGCCGGATTCTTTGAGGGAGGTGATCTCGGCGGCGGCGCTGCGGTCGGTCGGCGAGAGTCGGATGCGGCCGCTGTCGGGACTGATGATGCCGGCCAGGCAGTGCAGAAGAGTCGTCTTGCCGGAACCGGAGGGTCCCATGATCGCCAGGGATTCGCCGAGGCTGATCGTGAGGTCGACTCCGGCGAGAGCATACGTCTGGTTGAAGTGCTTCGTGACGTTGCCGGCGGTGATGATGGCGGGGTGCTGAAGGATGGGCTGCTGCGCTGCGGCAGGATGCTGTGAAGAAGTCATGTCTCCATGTTTTCGCCCACCGAGCCGTGGCACTATGCAGTCAGCCCGTCAGCCGGTGCGGGATTTCCCAACCTCCGTTGACGGAAAACCGAGTTCGGGGACCGGGCTTGATGGTCTTCTGATACCACGACACCGACATGCGAGATCCGGGCTGGCTGCCCGTGGTCCCGCCCGAGCAACCGAACAGGTCTACTCCTTCGACATCTGGATCGTCTCCGGCGCAGAGGACCGGGCACCCTCGGTGCGGGTCTGCCGATCTCACCCCGGCAGGAGCACGATGACGGTGTGGATCACGAGGCCGACCAGCGCACCGATGACGGTGCCGTTGATGCGGATGTACTGGAGGTCACGGCCGACGTAGAGCTCGATGCGCTCGGCGGCTTCCTTCGCGTCCCAGCGCTCGATGGTGTCGGAGATGACGCTGGCGATCTCGGGGCCGAAACTCTCGGCCAGATCACCGGCGGTGGTGGCGATCCGGTCGTCGATGCGGCGGGAGAATTCCGAGTCCGCCTGCAGTCGGTCGGCGAATTCGCCGATGAGCTGCCAGATGCGGGCGCGGACTTCGCCGCCTTCGTCGATGATGGCCTCGCGCAGCAGCTGTCTGAGCGAACCCCAGATCTCGAGGACGGAGTCGACGACGCCCTCCTGGCTGAGCAGGTCGTTGAAGATCTCTTCGGCCCGCTGGGACAGGGATGAGTCGGATTCGAGGTCGTCGGAGAGGTCGACGAGCCACGCATCCAGCGCCTGTCGAGCCTTGTGGTATTCGTTGTCGCGGACGTCGGCGACCCAGCCGAGCACCTCGCGCTGCAATCGGTTGGCCAACTGCTCGTTGACGAAATCAGGGACCCAGGACGGTGCCCGATTGTGGACGATCTCATCGATGACCTGCGGATTGTCACCCAGCCAGCTGTAGGCCTCCGCGACGATGAGGTCGACGAGTCTGTGGTGAGCACCGTCGAGCACGATCTGACGCAGCAGCTGCGCGAGCACCGGTGTCTTCCGGGTGGCCACGAGCCGTGGAATGATCACGTTCCTGGTCAGCGCCTTGATGGAGTCGTCATCGATGCGCGCGAGCACGTACTCGAGGCCTCCTGCGGCACGGTCGACGACGATATCTCGGTTGGCGGGTTTGGCCAGCCAATTTCCGGCACGATGGGAGATCTCGGCGGATCGGATCTTCGTCGACACCGCCTCGGCGTGGAGGAAGTTCGCGGCGACGAAGGCCGACAGACTCGCACCGAGGGTGTCCTTCTTGCGCGGAATGATCGCGGTGTGCGGAATCGGCAGCCCGAGAGGGTGGCGGAACAGCGCGGTGACGGCGAACCAGTCGGCGATCGCGCCGATCATCGCGGCCTCCGAGGCGCGGGAGACGAACCCCCAGACGCCGGTGTTGTCGGTGAAGAGGTGGGTGGAGAGGAAGATGAGCGTGGCGAGGATGAGCAGCGAGAGCGCGAGCGTGCGCATCTTCTTCAGCCCGCGAGCGCGCTCTTGGTCCTCCGGCGTGAGCTCGGCCGGACCGCCGTTTCCGCTGCCGGCGCCAAAACGCGGTACGGATGGTGTCTTCTCGATCGACATCGTTACCCCCTGCTCCACGACTTTAGCGAACCCGGCCCTTCCACACGCATCCGCAGGCGGGTTCGCACCTGGGAATTCCGCGGAGAGCCCCGCCGCTCGGGCCGGGGACTCGCGCTGACCACGGACTCCATTCGCCCACGCCCCGCGCCGGCTCACGCCGTTGAAACTGGCCGTTCATCTCTCACCATTGCTCTCACCTCAGCGCGTTGCTCGCATACCAGCGCGCTTCTCGCATAACGCCTCGTTGCACCGAGTGGTTCTGCCACGACCCGTAGGGGATGGGCCCTTCCGAGCGAAGCATCGCGCTAGAATTCGACCATGGTCCGCCCATGGGGCGCCCGAGAACACTGAGTCGCGCAGCGCACCATCCGCTCGGCGACCGCGTCTCCCGATGAGGCGGACTTTGCAGAACTCCCTCCAAACCCTCGTGGCAGCGGCACAGCCCACGGGTGCAACTGGTGGGTTTGCCACTCTCACGAGTGCGTGTCACGAACGGTGCGGTGCGACAGCGACGGTGAGGGATACGCATTCCCGCCCACCCACCGCCCGCCCGCGACTTCACCGCGCCCAACTATGGGCCCGCCGCCTGTCCACCGTCCGCCCACCGACTGGGCCGGTGCCACGCGGCACAAGTCCGACACGTAGAGTGAGAAGGGTCTGGTCACCGCTGTCCTACCCGGGGACTACGCCCCTCTGGGCCCGTCTCCGCCCCTTGGAGACGTCCACCGTCCCCTCCGGGTCTACCGCGGCCCTCTTGCAGACGCAGCGATCTGACCGAACAGACACCACCCGCATCCGAAAGTCAGGAGCAGACGTGCCAGCGACACCCGCCGAGGCCACCATCACCGAGATCACGAATCTCATCACGTTCGACACGACGAGCCGGGACACGAACCTTCTGCTCATCGACCACGTCGAAGCCCGTCTCCAGGCCGCTGGCATCGAATCACGCCGGATCCCGAACCCGGAGGGCACGAAGGCGAACCTGCTCGCGACCATCCCCGCAGCCGACGGCACCACGACAGGCGGCATCGTCCTCTCCGGTCACACCGACGTCGTCCCCGTCGACGGCCAGGACTGGTCCTCGGACCCGTTCGCTCCGGAGATCCGCGACGGAAAGTACTTCGCCCGTGGCAGCGCCGACATGAAGTCCTTCATCGGCGTCATCCTCTCCCGCCTCGAAGCGCTCAAGTCCGCGAAACTCCGCGAACCCCTCCACCTCGCCTTCTCCTATGACGAGGAGATCGGCTGCGTCGGCGCCATCTCCCTCGTCGAAGCCATCACCGAAGAAGGACTGGCACCCCGCGGCTGCATCGTCGGCGAACCCTCGAGCATGCGCGTCATCCGCGGCCATAAGTCGATGAACGTCTTCCGCGTCGAATTCCACGGCGTCGCCGCCCACTCCTCGCTCACCCCCGAAGGCGTCAACGCCATCGCCTACGCCTCCGAATTCGTCGCCTTCGTCCACGCAGTTGCTGCCGAATTCCGCACCGAGGGACCGTTCGATGAGGCCTACGTCGTGCCCTTCACATCGGTCACGGCGAACACGTTCACCGGCGGCATCGCTGTGAACACGATCCCCGCCGAGGCGACCGTGCAGTTCGAATTCCGTTCGCTCGGGTCCGTCGACCGTGAGGCCCTCATCGGCCGCTTCCGCGCCGAGGCCGAACGCCTCGGTCGAGCCATGGCCGCCGAGAACGAGACTGCCGGAGTCGATTTCACGATCGAAGCCGAAGCTCCTGGCTGCGAAACACCGGCCGATGCGGACATCGTCTCACTCGCCGCGAACTGGGGCGGAATCGCTACCGACGACAAGGTCACCTACGGCACCGAGGCGGGGTTGTTCTCCGAAGCCGGCATCCCAACTGTCGTCTGCGGCCCCGGAGACATCGCCCAGGCACACGCTCCCGACGAGTTCATTGAACTCGAGCAGATAGCCGCTTGCGAATCCTTCGTCGACGCCCTCATCGCCGATCTCACCGACCGCTCCTAGGACAGTCTCCGCCTACTCCGTGACTCCGACCTGTTCGGAACCCGGTGCAGAGCTCTCCCGGTTCTGCACCGGATTCCCCTCCACGTCCACTCGTGTTTGGATGGAGTCGACAGCTACCTTCAGCAGCAAGGAGGCACCATGGGAACCGAATTCTCCGTCGGCGATCATGTGGCGTGGAACTCAGAAGCTGGAGAGGTGTCCGGGACGATCACCGACGTCCACACCTCAGACTTCGACTACAAGGGCCACAACCGCCGCGCATCGACCGATGAACCGCAGTACGAGATCAAGAGCGACAAGACCGATCACATCGCCGCTCACAAAGGCAACGCCCTCCACCTCGTCAACGACGAATGACGGGGCAGACCGCTTCGTCGACACGGAAGACGGACACTGCTTCGAATGCCTGGACCGACACTGAATCGGCAGACGCGAAGAACCCGCCGCGCCTGCTGACGGTCGGGCATTCGAATCGTGAACTCGACGAGTTCATCGATCTCCTCACGAACACCGGCACCGAGGTCGTCGTCGACGTCCGCAGACTCCCGGGTTCGAATAGGAATCCCCAGTTCAACGCCGACACCCTTGAGGCCGACCTCGCGGGGGTGGGCATCGAGCTGCGCCATCTCCAGGGTCTGACTGGTCGTCGACCAGTCAGTCGCTCGGTGCCCTTCGAGACCAACGCCTGGTGGCAGAACAGAAGCTTCCACAACTACGCCGACCACTGCCTCTCCGAGGAGTTCCGAACCGACCTCGAGACCCTCGTCGGCTGGAGCGAAGGCACGCGTTGTGTGCTCATGTGTTCGGAGGCCGTGTGGTGGCGCTGCCATCGCAGGATCATCGCCGATCAGCTGCTCGCCCGCGACCTCCCCGTCGCACACATCCTCGGCAAAGGGCATGTCGATGCGGCGAAACTGAGCGACGGAGCCCGCCTCGGCACCGAACGAGCCCCCAAATCCGACAGTTCGGCCGGTGTCCTCACCTACCCAGGCGACAGCTGACTGGTCCGAATCGCCCGGATTCCTGAGCATCCCTCACCATTACCGGCACACCCCACCGTTGCAACGAGAGGTAGTACCGCCCCCGCGGTGATTTGAGAGCATCACAACGACGTGTCGGGAACGCGTAGGGATGCTTCACCGTCCGCTGCCGGCACCGTCCGCTGCAGACGGGCGCCATCGACTGCGCGCACAGCCCAGCCCACCCCACGAAAAACGCCGAGGCGGCACCTGACCTCAGGTGCCGCCTCGGCGGTGGTGCGGTGGGGCCGTTCAGACCCTCACCACGTCCGAATCATTCGGACGCAGGCCTCGATCAGGCCTTGCCGATGACCTCGAACTTGATCTTCGCGGTGATCTCGTCGCCGACGCGCACGACAGCGTTGTAGCTGCCGGGGGTCTTGACGTGACCGGTCAGTGCAACCTGACGGCGATCGAAGTCGCGTCCGGTTGCGGTCTGCAGGGCCTCGGCCACGAGGGCAGGGGTGACGGCGCCGAAGAGGCGACCGTTCTTGCCGGCCTTCATGTCGATGCGAGCCGTGGTCGACTCGAGTTCGCCCTTGACCTTGATGGCTTCGTCGTGATCGGCGATCTGCTTGGCCTGACGGGCCTTGCGCAGAGTCTCGATGTGCTTCTCAGCGCCGGCGGTCCAGGCCGAAGCCCAGCCACGAGGCAGAAGCAGGTTACGTGCGTATCCGGCACGAACCTCGACGACATCGCCGGCGGCACCGAGGCCGTCGACTTCCTGGTTCAGAATCACTTTGCGGTTAGGCATTATTCTTTCCCTCCGATCAGCGAGCTGAGCTCGAGTAGGGCAGAAGTGCCATCTCGCGGGCGTTCTTGACGGCCTTTGCGATGACGCGCTGTTCCTGCACGGTCACACCGGTGACGCGACGTGCACGGATCTTGCCGCGGTCGGAAATGAACTTACGGAGCGTAGCGGTGTCCTTGTAGTGGATGTTCGCCGCTTCGCCCTTCTTGAGCGGATTAGCCTTCTTCTTGATAGGCTTCCGGATCTCTGGCTTTGCCATGAGTATCTCCTGTTGACGAGTGTCTCGAAATGTCTTCAGACGTGGATCAGAACGGTGGTTCATCGGCGCCGGGGTTGCCCCAGCCGCCGTTGCCGCTCTGCGGGTTCGATGATGCCCACGGGTCATTGGCGGGTGCGTTGTTGCCGCCCTGGCTGTAACCGCCCTGGCGCTGTCCACCCTGCTGGCCGCCCTGCTGAGGGTTGTTGCCCCAGCCGGAGGACTGCTGGTTGCCGAAGCCGCCCTGCTGGCCGCCTCCGCCCTGGCCTCCACCGAAGCCGCCGCCACCGCCGAAGTTTCCTCCGCCGCTGGGGTTGTTCTTCGTCACCTGGGCGGTGGCGCGTCGCAGGCTGGGGCCGACTTCGTCGACGTCCAGCTCCATGACCGTGCGCTTCTCGCCTTCCTTGGTTTCGAAGGACCGGGACTTCAGTCGGCCCTGAACGATGACCCGCGTACCGCGCTGCAGAGATTCGGCGACGTTCTCTCCCATTTCACGCCATACCGAGCAGCGCAGGAACAGGGTCTCCCCGTCCTTGAACTCGTTGGCCTGACGGTCGAAGATACGCGGCGTCGAGGCCACGGTGAAGTTAGCGACTGCCGCACCGTTAGGTGTGAAGCGCAGTTCGGGATCGCTGGTGAGGTTCCCGACGACCGTGATGACTGTTTCGCCTGCCATTGAATCTCCTTGAAGCGAGGTAGCTTAAGATGCCTTACTTGGCGTCCGGGCGGAGGATCTTCGTACGCAGAACGGACTCGTTGAGTCCGAGCTGACGGTCGAGTTCCTTGGTCGTTGCAGGCTCGGCGTGGAAATCAACCACGACGTAGTAGCCTTCAGACTTCTTCTGGATCTCGTACGCGAAGCGACGACGTCCCCAGATGTCCACGTTGTCGACGGTGCCGTTCTCAGCCGGGACAACCTTGATCAGGTTGTTCACGGTGTCAGCCAGCGTCCGCTCTTCGAGGTCGTTATCAAGAATGAGCATGAGCTCGTACTTACGCATATGTCACCCACCTCCTCTGGTCTTTGCGGCCATGGTCGGTCCATGGCAGGAGGGTATATGCATGTCCGTCCCGAATCCGTGATGGTCACGAAATGGGAACAGACCTCACTAGTCTAGTCGACGCTCCCGTGCGCTGTCATGTCCGCGTTCGTGGGCTTGCTTACCTCGCCCGCCGGGCCCTGCCCGGCTTGAGCGACCGGTTCTTCCCCTCGCCGAGGCAGCCCTGCCGTGGCCATGCCACCGCGGATCCGTCGCCGGTAGAGGTTCTCCCCGGCCATGATGACGACGAGGACGAGGGCGAGGAGTCGCAGCAGGGCGAAGAGCGCCACGAAGGCAGGGTCGAGTCCCTTATCCGCTTCGAAGCCGGTGACATCGCCGAGGCGGATACCCACGGCGAAGACCGCCTCGGCGAGTGTCCACACGATGAGGACCCACCACCGACGGATGGACAGGGCGACGAAGGGCAGCAGCCACAGGCTGTCCCAGGGCATGAAGCCCGGTGCCAACAGCAGACAGCCGCCGATGAGCAGGCACGCGGACACGGCCGGGTCGAGGCCGGTGCGTCGCACCATGTACAAGGCGACGGCGACCGCGATGACGACTCCGCCGCTGGCGATGATCCACAGCGGGGCCCACAGCGCACCGTCGCCGAGTTCGGCCATGACGAGGATCGAGGCGAAGGAGCCGCCGTCGACGGCGTCGGAGTACCAGTGGACGATCCGGTCGATCGCGGTGAGGTCGAGGACGAGGAGCAGCGCCGAGGTGACCGTGGCCGCGGCGAGCATCATCCGTGGATCTCGCGGCCGCAGTCTGCCGGCCGGGTGTGGTCCGGCCAGGGTGAGGGCGAGGAGGACGAGAAGGGCGAGCGGATTGATGAAGGTCGCAATTCCCAGCAGCACTCCGGCCAACCAGCCGCTCGCACGCACAGGTGGGGAGCCGACGAAGAGGATCATCGCCCAGATGCTCAGGGCGAGCGCAACGGGGTCGAGCGTGGAACCGAGGGTGAAGAGGATGGCTGGGGAGGCGAAGACCGCGATCAGCCAGGCCCGTTCGCGAGCGAGGACGAGCAGTCCCGCACCGAGGGCGGCGATGCCTGCCGTGTTGAGCAGGAGGACGACGATCATGAACAGGGAGACGTCGCCCACGAAGAGGTGGAGCAGGTCGACGAGTCGCCCTTCGAGCGGTGCCAATGCGGCCGTACCGCCGTGGGCTCGGCCGAGGACCTCGGGGTTGACGTCACCGACGAAGGCCGTGGACAGCGGACCTGAGCACATCCTCGCCGAGGCGGCCGGCTCCTTGTATCCCGAGTTCAGGCACGGTCCCTGCAGGGCGAGGGCGAGGAAGGTGGTGACGCCGAGGACTGCGGCCAAGACATAGGCCTGGGTGCTGCGGAACCGGCGACCGGCAACACCGAGGTGAATGCCGACCGGACCGCCGAGCAGAGGCTCGGCGATCCGGGTACTGGGCTTCGAAGGCATGGCTAGAGGTTACCGGTCAGCGGCGGTCAGTCATCGTCTGAATTGCCTTCGTCACCGTCACTGCTCGAACCATTTCCGCCCTTGCCATTGTTCGAACCGCTTCCGTCACCGCCGTTGTCTTTACTCCCGGGAGGATCTACGGGCAGCGGCGCTGGCTTCTTGGTCTCCGGCGGATCCTCCTTCTTTCCGTCGTCGCCGGAGTCCTTGGAATCGTCGGACCCGTCCTTCGAGCCTTCTTCCTTGCCGTCCTCCTTGGAATCCGAGTCCTTGTCCTTGTCCTTCTCGTCCTTCGGAGTTTCGATCGGGGCCTCGGTCTCCTTGTCCTCGTCGCCGTCGCTGTTGTCAGCGGGAGCCTCGGGCTCAGGTTCTTCCTTGGGTTCGGGCTTCGGAGCCGGGGCCGGGTTCGTATTCTTCGGCTTGGGCTTGTCGGGCAGTTCGCCGCGTGCCGGGAACTGTTCGACCTTCTCGCCCTGGAGCGCAGTCTGCATGTAGTCCGTCCAGACCTGCACGGGGAAGGAACCACCGGTGACTTCGCCGCGTCCGCCGTAGGCACCGATCGACATCTGCTTGCCGTCGACCTCACGGTAGAGCACGACCGACGTCGCGAGGTTCGGGGTGTAGCCGGAGAACCAGGCCGCCGTGTTTCCGTTCGTCGTACCGGTCTTACCTGCGGCAGGACGACCGAGGTTCTGGGCGTAGCTGCCCGAACCGCCTTGGACGACCTGGCTCAGAGCATAGGAGGTCTCAGCGCCAACGGCCTTGTCGAAGACGCGCTTTCCCTTGTCCTCTGCCTTGTACACTTCCTTGTCCTCGGCGCCCTGGTGGATCGTCTTGATCGAGTGGGTCTCGTGGTGGACGCCGTTTGCAGCGAAGGTCGCGTAGGCCGAGGCCATGTCGAGGGGCTTGACGCTCGGAACTCCCAGCACGGTGGACGGGTTTGCGGGGTCCATGTCAATGGTGCACCCGCCGGTGTTGCCTGCCTTCTTCTCCTTATCAGTGCAGTTCGGACTGACGCCGGCACGAGTGGCGGCGTCGATCGTCTTGTCGGTTCCGACCTGCACGTTGAGTGCGGCGTAGGCGGTGTTGATCGAGGACTGTGTCGCCTTGAGCAGACTTACGGGACCGTAGCTCGTATTGCCGAAGTTCTTCACGTGCCATGGCGTGCCATTGTTGTTGATCGTCGTCGGGCTGGCACCCGGGTACGAGTCAGTCAGTCGCACGCCGTTCTCCAAGCCTGCGATGAGCGCGAAGGGCTTGAACGTCGAACCGGCCTGCACATGGCTCTGTGTCGAGGCGTTGAACGCCTGATCGAGGTAGTTCTTGCCGCCGTAGAAGGCTTCGATTCCGCCGTCATCCGGGTTGATCGAGACGAGCCCGGTCTGCATGCCTTCGGGCTGGTCTTGCGGGAGCGTCTTGATCGCCTGCTCGGCGGCCTTCATCCGATCCTTGTCGAAGGTGGTGACGATGTTGTAGCCACCGCGGTCGAGCTGGGCTTCGTCGATGTCGAGCTTCCGCAGCGCCTCGCGGCGGACGAAGTCCCACATGTAGCCCTTCTGGCCCGAGAGTGAGGACTCCTTGTTCTGCTTCCTCACCTCGGGCATCTCGACCTTCGCGGCCTGTTCTTCGGTGATGAAGCCTTCGTCGACCATATTCTTGACGACGTAGTTGAAGCGATCTTCATAGGCCTCGGGATTGTCCGAGGGGTCGGCGGCACCTGGGCGCTGGATCATTGCAGCCAGCAGAGCAGATTCGCTGACGTCGAGTTCCGAGGCCGGCTTGTCGAAGTAGTTCTGTGCAGCCACTTCGACGCCATAAGAGCGGCGGCCGAGGTAGATGGTGTTGAGGTAGTTCGCGAGGATCTCGTCCTTCGACTGCTGCTGGTCGATCTTCAGCGAGATGAACATCTCCTTGATCTTGCGATCAAGCGAGTGCTCGTTCGTGAGGTAGAAGTTCTTCACGTACTGCTGGGTGATCGTCGAACCGCCACCCGCGTACTTGTTCGTGGCCACACCGACGACGGCGCGGGAGAGACCCTTGATCGAGATGCCGCGGTTCTCGTAGAACGAGGTGTCCTCGGCAGCGATCGCGGCCTTCTGCATGGGTTCGGAGATCTCATCGATCTCCACGGACTTGCGGTCCTCGACCTTGTACTGACCGATCGGCGTCTTGCCGTCGTTGTAGTAGATCGTCGAGGTCTGACCGGTGGCCTCGAGGTTCGGCTCGGGAATGTCCGTAGCGGCATACCCGATGGCGAACGCCACGCACAGGGCGATGACGAGGCTGAGCCCGCCGACGACGAGCACGCGAATGCTCGGCAGATAACGAGTCCATCCGCTCACACCCGCTCTGGGGTAGTTGAGCAGGTTCTTCGTATTCCTGCCGATGTTCTTGGCTGTGTGTTGTCCCTTAGCCACCCAAGGTCCTCCAGGTCAGTCAGCCTGCCGCAATGCGTGGCGACGAGGTCCGAAAAAGGTCAAAGACGCCAATCAGTCTCGCACGCATTCATTAGTAGAGGTTGAAAAAGTGCTGAGCCTGACACCCTGCAGACACGCCAGGTTACCGAATAGTTCTCAGAGTAACCCCGGATTCGGCATCTCACCAGGCATTTTAATTCACCGCCGGAGAATCAACTATGACGAGTGCGTGTTTGCTCACATTCAACTTCCGTGCGCACTTTTCCGCATCCCGCCGACATTCAGCGTCCCGTTCAAGCGGGAACTCACTTTCCGACCAGTGTATTGACCGAAAAGCGCGCTCCCACTTCAACGAGTCGCTATGTCCTCAGCTCTTGAGATCGAAGTCCGTGTCCGCGTACTCGTTGCCCTCGACTACGGGCTCGCCGCTGAACGGATGCAGCTGGTCTTCGCGGGCTCGCAGCTCGACGCGACGGATCTTGCCGGAGATCGTCTTCGGCAGCTCGGCGAACTCGAGACGACGGATGCGCTTGTACGGCGCGAGGTGCTCCCGGCAGTAGGCGAGGATCGAACGCGCAGTCTCGGCATCGGCCTCGAATTTGCTCGACACGACGACATACGCCTTGGGCACAGCCAGTCGCACCGGATCCGGCGAGGGCACAACGGCTGCCTCGGCGACGGCCTCGTGTTCGATGAGCACGCTTTCGAGCTCGAAGGGGGAGAGTCGGTAGTCGCTGGCCTTGAACACATCGTCGGCGCGGCCGACATAGGTGATGAAGCCGTCCTCGTCGCGGGAGGCTACGTCTCCCGTGTGGTAGACGCCGCCTTCGAAGGCTTCTGCGGTCTTCTCCGGGTTGCTCCAATATCCGGTGGTCAGGCCGATGGGACGGGGATCGAGGCGCAGGCAGATCTCACCCTCGTCGCCTTCCTCACCGGTCGCTGGATCGATGAGCACGACGTCGAATCCGGGCAGAGCCTTGCCCATCGAACCGTATTTGAGTTCCTGATCGGGCGAGTTGCCGATCTGCAGGGTCGACTCGGTCTGGCCGAAGCCATCGCGGATGAGCACACCCCAGTCGCTGTGCACGCGGTCGATGATCTCGGGGTTGAGCGGCTCACCGGCACCGAGGGCCTTCGTCGGAGGAGTCTTCAGGTGCTTCAGATCGGCCTGGATGAGCATGCGCCACACGGTCGGCGGAGCGCAGAAGCTCGTCACTCCCACCCGGTCCATGGTCTCCATGAGGGCGTTCGCGTCGAAGCGCGAGTAGTTGTAGAGGAAGACGCAGGCCTCGGCGATCCACGGGGTGAAGATATTCGACCAGGCGTGCTTGGCCCACCCGGGCGAGGCGACGTTGAGGTGGACGTCGCCGGGTGTCAGACCCATCCAGTACATCGTCGAGAGGTGACCGACGGGATAGGAGACATGGGTGTGGGCGACCATCTTCGCCTTCGAGGTGGTGCCCGAAGTGAAGTAGAGCAGCATCAGGTCATCGGCGCGCGAGCTGCCTTGAGGGTCGAATTCGGTGCTCTCGTCATCGGCGTCGGAGTAGCTGTAGTCCTGCTGGCGAGTGGGTTCCCCGCCGACGACGATGCGGACGACTTCGACATCGACATCATCGAACTTCGCGGCATCCTCGGCGCCGGCGACGACGAACTCGGCGTGACCGCGCTCGGCACGGTCGGTGAGGTCGATCGGGCCCAGCTGCGTGGTGGCGGGCATGAGCACGGCACCGAGCTTGATGCCGGCGAGCATCGTCTCCCACAGCTCGACCTGGTTGTTGAGCATGACCATGACATGGTCGCCGCGCTTGATTCCTGCCCGGCGGAAATGATTCGCCACCTGATTCGAACGAGCGGAGAGCTCCGCGAAGCTCCACTTGCCCTCGGAACCATCCTGTTCGACGATCCACAGTGCCGGCTTGTCGTTGTTCTCGGCGATCTTGTCGAACCAGTCGAGGGCGAAGTTGAAGTGATCGAAACGCGGCCATTCGAACTGTTCGCGCGCAGCATCATAGTCGCTGCGGAGCTCGATCAGCTTGTCTCGGGCCGCGCGGAAGTCCTCGGTCACTGTCATTGTGGTCTCCTCACTTATCGCCACCGTCACAGCCTGTGACGTCTCACACAAATCTAAACGATATTGAAGCTACCAGCACCGATCAGTCGGAGAGCAGGCGGGGGTCGGTCACTGACCGTGAGTCTCCCACCAGGATCGCAGCTCCGCCTCGGCGCGTTCGGGCCCGAGCGGTCCGTGCTCCATCCGCAGCTCGAGCAGATGCTTGTACGCCTTGCCCACCAGCGGCGATGGTTCGATGTCGAGGATCGCCATGATCTGCCGACCGTCGAGATCCGGACGGATCGAATCGAGCTCCTCCTGTTTCGCCAGAGCCTCGATGCGCTCTTCCAGGTCGTCATAGGCGAACGCCAGCCGGTCGGCCTTGCGCTTGTTGCGGGTAGTCACGTCCGCGCGGGTGAGGATGTGCAGGCGTGAGAGCAGCCGTCCGGCGTCCGTGACATAGCGGCGCACCGCCGAATCCGTCCACCCGGCATCGCCGTAGCCGTAGAAGCGCAGGTGCAGTTCGACGAGGCGGCCGACCGCCTTCGTCGTGTCCTTGTCGAAGCGCAGCGCCTTCATCCGCTTGGCCGTGAGCTTCGCGCCCACCGCATCGTGATGGTAGAAGGTCACGGCACCGCCGGGCTGGAAGCGGCGAGTGGCGGGTTTGCCGACATCATGCATGAGTGCTGCGAAGCGGACGGTGAAGTCCGGCACGCGCAGGCGCTGCGGATCGTCGTCGGCCATTCCGGCTTCCCGCTGCTTCTCGGCGTACCGGCCCTCGAGTTCGACGGCCTGACGCAGCACGGTCAGCGAATGCTGGTAGACGTCCTTGTGCCGATGGTGCTCGTCCGTCTCCAACTGCAGTCCGGACACTTCGGGCAGAACATGGTCGGCGATGCCGGTGCGCACCAGCAGGTCGATTCCGGCGACCGGATCGATGCCGGTGATGAGCTTCACGAGTTCGACCTGGACGCGTTCGGCGGAGATGATCTCGATCCGATCGGCCATCGCCGTCATCGCCTCTTCCACCTCAGCCACGGGATCGAGCCCGAGCTGGGCGGTGAACCGAGCCGCGCGCATCATCCGCAGCGGATCATCGGAGAACGAGTCTGCGGCGGCACCGGGAGTGCGGATGCGTCCGGCGATGAGGTCGTCGAATCCCTGATGGGGGTCGACGAAGGTCTTCGACGGCAGGCGGATCGCCATCGCCCCGATCGTGAAATCGCGGCGAACCAGGTCGGCGTCGAGGTCTGTGCCGAAGGCGACCACCGGTTTGCGCGAGTCCTCTTCGTAGGCTTCGGCACGGTAGGTCGTGATCTCGATCTGCACTCCGGACTTCACGGCCCCGATGGTGCCGAATTCGCGCCCGATGTCCCAGTGCGTGTCGACCCAGTCGGCGATCAGTCGGAGGATGTCGTCGGGGTGGGCATCGGTGGTGAAGTCGAGGTCGGGCATGGGGCGACCGAGCAGCGCGTCACGGACGGAACCGCCGACGAGGGCGAGTTCGAAACCGGCTGAGGAGAACCTCTGACCCAGCGGGCCGAGGATGTGCTCGAGTTCGTCGAGCTTGTCGTGCAGTCGGTTGTGCGCGGTCTGCGGATCCACCGAGCTCCTTCGGTTCTTCAGATTTCTGCTCTTGCCCATGGGAACTCGCCTCCCGCGTCCAGGCGCGAGTTCCGGTCTCCATAAGACTACCGGGAGCCGATGACACGAAACTTCCAAGCTTCGCCTACTAAGGTAGGAGAATGACCACACCGATGCCCAAGCCGGGACCCCGCACGTCCCGCCGCACCACAGTGGAGGAGATCTCCGCCGGTGGCATCGTTGTCGACTTCTCACATCCGAAGCTGACCGTGGCCGTCATCGCGCGCATCAATCGCGCCGGCCGGATCGAATGGTGCCTTCCCAAGGGACATCTCGAGGGAACTGAGACCCCCGCCGAGGCGGCCCGTCGTGAGGTCGAAGAGGAGACCGGGATCGCGGGGCAGATCATCTGTCCGCTGGGAACCGTCGACTACTGGTTCACCGTGACCGGGATCCGGATCCACAAACTCGTCCACCATTTCCTGCTGCGTGCACAGTCGGGGACTCTGACCGTGGATAATGATCCTGACCAAGAAGCGATCGATGCGGCGTGGGTGCCCTTCAATGACCTGCGTTCGCGCCTGTCGTTCGCCAATGAGCGCCGAATCGTCGCCGCCGCCCGACCGATGGTGTCCCGACTGGAGCAGTGAAACCCATTCCGATCCGCCGTATGCGATTCCTCACCGCCCTGCTGAGCACACTCCTGCTGCTCGCAGGGTCAGTTTTCGCATACCCGCTGCTCACCGCCGCGCCGGCAGCCGCCAGCACCGATGCGAACAAGGACTCCGATGCCGATAAGGACGAGGTCTCGATCACTCTCGACGAGGTGACTCCGTGGATCGATGACGAAGGCACGCTGACCGTGCGGGGAAAGATCTCGAACACGACGAAGAAGGCGGTCGAGAAGCCGAGCCTGAGTCTGCAGATGTCGACACGCAAGCTCGATTCCGAATCCCGCCTGACGTCCTGGAAGCAGGGGCAGGCACAGCACCGCACCGTCGCCGATCTCGAACATGATGGAGCCGAGGCCAGAGAGAAGGCGAAGAAGGACAACGACGCCGATTCGGATGACGACTCGGGAAGCACCCTCGACACTTCGTTCGAGGACACCATCGATCCCGGTGCCACTGCGGAGTTCACCTTCCGTGTTCCCGCCGACGATCTCGATCTGAGCAAGTCCTCACCCGTGAGTTCTTGGGGTCCCCGAGGGCTGGCGGTCCAGCTCGGCGACGAGACCGGTCTGCGGGCCTCTGCCCTCGGCTTCACCACGTGGTACCCGGACCCGGAGTTCGATCAGACGAAGATCAGCGTGCTCGCTCCCGTCACCCTGCCCGGCCATTCCGAGGGCGGACTCATCCCTTCCGACCGGCTCGATGCCGCCATCGCCGAAGGCGGTTCGCTCGACACGATCGCGAAGCTCCTGAAACACAAGGAACTCGCGCTGGCGGTCGATCCGCGAGTCATCGCCTCCTTCGAAGCCGCGATCGCCGAACCTCCGGCCGCCGACGCACCGGAGGAGACCGACGAACCCAGTGCGGACGAAGGCGATGAGACCCAGTCGCCGCCGGTCGGGGCACCGGAGAACGATGACGCCGATTCCAGCGGTGCCGATCTCGAAGCCGAGGAGGACCAGCGCAAACGCCTCGATTCCTGGTATCAGGACTTCGTGGAGGCGGCGAAGAAGCACACTGTCGTCGCCCTGCCCTATGGCGACCCCGACCTCAGCGCCCTGCGCGGGACGAAGATCGACCGGCTGAGCACCTTCGCGCAGAAGCAGCGCGAGATCGTCAAAGACGTCTTCCCCGACGCCCGTACGGACATCGCTTGGCCGGTGGCCGGAAGTGCGACGAAGAACGGTCTGCGTGCGCTGAAGAAGTCCGGCAATTCCACTGCGATCATCAGCGATGCTCAGCAGCCTTCGATCACCGGCATCCACGATGATGCGCATTCGCAGACGACGGTCACCGATGACGGAGAGTCGACGATCGACACCCTCATCTCCGATTCGAAGCTGACGGACATGAGCGCCGAGGCGATCGCCGAGGACAACCCCGCCGGGGCACTGTCCGAACTCGTCGCGGAGTCTGCAGTGATCCAATCCGAGGCCCCCTACCGCACCCGCAGCCTGTTCGTTCCGCTCCCGCGCGCGGCCGCCTCGACGAATTGGGAACAGACCGTCGAGGAACTGAGCTCGGCACCGTGGATCGCCCCCACCGGGGTCGACGAGATCCTCGACTCCGGGTCCGAGTCGCGCGGACTGCTGCGGACGGATTCCGACGCTCCGCACATCCGGAAGAGGGCCGTGAAATCCCTGGCCGAAACCCGGGCGAACCAAGAGGACTTCAACAGCGTCTTCACCGACCGTGAAAGCGCCGATATCCGGCTCGACCGCGAACTTCTCACCTGCACCTCGGCGGCGTGGACCCTGGGCCGGAACGCGAACATCTGCGCCGGTCAGGCCCGCGAGCAGAGCGAGAAGCTCATGGACAGCCTGCACCTGCGCAAGGGATCGTCCGTCCTCCTCGTCACCGGCGAGAAGACGACGATCCCGGTCACGATCGTCAATGAGTCTCCCGCCGAGGCGACCCTGCGGATCCGTATGAAGCCGAACACTCCGCAGCTGCGGGCGCAGGAGACGGAGACCGTGAAGGTGCCCGCCGCGGAGACGATGCGTGTGGACGTGCCCGTCGAAGGCCTCGCCAACGCAGATGTGCCCACGACGATCGAGATGGTCACCGCCGACGAGGTGGTGCTGCCCAAGCATGAATCCCTCATGGTTCGGGTCCGCGCCGATTGGGAGAACATCGGCACCGCTGCGATCGGATTGGCCTTGGCAGTCGTGTTCGTGATCGGCTTGATCAAGACCATTTCGCGCGGCCGACCGAAGATCCCCGAACAGCAGATGGCCGATGCGATGGCCCGCGCCAAGACCGACGACCCCGAAAAGAGGTAGAGCGTGTCCAGCTTCTCATCCCTGGCCCGGTCCTCAGCGATCATGACCGCCGGCACCATGACCTCCCGCATCCTCGGGTTCGTCAAAGCCTCGATGCTGGCCACCGCGATCGGTGTCACCGCGGTTCAGGCCGATGCCTTCGACATTGCGAACAAGGTGCCCAACACGCTCTACATGCTGTTGGCCGGGGGTGTGGTCAATGCCGTGCTCGTCCCGCAGATCGTGCGTGCCTCCAAACGCGAGGACGGCGGCGCCGACTTCACGAACCGGCTGCTGACCCTGTCGTTCCTGCTCCTCGCGGGCGTGAGCATCATCGCCACCGCTGCGGCTCCGCTGCTCGTCTGGCTGTACTCATCAGGGTGGAGCGATGAACAGATGGCCCTGGCCACTGCCTTCGCCTTCTGGTGTCTGCCGCAGCTGTTCTTCTACGGCCTCTACACACTGCTGGGCCAAGTGCTCAATGCGAAGTCATCGTTCGGTCCCTATATGTGGGCCCCTGTGCTCAACAATGTCGTCGCGATCGCCGGTCTCGCCGCCTTCATCCTCATCTTCGGCACGAACAACGCTTCACCGCACGATCTCGACACCTGGACCCCGGACAAGATCGCCCTCATCGCAGGCACGGCGACTCTCGGTGTCGCGGCACAGGCGCTCATCCTCATCTGGCCGCTCAAGCGCATCGGCTTCAAATACAAGCCGACATTCGGCTTCCGCGGAGTCGGTCTCGGTTCGGCCGGCAAGGTCGCGTTCTGGACGTTCTCGGCCATGCTCGTCGGGCAGATCGGCTTCCTCGTCATCTCCCGTGTCGCGTCGGGGGCGTCGATCCCCGGCGACGGAAACGCCTCGAACGCCGCGTATACGACCGCCTACCTCGTGTTCATGCTCCCGCATTCGCTTATCGCGGTGTCCTTGGCTACGGCTCTGTTCACCTCCCTGGCAAAGGACGCGGCGAACAATGACACCGAAGCAGTCGTCAGCGACTTCTCCATGGGTGTGCGGATGGTCGGATTCGTCAACTCCTTCGCCGCCGTGGCCTTCATCGTTCTCGCCACCCCCGTCGCGATGATCATCGCCGGTGAGGGACGGGAGCAGGCCACCGCCATCGGTCTGGTCATCATCACAATGGTCTTCGGACTCATTCCCTTCAGCGCGAACTATCTCGCGCAGCGGGTCTTCTATGCCTATGAGGATGCGAAGACTCCCTTCCTCATTCAGCTGCCGCAGATCATCTTCCAGTCCCTGGCGGTGCTCTCGGCAACGATCTTCCCGAAGTCGGTGACGGTGGCGATCATCGGACTGGTCATGAGCCTCGGATACCTCATGGCGATGATCATCTCGTTTGCGGTCCTGAAGAAGCGCCTCGGCGTCATCGACCTGCGTGAGATCCTCACTTCGCATCTGAAGTTCCTCCTCGCAGCGATCGTCGCTGGCGGCGCAGGGTTCGGTCTGCTCTACTTCTTCCCGGACTTCGCCTTGGCGGGACGCTGGCAGGCGTTCATCACCACGGCCATTGTCGGCACCGTGATGCTTCTGTTCTTCATCGGAGCTTGTTATTTGCTCAGAGTCAGAGAGTTGCATTCGATAATTGACGTAGTAGCTGGAAAACTAAGAAAAACAGCCTGAGCCCTTTGAATCCCCACCGGAGGTGGTCGCCCTGATCGATATCGAACCCGGCATGGTGGTGGCCGGCCGTTATGTCGTATCGACCGTCGACCGTCGGTGGCTGCCCGAGAAGCCCGAAGTCGGTGCCGTCTGCACCGGACTCGATGCGATCCTCGACGAACCCGTGCTCATCCTCGTCGCTGATGCCGATGGATCCAACGACGTTCTCGAAGCCGCCCGTCGCGTATCGATCCTCGGTGACCCGCGCATCGCCCCGACTCTCGACGTCGGACATTCCAATGGGCTCGACTACATCGTCATCAAGCGCATCGCGGTGACGCCGTTCAACCAGATCCTGCCGCGTTCGCCGCTGCCCGTCGACGCCGCGTGCGCGCTCATAGGCGAGGTCGGCTCGGCGCTCGTGACCTCGGCCAGGCGGGGACTGTTCCATATGTTCCTGCGGCCGAGCGTGGTCGGACTGACCTCGAAGGGTGCGGTGGTCATCGCAGGCATCGGCATCGATGCGGCACTGGCGCTGGACACCGGGCTCGTCGAGCAGAAGGACTACACGCCGACGAAGGCATCACGACGAGACGCGCTGGCTCTCGTCCAGCTCTTCTACACGGCTCTGACCGGTTACTGGCCCGGTGAGGAGTCGTTCGACGGCATCCCTCCTGCGGAGAAGGAGAACGCCCGGATCGCCCGGGCCCAAGCGCTCAACCCCGACGTCCCCGACAAACTCGATGATTTCGTCAGCGGCATCATCACGGGTTCCGATCCCGGTCCGGGTTCGGTCGCCGAGGTTCTCGGCTACATCGATGACTGGGATCCCGAACTGCTGCGCTACGTCAATCGTGCTCCAGTGGCGGAGAACGAGAACCTGTTCCAGCAGTCACCGCGCAGCTTCGACGAAGCCACGAGCCTGCCCGCACCTCGTTCGAAGACCATCGGACCCGGCCCTGAAGGTTCGGCCAGCGCCAGCGAAGATCAGGTGCAGGCTGCCCTCGTGCGCATCGGCATCACCCGTCCGGGAACGCGGGGACTGGCTGCCGGAGTGGTCGGACACACCACGGGCCGGTATGCCAACCGGATGCAGATGCGCGAAGCCTCGAGCTTCCCGATCGCCAAGGAACAGCTCGACAGCGCCGCCCAGGACTGGGAGGAATGGCAGCCGGAGCAGACGTATTCGGAGTATTCGGAGTACGCAGAACACGAATACGACGAGAACCTCACAACCCCGATCATGAGACGGGAAGACGATTCGGATCCGGATACTCAGGCACTCGAGATCGTCCCCGAGAACGACGACGAGGGTGACGAGAACGATACCCGCGTGATCATGGACGACGAGGATGAGGACGACGGTTCCTGGTTCCTCGGCGGTATGTTCGAAACGAACGAACAGCAGCGCGAGCATCAGCGCCGTGAGTACGAACGTGAAAGGCGAATCGCGAACGCCAAGGAGGAAGAGGCGCGCAGGCGTCTTGCCGCTTTCGAGGCGAGTTCTGTTGCCCGTCAGCAGGAAGCGAATGCTGCCGCACCGCCGAAGGAGATGCGCAGGCTATCCCCGGATTCCGTTGACGATCAGAATACGGTCGACGATCAGAATGCCGGTGGTGCATCCAGCGCCGAGGCGGCCGCGAACTCCTCATCCGTCCGTCCGGCCGAGCGCAAGGCCGGCAAACCACGCCAACAGCACAGCGATTCGACCGATGCAGCACGGGCTGCGTCAGTGAAGAACCGAAACAAGACTACCGGGGCAGCAGGTGCTGCCGTGGCCGGAGTCGCAGCGGCGGGAGCTGCAGCAGGTGCCGGAGCGAAAGCCCGTGCCGACAATTTTGGGCCCGCCGAATCCGGCGGCTCGACCGGTGCTGCTGGCAGCAAAGCGAAGAAGTCCTCCAGAGCCGCTGGCGCAAGCTCCGCACCGGCCGGCGCCGCGGCCGCAGCAGGCGGTGCCGGCGCTGGTGGTGGCGGCAGCGCTGCTTCCGGTGGTGCAGGCAATGGTTCGGGAGGTTCCGGTTCCGACCAGCGAGATCCCGCGGCCACGCGGAAGCCCTTCCTGTGGCTGGTTCTCGGCCTTGCAGTCGTTGCCGCAATCGTGCTCGGCATCGTCATCATCGGATTCAACTCGGGGGACGAGGAGTCCGCCCCAGTCTCCGAATCCTCGGCACCAAGCGAGCAGCCGAAGAAGGAAGAGAAGAAGACGCCGAAGGCAGATCCGCCGAAGATCGAAACCGTCGAATCCCTCGACCCCGAGGGCGATGGCTCGGAACACGACAGTGAAACCGAGAACGTCATCCCTGAGACCGACGGGTCCTGGAACACCGACCGATACAACTCGGCGAGCTTCGGCAATCTCAAATCAGGAGTCGGTCTGCTCTTCGAGTTCGAGGATAAAACCACCATCAGCAAGGTGAAGGTGGCGTCGGGGAACTCCGGAGGCAAGTTCGAGATCCGCGACGGAGACGACCCCGAGGACGCGAAGGTCATCGGCGAAGGCGTCTTCGATGCCGACGGTGCTGTCACCGTGAAGTTCGATGAGGAGGTCGAGACCGACAAGCTCATCCTCTGGATCACCGACCTGCCACAGACCGATGGCGGCTTCAAGGCCACCATCAGTTCCGTGAAGTTCTCCTGAACCAGTAGGTAGGTTTCACACCGGAGGCTGGTGCGGAATAGTCCTCGGCACCGTACCGTTATAGATACGAACGTCATTTCGCGCGGCATTCCGCGGCGCACCGAGCAGAGCAGATAGAAGCAGGGAACTTTTCACATGACTGATACTCAACTAGTGATCATCGGATCGGGACCGGCAGGTTACACCGCAGCCGTCTACGCGGCCCGCGCGAACCTCGCACCTGTCGTCATCGCCGGTTCGGTGACCGCAGGCGGCGAACTGATGAACACGACCGATGTCGAGAACTTCCCCGGATTCCCCGCCGGCGTGCAGGGACCGGAACTCATGGAGAGCATGCGCGAGCAGGCTGAGAAGTTCGGTGCAGAAGTCATCTATGACGACGTCGAGACCCTCAAGCTCAACCCGGGCGCTCATGAGATCGTGACCGCACTGGGCTCGCGCTACACCGCAAAGGCAGTGATCCTCGCAACCGGTTCGGCATACCGTGAGCTGGGCCTGCCCAATGAGAAGAAGCTCTCCGGTCACGGAGTCAGCTGGTGTGCCACCTGCGACGGATTCTTCTTCCGCGATCAGCACATCGCTGTCATCGGTGGAGGCGACTCCGCTCTCGAGGAAGCCACCTTCCTCACACGTTTCGCGTCCAAGGTCACTCTGGTTCACCGCCGGCAGGAGCTGCGTGCTTCGCAGGCCATGCAGGATCGTGCGAACGCCGATGAGAAGCTCGAGTTCCTTCTCGATTCCGAAGTCGCCGAGGTCCACGGTGAGGACTCACTCACCGGTCTGACCATCCGTAACACCGTCACAGGGGAGACCTCTGAGCTGCCCGTAACCGGCATGTTCGTGGCCATCGGTTCCGACCCGCGTACGAGCCTGTTCGCCGATCAGCTCGAGATGCGCGCCGACGGGTACCTCAACGTCGACGGACGCACCTCGAAGACGTCTGTCGAAGGCGTCTTTGCGGCAGGCGATGTCATCGACTCCGTCTACCGTCAGGCGATCACTGCTGCCGGTTCGGGATGTTCGGCTGCACTCGACGCCGAACATTACCTCGGTGATCTGGAGGCGGCCTCCAAGCCTGCCGTGGCAGAAGCTGCCGCAGCCGAAGCTTCCGTCGCTTCCTGACCTCGGAATATCCGCTCGCAGCTGTACAACCCACACACGAAGGGGGCGAGCGGATCCGCCGGGGAATGAAAGAACCGGTTCCACTGTTCTGCTAGAGACATTCGTTGTGAAGGAAGGTTACTCATGTCGACAGAAGTCACTGACGCAACGTTCGAAGAGAACGTACTGAAGTCCGACAAGCCCGTGCTCGTCGATTTCTGGGCTCCTTGGTGCGGCCCCTGCCGTATGGTCAGCCCCATCGTTGACCAGATCGCTGAAGAGCACGGAGACAAGCTCAACGTGGTCAAGGTCAACACCGACGAGAACCTCGAGACCGCAAGCACCTACGGAATCACCTCGATTCCGGCGCTCTATGTGTTCAAGGACGGCGAGGTCGCCAAGACCATCATCGGCGCACGCCCGAAGCCGGCCCTCGAGGATGAGCTCTCCGACTTCATCTGATCAAGTTCTAAGGCGCCTGTTGTAATATCAACAGGCGCCTTAGGCATTTCTGGGCGCCACCCATTACTGACCCTCGAACCGCATCATCGAAGATTGGCACCGCATTGACGAACACGAACTTACCGCGCTATACGCGCGGCGACATTTCCGAGATGCTGCCGAATATCAAAGCTCAGATGGCCCGCCTGGGTCTCAATGTCGGTGATACCGAGACCGCGGATTTCGATCGAGCCTTTGAGCTCGGTGTCAGGCAGTTCCAGCAGGATCGGGGGATCCTCTGCGACGGTGTTTTGGGCCCTGAGACGTTTTCAGAGCTCGAACAGGCTCGATACCAGCTCGGTGACCGTGTGCTACGATTCGACCCTGTCAGGTTGCTTACAGGCGATGATGTAGTCAACCTCCAGACCAAGCTCGCGGGATTGGGCTTCTATCCGGGACGAATCGACTCTGAATACGCAGCCCTGACCGAGACAGCCGTCAGGGAACTGCAGATGAGCCTAGGCACGAAGGTCGATGGGGTGACCGGTCCTCAGACTCTACGTGGACTCGATGCCATCAACCGCAACCAGGACACCGGCAACCTCTTCGCCCTTCAGGAGCGCGCACGCGTTGCAGCTTCGGGCACATCACTCGTCGGGCGGACCTTTGTCATCGAGGCGGCAACTACAGTTGTAGATTTCCAGAATCTACCGATGACGGATGAGCAGTCCGCGCTCGAACGTCAGATCACTTTGGATATAGCAAGTCGCCTTGTTGGTCGGCTGGAGGCTATCGGGGCCGGTGCACTCCTTCTGGAAGGAGACGCCGTCGAAGTCAATCGAGCAGATACTCTTGGCGCATCGGCGGTCATCACTGTGACTGCAGACGTGAGCAAGTCCAAAGATGCCAACGGCGTCGCTACTTTCTTCTTCGGCCACGAGCGTCAGTCAGATCTCAATTCGCCCACTGGACAGAAGCTGGCGGAGCTCATCCAAGGGGAAGTGGTCGCACGCACCGGAATGCTGGATTGCCGGACCCACGCTCGTACATGGTCGTCGTTGAAGCGGCTCAGGACTCCGAAAGTCCATGTCGTCAGCGGTTACCTCACCAATCAAGAAGATCTTGAGAGCCTCCAGGATCCGCACGTCCGAGACGCTATTGCAGACGGAATTGCTGCTGCACTGCAGCGGCTCTACATCGTCGAAGATAAGGATCCTCAGACCGGCACACTCAGTCTCGACGCCATCAAAGCGCTGAGCTAGCCCTAGCCGATCCCACCGCCCTATCAGGCGCCGTGCTCCCTCATCGGAGCGCGGCGCTTCACTTATCCCAACTTGAAATGGCTCCACTGCACCACTGGTCTCTTTCCCTGATTGTCGACCGATACCTGGAAATCCATCAACACAGTCGCATCGCAACTAGATGATTGCATAAGGCTTCATGACTAGAGACGGGTTCATGGTCGCCATCGAAGGTACATTGGCGTAACCACGGCACAACGAACTGTCGTAGAAGGGACCAACCATACCGCGAACCAAACTATAGGAATATGGATCCGTGAATCAGTGACTCGCCCGTTTCACGTGAAACAGCACACCGATGAACAACCAACTATTTGACCCAACGGAAGAGCCACAAGAACCACTTTTCGGGCAACCGAATCCGTAACCAGTAATGTTTCACGTGAAACCGTTGATAGTGCGACCGCTGCCAGGGGACGAAGAGACCGCGGCCAAATTCACTAATAGCACGCGGTACCGCATAGCACCGTCACCTTTCTCGGTGCATCCAGTGGGTTCAAAGGAATTCAGAATCCGAGTAGCGGCAGACAGGCACCACCATCGCCGCGGAACTGACAATACCTGCGACACATCCGAATATCGCGGACAGAGTACTCGGGCACGACCGGGTCCGTCCGTTTCACGTGAAACACCATCGATCGCCCATTCTTCCATCCGACATTCGCGTGAAGTTCAATCCCCACAAACCGCTTGACCGGACACGGAACTCGTCGCGGGAACCACTCCCGACCTCGATGGAAAGGGCAAATAGGGAAAATGGGCAGGGGAATGCGTTCGAGTATGGGCGGCCGTGCCATGCGGACTCATCGCGATGTACAGGCGACAAAGAGGCACATTCAGAATGGTGCATGGCTCTAAAATCTGTTGCAATAGCGTTTGGCGCTGCGATGCTGGACGTCGACCATCACCGCAACCACTTAATGTTCCACGTGAAACACGCAAAATCTGGGCCCGGTAAAAACAGTCATTAGTATCAAACTATGACCTATATCGGGGTTCCAAACGCCAAAAGCACAGTACCGACATGGGTCAGGTGCAGACTTCCTGTTCATAACGGAAGTCAGCCCGATGCCGGCAACTCAGCTTCAAATGCAGTGCCTCAGCCGTCAGCAAACGTTTCACGTGAAACTCCTTCTGAGAGTACGAATGTTTCGTCAACCGACCCAAAGGAGGTGACTGCCTTCTCCGAAGCATCTATCTCTGTCGCTACTCAAACGAGATAGCTGGATTGAACACAAACGGCCTAGATACCGCGCGATCAAGTCTACGCAATAGACAGTCAGCAATCCGACAGCCGACGGAGAGCAAATGGAACTAGATAGGCTTAGTTCAATGGGCCCAATAGACCGACCCATCAATCTGGTTAGTGCTGCGGACCACAGTTTCACGTGAAACAATCTGAATTATGAGTCCTTAGAGTCTATAGACACCGATTTTCGACGGATCCACCGGCTCTTGGGATCGCATTAGCGCGATCAAATCTATTCGCCAACATGCGCTTTTGGATAGACATGGGCCCAATACGGAAGCGTGGATACGGTTCGTAACTGAGCGAACTTCAATGCTGCAGTAATAGCCATATCCAAGTCCGGGTACAAACGTGCCTCCCATGCTATGGACGACAACTCATACCAGTCATGTTTCACGTGAAACGCGAACGACCGTTCCTTCTTCCTCCATAGGAAGTATTGAAGCTACGAAGCGTCATAACGGCAAAATTATCCTTTCCATTATGATCGTTGCGCTCGCTGAGTCCGCACCAACTCACCAACGAACCCATTGGTGGCTAAACAACCTCCAGCAATACTCCGCCAGTCGATCACATATACCCGGCAACGTCAGCTCAAATAGGACCTTTCAACGCCTGAATGACTCGGCGCATCCAAGAGCGGACCAGTGTCACAGACCACCAACCGAACGAGCCCAGGCTCCAGGTGTTGGCGAGCGAGAACTATTGAGACCAATTGCGCGGAAGAGCGAGGTTTCATGTGAAGCATGAGATGTCCGAGCGTCACGCATGGTGTCACTATACCTAAGCGACTTCTTGCACCTGTTACAAAATGCACGCGCTAAAACCTTCGAATCACCCTTTGCAGCAACGAATAATGCGCCGCTGCCTGGTCGTTTCAATACCAACGGGGCAATTTCGAGTCGCCACTGCATCGCGTGCGGCTGCGAATCCCCGTGATCGTCTTATAGACGAACGTTTCACGTGAAATCAAGGTCGCTCGATAGTGCTGAGATGGCACTCCATCGCTCATGCCACCAACCAATGCCGGACGAGTGGAGGTGCGGTCATCCTTGTACACATAACCGGAGATGTCCGCACAAACTAATGATAGGTTACGTCAGCAGCAGACAAGAACCGTCTGGTGACAACGTGCGACAAGGTGTTCACTGAACGGCGACCGTGACGATTAGACACAATAGCTACGGAGCAATATCGCAGACACACACGGCACAGAAGAGTATGGCGCCAGACTTCACACAATTGCCTATCGCAGGCTCCACCATCATTGTTTCACGTTGAACATTCGCGGAATGTCAACGGCCAAAGGTCGTATCCGCTCGGCAAAATCCGTCTAAATGGCTCAGCTCGTAGGAGGCCAAGTCGTCCGAAACGCTCAAGTGGCACATTGATCTCAAGTAGATAGAGATATAACCTCCGCGATAGCTACCGCGGAGGCCATATCGTTTGATTGTTCTCAGATCAGAGTGATTCCTCATTTGAGATCCCCAGGAGACCGAGAATACGATCAAGGTCTTCTTGGTTGGCGAACTCGACGCTCAGTTTGCCCTTTCGTTTACCAACGGAAATGTTCACTTTGGTGTCCAGGCGATCACCCAGACGTTCCGCAACGGCAAGGAACTCTGGAGCCACCTTCGTTGTTGCACGTGAAACATTGATCGAGTCTCCGCGGTTCAGCAGCACAACTGCCTCCTCGGAAGCCCTGACGGAAAGTCCTTCGGCAACAATGCGCTGAGCCAGCACTTCCATATGTTCTGGATCGCGCAGACCCAGAATAGCTCGAGCGTGGCCGGCCGAAATAACGCCGGCGGCCACACGACGCTGCACCAAAGGAGGCAGGCGTAGAAGACGCAGTGTGTTGGAAATCTGAGGGCGAGAACGTCCGATGCGCTCGGAGAGTTCTTCCTGCGTGCATCCGAAGTCCTCGAGCAGCTGACCATAGGCGGCAGCTTCTTCGAGAGGATTGAGTTCTGCACGGTGCAGGTTCTCCAGAAGAGCGTCCCGTAGAAGGTCTGTATCTTCGACGTACCGGATGATTGCCGGAATCGTCGACAGCCCAGCGTCCTTCGTGGCGCGAAGGCGACGCTCACCCATGATGAGCTCGAAGCGGGAATGGTCGCTCGGCTTCTGCCTGACGACGACAGGCTGAAGGACACCGATCTCGCGAATGCTGTGGACGAGCTCGGCCAACAGATCCTCATCAAAGACGGTACGAGGCTGCCTTGGGTTCGCATCAATAAGATCGACGTCAATCTCACCGAACTCCGTATCCGGAATCGACTCGACGCCGTCAATTTCGCCGCTATCGCTATCTTCGTCATCCTCTGACGTGTCAGACTCGCTGGGTTCTTCCATTGAGGAGGAAGTAGTTCCGTCCTCACTGAAATCGGCAACCACAGACGACGACTCCGGCACCGATGCTGCTGACGACCGAATTTCGTCTTCGGCGGCATCCGCATCATCAGCAACTACGGCCGTAGTATTCCGATCTTGGTCGTCAGGGTGCTCGGGGGTCGACTTTTCATCCGACTCAACGTCGTCCTGGTCACGACCGGAAGACGTATACACACCTGGATGAGTTTCACGAACATCATCCTCAACCGAAGGCGCCGACGCGACAGCCTCATTCGACTCGAGCGATTCAGCTTCACTGGCGTTGATTGCCGAGTCTGAAGCTGGAACAGAGGAGGATGTGCTCCGTGTACTGGTTTTCGCCGCTGCAGAGGCCTTCTCCGTGCTCTCAGCAGTCGATGCGGTAGATGACCCAGCCTTCGCCTTCGGTGGGGTGGATTTGGCGGCAGAGGCCGGCTTGGAAGCGTTGCCCCCGTCAGTCTTCGAGGTACTCGACTTAGCCGTGGATGGTTTAGCCGTAGAGACGGAGGTCTTAGTCTCCGGTGTCTTGGCCGTGGAAGTCTTCGCGTTCGTGGTCTTGGAGGTCGACGAATTCGAACTTGGCGTTTTGGAAGCATTCGACTTCGTGCCGGCGGGCTTGGACGCAGTTGTCTTAGCAGATGAGGATTTAGTCGTTGCCGACTTCGTTCCCGTCGACTTCGATGGAGCGGCCTTCGTGCCGATCGACTTCGATTGTGTGGTTGCGGAAGATCCGGCCTTGGCCGTACCCGACTTGGCAGCCGTTGACTTCGAGGAGGATGTCTTCGAAGCAGATGCCTTCGTATCAGTGCCGGTCTCGGTTGCTGTGCTCGTCGAACGCGTTGTTCCTGTTGCCTTCGGCTTGCGTCGCCGAGAAGACTGCATAGAGGCAGCTGGGTCGGTGCGCGCAGTCCGTGACGTCTTCGTCTCGCCGTCGCGCTTGCCGTCTTCCGTGCTCCCGCCGGAGAAGAAGACATCGACCGGACGGTCATTGGAGTTCGCGTCGGGGATCAGTGCTCCGAGACCGCGTCCCAAGCCCCTCTTTTTGCGTTCAACCACGACTTACTCCTCGATTCGCAATTTCTTCAGCAGCTTCCCGATACGACAGGGCGCCGCTGGAATGTGGGTCATATGAGATCACGGTCTGGCCATAACTCGGTGCTTCCGAAATCCTCACAGAACGCGGAATAGCCGTACCGAGCACCTGCTCCGGGAAATGAGTGCGCACATCTTCTGCGACCTGAGCACTGAGGTTCGTCCGTCCGTCATACATCGTGAGCAGAATAGTCGTGATCGCCAATTCGGGATTGAGGTGCTTCTGGATGAGCTGGATGTTCTTCAGCAGCTGGCTGAGACCTTCGAGCGCATAGTATTCGCACTGGATCGGGATGAGGACTTCGCGAGCGGCCACGAAGGCGTTCACTGTCAGGAGGCCGAGACTGGGCGGGCAGTCGATGATGATGTAGTCGACGCGGTCTCCAGCCGCTTCCTCTTCCTTGAGATAGATGCCCAAGGCACGCTGCAGTCGCTGTTCACGAGCAACAAGGGATACGAGTTCGATCTCCGCACCGGCGAGGTCGATCGTAGCCGGCACGCACTTGAGAGTTTCGAAGTCAGGGCACTGTGCCACAGCCTCACGCATCGGCACATCGTCGATGAGGACGTCGTAGATGCTCGTGACTTCGGAATAGTGGTCGATGCCCAGGGCGGTGCTCGCATTGCCCTGCGGATCGATGTCGATGAGCAGGACGTTCAGTCCCTGGTTGGCCAGGGCCGCTGCGATATTCACCGCCGTCGTGGTCTTTCCGACGCCACCCTTCTGGTTCGCGATCGTGAAGATACGGGTCGAGTCCGGCCGTGGAAAGGTTGTCTGCGACAGTCGATCCGCACGCCGGCTATCCCGTGCAATCGCGGCACCAATGGGAGACGACTCATCCATGATCGGCATAGGGCGCACTCCATCATCCATCGGTTTCACAAGGCTCTGATCCAGCCTAGACCAACTCTACTTCGTACTATTTCTTGACGATCTCGACGACACGACTCGGGACCTCGAGGATGCCGCCGCCATCGACGATATGGATCTGAGGCTGGGACAGGCGATACCGCTTGATCAGCTTCTTCGCCTTGACCAACTCACCTTCGACCGAGGCGCCCTTGAGAGCCAGGATCCGTCCTCCGGGGCTGATGACCTCGCGAGTCCATTCGATGAGAGTCGTCATCGCCTTCACCGCGCGTGCGGTCACGACCGTGAACATCTCCTCGTCAACGAGTTCCTCGACCCGTGCACGGACGATGCGCACGTTCTTCAGTCCCAGGTCATCGACGACCATGTTCAGCCATTCGACACGACGTTCCATCGGTTCGATGAGAACGATCTTCACCTCGGGGCGCAACAGTGCGATCGGAATTCCCGGCAGTCCGGCTCCGCTGCCGACATCGCCGACGACATCGTTCTCACCGATGTACTCGGCGACCACGGCGCAGTTGAGGATATGCCGGGTCCACAGACGATCGACCTCGCGCGGACCGATGAGGCCCCACTCGATTCCGGTCGTGGCCAGGTGCTCGGCATACCGCTGCGCGGCAGGAAAAGCCGCACCGAAGTACTCTTCGGTGCCGGCCGGAGGCGTTTCGATCTCCGCTGGCGTCGGTTCGTTCGAGAACTCGATGTCGTTCTCGGGCTGATCAGTCATCGGCGAGCCGGATGACGACATGACGACCGTCGCCTTCGCCCTCGGACTCCGAGACCAGACCGGCGCGGGCCGCCTGGTCATGGATGATCTTGCGCTCGAAGCTGTTCATCGGCTTGAACGCGAACTCGTCGCCGCCGTCCTTGACCTCGTCGATCGCGCGCTTGGCCTTCTTGATCAGCTCTTCGCGGCGGCTGTTGCGGAAGCCGTCGATATCGAGCATCAGCCAGGACCGCTGACCTGTCTGCGTCTGCACTGCCAGACGGCTCAGCTCCTGGAGCGCACCGAGGGTGCGCCCTTCGCGGCCGACCAAGGTGCCCAGGTTCGAGTCATCGTCGTCTTCGCAGACGATGGACAGCTGTGCCCGACCGTCGGCGACATCGATATCGATATCGCCATCGATGTCCGCCAGATCCATCAGCTCTTCGAGGTAATCTGCGGCGATCTCGCCCTCTTCTTCGAGGAGTTCGGCACGGCTCGGCTTCGTCGAGGTGTCTTCCGGAGTCTGCTCGGAGGTCTCGTCGATCTTCTCTTCGGTCATGTCTGTCCTCAGCGCTTCTTGTTCTTCTTACGGTTCTTGCTCACAGGCTGCTGCCGCTGGCCGCTCTTCTTCGGGGCCTCCTCGGTGACAGTCGATCCCTTGAGCTCATCCTGCTTCACAGTCTTGCCCTTGCGAGCCTTGCGCTCAAGCATCTCCTTTTCGGCCTTCGAGCCGGGAGCGGGCATATTGCGGATGACCATGTGCTGCTGGGCCATCGTCCAAGTGTTCGAGACCAGCCAGTAGATGAGGACACCGAGCGGGAAGTAGATTCCGCCGATGCCGAAGACGAGAGGCATAACGTAGAGCAGCATCTTCTGCGACTGCATCATCGGGTTGGCCATTGCCGACTCCGACATGTTCTTCGCCATCATCTGCTTCTGCGTGATGAACATGGTGGCGGCCATGATGACGATGAGCACACCGGTCAGGAGCTTGACCCCGAAGCCCGGGCTTGTGAATGTCTCGGACAGGTGAATGCCGAAGATCGAGGACTGCTCGGCCTGAATCGCCAGCTGCTGCGTGAAACCGCCGATGGCTCCGACGTCACCGGAGGCGACCTTCGGCATATTGTGGATGACGCGGAAGAGCGAGAAGAAGATGGGCATCTGCACGAGCAGCGGCAGACACGATGCCCACGGGCTCGTCTTGTTGTCGCGGAACAGCGCCATCTGCTCTTCGGCCATGGCCTGACGCGAGTACTGATCCTTCTTGCCTTTGTACTTCGCCTGCAGACGCTGGATCTCCGGCTGCAGCAGCTGCATCTTGCGCTGCGACTTGATCTGGTAGACGAAGAGAGGGATGAGGAGAGCACGGATGACCACGGTCAGTCCGGCGATCGAGAGCACCCAGGTCCAACCGCTGTCGGCTTGGAGACCGATTGCGGTAAAGATCTCATGAAAGATCGCGAGGATCCAAGCAACTACCCACTGCAGCGGGTAGAGCAGCTTGTCCATCCAGTCCATTCAGTTCTCCTCGTTACACCGATTCTTGCGCGAAGTTCATTTTGCCATTGTTCACAGGTCTGCGCGACACGACGCGTGCCCCGCCACAGTCCGCTTGATCGCGCTCGCGCGCGGACTGACAAGTCCATTCTGTTCAGCTGTGTTCAGCTGTGTGCCTGACCGCGGTGGATGGTCTTCGACCTGGCCTCCCGCGCCGATCCCGGCACATGATCGACACCACCGTGCGACCATGGATTGCAGCGCAGTATGCGCCACCCAGTTAACACCACTCCCTTGAGAACTCCGTGTATCTCGAAGGCTTCGAGACCATACATGGAGCAGCTGGGATAGTAGCGGCACACTTGGCCGTAGAGAGGCGAGATCACGATCCGATAGGCGCGGATGAACCATACGAACGGCATCCTCGGACCGACCATGATGATCCAGCCGACAGTGGGCCAGAATCCGGCCGGCCGACGGGGCACCTCGGAGACATGTTTCAGATCATGCTCGGCGTCCACGACGTTCCAGCTTCTTCTCTGCTTTGACCAGCAGCTCGTCGACCTCGGCGGACAGAACGGCGAAGTCGGCTTGTCCCGCATGCGGCAGCGCCCGGATGACGAACAGCTCTCCTGCTCTCAGCTCACCGAGACGTGCACGCATGATCTCGCGCAGCCGACGCTTGGTGCGGTTGCGCACCACGGCGTTTCCGACGGCCTTGGATACGATGAAACCCACGCGCGCAGCGTGGGTATCATCGGTGCCTCTCAGGCTGTGCGCCATGAGATGCTCTGAGCGCACCCGGACCCCGGCTCTGAAGATTCGTCTGAAGTCTTCGCCGCTGCGGATCCGATGTGCCGCGTGAAGCATGCTCAGGCCGAAATGTCGGAACGACCCTTGCGACGACGTGCGGCCAGGATCGAGCGGCCAGCGCGGGTGCGCATGCGCAGACGGAAGCCGTGCTTCTTGGCGCGCTTACGGTTGTTGGGCTGGAATGTACGCTTGCTCACTTCAGTCTCCGATTTCTAGGTTGCGGGTGAACGCCGGTGCGTTCTCACAAAAAACGGCGGTGCGAGTCTCGACCGCCGAGCACTCCTGTGCATAAGAGCCAAAAGATAATCAGGATAATCGGATGAAGCCCGGTACACAGGACACTCCATCTTAGCGAGGCGGAATCCGAGCGGTCAAACGGGATCCGCATGTTTCACGTCACGCTCGCCCGAAATTCATCCCCGTTCGCGTTCCCGTCATCAGACCCCATCCACAAGTCACACCCATGTAGTTTTCCACAAGCTTATCCACGAGTGTGGAGATTCACTGGGCTGAGTCGGCAATCATCCACATTCTGTGGAAAACTATGTGGAAGTCATGCACAGGTGTGGATCACGCCAGAACGAATTTTTTTGAAAGCTGAGGAAATGTGACGGTGTCGAATTCCAAGAATGAGCTCATCAGCCGCTGGCGCACGGTGGTCTCAAACCTGGAAGAGGACCCAGACCTCACGTCCCATCAGAAGGGGTTCCTCTCCCTCGCCCTGCCGAAGGCGCTCGTCGACAATGCCCTCGTCCTTCTTGCGGTGCGCGACGAGCACACCCGCCGCACTATCGAGACCCGGCTGCTCGGCCCTCTGACCCGGGAGTTCTCCAAGGTCCTCGGTTTCGAGGTGACCTTCGGCTTCGTCGTCGATCCCGAGCTCGACGTACCGATCCGCTTCGAAGATCTCATCGGAGAGCCGACCCCGGGAACCCCGGTTCCCATCGACCCGGTCACCTCCACCTCGGCGACGGGTTCCCCTGAACCCACACCCGCCGAGGCGACCGAACCGGTGCGACCGACCCCCGCCGATCATTCGGCGCCCGGATACGTCCAACCGAATCACGGTCAGCCCGCTGCACAGACTCCGAACACTCAGATGCCGCATGCGCAGACGAGCGCACCGCCGGCGGCACAGCAGCCTCAGGCGCCGGCCGAATCGAGGATGACCGACCGGGAGATGAAGATCGCCGAGGCGACTGCCGCCCCGATGGGTCCGCCCGTCGATGCTCCCGGCGTCGCTCAGCTCAATCCGAAGTACACCTTCGACACCTTCGTGATCGGTGCTTCCAACAGGTTCGCCCATGCCGCTGCGTTCGCCGTCGCCGAGGCACCGGCCAAGGCCTACAACCCTCTGTTCATCTATGGGGAGTCGGGACTGGGCAAGACCCACCTGCTCCATGCGATCGGCTACTACGCGACTCAGCTGTTCCCCGAGATCCGGGTGAAATACGTCTCCAGCGAAGAGTTCGTCAACGACTTCATCAATACGATCGGTTCGTCGAAGACCTCGAACGCTCTGCGTCCGGCCTTCCAGCGCCGCTACCGTGAGGTCGATATCCTCATGATCGATGACATCCAGTTCCTGCAGGGCAAGGATGCGACCGTCGAAGAGTTCTTCCATACCTTCAATGCACTGCACAATGAGGCCAAACAGGTCGTCATCACCTCAGATCAGCCGCCGAAGATGCTCAAGGGCTTCGAAGAGCGGCTGCGCTCCCGCTTCGAATGGGGTCTGCTCACGGATGTGCAGCCGCCGGATATGGAGACACGGTTCGCGATTCTGCGTCGCAAGGCCGCAGCCGAACAGCTCGACGTCCCCGATGACGTCCTCGAATACATCGCCTCCCGGGTGTCCTCGAACATCCGCGAACTCGAGGGCGCCCTCATCCGAGTCACGGCTTTCGCCAACCTCAACGATCAGCAGATCGACGTCTCCCTGGCCGAAACCGTCCTCAAGGACTTCATCACCCCCGATGACACCCCTGCAGTCACGGCCGCGGACATCATGGGCCAGACCGCTGCCTACTTCAGCCTCACTCTCGATGACCTGTGCGGAACCTCCCGGTCCCGGACGCTCACGACGGCCAGGCAGATCGCCATGTATCTGTGCCGTGAGCTCACCGACCTCTCCCTGCCCAAGATCGGGCAGGCATTCGGTGGACGCGATCACACTACCGTTATGCATGCGAACAAGAAGATTCGAACTCAGATGGCCGAAAGACGGGCCGTCTACACTCAGGTCACCGAACTCACAAACCGCATTAAACAACAGCACCGCCTATAGAAGACGTCATACACATCTGTGGATAACCCTGGGGACAATTGCTCACAGCTGGGGATAGAACGGTGGACAGAACCGCTCCAGGGGTGGAAAGATGTGAACTACATGCTTGTGTTTACCCAAGCGCCCACCGACGCCTCCGTCGCGGTGAACAAGGCATCCACAAGCCCATAAGCGGTCGAATCCCTTGATTACTCTGGGGTAAGCGGCACTTGTCCACAGTCTCCACAAGTGCTGATACTTCTACCAAGTGAATTCAACTCTTAAGAGGGCGACCGCCACCGACTGCTGCGGTGGGTGAGCTTCGAGCTCAGGACCTCGAGCTCAGCACAGGTGCAGAGCTGACGATTATTCGAACACAGGATCTCAGCTGATTCTCGAATGCGAGATTCACTCTTTGAACACCCTTTTCGGCCGGCACTCCTGAGGTGGTCACAAATCGGATAGGCTGTGTAAAGTTTTCCGAGCAGTATCGAGCCTGTGACTCGCAACCCGGAATCTTGTGCCAGATGCCCAGTGCAGGTCGGGTGGCCACCCCCGAAGGAGTAAAGTGAACGCGGAAGCATCCCCCTTGAAGTTCAAAGTCAATCGCGACGTTCTCGCTGACGCTGTTGCCTGGGCGACCAAGACTCTGCCCAATCGTCCTTCCGCTCCGGTCCTCACCGGCATCCTCATCACCGCCGAAGCCGGCGGCACTGTGCGCCTTGCCGTCTTCGACTACGAAGTCTCCTCCCGCGTCGAGATCGTCGCCGATGTCGCCTCCGCAGGAACGGTCCTCGTCTCCGGTCGTCTGCTCGCCGACATCTCCAAGGCGCTGCCGAACCAGGAGGTGACCCTCGAACAGATCGATGCGAAGGTCGACGTCACCTGCGGTTCCTCTCGCTTCTCACTGATGACGATGCCAGTGGCCGAATACCCGGCACTGCCGCAGATCCCCGACGACTCCGGCACCGTTTCCGCCGGTGAGTTCCAGAACGCCGTCTCGCAGGTCACCATCGCGACCTCGAAGGACGACACTCTGCCGATCCTCACCAGCGTGCGCGTCGAGATCGAGGGCGAGAAGGTCACAATGCTTGCCACGGACCGCTACCGTCTGGCCGTTCGCGAATTCACCTGGAACCCGGGACGTCCCGACGTCTCGGCCGTGGCTCTGCTGCGCGGACGCACACTCTCCGATGTCTCGAAGTCCCTCGGCGGCGATGTCACCATCGGTCTGAGCACCGATGCGGGCAAGGATCTCATTTCCTTCACCTCGGCGGGCCGAGTCACCACGTCGCTGCTCATCGAGGGCGAATATCCGAAGGTCCGTTCGCTGTTCCCGGAGTCGGTTCCGATCCATGCCATCGTCGAGACCGCCGTGCTGCGTGAAGCAGTCCGTCGCGTCTCCCTCGTGGCCGAACGCAACACACCGCTGCGCTTCGAGGTCACCGACGGAATGCTCACCCTCCACGCCGGCACCGGTGACGACGCTCAGGCCTCCGAAGCCGTCGAAGCAACCCTCCAGGGCGACGAGATCACCGTCGGCTTCAACCCGCACTACATCGCCGAGGGTCTCGCCGCTGTCGAGAGCCCGTACGTGAACTTCTCCTTCACCCAGCCGATGAAACCGGTCATCATCTCCGGGCAGAAGGAACTCGATGGCCCTGCCGACGAGTCCTATCGCTATCTGCTCATGCCCACCCGCATCTGAATGTGGATATCCCGACTCTCCCTGCGTGACTATCGGTCGTATCCGGAGCTCGACCTCGAGTTCTCACCCGGAGTCACCACATTCGTGGCCGACAACGGGACCGGGAAGACCAATATCGTCGAGGCGATCGGGTATCTGGCTCATCAGCGCTCCCACCGGGTCGCCTTCGACGCTCCGCTCGTCCACGACGGCAGACCTGCTGCGACGGTGTCCGCCCTGGTCAATCGGGATCAGCGCCACGCCACCGTCGAGGTCACCATCCAGGCCAAAGGCGCCAACCGGGCTCGGGTCAATCGCAATGCGGTGAAGCTCAAAGACATCCTCGGCCTCGTCTCCTGTGTGGTCTTCGCTCCCGAGGACCTCAGCCTGGTGAGAGGCGAACCTGCCGAACGCCGGTCATGGATCGACACTCTCGTCGTGGCCCGCAATCCCCGCTTCGCCTCGATCATCACGGACTTCGAGCGGGCACTCAAACAGCGCAATGCTCTGCTCAAACGACTCCGCGAGGATCGCGATCCCGGCCTCGAGACGACTCTCGACATCTGGAACATGGCCTACGCGGACTCTGCGGCCGAGCTCGTGTTCGGTCGGCAGCGGATCCTCGCCGATATCGTCGAGCCGCTGCAGACGAACTTCGCCTATATCGCCGCCGATGCCCGGCTGGAGCGGCAAGGCGCCCATATCGCCTACGATTCGCGCATCGACTACTCGCAGGCCGAATCCGCTGCCGACTGCAAGGAGCTGCTGCTCGCGGCCCTCGACCGTCGCCGGACGACGGAGATCGAGCGCGGACTGACCCTGCACGGACCCGGTCGCGATGACCTGTCGCTGATGATCGGCAGCCATCCGGCAAAGGGCTACGCCTCTCACGGCGAGACCTGGTCGCTGGCACTGGCCATGCAGCTGGCCGGATGGGACCTGCTCTCCACCGATGCCGGAAGTGCGGCCGAACAGCCGATCCTCGTTCTCGACGACGTCTTCGCCGAACTCGACACCGGTCGGCGCCAGCGTCTGGCCTCGAGAGTGACCTCGGCCGAGCAGGTCTTCATCACGGCGGCCGTCGACTCCGATCTGCCGGCGGGCCTCGAAGGGATCCGGATCGACCAGTCCCGACTCCTGCAGAGCAACGCATCATGAGCGGCATCGCCCGGGACTACTCCACTCCCGTCGCCGCGCTCGAAGCCCTCGACCGAGTCCGGCGGATGGAGGTCACCGAAGCGAAGTTCGTCCGCAGCCGTCGACGCTCTCGTCTGCGCGGCGAAGTCGTCTACTCCGGATCGGGCAGAGACGGCCGTGACCCGAAGACGGTGTCTTCCGTGCTCGGCTCGCTCATCACTGACCGCGGCTGGTCGTCCTCACTCGACATCGGCAAGGTGCTCGGCCGGTGGCCCGACCTCGTCGGACCCCAAGTGGCCCAGCACGCGACTCCCGTCGACTTCTCGCCTCCGCTGCTCGTCATCGCAGCGGACTCGACGACCTGGGCGACCCAGCTGCGGGTGCTCAAACCGACGATCCTGCGCAAGCTCGAGGAAGGGCTGGGCTCGGCGACGATCACCGAGATCGAGATCAAGGGACCACAGGGGCGCAGCTTCAAACGCGGACGACGGTCGGTGGCCGGCCGCGGACCCCGGGACACATTCGGGTGAACCGGATGGCCGCCTCGGCGAAATTCCGGGAAGCGACCCTGCATTTCTGTTAAGAACACAGAGGGCCTTAAACGGCCATAGCCGCTCCCTCACCTGTCCGGGGGTACATCTGCGGCACGAAAATTCGGGAAATACGCCTTCACAGGCCGCTTACGGGCATTTCAGCGTGCGGCGCGGTAGAATGGGGAGCTGATAGCGACCATCCGAACAAGGAGTCATATGACGACCGAGGATCAGCCTCATTATGATGCCGGCGACATCACTGTGCTCGAGGGTCTCGAGGCAGTCCGGAAACGACCCGGCATGTACATCGGTTCGACCTCGGAACGCGGTCTCCACCACCTCGTTCAGGAGATCGTCGACAACTCCGTCGACGAGGCGATGGCCGGCTATTGCGATCATATCGAGGTCACCATCCTCGCCGACGGCGGCGTCCGCGTCACCGATGACGGCCGTGGAATGCCGGTGGCCATGCACCCGACGGAGGGCAAGCCGACCGTCGAGGTGATCCTCACGATCCTCCACGCCGGCGGCAAGTTCGGCGGCGGCGGATACGCCGTGGCCGGTGGTCTCCACGGTGTCGGTTCGACCGTCGTCAACGCACTGTCCGAACGCCTCGAAGTCGAGGTCAAGCGCGACGGCTATGTGTGGAACATGGACTTCGTCCGCGGTGTGCCCACCGGCGAACTGCAGCGCGGCGAGGCGACCGATGAGACCGGCACGACCGTGACCTTCTGGCCGGACGGCACGATCTTCGAGACCACGGACTTCTCCTATGAGTACCTCCGTGCGCGCTTCCAGCAGATGGCCTTCCTCAACAAGGGCCTGAAGATCAGCCTCACGGATGAGCGCCACAACGAGGTCGACGACGAGGATGTCCAGATCGACGAGGACGAGGCGAACGAGTGGAAGCCGCGCACCGTCACCTACGAATACGCGAACGGCCTGCTCGACTATGTCGAGTACCTCAACTCGACGAAGAAGGCCGACCTCGTCCACCCCGATGTCATCGTCTTCGAAGCCGAAGAGGGTGAACAGACTCTGGCGCTCGAGATCGCGATGCAGTGGACGACGTCGTACAACGAATCCGTTCACACCTACGCCAACGTCATCAACACCCATGAGGGCGGCACTCACGAAGAGGGCTTCCGCACGGCACTGACCTCGCTGGTCAACTCCTATGCGAAGGAACAGAAGCTGCTGCGCGACAAGGATCCGAACCTCACCGGCGACGACATCCGCGAGGGCCTCACAGCCGTCATCTCCGTCAAGCTCGGCGACCCTCAGTTCGAGGGCCAGACGAAGACGAAGCTCGGCAACTCCGAGGTGAAGGGCTTCGTCCAGCGCGTGGTCCGCGACGAGCTCGGTCACTGGTTCGAGTCGAACCCGGCCCAGGCCAAGGACGTGGTGCGCAAGGCACTGCAGGCCTCGCAGGCACGGATGGCCGCCCGCAAGGCCCGCGAAGCTACTCGCCGCAAGGGACTGCTCGAGTCCTCGGGCATGCCCGGCAAGCTCAAGGACTGCCAGTCGAAGGACCCGACGATCTCCGAGGTCTTCATCGTCGAGGGTGACTCGGCCGGCGGCTCGGCGACTCAGGGCCGCAATCCGAACACTCAGGCGATCCTGCCGCTGCGCGGAAAGATCCTCAACGTCGAAAAGGCTCGACTCGATCGCGCGCTGGGCAACAACGAAGTCCAGGCGATGATCACGGCCTTCGGCACCGGCATCGGCGAGGAGTTCGATCTCGAGAAGCTGCGGTACCACAAGATCGTCCTCATGGCTGACGCCGATGTCGATGGTCAGCACATCACGACCCTGCTGCTGACGCTGATCTTCCGGTACATGAAGCCGCTCATCGAGCACGGCTACGTCTA
The DNA here is from genome assembly GCF_001570805.1 of Brevibacterium epidermidis NBRC 14811. Lineage (GTDB taxonomy): Bacteria > Actinomycetota > Actinomycetes > Actinomycetales > Brevibacteriaceae > Brevibacterium > Brevibacterium epidermidis. The sequence goes on along the minus strand of NZ_BCSJ01000003.1, from coordinate 259,783 downwards.
CCTCGCCACCCCGCCGCTCTACCGCATCAAGTGGTCGAACGCCCCGCACCAGTTCGCGTACACGGACAAGGAGCGCGACGGACTGCTCGAGACTGGGCGGGCCGCAGGCAAGCGACTGCCCAAGGACCTCGCGATCCAGCGCTACAAGGGTCTGGGCGAGATGAACTACGAGGAGCTGTGGGAGACGACGATGGATCCCGACCACCGGCTGCTCAAGCAGGTGTCGCTCGACGATGCGATCGTCGCCGACGAGATCTTCACCGTCCTCATGGGCGATGACGTGGATTCGCGTCGCCGCTTCATCCAGGAGAACGCGAAGGACGTCCGCTTCCTCGACATCTGATCGTCCGTCCTCACCGGGGCAGCCGCCTCGGTGAGGGTGGGAGATCGGATGCACTGCCCCCATTCTTTGCACGTACCAATCGCCGCCGCACACGGCTGAGATCCAGCCGGACACGGTTCGAACACAAGGGAAGAGCCCACATTGGCCGACGAGAACGATATCGGAACAGAAATCAACCGGATCGAACAGGTTGATCTCAACCTCGAGATGCAGAGGTCGTACCTCGATTACGCGATGAGCGTGATCGTCGGCCGCGCCCTGCCCGACGTCCGCGACGGACTCAAACCCGTCCACCGCCGCGTCCTCTACGCGATGTTCGACGGCGGCTACCGGCCCGACCGCAACTTCTCCAAGTGCTCCCGCGTCGTCGGCGACGTCATGGGCCAGTACCACCCGCACGGTGACACGGCGATCTACGACGCCATGGTCCGCCTCGTGCAGCCGTGGACGATGCGCTACCCGCTCGTGTCCGGACAGGGCAACTTCGGATCCCCGGGCGACGACGGAGCGGCCGCACCGCGTTATACCGAGTGCAAGATGGCGCCCCTGGCCATGGAGATGGTCCGGGACATCGAAGAAGGCACCGTCGACTTCCAGGACAACTACGACGGCCGCAACCAGGAGCCGATGGTTCTGCCCTCCAGGTTCCCGAACCTGCTGGTCAACGGCTCGGCCGGCATCGCCGTGGGCATGGCCACGAACATTCCTCCGCACAACCTGCGTGAGGTCGCCCAGGGTGCCCAGTGGCTGCTGTCCCACCCGGAGGCGAGCAAGGAGGAAGCTCTCGAAGCGCTCCTCGGCATCATCAAGGGACCCGACTTCCCGATGGGCGCGACGATCCTCGGCCGCAAGGGCATCGAGGACACCTATCGCACCGGCCGTGGATCGATCACTCAGCGCGCGGTCGTCGAGGTCGAGGAGATCCAGGGCCGCACCTGCCTCGTCGTGACCCAGCTGCCGTACATGGTCAACCCGGACACCCTGGCCGCGAAGATCGCCTCCTACGTCAAGGACGGCAAGGTCGCGGGCATCGCGGATCTCCGCGACGAGTCCTCGGGCCGTACCGGTCAGCGCCTGGTCATCGTGCTCAAGCGCGACGCAGTGGCCAAGGTCGTGCTCAACAACCTGTACAAGCACACCTCGCTGCAGGAGAACTTCTCCGCGAACATGCTGGCGCTCGTCGACAGCGTGCCGCGCACACTGAGCATCGACTCGTTCCTGCGTCTGTGGGTCAAGCACCAGATCGAAGTCATCGTCCGCCGTACGCAGTTCCGTCTGCGCAAGGCCGAGGAACGCGCTCATATCCTGCGCGGCTACCTCAAGGCCCTCGACGCCCTCGACGAGGTCATCGCTCTGATCCGCCGCTCCCCGTCCTCGGACGAGGCACGGACCGGACTGATGGAGCTGCTCGAGGTCGACGAAATTCAGGCCAATGCGATCCTCGACCTGCAGCTGCGCCGACTGGCCGCACTGGAGCGTCTGAAGATCCAGGAAGAGGCCGATAAGATCGAACAGCTGATTGCCGAGTACAACCACATCCTGGAAACACCGTCTCGTCAGCGCGAGATCGTGTCCGAGGAACTCGACGAGATCGTCGAACGCTACGGTGATGACCGTCGTACGAAGATCCTCGCCGGATTCGACGGCGATGTGTCCATCGAAGACCTCATCCCCGAAGAGGAAGTCGTCGTCACGATCACCCGTGGCGGTTATGCGAAGCGGACCCAGTCGAACCTGTACCGCGCGCAGCACCGCGGCGGCAAGGGCATCAAGGGAGCGGCGCTGCGCGGCGATGACGTCGTCGAGCAGTTCTTCGTCACCTCCACTCACAACTGGCTGCTGTTCTTCACGAACACGGGCCGCGTGTACCGGGCGAAGGCCTACGAACTGCCCGAGGGTTCACGTGATGCCAAGGGTCAGCATGTGGCGAACCTGCTGGCGCTGCAGCCCGGCGAGCAGATCGCGAAGGTGCTTTCGATCCGCGACTACGAAGAAGCTGAGTTCCTCATCCTCGCCACCCGTTCCGGTGTGGTGAAGAAGACCCGCCTGACCGAGTACGACTCGAACCGCACCGGCGGTGTCATCGCCATCAACCTGCGCGAATACAAGGGTCAGCCCGATGAGCTGGTCTCGGCTCGCATCGTCGGTGCCGAAGACCACCTGCTGCTGATCTCGCGCAAGGGCATGTCGATCCGCTTCGCCGCCGATGACGAATCGATCCGCCCCCTGGGCAGGGTCACCGGAGGCGTCACCGGTATGAAGTTCAAGGAAGACGACGAGCTGCTCACGATGGACGTCGTCCAGCCCGACACCTACGTCTTCGTCGTCACCGAGGCCGGTTACGCCAAGCGCACCCCGGTCGACGAATATCGTCTGCAGGGCCGTGGCGGTCTGGGAATCCGGGTTGCGAAGATCACCGAACAGCGCGGAGACTTGGTAGGCGGACTCATCGTCGAAGACGGTGAAGAGGTCCTCGTGGTCATGGAGCGCGGTAAGATCGTTCGGTCGAGCATCGATGAAGTTCCGGCGAAGGGACGCAACACCATGGGTGTGGTGTTCGCGAAACCGGACAAGAAAGACCGTATTATCGCAGTGACCCGTGGGCCCGAAGCCGAGGTCGAAGACGAGATCGAAAGCGAAGACGATGCCGAAGTCCCGGAAGGTGAGGTCGCAGAGCCTCAGGCCGGCAACGAGGATGTGGAAGAGTGAGCGATAGCAAACAGCCAGGCTCAGGGAAGATCATAAGGACGTCGAGCGGCTCGACCCGTCTGACGGCCGGGTCGTCGAAGTCGGACGAGAAGCCGGCTGCAGCATCCGGTTCGGGTTCGAACTCCGGTTCCGGTGCGAACCAGGGTTCAGGGTCCGGTCGCGGCTCCTCGGGTCCGAACAGCCAGAACGCCACCGTTGTCGCACCTCCCGCCCCGAAGGCGTCGCCGAAGCCCAACCGCGCTCCCTCGGCCGGTTCGGCACCGTCGGCTCACACCGGATCGCAGGGTTCAGGTGCTCAGACCGGATCTCAGGGATCCGGGGCACCGACTTCCGGTTCGCAGGGATCGGGCTCCCAAGGATCGGGCGGCGATAACCGCACCGCCACCTCGGTGATGGGAAATGCAGCGAACACCGTCCGCGCCAGCTCCGGCAGCGTGAAGATGGGCGTGAAGAACATGGTCGAGGGCGGAAAGGGCAAAAAGAAGAAGGGCCCACGCACCGTCCGCCTCACCGTCTCCGCGGTCGACCCCTGGTCGGTCATGAAGATGTCGTTCCTCATGTCCGTGGCGATCGGCATCGCCACTATCGTCGCCTTCATCGTGCTGTGGGTCGTGCTGCAGGCGACCGGCGTGATGAGCGGCCTCGAGTCGACGATGAGTGAGCTCGCCGGCGCCGAGTCGGCCGAGCGAATCATCGGCATCTTCGGCTTCGGCCGAGTCGTCGCAGCCGGCTTCATCATCGCTGTCATCAACATTGTGCTGATGACGGCGCTGTCGACCTTGGCGGCCTTCATCTACAACATCGGCTCCCTCATCGCCGGCGGATTCAGTCTCACCCTCACCGACGACTGACCCCCTCCCCAATTGCTACCTGACGGCGGCCCAGCAACCTCGCGCGAGGTATCTGGGCCGCCGTCAGGTAGTTCTGGGAGGGTGTGAGGGGTGTCACCTAGCGCCGATTTGTGTTTGTCTGCTCCTGATGGGTATTGTTTTACTTCGGGTTCACCCGATAAGGGCCTATAGCTCAGGCGGTTAGAGCGCTTCGCTGATAACGAAGAGGTCCCTGGTTCAAGTCCAGGTAGGCCCACGTCCTGTCACAACAGGATTTCCTTTCGAGGAGGATCATGAGAAGATGGATTCTCAGCGGTCTCACATTAGTGGGACTCGGAGTGTTCTTCGGGTGGCGGCACCAGAACCAGAGTGCCCAGGCCGAATGGTCCGAACACACCGACTCGGTGTGAGGGTGTGAACCCGTCCGGGGGTATGGCGCAATTGGTAGCGCATCTGCTTTGCAAGCAGAGGGTTAGGGGTTCGAGTCCCCTTACCTCCACTCGAGTAGTTTTGAGACAGCACTCGTAAAACGAAGGCTCCGAACCATTGCGGTTCGGAGCCTTCGTCGTTGCGAAAACCTATCAGGCGCGCCAGTAGCCCAAGTAGCCATCGATGAGGCCGTCATAGGTGTGCAGGCTGCGGTCGCCGTTGAAGTTCTGGTGCCACACCTGGCCTTCGTAGTAGATGCCGATGTGACCGTAGGCGGTGGTGTTGTCGCCGTCGCCCCAGACGAGGATGTCGCCGTTCTCGAACTTCTGGTCGGTGTGCCAGGTGAAGCCGTTCGCCTTCATCTTGTCACCGCCGGAGCCGCCTGCCTGATAGTCGACGGCGTTGCCCCACGCTCCGTGGTCGACGCCGTAGACCTCTTCGAGGGCCCGGGAGATGAGGCTGACGCATTCTCCCTGGTAGCCGCCCTGCGAGTTCGCCAGCGACTGGCCCTTGTAGTGCTTGAGGAAGTCTCCGATGTTCGAGAACTTCTTCTCCGCCTCCGGGCTTGCCGAGGCGGTGCCGGAGTCCGCAGCCGAGTTCTCGGCTGCGGCGGAGGCGGCTCCCGCGGAAGCGGCGGGCGGTGCCGCCGGCTGGGCGGCGGAGGCGATCGAACTGGAGCCGAGCACGGCGGCTCCGGCGATCATCGCAGCTGTCATGGTCTTCGTGGTGACGTTCTTCAGAGTCATTCTCATCCGTTCGTTCCGCTTGACTGTGTGACTGGTACTGACTTTCCAGGAGACGATCCGCCTCGGTGACGGGTCGTCTCCTCTGCCGACGTTAACAGCGCTTAAGTGAACATCCGATACGTCGAATCGAAGAGAGTGTGAACTCCGCCGCGACATCGATGTCGGCCGCCTCCGTCTACAGTGTTTCCATGAGACCTCTGCTGAGCCCGATTCCACCGCGGTGGATGGCGGCCGCGGTCGCCATCGGCATTGCGGTGGCAATGGGCGGCTGTTCAGCGAACGCTTCGCCGCCATCGACGATGCCGACCTCAGGAGCGCCCTCGCTGCCGACGTCAGGAACCTTCGACTACCAGCTCGGCGGATCCTATGACTCGCTGCCGGATTCGCGGGGCCGCATCGATATCGTCGTCCGCGACGCGGATGCCGCGCCGCTGACCGGGGCCTACTCCGTCTGCTACGTCAACGGCTTCCAGACCCAACCTGACGAGGCCGCGGACTGGCGCGACCACGCTGACCTGCTGCTCCACGATGCCGCCGGTGACCTGGTCGTCGACCCCGATTGGCCGGACGAACACATCCTCGACCCCTCGACCGCAGACCGACGAACCAGGATCCTCGACGTCATCGGCCCCGTCTTCGACGGCTGCGCCGAATCCGGATTCGACGCCGTGGAGATCGACAATCTCGACACGGCCGACCGATTCCCCGACATCGACCGAACCGGTGCCCTGGAACTCGCGGCCGCGTATGTCGACCGTGCCCATGCCCATGGTCTGTCGATCGCACAGAAGAACGCCGCTGAGCTCGCCGACACCGCTCATTCTCAGCTCGGCTTCGATTTCGCCGTGGCCGAGGAATGCGCCGCTTTCGACGAATGCGCCGCGTACACCGAGATCTACGGCGACCGTGTCCTCGCCATCGAATATCCTGACACCCTCGCCGAGGCGGGGCTGGACTTCGCCAACGCCTGCACCGTCCCCGATCGTCCGCCGCTGATGATCCAGCGCGACCGCGACCTCGTCGCCGCAGGCGATCACGGGTACCGATACGACACCTGCTGAGGAGACCGAGCGAGCAGTGACGAAGATCGCCGCGATTTCGGGTTCTCCCCACTGTCGGGGAGAAACGGGAATACGTTAGTCTGAGATGCTGTTGACACTTTCGTCTGCGCGTCGATTCGGCATCTGCGTGCGACCTCCGCCCACATCCCGGGCCCCTCAGACACATCCGAACGGAGCACCGTCTTGTCCAGCGACAGCTCACCCGCACACGCGCAGACACAGCATAACGACACCATCGACCCCGCAGGCATGAAGGTCATCTGGCTGCTGCTGGTGGCTGCCTTCGTGGCGATTCTCAATGAGACGACGATGGCCATCGCCATCCCGGAACTCAACAAGTCCCTCGGCATCCCTCCCGAGCAGGGCCAGTGGCTGACCAGCGCCTTCATGCTCACCATGGCCGTCGTCATTCCGACGACCGGCTTCCTCCTGCAGCGATTCACCACGCGCCAGATCTTCCTGGCCGCGATGATGCTGTTCTCTGCGGGCACGCTCATCTGCCTCGTCTCGCAGGGATTCATCCTGCTCCTCATCGGACGGATCGTCCAAGCCGCTGGCACCGGAATCATGATGCCTCTGCTGATGACGACGATGATGAATGTGGTCCCTGCGCACTCGCGCGGTCGGATGATGGGCCGAGTCGGCCTCGTCATCTCGCTGGCCCCGGCCATCGGACCGACGATGTCGGGCATCGTGCTCGATTCGCTCGGCTGGCGCTGGCTCTTCGGCATCATCCTGCCGATCGCGCTCATCGCTCTGTCACTCGGTGCGAGGTGGATGACCAACCTCGGTGAGTCGACGCACGCCCCGATCGACGTCATCTCCATCATCCTGTCCGTGTTCGCCTTCGGCGGCATCGTCTACGGCCTCAGCCAGTTCGGCGGCGGTCACGGCGGTGAGTCCGGCGGCGGGTCCACAACCGCACTGGCATGGGCGACGATCGGCGGCGGACTGGTCTTCCTCGCCCTCTTCGTGTGGCGCCAGCTCGTCCTGCAGAAGGACGATCGCGCCCTGCTCGACCTCCGTGTGTTCAATTCGCGCAACTACGTCTTCTCGGTCATCATCATGGCGGTCGTCGCCCTGTCGATGTTCGGCACGTTCTCCCTGCTGCCGCTGTACCTGCAGAGCGTCGTCGGACTCGGCGCCACCCAGTCCGGCCTCGTCCTCCTGCCGGGTTCGGTGATGATGGGCCTGCTCGGACCGGTGATGGGTCGAATCTACGACGCCCGAGGCCCCAAGACGCTGCTCGTACCGGGCACGATCATGATCGCGTCCTCGATGTTCGCGTATTCGACGGCCGGCGTGGGAACGCCGATCTGGCTGCTCATCATCGTCCAGATCGTCATGTCGCTGGGCCTGGCCGCATCGTTCACTCCGCTGTTCTCCGCCTCTCTGGGATCGCTGGAGCGCCACCTGTACTCGCATGGTTCGGCCGCGCTGAACACCCTGCAGCAGGTAGCAGGTGCAGCCGGAACCGCACTGCTCATCTCGATCTACTCCGCGGCCCTGCACACCGGCCAGGCGGAGGGCAAGTCGATCCCCGAGGCGGGCGCTCCCGGTGGCCATGCCGCGTTCCTGCTGGCGACGGTCATCGCGATCGTCCCCATCGTCCTTGCATTCTTCATCCGCAAGCCCGAGGACCAGGAGGACTACCCCGCCGAGGTGGTCGAACCGAGCGCCGGCGCACCCACCGAATGACGGTCGACCCCTCGACAGCGGCCGGATGATGCGCACCGAACCCCTCGATCCGGTTCTCCCGGAACGAGGGGTTCTGCGCTCGGCCGCCTCGGCGATCCGAAGCCCGTTTTTGGTACCGTGACCACATGACCTCCTCCGCGTCCTCGGACCCCACGTCCTCACCCGAGATCCAACCGGACGTGCGGGTCCGCGGGGCCAGGGAACACAACCTGCGCAACGTCGACCTGAGCGTGCCCAGGGACGCACTCGTCGTGTTCACCGGGGTGTCCGGATCGGGTAAGTCCTCCCTGGCCTTCGGTACTCTGTATGCCGAGTCCCAACGCCGGTACCTCGAATCCGTCGCCCCCTACGCCCGCAGGCTCATCGACCAGGCCGGGGTCCCGGACGTGGATTCGATCACGGGAATGCCGCCGGCCGTGGCCCTGCAGCAGCAGCGCGGCGGACGCAGCGCCCGATCGAGCGTCGGCAGCATCACAACCGTGTCCAGCCTCGTGCGCATGCTCTACTCCCGGGCCGGCCAGTATCCGGAAGGGGAGCCGATGCTGTTGGCCGAGGAGTTCTCGACGAACACCGTCGAAGGCGCCTGCCCCGAATGCCACGGGATCGGCCGCGTCTTCGACGTCCCAGAAGAGAAGATGGTCCCGGATCCGACGCTGACGATCCGGGAGCGCGCGATCGCCTCCTGGCCGAAGGCCTGGCACGGCCACCAGCTGCGTGATGTGCTCGTGGCCCTCGGCTACGACGTCGACGTCCCCTGGCAGGACCTGCCGCGCGAACACCGTGACTGGATCCTCTTCACCGAGGAGACCCCGCACCTTCCCGTCCACTCCCGGCTAACCCTGACCGAGGCGCGCGAAGCGATCGCTGCCGGTGCCGAACCGACCTATTCGGGGACGTTCGTCGGTGCCAGGAAGTATGTGCTCGACACGTTCGCGAACACGAAGAGCGCCGGGATGAAGCGGCGGGTGGCTGAGTTCCTCAGCGTCGAGACCTGCCCGGTCTGCCACGGTAAGAAACTCAAACCCGAAGCCCTGTCCGTGACGATCGCCGGGCTCGACATCGCCGCATTCTCCGCCCTGCCGCTGCACGAACTCATGACCGTGCTCGAAACCGAGGTCGCCTCGGCGAAGGCGGCGATGGACACGGGCGAGGAATCCGGTGGTGCGTTCGTCCGCCTCGGCGAGGGACTCATCGACCGCTTGAGGCCCATCAGCGACCTCGGGCTCGGGTACCTCTCGCTCGATCGGACCACTCCGACGCTGTCGGGCGGGGAGCTGCAGCGACTGCGGTTGGCCACGCAGCTGACCTCCGACCTCTTCGGGGTCGTCTACGTGCTCGACGAGCCCTCCGCCGGCCTCCACCCGCAGGACGTCGACGCACTCATGGGCATCCTCGACGGGTTGAAGGCACGCGGCAACAGTCTCTTCGTCGTCGAACACTCCGTCGACATCATGCGTCACGCCGACTGGCTCGTCGACATCGGACCCGGCGCCGGCGAACGCGGTGGCAAGGTCCTCTACAGCGGCCCCTCCGCCGGTCTCGCGAAGGTCGAGGAGTCAGTGACGCGCGAGTATGTCTTCGGCGATCGCGGTCTCGAGCGCCACACCCCGCGCGAACCACAGGGGTGGCTGCGTGTGGACGACGTCCGCCGCAACAACCTCGCCGATGTCAGCATCGAGGTGCCCCTGGGCGCGCTCACCGCAGTCACCGGTGTCTCGGGTTCGGGGAAGTCCAGCCTGGTCAGCCAGGCACTGCCCGTGCTTGTCGGCGACCGCCTCGGTGCCGGCACCGAGGCGATCGAACCCGCAGCCGAAGCCGATGACCTGCTGCTCGTCGACGAATCCGAGGAGCTGGCAGGAACCGTCACCGGCGACCTCACGGGCATCCGTCGGGTCCTAAGCATCGACCAGAAACCCATCGGCCGCACCCCGCGCTCGAACGTTGCGACCTACACGGGTCTGTTCGATCATGTGCGCCGACGCTTCGCCGAGACCCCCGAAGCCAGGGAGCGCGGGTACAAGCCCGGCAGGTTCTCCTTCAACGTCGCCGGCGGACGCTGCCCGACCTGCGAAGGAGAAGGCTCCGTCATGGTCGAGCTGCTCTTCCTGCCCTCGGTCTACACCGAATGCCCGGACTGCCACGGCACCCGCTTCCAGTCGAGCACGCTCGAGATCCTGTGGCGCGGACGCAACATCGCCGAGATCTTAGGGATGAGCGTCGAAGAGGCCCACGAGTTCTTCACCGGAGAGTTCGACATCGTTCGCTCGCTCACCGCGCTCATCGACGTGGGCCTCGGCTATCTGCGGCTCGGCCAGCCCGCCACCGAACTCTCCGGAGGTGAGGCACAGCGGGTCAAACTCGCCAGCGAACTCCAACGCTCCCAGCGCGGCGACACCCTCTACGTCCTCGACGAACCGACCTCGGGGCTGCACTGTGCTGATGCCGACCGCCTCGTCGCTCACCTGCAGTCACTCGTCGATGCCGGCAACACCGTCATCATGGTCGAACTCGATATGCGCGTCGTGGCAGTCGCCGATCATGTCATCGAACTCGGTCCCGGTGCCGGCAGCGCCGGCGGACAGGTCGTGGCCACAGGCTCACCGTCTGATGTCGCCGCCGCCGGTCGGGGCCCCTCGGCGAAATATCTCGCCGCAGCAGTGCAGCAATGATGTCGCGAAGCCGGTGATCTGCGGCACACGTCCTCATCCCGGTAGGCCGTCCGATCGGCGGACTCACGCGGATCGCGCGGGCCGCTGCGATTGTTGGAGGCATCTAAGTCTCAGTTGTCCGTAGACACACCCGATTTGCGGGGTGAAGTCTGGAAGACATGCCCACCGCAATCCTTCGCCGCATCGTGCTCTGCCTGTTCATCGCCGCACTCGCCGTGGTGCTGCGCATCACCGGCACCGAGGTGGCCCCGGTCCTCGATCTGATCGCCTTCGGAGCCGCGATCGTCGCTGCCGCCTTCCTGCTGGCATGGGCCGCCGAGGCGGCGCAGAAGGACATCTCGGGAGCCCTGGCGATCGCCCTCCTGGCACTCATCGCCGTCCTCCCCGAATACGCTGTGGACCTCTACTATGCGTTCCGATCCGGATCCGATCCCGACTACCTGCATTTCGCGGCCGCGAACATGACCGGGTCGAACCGACTGCTGCTCGGCTTCGGGTGGCCGCTCGTTGTCATCATCGCCCTCCTCGTCGCCCGACGGACTACGAAGCGCCGGACGAAGGGCACCACCGGCACGGCCGAGCGCACCACCGGCACACAGGTCGAGGGAAAGGCTCCCCGGCCGCGCTCACCGCGTTCGCTGCGCCTCGACTCGGGAGCGCGGATGGACATCGGGTTCCTCGTCATCCTCGGCGCGCTCGCGTTCGCGATCCCCCTCATGGGCGCCATCCCCGTCTGGTTCGGGATCGGCCTCATCCTCATCTTCGCCGCCTATCTGTGGCGGGCAGGACAGTCGGCCGGTGACGAGGAAGAGGAGTTCGTCGGAGCGGCCGCGCTCATCGCGGAAATGCCGAAGTCGGCCCGACGAATCACCGTCATCTCGCTGTTCGTCGTCTCCGCCGCGATCATTCTGCTCAGTGCCGAACCCTTCGCCGAGGCGCTCGTCGCCTCGGGGCAGAGCCTCGGCATCGACAGCTACTTCCTCGTCCAGTGGCTCGCCCCGTTGGCCTCCGAGGCGCCCGAGTTCATCATCGCCGCGATGTTCGCCCTCCGCGGGATGGGGGCGGCCGCGATCGGCACGCTCATCGCCTCGAAGGTCAACCAATGGAGTCTGCTCGTCGGATCCCTGCCGATCGCTCACCTCGCCGGTGGCGGTGGTCTGGGGCTGCCCTTGGACGGACGGCAGATCGAGGAGTTCACGCTCACGGCCACGCAGACCATCCTCGGCGTCGCGATCATCCTTGCCCTCCGCTTCCACTGGGCACCGGCGCTCGGGCTGGCGGCTCTGTTCGGGGTGCAGTTCTTCGTCACTGATACGTCCGGACGCTATGTGCTCTCCGCGACCCAGGCGGGACTGGCGATCGTCTTCCTCATCCTCCATCGCCGCGACATCCTGCCCACCCTCGCCGCTCCCTTCCGCCGATCCGATCCGGACACGGATGATCCCCAGCCCGCCGAGGCGGCCCCCACCGACCCCGCGACCACTGACCCCACTGACGCTGGCACCGGTGTCGCCACTGCCCCTGCCACCGCCGATCGCGCGGAGACCCGCGCGTAGAATGACGATCATGCCGCGCCCTGCAGTGACCCGGATGGTCGAGGACTATGTCACCCTCATCTGGAAGGCCTACGAATGGCCGGGCGGTCGCCCCGGCACGACCGACATCGCCGAACAGTTGGGTGTGACCGCCTCGACGGTGTCGGCGAACCTCAAGAAGCTCGCCCGTGACGGGTACATCGACTATGAGCCCTACGGACAGATCACCCTGACCGATGCGGGTCGGCAGATCGCCGTGGAGACCGTCAGGCGCCACCGTATCCTCGAGACCTACCTCGTCGACGCCTTGGGACTGACCTGGGACCAGGTCCACGATGAGGCCGACCAGCTCGAACATGCAGTGTCCGATCTCGTGCTCGAGGCGATGAATGCCGCTCTCGGTCATCCGGATCGGGATCCGCACGGCGACCCGATCCCCGATGTGCACGGCCACACGGTGTCTGTTCCGAGTCTCCGGCTGCAGGAGGCCTCTCCGGGCGTCGAGGTCGCGGTGGCCCGAGTATCCGACCGTTCCCCGGAGCTGCTGCGCTACCTCACCGACCGTGGGATCATCATCGGCACCCGGCTGACGGTCACGGCGATCAGCTCAGCGGCTTCATCGATCACCGTGAACATCGACGGCGAGGGCATCGAGCTCGCCCTCGACGCCGCCGAGGCGATCCGCGTCGAACCCGTCGTCGGCTGAGGTTCAGGGGGCGGTTCGTCGGCTCGAGCCGAAGCATTGCCGTGCGGGGGCCGATGCGAGTAAAATCGGCGCATACACTTCGGGGGTATGGCGCAATTGGTAGCGCATCTGCTTTGCAAGCAGAGGGTTAGGGGTTCGAGTCCCCTTACCTCCACCATCCGCCTTTCACAGCACCTTGTTGAGGAACGACTTCGTGCGCTCTGACTGCGGGGCGCGGAAGATCTGATCCGGCGTTCCCTCTTCGACGATGAGCCCGTCGTCCATGAACAGCACGCGATCTGCTACCTCGCTCGCGAAGCCCATCTCATGGGTGACGACGACCATTGTCATCCCCTCCTCGGCGAGCTGCTTCATCACAGCGAGGACTTCTCCGACGAGTTCGGGGTCGAGCGCACTAGTCGGTTCGTCGAAGAGCATCATCTTCGGTTCCATCGCCAGCGCTCGAGCGATCGCCACGCGCTACTGCTGTCCTCCGGAGAGCTGCGCCGGATAGGCTTCAGCCTTTTCTCCGAGACCGACCTTGTCCAGCAGCTTCAGGCCCCGCTCGCGCACCGCCTGCTCGCTGAGGCCACGCACTTTCCGAGGTGCCAAGGAGATGTTCTCGAGCACGCTCATGTGGGGAAACAGATTGAACTGCTGAAAGACCATGCCGATCTCCGTGCGCACATCATTGATTTTCGTATTCTTGTCGGTCAGGCTCTTGCCGTCGATGACGACCTCACCGCTCGTGATCTCCTCAAGCATGTTGAGACATCGCAGGAACGTCGATTTGCCGGAGCCTCTGGGCCCGATGACGCAGACGACCTCCTGAGGTTCGACCTCGCAGTCGATGCCCTTGAGCACCTCGTTGTCGCCGAAGGATTTGTGCAGATCGGATACGCGGATGATCATCAGTGAGTCAGCCTCTTCTCCATGATGTTGAGGACCTTTGACAGTGTCAGAGTGATGACCAAGTAGAAGATCGCTACCGTCGTATAGATCTCGACGGCGTTGAAGTGGTTGGATGCGACGAGGCGGCCCTGGAAGATGAGCTCGGGGACGAGGATGACCGACAGCAGCGAGGTGTCCTTGATGCTGATGATGAACTGGTTGCCCAACGGCGGAATCATCCGCTTGAACGCCTGCGGCCAGATGACATAGCGCATCGTCAGGTGCTGAGAGAGCCCCAGAGACCGGCCGGCCTCCATCTGCCCCTTCTCCACCGACTGCACCGCACCGCGGACGATCTCGGCGATGTAGGCACCGGAGTTCAGGCCGATGACGACGATGCCGGCGGTCAGCGATGGGATGTTGAAGCCGATGATGAGCGGCAGGGCGAAGTAGATCCAGATCGCCTGCACCAGCACCGGAGTGCCGCGTAGCAGCTCGATATAGGCCGTCGAGATCCCGTAGACGATCTTGCTGCGGGAGATGCGGCCGAGGCCGAAGATCGCTCCGAGGACGAAGCCGATGACGAGCCCGACGACGGAGACGAGCAGCGTGTAGTAAAGCCCCTGCAGCAGTGCGGGGATGTAGTCGATGACTCCGAGCCAGTTGAATTGGGCTAAGCGGGACATATCTTCCTTCCACAGGACTGCGGGCACGGGATGGCTCCCCTGCCCGCAGTCCGCTGTGCTCTCACAACTGAGGTGTCAGTCTTCGGCCGGCGGCTCTTCGCCGAACCACTCCTTGTACATCTCCGCGTACGTGCCGTTCTCCTTGATGGTGGCCAGGGCTTCGTTGACGGCTTTGACGAGGTTCGGGTTGTCCTTCGAGATCGCGATGCCGTAGTCCTGAGCCTCGAGCAGGTCGCCGACCATCTTGAGCTTGTCCTCACCTTCGGTGCGGATGTAGTAGGCGACGTTCGGCTGATCGTAGAGGACCGCGTCGGCGCTGCCGGATTCGACTGCGAGGTAGGCCTGGTCGAGCTGTTCGTAGGTCTTCGCCTCCGCGCCCTCGATATTGTCTTCGATGTAGGCGGCACTCGTCGATCCGAGGCGGGTGGCCACAGTCTTGCCGTCGAGGTCGTCGATGCTCTTGATGTCCTCATTGTCGGTGGGCACGCCGAGGATCAGACCGGATTTGTAGTAGGGGTCGGAGAAGTCGATCGTCTGCTTGCGCTCGTCGGTGATGCTGATGCCGGCGACGGCGAGGTCGAAGGAACCGGTCTGCAGGCCGGGGATGATGCCGTCGAAGTTCGTCACTTCCTGTTTGAGTTCGAACCCGGCTTCGTCGGCGACGGCCGTGATGAGGTCGATGTCGAAGCCGACGTACTTGCCGTCTTCCTTGAATTCGAAGGGAACGAAGGAGGTGTCTGTGGCGTAGGTATACGAGTTTTCGAGCGCTGCGTCCTCGTCGCCGCCGACGGAGGAACAGGCCGAGAGCCCGGCTGTCAGGGCCAGTTGTGCATGCGGATGAGGTGCTCGTTGGTGAAGGCCTGGAACGCCCACTGAGCGTTCTCGCGGTGGTGACCTTCTTCCCGAACTCCTGCCCTTCTCGAGGCTATCGGTCCACACCGAGGACATGAGACCGTCGACTAATGAACCGTTCCGGTGAAGTGAACTGATCGCAGAAGACCTGAGGTTTCCGGCAAGTCAAAGCTCCTCGAAGGTGGCACTGGAATCCTCGAACAACCGGGCATGAAGTCGAGCAATGGGGAACAGATCAGAAATTGTTACGACGAGCTTGGACTCTACGACCAGACGAACTCCGGTCGGTCGACGGGGCAATCGAGGGCCGCGCCCCGTCTGCTGAACATCGAGCTTGTGCGAAGTATCAATGCTCAACGGCTACTGCTCAAATGTCTTCCTCCCAGCTTCAGAAGGCTTCAGGATCCGCGTGACACGAGATATCGAAGTTTAGGAGGATAATGACCTTGTGCACGATTCCCGAAGAGACGCAAACCTTTCCGATGTTATGCGAGCAGTTGGTATACTGTATCGCCGCGCGACGCGCACGTTTGACCAGGACCAAAGCAGCTTGCCAGTCGGCACCCGCTCAGTGCTTGAGCTGCTTGCCCTCACGGCTCCACAGACGGTCCCCCGCATCGCAAAGACGTTGTTGCTCAGTCGCCAATTCGTGCAACGTAGTGTCGACTATGGCGTCGATCAAGGATTCCTAGAGTTTCAGGAAAATCCGGCTCATCGCCGGTCGAGATTGGTTTCCGTCACCGTTGAAGGGCGGACCACAATTGAGGGCGTATTGCGTCGTGAACAGGAGCACTTTGCTGACGCCAGAGACCAGTTGACCGAGGACGAGATCTCGACCTGTCTGCATGTACTCAACATCATTCGGGACCAGACAGACTGGCGTCCTGCGACCGAAGGCGGAGGACTAGCTGGCAATGAGTTCGCGTGACCCGAGCGTGAAGAACCAAGTTCGCCATTCGTCGAGAGACCAGCCGCATTCAATGACGAGTGGGCCGAACGAGGCGACGCTTGCACATGCGTAGAGCAGGTCGGCGACGCGTTGCGGATGAGCCTCGGCCCTAGCTCCGGGCAGCTTCAACAATCGTTCAGCAAGGGTTAGGCTGAATCGACTGCGTTGCTCGTGCAATTCTTTCAACAGCAACGCCACGTCGGGATCTGCCGCTGCTGATTGTATAACGAAATAGATTGAAGAAACCTTCTCAGTTGCCTCTGCGACGTGGCTGGAAGCCATTCGCCACGCCTCTTCGACTGACGACATCTGTTCAATGTTCCGTGCCCATTCCCGGTCGAGGAGGGGACGCACGTCACCACCGCCAATTGCAAAATCATGAGCAGCTTTGAGGACTCCGACTTTCGACGTATACGCGGAGTAGATCGTCTGCACGCTGACGTCCGCCTGAGACGCGATATTCGTGATCGTAGTTGCGACATACCCCTCATTGACGAATAACGTGCATGCAGCTGCAGCAATGCGTCGCCGAGCCTGTTCATCTCGCGGCCTCCCTCGTCCCCTCACTGTTTTGACCTCAGCAGGCGCTGGACCTCAGTTCCGAGGAATTTGGGGTCCTCGACATGGGCGAGGTGTCCGTGACCCTTGAGCACGGTGACTTCAGCAGACGGGATGGCTGCGGAGACACGTTCGAAAGCAGGACCGTATGGCAGAACTCCCTGAGAATGTTCTCCGACAAGGAGGGACGCGTCGATCGCACTCCAGCCTACCGTCGGTGAGAAGCTGTTCAGCGCCTCCAGTTCTGACGCCAGTGGTCCAGCCAGGTCGCGAAGATGAGCCCAAGCCGGGGTATCACGCATCGCAGCAACTTCGTTTGCCGGTACGTTTGAGATGTCCCGATTGACGATGGTGACTCGTTCGTCTAGGTTGGCAGCGGCAAGTGCTGGAACTGCCTCTCCGGCGAAGGGCGGTAGGACCGGATCGTAGGCGATAACGGAAGTGACGCGACTATCTTGAGCGGCGGCTTCTAAGGCAATTGTGCCGCCCAGGCTCCAACCCACCAGAATGACCTCTCCCTGGACTTCGTCGATCCATGCACGCAAGTCGTCGACTTCGGTGGGGAGGTCGTAATCTGTCCCCTGAGGTCCGCTATCCCCGCGGCCGCGACGGTTGACGATCAGCAGGGGACTACGGTCGTCCATCGCTTCTGCAACCGGGACGAAATCGGCTGCGTCGGCCATTGCCCCGGGAACGATGATGATTCCAGGTCCGTTGCCGAAGCGCCAGAGCGCGTGCAACTGCACGCCGCCCGAGCAGATGAACCGTGACTCCATTTCTCACACATGCCTTCCTAGGCCTCTGAACTATTTTCTAGAATCATAGTACATGAAATCAATGCCAGAAGTGCACTCAAGTGAATTCTCCTGTTGACCTCGCGAGACGTTCGAGTTACTTTGATAGAACGAAATTCCAGAAAATGATTGGATTAATAATGACACGATTCGCAGT
Source organism: Brevibacterium epidermidis NBRC 14811 (assembly GCF_001570805.1). GTDB lineage: Bacteria > Actinomycetota > Actinomycetes > Actinomycetales > Brevibacteriaceae > Brevibacterium > Brevibacterium epidermidis. The sequence goes on along the minus strand of NZ_BCSJ01000003.1, from coordinate 242,191 downwards.
CATCTACTATTCGTCGACAGGTTCAGTGCACGATTTGGCTGAGGCATATGCTGCTGGTGCAGAGGAAGCTGGAGCTGAAGTTCGACTTCGGCGAGTGGCTGAGCTCGTCCCACATGAGATAGTCGAAGCCAACGAAGCGTGGCGGGACCACCTTGAAGTAACCGCGGATATTCCGACCGCCGACATCAAGGATCTGATCTGGGCGGATGGCTTCGCGCTCGGGACTCCGACCCGGTTCGGTCAGCCAGCGTCACAGCTCAAGCAATTCATTGATTCCGCGAGCGCCGCGTGGAGCGCTGGGCATCTCGCGGGCAAACCAGCTTCGGGATTCACGAGTGCCCACGAACGCCACGGTGGGCACGAGGCGACACTGCTGGCCCTGTACCACACGTTTTGTCACTGGGGGTCGATTATCGTGCCGACAGGTTATGAGAACTACGACGTTGCGCACGCTGCCGGCGGTAACCCTTACGGTGTCAGCAGTATTGGCAGTGAGGGAGCTCCCGGATTGGCGGTGCTCGAGCAGGCTCGGTATCAGGGTCACCGGCTTGCAATGTTGGCCCGTACGATGAAAGATTCCAGAGTCGAGGCAGCATGAGTGCCGTGACGGGTACTTTGCCCACGGAGTCCGAGTCGAGTAGGCCAGCCAACAAGCGTCGTTGGTGGGCTCTCGGTCTTCTCACCGGTGCGAACCTGCAGGCCTTCTCAGCTGTCACCATAATGAACGTGGCACTTCCGCAAACCCAAACTCAACTGGGGATGACCGCTGGTTCTGCTCAAGCTGTCGTCACCGTCTATTCTTTGACTTTCGGTACGCTAATCCTGGTCGGCGGACGGATTGCTGATGCTTTGGGTCTCCGCAGGTGTCTCATTGGTGGACTGGTCGCGTTCGCGCTGTTCTCGCTGTTAGGTGGATTAGCAGCACAACCGGCGATCCTTTTGGTGTCACGCACGCTGCAGGGCGGAGCTGCTGCCTTCATCGCTGCAACGGCGATTCCACTGATGTCGGTGCTCTTCCCGGTCGGTCGGGGTCGTAACATTGCCTTCGGCACGCTAGGGATCGTTATGGGCATTGGCACGGCGGGGTCATTCGTATTCGGTGGCGTGATGGCCGACCTGCTGACTTGGCGGTGGAGTTTACTCATCAATGTACCGCTGGCCCTCCTCACTACCGCCGGGATCTTCATGATGATCCCGAAAGACAAGAGCAAATCGAACGTGCGTTTCGATCTCTTGGGAGCTGTTCTCGTGAGCGTATCGCTTGGAATGCTGGTTTTCGCCCTGGACCGAGCGAGCATTTTGGGCTGGCAACATCTCGGCACTCAGGCGCTGCTGGCCGGGGGCGTCGTAGGTATTGCGCTTTTCGTCGTTTCACTTCGTTTCGCAGAACAGCAACTGATACCGACACACCTCGTACATAACGGGGTGCGAGCAGCTGGCTACGTTGCTGCCTTCTTTGCAGGAATAGCGATGTTCGCGGGAATGTTCGTCCTGACTTCATTCATGCAGAGCGCTTGGGACGTTTCTTCAGTGCGGATGGGGCTTGCGTTCCTGCCGTTTGCGGCCGGTGCGGTCATCGTGACAGCAACTTTGCCTCGTATCCGTTCGTATATTGGGGCCCGACCTGTACTGGCGGGAGGTCTGCTGATCGCCGCCGGCGGTTTGGCCAGTCTGGGATCTCTCACTCCCACATCGGGTTATATCGGAGGAGTTCTGCCCGCTATGTTGTTGTTGGGAGCTGGCGGGACCGTCGTAATGATCACTGCCGGGGACGTTGCAACTGCTGGGGCGGGAGACGACTCCGGCATCGCGGGCGCTCTCGTGAATTCAAGTCAACAGATAGGTGCAGCACTCGGAACCGCGACGGTCGGAGCTGTGATCCATTCGGTAACGAAGGGGTCAGAAGTCGGCGACTCCGAAGTAACTGTTGCTACGGTAGCTGGTTATGCCCAAGGCGGACTTCTGGGTGCCGCCATTGTGGCCGCAGCTGCGATCGCAGTCTTTGTCATTCGAAACTGGCGCCTTTCACAGCGCCGTGACGGAAGAAGAAAGAATCATGCCTGAAATTCACGTTCTTGAAACAGATGTTCTCATCCACGCACCCTCAGCACGGGTTTGGGCGTTGATGCACGATCCTCGGCGATTACCTGAGTGGAGTCCTCAAGTGCGCTCGACGACTCTTCTCGATGGTGCCGAGGAGATCGCTGTTGGTGTCAGATTTGTGAACGATAATGCCCAAAGTGGACTGTCTTGGACAACGCATTGCGAGGTCGTACGATATTTGCCCGGCACCGAGCTAGCTTTCCGCGTTGATGAGAACTGGCTCATCTGGTCGTTCACGCTCAAAGCTGATGGCGCAGGGAAAACGCGGGTCATCCAGCGTCGAGAGGCTCCTGAGGGAATCTCTGATTACGCACACGGGCTGACAGAGAAATACATGGGCGGAACCATTGCATTTAACCAGACAATGTTCGAGGGTATGAGCCAGACATTGCTGAGGATGAAAGAGGCCTGCGAAAGCGGAATTGAGAAGACCAGCATTCCCGAACTACGTACTGAGCGATTGTGTCTCGATCTTCCCAAAACGGAGGACTCCGTACAGATCCTGGAAATTGCAGGTAACCCGCGCACTGTGGAACATAACCCTTCGGATCTTCTGACTGGTATTCCTGATGCCGAAGCGCTCGTCAATCGCTGGATCCGACATTGGGAGTTCTATGGCTACGGCTATTGGTGTGTGCGCGAGAAAGACCAGTCACGAATTGTGGGGTATTGCGGGGTCAAGAACATGACTGTCCAAGGGCACAGTGTACTGAATCTTATCTGTCGCCTTCGCCCTGAGGTGTGGGGCCGCGGGTATGGGACTGAGGCGACACAAACCGTTCTTGACTGGGCGCAGCGAACTCATCCCAACAGGACGCTTCTCGCTCGTATTCGCCCAAAGAACAGCGCCTCTCGCAAAGTTGCTCTCAAGGCTGGGCTTATGCGTGACCCAATTCTTGACGAGGATGGAGAAGACGGACTCGACCTGAGCTTCAGTACTCGGCGAAACTCGAGCGGAAGCACCTACGCGTGATCTCTGCAGCAGACCGTTGCTAGCCAAGTATTATCGGGTCGAATGGCCAGCGTACTGAGCTTTAGCGTAGAAATCTGCCATTAGTTTCCAGAATACAAGAGTCAGTGTCATTTGAATGGCAGTAGCCGGAAGAGCTTGGTATGCCGACCTTCTCCGGGCGCCAACGATCGACACCACCATTGCCGCAGTAGACAAAACGTTGATAGCCGAAGCCTTGTCACAGCGGAGACGTTCGCTCCAGAGTTCTTCACCCAACATGGCTCGTGTCGACCATGCGTTTTCATTGCGGGGACTCCGGAAAACAATTGGATTCAGCAACATCCACGCGGTGACTGCTGCGCCTGACCACGTGCTACGTTTCCAGATGGGCAGAACAATGAGCGGGGTAGATGCCCAGCGTGACCACGCGCTGAGTGGATTCGAGTGCCGAGCAAATACCCAACGTTTAAGCTGGGCTGAACCGGTGCTCAAGGTTTCAGACTGGCGGTATCTGCGGGTGTCCATAGATTCTCAATGCTCCTGAGCACTTGGCGATTCTCCTGGCAGCGATGCCAGGACGGTGGTGCTGCCTGCTGATCGGGATCAATCTCAGAATGGTTCTCGAAGGGATCCCAGCCTGAGAGCCTGCAACGTGATTTCGGCTATATGGCGATGGCCGACTGCGTTAGGGTGGGTGCTGTCGTCCATCCAAGCAGTTGGGGCTTCGGCGCCGAAGTGCTGACGCCAGTGTTGCTCGTGGTCGACAAGGAGGGCATCTTCTGCTTCGGCAACGTTGCGTATTGCTTCGGCATATGCGGTCATCCACTTGCGTCGAGGTACTGGTGCGTCTGGCATCACAAGGACTGGGGTATGGAGGACGACAGTCGCACGAATTCCGTGTCCCTGTTGCACGATCTCGGCGAGTCGCCTTTGGAAGTTGGTGAGTCCGGACTCACCATCTAAGGCGTCGTTTGTGCCGAGCGAAACGTTGAGCACCTGGGGATTGAAGCGGCCGACGAGATACTCGAAGTCAGCGTTTATTTCGAGAGCCGTCCAAGCGGAAACGCCTGAGTTGATCACAATGTCCTGCACCCGACGGAGCTCCCAGCGAACCTGCTCACTGACCAGTTCAACCCAAGAGCGAGAGCCATATGTGTGGAAGACCCCCTGGGTGATGCTGTCGCCGGTGAATACCCAGGTGGCTCGTGAAGTGAGGTCGAGTTCTTTCATTTCGAGGGAACCTCCAGTAGCGGATCGCTGGTGAGTGCAACTTAACCTTCTGTGCTGTGACTGACCCAGATATTGGGTTCGACATACGTCGCGATACCGAGCTCGGCATCGCAATGTACCGGAGCCAAAGCATCCGGCACGTGGACCGGGCCTGAGGTGTCGAACGGCAGACCTGTCCATGCTCTCCATTCGCTGAGCGTTCCCGTGACGACCATGGATCGCTGCGCTATAGATTCAACGGTACCGCCGGCGCGCACGTGTGTGCGTAGCCACGGATCAAGAGGCAGGCCATCCTCGCGGGTGCGATGGACATATGCCTGCATGTCCTGAAAAGGATCCACTTTTCCGTTGGGTCGGACAGGGGCAAGGAGTTGGGAGAATCCGAGTCGTCGGGCATTGACGCGCGCTGCCTCCAGGGCTTGGGCAGAAACTCCCTGACCTCGAGCATCCGATCTTACGGCGATTTCCAGCGCAGATATGGCGTTCGGTGTGCTCCCGGTCAACAGGCGGATCAATCCACGACGAATCGCACCATCCCATCCGTCTGCTGGGAGCTCTCCGTTTGGCGGTGTTTGAAAGGGAATCGAGTGAACTTTGGCGATGATCGCGTCATGGTCATCCAATGCCAGCAGCGTGTATTCGGCGAGTTGGAGGAGAATGTCGGCGTTGTAATACAGCTCGCCTATCGGGTCCTGCCGGATGAACTCCGGCCAGGTGTTCTCCATATTAAGGAGTTCGCGAAGCAACTCCGGGCGAGTCTGGAGTGTGCTGAATCTCAACTTCATACATTCACGATAGTACGAAAAAACTTTTAACACAGTAGAATTCTAGAAAAGAGTTCGGAATTCACGGAGGAGAGGGATCGGACGTGGCGCCAGGACCTCCTGGCGAAGCTAGAACTACGAGTGGACTCAAACCAGACTAGTGAAGGGGGACTGGGCTTGGGCTACGGTCGCAGGTGATGCCAGGAACCGTTGTGCGATGGCGAAATTGGCTTTACCTATCGACATAACCCACCACAACGTGTGTGGTGGAGGATGGCTGCTCTTGCCTCGTGAAGTGACCCAGCGGACTCCTGCCGATCAGTTTGCTCGTGAATGAATGGGTTGAAGATGTTCTTTCCGTAAGACGCTCAAGTGGCACCATCCTTTGCTATGTGTGGCGGATGATCGGCGAATGTGCCGTCTTGTTCCGGTCACGGCCAGTGTTGCCGGTGGGATGAAAGTGATTGCAGGTGCTGCAGAGCTATCTGCGCTTCGTCGCGATGGTTGAGGATTCCGACATCTGGGCTCATGCCTGGACATGCTTACAGACTGATGCATGAGATTTGTAGATCACATCGGAGAGATTCCTGCACGTACGTTCTAGCCGTGGTTGTGGTGGGTATCGTGGGCTCGCGCCGTACCGAAAGGGTTGTCGATGAGGTACCGCCAAAATCCGTCGTCTCCGCGGCGAGCGACGTCGGTTGCTGTGCCGCGGATGTTGATCAACTGCCCTTCTGGCGTGGTCCCCGAGATTGTCCAGTCGACAATGAGGAGTGCTATATCGTTCGTTTCGTACACATGGCGAAGCTGTACGGCAAGAGGCAATCCTAGCGCCTGAAATGATGTGTTCGCCGCGATTCGGTCCTGGCCAGAATGTGGAGTGCCAGGAGAAGAGACGAACGTACTGGATTCCTCGTACAAGAGTTCAACCGCCTGGGGGTCACCGCTATTGAAGGCGCGGGCGAATGCCGAGGGATGATCTGCTGCTGTGGTTGTAAGAGAGACGTTGGAGGTGTCAGTGAAATGGCTTTCAGTCATAAATCTAGTCAAGATGATCGCAATGTGACTAACCAAACGGAGAGTTACAGCGGATGGGACATGACTCTCGTTCCCGGGATGGATGGGCGCACACTTGAGCCTCATCACGACTGCCCGGTCGAAGTGGCACTTGAAGCTCTCAAGGGTCGATGGACAACCCTCGTTCTGCGAGAACTGATGCATGGAGACAAGTCGTATGGGGCACTATCGCAGAGCTTGCCAAAATTGAGCGACAAAGTCCTCACTGATGTTCTGACACATCTGCGCAAGTGTGGCGTGGTCAGCCGAACGGTGTTCCGGGGATTTCCAAACCGGACTCTTTATCGATTGACCGCGACCGGATGGGAAATTCGTCCGCTGCTGATCGAGCTTTACCGGACTGGTCTACGAATGAGAAAGTCATGCTGAGGTGGATCGTGCAATGCTTGGACACACGGTGTCGGTCGTCCAACAGGCAGAACAAGCTGTGTAATTTCCTACGACCGTCGGCGGGGAAATGTAAGCAGCTTCGTGAAGCTTTCAAGGCGGCGTAAACTCTTGAGGCCGAAATTTGGAGCTAATCGTCACCTCAGCAAATGATCAACGTGCTGGCACACTTTGGCACCCCTGATGTGCCCCAGACAGCCTAGTCAGAGGCGATCAGCAAAATCGATCGCTTTGTCTACCTCCGAGTTCTCCATGAAGGCGTGCAATGTCAGCGTCTGGTAGTTCAAAGTCGCCAGCACAGTCATTGACTCAGTGCTGAGTGATTAGGTGGTTCGAAGGTGCGAGGTAGACAGTTGCGTTTGTGGCTTTCTCGGCGTCTGAGCGACCCGTTGATAGTTCAAGTGATGGACTCGGGCATCAACCGCAGCGCCCGCCGAATGCAGGATTACATGCAGACTGCTTGTGCCGGGGTGAGCCTTAGAGATTTGCAGAGTACCGGTCCCCGGCTTGCGTCTAACTCAAACTTTTCCAAGGGGACAACACCCCCGTGCTGGACGATGCAACGCAGCCCTCGCAGGAGCAAATATTATCGACTCAATTGCAGCAGATGCGGTTGTATCCAGTCGATCTGAGCGGCGAAAGACCTGATGGGACCCACGCGTCACTGAGAAGATTCCAGGCGGACTGCGACTGAAAGCGAGGCCTCCTCGATCTGGAATCTCGTGACAGTATTTCTTAACGCGAACAACTCAGCGGTGACTTAGCGCTTGGATGTGCAGCCGTCCCGTCTGCCCTGTGTCTGACTCGCAGATCGAACTGGTCCATACATGCACTTGCCTGTTCGGGAAGAGTTCGAGTGGCTAGTGTTGCGGGTGCCGCCGAAGGTGAAGCACGGGGTACGAGTCGCCTCGGCGACCGTTGTCGATGGCGGCTGACAGGATGCCGTGCACGTGTTCTTCAGATCTGCGATGAGTAAGTTCCCGAACGACGGTCTTGAGACGGCCGAGTTGTCTAGAACTTCAGGCCACGGCGATTGGCGCGATGTGCTTCCAAGCGTGGTTCCCAAGACGCCGTGCTTCAGAGTTGATCTCTTGGAGCTGGACTCGTGTCGGGTCAGCGAGAGCCTGCAGCAGGGCTATGGGAATTAGCAGTAGTTCGTCGACTGTAGATCTCTTTGGTCCGACGTCTGGCGGAGCTCTTCTCTCGGTGGTGTGCAGTCCCCATTCATCATGCAAGAATCACCTAGAACCTTGTTCTGGATGCGGCTGCGGGGCCGACCAGGAGCCGACTTCGGACTACAAGAAGAACGACGCCGCTGCCTCGCAGTTTCCCCGTGCGGTGTCCTAAACCGTGCGACCGTATTCTGAACGGATTTACAGTTCAACGAGATACTCGGCCGGCGATCGAGTGCCAAAGTGCCGATCGGGCCTGTCGCCGACATAACTCATCGGGCAATTCCAAATACGCTGTGCATATCACGCTCGTTTGTATCGACTGACCCACAATCCAGGTAGTGCTTCCGTGTCGCCGACATGCGAGAAGCTGAGTGCTTCATACAGCCGACGCGCTGGAGTGTTTTCGCGGCCAGTTGAGACGTCTATCGGCTCTGAGCCAAGAGAGAGTATCAGTTGGCGGGCCAAACCCAAGCGATGCCAGCGCGGTTCAACAAACAGACGATCCACTTCGAGTGAGAGAGCAGGTTTGGAATAGGCGATTGCCGCGACGATTGCAGAACTCGCGATCGCGACGTGCCACTGAAGGCCAGCAGCTACAAGCCTTGCTTCTGACTCACTGAGCTGGGGGATGCGGTAGTCGCCGATGAGCGCGGCTTCAACGAGGTAAGCCTGCCGTTGCAGAACGATCAGCTGACTGGATGCGTTTACGACCTCTTGGGGCTCAAGACGCGCAATGTTCACGCCATCACATGGGATGTTCATAGTGTCGAGCTACTTTCCGCGACAATCTCGGGACCCGGCGAATTTATCCCGGGCATACGACCGAATATAGATCCAGAGTGCACTGATGGTGAGCGAATCCATGATGCCGTACGTCGTTCCAACGTTCATGTCGTCAAAGATTCGATCAAGAGTGCCGGAGGCTAATCCGACGAGCAGGAGCCGCACCCAGGGTAGGAGCGTCGGGGGGACTGGGGCGCCTACTGGTCCAGTTCATGTCGGTGCTATCCATTTGGATTCACCACGTCAGACTGTGCGCGTTGTCGACAGTTTTTACGGAGAGGACCGTTCTTGCAGGATTCGAATTTTGAATGTCCTGTTTTCGGGGTGGCTATTGCAAAGATTTACACGTACTCTGACAACTAGGTTGTCATAATTCTGATGCCGATTACAACCACATTTGCCATCAGAGTGCACTCAGCACGGCGACCTCGGGGCGGTGCTGAGGTCGCTGTGCGTCTCAAGCGGAGAAGATCCGTGCGGTGCGTGAGTTCCGGTGAGCTCTTGCGCGATGATCTGGTATTGCATATTCTGTAAAGTACCAGAAGTACTTTACAAACCAATGGAGGTTAGCATGACAAAGATTGCCGTCATCGTCGGTAGTACCCGTCAACATCGTCGTGGACGTCAAGTAGCTGAATGGGTCTATGAGTATGGTCGCACCCACTCGCCGGTCGAAGTCGATTTCGATTTGATTGACCTGGCAGATTATTCCCTTCCGGTTCTCGATGAGCCCTATCCAGCTGCGTGGGGGATCTACCAGAATGATCACACCCGTAGATGGGCAGAGTCGATCGCCGCTTACGACGGTTACGTCTTCGTCATCGCGGAATACAACCACGGCGTACCTGGTGCGCTGAAGAATGCGATCGACTACCTGTACGACGAATGGACGAACAAATCCGCAGGGTTTGTCAGCTACGGCGCAGATGGTGGAGTTCGAGCGGTCGAACAGATGCGTACAATCTCGGCCGAACTTGGACTGGCAGATGTTCGCGAGCAGGTTGTTCTTTCAACTTTCACCGACTTCGACTATACAGAATCTGACCTTGCTCATCCCGCAACAGCGGGCGACTTTGCCCCAGAAGCTCGGCATGTGGACGATCTCTCTGCAACTCTGCATTCGGTTGTTGTGTGGGCTGAAGCCATGGCCTCGGTTCGTGTTTCTATTTCAGTATGAGCATCCCTGCGGGCAGTGCACGGAACTGAGCCGTGAGGAGGTGTCGGTATGTCAGTCCAAGATCCCATGTTCTTTCTGATGGTGAAGGGCGCGAGTGCGGCCCACCCTCCACTTTTCGAATCTCAACTTGGGGTGCATCGAACCAGCCTTCAAAGACTCGGGTCCATTCGGATTGCTCCTTCGGCGCCACCGGCGGAGCATCGGGTTCTCGTGAGCCAGTTGCGCGGGGCAGCGTCATGGCTGGACCCCCTTGCGTCAAAATCTGGTGACGAGCCGCCTCGGGGCAGACTTTCGGAGCTCTCGCCGCCATTTTCAGGCTAAGAAGCAGAAGGGATTGTCGCGAGCCAGGGATCTACCGGTCGCAGAATTGCACCGTGCTCGGCAGGCCGGGGCCGAGGTTGGCTTCCCAGGCCACGGAGAGATCACCGTTGATAGGAGCCGATGTGGGCTGAACCCCGGTGGGGGACCGTGTTCGCCTGCGGCCATCGGTCGGGTGAGCTTACGGTCAGCACCGCTCACCACCGTCCTGGTTCCGGGACCATCAGATGCCCTGCCAACGCTGTGTGCAGAACCGATACAACTGTAATCCTCAGGATGAAATCATGAATACATCTACTGAATCCGCAGTTCGACTTCGAGAACTCACAAAAGATTTCGGAGATTTCACAGCAGTCGATGCCATTGACCTGAGCGTAGAGGCCGGAAGCTTCTATGGCATCGTCGGGCCGAATGGGGCTGGGAAGTCCACTACCCTGTCGATGATCGCCGGTTTGTTGGCTCCAACCGCAGGTACCGTCAGCCTCGCTGGATTCGACATCGTCCGAGAGCGAGAGCAGGCTCTTGGTACCCTCGGCATCATGTTGGAAGGGCTGTCGCTGCCCGAGCGCCTGACAGGCGCAGAACTGTTGGAGTATACGGCCGGGTTGCGCGGCATGGATACGCGTTGGCAAGAACGGTCGGATGATCTGCTGACTATTCTTGAACTTGACAGCGCACCGAATACGCTCATCGTCGACTACTCCACCGGTATGCGGAAGAAGATCGGTCTCGCAGTCGCACTTCTGCATCGACCCAAGGTACTTGTACTCGATGAGCCGTTCGAAGCGATAGACCCGATTTCTGCACATTCGATCGAAGCGCTCCTCCGGCAGTACGTCACCGGGGGCGGCACAGTGTTGTTATCCAGTCATAATATGGATGTCATTGAGCGCACATGCACGCGCGTCGCTCTCATGAGCCGCGGGCGAATTCTGTCCGATGGCACGATTGCTGAGGTTGCAGCTGGAAGGACGCTCAACGCGGCTTTCGTTGAATTCATTGGTGTGGCTCCTCAGCGCGAGTTGGACTGGTTGTCATGAGCATGTGGCGTGGGTTTGTTTCGCTTAAACTCCGCATACTTCGGCATGGCCCGCATGGCGATCGAGTTTTCGGGCTCATCACTGGTTTGGTTGTTGCTTCTGGCGTTGTGACACTAGCGGCTCTCACCAGATCTGGCACGCTCGACGACAGCTGGCTTACCGCAGCTATAAGCATTCTTGGAGTCGCTTGGTTTCTCGGGCCGATTCTGCTTCCTGGAGCAGTCCCGGTACTCAACCCGCAGTGGTTCCGGACGTTGCCGAAGCCACCGTTTCGGATCGCTGCGGCACTGGCACCCAGCGAGATGTTGAGTGTGGGTACAGTCATCACCGTCGCGTCCTTGAGCGGATTCGTCGTACTCGCGTCGGTCCACGACGGGATTACTATCGTTGCGGCGCTTGTGGCAGTCATGACGCAACTGTTCTTCTTCGTGTGGTTGGGCCGTAGCGTTGGCGCTCTGGTCGTATTCATGCTGCGGTCTCGTGTTGGTGGGTGGTTTGCCGCGTTCCAGATGTCTGCACTGCTGGCAATATCCTTTGCCGGGTGGATTCCGGTCGCCGCATTCCTCGTGCCAGACCTGGGTAGTGGTCGCGCAGACGCTTATACTGGCGAATTCTGGACCGAGCTGCCGGGTCCACTGGAACAAGTTCTTCTTGCTGCGCCGACGGGTTGGGGAATGGCAGCAATCAATGCCGCCTCGGTTTCGGCTGCGCCAGTCGTGGTGCTGCTGCCATTAGTCGGTCTCCTGTCGCTCGGGGTATTGCTTTGGATGGTGTGGGTGGTGCTCACTGCGGCGACACTGAGACAGCCTCCAACGCGGGCCAGCAGCCGGCTAAAGGTGCGAACTAGGCGGGCACTATCAGCTCGGAGGTATGCAAGCCCACTGCGCACAGACCCGGTGACCGCTGTTGCCAAGCGTGAATTGAAAACTTGGTTACGCGATCCGCAAAGGGCGCTTGAACTGCGCCACGCTTGGATGACACCACTGCTCATGGTGCTGCTTGTGATTCCGACTGCGTGGTATTGGAGCGTCCCGTTTGTTGGTGTTGCTGCCGCTGTTTTCGCGGCAATGGTGGCCATCAACACCTATGCACTTGATGGCACAGCACTCTGGCAGTTGCTGACGACCCCAGGTGCGATCCGCGCTGACGTTCGTGGGCGGCAACTTGCCTGGATGCTGATGTTCGGGCTTCCGATATTAGTAGCCAGCACAACTCTCAGCCTTGTTGTTGAATCGTCGTTGGCACACGTTGCGTTGGGAGCCACTCTCGCTGCGGTCGGGGTAGCCTGCGGCTGCGCACCACTGATAAGCGCACTCATGCCAGCGGTCGGCCGCGATGCCCGTGAACGAATATCGACTGGACAAAATGCTGGAAACCCGGCGGGCGGACAGATGATGTCGTTCGCCCTCGTGCTATTTGCTTCGTTTCTTCCGGCAATACTGGCGGCCGTTTTGCAACTTGGAGACCTCTGGGTTTTCCACCTCATTTTTGGGCTCACCACTGGGGGGATCAGCATTGCAGTAGCCGGGCCGCTGACAGTCGAACGACTGGTCATCACCGGACCAAAGCTGATGGCCTCAATAAAGTCTGGATGACTAGACCTGGACGACTAGACGCGAATCGCCCCGGGGATAATAGAGGCGGGGTGATTGGGAGATGGAGATACTCTCTTGCCAGTGAAATACACCGATGACCTCGGGGCGCGTGCCGTCGATCTCGTCATCTACGCTCAAGCTGATCCCGAGACGGCGAACGGGGCGATCATCCGCGTCGCGAACCAGCTCGGTCTGAGTAAACAGACTCTGCGAGTCTGGGTGCGTAAGCACAGGGACATCGGTAAAGCCACCCCCGCCGGCCGAGTCGGTCGACCTGGAAGCGAAGAACCGGCGGCTGCAGGTTGAGTTGACCTAAGCAAAGAAAGCGAACGAGATTCTGAAGGGAGTCTCGGCTTCAGCGACGACAATCGCGACGAGTTCGGCATCACACCAATAGTGCGCGCCCTGTCCGGGACTGTGGCACGGATTGCTGTGAGCTCGTGTATGCGTTCAAGAGCATCAATCAGCAGCCAGAGCTCGACGGGATCAGGCTCTGATGGTGATGATCGAGGATGCCTATGAGGCGAACTATTCCTACTACGGCTACGGGCAGCAGTTGATATGGAAGGCGATCAACCGGGAGTACACTGACCAGTACAGGCATGTTGCTGGCTGCACGGCGAAGCGGTTGATGCGACAGTCGGGCATCGACGGGTTCCAGCGGGAGCGTCCGAAGACGGTCTCAGCTAGGACTGAGGAGTGCCCGGATGATCGCGTCGAACATCAGTTCGCGGCACCGGCACCGAACTGCTTGTGGGTCGCTGACATCACGTATGTGCCAACGCAGGCTGGGTAAGTGCACACGACGTTCATCCTTGATGTTTTCCATCGCGAGATCGTCGGTTGGCAGGTGACGAACCATATGCGGGAGTCGCTGGCCAGGGACGCTCCGCCAATGGCGCTAGTGGCGAAGTATCGGGCTGGCGAAGCTGTGTCCGGGCTAGTCCACCATCGCGATCGTGGCATTCAAATCCGATCGACTCGCTACGTAGAGACCCTGGCGGAATCAGAGATCGTCGCGTCGGTGGGGTCGCGCGGGGACTCGTACGATAACGCTATGGCCGAAGCTCTGATCTCGGCCTACAAAGCCGAGTTCGTCGACCGGAAAGTGCAGTGGAGGTTGATCGAGACGATAGCTGAAACGCCGAAATAGGTGGCTTGATACAACCAGCCACGATTGTATTCAGCGCTGAGCCGCCGCCCGCCGTCCGAGGTCCGTTCGGAGTGGATCAACCAGTCCGTGGATGAGGTTACGTCTGCTTAAGAAACCGAGGTAAGGAGCCCGTACGAAACCCGGGTTTTGACAATAATCCTTGACCTCGACCGAAGCCGATTGGCCAGGTTGAAGTTGTCGCTCTCGGACGATGATCACCCGGGGCGCTCGTTGCATTCGAGGGCCAGGTGCAGTGTGGTGGTTCGGGTCAGGTCACGGCGTTAGTCGTCGTTCCCGGCGATTGGGACCGAGGGCTTGGAGCACTCCAGATCCGATGTTCCCTCTGACGCGGACGACGGGATGCTTGTCTATCGGGGCAGCGTTGGCTTTGAAGGTGATGACTGCGATCCGGCTGCGATCGAGCTCGGAAATGTCGACACCCCAGCTGTCAGGTACAACGATCTTCAGTGTGCCAGTGCGTGCGGAGACGCGGATGTCGATGCTTGTTAGGCCAGTGATGACATCGAGGAAGTTGAGTTCAAGCAGTCTGCCAGCCGGCTTGCAATGCAGGTACGGTGACACCAGCCATCTCCCTCGTCGGATAAGGCCGTTCCACGGTGCGCGGAGGACCTCTCTGTTGTCAGGAGACCAGCCGTAGCCAGAACCCGCCGATCTCTGGGTTCCTGTGGCGCCAGTCAGTATTTGGGTCGAGGGCAACTCGGTGCCAAGCCCCGCTAGCGGGCGATCGAGATCGATAGGGAATCGAGCGGCTTCGACCAGTTCCATGCGTTCTTCGAGTTCGACGATCGTGATACGGCCGTCACCAGCAGCAGCCCGGAGGGTCTCTATTGCGTGATCGCGTTCATTGTCCCCGATTAGAACGGTACGGGATGGGTCATCAGACTGGTCATTTTCGGCCGACATCCTTGTCGCTCCTCTGCTGTGCGGTCTTTTGTTACTGGCCTTGCCAGATTCGACTGGCCACGTTCTTTACGGTACTGGACTGACAGGAAATGATTTCAGTCTAGTTCGTAAAGTTGCGGCTATCGACATTTTGTGTCGTAAACCCGAGAACGAATACGAAGCCCACCCATCATTTGCGGCCCTCAAGTTCCCGAGACGAGTACTCGTAGAATCGCGTCTGCAACTATTGATGAACCCCTGAAAGATGCAATCTCCGATAAAGACCCAGATTGACTGGGGCGAAGACGCTGGGCCGCTGGGGTTTCTTCACGGGCACGTCCTGGTTTTTAGCGGATTTTGTCTTTATGGCACATGCATAAGAGGAGTTCTGTTCTCCGACTTATCGATATAGACGATCAATATACCCGAAGAAATCGGTTGGACGGCATGGTTTACGGGCGACAGAATTGAATTTCAATGCGCCAAGAAAGGTCAGAGTATGAGCACATATGAAGTTCGCGCTATAAGAGCGCAAGTGTGGGTATCGGCCGATGAATCGCAGCGAAACCGGAGGCCAGCGGCCCGTGGCCCAGCTGACAACGTGACGACTGCAGTCTATTTGACCATGCAAGGAGCCAGCTATGAGTGAAATGCCCGTGAAGCGGTCGCCGGATGCAACCAGACCCGCAGACACT
Organism: Brevibacterium epidermidis NBRC 14811; assembly: GCF_001570805.1. Taxonomy (GTDB): domain Bacteria; phylum Actinomycetota; class Actinomycetes; order Actinomycetales; family Brevibacteriaceae; genus Brevibacterium; species Brevibacterium epidermidis. The sequence continues at coordinate 226,839 of NZ_BCSJ01000003.1, read as the reverse complement.
TTGACGATGACTCTCTTCCATGCGGCACTGCGCCGAGATCTCGAACGAGCCCGATTCCTGCTAGAGAACCCGCATTGGTTGAGTCCGCGGCGTGCACGCAGGCTCGGTCGGATGCTGTTGTGGGATATGGGTGAGTTGCGCCGGCACCATGAGGGAGAAGACCACTATCTGTGGCCCCTGCTGCTCGAGCGCTCACCGGAAAGCTCTGAACTGCTCAATGCTATGGAAAATGAGCACCTGGCAATCGATGAACCGCTTGCGGAACTTGAGGTTGCTGCCCGCGGTCTTGTCGCCGCACGCAATGGGCCACAGCAGGTTCTTGCCGCCCTCGATGTGCTGGAAGGTCCGTTGCGGACGCACCTCGAGCACGAGGAAGCCGACGGGATGGACATTGTGACCCGTGTGCTCAACCATCAAGAATGGAAGGAGTTCGAACAGCGTGCATGGGCTGCAGGTTATACACCCCTCGAAGCGCTACGGTTCCTCGCCTGGATATGCGATGGAGTCGATTGGAGCCCTTCTGTGTTGCGGCGGACTCGTATGCCCGTTCCGTTCTGGCGTGTACTGTCCGGCCCCCTTTCGTCTATCGCAGCGGTGCCGGGTGCGAGTGTCTGGGCGGGCACTCCGGCTGCTCGGATCAGGAGCCGGGTGACCCCGAGATGAGCAGGAGTCCCGACTCGGCTCAATGGTTTCCAATCCCCTCGATGAGACGGGTGACGAGGATTTCTGTAGCCGGGGCGTGGAGGTCGGGACCGGTGACGAGACCGACGTCGACCTGGGGTTCAATGCCGTGCTCACCCACGAGTGGTACGCCCCGACCTTGTGCGAACGAGTCAGGTAGTACAAGCCAACCAATGCTTCGAGCGTACAGCTCCTCGGCGATGGCAGGGGTCGCGACCTGGGCGACGATGTTCAGTGAGATTCCAGCCCGCCGAGCCTCCGTCTCCAGTGCTTGTCGAACACCGACCCCGCCATCGAGGACGATCAGGCGGGCTTCATGCAGCTTTGAAAAGGAGATCGCGGACTCCCCATTCTGCGGTGGCGAGTCACCGACCACGATAAGTGAATCATGGAGCAGCCGTTCCCATCGCAGGGATGTGGTGCCGAACCGGACCACCAGGGCAATGTCCAAAGAGCCGTCAGCGATGGCGCGTTCGAGGGCATCGCTTGACTGCGAAGTGATGACGAGATCAATGCCGGGGAAGTCACTGGCGAAGTCTGCCAGGATTCTGCTCAGCCCAGGAACTGTGGCCTCGGCGATGATGCCGAGCCGTATCCGTCCATGGCGGACTCCTGCCAAGTCGTCGACGACCTGGCGTATCGCGTCTAATGACGACAGAGCGGTCCGAGCTGCAGGTAGGACGGCAGCTCCCACCGGAGACAGGCTCACCCTCCGCGTGCTGCGCAGGAGAAGACGATGGCCCAGCGCTGTCTCGAGTTCCTTGATGCGCGAACTGATAGTCGATTGGGCCGTACCGATTCTATCGGCGGCGGCGCTGAACGATTCCTCCTCAGCGACGAGGATGAATGCTTCGAGCTTGGACATGTCCATGTGAACGTACCTTTCGTGAAATGAAGGTGACTTTGTGATGCAACTTGGCCCCCGAGCTTCTGACGCCCGCGCGAGCAGGGGCGGATCACCATGGCCAGCCCTCCCACAGTTCGTACCGCGACTGGGAGCTGGGATGTCCGTTCAGCCTTGCAGGAGGAATGGCGGACCATATGATCGCTGGGCCGGCGCGCCGATGGGCCGAGGATCTACTGCCGCACTTGCGGTCTGCGCGCCTTGACCGTGTCGTGTATTCCTTCACCGTTTTCGGTGCGATGGTTGCGGCCCAGTCCGTCGGGGTGTCTTTTGGTGTCCTTATTCCAAATATCTATCCCATGCCCACGCCAAGCCAGCCACCGATGGGAATGGTGTTGTCGCCTTCGCAGACCTTCGTCGGACGGGGAAGGGACCGCCTACTGGGCGAGATCGGCACTCGGATGCTTGCGCACTATGTGATGCCTCGGTTGAATGCCCTGCGCCGGGATCTTGACCTGCCGCAATTGCGCAATGCGTGGCAGCAGGTCCACGGAGCTCGGCGTGAGCTGGTTCTGAGTTCCCATGCATTCGACATTGCGAACAACTGTGATTCTACTGTGCGGTACGTGGATCCGATGCTTGATGACCCGGGCTGGGCACATTCGCACCACTCTGTCGAACCTCGGGGCGAGGGTCCTCTGATCCTGGTCGCGATGTCGTCGGCAGAGCAGGGGCAGTTGGGGGTTCTGCAGAACGTCATCGAAACGTTGTCCATTCTGCCCGTTTGCGCCGTCGTGACGACCGGGCTCAGCATCGACCTCTGCGATCTGAGCGGTGGCGCCCGTGTGGAGATCGTTCGGGCCGCCCCGCACCACGACTTGATGACGCACACCGGTTTGGTCATCACCCACGGCGGGCACGGCACTGTCATGAAATCCCTGACTGCTGGGCTGCCGATGGTGATCCTCCCGCAGGGGCGTGACCAGGCAGACAACGCGGTTCTTGTGTCCTTACGTGGAGCAGGGATCACGCTTCCACGAGATGCACCCGCCGGGCAGATCACCCACGCTGTGGTTGAGGCGCTGAAATTGCCGGGATACTCGAAGGCAGCCCGTATGCTGGGGGAGGCGATTCGGCACGAGGTGGCCGGCAGCAATCTGGTCTCCGAGTTGGAGCCTTCGTATGGTGACACGGTCAACGCCTGAATCTTCATCGATGGCGTGTGCCTTGAGTAGCCCGCAATGCATCAAGCGGCGGCTGCGGTCTGCAGAGGCATGACAGTAGACAACGCAGCAGGTTCGTCTCGTTGAGCCCGGCCGTCAATGAGAAGCCCCAGACGATGGCAAAGTGCAAGAATCCGGTACTCACTCGTTTTCATTGCGAGTCACGACGGATCGGTTGTGATCATGAGCTGGCCGTTGGCTGGTAGGTCATGTGTGTGCGTTTCAATCAGGTCGGTCTCCCCATCTGTAGGTAAGAATTCGGCGTGCTGGAATCCCATGGGAAGTCCGTGGGCCAACCAGAGGGATTGACGGTCCATGAGTTGGGCATGAACATGAGGTTCTGTGCTGTTCCCCGAGTTGCCGCAGTCGGCGATGTGATCTCCAGCCTTGACTCGATCGCCCACCTGTATTCGAAGAGACCCTCTGCGTACGTGGGCTACGACGGCGAACGTCCCGTCGTCTGCACGGATCGTGACGTGGTTGCCGAAGATCCAGTGGGGGCCACCGATTGTTCTCACGCTCTGCTCGATGGCGAGGTAGATATGGGAGAGCGGACTTGTCCGGCTCCGGTGGTCTCTCTGCCAATCGGTCGCATTGGCGACTACCCCATCGACCATGGCGAGTACGGGTAGCCCATGACCCGGGAACTGATGGGCTGGGAGCATGCCGGTCGTCGTGGGGTAGTCTACGGCGACCTGGCTCTCCTCGGGCCACGCGACGAGGTCGATGGCGTGAGACTGTCCGAACATGCGCAGTCCATGGCTGGGAACCTTCGTTGCGGGGCTGTTCGCCGCCAGCCATCGGCCTCTGACAGGTGGGTGCAGAATGCGTAGCTGGGTTGGATGGCGGGGCCGGCCGAAGGCGCAAACAGCCAGAAAGATCGCTGCTAGCGTCAGTGCGGCATACGACGCATCGGTCAGTACGGACAGCAATGGTTGCGGGGTCGGGAGAAATGCTGCCGCGGCTGTGATCAACATAATGGCGACCACGGCGTAGGCGAGTACGATTCGGACTCTGAACATCCAGTCCCGTAGTGCGGTCACAGAAGACTGGGGGCTGTTGTTGACGCTCGTCATGTCGACACTCCTTTCGTCAGGATAGTTCCGATGGCGGTGCCCAGAAGAGTGGGGTCTTCGACGTGAGCCAGGTGTCCCTGCCCGGGTAAAACCGTGACCGATGCCTGTGGGATGCGCTCCGATACACGGTCGAAGACAGGACCATAAGGTTCGACCGCATGTGAACGTTCGCCGACGATCAGCGCCGCAGCCACGCTCTCCCATTTCTTACTGGGCGTGAAATTGTTGAGCGCGGCGAGTTCCGCAGCGAGGGGAATGGCCAGTTTTCGCAGGTGTGACCACTCGGACTGATCCTTCATTGCTTCCACAATCTCGGGTTCTAGCCCGCTGATGTCGCGGTTGATGACGACAACCCGTTCATTGAGATCGGCTTCTTCCAGCATCGACACGGCACCCTTAGCGAACGGAGGAAGCACAGGGTCGTAGGTAACCACTGATCCAACGCGCGTCCTGGGCGGCATTTTCGAGTGAGATCGTCCCTCCCCGTGGCTCCACCCCACGAGGTGCACCGGCTGTTCAAGATGATCGATCCAAGCTCGCAGATCACCGATCTCGGTGTGCAGGCTGTAGTCGGCACCCTGCGCGTCGCTGTGGCCACGGCCTCGACGGACGATGATCCACGCCGGGGCCTGCGTAGTTCATCGCCTGCGCTACCGCAGCGAAATCGTGCGAGTCGGCCATGGCCCCAGGCGCGACCATTTCCGGAGGCCCGGACCCCTGTTGCCATAGGGCGTGCAGTTGTATGTTTTCGCGCTCGATGAGTGCTGATTTGAAGTCATGGTTCGTGATTGTCATATGTAATCCTCATCTGAATCGGCGTCGTCGTTGACCCGAAATCGCTTACCGGTACCTTCATCGAATTGCCCACACCGCGAGTCGATGGCAAAACAAAAGTATAGTAAAAACTGTACTTTACCAAAAGAGAGTTCGACAGCGTCGTCGTCGATGTTGCCGTCCTCCGGTACTGTCACCGCCGTGCATGGGCAGTGAATCCGCGTTGAAGGGCCGACTGGGCAGCAGTTGACACGGCGGCGTCGAGCGGAATAGAGATCGTGGGTCAGTGCTCGAGGAATTGGAACCGAAGCAACCGTCGATGCCCTACTTGCAAAGTTCTGGGACCTGGTCGGCGAGCCTCGTCGAGTTGCGGACTGGAGCCCACAGATCGTTTCGACGGAATTTTGCGACGATGCGGAGGCCGCATCACTTGGCGTCCGCCTCGTCGACAGCAACCACGACTACGGAATGACATAGTCAACATCTGCGAAGATCGTGCGGTTCGTGCCCTGCTGCGAAATGACATTTCAGGTCGACGAAAACTGGCTGGTGTAGTCATTCACTCTGAAGTCGGTGGACGGGGAGAAGGCCCGGGTGGTCCACCGCCGCGATTCTCCAGAAGGAATCTCGGACCGGGCATATGTAATGACCGAAAAGTACAAGGACGGAACCGCCGCGTTCACGCGCAGCATGAGGAACCGGATGGTCCAGACTCTGCTGCGGATCAAGATGGCCACGGAGCAGGAGAGCTTACAAGCGATTCGTCCCTTGTGAGCGGGTCCCCGCTGTCTCCACACATCACGCCTGGTTCTCGAGGTACCTGAGTGTAGAGATGCCGCGGAAGTATTCGCCGTCGTCGGAGACCACCGCGCTGTCACGTACAACCCTACGGACTTCGTCAGTGGCCTTCAGGAGGCGAACAAGCTCATCTAGATGTGGCTTCACCGCTGGGTGGCTCACGATTACGGGTACTGGTGCGTGCGGGAGACGCGGACGGGGCGGATCATGGGCTACTGCGGGATGAATAGAATGCATATCAATGGCTGGCCGGCACGCAGCCTGATAGCTCGGTTCCATCCGGACGTGTGGGGGTTGGAGTATGTGACCGAAGCGGTCATGGCGGCGCTGATATGTGCCGGCACTCACTCAGGGGACGGGTCGGTTGTAGCTCGGACGCGACCAGTGAACCTGGCCTCGCGAACCGTGGCGCTCAAGCTGTGCCTTCGACGCGACCCGGGCAGGGATGAGCGCGGGATCGACGAGTATTCAGTGACCGTTCGACGTGACGATCGCTGCTCGAGGCGGAGAAGCGCGATTGAAGGTGAAATCAAACTTTCGCGTAGATGCTCACTGTTTTCGCGAATGTAACCGAGGGGTCTTGTGCCGGAAGGAGTCAGTCGCTATCGTATGTAAAGTACAAGAAGTACTTTACAACTGAAGGTTTGACAATCATGACTCGCATCGCAATCATCGTCGGCAGCACCCGCGTACACCGTCGTGGCCGAATGGTGGCCGACTGGGTATACGAGCACGGACGAGCGAAAGCGCCGGACGGAGTGCACTTCGACATCGTCGATCTGGTCGACTTCGCCCTCCCGGTCCTAGACGAGCCTGCACCCGCAGCGTGGGGTGTGTACGAACATTCCTATTCGCGGCAGTGGGCTGAGACCATCGATTCATACGATGGGTACGTCTTCGTTCTTTCCGAGTACAACCACGGGGTACCGGGTCCGTTGAAGAATGCCATCGACTATCTGTACAACGAATGGATCAACAAATCGGCCGGATTCGTCAGCTACGGAATGCAAGGTGGCGTGCGCGCAGTTGAACAAATGCGTATGATCGCCGCCGAGCTGGGACTTGCCGATGTTGGCGAACAGGTCGTGCTGTCGACGTCTACGGACTTCGACTACACAGGCTGGGACGAGTCCGACCCTGCGACGACAGGAGCATTCGCCCCGGCGCAACGACAGCTGGCCGACCTGACTGCCACGTTGCATGCGGTGGTGACCTGGGCTGAAGCGATGATCACCGTGCGGCAGAAACTGCTAGCGGCATGAACACGCGAACATCATCTTGGGCCGTGCCTGTTATTCTCCTCGGCGGAGTGCTCCTGCCGTTGGCGATGTCCGGGGCCAGTGTTGCAGTGCCGGCCATCGGTGATGACCTGGAATCCGCAGGTTCTGCGGCGTCATGGGTAGTCACCGGGTACTTTCTCGCAGCTTCATCGCTCATGCTGGTCACAGGTTCCCTGGGGGACAACCTCGGGCGGCGACGAACTTATCGCTTGGGCGTTGTCATCTACGTTCTCGGCGGGGCAATTGCCGCTTTTGCACCGACCATCTCTATTCTCCTCGTGGGGAGAGTGCTGAGTGGAATGGGGGCCGCGGCAGTGATGGCTGGTGGAGCGGCAACTGCTGCAGCGGCATTCAACGGTCCTGCAAGAAGTCGAATGTTCGCCGCGATCGGGACAGCGGCCGCAATCGGACTTGCGGCGGGTCCCGTCGTATCGGGAGGACTGGTCGAAGCCCTCGGATGGCGGGGCGCATTCATGGCGTTCGCTCTGGCGGGGCTGGTCGTGTTCGGCGGATCATTCGCCTTGCCCGAATCTCACGGGGACGAATCGGTACGGATTGATTGGATCGGTGCCGCGTTGGTCGTTGCCGGCCTCTGCTCCTTTATGCTCGCGATAGCGGGGGCTCCGAGTCGCGGCTGGGCGAATCCGATCACTCTTGGAGCCGGCATGCTTGCGCTTGTGTCCTTCGCATTACTTCGTTTTCATGTTCGCAAAGTCCCTTCTCCCATCATCGATTTCTCGCTTCTGCGCGACCCGAACTTTTTGGGCTGGTTGATCGCGTTGGCGACAGTGTCGTTCGGCTACGCCGGGCTGCTCGCCCACTTGCCCAGCTACCTGCAAAGTGTCTTCGCATACTCTCCGTCACAGTCGGGGCTGATGTTGTTGACTCCAGTCGTCCCTATGGTGCTGCTGCCGATGCTGGTGGGGCAGCTGAGCACCAAGGTGCCGGCGAGACTGATGATCGGACCGGCCCTGTTCGCCATCGCTGCCGGTAATGCATGGCTCGGGTTTGCGGTGTCTCTCGATTCCTCCGCATCAGACCTGATCCTTCCTCTGGTGCTCATCGGTCTCGGCCTGGGGACGGCCACAGGCATCGTGGACGCGCAAGCCATGAACCACGCTGAGCCGGAGAAGCACGGGCAAGCAGCCGGCTTGATTAACACAGTTCGAGGAGCTTCGACAACTCTCATTATGGCCCTGTTCGGGTCTGCGATCGTGGGGCTCATCGGGCTGAGTACCGGCGATCCGCAACTTGCGGGCAGGCTCGCGACGGGTGCCGACATCGGCGGCGATACGGTACTCGCGGGTGCAATAAGCTTCGGCTGGACTTTTGCTCAGTGGGGTCTCGCGGTTGTCTGCGCAATGGGCGCAATCATGGTCATGCTCCTTCTCAGGCGGCCAGAACGCAGCGGCTATAAGAGCGTGTCTGAATGGAGCGAGGTAAAATAGGTGCTTTACACTGCATCAAGTGCATCACTAGCAATGAGAGGTAATTGATGATTTCGACATCGAGCACGTCAGGCCCGGCCGGAAAATCAACGAGCCGCCTGCGCCCTGAGAAGCGCGCTGCAATTATGGAAGGCGGTCGGAAAGTGCTGGCCCAGCATGGGATCGAACGAGCAAGTATCGACGCTATCGCCGCTGCGTCCAAGGTGTCCACGAGAACGATCTACAAGCATTTCACGGATAAATCGACGCTGTGCACAGAAATCATTGCCGAATCTGCAGCTCGCGTGGCCGAGGATATTACTGGACTCATTGAGAAGTACTTATTGGGTGTAACCAGTGCTGATGACCGAGAATCGGCATTGACCAACTTCGCAACGGCGTGGCTTCTATCGGACGCACCATCAGAAGATCACCGCATACTTATGGATCAGATGCATGGTATAGCGTTCCATGAGGAGCCTGCCCTCGTCGAAACGTGGTACCGCGCAGGACCCGGGTTGGTCCTCGATACTTTGGCTGCGGCATTCACTACCTGGGGCGAGCGTGGACTTCTTCTCGTCCAGCGATCCGACATTGCTGCAGCGCACTTTGCTCAGCTCGTGTCCGCGCGCCCCAACATTGTCGCCAGTTCGAAAATCAGTGCACGAGAGCGGACAACCTGGGTCAGTGCTGGCGTCGAAGTGTTCCTTCGGGCGTATCGCGCATAGGATTCTCGTTCGCCGCTAGGGGCGGCAGCAACATAGGCACGGCAATTAGCGGCTTCCATGGCTTGCCGTTGGGGACCGTATCGATATGGAACCAGTGATGCCAACTTAGGCCAGACGCATGGCACCGTGGCCCAGACGAATAACTCTACTTCTCCGGTGTTGTTCGGCGTCTTCGGGAAAAGTAGAGAGGTGACGTGATACATGGAAACCAAACGCCGACAAATACTGCGCGTAGGCTTCTTTGCGGACGGGGTATTCAAAGCGATAGTTGCCCTTGCAATGCTAGTGCTATATGAGCCGTTGACAGAAAACCAAGGTGTTCCTGGGTGGCTCTTTCTTTTGACAGTGGTGGCGGTGGTGAGCAGTGCGGTGGCCGAGATCGCGTATGCCGTCAGAAACGGGGCAGGAAGGCTCACAAAACACCTTCTGGCGTACGACGCCGGCTGGATCCTCGTGACCATCGGCGCACTTCTATTGGCACTCAGATTCGGCGTACCAGGCTGGACACTATGGTTTGGTTATCAGCTGGTTGCATCGCCGATTGTCGCCATGGTGTTCTTTCGTGGTGCGCGGTTCGCCTCACATCCCGCTTAGTTGTGCGGGTTTACTCAACTCAGGTGAGACTCTGGCTGTGCAATAGCTCTGAGATAAGTGGTCAGCGGTTGATATCCCAGACGGAGTTGTCGCCGCTTCCTGGGAGCCTTGAAACCTTCTCTTTCAGAGCTTGTGCGGCACGTTCAGTTTCTGTGAAAGACTCGACTTACTTCCACGCACTCAACGCGTCGATCGTACGCGTGGGAACTCCAACTTTTCTGAATCAGTAGAGCGCAAGTCTATGCAGAGCGGGAATTCGTAGATCTGCGACAAGTGGAGTCTCGCCAAGTTTGGGACCACGGGACTGGTGATTGGCCGCAGCTGCGTGTACAGCTCTGCAGCTGGAACCAACACCGAAACGTCGATCGGGCCGGCAACATAAGTTGCCGGCCCGATCAATGCCTATTCGTGGGCTGAGGAACTCTCTCAGTTGTGCACGCGGATGAGGTGCTCGTTGGTGAAGGCCTGGAACGCCCACTGAGCGTTCTCGCGGCCGTAGCCGGAGCGGTTGATGCCGCCGAAGGGGTATTCCGGTCCGGACTCCATGTGGGCGTTGATGAGCGTCATGCCGGCGTTGATCTTCTTGCCGAACTCCTGACCCTTCTCGAGGTCGTCGGTCCACACCGAGGACATGAGACCGTATTCGGTGTCATTGGCCAGACGCAGCGCGTCCTCTTCGTCCTTGGCGCGGTAGATCATCACGGCCGGTCCGAAGAGCTCGTTGCAGCCGAGGTCCGAACGCGGGTCGATGTCGGTGAGCACGGCCGGGGACATGAACCAGCCCGGACGGTCGAGTTTCTTGCCGCCGGTGAGCAGGGTCGCGCCATCGGCGACGGCCTTGTCGATCATCTCGACGATCTCGTCGCGAGCGCCTTCGGAGGATACGGGCCCCATGCCGACCTCGGGGTCGTCGAAGTCCGAGACCTTGATGGCTTCGGTGGCCTTGACGGCCTCGGCGACGAATTCGTCGTAGAGCTCATCGACGACGATCATGCGCTTGGGCGAGGTGCAGACCTGTCCCGCATTCGCCAGGCGCAGGCCGACGAGCTTCTGCGCCACGGACGCTACATCCTTCGAGTCGAGGACGACGGCCGGGTCGTTGCCGCCGAGCTCGAGCACGGCGCGCTTGTAGTACTTCGCGGCGATCGCGGCCACGGAGGCGCCGGCACCCTCGGAGCCGGTGAGCGAGAAGCCCTTGACGCGGAAGTCCTTGAGGACCTCTTCGGCGTGCGAAGAGTCGAGGTAGATGTTCTGGTAGACGCCCTTCGGCAGTCCCGCTTCGGTGAGGAGATCCTCGAAGTACTGCGAGGACTTCGGGCAGATCGAGGCCTGCTTCATGATGATCGAGTTGCCGACCATGAGGTTCGGCAACACAAAGCGGGCGATCTGGTTGTAGGGGAAGTTCCAGGGCATGATGCCCAGCAGCACGCCCAGCGGCTGGTGCTCGACATAGCTGGAAGCCGCACCGGCGGCGGCCAGGTGGGTGGGAGCCAGGTGGGTGGCGGCGTTGTCGGCCATCCAGCGGGCGGTGCGGGCGACCTTGTCGACCTCGCCGAGTCCCTGCTTCTTGATCTTGCCCATCTCACGACCGATGATGTCGGTCATCTCTTCGCCGTTCTCATCGACGAGATCGGCGAACTTGCGCAGGATCGCCGCGCGTTCGCGAAGCGGGGTCTCCTTCCACGCCAGATGTGCCTCATGGGCACGATCGATGTACGCGGGGATCTCTTCTTTCGGAACCGAGGCGAACTCTTCTTCGACCTCGCCGGTGTTGGCATTGGTGACAGCGAACTTGCTCATGGAACGTCCTTTCACGGGTTGACGATCTGTGCCCTGTAACAAACTACAGTCTCCCGACATTCCGCGACACTTGAGTCCATCCCTGGGATTGGGAATCGGGAATAGGATTCGGGCATGGAGAGAGTGACTGGAATCGGCGGATACTTCCTGCGGGCGGCCGACCCCGAGGCGATGACGACGTGGTACCGAGACGTACTCGGGGTCGACTTCGGCGATCACGGACTGTGGCAGCAGCCGGCGGGACCGACCGTGATCGGGCTCTTCGAAGCCGACACCGACTACTTCGGGACGCGGCCGGAAGGCCAGGATCGGCAGCAGACGATGCTGAATTTCCGTGTCGCCGACCTCGACGCGATGATCGCGCAGCTCCGCGTTGCCGGCGCCGAGGTGGATGACCAGACCCAGCAGATGGACGGAATCGGACGCTTCGGCTGGGTGACCGATCCCGAAGGGAATCGGATCGAGCTGTGGGAGCCGGAAGAACAGGGGTGACCATCGGGTGAGCCCGTCCGTGGACGGATTGAACTGGGGTGGCGTGGACGTCGGATGGGCTGGGTTGGGCGGCCGCCTCGGCGGTGGCGGGTTCCCGGCGATCACCGACGAGCCGGCGCGTGACCGCGAACGACAAGACCGCGGCGATGACGCACATGGCCGCCCCGCCCCACCAGGCATAGGTGTACTCACCGAAGGCGTCACGGACGACACCCGCGGCGAAGGCTGCGCCGGCGGCCCCGATCTGATGGGCGGCGAAGACCCACCCGAAGACGATGGTGCCGTTGTCCCCGAAGATCTCCCGACACAGCGCGGCCGTCGGCGGGACCGTCGCCACCCAGTCGAGCCCGTGGACGACGATGAAGAGGATCATACTCGGGTGCACGGTGTCCGAGAGCAGCCAGGGCAGGAGCAGCAGGCCGACTCCGCGATCGTGGCGACCGGAGGCAGGAAGATCAGCTGGCCAGTGGCCGATCCTGCCGTGAGGATGCCCATGACCAGCCCACGGTGGGCGAGGAACCAGCGATCGGCGATCGTGGCAGCGAAGACGAGGGCCATCGAACCGGTGCCCAGCCCGATGAGCACTCCCCAGAAGATGAGCAGCTGCCAGGACGCGGTCATGAGCACGCTCCCGCCCGCGCCGAGGGCGACCAGCGCCAGCGCTGCAGCGACGACCTGGCGGATGCCGAAGCGGTCCATGAGCGCCGCGGCGAAAGGTGCGGTGAGCCCGTAGAGCAGCAGGTTCACGCTCACAGCCAGGGACATGCTGCTCATCGACCACCCGAAGTCCGCATGGAGCGGGACCATGAGGGCACCGGGAGCGGCACGGAACCCGGCGGCGGCGAGCAGGGCGATGAAGGCGACGGCAGCGACCCACCAGGCGGGGTGGATCCGGCGGTGTCTCCGCTGCCCAGTGAAGCGGTCGCTCGATGTGCTCGGCGATCCGTGGGTGCTGCTCATCGCCCGCGACGTCCTCCACGGAAAGGGACGATTCGATCAGCTGCGTGAGAATCTCGGAATCTCCGAAGCCGTCCTCAGCCGTCGGCTGTCAGGAATGCTCGAAGCCGGGCTCTTGACGAAGGTCGACTACGCCGATGGGGCCCGGATCCGCCAAGGCTATGCGGCCACCGAGGCCGCCGCGGATCTGCTTCCGATCCTCCAGCAGCTGTCGCTGTGGGCCGAGAAGCACACGGACCTTTCCGACGGCGGCGGTCACATGAGCCTCATCCACGAAGCCTGCGGACACGAAACGACTCAGGGTGAAGTGTGCAGCGCCTGCGGTGAGCCTCTGGTCCCCGAACAGATGACCTGGGTCAAACCGTGGATCGACAGAAGGGAGCGGCTGAAGGGACTCTCAACTGACCCCTGCCCGGACTGGGTGAAGCGGACGTTCTGCTGGGACTGTACGGGCCGCTGGGACTAGCAGGCCGCCTCGGCGAGGATGGATACTGATTGCGGTGTCCACGAGCGTTCGACGCGGATCGCCACGGCCACCACGACGAGCGCAGCGAGTGCGAGGACGATGGCGGCGACAACCGTGGCGGGGAAGCCGAAGCCGGCGGCGATGACCCAGGCACCGACGGCCGGGCCGAGTGCATTGCCGACGTTGAAGGCCGAGGTGTTGACGCTCGCGGCCAGGGTCGGCGCCTGAGTCGCGATCTGGAAGACGCGGGCATTGAGTGCCCCGGCGATGGAGAAGCCGCTGGCGCCGACGAGGACGATCATGACGCCTGCGAGGATCGCATGGTCGGCGACCAGCCAGAGGGCACCGAGGCTGAGTGCCAGGGCCGTGAGGCTGCCGACGATATTGCCGAAGATGTTCCGATCGGCCAAGCGCCCGCCGATGATGACACCGACGAATGCACCCACGCCGAATGCCGCGAGCACCGCGGGAACGAGGTCCGCGGACAGACCTGCGACCTGCGTGAGCAGGGGTGAGAAATAGGAGAAGGACGCAAACACTGATGCCTGGAACAACGCCGTCGTGCCGAGGGCCAACCAGATTCGGGGACCCTTGAACGCGGCGACCTCGGCACGCAGTAGGGTTCGCAGTCGGGGAGCCGCCTCGGTGGAGGTGTGCGATCCTGCTTCGCCAGGGCCGGTTTCGTCCGGGTCGGTGGGCTTCGCGTCCGACCGTGTCGTCACGGCGATGAGGACGGCGGCCAGTGCGGTGACGAGGGCAACCGCCCAGAAGGTCGAACGCCACCCGAACTGGGTGCCGATCCACGTTCCCATCGGCACCCCGACGAGGTTGGCCACGGTGAGTCCGCCGACGAGGCTCGCGAGTGCTCGGCCCTGCACGGCTGCGGGAGAGATGGCCGAGGTGTGGACGGCGGCGACGGCCCAGAATCCGCCGCAGGCGAAGGCCGACAGCACCCGGGAGGCCATGAGCAGCCCGTAGCTCGGTGACAGTGCTGCAAGGATGTGGAGGGCGGAGAAGCCGATGATCATGACGATCATCGTCGCCCGCCTGGGCAGGGTCAGCGTCAGCAGCGTCATGGCCGGTGCCCCGACGATCATGCCGACGGCGAAACCGGTGATGAGCAGGCCTGCCTGCGGGATCGTCACGTCCAGATCGGCGCTCAGGGGCTCGAGGATTCCGGCGATCATGAACTCGCTGGTGCCGAGGCAGAAGATCACGGCGGCCAGCAGGTAGACCTGACCGGGGACGCGGGGTTTGGGAGCCGCCGAGGTGGCTGACTGGGTCATCGGGCAGTGCTGCCTTCCATGTGGGGACCGAGAGCGTAGACGGAACGGTCCGGTCTCCCGCCTTATTCCGTCAGATCAGGAGTAACAGATCAGGAGCTGAGGATGCAGAACTCATTGCCCTCGGGGTCGGCGAGGACGACCCAGGGTTCGTCCCCGGTCTGACCCACATCGACACGGCGTGCTCCGAGAGCGAGGAGGCGGGCCACCTCGGCGTCCTGATCATCGGGCCGGAAGTCGAGGTGGAGTCTGTTCTTCACGACCTTCTCTTCCCGGTCGATGACGATCTGCTCCCATTCCAATGACATGGCCTCACTTTTCGACGGGAGGGTCGTCAGGCTCCGACGTCGCCGAGGTGGTGCCGGACTTCGTGGAGTCCGTAGAGGGTGAGAGAGGCGACGGTGAAGGCGTGACCGTCGGAGCGGAAACCGCGACGATCCCATTCCTCCCCGCTGAGCTTGGACAGGAGGCCGGCATAGGACTCGGCGGCCGCACGCAGGGCGGGGGCCACCTCGGCGGGATCGGCGTGAGCGTAATCGGATTCGACAGCGACCGCATCGCCGTCGAAGTTGTCCAAGGTCGGTTCGGTCTCGGCAAGCATGCGCTCGGTGCGGCGGCGGAACTCGTCGAGGACATCGCGCATATGGGAGGCGTATTCGACGTCAGACCACCGGTCCGGACTGCGCCGTTCGGTGGCGTCATCCCTGGTCAGAACCGTCTGCCAGGTAGCGGCCGCCTCGGCGAGGGTGGCGGGGACTACGGTCGGGTCCTCGGTGCCGGTGAACCCGCATTCGGAGCAGCCTCCGGCGAGGACATCGGTCCAGTCACGCGTATCCGGGGCGATCTCGCTCATTTGCTGTCCTTGCTGCTCGTCTTGCTGCTTGACTTGGTGCTGGTCTTCTTGCCGCCCGACTTTTTGCCGTCATTGAGGATCTCGGCGAGCACCGTGGCCTGGCTGATGTCATCGCGCTTGGCCGCGGTGAGCAGGGTCAGAGTCCCCTTCTGCGCGAGTTCGCGCAGGTCGTCGAGGGCTTTGGCGGCGTCATCGCCCTTGAGTTCCTCGCGGAAGCGGCGGGCGAACTCGTCGAATTTCTCCGGGTCGTGGGAATACCACTTGCGCAGCTCGGTCGAGGGCGCGACGTCCTTGACCCATTCGTCGAGTTCGGCTTTGTCCTTGCTCACTCCGCGCGGCCAGACCCGATCGACGAGGACTCGGGCCCCATCGGACTTCTGTGCTTCGTCGTAGATGCGGCGGACCTGGACTGTGTGTGCGCTGCTCTTGGCGGAGCTCTTCTTCTCGGACATCGGCTGATGCTCCTTTCGCTCGCTTCTCTTCGAGTCTACGACGCGAACACATCTGCTGTGCCTTTCGACCACCGGCGGAGGCAGCGGTACGCACACCATGGCCAATCGTGCCTGGTGAAGCGTAGACTCCAAGACGTAGGTGACCTTGGCATCCCGAGGTGCACCGCGCCGAATCCGCGAGCGGAGGAGATGATGCAGTGACCGTCTGGCAACGGGCCTTCCCCGATGGGAAGAGTCCGCAGAGGGTGCTGGTTCCGCCATCTCCGTATGCGATCTTCCTCGTCCTCACCGTCCGCCCCGGCTTCGAGAGCACGGCCAAGGACTTCCTGTCCGAAATCGCAGGACTCACCCGAACAGTCGGCTTCCGCTCCCGCGAAGACGATCTCAGCTGTGTCACGGGCATCGGCGCCGATCTCTGGGACCGCATGTTCACCGCGCCCCGCCCCTCGGACCTCCACCCCTTCATCGAACAGCGCGGAGACGTCCACACAGCACCGTCCACCCCGGGTGACCTGCTGTTCCACATCCGCGCTCGCCGCATGGACATGTGCTTCGAACTCGCCCGACTCATCGGCGACGCGCTGGATGGGGCGGTCGACGTCGCCGACGAAGTCCACGGCTTCCGCTACTTCGACGAACGCGACATTCTCGGCTTCGTCGACGGCACGGAGAACCCCGAGGATCAGGGCGCCGTCGATGCAGTGTTCCTCCATCCTGATGATGTGGCCGAGGATTCCGCTCTCGACTCTGCCGAGGCGGGACCCGATGTCGCTGCCGCCGCTGCTGGAGCAGGAGCCGTTCCGGGCAATGGCGCCCCCGGCTATCCGGGCAGCACCTACGTCATCGTTCAGAAATACACGCATGACATGTCCGGCTGGGACGAGCTCAGCGTCGAAGAGCAGGAGGCGGCCTTCGGGCGGCACAAACTCTCCGACGTCGAATTCGCCGAGGAGGACAAGGCCCCGAACTCGCACCTCGTGCTCAATTCGATCGAGGACGAGGACGGCAACGACCGTGAGATCGTGCGTGACAATATGGTCTTCGGATCCGTCGGCGCCGAGGAGTACGGCACCTACTTCATCGCCTACGCCGCCGACGTGACGACGACCGAGCAGATGCTTGAGAACATGTTCATCGGCGACCCGGTGGGCACCTACGACCGGATCCTCGACTTCTCCACTGCGGTCACCGGCGGACTGTTCTTCGTCCCCTCCCAGGACTTCCTCGACGATCCCGACGGGGAACTCACCGAGGCGGGACTCGGGATCGGTGGAGCCGCCTCGGCGAAGGTCGATGGTCCGGACATCGATAACGGATCCGACGTCGATCCGGCCGGCGGCGATGACTCAGCAGACGCAGACCCCTCAGCACCCACGGACGGCAGCCTGGGAATCGGCAGCCTGAACAGGAGACGACAGTGAACAACCTCTATCGCGAACTAGCTCCCATCACCGGCCCGGCCTGGGCGGAGATCGAGGAGGAGGCCAGGCGCACCTTCAAGCGCAATATCGCCGGTCGGCGCATCGTCGACGTCGAGGGACCGAGCGGCTTCGAGACCTCCTCGGTGACCACGGGACATATCCGTCACGTGCAGTCGTATTCCTCGGGTCTGCACATTCGGCAGCGCATCGTGCAGGAATTTGTCGAACTGCGCGCCCCGTTCACGGTCACACGTGAGGCCATCGACGATGTTGCGCGCGGCTCCGGCGATTCGGACTGGCAGCCGGTCAAGGATGCCGCGACGACGATGGCCCTGGCCGAGGACCGGGTCATCCTCCACGGACTCGACTCCGCGGGCATCGGCGGCATCGTCCCGAACTCGTCGAACGTCGCCGTCACCCTGCCCGATTCGGTCGAGGACTATGCGGACGCGGTGGCGCAGGCGCTGTCGAGCCTGCGCACGGCCGGAGTCGACGGGCCCTACAGCCTTCTGCTGTCTGAGGCCGAGTACACGAAGGTCTCCGAATCGACCGACCATGGCTTCCCGGTCCGCGATCACCTCTCCCGTCAGCTCGGCGCTGGGGAGATCGTCTGGGCGCCGGCGCTCGAGGGTGCCCTGCTCGTGTCCACCCGCGGCGGCGACTACGAACTCCACCTGGGCCAGGATCTGTCGATCGGCTACAGAGGCCACGACGGTGAGACCGTCGACCTGTACCTGCAGGAGACCTTCGGCTTCCTCGCACTCACCGACGAATCCAGCGTTCCCCTGCACCCCTGAGCCTGCACCCCTGAGCGGGGTGCGGTGAACTGCTGCGCCCGCGGAGTCGCGGCGCAGCCCCCAGGTCGCGCTGCACAGCAGAGGGCTGTAGTTGCCTAGGCATCGTTGTGTTCGCTGAATCATCGGGTTCTGTACGGATGCACATCGGGTTCTGATCCAGTCATCGAGTCATATTGCGATCACTGGATCAGAAGTCGATGACTCCCCACGAGGTGGCCTACCGGCGGGCCGCCTCGCTGAGGTTGCTCAGCACGAGGGTGCGCACCTGCCGGTCGATGTAGGTGTCGAGGTCGAGCCCGATCCGCTGGAAGTACCAGTGCTTGAGCGCCCACATGTGCGCCGTCGCCATAAGGTCGTGGCCCAAGGTCTGCGCATTGACATCACGCAGGTCTCCCGCTTCGACGGCCGCGGTGACGACGTCGACGAGCGGCTGCAGGGTCTCGAGCTCCTGGTCCTGGATCGATTTCAGCCCGTGCTTCGACAGTGCCCTGGAAACCTGATAGGTGAGCACGACCGCGTGCCTCTGCTCGTCGACGACGCGGCAGAACTCGGAGAACGCAGCGATGACCTTGTCCACGGGGCCACCCGCCTCGGCGATGGCGGAGGGGACCCGCAGCCGGAACTCCTCGAGGACGCGGGTGATCGCGGCGAGCACGATCTGCTCCTTGTCGGAGAAGTACTTGTACAGCAGTCCGACACTGACCCCACAGGACTTCGCAATCGCCTGCATGGACACCGAATGGGTGCCTTTCTCCTGCATCAGGCGCACGGCGGCATCGACGATCTGCCGCTCCCGGAACTCCGCACGGGCGCCCCGGACGATCGCGTTGAGGTCTTCGGATTCAGCTGACATGCTCGGTGGCGACTTCCTCTCTGAGCTTGAACTTCTGAATCTTACCGCTTGGCGTGCGCGGGAACTCGTCGAGGCATTGCAGTGCCTCGGGCCAGTAGTTCTTGGCCACGCCCTTCGTATCGAAGAACTCGCGCAGCTCGTCCATCGACAAGCTGTGGCCCTCGTTGAGGGTGACGACCGCGCACGCGATCTCCTGCAGCCGCGGATGCGGCACCGCGACGACGGCGACCTGGGAGACCGCGGGATGCTCGTAGAGGACGTTCTCGATATAGGCCACGGGGATGTTCTCGCCGCCGCGGATGATGATGTCTTTCGACCGTCCCGCGATCCGGATGAAGCCCTCCTCGTCCTTCTCGGCGAGGTCTCCCGTATCGAGCCACTCACCTTCGAAGGCGTCTGCCGTCTGTTCCGGCTCATCGAGGTAGCCGACGAACAGGAATGGGCCTGTCACCTGGACCTTTCCTTCGACACCTGCGGCCACGGGTTCCCCGAGGGGATCGACGACGCGGACCTTCATCGAGCCCAGGGCGCGCCCGTCGGTGCTGGTGACCTTCTCTTCCGAGTCGCCCGGTGCCGTCATCGTCACCAGTCCGCACTCCGTCTGGCCCCAGCCGCCGAAGACGTTGAGCTCCGGCAGCAGCGTGCGCGCCTCATTGACCATCACGCGTGGAATCGGGGCGCCCATGCAGCAGAAGTGCTTGAGGGAGGACAGGTCGTGCTGCGTCGTTTTCGCCACCTCGAGCAGATCGTGGAGGAACGGAGTCGCCCCCGATGTGTGTTGGATGCCGTGGTCGGCAACGAGTCGGGCGAACTCCTCACCGTTCCACACGTCCTGGAACACGCCCGAGCCGCCGATGAGCAGGGGCAGGCACACTCCGTACATGTAGCCGGTGAGATGGCCGAAGGTCGAGGCCATGTGGATGACCGATTCCTCGTCCAGGCCCAGGTGATCGGGCCACGGCAGCGAGGCCGCGAGCACGTTGTTGTGCGTGTGCATCACGCCCTTGGGATTACCCGTCGTGCCCGAGGTGAAGAGGATGAGTCCGACATCGTTGGGGTCCGGACGTCGTTCGTCCCAATCGATGGATTCGATCGCCGAGGCGGCCGACCGCGAACCGTCGGACGCTGAGTCGCGTTCGCCTCGGCTGAGGAAATCGGCCCACTTCTCGAAGCCGTCCCGACCGGCGAAGGCCTCGTCGCCCGGGGCGTCGAGGACGATCGTGTGCTGCAGCTCCGGCAGGTTCGGCCGCAGCCGATCGACCATGTCCGGATAGTCGAACTTCCGGAAGCGGTTGGGCACGAAGAGCACGGACACTGAGGCCTTCTTCGCCATGTACCCGATCTCGCGGTCCCGGTAGATCGGGATGAGCCCGTTGGTCACGGCCCCGGCCTTGATCGCGCCGAGGTGGATGACCAGCCATTCGTACCAGTTCGGCAGTTGGATGCCCACCACGTCGCCGGGTTCGACTCCGAGGTCGACGAGCGCCCGGGCACAGGTCTCGACATCCGAGCTGAGCTCGGCATAGGTGTGCGCACCGTAGGGATCGCGGGTGACGATCGCGTCGGGCCGCTGTGCGCTCCAGTGCTCGAGGTGGTCGAGCAGGGTCTGGTTCTTCCAGTCCCCGGACGAAGTGAATTTCTCGATGAGGGAGTCGGTCAGGATGGTGTCGAATCGGGTGGGCATAACAGGGCTCCTTTGCTCTGGTGTCGTACCTGTGACTCGGGTGGTGCCGGTGATTGCTGGGACGAGCGAGGTCGTCGTGCTGTGGATCAGGCCATGGTCAGTCCGCCCGAGACGGACAGGGTCTGGCCGGTGACATAGGAGGAATCGGGGCGGGCGAAGAAGGCCACGGCGTTCGCGAGGTCGTCGGGCTGGGCGAGCCGGCGCATCGGAATCGACTTCTCCAGTGCGGTGCGCAGTTTCGGATTGTCCGCGGAGATCTCGGCGAACAGCGGGGTGTCGGCCGGTCCGGGGCATACGCAGTTCGCGGAGATTCCGTGGCGGGCGACCTCGCGGGCGAAGGTCTTCGTGAACGAGATGATTCCGCCCTTGGCCGCCGAATACACGGCCTCGCCGCTCGACCCGACCCTGCCGGCATCCGAGCCGATGCTGATGACGGCACCGGATCCGGCCGCGATCATGTGCTCGGCCGCGGACTGTGTGCAGTTGAGTGTGCCGAGGAGGTTGATCGCGATGATCTGCTGCCACGTCGCAGGCGTCGATTCCATGAATGGTTCGACCTTGTCCCAACCGGCGTTGTTGACGAGCACGTCGATGCGTCCGAAGCGCTCGACCACCTCGGCGACCATGGCGTCCACGGCCGCACGGTCGGTGACATCGGTGGCGAGCCCGATCGAATCATTTCCCAGCGCCGAGGCGGTGTCCGCGGCCTTCTGCGCGTCGAGGTCGGCGACGACGACGGTGGCGCCGTCGGCGGCGAGACGGTTCGCGATGCCCTTGCCGATTCCGGAGGCGGCTCCGGTGACGATGATGACGCGGTCGGTCAGTGGTGCGGTCTGAGTGGGTGCTGACATGGTGTGTCCCTTCTTATATGTGTCTGATGGTGCGTCGTCCGGTGGATGTGTTCTTACGGGTGAGCCGGTGTTCTTCCCGGTCAGGGGGCGAATTTCCGCCCGGCGGAGCTGCGGGCGATGATGAGCTTCATGATCTGGGCAGTGCCGTCGCCGATCTGCATGCCGAGCACGTCGCGCAGCCGTTTCTCCACGTCGCGATTCTTCATGTAGCCGTTCTGCCCGTGCAGAAGCAGGCATTGGTGGACCGCGTGATAAGCCTCGAGCGGAGCCCACCACTTGCACATGGCCGCCTGTGAGGTGTGCGGGAGGCCTTCGTCGCCGAGGCGCAGGGTGTCCAGGCAAAGCAGACGTGCCGCCGCCATCTTCGTCTCCGCCTCGGCCAGAGGGAATGAGACGCCTTGGAACTTCGACAGCGGCTGGTCGAAGGCCTCACGTCCCTTGACGTAAGCCCAGGCGTCCTCGATCGCGCGGGTCGCTGTGCCCGTACACTGCAGTCCGATGAGGGCGCGGGAGAAATCGAACCCCTGCATGACCTGGGTGAATGCTCCGCCGACTTCGCCGAGGAGGTGGTCGGCGGGCACACGGACATCGGTGAAGTCCACGCTGCCGCGGGCGACGGCCGCCTGGCCCATGTCGATGATGGGGTTCCGTGTCACTCCCGGGGCGTCGAGGTCGACGAGGAATGCCGAGATGCCCTTTCCTCGCCCGGCGTCGGGATCGGTGCGGGCGAAGATCACCGTGGCGGTCGAGGTCATGGCCAGCGACATCGACTTCGTGCCGTTGATGATCCAGTCGTCTCCGTCGCGTCGGGCCGTGGTCGAGGGATTGCCGGCGTCCGAACCGGCGTCGGGTTCGGAGAGTCCGATGGCTACCGTTGCGTCACCGGAGGTGATCAGGCGGCAGTAGTGGGCGGCCACTTCGGCGCTGGCATTGCGGGCGATGACCTGTCCGATGAGGGAGCCGACGACCTGGATGTAGGCGACGGTGAGGTCTCCGCGGGCGATGGCCTCGGTGACGAGTCCCGCGGTGACCTTGGTCAGGCCTGCCCCGCCGAGGTGGGTGGGCAGTTCCGGGGCGATGAGCCCGGCGCGGCCCATCTCCCGGGTGATGTCGGCGCCGATGCGGCCGGCGGCTTCGCGTTCGCGGGCTTCATTGATGAGCCGCTCCTCGAATCCGGCCGCCGCATCGAGCAGGGTCTGGGTATCGGGGGTGAGAGTCGTGTCCACGGGAATCCTCTGTGCTGGCAGGGTTTGTGCGGGAAGGGTCTGTGCCGGTGGGAATGCCGGTTGTCAGTACGCGCCGTCGAATTGGCTGAAGTCCGGATCGCGCTTCTCGGCGAAGGCGGTTGCACCTTCGTGCGATTCCGGCGAGTGCGCGTAGAGGTCGAGGGCGCTCATGGCGAGGTTCGTGAAGCCGGTCTGCATCTCGGAATCAGCGTTGAAGGACTGCTTGAGGAATCGCAGCGCTGTCGGTGCCTTGAGACCGAGGGCCCGGGCGCGTTCCTTGGCGCGGGGCATCAGCTCTTCGGCGTCGACGACCTCGTTGGCCAGCCCCCAGGATTCGGCCTTCTGTGCGTCGATGAGTTCGCAGAAGTACCACATCTCACGAGCGCGCTTCTCGCCGATGACGCGGGCGAGGAAGGCCGAACCGTAGCCGGCGTCGAAGGATCCGACCTTGGGGCCGGCTTGGCCGAAGCGTGCGTGGGAGGCCGCGATCGTGATGTCGCAGAGGGTGGTGAGGACGTTTCCGCCGCCGATCGCGACGCCGTTGACCGCGGAGATCACGGGTTTCGGCACCGACCGGATGACCTTGTGGAGTTCGGAGATGCGGAACATGCCGTAGCGGCTGGGGCCGTAGTCGCCGGTCTGGGCCTTCTGCTTGACGTCGCCGCCGGCGCAGAAGGACTTCTGTCCGGAACCGGTGAGGATGATCGAGCGGACGCGATTGTCGCCCCACGCGAGGGTGAAGGCTTCGATGAGTTCGTCGACGGTCTGCGAACGGAAGGAGTTGAAGGCCTCGGGCCGATTGATCGTGATGACCGCGAAGGTCTTTTCGACGTCATAGAGGATGTCGTCGAATTCCGTGGTTGCGGCCTGCTGACTCGTGGGTGTGGCTGTGGGCATCCTTGCCTCCTCGAACGGAAAATGAATCTATGTTCACCACTAGTGAACATGAGTTCACAAGCCAGGTCAAGAGTTGCAGCGCCGGAAGATTCTTGTGAATTCGCCGAGTTTCATCCAACTGCATCGAAGCGGCGGTGCGCGGGTGGAAGAATGTTGCCGGCAAGGGTGCCGACAGAATAAGAGACGGACGATGATGACCGCAGAAACACCCGACTCGAACAGACCGACAATGCCGAACGGCAGGCGGCCGGCCGACGGTGCGGAGATCGGGGCGCTCATCGGCGCCGGCTTCGGTCTGCTTTTCCTCATCATCAACACTGGCCAGTTCTCCACCCTGGGACGCACACTTGTCATCACAGTCGGGGTCCTGGCGTTCGCAGGCATCGCGATCTTCGCGATCCGCGGACTCATGCGGAGCCGTCATACGGGGAGGGATGGTTCGGGGGCCTTCACCGACGACGATGGCGGCGACAATGATTCGGTCAGTGCTCGAGTCGGTGGCGGCCGCCTCGGCGAATCAGGGAAACGTGACCGTCGGGAACCGCCGTTCGGTCGCGCCTACTGGATCATCGTGCTCATCGAGTTGGTCCTCCTGTTCGCGGGAACCCGGCTGCTGGCGAGCCTCGGCCACTCGGAACTCGGAGTGGCATGGGTGGCCGTGGTCGTCGGCACTCATTTCTACGCGCTCGGCCGCGTGTTCGGGCTCGACCGCTTCCATGTGCTCGCCACCGTCGTCACCCTCTGCGGAATCGGCGGGTTCATCGCCTTCTTCGCGGCGGCTCCGGCGTTCATCCCCGTCATCAGCGGCGTCATCTCGGGCTTCGTGCTGCTCGCCTTCGCCATGTGGGCCCTTATCCCGGCCGAACGGTAGAGCCCGGAACGCATCGGGTTTTGTACGGTTGCACATCGAGTTCTGATCCAGTCATCGGGAGAAAACTCGATGACTGGATCAGAACCCGATGACTCCCCACGAGGTGGCTGGGCCCGTGACCACACTGCGTTCCAGCCATCAGGACGCGAACTGATGGCTGGAACGCCGTGTGGTCGTCGGCAGGTGGCGGGGCCAAGCCCTACCGGCAGGTGGAGGGGTTGGTGGGTCAGTCCTCGGCGGGGGCTTCGGGGACGCCGGATCCGTCCTTCTTCAGCGGCTGCACGCGCGGGGGTGGGAACTCCGGTGCCTGAGCGGCGGGACGGTCCTCCAGGCCGGCGAACACCTCGGCGATGGCGCGATCGAGCTGCGGATCGTCGGCGGCGAAGAGCTGACCGGGATCGTGCTCGACCTCGATATCGGGTTCGACGCCGTAGTTCTCCACGTCCCAGCCCTTGCCCTCGATCCAGAAGGAGTAGCGCGGCTGGGTCACACCGGTGCCGTCGACGAGGTCGTAGCGACCGTCGATGCCGACGACTCCGCCCCACGTGCGCACACCGACGACCGGGCCGATGCCCCTGGCCTGCACCCGCGCGTTGATGATGTCGCCGTCGGATCCGGAGAACTCATTGGCCACGAAGACGACGGGGCCGCGCGGAGCATCCTCGGGGTCCCGGTCCATCTGGTCATAGCTGCGAGCCGCACCCCAGGCAACCACTTGGTCGGCGAAGCGTTCGGCCACGAGCGCGCTCGTGTGCCCGCCGCGGTTGAAACGCACATCGGCGATGACACCCTCGCAGCCCATGGCCTGTCGCAGATCCCGGTGCAGCTGCGCCCAACCGTAGGAGGTCATGTCCGGGACATGGACGTAGCCGATGCGGCCGGCGGACTTCTCGGCCACATACTCCCGGCGCGAACGCACCCAATCCTGGTAGCGCAGCTTCTCCTCACTGGCCAGCGGAATGACCGCGACCGTGCGGTCCTTGCGACCGCGGCGCAGAGTGAGCTCGACGATCGTGTCCGCGGCGCCCTGCAGATGAGCGGCGGGACCGGCCGCCTCGTCGACGGGCTGACCATTCACGGCGACGATGACATCGCCGGGCTGGGCCCCGACGCCGGCCTGCCGAAGCGGCGACCTGGCATCCGGTTCACTGCTCTCACCGGGAAGGATGCGCTCAATCGTCCATCCATCCGCCGTCTTGGCGAGATCCGCACCGAGGAAGCCGAGCTTCTTCGACCCATCGCCGAGCCCCGACGGCGGCGTGACATAAGCATGCGAGGTGTTGAGCTCACCCACGGTCTCCCACAGCACGTCCACGAGATCGTCGTGAGTCAGGGCCTTCGCGGCCACGGCACGCCAGCGCAGCGTGACCGACTCCCAATCGACCCCGTTCATGTCTTCGCGCCAATAGTGGTCGCGCATGATCCGCGAGTTCTCCTCGAACATCTGCAGCCACTCGGCCCGACGGTCGAGTTCGAACCGCAGACGCGACAGGTCGACGGAGACGAACTCATCATCGTCGGCCTCGACCTTCCGGTTCGCAGGCACCACGCTGATCGCATCGTCGCTGCGCACGACGAGCAGCTTGCCGTCTCCTGAGATCTCGTACTCGTCGGCCTTGTCGACGACGGTGGTGACCTTCCGCTTGGCGAAGTCGAAGTACTGGACCACCTCGGCGGGTTTGTCACCGGTATCTCCGGCCCTCTGTGTGCCGAGCTCACCGGCCTCGACGTCGCCGGTGCGCAGCCAGACGAGGCCGCCCTCGGCGGAGTCGAGATCACGGAAGACCCCCGAGGCGACGGGGAACGGCACGATGCGTTCCTCCGCGCCCTCGAGTTCGACCTCGACGGTGGCGACGGTCTTGTCCCCGCGTCCACGCTCGGATTTGGCCTCCTCGGTGACCTCGCTGATCGCCCACCCGCCGGCGCTCGGTCCGAACGGTGCGGGCTCATCGGCGGCCAAGGGCAGCAGCCACGGTCGGGTGACGCCGTTGAACGACAGGTCGAAGGAATGCTGGTTGTACGAGGGATCGAAGGTGCGATCGGAGAGGAACGCGACGAACTTTCCATCGCGGGTGAAGGTCGGTGAGAAGTCGTTGAACTTGCCCGTCGTCAGCGGCTGGGCCTGACGATCCGACTTCACCTCGGCGATCATCAGCTGCGCGAGCAGCTCCTCACCCTGCGTCGGCTGCGACCAAATAAGGTACTTCCCATCGGGTGAGAACCGCGGATCCCGCGCCTCGCCATGGCCCGAATGTCCGACCAGCCGCGTCCGCCCGTTGCCCACCTCGACGGTCCGAATCGATCCGTCGTGGGAGATCGTGGCGAGCATCTTCCCCGCCGGATCCGCCTGCAGGTGAAGGACCCGTCCCAGGGCTCCGGCCCCGATTCGCCGAGGCGGCTTGTCCCCGGTCACGGACGCGACCTCGATCGCGTCCTCCCCTTCGACATCCGTGATGTATGCGGCGTAACCCGTGTCCCCGAGGACGAGGGGTTCGCGGGTGCGGATCGACGAATCCGCGCACAGTGCCCGGGCCGGACCTTCGCGGTGGGCGAGCCAGAAGGTCTTGCCGCGCCATTCCACGACCGAGGTATTGCCTGCCTGGTCAGGGCTGATGCTGTTGAGCCCGGTCTTCGGATCGAGGCTCAGCGGCTGCACCTGAGTGCCCGGCAGAGTCACTGCGAGGGTGCGGACGGCCGCATCGAGGCTATCGAGGATCTTGATCTGCCCACGGGAGTGCCAGACGATGCGGGTGCCGTCGGTCGTGGCGTCACGGACGTAGCCGTCGGCCTCGGTCTGGTGAGTGAGCTGGCGCGGTTCGATCGCGGCGTCCGGGTTCGTCGAGGCGGCCCCACCCACATTCGCCGAGGTGGCCAGACCGTCGATGATCCACAGGTTCGCCTGTTCATCGGCATGGTGAGGGAAGGTCGCGGCTCGGTCCGAGGTGAAGACGAGCGAATCGCCGACCCACAGCGGATCCGTCAGCGAGGCCTCGTCCTCGCCCAGCAGGCGCTGCCACCGGGCCCCGGACCCATCGCCGATGCCGGCAGAATTCGCGTTGCCGACCCGATCGAGCCACAGCCTCGGCGCGGTGCCTCCCCGGTAGCGCTTCCAGTGCGCGGGCGGACGGGAGAACGGGGTCGACAGAGCCGTCACTCCCGTATGGTGCCTGGCCAGACCCGAGGCGCGACCGAACGACAGCCGATCGATCTCACCGTTCAGGCTCACGGACTTCACGACATGGTTGCGGACCTCGAACTCCCCGGCGTTCGCACCGACGAGGACATGGGTCGGATCGGCCCAGCCGAGCATCGTCATCGCCGTCGAACCCATCCAGGTGAGCCGGCGCAGGGCCCCGGTGGCCACCTCGGCGACCATGAGCTCCGGCTGGCCGGTGCGGAAGGACACGAACGCGACATGCGCTCCGTCGGGCGAGATCCTCGGTGATCGGACCGGCGCATGATCGGAGGTCAGGCGCCAGGCGCGGCCGCCGGCGGAGGGGACCAGCCAGACATCGTCGTCGGCGGCGAAGGTGATGAGATCGGACTGAATATGGGGATAGCGAAGATAAGTCACGTGACCCACATTACAAGCTCGACTGTGGGGCGGCCGCGGGCCGGAACCGATGCCCAGGCAACTTGCACCCGGCAATAGAATGGGCATATGCCATCACTGACTTCTGTGCTCACGGACCGTTTCGCCGCCGCCCTCACCCAGGCCTTCGGTGAGGACTTCGCCAGGCGCGATCCCGTCATCCGCAGCAGCCAGTTCGCAGACTTCCAGGCGAATGTGGCCCTGCCGCTGGCCAAGGAACTGAAGTCGAAGCCGCGCGATATCGCCGCGCAGATCGTCGAGAACCTCGACCTCGAGGGCGTCTGCGAGACCCCGGAGATCTCGGGACCCGGGTTCATCAACCTCACGTTCACCCCCGAATTCCTCGCCTCCACCCTGACCGCAGGCGGAGTCTCTGCGGCTCCGGAGAACACCGATCCGCAGACCATCGCCATCGACTATTCGGCCCCGAATGTGGCCAAGGAGATGCACGTCGGCCACCTGCGCACCACCGTCGTCGGTGACGCTCTGGCCCGCACCCACGAATTCCTCGGCAACACGGTCATCCGCCAGAACCACATCGGCGACTGGGGCACACCGTTCGGCATGCTCATCGAGCACCTCCTCGACGTCGGCGTCGACTCGGCCGAGGCCTCCGAGGTGTCCGAGAACCCGAACGCCTTCTACCAGGCTGCCCGGGCGAAGTTCGACTCCGACGAGGCCTTCGCCACGCGTTCGCGGGCCCGCGTCGTCAAGCTCCAGGGCGGCGATGAAGAGACCCTGGGTCTGTGGACGACGCTCGTCGGCTACTCCCGCGAATACTTCAACCGCATCTACTCGCTCCTCGACGTCACCCTCACCGACGACGACCTCGCCGGCGAGTCCACTTACAACGACGTGCTGGCCGAGGTCTGCGACGAGCTCGAAGCCAAAGGCCTGGCGACGATCTCCGATGGTGCGCTGTGCGTGTTCCCCGAAGGCTTCACCGGCCGTGAGGGCGAACCCCTGCCGCTCATCATCCGCAAATCCGACGGCGGCTACGGCTACGCCACGACGGACCTCGCCGCCGTGCGCAACCGGGCGGTCAACCTCGGTGTGAACCGTGCCCTCTACGTCGTCGGCACCCCGCAGGCCATGCACTTCGACATGGTCTTCACCGTCGCCCGCGCGGCCGGCTGGCTGCCGGAGACCTTCAGTCCCGAACACGTGAAGATCGGCAATGTGCTCGGTTCCGACGGCAAGATCCTGCGCACCCGCTCCGGCGCCCCGCTGCGCCTGGCCGAGCTCCTCGAAGAGGCCGTGACCCGGGCGAAGGCGACACTGGCGGAGTCGAGTGTGGACTTCGAGCCTGCGGAAGCCGACGAGGTCGCCCGCATCGTCGGCATCGGTGCGGTGAAGTACGCCGATCTGTCCGTCGCGCACGACACCTCCTACACCTTCGACCTCGACCGGATGCTCGCCCCCATCGGCAACACCGCCCCGTACCTCCAGTACGCCGGCGCCCGCATCCGCTCCATCGGCCGCAAAGCCGAAGCCGAAGGCGTCGACGCCTCCCAGGTCGCGAACGCCGCGATCAGCCTCGGCGAGGCTGCCGAACGTGAGCTCGCGCTGTCGATCCTCGGCTTCGCCGATGTGGTCACCGAGGTGGCCGCCGGGTCGATGCCCCACCGACTGTGCACCTACCTGTTCGATCTCGCCCAGGCATTCACCTCGTTCTACGAGCAGTGCCCGGTGCTCATCGCCGAGACCCCTGAGCTGCGCGACTCCCGCCTGCGGCTCTCGGCGATCGTGCTCGAGGTCCTCCAGGCCGGTCTCGGGGTGCTCGGTATCCGCGTGCCCGAGCGGATGTGAGTTCGCCTCAGCGGCCGACCGCAAAGAGGATGCTGCCCTGGATCGTTCTGGGCATCGTCATTCTCGCCCTCAATCTGCGCACCCCGATCATCGGGCCGACCGCGATCCTGCCCGACATCCAGGAGGGCACGGGGTTCAGCGCGGCCGGACTCGGTCTGCTCACCGGCCTGCCGGTCCTGCTGTTCGCTCTGGCCACGCCGCTGGCGGGGAAGTTCATCACCCGCCTCGGGGCCGAAGCCACGGTTCTCGCGTGCCTGTCGGGTGTCCTGCTGGGTACCGTTCTGCGTTCGGTCGGCCCGTCCTGGCTGGTGCTCGCGGGCACCGGCATCATCGGCCTGGCGATCACCTTGGGCAATATCGTCGTCCCCGTCATCATCCGCCGGGAGGTGCCGTGGGAACAGGTGTCGCTGGTCACCGGCCTGTATTCGGCGATGATGAACGTCGGGTCGATGGCCACCCTCATCGGCACCGGCCCCCTGGCCGCGGCCTTCGGTTGGCGCTGGGCCCTGGCCGCCTGGGGCGGTCTCGCCTTCTTGGGCCTCGGTTTCTGGATGGTGCTCATCCGCGTGCGCGTGCGCCGCGAGGGTGAGGCTGCCCGCGCTGCCGCGGCCGAATCCGCCGACGATCCTTCCCTCACCGAGGCGGCCGCCCCCGTCGTGAAGCCCTCGTGGGCCGAGGCTCCCGCTTCCTTCCGGCTGATCATCGCCCTGCTCATCATCACGTTCTCCGGACAGTCGACCGCTTACTACGTGACGACTACCTGGCTGCCGAGCTACCTCGGCGACACGATCGGGCTCGCCCCGACCGCCGCCGGAGGCACGGCGTCCCTGTTCCAGATCGCTGCGATCCTCGGTGCCTTCGGAGTGCCGCTGCTGGCGATGAAGACGAAGCCTTGGGTGCCTGTGGCGATCGTCGCCGTGCTCTGGCTGTCCCTGCCCGTGGGACTGTTGGCGGCCCCCGGCGCCTACTGGTTGTGGGCGACCACCGGCGGCATCGCCCAGGGTGGCGGGTTCACGGCGATCTTCTCGATAATCGCCCGCACCGCCGGAAGCG
The DNA here is from genome assembly GCF_001570805.1 of Brevibacterium epidermidis NBRC 14811. Lineage (GTDB taxonomy): Bacteria > Actinomycetota > Actinomycetes > Actinomycetales > Brevibacteriaceae > Brevibacterium > Brevibacterium epidermidis. The sequence goes on along the minus strand of NZ_BCSJ01000003.1, from coordinate 196,057 downwards.
ATGCGCAGACCGCGTCCGCTTCGGCGCGTGTGCAGTTCGGCGGCTACCTCGCAGCGACCCTGGCCCCGCCGTTCGCCGGTTGGCTCAACACCGCCACCGCCGGGTGGACGGCACCGCTGCTGCTCATCCTCGCCGCTACCCTCGCGTTCACGATCACCGGTCTCTTGGCCGCCCGCCGAGCCGGCGGCTTCCCCCGCGGCGGGCGCGAGGTCCTCGACCCCGACTAAGCCCACCCTCCCCAATTACTACCTGACGGCGGCCCAGCAACCTCGCGCGAGGTATCTGGGCCGCCGCCAGGTAGTAATAAGGGTTCTACAGCCACGGGAACAACGAGGCGGCCCACCTCATCGGTGGGCCGCCTCGGTGACGGTCTTGCGAATCCTTGGATTCGCCTGCGCGGCTGTTCAGTGTGACTGATCAGCCCGGAGTGACTCAGTGCTTGGCGTCGGAGTCCTCGGCAGGCTTGACGGCCGGCTTCGGAGCGGGGACCTCGTCCGCGGCGTCTGCCTTGGTCGAGGGCACAGCGGTCTGCGAGACCTGGGTGGCAGCGGCAGCGCCCTGGCGCGAAGCCGGGGTCGAGCCGACCGGACGAGCGTCGGCGGGACGGTTGTTCGGCAGCGGGGTCGACCAGGGATCCTCGACCGGCTGGGCCTTCTTCCACACGTAGTAGCCGATTCCGGCGGCCGAACCGATGACGAGGGTCCACACGAGTGCGGTCTTTCCGCCGCCGGACTTGCGAGCGGTATCCTTCTCGATGCGCTTACCGGCATTGGCGAGAGCCTTGCGGGCCTTCTTCATGGCCTTCTTGTCACCGGTGAGGCGGACAGCCAGATCGTCGATGAGCTTCGGGGTCTCGGCCGCGGACAGCGAAGACGCTGCGTTCGATGCGAACTTGCCGGCGCGCTCGGTTGCTTCGGGGCGGTAGGACTCGAGCTTGTCGGCCCAGGAATGGACCTGACCATTGGCCTTGTCGGCCAGTGCTTCGACCTGCGGACGTGCCTTCTCAGCGAACTCTTCGGCCTTGCCTGCCAGTGCCTCGACCTGCGGGCGAGCCTTGTCGGCGGCCTCACGCAGCTTCGGGGCTGCGTTCTCACTGGCATCTGCCAGGACTCGGAGTGACGTCTGCTTCGCGGAATCGAGCTTGGAAGTGAGCTGATCTCGGGTGGGCTTCTTCGACATAAACTGTTCCCAATCCTTAGATGTCGGTGGTCAAGTTGATCACTGACTAGTCTACGGCCTAGGGGCAAACCTGTGGACAGCGGATGTCATCGAATTGTCTGCGGATCGCCTGACAGGTTGGGCAATGGTCCTGGTTCGGAACTGCATTCGCCGCCTCGGCGTGGAAGAATGAAGTCATGACTACAGCCTCAACGCATACCGCAGTCCTGCACACCAACCACGGTGACATCACCATCAACCTCTTCGGCAACCATGCTCCGAAGACCGTGGCCAACTTCGTCGAACTGGCCCAGGGCGAGCGTGAGTTCACCGATCCTTCGACCGGTGAACCGACCAAGCGTCCCTTCTACGACGGACTCGGCTTCCACCGCATCATCTCGAACTTCATGATCCAGGGCGGCTGCCCGCTGGGCACCGGCACCGGCGGACCCGGCTACACCTTCGACGACGAGATCCACCCCGAACTGCAGTTCGACCGTAAGTACCTGCTGGCCATGGCCAACGCCGGCAAGCAGATGGGCCGCGGCACCAACGGTTCGCAGTTCTTCATCACCACCGCCGAGACCCCGTGGCTCAACGGCAAGCACACCATCTTCGGTGAGGTCGCCGACGAAGCCAGCCAGAAGGTCGTCGACGAGATCGAGGGCGTGCGCACCGCTGCGATGGACAAGCCGGTCGAGCCGGTCGTCATCGAGAAGGTCGACATCACCGCGAAGTGAGTCACCGTCCATAGAGGACCACTGAGTACCATGGTGTGATGGACACACCTCAGGAGGGCTCGGCACGGGAAACCGGCCGGGCCCTTTCTGCATCCCCGCCGCTGATCACCCGCACGCTGCTCATCGTTACCATCGTGGCTTTCCTTGCGGAGCTCATTCCCGGCCTCGACCTGCTGCGGCGGCTGAGCTTCGTTCCCGCTCTCTCGCTCGAACAGCCGTGGCGGGTGCTCTCGGTCGCCCTCGTCCACGAGGAGCCCTCCCCTTTCCACCTGCTGGCGAACATGATCGGGCTGTTCTTCTTCGGATCATTCGTCGAAAGGGCCTTGGGGCACTGGAAGTTCCTGGCCGTCTACATCATCGGCACCGCCGGTGGTTCTGCCATGGTTCTCCTGCTGGCCGACCCGTTCGACGTCGACTGGGTGACGAACCATATCGGCGCTTCAGGTGCGGTGTTCGCGATCGTCGGCGTCCTCTTGGCCCCGACCCGTCGCCTCGACCGGAACATCACCGGGGTCCTCGTCTTCGTCGCGCTCAACTTCGGCTATGGATTCCTCGTGGCAGGAGTGTCCTGGGAGTCCCACCTCGGCGGTCTGATCACCGGCTTCGTGCTCGGCTGTGCGGGGCTGCTGGGTCCACAGCGGTCGCGGACGCTGGTGTTCACAGTGACCTCGGTCGGTCTGGTGGTGCTCATGGCGGCCGCCGGAGCGTGGAAGATGGTCGGCCTCGGCCTCTGAGTTCGGCGCTGTCAGGCTTTTACCCGAAAAAGGTCCATTTGTGTGCACTCTGCGGTGGAAAATTCTTTGTCCACAGGCTCTATCCACAACGTGGATAACTTACACACGTGTATTTACCCTGGTCAGAAGCATAAAATAAGTTATCCACAAGCGACGCACCCGGCTTGGGTATAACTCGACGCTTGTGGATTGTTGATGACGGGCTGCGACTGTTGGGGTCAGTAAAGGTCCTGGTGAATGCAGATTGTCTGGTCGCTCCGCAGTGATTCTGAAGCTTGAGAATCACCGCAGTTCGACCAGACAATCGAAGCGATTGGGGCCTGGGCCGGCTATCGCCAGCGAGTGGACATGATCAGACCCGCCACGAAGAAGGCGAAGCCGATGAGGATGTTCCAGTTGCCCCATGCTTCGACGGGGAAAGCACCCTGAGTGATGTAGAAGGTGACGAGCCAGATCAGACCCACGATCAGCAGGCCGAGGAGGACCGGCAGGAACCAGCTCGGGTTCGGCTTGATCGTCTGCTGACCTGAGGTCGAGGTGTAGCTCGCAGTCTTGCGCCCCTGTGGGCGTTTGGCCGGATTGCCCGAACGGGACGTGCGCTTGGCGGCTGAGCCCTTCGAGCTGGTTGACTTGGACGCCGATCCCTTCGAACCGGAAGTCTTGGAGGACGATGCCTTGGAGTCGGAGGCCTTAGAAGCCGAGGTCTTCGTTGACTTCGCATCCTTCGTTGACTTCTCGTCCTTGGCCGAGTCGGACTTCTCGTCCTTCGACGCCTTGGTCTTCTTCGCGGCAGCCGCGGTGTCTGAGTCCTTCTTTGAGTCCTTCTCAGAAGTCTTGTCGGACGCCTCTTCGTCGGCGTCCTCGTCCGCGGATTCGTCCTTCAGGTCGTCCGCAGCAGACTCGGTCGCATCCGATTCGTCGTTCGCAGCTTCGGCGAGGTCGGTGTCAGCATCGTCGGCGACATCGGTGTCGAGCGTTTCGGTCTCGAGTTCCTCGACTTCGGTCGCCTCGACCGCTTCTGCGGACTCGGCCTGCTTCGCCTTGGCCGCCGACGAAGTGCGAGAAGTGCGCTGGGGGCGTCCTTTGGACTTGGCCACAAGTACTCCTTTGTCGGTCGACCGCCGTGGGGTCGCCGAATGAATGGTTGGGGACGATCGCAGACCAGTCTACTCGGGGCGGGGGTCTCAGTGAAAAACTCCGACTACCCTGAAAGCGGCCCGAGCGCGCCCCGAACGATGATTCTCATAGGATAAAGTGCATAGGGGTATCCCCGCCTGTCATCTTCGACGGCCCCCGACAATGCAGTGACAGTCACGGAGCAGAAGTGGTGAATAGTTCCTCCTCGGGTAACGAACCGGGCGTGAATCCGCCCTCGCGACCCACTATCCGGCCTGCTCAGAGACGGCAGGCTCCATCTGACTCCGCCGGCCAACAGCTCGGTCACGCCGCCGGTCGGTCTGCAGACGCTTCCGCTGCCTCGGGCGATCAGCCGCTGCCCAGTCGACGCGAGATGCGGCGCAGGGAAGCCGAAGCCGCCGCAGCCCAGGGTGAACCGACCGCCGTCTATTCCGATGCCCCGCCCGTCTACCAACAGCCCCAGCAACCTCAGCAGCCTCCGCAGCCCCCACAGGCCGCACCTGGCCAGCAGCATGGCCAGTCCACCCAAGCGATGCCCGCGGTCCCGCAGAACGCCCCCGCCGCGGCACAGCAGGCTCCCGCCGCGGCCGGGACCGGATACGCAGCCAACAACGCATACGCGGCCGCACCCCAGCCGGGCGGACAAGCTGCGCATGGACAAGCAACGCACGGCCACCTCGGCGAGGATCAGCCTCAGGGCCGCCGCGAGACCCGACGCCAGCGGCGACGTCAGCCCGTGGAACGCGAACCGCTCGGCCCGATCCGCGGCACTGTGCGCACCTTCGGCGAACTGTGCATCACGGCTGGTCTCGTCCTCATCCTCTTCGTCGTCTGGCAGCTGTGGTGGACGGACATCCAGGCCAACCGCGACAACGAAGTGCTCGCCGACGAACTCTCTCAGGACTGGGCGAACCAGGACCCGAACGAACTGCCCGACGATCCGGACGAACCCGTGGTCGCCGATCCCGTGGGCAAGAACGAAGCGTTCGGCATCTTCTACATCCCGCGCTTCGGCGATGACTACTACCGCACTGTGGCCGAGGGGGTCGACCTCGAACCCGTGCTCAACCGGATGGGCGTGGGCCGCTACCCGAATTCGGCGATGCCGGGCGAGGTCGGGAACTTCTCCATCGCCGGCCACCGCGTGACCTACGGCAAGCCGCTCAACCAGATCGCGAACCTGCGCCCGGGCGATGAGATCATCGTCCAGACGAAGGACGGCTTCTACACCTACACCTTCCGCAACTTCGACATCATCCTCCCCGATGCCGTCGAAGTGCTCTCACCCGTGCCGGACGCACCCGAGTTCAAGGGCAAGGACCGAATCCTGACGATGACGGCCTGCAACCCGATGTTCTCCGCACGGGAACGCTACGTCGCCTACGCCGAACTCACGGACTGGACGCCGGCCAGCGACGGAGCGCCGGACAATATCAAGGACTCGAAGGCCTACGACAAGGTCAGCAAGAACGGCGGTGCCTGATATGTACGCTTTCATCTGGCGGATCCTCCCGGGCAACTGGGTCGTCAAACTCATCTTGGCCCTCATCCTCATCGCGGCCGTCGTGCTGGTGCTCATGCAGTACGTCTTCCCCGTGATCGCCCCGTACATGCCCTTCAACAACGCCACCGTGACGGAGACCGGACAATCATGACCTCAATCCTCGTCATCGACAACTACGACAGCTTCGTCTACACGCTCGTGTCCTATCTGCGTGAGCTCGGCGCGGACGTCGATGTCGTCCGCAACGACGACATCCCCGCCGCCGAGATCGCCGACACCGTTACCGCCTACGACGGTGTCCTCCTGTCGCCTGGTCCCGGCGTGCCCGCCGAATCCGGAGTCTGCCCGCCCCTGCTGTCCTGGGCGGAGACCTCCGGAATGCCCGTGTTCGGCGTCTGCCTGGGCCATCAGGCCCTCGGCGAGGTGTTCGGCGCCGAGGTGACCCACTCACCCGTGCTCATGCACGGCAAGACCTCGGTCATCACCCACGACGGCGAAGGCATCTTCTTCGGCTGCCCGAGCCCGCTGACCGTCACCCGCTACCATTCGCTGGCGATCGTCGACGAGACCCTCGACCTCGAGAAGTTCACCGTCACCGCCCGCACCGACGACGGCATCGTCATGGCCATCGAACACCGCGAGAAGCCCCTGTTCGGCGTCCAGTTCCACCCCGAATCCGTGCTCACCGAATGCGGATACCTCATGCTCGGCAACTGGCTCGAGGTATGCGGCCTCGAGGGTGCCGCCCAGGCCGCGGCGGGCATGTCGCCTTTGGCGACCGCGATCGCCTGAGAATTCCCGCCGATCCCTGTTCTCAGGGTTCTCGCCGAGGCGGCCGATCGTTATGATCGTGAGCACAGTGATCCCTGTGCTCAGTTGATCCGCATCCGCGCCGGGATCCGTGCACGCCCGCAGTGCCGTGCACGACCGACGAACAGGAGACAGCGACGATGTCAGAACCGACCTATCTGCGCGAAGAACCGTTCACCGAACTCACCGTCATCGAGGTCCCGGCTACTCCGGCGGCGGTCGTCGAAGGCCGCGAAGTGCCCATGTCGGACCTGCCGGAACTCTTCGATTCCACGTTCAACGGGCTCTTCCCCGTGCTCTCCGAGGCGGGAATCGAACCCGCAGGACCGGCCTTCGCCCTCTACACCCGGCAGCCGAGCGAAACGGTGGATCTGCAGGTGGGGATCCCCACCTCGGCAGGACTGACGAACGCGCAGCCGATCGCCGGCGGTCATATCGTCATCCCCGCGGAGCTGCCCGGCGGATCCATGGCCGTGCGCAGCCACCTCGGCGGATATGACGGGCTCGGGGAATCCTGGGCGCAGCTGCTCAAGGACGCGGTGGCGGCCGGGCATCGCCCGGGACTGCCGTTCATCGAACTCTATGTCACCGAGCCCAGCCCCCAGGCGGATCCCGCCGATATGCGCACCGACCTGTTCCTCACCTTGGACTGAGAGACACCGACAGAGAGACATCGTCACAGACGCGCACAGATCATTCCCGGAGACGGCAACGGCCGGGTCAGTCGATGACTGACCCGGCCGCTGTGCGTCCGAGGACTGTGGGCCTCAGTTGCCGATGACTTCGGACCAGTTGTCGAAGAGCCCTCCGCCCATCGAATCCTTGTCCTTCTTATCCTTGTCTTTGTCCTTCTTATCGTCGTCTCCGCCGCCGTCATCGCCGGGAGCGGTCGGAATGCCACCCGGGATCGAGGGAATCGAAGGCGAGGGCTCCGGCGGCTTCTTGGCCACCTTCACGGTGATCTCCGAACCCTGCTTGACCTCGCTGCCGCCAGTCGCGGACTGTTCGAAGACCTTCTTCTCATCGTGTTCGTCGGTCTCGACCTCTTCGGTCTTGCACGTGAGCTGGTACTCATCACCCTCGAGGGTCTTGCAGGCCTCCTCGGCGGTCTGACCGGTGACATCGGGAACCTCGACCATGCCCGAGGACACGACGAGATCGACATTCGAATCGACGTCGACTTCCTGACCGTCACCGGGCTTGGTCTCGATGACCACGCCCTTCTCCACATCTGGCGAATTCTGGGAGATATGGGTGCCGGCCTGCAGCTTCGCGTCGTTGATGACCTTCCGCGCCTCTTCCTCGGTCTTGCCGGAGACATCGGGGACCTTCACGGACTCGGGGCCCGACGAGATGATCAGCTTGACCACGCTGTCCTTCTCCACGCGCTGACCGCCGGGAGGATCGGTCTCGATGGCCTTGCCCTCGTCGACCTCTGCGCTGTACTTCTCGTCGCGGTCGACTCGCAGGCCCTGTTGGATGAGCGCTGCCTCGGCCTCGTCGGCATCCATATCGGCCACATCCGTGACCTCGACCTGGACGATCGGTTCGGGTTTGTTGATCTCGTACACCCACAGCGCCACCGCGGCCAGGGCGAGGAGAACGAAGATCGAACCAATCCAGACCCAGGCGCGCGAACGCTTCTGCGGCTGCCGCTCCTCCTGGTTGGACATGATCGTCGAGACGGGGCCGGTCTCCGGAGCCGGCTCGGCCTCTGCGGCATGAGCCATCGGAGCGGTCATGGGCGGGGCCATCATCGGGTACGCCTGCGTGGCCTCGACGTCGTCCTCGAAGCTCATGGGGCGACCGTCGCGGGCGGCGAGCACGTCCTCACGGAAGGTGTAGGCGTCCTGGTAGCGGGCGTCGCGGTCCTTCAGCAGTGCGTGGAGGAGGAGCCTGTCGACGGCCGGTGGGATGCTCTGGTTGTAGAAGCTCGGCGGCTGCGGAGTCTCACCGACGTGCTGATAGGCCACTGCCAGCTGGGAGTCGCCGACGAACGGGGGACGGCCGGCCAGAAGCTCATAGAGCAGGCAGGCGGTGGAATAGAGGTCGGAACGGGCGTCGACGACCTCACCGCGCGCCTGTTCGGGGGAGAGGTACTGGGCGGTGCCGACCACCGACTGGGTCTGCGTCAGTCCCGAGTTGTCCTTGAGTGCTCGGGCGATCCCGAAGTCCATGACCTTGATGTCACCCTCGGGGGTGAGCATGACGTTCGCAGGCTTGATGTCGCGGTGGACGATGCCGTTGCGATGGGAGTACTCGAGCGGAGCGAGGACTCCGGCGATGACGTTGAGGGCCTCGTCGACGGTGAGTGTGCCGTGTTCATTGAGGACTTCGCGCAGCGTCTGACCCTCGACGTATTCCATGACGATGAAGGGCACGGACACGGACGAGCCACCGGATTCGACGAATTCCTCTTCACCCGAATCGTAGACGGAGACGATTCCGGGGTGATTGAGACCGGCCGCGGACTGCGCCTCGCGCTTGAGGCGGGTGTGGAACGAGGGATCGCGGGCGAGATCGGAGCGCAGAAGTTTGATGGCCACGCGACGCCCGAGACGGTTGTCGACGCCCTCATGCACTTCTGCCATGCCCCCACGGCCGAGGAGCGCACGAACTTCGTAACGCCCCGACAGCACCTTGGGTTCACTCATGTATGTCCTCCGCTTGTCTCACCCGGTCTCTGGGTTCATTCTCACCTGAACCGAGTCGAGTTCCAGTATCTCAAACTCTTCGTTTCTTCTGACCGCTGCTCTGAATCGCTCAATGTCTATTCATTGCCGTTGTTTCCGTTCGGGTTGCCGCTGGCATCCGAGCTGCTCGCCGAGCCCGAATTGCTGCCTGCCCCGTCATTGCCGCTGTTCGGGTTCGAACCGCCCGAGGCGTCGGCCGAATCCCCGGAGCCCGAAGAGTCCGTCTCACCGGACGTGTCCGTCGAACTCGAGGAGTCCGATTCGCTCGACGTCTCGGAGTCCGATGACGAATTCGACGAAGTCTCGGAGTCCGAACCGGTGTCGCTGTTCGCCGAATCAGATCCGGAGTCCGAACCCTGATCCTGCGAATCCGAGGAGGAACCGGAGTCCGAGCTCGACTCCGAGTCGTTGCCCAGACCCGAATCGGAACCGGAGTCAGAAGCAGGTTCCTCGGGCTGTTCGGCGGGACCGGCCGAGATGTAGAGGGTCACGGTGTCGCCTTCTTCGAAGGTGTATCCGTTCTCGCCCTCGCCGACGTCCGCGACGGTCCCGGCTGCCCGATCCGAGTTGATATCGGTCGTATCGACCTCGAGCCCCTTGTTCTCGAGGTTCTGCGTCGCCGAGGATTCCGAGAGTCCGATGTAATCGTTCTTATCGATCTCGATCGTCTTCGCCGCCTCCGAGGTGGGGGCCGAGGTGGACGGGTCCGGTTCGGGTTCGGCATTGCCCCCGCCGAGGAAGAACCACAGCAGGGAGCCCACGGCGATGAGCGCGATGATCGCGAGGATCCAGATGAGGACGCGCCCCTTGTTCGACTGCCTGTCCTTCTCGAGATCCTGATTCTGCGGATCGTTCGGGTCGAGCTGTCCCGTATTCGCAGCTGCGGCACCCGCACCTGCTGCACCGGCGCCGACGATTCCGGCTGCGGCACCGTTCGGGTACACCTGAGTGGCGTCGTTCGAGGAAGTGACGGGCAGGGTCTTCGTCGTGGCTGCCGGCTCCGGGTTGTTGAAGACCTGGGTGAGTGCCTCCGACGCGGCAGCACCGTGACGCATCTGCGGCACGAGCTCCTCGGCTCCGGCGATGTCCCCGGCCGAGAGCGCCTCGGCGGCTTTGGCGACCTTGAATGCATCCGAGGGTCGACGTTCGGGCTTCTTCTCCAGCAGGCAGTCGACGAAGCGGCGCAGCGGTTCGGAGACCGTGTCCGGCAACGGCGGATGCTGCTGATTGACCTGGGCGATGGCGATGGCCACCTGCGAGTCTCCGGTGAAGGGTCGCTGACCGGCCAGAGCCTCATAGGCGATGATGCCCAGGGCGTAGAGGTCGGATCCGGGTCCCGAACCCTTGCCGGTGGCCTGTTCTGGAGCGAGGTACTGGGCGGTGCCCATGACCTGCCCGGTCTTCGTCAGCGGTGCCTGGTCTGTGACTCGGGCGATGCCGAAGTCCGTGATCTTCACGCGGAAGTCCGGCGTCATGAGGATATTGCCGGGCTTGATGTCACGGTGGATGACGCCCACCTTGTGGGCGGCGCCGAGGGCCTGAGCGGCCTGGGTGACGATGCTCAGAGTGTCGGTCTCGGACAGAGGTGCGCTGCGTTCGATGATGGCCGACAGGGCCTCACCGGGCACGTACTCCATGACGAGGTAGGGCGAACCGTCCTCGTCGCCGTAGTCGTAGACGCCGGCGATTCCAGGGTCGGAGACGCGACCCATGTTCTGGGCCTCGGCGCGGAAGCGGGCGAGGAAGGTCGATTCGGAGAGGTACTCGTCCTTGAGGATCTTCGCCGCGACCTCACGGCCGAGCACGGAGTCCACACCCTTCCAGACCTCGCCCATGCCGCCGACGGCGATGCGGGAGGTGAGTTTGTAACGGTTGCCCAACAGGGTGCCTTCGACGGGTCTCATTTCTCGACCACCGCTTCCATCATGTTCTTCGCGATCGGTCCTGCGACCGTCGCACCATAAGCTTCGCTGCCCGCGTTTCCGCCGTTCTCAACCACGACCGCGACCGCGATCTGCGGGTCATCGGCCGGGGCGAAGGAGATGAACCAGGCATGGGGTGCCGCACCCTTCGCGTGCTGGGCGGTTCCGGTCTTCGCAGCGACCTTCGTATCGCCCATCTTCGCCACCGAAGCGGTGCCGTTCTCGACCACACCGGTCATCATGTCGGTGAGTTTGTCGGCCGTGTCTCCGGAAACGGGACGCGACATCTGGTTCGGCCGGGTCTCCGAGATCGGTTCGAGGGTGTTCGCATTGAGCACCCGATCCACGAGCTGGGGTTTCATCATCTTTCCGCCGTTGGCGATTCCCGCGGTCATCATCGCCATCTGCAGCGGAGTCGAACGGACTTCGTACTGACCGAGCGAGGACTGCGCCAGCTGCGGCGGGTTGAGGTCTGAGGGGAACGAGGAGGGGGTGACGTTGAGCGGGATCTCGAGATCCTCGCCGAAGCCGAACTTCTCCGCCTGCTTCGCGATCGCATCCTCGCCGAGGTCCATGCCCAGGGATGCAAACGAGGTGTTGCAGGATTCGGCGAGCGAATCCGCCAGGGTCGGCTTGCCGCCGTTGCGGCAGGCACCCGGATGCGAGTTGCCGATCGTCGCCGTCGTCTGCGGCAGGTCGAGCTTGGCGGGACCGTTGAGCTGAGAATCGGGTTCGTAGTCCCCGGATTCGAGGGCCGCAGCCGCGACGAGGACCTTGAAGGTCGAACCCGGCGGGTACAGATTGCCGCCGATGGCCCGGTTGTAGGCGGGCTTGCCCTCAGCGGCTTCGAGGTTCTTGAACGCCTCACTGGCCTGAGTCGTGTCGTGGCTGGCCAGGTCATTGGGGTTCCAGCCAGGTGTCGAGACCATGGCGAGGATCTTCCCGGTCTTCGGGTCGATGGCCACGGCCGCACCGTTCTGGTTGCCCAGTCCGTCCCAAGCCGCCTGCTGCACCTTCGGGTCGATCGTCAGCTCGACCGCGGCACCGCGCGGCTGCTCACCGGTGAAGAAGCTGCCGACCTTGTCGTAGAACAGAGCATCGGAGTCGCCGGAGAGGTAGTCGCCGACGGCCCGTTCCATGCCCGAGGCGCCGGACACGACCGAGTAGTACCCGGTCAGCGAGGCATAGGCCCGGGGATCGAGGTTGTCCGAACCGTACTTGCGTTGGAACTTGTACTTGTCATCGACCGGTTCCGAATACGCGATCGGGGTGCCGTCGACGAGGATCGGACCCCGATCACGGGCCAGCTGGTCGAGGACCCGCCGGTTGTTGAGCGGATTGTTGTTGAGCGAATCCGCAGTCAGGTACTGCACCCAGCTCGTCGATCCGAACAGGAGCGCGAACATGACGAATCCGACGACGGCGATATGCGTCAATGGCTTCTTCATCGTTCACCTCCGGTGGGTCCTTGGTCGCTGGAATCGGTGTCGTTCGGTGTCCCGCCGCGCTTCCGCGCGCGGACATCCGCGGGCGGAAGGTTCGTCGTCGGGGCTTCGCCGTCGAACTCACGGGAACCGGCCGGCGGCAGGTTCGTCGTGGGGGCATCTTCGTCGACGGTGCGCGCCGAGGATGCCGAGCCCTGGGCACGGACGTCTCCTTCCGCGTCCGCTGAATCCGACTTCGCCGCGGGAGCACCTGCGGGAACGGGCTGCGGATCCTCGGTGATGGTGAGCACTCCGGTGTGGAACTCCTCCACGGGGCGCCTGGCGTTGTCCGAGATGCGCAGCAGCAGGGCGATGATCATCCAGTTCGCGATGAGCGAGGATCCGCCCTGTGCGAGGAACGGGGTGGTCAGACCCGTCAGCGGGATGAGGCGGGTGACGCCGCCGACGACGACGAAGACCTGCAGAGCGATTGTGAACGACAAGCCCGTGGCCAGCAGGGTGCCGAAGCCGTCGCGCAGCTGCTGGGCGGTGCGGATTCCGCGCTGGAAGATGAAGAGGTAGCACAGCAGGATGACGAAGAGCCCGGCAAGGCCGATCTCCTCACCGAAGCTGGCGTAGATGAAGTCGGATTCGGCGTAGGGGACCATATTCGGTCGGCCCTCACCGAAGCCGGTGCCGATGAGCCCGCCGTTGGACATGCCGAACAGGCCCTGCACGAGCTGGTAGGAGCCACCGGGGGTCTTGTTGTATTCCTCGGCGGTGAGCGCATTGAGCCAACCGGACACACGCTGCCCCACGTGGGAGAAGAGGAACGTCGCGGCGACCGCGCCAGCAGAGAAGAATCCGAGGCCGAGGATGATCCATGAGACCTTCGAGGTGGCCACGTAGAGCATGGCGACGAAGAGACCGAAGAAGAGCAGCGAGGTGCCGAGGTCGCGTTCGAACACGAGGACGCCGACGCTGGCGACCCAGGCGACGATGATGGGTCCGAAGTCGCGCAGACGCGGGAAGCGGATGCCGAGGATCTTCGGTCCGGCGGCGACGAGCTGGTCCTTGTAGGTGACGAGGTAGCCGGCGAAGAAGATGGCAAGCAAGATCTTCGCGATCTCACCGGGCTGGAAGGACAGGGGGCCGACGCCGATCCAGATGCGGGCACCGTTGATGGTCTTGCCGATGCCCGGGATGAGCGGAAGCAGGAGGAAGACGAGAGCGGCGAAGCCCGAGACATAGGTGTAGCGGCGCAGCCAGCGGTGGTCGCGCACGACGAAGATCACTGCGATGGCCAGGCCCACGCCGAGAGTCATCCACACCAGCTGGGTCATCGCCGAACCGAGGTATTCGTCGCGGCCGAGGTCGACGCGGTAGATCATGGCCAGGCCGAGCCCGTTGAGCAGCACCGCGATGGGCACGAGTACGGGATCGGCGTACTTCGCCTTGATCCACACGACGATGTGGAGGATGACGCCCAGTGCCGCCAGCCACGCGGCATAGCCGTAGACATTGGCAGGGATGGTGTCTTCGACGCCGAGGCCGACGAGAGCGTAAGCGCTGGTGGCGACGGCGATTGCCAGGATCAGGAGACCGAGCTCGGCCAGACGGTAGGTTCTGGGGCGCGCGGTCTGCGAGGGAGCCTGGTTCATCACTGCGACTCCCGGGTGATGGCGTCACTGGGGTCCGCGGACTTCGAATCCGGAGGTGAGGGGGCCGGATCGCTCGGACTCGTCGAGTCCTCGACGTCGCCGGACATGCCGGAGGAGCGATCGGATTCCTTGCGCAGATTGTCGATGATGCGATCGGCCTCATCGCGTGAACCGGCGGGAATCGATCCGCGCAGCCGATCCTGGGAGTAGCTGTTGAGGCTGCCGACCTCGATGTCCGTGGTGTCGACGAGGCGGCTGAGCTCGATGGGCCCGAGCGTGGTGTCGAGGCCGCGGTAGAGGGAGACTTTTCCCTCGTCGTTGGCGACGTAGTACTGGTGGCTGACGTAGTTATAGGCGAAGAATCCGCCGACGGCCAGCGCGACGATCACAATGGCGGTGATGATCCAGCCGAGATAGGACCTTTTCTCGACCTCTTCGTCGAGGTCGTCCTCCTCGTCTGCGGCGGTGTCGGTCCGCAGCTGCTGAGTAGTGCCGTCCCGGGCTTCGACGTCTTCGCCGTCCACGGTCTGGATCGGTGCGGTGTCGGCGGACACGTCGTTGTCGGCGAAGGTCTCGTGGGCTTCGGTGTCGACTGCCGCGTCGGGGTTCGCGCCGATCGCGGCGTAGCGGGGGTTGAGGTGGACGGAGCCGACGGAGATGCCTTCGGCGGTTTCGACTTCGCCCTCGAGGACATCGCCGATGACGACGGTGACGTTGTCGGCTCCGCCGCCGGCCAGGGCCAGGTCGATGAGCTGACGGCAGGCCTCGTCGGGGTCGGACACCTCTTTGAGCACGCGGGAGATGTCGTCGAGATCGGCGAAGCCGGTCAGGCCGTCCGAGCACAGCATCCAACGATCGCCGACCTGAGCTTCGCGCAGGGACAGGTCGAGGTCGGGGGAGGCCCCGACGTCGCCGAGGACCTTCATCACGACCGAGCGCTGCGGGTGGGTCTCGGCCTCCTCGGGGGTGATCCGGCCTTCGTCGACGAGCATCTGCACGAATGTGTGGTCGTGGGTGATCGGCTGGAGTTTGTCGTCGCGCAGCACATAGCCGCGGGAGTCTCCGATGTGGGCGAGAGCGAAGCGGTTGCCGGGGGCGCGCAGTACCGCGGTGACGGTGGTGCCCATTCCGGCGAGTTCGGGCTGTTCGCCGACGCCGCGGCAGATGCGGTCATTGGCTTCGAGGATCGAGGTGCGCAGCAGTTCGAGGGCGTCCTCGCCTCCGGGGGCTTGGTCGAGTTCGGCGAGGCGGGAGACCGTGATCGCCGAGGCGACGTCTCCGCCGGCGTGACCGCCCATTCCGTCGGCGATGAGTAGGAAATTGGGTCCCGCGTAGCCGGAGTCCTGGTTGTTCTTACGCACCAGCCCGGTGTGAGACCGGGCTGCCGAACGGAGAGTGATGGTACCGCCGGTCGTCACGATTGGGTCTCCAGGGTCGTATGTCCGATGGTGATCCGGGTGCCGATGGCCAGCCGAATGGGCCCGGTCATGCGTGAACCGTCGACGATGGTGCCGTTGGTCGAACCGAGGTCTTCGAGCATCCAGGCGCCGTTCTTCGCAGAGATCCGAGCGTGATGGCTGGAGGCGAAGTCGTCATTGATGATGATCGTGTTGTCGGGAGCCCGACCGAAGGTCACGGGTGCCCCCGAGAGCATGAGCGTCTGCCCGGCCAAGGGGCCATCGGTGATGCGGATGGTGCCCGGATGGGCGTGGGCGACCGGGGCGGCCGCCGGACGAGGTGCGGGAGCCGGACGGGACGGTGGCGTCGGGGCGGACTTGGAGCCGCCTCGGCGAGATTTTCTTCCGGCGCGAGCCTTCCGCGGGCCGAAGATGTCGCGACGGAGGACTCCGGCGACTCCGAGGACGAAGAGCCAGAGGATGATGAAGAATGCCAACCGGAAGACGGTGACGGTGAATTCGCTCACTGGGCGTCCCGCTCGTTGTAGTGGACCTCGGCCTCTCCGGCCAGGAGGATATCGCCGTCGGACAGGGTCGCCGATGTCAGTTTGCGGCCGTGCAACAACGTGCCGTTCGTCGAACCGAGGTCATTGGCCACGGCACGGTCGCCCTCGACGACGATCTCGAAGTGACGACGTGAGACGCCGGGGTCGTCGATGACGAAGTCTGAGCTCGACGAAGAGCGGCCGAAGGTGTTCGTGCCCTGCCGCAGCATCTGCGTGCGACCGTCGATGGTCACGCTGGCTTCGATGGAGCGAGCGGGTGCAGGTGCCGGTGCGGGACGGGCGGCGGGGTTCGCGCGCGGTGCCGCGGCCGAGGCCGAACGGGCGGGTTCGGGGGTGCGGCGTGGGGTCACGGGCCGGGAACCGGAGTTCGGGGATTCGCCGACGATCGGATTCGCACGCGAGATCGGGTCGTAGCCGCCGCGGTTGGCGGGCTGAGCGGCAGGAGATCCGTCGGGACGCTGTGTCGAGGACACGACGCGGTACATTCCCGTGTCGAGGTCGTCGGCGAGAGCGAATTCGACGGAGACGGGGCCGACGAAGCTGTAGGCCTGTTCGACGGCGTGGTCGCCGACGACCTGGCGCAGATCGGAGCGCAGCTCGGTCTCGAGGCCGGCAAGCCGGTCATGATCGGTCTGCGAGAGTTCGATGACGTAGTGGTTGGCCGTCAGAGTGCGGCCGCGGGAGACCACGGCAGCTTTGTTGTCGGCCTCACGGCGCAGGGCTCCGGCGAGTTCGACGGGTTCGACCTGGGATCGGAAAGCCTTGGCGAAGGCGCCGTTGACAACGTTCTCCAGCCCCTTCTCGAAGCGATCGAGTAACCCCATGGCACCTCCTCATCAGGTGTTGCCGTTGCCGGACGAACTCTTCGCCAAGCGTCTTTGAGTGCTCTGACCAGGTGGTCCTGATCACGTGCACTCTGGGCACATCAACACCCAATCCTAACGCGGTGAGGCTCTCAACTCACGTCACGCGTGTTCGCGGGGCGAAGCTGTGCCGGGATTCCCTGCGCGCGTCCAGGGAAGTTCGAGGGAATGCAGACGGTGCGGGCGGGCGGCGGTGCGGGGCAGAAATGTGAGGGTGGACACGTTTGAGCCGATTCGGCATTCTCGGTTTTATGTTTCGCCATCTCCGATGCTAGAGTTTTACCTTGTTCGCGCGAGTGGCGGAATTGGTAGACGCGCTGGCTTCAGGTGCCAGTGGCCGCAAGGTCGTGGGGGTTCAAGTCCCCCCTCGCGCACAGCGAATGAGAAGCCCCTCACCGGGATCTGCAGAAGGTCCGGTGAGGGGCTTCTTCGTGTCTGTAGCACGTGTCTGTAGCAGTGGGTGCGAGTGCCGCTCAGCGGCTGGCGCGGGTAGCCAGCGCCAACGGCACTGTTTGAGGTGAGCAGCCCTAGTTTGAAACAGGGCTGCTCACCCTAAACCGTGCAGAACGCGAAATGGTGCTGGTTGGCGGCCTTCCACGTGGGGTCGGCGTCAGGAGCCGGGGAGCAGGCTCAGGCGCGCTCGTAAAGGCGGGCGCGGCCTTTGATTCCGGCGAAGCGGAACGGTCCCGCGGTCACCTTCGGAGTCGAGACGTCCTCGGCGCTGGAGAGTTCAGCGGCGTGAAGGGCGCGATACTCATCAATGGACAGCGGCACGCGGGCGTCGAGGGCCTCCGTTACGGCCTGACGGCGCGAATGCTGCTCGTAGCCGGGGACGACGCGAGCGGTGAAGAATTCACCGACGCTGCCCGAGCCGTAGCTGAAGAGTCCGATGCGCTTGCCCGCGAGATCCTCATCGTGATCGAGCAGCGAACACAGTCCCGCGTAGAGAGAAGCTGTATAGGAGTTGCCGAGGCGACGGTTGTACAAGGTGCTCGTGGCCAGTCCCGTATCGCGCGGGCCGGCAGCAGCGACGTTCGAAACGTCAGTACCGGCAGCGCCGGAACCCCCCGCGACGATCTCCGTGTCGAGATCCTCACCGGTGAGGCCGGCGAGGTGGACCTGCGCCTTCTTCGCCATCTTCGTGAACGGCTGGTGGTAGAGCACACGGTCGATCTCGGCCATCTCCGGTCCGCCCTGAGCGGCCAGATCGGTCCAGGCTCCCGTGAGCGCATCGAGGTAGGCGGTCACCGACAGAGCACCGTCGACGATCGCGGTCGTCGAATCGTTCGGGCGCCAGAAGTCATCGACATCGGCCGAGTTGAGACCGGAGACCGGCTCGATCTCGAGCAGCTTCGGATTCGCAGAGACGAGCATCGCCACGGCACCGGCGCCCTGAGTGGGTTCACCGGGGGTGTCGAGCTCATAGCGGGCGACATCCGAGGCGATGACGAGCACCCGCTGACCCGGAGAGCGCGTGATGATGCCGACGGCGGCCTGCAGGGCCGCAGTCGCCGAATAGCAGGCCTCTTTGACCTCGACGACCCGCATCTGCGACGGCAGCTCGAGCAGCGAATGCACGGCCATGCCCGCAGCCTTCGACTGGTCGATTCCCGATTCGGTGGCGAACAGCAGGGTGCGGATGCCCTCGGTTCCGCTGCGCGCGATGATCGGCGCGGCGGCCGCGGCAGCCATGGTCACGACGTCCTCGTCGGGAGCCGGGAAGCTGAACTCGTCCTGGCCGAGTCCGAGGTGGAACTTCGCAGGATCGGTGCCGTTCGCCTCGGCGAAGTCATCGAGCTTGACGACATGATGGCTGGTGGCCAGTTCGATGTCGTCGATGCCGATCGGTGCAGTGCCTGAAGTCATGCGGCCTCGCCGTCCTCTCGCTGAGTCTCGGCAGCGCGCTGCTCATCAGCCTTGCGTTCCATCTGACGGTGAGTGTCCATCAGCTCACCCGGGTTCGTCTGCGCGGCCAGCAGGGACAGCTCACCGCAGAGCACGGTGGCGGCCATGAGCGCTGCCAGGCGACGTGAATTCGCTCCCGGCTCGCGATCTTCGCGGCAGCCGAGACGCTCCAGCGCCTCATCGACATGAGGCAGATCCTTGCCGTTGCCCACGGTGCCGACGATGAGGTGCGGCAGAGTCGTCGAGAAGTACAGGCCTTCGGGGCGGTTCTCCGCGTACGTGATTCCCTGCGAGCCTTCGACGATGTTCGCGGCATCCTGACCCGTGGCCAGGTAGAACGCGAGCAGCATATTCGCATAGTGGGCGTTCGCCGAGCGCAGGGCGCCCGCGATCGTCGAACCGACGAGGTCCTTGCGGATGACGATCTCCGTCATCTTCTCCGCGGTCGAGCGCAGGCGGCGCTCGACGACCTCATGGGGCAGGAGGATCTCGGCGACGACATTGCGTCCGCGTCCGAGGATTCCGTTGACCGCGGTGGCCTTCTTGTCCGAGCAGAAGTTGCCGGAGACCGACCCGTAGTCGAGTCCGAGATTCCACGACAGGATGCGCTCCATGAGCGAATCCGAAGCCTGGGTGACCATGTTGTGGCCCGAGGCGTCATTCGTGCGGAAGGCGAAACGGACGAAGAGCAGGTTGCCGACGATCTCGGGATGGATCTCGATGAGCCGGCAGTGATTGGAACCGGCTTCGACGACCGCTTCGAGTTCGGGAGTCCGGTGGCGGATGGCGCGCGAGGCCGCCTCGGCGCCGATGGCGGATTCGGCCACGAACAGCACGGACCGGGTCATCCGCTCATCGACGATGACGGTGCGGATCCCGCCCTCGATCTCACGCGAGATCGACGCCCCGCGACCCACGGAGGGCCACAGCGGGGTCTCATACGTTGCCAGGGGCACAGCCACCTCGGTGTGGGTGCCGTTCGGAGCCAGCGCTTCGCCGCTGACCCGCAGGGGACCGACCCACGTGGTCGGGATCCCGGTGATCGTGGTCTGCTGATTCACAGCTGATTCCTCCTCGAAAGAGCGTCGGTGCGGTGCGAGAGCGCGGTGGCGTCGATTCCGCGCAGACGGACGAACTCGCCGAGGCGGCCCCGAGTGAGCAGGTCCGTGCCGGTGAGATCCGTGGATCGTTCGGCCCCGAGCAGGGCGAACAGAGCCGAGGTCTGAGTCTGCCAGGTGCGCACGAGGTCGACGAGCCCGTCCGGACCGTGGTCGAGCACGGTCTGCAGGAACGTGCCGGCGACGCCGACGGCGCGAGCACCGCAGGCCAGTGCCTTCACGACATCATAGGGGTTGCGCACTCCGCCGGAGGCCAGGAGCACGCGGTTCGAGACTCCGTCGTCCATCGTCGTTTCCGTCGTCCACTCGGGTGGGGCGTCGAGCAGGCAGGCGAGTGCCGACTGGCCGAAGCCGGTGAGCATGGAGAAGTCAGCGGCCGGTGAGCGATCGTTTTCGATGCGCAGGAAGTCCGTGCCTCCGGCGCCGGAGACATCGGCGAACTGGACTCCGATCTCGGCGAGCAGCGTGAGGGTGCGGCGGCTGAGGCCGAATCCGACCTCTTTGACGACGACGGGCACGGGACAGGCGGCGACGATGTCCTCGAGCCCGGACAGCCACGTGGAGAAGTCGCGGGTGCCTTCGGGCATCGCGGTCTCCTGCACGGGGTTGATGTGCAGCTGGAGGGCATCGGCGCCCAGCAGTTCGACGGCGCGGCGGGCATCATCGGCGCTGCGACCGGCACCGAGGTTGCCCATGACGAAGCCGTCCGGGTTCTCCTCACGGATGACGGTGAAGCCCTTCGCAGCTTCGGCATCGTCGAGCGCCACGCTCATCGATCCGCAGGCCATGGGCAGACCGGTCTCGGCGGCGGCGATGGCCAGGTCCCGGTTGATCTTCGCCGTGGTCTCCGTGCCGCCGGTCATGCCATTGACATAGAAGGGAGTCGGCCAGGTCCACTCGCCCAGTTCGACGCTGAGGTCGACGCGTTCGGGGCTCGTGCCCGAGAGCGCATGGTGGACGAACTCGAGGTCGTCGAAGTCGGTGCGGCGGGGGCCTTCGGTCTGCTGCGCCGAGGCGAGGCGAACGTGGTCGTCTTTGCGGGAGGCCCGGGAGGCCTTGGCCTCCGGTGTCTCAACCGATGCCGGGGTCTCAGAACTCATCGATCTCGCCTTCCTCTCGGTGGGCACCGAGGTCTAGTGGTCGGATTCCGGCGGCTTCCCAGCCGCTGAGAATGGTCTGCGCTTCGGTGTGGGAGTGGGCGAGGGCGATTCCGCAGTCACCGCCGCCGGCGCCCGACGGCTTCGCGGCGGCACCGTGGGTCTCGGCGATCTCGCACAGATCGTGCAGGGCTTCGGTTTCGATGAGGCTGCCCGTCGAGTCGCTCAAACGCTGCAGCAGGGCGCGCACTGAGCGGATCGTGGTCATACCGGCCTCGGCGTCGTCGGCATCGAAGGCAGCCACGAGATCGTCGACGAGAGTATGGGACTCCGCGGCGAAGGACACGAGCGGGCGGGGCTTCTCCGGTGCAGGGGTCGACTCGGAGTACTCGGCAGAGGATTCGTCCGTTCGCTCACTCGGGGTGTGCACGCGTTTGACGAGATGTTCGGTCGAGGCAGGTGACCCGGTCCAGCCGACGAGGAGGTCGACCGAGCTCGGCGGGGTGACGCGCCTGGCCGAGCAGCCGGCCCATTCTGCGCAGGTCATGGCGGAGACGACCCCGTGGGCTTCGCGGTGAGCGTGCAGGGCAGCACGGTCCGGGGAGGAGTAGCGGATCCAACCGCCGAAGGTGCTGGCGGCAAGATCGCCGCCGGAGGCCTTCGTGGAGATCGCGATGGTCGCGAGGACCGCGAGTTTGAAGCGTTCGGTGAGGGTGAGGCCGAGTTCGTAGAACTCATCGAGAGCGGCGATCGTCGCCACGGTCACCGCCGCTGAGGAACCGAGACCGAACTTCCGCCCGTCGGCGTCATTGAGTTCGCTGGAGATCTCGAGATCGAAGTAGCGGGGGCGGGCACCGCGGCCGGAGCGCAGCTCTTCGACGGTGGAGATCGCCGAGAGCACATAGTCGAAGGGACGCTCATCGACGATGATGTGCTCACCATCGTCTTCGCGCCGCCAGATGACGGGAGCCTGGCCGTATTCGCTCGAATGGATGCGGCCGGCGCCTTCGCTCTCGGTCAGCCGCACGGTGATGCACCGGTCGACGGCGATGAGGACGGCGGGTTGTCCGGGTTCGACGACGGCGTACTCGCCGGCGATGAACAGCTTGCCGGGGGCCCGGGTCTCGATCATGCCCGGCTGCCTTCACCCGCAGCCGTGGTTGCTGCGTCTGCGGGCGGGACTTCGTCATCGGCGGTGAGCAGGTGGGCTCCCGGTCCGGGGCCCACGACGCGGACGTCGCCGAAGCCGGAGAGCTTCTCGGCCAGCGCCTCGGCGTCATGGGGGCGGACGATGACGGCGACGTTCGGGCCGGCATCGGCTGTGGAATAGGCTTCGATCCCGTTCTCGCGGGCCTCGGCCACGGCGTCGAAGATCGCGTGGCTGGTCGGGTTGAGGAAGCGGATCGGCGGCACGGTGGACTGGATGAGGCCGTGCATGCGCAGGGCGTGGGATTCGGTGATCTCACCGATGCGGGTGAAGTCCCCGGCGGCGCAGGCGGCGACCATCTGCTCCAGATAGTCCTCGGTCGAGGACACCCAGCCGGAGTAGAAGGGAGAGGTGGCGGCGGTCAGGCGCATGGCCTCGCGGGAGGACACGGCCTTCCGGGCCCGGTTGACGGTGACGATGATCATCCGCATATCCGGGGCGGGCACCGTCTCGGCGAAGGAGGAGGCATCGTCGCCGGCATGCCAGACGGCGATTCCGTCGGGAATCGAGCGGCAGGCCGAGCCTGAACCGCGGCGTGCCAGACGGCTGAGGTCCTTCGGATCGAGATCGAGGTCGAACGCCGCGGCGGCCGCTGTGGCCAGAGCCGCGAATCCCGACGCCGAGGAGGCCAGGCCGGCACCCGTGGGCACTGAGTTGCGGGACCGGACGAGGACCCGGTCATCTCGTCCGGCCAGAGCGCGGACATGGTCGAGGAAGGTGGAGATCCGGTCCGTCTGACCGGCATCGGCGAGGGTGCCGTCGAGTTCGAGGACATCGGAGGACGCGTCCGGAGCGGGCACCACGGTGGTTGTGGTCTCGAAGTGGTCGAGGGTCAGCGACAGGCTGCCCGCAGCGGGCAGGATGAGCTCCTCATCGGCCTTGCCCCAGTACTTGACCAGGGCGATGTTCGGATAGGCCCGCGCCGTCGTCGTTCTCATGTCGGTCTGACCTCCGTCGTCCAGGTGCGGGGTGCTCCCGCCTTGCGCAGGGCTTCGGCGAGTTCTTCGGCCGAAACATCGTCATCGGCCAGGGCCAGAACGCAGCCGCCGAGCCCGCCGCCGGTGAGCTTGGCTCCCCGGGCTCCGGCCGCGGTGGCGGCGTCGACGAGAGAATCCAGGGTCGGGGTCGAGACCCCGATCTCGCCGAGGAGGCTGTGCGCTTCGATCATGCGTGCACCGATCGTCGCCCGATCACCGGAGCGGATGTCGTCGACGGCGGCATCCGTGAGTGCGGCCAGACGGTCGATCATTCCGCCGATGCGCGTGGGATCGGCGTCACGGCGGGCACGGACCCCTCCGACCGCCTCGGCGGTGGAACCGTGATGACCGGAGTCCGCGAGGACGAAGACGAGGCGCTGACCGACGTCGATGGTCTGTGCGCACCCGGTCTGGAAGCGGATGGGGGCGGGTTTCGCCACGGCCCAGGCGTCGATTCCGCTGGGGCGGCCATGGGCGACGGTTTCGGCCGCCTGCACGATCTCGTGGAGGGTCTCCTCGTCGAAGGCCGTTGAATGCAGGTTCGCAACGGCGCGGGCCACGGAGGTGGCCACGGCGGCGCTCGACCCCAAGCCGCGGCTGTGGGGGATCGCCGAACGGATGAGCAGCTCCACCTCGGCGTCGGGATCGCCGACGGCCTTGAGCGCGGCGTTCAGTCCGGCGACGACGGGACCCATCGGCTCCGGAGCGGTCTGCGCGGTGCCGGAGAACAGCTGACTCTCGATCCGGGTCTCCTGATGCGGGGACCGGCGGATATCGGCCTGGACTCCGAGGCCGTGCAGCGGCACGGCGACGGCAGGGGAGCCGTAGACGACCGCGTGTTCGCCGAAGAGGATCGCCTTCGCATGGGCGAAGCCCTGAGAGGTGCCCTGGGGCGCCGGCGACGGTTCGGTCTGAGAGGAATTGTGCATGCAGAAGGGTTTCGGAGTCTGTGGATTGATTTCACCATCATATGCCGTACCCCCGCCCATCCCGAAGACGAGGTGACCTCCGTCTCAGGTGAGCCCTACTGAGAGGTAGGCGCGTTCGGCAGGGTCGGTGGTCAGGTCGAGGGCGCGCCGACGGGCGGCGGCCGCCTCTTCGGTGCGGCCGAGGCGGGTCAGCAGATGAGCCCGCAGCACCCAGGCCGGTTGGAAGGCCGAGAGACGTTTCGAGTCGGCGTCGAGCGCGTCGAGTGCCGACAGTCCCGCCTCGGGGCCGTCGACCTCCGCGAGGACGGCCGCGCGGGAGACCGAGCCGCCGAGGCTCGGGGCGATGGCCTCGAGGTCGTCGTGGAGGCGCAGGAGCATCGGCCAGTCCGTGGATCCGGTGCGGATCCCTGCCATATGGAGGAGCTGGATGGCCGCCTCGAGTCCGAAGCGACCGACGTGTCCGCAGCGGTGGACCTCGACGAGGTGGCGCTCGCCCGCCTCTGTGAGTGTGCGGTCCCAGAGGTCGGGGTTCTGATCGGAGAGGGGAACGAATTCTCCGGCCTTGCTGCGGCGAGCGGGGAAGCGGGCGGCGGAGAGGTGGATGAGGGCGGCCAGTCCGTGGGATTCGCCGTCGCCGGGGCACAGCTGCGCGACGAGGCGTGAGAGGTAGAGGGCTTCGCCGATCATTCCGTCTCGGGGCTGGGTCGCCGCATGAGCCCATTCGCTGGCGAAGGCTCCGTAGATCGTCTCGTGCACATCGGGAAGACGGGATTCGAAGTCGAGGCGGTCGGGACTGCCGAAGGCGACGCCGAGACCGGCCACACGCTTCTTCGCCCTGGTCAGGCGAGCGGAGACGGTGGCAGCGGGCAGGGCCATGGCAGAGGCGATCTGCTTCGCCGTCATCCCCATTACAGCCGAGAGCATGAGCAGCGGCCGTGCCGGCGGGTCGATGTCCGGATGAGCGCACGCGGCGAGGAGTTCGAGTCGACGGTCGGGCAGGGCGTCGGGGTCGCCGTGATCGGTCCCGAGTTCGGAGGCACCGGCGCCGAGGCGGTCGATCGTCTCCTCGTCGAGGGCGGTCGAGGTCCGCGCCGCCGCCGATTTCCACACGTCTCGGCGGGCATTGAGCGCCACACGGTAGAGCCAGCCTTCCGGATTGGCGGGCGGTCCCTGGTCCCGCCACGCTGTGACGGCACGTTCGAGCGCAGTGGACAGGGCATCCTCGGCGCCGGAGATATCACCGTCGGCGGCCGCGATGAGCGCGATGATCCTGCCCCAGCCGTCCTGGGACAGGATCATCGCGCGTTCGGCAGGATCCGTGATCTCTGCGGGCTCGGTCATCTCGGTGAGGCGGTCAGGAGGACTGGCCCGGTCGGGTCCAGGCCCCGTCGACAAACGAGGTTGCGGCGGGGCGGACCTCGATCGTGCCGTAGTCCGTGCCGGGGAACTTCTCGGCCCAGGCCAGTGCCGCCTCGGTGTCGGGCACGTCGATGACGACGACCCCGGCCAGGGCCTCCTTCGCCGCGGCGAAGGGCCCGTCCTCGATGACGACCTCGCCCGTCCGCCGGGTCACGGTCTTCGTTTCGGTGTGGGGTGCGAGCATCTCCCAGGCGACGAAGACTCCGGCCGAGGTCAGGGCCTGGCCGAAGTCGTCCATGAGGCGCATCATCTCCTGGATGTCCTCTGCGGAGGGGGCGGGGCCGTCGGCTCCGGGCTCGGGTGCGTGGAAGATCAGTGAGTAGCGCATGGTTCGCTCCGTTCCTTCTGTGCGGCCGCGTTTCGGCCGCTCATCGTGAAGACGATCGAATCAACGTCGATTCGACACCATGCTTGAGATTCTTCCACGTAATCCCTCCGCCGAGGCGGCAATGCCCTAACCGGGGCGGCACTGACCTCGCCCGGCAGGGTCCTCACACGAGCCCGGTGTAGACCGATCCCGGGTTGAAGATGTTGTCCGGATCGAGGGCCTGCTTGATCTTGTGGTTGAGATCCATGACGTCCTCGCCGAGGTAGGGCGCGAGCCACGGGGCCTTGAGCCGGCCGACGCCGTGCTCGCCGGTGATCGTGCCGCCGAGGCCGGTGGCCAGGTCCATGACCTCGCCGTAGGCGATCTGCGCGCGCTTCTGCTGTTCCTCATCCTTCGGGTCGAGGACGAGCAGCGGGTGCGTGTTGCCGTCGCCGGCGTGGGCGATGACGGCGATCGTCACGTCGCGGTCGGCCGAGATCTTCTCGATGCCGAGCACCAGATCGCCGAGCTTCGGCAGCGGAACGCCGACGTCCTCGAGCAGCAGCGCACCTTTCTTCTCCACGGCCGGGATCGCGATCCGGCGGGCCGTGACGAAGGCTTCGCTCTCCTCGGGGTCGGTGGTGAGGTAGCACTCGGAGGCTGCGTTGCTGTTGCAGATCTCTTCGATGATCGCCGCCTGCGCGCCCGCGTGCTCGCCGGGTTCGTCGGACTGGATGACGAGCATGCCCTCGGCCTCACGGTCGAGGCCCATCTTCAGCTCGTCCTCGACAGCGTTGATCGAGGGCTTGTCCATGAATTCGAGCATCGAGGGCCGCATGGCCTTTGCGATGTCGAGGACGGCGTTCGTGGCGTCGGCGAGCTTCGGGAACATCGCGACGACGGTCGTCGGGGGCAGCTGGGCGGGGATGAGACGCAGGGTCACCTCGGTGATCACGCCCAAGGTTCCCTCCGAGCCGACGAACAGCTTCGTCAGGGGCAGACCGGCGACGTCCTTGAGCCGGGGTCCGCCGAGCTTCACAGCCCGACCGTCGGCGAGGACGACGGTCATTCCGAGGACGTAGTCCGTGGTCACGCCGTACTTCACGCAGCACAGTCCGCCGGCGTTCGTGGCGATGTTGCCGCCGATGGAGCAGAACTCGAAAGATGAGGGGTCCGGCGGGTACCACAGGCCGTGCTCGGCCGCGGCGGCCTTGACCTCGGCGTTGAAGGCGCCCGGTTGGACGGTGGCCATACGGGTGATCGGGTCGATGCTGATCTCGCGCATCTTGTCCAGGGACAGTACGATTCCGTCGTCGATCGCGGAGCTGCCTCCCGACAGGCCGGATCCGGCACCGCGGGGCACGATCGGGATCTTCGCCTCGGCGGCGATGCGCACCACCGTCTGCACCTCTTCGGTGGAGGTCGCCCGGACCACGGCGACGGGCACCCCGGCGTCGGGATCGTTCGCCCGGTCCCAACGATAGGCGTCCATCGAATCGGGATCGGTGATGACGGCGTCGGCCGGCAGGGCGGAGGTGAGAGAGGAGACAACGTCCATGTCGTGGTTCATGCCTTTCGAGCGGAGTTCGGCACCCGGAATTCGCTCTTGACGTTACCAGGATCACGTTCGCCGCAGACGGCCAGGGTCAGGGTGCGGACAGGCGAGCAGGCACGGTGCGGGCGGGCTTGCAGGAGGCGGTCGAAGAGGGCCCGCGGCGTAGGCTGGATCCATGACCTCCGCCCCCGATCAGCCGCCCGCCGCCTGCGTGCTCGGTACGCTGCCCGGCCCCGGGTTCGAGGGCCGTCGGATCGGGATCGTCGACCTCGACCGTGAAGGTCGGGAGATCGGTCGGATCGACCTCGCCGAGGATGCCCTGCCCGACCATGTCCGTGACCGTGAGACCGGGGCCGGGGGAGGGCGGAACGGGACTGAGGGAGAACAGAACTGGGTCCGCCCGCGGTGGATCTTCAGCGACACCCCGAAGTGGTATCCGCCCCTATTGGCTGCCGGAGTGAGCATCGAGCGCTGCCACGATCTGCGGCTGACACACGCAATACTCGCCCGCTCCGAACTCGTCACCGCGCCCGAGGCGCTGCGCGCTGCCTCCGATTGGGACGCCGCGCCCGCCGATGCCGCCGCACCCGAACAGGCGGCCGCTCTCTTCGACGTCGATGCCGGGCGCGGTTTCATCCCCCAGGTTCCGCACGATCTCGAGGCGGCCCTGGCCGAATATGCCCGGCAGACAACCGCGATCGAGACCGCGAGCGATTCCGGACGGCTGCGGCTGCTGCTGGCCGCGGAATCGGCAGGAGGACTCGTCGCCGCAGAGATGCGCGCGGCCGGAGTGCCCTGGGACGAAGCCGAACACGACCGGATACTGACCGAACTGCTCGGACCCCGGCCGATCCGCGACGGGAAGCCGTCGAAAATGCTGGCCAAGGTCGAGGAGGTGCGGGCCGCCCTCGACGATCCGCGGGTCAACCTCGATTCGCCGAACCGGCTGCTTGCGGCCCTGCGGAATGCGGGAATCAACGTCGCTTCGACCTCGAAATGGGAGCTGCGGACGAGCGAGCATCCCGCGATCGAACCCCTCCTCGAGTACAAGAAGATGGCGCGTCTGCTGTCGGCCAACGGCTGGCACTGGCTCGACGAGTGGGTCGATGAGGGCCGCTACCGGCCCGTTTATGTGCCCGGTGGAGTCGTCACGGGGCGGTGGGCCGCCAGCGGGGGAGGAGCCCTGCAGATTCCGCGGCAGCTGCGGCCGGCTCTCCGCGCCGACGAAGGGTGGCGGCTCGTCTCCGCCGATGTCGCTCAGCTCGAACCCCGCGCGCTCGCCGCAATGTCCGGTGACCGGGCGATGGCCGAGGCCGGTTTCGGACGCGACCTCTACTCCGGGCTCGTCGACGCCGGTGTCGTGGCCACCAGGCAGGAGGCGAAGATCGCCGTCCTCGGTGCGATGTACGGGTCCACGACCGGTGAGGCCGGGGCCCTGGTGCCGCGGCTGCGGCAGAATTTCCCCGCGGCGATGCACCTCGTCGATTCCGCCGCCGAGGCGGGACGACAGGGAGGAGTCGTGTCCACCTGGTTGGGTCGGACCTCCCCACCTCCGAGCGAGGGGTGGCAGAGACTGCAGAGGGCAGCGAACCGCTTCGACGCCACCGGCGCCGATGAGCAGAGAGCACGGCGGGCCGCCGGAGACCACGGAAGATTCACCCGGAACTTCGTCGTGCAGGGCACCGCTGCCGAATGGGCACTGGCCTGGCTGGCGGACCTGCGGCTGCGCCTGGAACGGCTGCCGGAGATCGATGGGGCACCGGAAAGTCGGGTGGCTGCTCACCCGGCGGCCGCCTCGGGGCCGGTCTTCTCCCGCCGAGCCCACCTCGTCTTCTTCCTCCATGACGAGGTCATCGTCCATGCCCCGGCCGAACAGGCCGATCAGGCGGCGGAGGCGATCAGGGCGGCGGCCGCCTCGGCGGGTCGATTGCTGTTCGGGGACGCCCCCGTCGATTTCCCCCTCGACCTGAGCATCGGCGAGCGGGCGATCAAGGACTGAGCCGAACGATGGGGCGGCGTGACGAACTGACGAGTGAAGAATAAGTCCACGTGCATGGAATAGACTGCGAGCCGCAAGCGCTGGACGTTGTGGCCCAGCAACGGACATGGAATCCAAGGAGATCACATGAGCATCAGCGTCAAGGCACTGCAGAAGACGGGACCGGACGAGCCGTTCCGCGTGGCCACGATCGAACGCCGGGATCCCCGACCCGATGACGTCGTCATCGACATCAAGGCCGCAGGCATCTGCCACAGCGACATCCACACCATCCGCAACGAATGGGGCGAAGCGCACTTCCCGCTCACCGTCGGCCACGAGATCGCCGGCATCGTCGAGGCCGTGGGCTCAGACGTCACCGATTGGAAGGTCGGCGACCGCGTGGGCGTGGGCTGCATGGTCAATTCCTGCGGAGAGTGCGAGGAATGCGTCGCCGGTCAGGAGCAGAACTGCCTGAACGGACAGGTCGGCACGTACAACGTCGAAGACGTCGACGGCACGATCACTCAGGGCGGATACGCGCAGAAGGTCGTCGTCAACGAACGCTTCGTCTGCCGCATCCCCGACGCTCTCGATTTCGACGTCGCGGCGCCGCTGCTGTGCGCGGGCATCACCACCTATGCGCCGCTCAACCGCTGGGGCGCCGGTGAGAAGAAGAACGGCGCACCCAAGCAGGTCGCCGTGCTCGGACTCGGCGGACTCGGCCATATGGGCGTGCAGATCGCCGCGGCCATGGGCGCCGAGGTAACAGTGCTCTCGCGCACGCTGAAGAAGGAAGCCGCGGCACTGGAACTCGGTGCGAAGCGGATGCTCGCGACCACCGAGGAGAACTTCTTCGGTGATCACGCCGGCGAATTCGACCTCATCCTCAACACGATCAGCGCCGACATCCCCGTCAACCGCTACCTCCGCCTGCTCAAGCCTCGCGGAGTCATGGCCGTCGTCGGACTGCCGCCCGAGAAGCAGCAGTTCTCCTTCGGTGCGGTCATCGGCGGGGCCAAGGCGATCGCCGGATCGAACATCGGCGGCATCGCCGAGACCCAGGAGATGCTCGACTTCTGCGCCGAGCACGGCATCGCCGCGAAGATCGAGACGATCCCCGTCACCGAGGCGGACGCCGCCTACGACCGGGTCGTGGCCGGAGACGTGCAGTTCCGCGTCGTCATCGACACCGCGAGCTTCGACACGGTCGAAGCCGTCTAGTCGGTCAAGGGGGAGCGATGACGGGGTCGACGCGGAGGCTGCGGACAGTGCCATTGGCGCTGCTCATCCTCTACACGGTCTTCATCGGCCTCGTCACGCTCACACCCAACCAGATGGACACGGGCCCAGGCTCGTTCATCATGGGGCTGCTCGATTTTCTCGCCTCCCACCGGGTGACCGCGTGGATCGACTACGACATCCTCGAGAAGCTCGCGAACGTCGGAATGTTCATCCCGTTCGGCCTGCTCGTGGCCCTCCAATTCGGCCGCAGCCGCTGGTGGGTCGGCTGGGTCGCGGGGATCGCGTTCACGTGCCTCATCGAGGGCACTCAGGCGACCCTGCTCTCACCCACGCGCTTCGCCACGGTCAGCGACCTCGTGACGAACAGCCTCGGTGCCGGGATCGGTGCGGTGCTCGGGCTCATCGTCATGATCATCTGGCCGCCGAGGATGGACCGGGTTCCCGTCGACCACGAGGTCCGGTGAGGGCCGGGTCGCGGGTTTCGGTGAGAGCAGGGGCATGGTCTCCAATGAGAGCAGGGTCATATCCGGATCTGAGGATGCGCCAAGGATTCGGCCGTAAGTTAGTCGGTGATGACTGCTCGTGATCAGCGCACAGTCGGTGCGCCGCTGGCCCTTCTCGTTCTCTACACACTCTTCATCGCCGCCATCACGCTGACCCCGCAGCAGATGGGCACCGGCCCGGACACGCTCATCGGGCATCTGCTCGACCTCTTCGCCGCTCATCGCGAGACGGCTTGGCTGACCTATGAACGGGTCGAGAAGCTCGGCAATGTGGCGATGTTCATTCCCTTCGGCTTCCTCGCGGCCCTGCACTTCGGGCGCCGGCGCTGGTGGCTCGGATTCCTCTTCGGCGCGAGCTTCAGCGCCGCCATCGAGATCTTCCAAGGCACCGTGCTCACGCAGACTCGGTTCGCCACGCTCAGCGACCTCGTGACGAACACTCTCGGCGCCGGCATCGGCGCACTCCTCGGCCTGTGCTGCATGGCCGTCTGGCCAGCGCGGACGGCTCGGGCAGGAGCGGACCGGGAGCTCGCGGCCGTTTAGGTGGCCTCAGCCTTCTTCGGCTTCTTCCGGCTATTCGAGGGCCGCGATGCATCGGCCGAGCGCCTCGGTGACCATCGTCCGAGTCTCTTCGTCGAGCGGTGAGACCATGCGAGCAGTGACCGCCTCGACGCGGGAGACCGCCTGATCGAGCGCCTCAACGCCTGTCGAGGTGAGGCGAGTGGGCAGGGCGCGGCCGGATTCCGCCTTGGCCGGTCTCGTGATCAGCCCCCGTTCCTGGAGTCCGCGCAGCAGCGTATTCATCGTCTGCCGGGTGACGAACGCGCCGCGCGCGAGCTCGGAATTCGATGCCCCCGGCCGCCGCCGCAGCTGCTCGAGGCAGTTGTACTGCGGCGTGGTCAGCTCCAGCGGTCTCAGCGTCTCGTCCATCCGGGAGCGCAGCGCTGTCTGCAGATGCTTGAGCTGATAGCCCAGCAGAGATTCGAGCTTCACGGCTTCCTCGCGCATTGTTCTCCCTCTTTTCCCATGCTTTCACTCTTGCCCTATGTAAGCATACTGACATATATTTATCTATGTCAGGACACTGACATTCAAATCATGAGAGGGCCTCCACGAGACGGCGGGCCGTCAGGAAAAGAGGAGACAGTCATGAGCGAGACAGTCGACACTGAAAAGACCGAAACCGCGACAACCAGCACGGGAAGCACCGCCGCAACGTCGGCCGGCTCTGTGAGCGGCCCGGATTTCATCGCCCTGCAGGTGCGGAATGTGGAAGCGGCCGCACAGTTCTATGAATCGCGGCTCGGGTTGACCCGAGCTCCGGCCGCCCCTCCCGGAGCAGTCGTGTTCACGACCTCGCCGATCCCCTTCGCCGTGCGCGAACCGCTGTCCGGCGTCGACCTCGACTCCGGCGATCGTCCGGGGAACGGGGTGGCGCTGTGGCTGAGGTGCGATGATGCGCAGGCGCTGCATGATTCCCTCGCCGAGGCGGGGGTGGAGATCCTCCGTGCGCCGGCTCCTAGCCCCTTCGGGCTGACCTTCACGATCGCCGATCCCGACGGCTATGCAGTGACCCTGCACGACGCCGGGTGATCAGTGACGCTGGGTGATCAGCTCAGCGAATGAGGCGTCAGCTCAGCGAATCGAGGGTCTCACCACCGGCGACGCCGATCTTCTCCCGGTGTTCCTTGGCCAGCGGGAGCAGGTACTTCCCGCCCATCACCGCGGTCGTCGATGGATAGGAATAGCCTTCGATCGTGACGATGACAGGGACCCGCTTGCCCACGCCGAAGCCGAGGACGATGTCCTCGGGAACCTCGATGCCGACATTGTTGCCCAGGGCGAGAAGTTCGGTGGTGAACGTGACCATGGGGCCTCCTCGGTGAGTGGTCGTTGTCAGCTGAGCGTAGGCCGATCAGTCCTCGTCGACAAGGTCGGTATCGGATTCGGCGGTCGAGAAGGTCGGCCACCAGCAGCGCACCCGCTTGGCGTAGTCGCGGTATTCGTCACCGAAGCGCTCGATCAGATCGGTTTCCTCGTGGGGGCGGATGAGCCAATTCCACAGCAGCGAGCCGATGAGCGCGTACACGACGACGAGCCACGAGCCGATGAGCAGACCCATCGCCATGCCTTGGATGACGCCGGCGATAGCCATCGGGTTGCGGACGAAGGCATAGGGTCCGCGGGAGACGAGATGGTGGGCCATCTGCGAGGGCAGCGGAGTGCCGGAGCCGAAGTTCGCGATCGCTCGGGCCGACCAGACGCCGATGACGCTGGAGAAGGCGAGCAGGGCGAAGCCGACGACGACAATGAGGATCGGGAACTTGTAGGCGAGGTTCCACCGGTCTTCGAAGGCATTGATGATGACCGGGATGATGACGAGGAAGACGCCCCAGAAGACGACGATCTGAATCGTCGTGTGCACGAGCACGCGAGAACGCACTCGAGTATGCGAACTGTGGAACGCGAAGGGCCCGATGAGGAGCTTCTCGGACGGGATGCGGCCGAAGATCATGAGCACACCGGCAAGGAGGCTGCCGAGCGCGGCGAGGATCATAAGTACGGCACCGAGGCCCGCCTCGGTGGTGGCGGTGGCATAGATGACCATGCCCAGGGCCACGATCACGGTCCATGCGGTGGCGATCCACACCGCCCAGCGGAAGTTGAGCGCGGCCAGGGCGGAGGCGATGACGAAGAGGGGGATGTCGACGAACGCGATGAGCAGCGGGTTGATGCCGCCGAGCGTCGCGGACGCCACACCGGGAATCATCGCGGTGCCCAGCCACCATGCCGCTCCGGCGAGGGCCTGGAGGGCGAAGTACATGCGGCCGTGGAAGATGCGCAGCCGCTTCTTCGGTTTGTTTGCTTCTGTCAGATGTCGATTCATGTGTGCACCGTCCCGCGGACGCAGATGGACGTGGCTCCGCCGATCCAGATCTCGTCGTGCTCGGCGGAGATGGAGATGACTCCGGAGCGGCCGAGCGCGGTTCCCTGAGTCGCGGTGTAGCTGTTCGGGGCCAGGTTCTCACCGATGAGCCATTGGGCGACGGAGGCGTTGAGGCTGCCGGTCACCGGATCCTCGGCGACGCCGACTCCGGGCACGAAGGCGCGGATCTCATACTCGTGGTCCGTTCCTTCCGGGTGGGCGCCGAGGACGCCGAGCTTCGCATCGGGGATCGCCGAGAAGTCGGGGTTGAGAGCGAGCACCTGTTCGGCGCTTGCCAGTCGCACGGCCGCCCAGCCGGGTCCGTTGTCGGCCCACTGGTGATCGAGGATCTCGGAGCGATCGACGCCGAGGGCGGTCGCGATCTGGTCGACGTACACGTCGTCGAGCGGCCCCGAGCGCAGGCGATCGGGGGCGGCGAAGGCGAGGGTCTCGGAGGGTTCGACGGTCGGGTCGGTCTGGTTGGTCAGGTCGATTGTTTGGGTCGGGCCGCCTCGGCGAGGGGATCTGCGGATGTCGACGAGGCCGGCACCGCATTCCTGGACGATGCGGTCCTCGTGCTTCGGGGCGCCGCCGGCGTCGAGCCAGGCCGCGGCCGAGCCGAGCGTGGGGTGGCCGGCGAAGGGCAGCTCCCGGTGCGGGGTGAAGATGCGCAGGCGGTAGTCGGCCCCGGGATCGTCGGGTGGGAGGACGAAGGTGGTCTCGGACAGGTTCGTCCAGTTCGCAATGCGGGCCATCTGCGTCTCATCGAGGCCATCGGCGTCGACGATGACCGCGACGGGGTTGCCCTGGAAGGGCACGGCAGAGAAGACATCGACCTGGGCGAAACGACGGTGCTGTGACAATGACACTCCTTCGCATGATGCGGACCACGCTGCGAGCGGGGGATTGCGCGGGCGCTTCTCACAGTGTAAAGGCCCAGGCCGGAGCGTCGGTGGATTGGCCCGCGGCGACGCGGGGGTGTCAGGTGTGGAGGGCGGCGGATATCCGCTCGGGTGACAGCGCCGCATCAATGGCCAGACGGGCCGCGCCGAGGATTGCGGCGTCTCCGGCTGCACGCGAAGGGGCGATCGTGAGGTGCTCGGTCGACAGCGGGATCGACCGTGCGTAGACGACTTCCCTGACCCCTGCGACCAAGTGTTCTGCGGCCTGTGCCATGGTCCCGCCGATGAGGATGAGCGCCGGATTCATCAGGCTCACGCACGTGGTCAGCACCTCACCGAGATCGCGACCGGCTTGGCGGACGGCCTGAATGGCCTGCAGGTCCCCGTCTTTGGCGAGACGGACGACATCGCCGGGCGTAGCAGCGGGTATTCCGGAATTGGTCAGGTCCCGTGCAATCGCTCGTCCGGAGGCGACTGCTTCCAGACACCCGCGATTGCCGCATGCGCAGGGGATGTCCGCAGCACGGGAGAGTGCGACATGGCCGATATCGCCTGCTGCGCCGTGGGAGCCGCGGCGCAGGGAACCGCCGGAGATGATTCCGGCCCCGATGCCCGTGGCGACCTTGACGAAGATCAGGTCGGATGCTTCGGGCCAGGCCGCAGTCTGTTCGCCCAGTGCCATGATGTTGACATCATTGTCGACGAGGACCGGCGCCGAGAATGTCTTCTTCAGTGCTCCGGGGAGGTCGAACCGGTCCCAGCCGGGCATGATCGGAGGGTTGATCGGTCTGCCCGTTGAGAATTCGACGGGACCGGGCAGCCCGATTCCGATGCCGACGACCTCTCCGATGCTGCGCCCGGTCTGTTCGAGCAGTTGGAGGGCGGCAGTAGTCATCCAGTCGACGGCATCGTCGGGACCTGTGGAGATGGCGCGTTTGGCGCGATGATCGGCAAGCAGCTCGCCGGCCAGGTTCGTCACCGCGATCCGCGCATGTGAGGCCCCGAAATCGGCAGCGACGACGACGCGGGCCCGAGGATTGAAGGCGAACTGCGAGCTCGGTCGACCTCCAGTGGATACCGCATCATCGACCGGGGCGATGAGTCCCAGTCCCAGCAGCTGTTCGATCCGGTGCGCCACTGTCGGGCGAGACAGGCCTGTCGAGCGAACCAGTTCCGCTCGCGTCCGCGGTCGACTGTCACGCAGCAGCTGAAACAGGCCACCGGCATGGGACAGGTCGAAAGTGTGCGGATCGGTCGACAACGTCATCCATTCAGTAAACCACATTGCGACTTCTGAGCGATCGACTAAATACTTTTGAAAAAACATTGACAAAAGAGATGATGCAGACAACATAATGGTTCATGGTCAATGTTGCTCAAGCGGTTCCGCAGGTCCCTCGAATCGGCCTCCTCGGCGGCGGTTTCATGGGTCGTGTCCACAGTCGAGCCGCACGTTCAGCCGGAGCCGTGCTCGACAGCGTCTCCGCCTCCAGCCCAACGCGAAGCGCCGAGGTCGCCGATGAATTGGGGATCGGACGGCCGGCGTCGGGAACTGAGTTGTTTGAGCGATCGCTCGACGTAATCCACATCTGCACTCCCAACGACGTCCACGCTGCGCAATCCCTGCAGGCACTGGACGCAGGGGCGAACATCATCTGCGAGAAGCCGTTGGCCACGAATTCGTCGGACGCGCGTGCCGTGTTGGCCCGCGCCGAGGAGGCCGGGCTGCTCGGGACGGTTCCCTTCGTCTACCGCTACCACCCGATGGTGCGTGAAGCCCGCGCCCGATTCCGCGAGGGCCGGGCCGGGACGCTGCTGACCGTCGACGCCGGATATCTGCAGGATTGGCTGCTTGGCTCGGGCGATGAGAACTGGCGCGTCGACTCCGAACGCGGCGGCCCCTCGCGGGCGTTCGCCGACATCGGCTCCCACCTCGTCGACCTCATCGAGTTCATCGTCGGCGACCGGATATCGTCACTGGTGGCGACGAGGAGAACCGTTCACCCGCGCCGAGGCGGCAGCGCAGTGACCACGGAGGACACCGTGGCGGTGACCGTCGAGTTCTCCGGCGGCGCCATCGGCTCGCTGCTCGTATCCCAGCTGGCGCCCGGCCGCAAGAACGGGCTGACCGTGGAGATCGCCGGCACCGAGGCGAGCATGCGCTTCGAGCAGGAGCGGCCCGAGCAGCTGTGGTTCGGTCAGCGTGCCGACAGTCGCCTCCTCGTCCGCGACCCCGACTCCCTGTCCGCCGACGCCGCCCGCCTGTGCAAGGTTCCGGCCGGGCACCCGCAGGGCTATCAGGATGCCTTCAATGCCTTCGTCGCCGACTCCTATGCGCTCTTCGCCGGCGAACAGAGAGAAGGGGTGCCGGTGTTGGCCGATGGTCTGCGCGCCCTGCTGATCACCGAAGCTGTTCTGAAGTCTGCCGACCATCGTTCTTGGGTCGAGGTCGAGTCGCTGTGATCACCGCAGGAGCACAGACATGAGTACTGCAGAATCGGTTTGTCCGGTCCTCTCGGCCGCCGGAATCACGAAGGGCTTCTTCGGAGTCGAAGTTCTCCACGGAGTATCGCTTGACGTTCGCTCCGGAACCGTCCACGGGCTCGTCGGTGAGAACGGGGCAGGAAAGTCCACTCTGATGAAGATCATCGCCGGAGTCCATCAGCGAGATTCCGGCGAGCTGCGGATCAACGGCGAACTGGTCGACTTCACTCATCCTGTCGAGGCCGAACGAGCCGGAGTCGCCACCGTGTTCCAGGAGTTCAATCTGCTGCCGGACCGTACGGTCGCACAGAATGTCTTCCTCGGACGCGAACCGCACAAATGGGGAATCGTCGACGCCGCCGCGATGAAGCGGCGGACCCAGGAGCTCCTCGACGAACTCGACGTCACCGGAATCACCCCAGAAGCGAAGGTCGGCTGGCTGACGGTAGCCGAGCAGCAGATCGTCGAGATCATCAAAGCACTGTCCGTCGATGCGAAGGTCATCTCGATGGACGAACCCACGGCGGCACTGTCGGACAACGAGGTGACCGTTCTCTATCGCGTAATCGACACGCTCAAGGCCAAAGGCGTCGCGATCATCTATGTGTCACACAGGCTGCAGGAGATCTTCGACCTTTGCGATGAGATCACCGTGCTGAAGGACGGATCCCTGGCGGCCTGCAGACCACGAGTCGAGTTCGACCATGCGAGCCTCGTGCGAGCGATGGTCGGCCGTCCCATCAGTGCATTCTTCCCGGAACCCGAACCTGGGACGACCATCGGAGAGCCTCTGTTGGAAGTGAACGACGGAGGGAATGAGCAGCTCGACAGCATCGAACTCGAACTGCGTGCCGGGGAGATCCTCGGCGTCTCCGGCCTCCAGGGCTCCGGGCGGACAGAACTGCTCGAAGCCCTCTTCGGAACTCAGCCGTTCACACGAGGTGCGGTTCGCCTGTCCGGGCAGTCGGTGAGCATCGGCACCGCTCGGCAGGGCGTGCGACACGGACTGGCTCTGGTGACGGAAGATCGCAAAGGCACTGGTCTGGCACTGTCGCAATCCATTTCGGACAATGCGCTGCTGGCTGTCAGAGCCGTGTTCCCGTCGAGAACTGCCCTGGTGAAGACGGAGATCCCGTCGATTCTCGAATCGCTCGAAATCATCAGCCGGGGACTCGATCAGGAAGTGCGAGCGCTGTCCGGAGGGAATCAGCAGAAGGTCGTCCTTGCGAAATGGCTGGCGATCTCGCCCCGGATCGTGCTGCTCGACGAACCTACCCGCGGGATCGACGTCGGAGCAAAGGTCGCGGTCTACCGACTGGTCCGGAGCCTGGCGCGCCGAGGCGTGGGGATCATCTTCGTTTCGAGTGAGCTTCCGGAGGTCCTGGGATTGGCCGACAGAATCCTGGTGATGGCCGATGGGCGGATCGCTGGAGAGCTGCCTCCCGGTTCGAGTGAAGAGGAGGTCCTGTCGATGGCGACCGGAACCGAAGCCCAGGTGGTGACAGAACGGTGAGAACTCGATTGCGCCGTCTCGATACGACGGCTCTGGTATACATCGCCTTGGTGATCGTGCTCATCATCGCCGCGATTCTCGTCTCCACAACGGGTCGCAACCTCTTCAGCCCCGGAAACATCCGAGACATCCTCACCGGTATGAGTGTGCTCGGCTTCGTTGCGATCGGACAGACACTCGTCATCCTCGGTGCATCCCTCGATCTGTCGGTTCCCTACGTCATGAGCCTGGCGAGCCTGATCGCGGCCCAGACGATGGACGGCAGAGACGGGATGGTGATCCCGGCAGTGCTGCTCACCGTGGCGATCACGGCTCTCATCGGGCTGGCCAACGGACTGTTCGTCACGGTGCTCAAAGTCCACGGCTTCGTCGCGACTCTCGGAGTCGGCCTGATGCTCAAGGGATACCTGGATACGAACTATCAGGGCACTGAAGGCGAAGTCCCCTGGTCATTCCAGCTCTTCGGAGCTTCGGGAATCGGGCCGGTTCCGATCTCGACGGTCGTCATGCTGGCCTTGGCTGCTCTTGTCGCCTTCATCCTCGTACGCACCACCTTCGGTCACCACCTCTTCGCCGCGGGAGGCAACGCAGAGGTCGCTCGCCTCTCAGGAGTCCGCGAACGCCTGCCGATCATCGGTGCGCATATCGGCAGTTCGGTCTGCGCGGGATTCGCAGGGCTGCTGCTGGCGAGTCGACTGGGAGTCGGAAGTCCGACCGTCGGCTCACAAGGCACTTACGATCTGCTGTCCATCGCGGCAGTCGTTCTCGGCGGCACAGTCCTCATGGGTGGGCGAGGATCGATCTGGGGAACCATCGGCGGAGTCGCGATCTTCGCGGTCCTCGACAACCTCATGAGTGTCATGCAGTTCAATCCCTTCCTCAAGGACGTCATCCGCGGGCTCGTCATCATCGTCGCCGTCGCGCTCTACGCGCGGCGCCGGATCATCGCCCGCCGGATCAGGTTCGCCCAAGCACCGCAGGGTCCGAACATCGCAACCGACAACCGCGCCGGCAGTGAGACTCCGCAGACTGAGAACCTCGGCGGGCGGGCGGCCGTCACCGGAGAGGGGAGCAGGTCATGATCTCCTCAACCGCGAACCCACGGTCGGGGCAGGCACAATCCGCGTCTTCACGGTCGGGGCAGGGCCGCCTCGGTGTCGGGGAACGGTTTGCCGAGCTCGGCCGGCGGGCACTCGATCCGAAGGGGATCGTCGTGGTCCTCCTCATCATCATCCTCCTGGCCATCGTCGTGCTCAATCCGAGCTTCGCTGAGCCCGGGTCACTGATGCGCTTCATCCAAAGGGTCGCACCCATCGCGATCGTGGCGATCGGACAGTATTTCGTCATCGTCAGCGGTGAGTTCGACCTGTCGATGGGAGCAGTCGTCACAGCTCAGGTGATGACGGTCGGGCATCTCGTCGGAGCCGATGAGTCGAAGACCGTTCCAGTGCTCTTCATCCTCGTCGGAATCGGCATCCTCGTCGGTCTGGTCAACGGATTGGCCACGACGCTGCTGCGCGTGCCCTCCTTCATCGTCACGCTGGGCACGATGCTCGTCATCCACGGTGCAATCATGTGGTGGACCGGAGGCGTGGCGACGAGCAACCCCGCCCAGAATTTCCGGCAGATCGGACGGGGCGGGTTCGCGGACATCCCGCTCATCGATTTCATTCCCTATGCCGTGCTCATTCTGGCGGCAGTGATCCTTCTGGCAGTGTGGCTGTCGCGTCGGCCCTTCGGTCGGACACTGGTTGCGATCGGAGACAATTCGGCGGCAGCGACCTTCGCGGGCACTCGGGTGTGGTGGACCAAGACCTCGGCCTTCGTGATCTCGTCACTGTCGGCCACAGTCGCCGGCGTACTGCTGGTCGGTTTCGCAGGGGTGCATCCCTCGGTGGGGCAGGGGTACGAATTCACGGCGATCACCGCCGTCGTCCTCGGCGGAGTGGTCCTCGGCGGAGGACGAGGCACTGTCCTCGGCGCTCTCACCGGAGCATTCACCTTGGAAGCCCTGTTCACCCTGCTCAACTTCACCGCGGTTCCGGCAACCATGCGCGATGCGATCCAAGGCGCGATCATCATCGCTGCGGTCGCCTATTCGGGAGTGGTCTTCGCCCGCCGACGCAGACGCGGCCGGACTCCAACCTCGACGGATTCACTGACCACCTCGGCGGAGACCACTCCGTCGACCACACCGGCCGGCGGCGATGATGCCGTACGGCAATGACAGAGGAGAAACCATCATGAGAACAGGACTGAGACCAGTGCTGAGGACAGCGGTCGCGCTGATCGGTGCCTCCGCGCTCATCGCTGTGGCCGGGTGCACAACCGACCCGACGGTGGAACCCGGCGGAGGTGAGGGCGGCGGCGAGGACTCCTCCGAGGAGTGGTTCGATCAGAAGGTCTATGATCGCCAGTTCGAAGAACGCGACGCCGTCCCCGAAGGGCCCGAGGACAAACCGTACCTGCAGATGATCAATCCCGAAATGGGAGACACCTCGGAGTTCAAGTCCGAGGGCGGGAAGAAGATGTGCTTCGCCAATGCTTCGATCTCGAACCCCTGGCGGCAGACCGGCTGGATCACCATGAACGAACAGCTGAAGGATCTCAAGAAGAACGGTGTCATCACCGAGATGGAGACCCGCGACGCGCAGGACAACGACGACACCCAGATCGCCGACATCGACTACTTCATCTCGGAAGGCGATTGCGACGGCTTCATCATCTCGCCGAACTCGACCTCGGCGATCACTCCAGCCGTTGAGCGCGCCTGCAAGACCGACAAGCCCGTCATCGTCTTCGACCGGGGTGTGGAGACCGATTGCGCTGTCACCTTCATCCATCCGATCGGCGGCTTCGCATGGGGCATCGACACCTCACAGTTCCTCATCGACAACCTGGAGAAGGGAGACAAGGTCGTCGCACTCCGGATTCTGCCCGGCGTCGATGTGCTCGAACAGCGGTGGGCGGCAGCCGAGAAGCTCTTCGCTGAGGCCGATATCGAGGTCGTGGACTACTTCACAGAGGGAGACCCGGCCGAGATCAAGAAGGTCGTCTCCGATGAACTCGCCAAGGGCGACGTTCAGGGTGTGTGGATGGACGCCGGCGATGGTGCAGTGTCTGCCGTCGAAGCCTTCGAGGATGCTGGAAAGGACTACCCGGTGATGACCGGCGAGGACGAGCTCAGCTTCCTGCGCAAATGGAAGGACACGGACATGACGGCTCTGGCCCCTGTGTACTCGAACTTCCAGTGGCGGACGCCGCTGCTCGCTGCGGAGATGATCTTCAAGGGTGAAGAGGTCCCGACCGAATGGGTGCTGCCGCAGAGCCCGATCACAGCCGAGGACCTCGATGAATACCTCGATCGGAACAAGGGAATGCCCGACGGGCACTATGCGAAGTTCGGCGGCGAGGACCTGTCCGGATTCCCTGAGGTGTGGCAGGACAGGGTCATTCCCTGAACCGTGAGAGTCGAGGCGGACCATGACACGTGAGATCGGAATCAACACCTGGGTGTGGTTGTCACCGCTGACGACCGACCGCCTCGGTGAGTTCGCCGGGCGTGCCCGTGAGTTCGGGTTCGATCTGCTCGAACTGCCGGTGGAGGCACCGGGGGACTGGGATCCCGGTGCCGCCGCCGAGGCGGTGGCCGATGTGGGCCTGAGCGCGCGGATCGTCGGGGCGATGGGTCCTGGCCGGGATCTCATCGACCCGAGGTTCCGGGCGGATACACAGGAGTACCTCCGTCATTGCGTCGAGGTGGCTGTCCAGGTCGGTTCGTCCACTGTGGCCGGTCCGTTCACGGCATCGACCGGCCGCGTGTGGCGGATGGACGCCGGGGAACGGACCGCCGTGGTTCGGACACTTCGAGAAGCTCTGCGTCCCGTTGCCGAATTTGCGGCTGCAAGAGGCGTGACTCTCGCCGTGGAGCCTCTCAACCGCTACGAGACGAGCATCATCAACACCGTCGAACAGGGGCTCGACGCGCTGGACCCCCTGCTGGGCGAAGGTATCGGCTTGGCACTGGACAGCTACCACCTCAATATCGAGGAACGGTCACCGGCCGCTGCGATCAGAGCCGCTGGGGAACACTGCCGGGTCGTGCAGGTCTGCGGCAACGATCGTGGGCCGGTGGGAGGCGATCACACGGATTGGGAGGCGTTCTTCGACGCGCTCGACGACATCGGCTACCTCGGTCCGCTCACTGTGGAGAGCTTCACCGGCGACAATGACACGATCGCCGTGGCTGCTTCGATCTGGCGACCGTTGGCAGAGACTCAGGACGCACTGGCGCGTTCGAGCGCTGAGTTCCTCACCGCGCTTCAGTCGGCGCGGGCCGGTGCAAACAAACACGATCACTCATCTAGTACTGCAGAGGAGCAGCCATGAGCGACAGTTCTCATCCCGTCACTCTTTTCACCGGCCAATGGGCCGATCTGCCGTTCGAGGAGGTGGCTCGGTTAGCTGCCTCTTGGGGTTACGACGGTTTGGAGATCGCTTGTTCCGGCGACCATCTCGATTTGGTCAGGGCCGATGAGGACCCTGCCTATCTGCGGTCGAGGCTCGAAGTCCTCGACCGGTATGGACTCAAGGTGTGGGCGATATCGAATCATCTCGCCGGTCAGGCCGTCTGCGACGATCCGATCGACTTCCGGCATCAGGCGATCGTCCGAGACTATGTGTGGGGCGACGGTGAGGCGGAAGGAGTGAGGCAGAGAGCCGCCGACGATATGAAGCGCGCAGCCCGGGTGGCGCGGGGCCTCGGGGTCGACACAGTCGTCGGATTCACCGGCTCGAAGATTTGGCCCTATGTCGCGATGTTCCCGCCTGTACCGGCGGCGGTCATCGACGAGGGGTATGAAGACTTTGCGAAGCGATGGAACCCGATTCTCGATGTCTTCGACGGTGAAGGGGTCAGATTCGCGCACGAGGTTCATCCCTCGGAGATCGCGTACGACTATTGGACCACCGTACGGGCGCTGGAGGCGATCGACCATCGCGAAGCGTTCGGTCTCAACTGGGACCCCAGCCATCTGCTGTGGCAGGGAATCGACACAATCGGCTTCATCACGGACTTCGCAGATCGCATCTATCACGTCGATTGCAAGGAC
Source organism: Brevibacterium epidermidis NBRC 14811 (assembly GCF_001570805.1). GTDB lineage: Bacteria > Actinomycetota > Actinomycetes > Actinomycetales > Brevibacteriaceae > Brevibacterium > Brevibacterium epidermidis. The sequence goes on along the minus strand of NZ_BCSJ01000003.1, from coordinate 152,272 downwards.
ACCCGGCTGCGGCCCCCGACCGGCAGAAGCGGAATCCTCGGGTCTCATCTGGCCTGGGGCGATCCTCGGCGAGGGTGGGACTTCGTCTCGACTGGTCATGGCGATATGCACTGGGAGGACGCGTTCCGGGCGCTCGCTTCGATCGGATACAGCGGGCCGATCTCCATCGAATGGGAAGATGCCGGGATGGATCGGCTCCACGGCGCGGCCGAGGCCGTCGGTCGGATCCGCGAATTGCTGTGGAAACGACCGGAGACCTCCTTCGACGCAGCGTTTTCGAATCAGTGAGGCGACAAGAGCATCAGCCCAGGTGATGCTTGTCGCGGGGTCGCGGCGCACCGACCTCCCGAATCGCTCAGGCGCACTGAACTCCCAAAGCGCGCTGAGGCGCCTTGACCCCGCGGTCTGTCTGGCCGCCCCTCCTCCTGAATCGCTGCGCCCATACCTCCCGAATCGCTGAGGAGGTCCTGAGGGTCCCGCTCAGGAGCGGTTCGTACACTGGGCCGCTATGGACTTCAAGCAGGCAACGGCGACGTGGTGGGACGCCATCACCTCGGGCTTCGGGCGACAGGACGGACTCGAGCTCGACGTCCTCGGGCTCGTGCTCGTCATCGGAATTCCCCTGGTCGTGACCGTGACTCCGGGGATCTGGAGGTTCTTCGGACTGTTCGTGACCTTCGTCCACGAGCTCGGTCACGCTTTCGCCGCCCTGATGACGGGGCGCGTGGTCAAAGGGATCTCGCTGAACTTCGACCATTCGGGGCAGATGAACTCCTTCGGCCGAGTCGGATTCTCAGCCACCTGGGCGGGTTTCTGGGGATATCCGGCACCGGGCGTGCTCGGACTCGTTCTGGCCACCTCGGCGGTCTTCGGTTGGGCCCCCTTGGCCCTGTCGGTGGGTGCGCTGATCCTGTTGGTCGCACTCATCTTCATCCGGAACCTCGCCGGTGCGATCATCGCCGTGATCACGGCGATCGCGGCGCAGCTCGTCGTCGTGTTCCTGCCGTTGGAATGGATCTCGGTCTTCGTCGCAGCACTCGGCACGGCGCTGACGATGGGATCGCTCAAGGACCTCGTCAAGGTCATCCGCGTCCACACCCGCAGACGCCACGTGCAGCAGTCCGATGCCTATATCCTCGCCCAGGGCTCGTCGTTGCCCGCCGGTGGCTGGCTGACGCTGTTCGCGCTGGTCATCATCGTCTGCGCGCTCGCCACAGCGCGGGTGCTGTACACGGCGGTGTCGGTCGGCGCGGTGTGATCGCGGGGTTCCCGGGGGTTATGGGGTTCCCGGGGTCCTGAGCTGGTGGGGCGAAGGAACCGTGAACCAGCGGGCCGTGATTCCGTGTCAGTGGCGGATGGCAGGATCGGAGCATGGCCCCACATCCGAAATTCTCCGCTGTCCTCTTCGATTGTGACGGGGTCCTCGTCGACTCCGAAAGCATCACGAACGGCGTGCTCCACCAGATGCTGCAGGAGCTCGGCTGGCAGCTGACCGCCGAGGAGTGCATTGCGCGATTTGTCGGCAAGATGCTCCGCGACGAGGCCGATGTCATCGAGGAGCACACCGGATTCCGCATCGACATGGAGTGGATGGAAGAGTTCCGCCGGCGGCGCAATGCCCAGCTCGAGGCCTCCCTCAAGGCGATTCCGGGCGTCGTCGACGCGGTTCACCGCATCGCCGCGATCTACCCGGGCAGGATCGCCTGCGCCTCGGGAGCGGATCGCCCGAAGATCGAGTTGCAGCTGCGCAAGATCGGCCTCTTCGATGCCTTCGACGGCCGGATCTTCTCCGGCCTGGAGCAGCCGAATTCGAAGCCCGCCCCCGACGTCTACTTGGCTGCCGCCGAATCATTGCAGATCAACCCCGCCGAGGCGGCCGTGATCGAAGATTCCCCCACCGGCGTGATCGCCGGTGCTGCGACCGGATCCCATGTGCTCGGGTTCTGCCCGGATTCTCCCGTGCATCAGAGTGCGGAGACGCTGTTGGCTGCGGGTGCTGCCGAGACCTTCAGCGCGATGGAGCAGCTGCCTGCCCTGTTGACCGAGTAGGTGTCTGGTCCGGAGGGATGCCATTTCGGGCTTCAAGAGGACCGAGTGGCTGATGCGCGACTGGGGATCGAGCTGACTCAACAAACTCCATCAAACAGAAGTGAAAGCGTATGGGATTCTGTTTGTAATCGAACTGTGACATTTATTTATTCTGTTTGAGGGTAAAATAGAACTAAGGCATTCACATCGACGTGAAAGGCGGTGAGACCGATGAAGGATCCTCAGGATCCAGGAGACAGCGGTCTCGAGCCTGCCTCGAATGAATCCGTTTCGGGCTCCCCTGCGTCTTCAACGGAACCCGCTTCCACGCCGCAGGTGTCTCTGATCGGCCCCGACTCGCCCCGTCGTCTCGACGTCGATCCTGATTCGCCTATGGCCGTTGTCGTCAGCCTGGCTCACTTGAGCACGGGCGTTCGTCTCGCCGAGTTCCAGGCCGTCGCCGGTCTGTTTCTGTCCGATGCGATCGAGAAGCTCCGCTACGCCGCGGGTGACAAGATCTACTACCACGCCACGTTCACCCAGACGGCCAATCGTTTCATCACGGCACGTGACGGCCTGCTCCCCGAAAAGGACGATTTCGTGGACCCCTGGGAGTGCACTGGCTTCGTTTTCGATGACAGCGCCCTCGATGAGCCTGATGACGCCGACCCAATCGCTGACGATTCCGCTGAAGCGGGAGCCGAAACAGACGACGCCGATGCCGCACCTGTCCCTTCGGCGTCAGCTGAGGTTGTTGCCGACGAAGACGGCAATGATGTTGCCGAAACTGGCGATGCTGCTGACGCGAGCACCGATGGCGGCGCCGACGATGACACCAGCGCTGATGCAAGTGCGGACTCCTGCGCCGCGGATAGCGTTGCTGAGCAGTCGCCGGCTCCGACGGCGAGTTTGCTTCCGAATTTCCCCAAGTTCGGGCTGCACAAGTCCTTCAACAGCTGGGTCCACGACCTTGCCACGCGCGAAGAGATCGCCGAACTGACCACGGTCCTCGGCTCGACGAGCGACGGGGCCTACAGCGAGATCACGAACGCCGTCACGCTGTCATTCGGACTGCCTAAGTTCCTGCAGCGCTGCCTCGCCGGTGAGTTCACGCTCGAGCATGTGCTTGCCGCGACCCGTGCCATCAAAGACGTCGCTTTCGAGTACCTGCCTCGCCTCGATTCCTACCTGGGTGACCGCCGTGCTGATATCACGCTTGAGACCTTCAGGAAGTCGCTCAATCTCAAGATTGCGGCGCTCGTGCCCGTCGATGACCGGACCGAACTGGCAGCCAAGCGCCGCCGGGTCGACATCATGACCTATCCCGATGGCACCGCCTCGGTGACTCTGTCCGGACCCGCCGTAGAACTCAACGCCTTCTACCTGCGCATCGAGGCTTTTGCACGAGCGATCCGCAACGGCAACATCTCGGCGCTCACCGACGAGAACACCGCTGGTTTCGAGGTTGCCGATCAGAACAGCATCGCCGCCCTCATGTTTGATATCGCCACGCGGGCAACGCCACAGATGGCCATTGTCGTGACAACGCACGACACGTCGACCGGTGAGACGACAACCAAGGAGATCGCCCTCGAGGCTGCAGACGAATCGGACCCTACAGCTCCGATCACTGCGGCCGAGGTCGACCGCACCGCGCAGGCTGCGCAACGTGAAGCCGAAGCGGCCGCCGGCACCGGCCTCGACGTGAAGACCACCATCAAGCTCGTCATGCCCACCCACGGACAGTGGGTGCGTGAACAGGCGAAGATGATGGTGACGGTTCCGTATCTCACTGCGGTGGGAAAGTCGGAGCTGCCGGGAACGTTCTCGGACGGCACTCCGGTGCCGCCGGATGCGGCTCGGGCCCTCGCGGGTGAGTGCCCCACTTGGCACCGGATACTCACTGATCCCGCTACCGGGACACCGATCGATGCTCGCTCACGCAGCTATCACATCCCAGCAGACGTGCGTGCGCCCTTGACCGGAAAATGGCAGACCTGCACTGCTCCGGGGTGCAACCGACGGGCAGAGACCTCGGAAGTTGACCACATCATCCCCTTCGACCACGCAGATCCGGCCCGGGGCGGTCAGACGACGTTCGAGAATCTCCACCCACTGTGCAAACCCGACCACCAGGCAAAGACCGACCGCAAGTTCTCGATCCGAATGACCGAGGGCGGGGCGGTGGAGTATTCCTTCACCCGTGGGGTTGTCGCACGAATGTATCCGCCGGACAATCCGATCAATTCCGAGCACGCTCGACAGGTGGAGAACTATGCCCAACTGCCGAACCTGCTTGACCGAAGGAACTTCGGCAATACGGAAAAGCGTTGCGACGACGGAGATTCGAGCCCAGTTGGACGACTGGAGACCACGGATCCATCCCGCAGTTCCGGACGAGGGGACGAGTGTGTCCGAATCGTCGTGGCTGACGGCGGGAAAGCCCGTGCATCACAGAAGTCCAAGCCCGGCCAGGGGGCGGCGTGGAACGACTATTGGGACTCCGGAGATCCGCCACCGTTCTGACGGCGAGCCTGATCTGACGGCGAGCCTGTTCTGACAGCGGTCCTGATGCGAACGATGCCCCGGCCGCGCCTTCACAGGCTGCGACCGGGGCACGGGCGTTGCTTCTTGGACTAGTTCCCTTCATCCTCGGCGATGAGGCGGCGAACGTCCTCTTGGCTGCGGACCTCACCCTTCTGTGCGGCGTCGATGACCTTCTCGTGCTGCTTCTCGGTGACGACTGGGACCTCTTCACCGTTGCAATCGACGATCTTGCCGTTCTTGATGGTGTCACCCTCGTAGAGGATGGCCTCGTTGTCGAGCAGCCTCTGCATCTCCTCCTTGCGGATGACGCGTCCGGTGCCGGCCACGAAGACCGATCGGTCCGTGCGGTCCTTCGCTTTCACTCCGATGTGGTTGAAGACGAGGTTGAGCAGTACCGCCATGAGAGTGGCCGAAGAGATGCCCGAGTGGAGGATGATGCCGACCCATTCCGGGAAGGAGTTGTAGAAGTCGGGCTCAACAACCGGGATGATGCCGAAGGCCAGTGAGACCGCCACGATGATCATATTGAGGTTGCCCTCGTACTCGACTTTCGACAGCGTGCGGATGCCAGACGCGGCGACGGTGCCGAAGAGGACGATTCCCGCGCCGCCGAGGACCGGAGTCGGCACCGCGGCAACGACCCCGCCCATCACGGGCAGCAGGCCGAGAACCACGAGGATCGCACCACCGGCGGTGACGACGAACCGCGACTTCACGCCGGTGATCGCCACCAAGCCGACGTTCTGAGCAAAAGCCGACTGAGTGAAGGAGTTGAAGATCGGCGAAACTGCCGACGACAGCATGTCGGCCCGCAGGCCCGAAGCGATGCGCTTGGAATCGACCTTCGTGTCGACGATCTCTCCGACGGCGATGATGTCCGCAGTCGTCTCGGCAAAGGTGACGATGATGACGATGAACATCGAAATGATCGCCGCAGCCGAGAACGTCGGCATACCAAACGCGAATGGCTCTGGGAACGCGAAGATGCCACGATCGAGCACATGTGAGAAATCGGCCCAACCGAAGATGAGGCAGCCGATGGTGCCGATGACGATGGCCAGCAGAATCGACAGGCGGGAGATCACAGCGACGGGAATCCGGCTGAGGATGAGCACGATGGCCAAGGTGGCCACAGCGATGAGGATATTGCGCATGCTGCCGTAATCGGCAGCCTCGGCGTCCCCGCCCATGGCCCAGCCTGCGGCCACGGGCATGAGTGACAGGCCGATCGTAGTGATGACCGTGCCGGTGACCACCGGCGGGAAGAACTTCACGATGAGTGCGAAGGCCGGGGCGACGATGAGGCCGATCACCGAGGCGACCAGTACCGATCCGAAGACCGCAGGCAGGCCGCCACCGCCAGCCAGAATCGACGTCATCGTAGCGACGCCGGCGAACGAGACGCCCTGAACCAGCGGCAGCTGTGAACCGAAGAACGGCACGCCGACCGACTGCAGGATCGTCGCCAGACCGCCCATGAACAGACAGGAGGCGATGAGGAGGCTGATGCCGTTGCCGTCGAGGCCAGCGGCGTTGCCGATGATCAGGGGAACCGCGATGATTCCGCCGTACATGGTGAGCACGTGCTGCAACCCGTAGGCGAACGAGCTGCCGATGGGGAGACGTTCGTCCTCCGGTCGGGCCGGCCGGCCCTTGACTGCTGACTTCCGGTCGTTGCTGGGTGACTGATGGGATACCGACATCTATCTCTCCATTGAGTACGTCCTCGGGCGAAGACCTCACTGTGACTGACCGACCTCAGAGGCCGGTTTGGCGTGCGAGCGGGCATCGATTCGACCGAGGGATCGGTTGCATAATTCCGTTATGCGAAAGGAAAATTCCTTATCGCAAAACTCTAAAGGAATACCATTTGGCCCGCAAGCCAGTTTTGTGACCCGCGGCACATGTTAGAGTTCACGAATGTCGTGTACTCATCCCTCGGCAATCTACTGATCGTTCGCTCAGTTCGATGGTTCCCGATCATCGTACCGTCTCGCCGACCAGTGGGTACAGTCGGGGATACCAGATGGGATACCGACCGGCGGAGCAGCAGACGCCGGAAAACCTGAGCTGGTGGCGTCGGCCCCAGTTCTGTCGCCATTGACCAATAGTGCGCGCTCGACGCGCACGGTTCAAGAGTCGAAAGGCGACACGATGATCGGCAATAACGAAACCGAGACACCGACCGCAGGGAGCTCCTCGGCACCGGGGAGCTCCCCGACATCGGGGAACTCCCAAATGCCGGGCACCTCTCCCTCAGACCGCGTCTGGCTGCGCGATCCGCTGGCCGTCCACCTCGGTGCCGGTGTCGACCCGAACCGGGCGGCGCGGGGAATCGTCATCGATCGGACCACCGGGACCATCGTGGAACTCGTTCCCGCCGGTGGCGAGCCCAGATCCGGGGGTGTACCCACGTCCGGTGGCGAACCCACGTCCGCAGGGGCCGTAGGGGCTCTCGACGCCGGCGGGACTCTCGAGATCATCGACGCCTCGGAACACGTCATCACTCCCGGGCTGATCAACACGCATCATCACTTCTATCAGACGTTGACTCGTGCGTGGGCGCCCGTTGCGGACCTGCCGCTGTTCGGGTGGCTGCAGAACCTCTATCCGATCTGGGCCAGACTGACTCCGCGCGCGCTCGAACTCGCCACGACCGTGGCTATGGCCGAACTCCTGGAATCCGGGTGCACGACCGCCGCCGATCACCACTACCTGTTCCCGACCGGCATGGACGAGGCCATCGACATCCAGGTCGACGTCGTCCGGAAACTCGGCATGCGCGCGATGCTCACCCGCGGGTCGATGTCCTTGGGTGAGGCGGACGGCGGACTGCCGCCGCAGCAGACCGTCCAGAAATCGGATGTCATCCTCGCCGACTCACGCCGCCTCGTCGAGACCTACCACCAGCGAGGACCCGGCGTGCAGATCCAGATCGGCTTCGCCCCGTGCTCCCCGTTCTCCGTAACCACCGAGCTCATGCGCGACAGCGCAGCACTCGCCGCCGACCTCGATGTCCGTCTCCACACCCACTTGGCCGAGACCATCGACGAAGAGGACTTCTGCCGCGAGACCTTCGGACTGCGCACCGTCGACTACCTCGAATCTGTCGGCTGGCTGGGGGAGCGGACCTGGTTGGCACACGGCGTGCACTTCGACGATTCGGAGATAGGTCGTCTCGGCGCCGCCGGGGTCTCCGTCGCACACTGCCCGACGTCGAACATGCGCCTGGCCTCGGGCATTGCCCGCGCTGTCGAACTCGAGGACGCCGGAGTCAATGTCGGGCTCGGCGTCGACGGATCCGCGTCGAACGATGCCTCGAACCTCATCCGCGAGGTCCGCCAGGCCCTCTACATCCAACGTCTGCGCTACGGCGCCGAGGCGGTCACCTGCGACCGCGTCCTCGACTGGGCGACGAAGGGATCGGCGGCGGCACTCGGTCGTGATGATATCGGCACCATCGAGGTCGGCAAGCAGGCCGACCTTGCGATGTTCCGTCTCGACGGCCTCGCATTCTCCGGATCCCACGACCCGATTCCCGCGCTCGTCCTCTGCGGTGCGGAGAAAGCCGATCGGGTGATGGTCGGCGGTCAGTGGCGGGTCGTCGACGGCCACGCCATCGGCGCGGACGGACACGCACTCGATAAGGAATCGCTCATCGCCGCGCATCAGGAGGAGGCGCGCCGCCTCGTCGCCGGGTGAGAGATAGGGCGCCGTCGGCCCCACGCGCCTGTGTGATGGAACATCAATCGAAAGTTGGGGATGCAATTCAATCCTGTGGGTCAGGAAACCGCGCCCGCGTGCTGATGAAGTGGAAGCATGAAGAAGATATTCAATGCAGCTTTCACGTACATGATCATCGGCGTCCTCTCGGGACTGTTCTACCGCGAGTTCACCAAAGCCAACGACTTCCCCTCCGGTGAGTTCACGCAGCTCGGCCTCGTCCACACCCACCTGCTCACACTCGGCTTCATCGTCCTCCTCATCGTCCTCGCCCTCGACAAGGTGTTCGGACTCTCGGGCACGAAGCTGTTCTCGTGGTTCTTCTGGCTCTACAACGTCGGCGTGATCCTCACGGGCGGAATGATGGTCTGGCACGGCTCGCTCACCGTCCTCGGCGAAGAGTCGAACGCCATGATCGCCGGAATCGCCGGCCTCGGCCACATCGCCCTGTCCGTCAGCCTCGTCCTGTTCTTCCTCGCCCTGCGCAAGAAGGTCGTCACCGCCTCAGAAAATTCGACCGGGTGGGCCACAATGGTGCCATGAGCAGTGATTCCCAGCGCGCCGTGCGCATCCTCGTGATCGAACACGAACGTGGTACCGGACCGCAGCGGTTCGGTGAATGGCTGGTCGAAGCCGGCGCCGAGGTGGTGGTGACCCGTCCGTATCTCGGAGACGTGATCCCGGCGCTGGGGTCGGCCGATCGGCCGGAGGCCGAGGGGACGACTTCCGAGGGGACGGGCACAGAAGGCAACAACCCGTTTGATGCGCTCATCGTCCTCGGCGGGTCCGCAGGGCCCCTCGACGACACCGAGAATCCGTGGTTCCCCGAAGTCAGGGACCTGCTTCGGCGGTCGATCGGCGGGGAGTTCCCCAGTCTCAACATCTGCCTCGGCGGGGAGATGCTCGCCCTTGCAGGCAATGCCCCGATCTCCCGGCGGGCGCACCCGCAGATCGGGATCTACGAACTGAGCGCCACCTCGGCGGGGGAGTCCGACCCTGTGTTCGGGGCGCTGGCCGGAACGAGGCTGCCGTCCGTGCTCTTCCACCAGGAGGAGATGGCGCTGCCGACCGAAGCCGAGCTCCTCATCACCGGATCCGATGCCCCGGTGCAGGCCTTCCGCCTCGGCGAGTTCGCGTGGGGCACTCAGTTCCATCCGGAAACCGATGTCACGCAGATCTCGCGTTGGCTGGACGGCAACGACCTGGCCCTGCCGGCCGGCAAGACCGACGACTCGATCATCGCCGAGGTCGAGGCTCACGATTCCGCTCTCGTCGACAACGGGAAGCGGCTGGCTCGGTCGTTCCTCGCATTTCTCGAAGGCCGACGTGCGGCCGAGACGTCCAGGCCAGATGCGCCCTTCAGCATGTGAGAAGCATGTGAACAAGAGGTTTTATCTGAGCGACAGCTGAAAATCAGCGTGGCGATTGTTACGTTGATCACGGGTGCCGGTCCCGGACCAATCCTCCGGACGAAACGCAACTTCGCGCCCGCAGATATGACTTCACTAACCGAACATCTCGCCCAGGCCGCCACCGGGGTCGACATTGCCGCCGCCGGGACTGACATTGCCGCCGCCGGCGTCGACGAGGCCATCGAATCCTTCCTCGGTCCCGCGGCACAGGCCTTCAGCAGCATCGTCTTCTTCGAGCTCCAGATCGGCTCGATCGGCATCCCGCTCATCGTCGTCTGGCTCATGGCCGCGGCCGTCTTCCTCACCGTCTACCTCCGCTTCCAACCGATCACCGGACTCCGCTACTCCGTCGGCATCATCCGCGGTCGCTTCACGCGCAAGACCGACCCGGGCCAGGTCTCGAGCTTCCAAGCGCTCGCCACCGAGCTCTCGGGTACCGTCGGGTTGGGCAATATCGCAGGCGTGGCCGTGGCGATCACCATCGGCGGCCCCGGTGCCGCCCTGTGGATCATCATCTTCGGCTTCTTCGCCATGACCGTGAAGATGGCCGAGGCGACCCTCGGCGTGAAATACCGGCAGATCAACGAGGACGGCACCGTCTCCGGCGGTCCCATGTACTACCTGCGGGCCGGGCTGGCCGAGGTCGGTCGGCCCAAGCTCGGGAAGTTCCTCGCCGGGTTCTATGCTCTCACTGCCGTGCTCGGCGTCATCGGCGCCGGCAACCTGTTCCAGGCGAACCAGGCGGCCGCGATCATCGTTCAGGCCACCGGCAGCGACGACAGCTTCTTCGCTGACAAACTCTGGCTCATCGGTGCGATCATCGCTGCGCTCACCGCCCTGGTCATCCTCGGCGGGATCAAGAAGATCGGACAGTGGACGTCGAGGCTGACTCCGCTCATGGCGATCCTCTATTTCGTCTCGATCATCGTCATCCTCATCCTCAACGCCGGGCAGATCCCACACGCCTTCGCACTCATGTTCACCGGAGCCTTCAGCTCCAGCGGAGTCGCCGGTGGCGCCGTGGGTGTGGCGATCGTCGGTATCCAGCGTGCGCTGTTCTCCAACGCCGCCGGAATCGGCTCGGCAGGCATGGCCCACGCCGCCTCGAAGACGACGAAGCCGGCCACCGAAGGATTCGTGGCGATGTGGGAGCCGCTCATCGACTCCGTCATCATCTGCACCCTGACCTCGCTGGCCATCATCACCACCGGTCTCTACACCGAAAGCACCGAGGACGGAATCGGCTTGACCGCGCAGGCCTTCGGTGAGGTATCGAGCTGGTTCCCCTATCTGCTCACGATCGCCGTCGTGCTCTTCGCCTTCTCGACGATCCTCGCCTACGGCTACTACGGGCAGCAGGCGCTGGGTTACCTGACGAAGAACTCGAAGGCCGCTGACAAGGCCTACCAGATCTTCTGGATCCTCGCCGTCATCGTCGGCGCCTCGATGTCGCTGGACTCGGTCATCGCCTTCTCCGACGCGATCTTCTTCCTCATGGCCTTCCCGAACCTGCTCGGCATCTACTTCCTTGCCCGCATCCTCCGCCTCGAGATCCTGCGGCTGCGTAAGAAGATCGACGCCGGTGTGATGAAGGAGATCACCCCTGTCGAACTCCAAGTCGGAATGGGCGATCACGAACCCACACCGGAGCAGATCAGGGCCGCCGAGGCGGGACGCAGGCGCAAACGCGACAAGCTGCGCGACGTCCGTGACACCCTGCGTCGGAAGAAGCAGGAACGCAAGAAGGCCGCGGACTGAGTCCGCGGCCTTCGGGCCTTTCCGTCTAACTCAAGGTCAGTCTTCGGCCTTCTTGAGCTTCTGATCGGTGTTGGAGTAGGAGATCGAATCAGCGGTGGAGCCGACGAGCCCCATCGTGACTCGCAGAAGTCCGGGTTCGACGTCGTCCATGGGCGGAGGGGTCTCCGGCCCGATGGTCAGCGACTTCCCGTCCTTCGTCTGGGCGGTGATCGAACCGATGTAAGTAGTGACATTGCCACTGAGCGTCATCGTGTCGGCCGTGGTCACCAATCCCTCGTGCTCCTCGGGCGGCTTCACCGTCAGCGAGAATCCCTCGATCGAGATCTCGTCGGCCTGGATCTTCAGCACCACGATGGACCCGCCGTCGGCCGTGGGCACCGAGACGAACCCGATGCTCTTCAGTCCCTTGAATGACATCCCTTCCGAACCCATCGCAGCCGGATGCTCCGTGAAGATCGGCGCGTTGTCATCCTTCTGCGCATCGGTCGGGAACTCGACGGTGCCCTCTTCCTCCGAGTCCTCATCAGAGTCCTCGTCCTCGGTCGGGTCGTCGCTGGGCTCATCGAGTCCCAGACCGCCCGGGTCCGTGGGTTCTTCGGAAGGTTCCTCCGTCGGCTCCTCGCTCGGTTCATCCGTGGGGCCCGGCGCGGGCAGCGAGGGATCCGACGTCGGCGGATCGCTGGGTTTCACCGGCATTCCGGGCGACACGCTTCCCGCGGGCGCGGGGTCCTTGGCTTTGGCGGAATCGTCGTCATCGCATGTGCCCACGAGTGAGCACAGCGGTGACGAGTGGGCGGCTGTAACCGAACCCGCCCCGAGAGTCGTCGGGAGGATCAGGACAGCTGCCGCCAGGATTGAGGCCGTGCGGCGGCTGGGTGCCCTCATGCAGTCTCCCCCTCAGCGGCTTCGGACTCCTTCGGCCCGCGCGGTCCCATCCAGGCGACGATGAGGATCGCGCCGATGGAGGACAGCAGCATGCCGATGATGAACCCGCCGAGGTTCACTCCGATGAGTGAATAGACTGCGAGGACGAGGGCGATGATCCCGTAGAACACGTGATGCGTGGGGCGGAAGATCGACAGCAGAGCGAGGACGACGATGGCGATCGGCAGGACCGTCGCCTGCAGTCCCTCGATGCCGAACTGGATCTGCATATTGCCGAGGTCCAACTGTCCGGAGAAGAACAGCTCGATTCCTCCGAGGACGGCAAGCACTCCTCCGATGAAGGGGCGCTGCCGACGCCAGTGCTTGAACCCCTGGCGTTTCTCGGCGCGTTCGCTCATCTCGGCTCCCTCGCTGCTGTCGGCATCCCCGGCCTCCGGCGTCGCGACGGCGAACTCCGCCGTCTCGACGCCGGAATCGGAGGGGTCGCTCTGCTCATCGGCGCGTCGACTCCGCCGGGACAGCGCAAGCAGGCTCGTCTTCTGCACGGTTGCCTCCTGATCGGCGGCCTCCCGTTCATCGGTCGGCTGCCCGTTGGCTGCTGAGTCCTTCATCAGTCGCACTGCTCAGATCCGTCGGTGAGTTTCAGCGACATGTCCTTGAGGGTGAAGACCGAGGCCGTGGTCGACCAGGAATCCTGCTTGAGGTCCTTGATGGAGATGGTGTCGGCGTCCTGCGAGAAGTCGCCCTTGCTGCCCTTTTCCTTCGTGTTGACGTCGGAGGCATCGACGCCGATCCGGATGTTCTTGAATTCCGCATCGCCCTTGAGCCCGGTCATGCCGATCTGCAGGTTCTTCGCCGAGGCGGGGGTGCCCTTTCCGCCGGCCTTGATGAGGATGCCGACCTTGCCCAGGGGAGTCTCCTGGACGGCTGACTGGCAGAGGTTCTCCAGGGTCGCGTCCTTGATGTTCGCGGTGACAACGGCGTGCTTGCCACCTTCAGCGTCCTTGGCGACTCCGCTGTACTGGGAGAAGCCGGTTCCCTCGAGCTGCGACGAGGCGATCTTGAACTGAGTGCCGGAGATGGCGAACGAGACCGGGACTGCACCCTGAGCGACCCCGCCCATGAGCATGGCCGAGACGACGCCGGTGGGAATTGCGACCATGGCGATGCGACCGGCGTGCGATGAGACGAGCCTGCGGATGAGGCTGGGATTGCGGAACTTCATTGATCCTCCTTGACCACCGACGGTACAGCCGGCAGCAACGTGTGACGTAAGTTACTACGGGGTGTTACCCGACGGTATCGCGGCTGAAGTTTGAGCGTCAACATCTTTTGTTGCCGGTGCTCTCAAGGGGGAGAGTTCGGGCGGCCGTATGACCGCGTGGAAAGCCTACCTGCCAGATCGGGCGTGGCGACATCATTCCAGATCAGATGCTGTATTCGTGGTCTTCGAATCAAGGGTCGGGCCCGCGTCCAGGGCCCGGAGGTTCGGACTCGGTGACGAGGAGCGGGCCGGGAAGAGCCGTGAACAAAACTTTCAAAACTCAGCTTTCAGAACTCGTTTCAGAAGTCAGCCACCCTTGCCGCGCACATCGTCCTGTTCGGCATGGAATCGGCCTTGCCCGGCCTGGCGTTGACCAGGTATCGGTGGCTGCGGCGAATACCGGAGCGGGCGCGGTCAGCGCATCTCAGCGCACCTCAGCGCACCTCAGCGCACCGGGGCATCGGGACCGAGCGGAATGCCCAGACCCCACCACAGGAAGAACAGCAGACTCCAGGTGATCGTCATGCACACGGCCAGCGGCAGGGTGTGCGAGGCGAGGGTGCCGATGCCGGCGCTCTTCTGATACTTCTGCATGAAGCCGAGCGCGAGGATGAAGTACGGGCTCATCGGGGTGATGGCCGTCGATCCGGAATCGGCGATGCGGAAGATTGCCTGTGAGGTCTCCGGCGGTACCTCGAGCAGCATGAGCAGCGGCACGATGACCGGAGCCATGATCGCCCACATCGCCGAACCGGAGGTGATGAGCACGTTGACGACGGAGAGCACGAGCAGGACGAGGATGAACACGACCCAGGTCGGCAGGCCGAGACCGGTGAAGAGTTCGGACACGGAGACCGAGACGAGCATGCCGATGTTCGTCCACTCGAAGTACTCGAGGAACTGGGCGATGGCGAAGAAGAGGACGAGGACGCCGGAGATCGACGCCAGTCCCTGACCCATGAGCTTCGGAACATCGGACCAGGTCTCGATCGTGCCTTCGCGGAAGCCGTAGACGATGCCGCCGATGCCGAAGAGCATTGCGATGATGAAGGCGATTCCGGTGAGGAACGGGGACTCGCCGAAGGGACCGTCTCCGCGCAGGGGCGCACCCTCGGGGACGACGAGGACGACGATGGCGATGACCGCGGCGATGACGGCGAACATCGCCAGACGCAGGGCCGACCGCTCCTTGTCGGAGATGACGAGATCTTCGTGCTCGGCATCCTCGTCGGCTTCGAGGTTGTCGCGCTTCATCAGCACGAGCTCGGTGACGATCGTGATGACGATGGCCAGAAGGATGGAGCTGGCGATGTTGAAGTACCAGTTGCCGATAGGAGTGACAATGTAGTCGGGATCGATGATGTTCGCGGCAGCCGTCGTGATGCCCGCGAAGATCGCATCGTTCGGCGTCGGGATCGGGCTCGCGTCGTAGCCGGAGGCGATCGAGGTGTAGGCGACGATGACGCCGAGGACGGGGGAGCGGCCCACGGCCTTGAACACCATTCCGCCGAGCGGGACGAGGATGACATAGGCCGCAGCCGAGGCGACGTGTGAGACAGTGCCCATGAACGCGACCGTGAAGACGATGAGTCCGGCCGGGACGCGGGCGATCGAGACCTTCATCGCCGTCGACAGCAGTCCCGTGCGTTCAGCCAGGGCCACGCCCATGATGACGACCATGATCGTGATCAGCGGCGGGAAGGTTTCATAGGCGTCGAGCGCGGTGCTCACGGCCATGGCGATGCCCTTGCCGCTGAGCAGATTGTTCACCGGGGTCCATTCCCCTGTTCCGGGATCCTCGACTCCCGCTCCGGCCAGGGGGAGGGCGAGGCTGAACACGGCGAGGATCGCCGCAAGGATCCAGAACAGCCAGAAGGGGTTCGGCAGTTTGTTGCCGACGACTTCGATGACGTTGAGGGCGCGGATGACCAGCGGCAGCTTCTCCTGCTCGTCGGTCTGCGCGATGTCGGTGGTCTGGGTCGGTTTCATGAGAGCTCCTGAGAGTCCAGGCTGGAATTTCGGGCAGGGTCCACCAGGGCACGGTGATTACGGCACTGGAATCGGGTGATCTGTGGTGGAGGTTCGGCCGGGCGGCCGGTCAGTGAGAAGCGGCTGTCACAGTCTCTGCAGCTCCTGACAGTAGGCGACGAGTCGGTCGACGACCTCGCCGAGGATGCCCTCACCGGCCGTGGCCGTGGCGGTCCGTGGATCGCCGAGGACGCCGTTGTCGGCGTAGCGGTCGAACGTCACCGCGGTTGACGGTGATTTCGTTCGCGAGAGTCGGGCGCGCGGGTCGAGATCGTCGAGCCGGGTGGCGCCGGGGTTGAGATGGTCGGTGTCGACGAGGGATTCGTCGATGGCGAGCATCTGCGAGGTCTCGGACTCACCGCAATGGCCGCTGATCTCGGTGCGGGGAAGGGCGGCGGTCGCCTCGGTGGCCAGAGCGGAGACCGGGGCATAGGCGAAGACGAAGTCGGGGTGGGTGGCGAGCAGCGACTGCTGGATCACGCCGAGTGCGGCGAGGTTGCCGCCGTGGCCGGTGATGACGAGGAGTCTGTCGAACCCGGCATCGGCGAGCTGGTGCACGATCGAGGTGACGAGGTCGATGAACAGCTGCGGACCGATGTTGATCGTGCCGGGCAGGAAGCGGTGATGCGGGGAGACACCGTAGTCGACGCTGGGAAGGACGAAGGCTCGACCCTGATCTCCAGCGTCCAACTTGTCGATGGCCGCGAGCTTGTCGACGACGGCGTGGGCGACGTGGGCGGCACGGATGTTGTCGGTGCCCAGAGGAAGTCCGTCACCGTGCTGCTCGCAGGCGCCGACAGGGAGGACGAGCAGGCTGGACCGGTCCTTCGCGAGCTCGACCTCGAGAGAGGTGAGCTCGGCATAGTTGCGGACGTGCGGGCGGATCTCGGTGATCGTAGGGCGCGTCATCACTGGGGTCCTTCGGTTGTGCCCGCTTCGTCGGCTTGGTCCGTGTCATCAGTCCAGTCGGCGAGGACGGCGGCCTTGATCGCCTCGAGGTGCTTGCGGGTGCGGTGGGAGGCTTCGAAGCTGTCGCCGCGGCGGATCGCATCGAGGATGTCTGCGTGTTCGTCGTGGTCGCGCAGGCGGTCGTAGCTCGTGCGTGCCGCCTGCTGGGTGCGGGAGTGGATGGCCAGCAGGGACACGAGCATCTCGTGCAGAGCGCGATTTCCCGAAGCTCGAGCGAGTTCGACGTGGAAGTGGCCGGCCGGGACTGCGGTCTCGACCTGCAGCGCATTGTCGAGCGCGGATTCCATCGAGGCTACGGCATCGGCCGCCTGCACGGTTGCCGCGAGCTCGGCGATGCCGGGCTCAATGGCGATGCGGGCGTCGAGGAGTTCGATCGCTGCGGCGAGGTCGACGGGCACGTAGTGCGGGTTGTCGAGGATGCGGCGGTTGATCGCTTCGCGGACGTAGGTGCCCGAGCCGTGCTTGAGCTCGACCGAACCCGTAGCTTCGAGCCGGCGCAGTGCCTCCCGGACGGTGGGCACGGTGACCTCGAAGCGGGAAGCGAGGACCTTGGCCGAGGGCAGGGTCTGCCCGGGCTGGAGGTTCTCGGTGCGGATGGTTTCGACGATTTCGCGAGTGAGGCGTTCGACGAGTCCGACGGTGGACGTCATGGTGCTCTCCTTCAAGTGTTTAAGTCATCTAATCACTTTGGAACTAATGTGTCAACGGTCACTTCTGGGTGGACGTCTGTGTCGGTCCGTCTGTGGTGCCAGGGTGGCTCGTGAAGAAGTCCCAGATCGTATCCGTGGCCGAGAAGCCCTTCGTGGCGTATCCGCCGCCGCTGTAGACGACCTCACCTGGCCAGACGTGGCCGCCGTCGGCTACGGAATAGAGCTCAACCTCGGCGGATCCGCCGGATTTGCCGGGCGAGTGGCTTTGCGTGTCGCCTTCTTTTCCTGCACTGCACTGCGTCCATTGGGTGCGCACGACGTCTTCGCCTTTGCGTCCGACCTGGCGTTCCTTGGTCTTCTCGCAGCCGGAGGCTTCCGCCCAGGGCTGAATCCATTCGCGCACGCCCGGGTAGTCCTCGCCCTGGCGGTGGCCTCCCTCGTAGTGCATCGTGGCGTCGCCCGTGCCGTGGATGGCGAGCATCGGAGTCGGCGTCGAATAGTCGCAGCCCTCCGTCGACTGCGGATAGTACGCGCCGGCGACGGGAGCGAACGCGGAGAAGCGATCGCGCAGGTTGCAGGCGAGCACGGAGACCATGCCGCCGCCGTTCGACTTGCCGGTGGCATAGACCCGATTGAGGTCGATGCAGTGCTCGGATTCGATCGAATCGAGGAGGTCGGCGACGAAGGCGACGTCGTCGGCACCGCTGGCGTACGGGGCGCCCTGCCAGGAGCGCTTGCCGTCGTTGAGGTCACCGTCGGGGAATACAGTGATCGCCGGCAGGGTCGGCAGTCCCGTGTAGTTCTGGAACTCGGCGCCGTCGGACCCGTTGCCATGGAAGCCGATGACCAGCGGCAGCGGAGTCGAGATCTCATAGTCGCGCGGGATGTTGATCCGATAGCTGCGCTCGCCGTCTGCCGTGGTCAGAGTCTTCTCGTCGTTGCCCGGCTTCTGCTCGGTGCCACAGCCGGCCGATGGTGCAGCCGGCACTGCGCCTGCTGAAGACTGTGCGCCTGCTGATGCCTCTGCGCCTGCCGGTGACTGTGCGGCAGAGGATTGCGCGGCGGCTGGGCTCGTCATTGCGGTTCCGGTGGCCCCGGTCAGCAGGGCAAGGCTCGCAGCGGTCGCGAGCAGGGTGGTCGTGATGCGTTTCGTCATTGATGACATCGTCAGTCCTTTGATCGTCGGTGATCGTGGTGAGGACTCTAGCACAAGTCATCAGATGACTAAATGAATTGGCTATGACGGTGGCGTCGTCGAGGAGGCAGTGGTGTTGCCGATTCGGAATCCGCAGTCGGAAGGTGTCCGACTCAGGCCGTCTGCGGCGAATCCCCTTCGATGGTTGACCAGTTCGCCTTCGTCAGCGTGACGGCCTGCGCATGTTCACCGGCACGGACGGCGGCGATGATCTCGGTGTGCTGCTCCGGCGAAGCCGAGCCCTTCACGGATCCGAAGTGCAGGAACTCCGCGCGGCGCAGTGTGGCGGTGACGACCTCGAGGTGATCGGGAATGAGTGGGTTGCCGGATCGGGTGAGGGCCACCTCGTGGAAGTCGTCATCAGCCGCGATCGCCGCCTCGGCGTCGCCGGCCCCGAGCGCCGCACTCAGGCGGTCGTTCGCTTTCTCCATCTCGTCCAGCGCCGCCTCGTCGAGGGTCGGGAAGGCGAGGTCGATGGCCAGGCCGTGGAGCTCTGCCGCGATCTGGCGGGCGGCGAGAATGAGCGCGGGGTCCTCGGGGGCCACGCGCGTCATCCGGCCCGGCTCCGCGACGACGAGTCCGGCTTGGGCGAGGCGCTGCAAGGCCTCGCGGACGGGGGTCCTGGACACCTGCAGCCAGGCGCCGAGCTCTTGATCACGCAGCTGTTCGCCGGGGGCGAGCTGGCCGCGGACGATGGCGTCGCGGATCGACCGATAGACGTCATCGCGCAGCAGGCTGCGCTGCGGGGTGGGGGAATCCGTGGGGATCGGCACGCTCGGTCACCTTGTCTCTGTGTGGGTAGGTCTCGTCCCGCGGGATGGGACTCGAACTCTGACCTATTGTAGCCATCTGCAGAATGCAATATATTGCATATTGCCGGATGCGATTCAGGACACACTGCGTGGCGAACGATCGCCCGGAGAGCACCAGCCGTCCCAGAGACAAACCCCAGATAACTCAGACCGCTGAGAACAGCCCCAGAGAAACAGAGGACACCATGGCCATCACCGACTTCGATCGCTACCCACTCACCTTCGGACCGAGCCACGTGCACGAGCTTCCCCGACTGAGCGACCACCTCGGCGGGGCCCGCGTCTGGGCCAAGCGCGAAGACGTCAACTCCGGACTCGCCTTCGGCGGCAACAAGACCCGCAAGCTCGAGTACATCGTTCCCGACATTCTCGCCTCGGGGGCGGACACCCTCGTCTCGATCGGCGGCTACCAGTCCAACCACACCCGCCAAGTCGCCGCCGTCGCCGCTCACCTGGGACTGAAGGCGCGCCTCGTGCAGGAACGTTGGGTGGACTGGGAGGACCCGGTCAACGACAAGGTCGGCAATATCGAGCTCTCGCGCATCATGGGTGCCGACGTCCGCCTCGACGCGGCCGGATTCGACATCGGCATCCGCTCGAGCTGGGAGAACGCCCTGGCCGAGGTCGAAGAATCAGGCGGCAAGCCCTACCCGATCCCGGCCGGTGCCTCCGAGCACAAGTTCGGCGGACTCGGCTTCGCGAACTGGGCGTATGAGGTCGTCGAACAGGAGAAGGAACTCGGCGTCTTCTTCGACACCATCGTCGTGTGCACCGTGACCGGCTCGACCCTTGCCGGAATGATCGCCGGATTCGCGGCTCTCGAAGCCGCCGGCGGGCGCCCTCGCAAGGTCATCGGAATCGATGCATCGGCCACGATCGAGAAGACCCGCGACCAGGTGAAGAGGATCGCGAACACCACTGCCGAACTCATCGGCCTCGGGCGTGAGATCACAGACGACGACGTCGATATCCGCACCGGTTGGGAAGGCCCGGCCTACGGCATCCCCGACGAGACGACCGTGAACGCGATCCGCACGACCGCGCAACTCGAAGGCGTCATCCTCGACCCCGTCTACGAGGGCAAGTCGATGGCCGGACTCCTCGACCTCGTCGGGGACGGCACGATCGGCAAGGACTCGACCGTCCTCTACGCCCACCTCGGCGGACAGCTCGCCCTCAACGCCTACTCCGAGATCTTCTGATGACGAGCACTGCACAGGAACCGAGCGCACAGGACACGGACCGCCACCAATTCGAGACCTCCTTACAGGTCAGCCCGCCCGGGACGAACGACCGACCGCTGCGGGCCTCGGCCTCGGGCGACGATCAGATCCTCGACGAGATCGCCCAGCGCGTGCTGTGGCTGGCGACCTCGATCATCGACCGCGCCAACCGCGGCCGAGCGAACTCGGACGGCGTCAAAGTCGGCGGACACCAGTCCTCATCAGCATCGATGACGGGGATCATGACGGCGCTGTGGTTCACTCAGCTGCGCGCGATCGACCGGGTGTCGGTCAAACCCCATGCCTCACCGGTCCTCCACGCGATCAACTATCTGCTCGGCGACCTCGGCGAGGAATATCTAGACACCCTGCGCAGCCGCGGCGGGCTCCAGCCCTATCCGTCCCGGACGAAGGACCCGGACACCGTGGACTTCTCCACGGGATCCGTGGGCATCGGCGCGACCGCCCCGATCTGGGCTGCCCTGTCCCACCGCTACGTCTCCGACCGGTTCCCCGAGACCCCGGAAGCCGGCCGATTCTACTCCCTCCTCGGCGATGCGGAGATGGACGAAGGGGCCGTGTGGGAAGCGATCATCGACCCCGAGGTGCGCAGCCTCGGCGAGATCGTGTGGATCGTCGACCTCAACCGGCAGTCGCTCGACCGGGTCATCCCCGATGTGCAGATCCGCCGGCTGCAAGGCATGTTCGATGCCGCCGGCTGGCAGGTGCTCACCTGCCCGTGGGGACGCCGCCTCGAAGCCGTGTTCGCCGCCCCGGGCGGGCAAGCGCTCAAAGACCGGCTCGTGCAGATGCCGAACCCCGAATACCAGCGGCTGCTGCGGGCTCATCCGTCCGAGATCCACGAGCGGCTGGTCTCGGGTCTCACCGACACCGAGGCGGCCGCCCTGTCCGCGGTCATCGACGAATTCGATGCGGACGATCTCGCCTCCCTCATCCGTGACCTGGGCGGACATGATCTCGGCCAGCTCGTGTCCACGTTCGAGGCCATCGATGATGGCCGACCGACCGTGATCTTCGCCTATACGATCAAGGGCAAGGGTCTGGCCACGGAGGGCCACCCCGGCAACCATGCCGCACAGCTGACCGAAACGCAGATGCGCGAGTTGGCGGCCGCCTCGGGGATGGACCTCGACGATCCGTGGGTCGCGTTCGACCCGGACACCCCCGCCGGTCGATTCTGCGCCGAGACCGCGCTGCGGCTGCAGCGCGAACCCGTCGTCGATCACCCTGTTGCGCAGGTGCCCGCCGAACTCGGCTTCACCCCGCGACCGCAGATCTCCACGCAGGCGGCGCTGGGACGGTTCCTCTCCGATCTCAAGCACGTCGCCCCCGAGGTGGCCCACCGGGTCGTGACCCTGTCCCCGGACGTCGCGACCTCGACGAACCTCGGCGGGTGGATCAATAAGACCGGGATCTGGTCCCCGGCGGGACGGCATGACTGGTTCGCCGACGACCGGGAGCGGGTGCTGCGCTGGCAGGAGGGCACGCGCGGACAGCACATCGAGCTCGGCATCGCCGAGGTCAACCTCGTGTCCTTGGCCGGCGAACTCGGCTCGACCGGGCAACGGTGGGGCCAACCCCTGCTGCCGATCGCCACGATCTACGATCCCTTTATCAACCGAGCTCTGGAGCCGTGGACCTTCGGCCTCTATGCCGGCGGCCGCTCGATCATGGTCGGCACCCCCTCAGGGGTGAGCCTGGCACCCGAAGGCGGAGCGCATCAGTCGTTCAACACTCCCTCGGTGACCTTGGAGATCCCGGGCCTGACGAGCTGGGAACCGGCCTTCGCCCAGGACCTCGAGTGGACGATGCTCGAGGCTCTGCGCGAACTCGCCGATCCGAACGGCGGTTCCGCCTACTTCCGGCTGACCACTCGTCCCGTGGAGCAGGCACTGGCAGGAATGCCCGAGGATCCGCTGCTGCGACAGCGGCGCCGTGATGAGGTCATCGCCGGCGGCTACCGGCTCTCGGCCAGACCGGCCGCCGAGGATGAGGTCACGCTCGTCGGGGCCGGGGCCATCATGACCGAGGTGATCGAGGCGGCGGCGAAACTGGAGTCCTTCGGAGTCCGGACCGGAATCGTGTGCCTGAGCTCTGCGTCGAAGGTCTTCCGTTCGGTGCAGGAGCGGTCGCAGATCCGCTCGAGTGCCCGTTCCGCGATCGCCGACGAGCTCTTCCCCGCCGAACATCCCGCACCGCTGGTCACCGTCCTCGACGGTCACCCGCACACTCTGGCGTTCCTGTCAGGGGTGCGCGGGGATCGCACACGGAACCTCGGTGTCACGGATTACGGGCAGGCATCCTCGGTGGGGGAGGCCTACGCGATCCACGGAATCGACATGGACTCGATCGTGCGCGCCGGGCTCGACCTCGTCGGTCGGTGAGTTCTCGCGACGGGGGCGGAACCGTTTCGGTCCCCTGATCCGATCGGCAGGGATCGAAACGGTTCCCCTCGCCGAGGCGGGTTTATCCCCGGCCGGGGTCGGCGTTTCCTCGTCTTGGGAGGCCTTGGGGGTGATTCGGTTTTCGTCGTGAATGATTCGGAATCCGCACCGCCTCGGCGATGGTGGTCTCGGGCGTTCGGAACTGATGAATCCCCCAGGTTTCGGCACTTGTTGCGCGGGTCACGTATTGATAGCGTGGGTGGCAGGCATACGCATTCCGTCGATTCGGGCGGCAAAGAGGTATGCAATTGCTTCAGCGGCGCCAACAGGCGCGCACAAAGTCAAAGGAGTCTGGAATGAGCAACGTAGGCAGTTCTGCAGGCGGCTACCGTGTCGAGAACCCGGCCACCGGTGAAGTCGTCGAGAAGTTCGACAATGCCACCGACGAAGAGGTCCAGCAGGTCCTCGAATCCGCACACAAGGGCTACCTGAGCTGGCGCGAGAAGACGATCGAGGAACGCGCAGCGATCGTCAACAAGGTCGCCGCTCTCTTCGGCGAGCACAAAGAAGAGCTCGCGAAGATCATCGCTGAGGAGATGGGCAAGCCCACCGCGGAAGGAGAGGAAGAGGCCGAATTCTGCGAGGAGATCTTCAACTACTACGCCGACAACGGACCGAAGTTCGCCGCCGATGAGCCGATCGAATCGATGTCGGGCGGCAAGGCCTTCATCCAGCGTCGCCCGGTCGGTGCGCTGCTGGGCATCATGCCCTGGAACTTCCCGTACTACCAGGTCGCCCGCTTCGCCGCGCCGAACCTCGTGCTCGGCAACACGATCATCCTCAAGCATGCGGAGATCTGCCCGCGCTCCTCGGCGAAGATCGCCGAACTCATGAAGGAAGCCGGCATTCCCGAGGGTGTGTACAACAACATCTACGCCACTCATGAGCAGATCGAGACGATCATCGCTGATGACCGCGTCGAAGGTGTGTCCCTGACCGGTTCCGAGCGCGCCGGATCGGCCGTGGCCGCAACCGCCGGCAAGCACCTGAAGAAGGCCGTGCTCGAGCTCGGCGGCTCCGACCCGTACATCGTCCTCGACACCGATGATATGAACGAGGCCGTCGACACCGCATGGGGCACCCGCCTGTACAACACCGGCCAGGTCTGCAACGCGAACAAGCGGATGATCGTCATGGACGACATCTACGACGACTTCGTGTCCGGACTGACCGAACGTGCCCAGTCCTGGGAGAAGGGCACCCCCGCCGAGGCGGGCGACGGCAAGTACTCGCCGCTGTCCTCGCGCTCGGCCGCAGAGAATCTGCGCAAGCAGCTCGACCGCGCCGTCGAGCAGGGTGCGACTCTCGTCGGCGGCGAACTCGCCGCCGACGGTTCGGCCTATGTCTCGCCGGCCGTGCTCACCGGAGTCACCTCGGAGATGGACGCCTACCGCGAGGAGCTCTTCGGCCCCGTGGCCACCGTCTACAAGGTCAGCAGCGATGACGAGGCACTGGCCCTGGCCAATGATTCGCGCTTCGGCCTCGGCGGCGCGGTGTTCGCCAAGGACGAGGAGCGTGCCGCGAAGCTCGCTCAGCGCCTCGATGTCGGCATGTCGAACGTCAACACCCCGGCCGGTGAGGGCGCGGAGATTCCGTTCGGCGGCACCAAGCGCTCGGGCTTCGGTCGCGAGCTCGGGCCCTACGGCATGGATGAGTTCGTCAACAAGCGCATGTACTACGTGGCTGACTGAGGCTGATTGGGCTGCGGCCCTCGCCGAGAAACGGGCTGAGCGTCGAGACACGCGTGTGCGCACGCGTGCCTCGGCGCTCAGCCCGTTCTTCGCTGTTTTCGTTGATCGCAGGGAGATTCAGGCGAGGAAACCACCTCGGATCGACCAGGTAATCGATGGGGAAGCAGCACGCGGGGCGGGATTCGCGCTCTCCGGGCGGCTCAGTCCGCACTTTTCGCGCTGATTCAGCTCTCGAAGTCCCAGCTCGTCTCGGCGGGCAGGTCCGGCATCGGCCAGGCGGGATCCGGCCGGAAGTCCGGATAGTCCGAGTCGAAGGGGAAGGCCCAGGCGCGGATGTCCTCGATGGCTGAGTCTGCGGCCGAGCGGATGCGCTCGACCTTCTCGTCGGAGAACATTCCGACCTCACGCGCGAACTCGAGTTCGTCCTCGTCCTTGAGGTGGAAGGTGCCGTCTGCATCGACGACGATGTCGAGGACGTGGTCGGAAGTGAGGATTCCGCCTTCGAAGCGGGTGAACGGTTCCTCGAGGTTGACGTAGAAGGAGTCGCGACGAACAGAGTTCGGGTTCGCGAAGAACCACACCGAATAGTCGGTTCCCGGTTGGAAGACGGCGACGATGCCCGGTCCCTGCCACCGTTTGAGGCCCTGGGCCCGAGGGGCGCCGAACCGGGCGGGACCGTCGGCCGTGCGGATTCCCGAACCGTCCGCGAGCACATGGTGGAGCATCCTCGTTCCCGACTCCAGCCAGACGGCCAAGTGCCTCTCGTCATCGGCGATGACCGTGACGGGGCGTTGGTCGTACAGGCCGGGGTGTGCCGGATTCGTGTAGGTCCACAGGATATGGTCGCCGCTCCGCCAGCTGTGCTGTCCTCGTTCGTTCCGTTCGTTCTGGCTCCCCGCTTCGCTCATGCTCTCATCGTCCCGGAACAGGGTGGGCGCGAGCCGTGAGCGGGGATTAACTGTGCGGTGGAAGCGGATTTTCGCGGTCACCGCGAGTGAGGGTCGTCGGAACCTCGACACTCGTCGACAGCCCTCACTAGCGTGTGTGGCGTCCCAGACTGCTGAGTGAACCGAAGAATGAGGCGAGGCGGATGCCGAGAGTGCTCGTCCTCGGGCTGTGCGCCGGCTACTTCCTCGTCCTCCTCGATGTGACAGTGGTCAATGTCGCCCTGCCTCAGATCAATTCGGACCTTCAGGCAGGGCAGTCGGGAATGGCTGGGGTCGTCAACGCCTACACCATCGTTCTCGCGGCGCTGCTGCTGCCGTTCGGAGCGATCGGGGATAAGTGGGGTCATCGCAGGGTCGTCGTCTTCGGGTTCCTGTGCTTCTTCGTCGGCTCACTGTCCTGCTCGCTGTCGCCGACGATCACGCTGCTGGTCGCCTCGCGAGCGATCCAGGGCGCAGGAGCTGCTGCGACGATGGCCGGGACCCTCGCGATGCTCTCCGAATCGGCTGCGGACGACCGCGAGCGGAGCAAGCTCGTGGGACTCTGGGCCGCACTGGGCGGAATCGCTCTCCCGCTGGGTCCTCTGCTGGGCGGGCTGCTCGTCGACGTCGGCAACTGGAGAGCCGTCTTCTGGCTCAATCTGCCGGTCATCCTCCTGGCGCTCGTGCCGATCATCGTCCATTCCTCTCGGTCGACGGCACCCGGACCACGAGACGACCAACTGCCCGCAGCCGGTGGAGTGTCCGAGTCCTCGAACCCATCGCGAGTACGACTCACCATTGCCTGCATCATCGCCGGACTGCTCAACTTCTGCGTCCTCGGGTCCCTGTTCTTCCTCACCCAGAACTTCCAGGACGTTCGCGGGCTGAGCCCGTTCCAGGCCGGGCTGGCCACACTGCCGGCGCTGCTGCCGCTGCCGTTCTTCGGGGCACTGTCCGGAACGATCAGCAGCCGCCTCGGGGTCTGGGCGACGAGTGCGCTGGGCCTCATCGTGGGCGGTGTGGGCCTCGGGCTGATGGGGCTGACCGTCTCAGCACCGAGCCTGTGGGCGCTGTGGACCGCCCTTGTGGTCTGGGCGATCGGTGTCGGGGTCCTCATGCCGGCGATCGTGGCGGCGGGGATGCACGCGCTGCCGCAGAGGCCGGGATTCGCTTCGGGAGCGGGAAGCACCGCCCGCAATGTCGGAGGCGCCGCCGGCGTGGCGGTGTTCGCGGCTCTGCACGACGTCGAGACCGGAGTGCTCATGGCTGCGGCCGGCGCCGCCATGGTCGCTGCCGCAGTCGTCTGCATCCAGGGGCAGCGGCACAGGGTTCAGTCCTCGACTGCGCCCCTCACCTCGAAGAAGCCGAACGGTCCGGTCCCACGCTCGCGATCACCTCACTCGGGCTGAGCCCGGAGTCTGTGAACCAACGGGCGGCCGCCTTCTCGGCGATGCCCTCGGCCTGATCGATGAGGTGGCGTCCGCTGTCGGTGAGGATGAACTCTCCGGACTCTGCGCGGGAGAGCCAGCCGAGCTTGACGAGAGGGCCGCTGGAGCGGATGGCCTGCGACCGAGTCTCCCCCATCGCCTCGGCGAGGTCCTCCCTGGTCAGCCCCTGCGGCTGTGCTCCGATGATGCGAAGACGGCGGAGGTCTGTGAAGCTGAGTCCCACACGCGAGAGTGCGGTGCCGATCGCGGTTTCCAGGGAACCCGTTGCCGAGGCCAGAGCCAGTGCGGCCTCGAGGTTCGGTTCGGAAGCGGAGTCTGCAGTCCCATCCGGATTCATGACCGTGCCCTCGGGCGCACCTTGAAGTCTTCGACGCAGACGGCAGAGACGCTCGTGATCCTGCCGCCCAGGCTGCGTGCGGCGAGGTCGGCGACGGAGAGCTCCTCGGCTCGGATGTTCGCCAGCGTCTCGGCGTCATCGCGGTCCGCCTCATCGCTGGTGACGAGGAATCGGTGTTGATAGTTCACGAGCTCAGGAGTGTAGAGGAACGTCCCCTCGGGGGAGAAGCTCGCGGAGAGCATATCGTGATCGGCCTGTGCCGCACGGAGGCTGCGGCGCTGTTCCTCGGCGAGTCCGGCGAAGCGGCCGCGAACGGTGATGCGGAAATTCCAGGTCATTGTGGAGTCTCCTCGGCTCGGGTGGCGTGGTCGAACAGGGCGATGATCTCGCCTGCCTCGATGCGGGGGTGGGCGGGAACTGCCGTGTCGAGGACGGAGCGCAGCGACAGGGCCATCGTGATCGGGTCGAAGTCGCGCATCTCGCCGCGACGCTGACCGTCCTCGAAGAGGGCTACGAGATCGGCCACCGATTCGATGGCGCGCTCGCCATAGGACGGTGCCGCCGCGGCGGCCCTGCTGAGGTAGCCCACAGCCGCGATGATGGCCGCGGCCCGTACCGGTTCGCGACGACAGTAATCGATGTGAGCGGAGATATAGGCAGCGAGCCGGTCATTGGCCGACCCCGGCGAGTTGAGCGTCCCTTCGAGTTCGGGACCGAGATCCTCGACGACGAACTGCACGACCGCGGCGGCGAGCTCGTCCTTGTCGGAGAAGTTCCCATGGACCGCGCCGCGGCTGAATCCGGCGTTCTCCGCGACCGCGATGAGAGAGGTGGCGCGGACTCCCTGGCCGGCGAAGAGCATCGCCGCCGATTCGATGAGGCGCTGCCGGGTGAGTTCCTGGCTCTCTCGACGCGTCAGTCGAGGTGTGGGTGAGTCGGTCATGGAATCAGAATACAAGACAGTATCCGAATACTGCAAAGTATCTCAAAGGCAGGTCGTGGTGAGGCGACGTCGACCACGTTGTACTGTGGGAACGGCCGGTGCGGTGCGTCGATGTGCCGACTCGGTGCTTCGGCCCCGACAGAGCGGCTACGGTGCTTCGGTGCCGATGGCCCGAAGGAATGCCGAGAACCTGGGAGGTCCGATTTGCCGATCACTGCGACGATCCTCGAGGTGGCGCTCGAACGCCCCGATCAGCCCGCGGTCGTCGGGGCCGAGGCTCGGCTCACCTA
Organism: Brevibacterium epidermidis NBRC 14811; assembly: GCF_001570805.1. Taxonomy (GTDB): domain Bacteria; phylum Actinomycetota; class Actinomycetes; order Actinomycetales; family Brevibacteriaceae; genus Brevibacterium; species Brevibacterium epidermidis. The sequence continues at coordinate 123,678 of NZ_BCSJ01000003.1, read as the reverse complement.
TGCCCAGCTCATCGCAGATTCGCGCACGATGTTCGCCGCCGCCTCCGCCATCCATGCCGAACAGACCGAGCCGCCGGCGCCTGCTCCCGAAACCCAGGACATCCCGATCACGGCAGTGAGCCTCACCTCGGCGTTCGAGACCTCCCGCATCATCGCGGGTCTCGCCGGCTTCCGCGCGGTCTCGGCCACCATCGACCCCCGCTGGCCGCTCGAGCACCAGGTGGGAGTCATCACGACCACCGGAATCGGCCTCGTCATCAGCGATTCGACCGACCTCGCCGAGGCGCTCGCCGCCGCCGGCTGGACCGGAACCGTCATCACCGCAGCCGACTTCCGTGCCCGCGAAGCCGCCATCGACCCAGCAGACACCGCACCGCCGAGCGACCGCGAGGCGTCCGAGCCTTTCCTCATGCTCTTCTCCTCCGGCACGACGAGTAACCCGAAGGCCTTCATCAAGACCCGCCGGCAGTACCGCGACAACGTGGCCGTGTCCTCGGCCCACCTCGAACCCTCCGCCGGAGTGGCCACCCTCGCCCCCGGCCCCGTGTCCTACAGCCTCACCCTCTACGCCGTGATCGAGTGCCTCGCCACCGGCGGCAGCGTCCACGTCGCCGACGACTTCGACCCCTTCACCATGGGCTCGCGCATCGCCGACGAAGCCATCACCCGCCTCGTCGCCGTGCCCGCCGTCGTCAAGGCCCTCGCCGAGGCGGCCCGCCGAACACCGGAGAACTTCCTCGGTCTCGACCTCGTCGTCACCGGAGGAGCGAACCTGCCCGCATCGATCCGTTCGGCACTCGCCGATGTCCTCCCCGGCGCGCGGCTGATCAGCTACTACGGTGCCGCCGAAATCGGGTTCATCGGCGACAGCCGCGACGGTGACGGCACCTGGATCTCGATCTACGACACCATCGGCGTCGAGGTCCGCGACGACGCGGGGACCCGCCTGCCCGATGGAGAGATCGGCACGGTCTGGATCAGGGCTGCCGCCTGCTCTGACGGCTATGTCACCGGCACCACCGACGCTCAGCTCCGGCGCCCCGACGGCTGGGCCACGGTCGGCGACCAGGGACGAATCGACAACGGACTCCTCCAACTCGCAGGACGGGCCGGTGACATCGCGATCACCGGGGGACACAAGGTCTCCCTGCCCGAGGTGGAGCGGGCGTTCGAGAACTTCGACGGTGGACTCGGCGACGGGCCCGACGGTGGAGCTGTGCGTGTCGGCCGGCGCCGCCTCGGCGAAGTGTGCGCGGTCGCACTGCCGGATGACAGCCTCGGCAGCGTCGTTGCCCTCGTTGTCGAACCAGACTCCGCGGGCCACGGCTTCGAGGACGGGACCCCCGATTCGGGAACACCCGCCAAAGCCACGCTGCTCGCCCATGCCCGCTCGCGGCTGGCCCCGCAGTTCGTGCCGAGACGGTTCTACTTACTCGACCGGCTGCCGCGGACCGTCGGCGGGAAGATTCGACGCCACGAAACCGTTGACTTGGTCATGAGTGGAAAGGCACAGCGACTGTGAACGCCTCCTCGAGCAGCCGGCACGGGACGGATGGCATGCGCGACGTCGTCATCACCGGACTCGGCGCCATCACTCCGAGCGGTCAGAATCCCGAAGCCCTCTGGCAGTCAGTGCGGGACGGCATCAGCGCCATCGACGTCCTCGCAGGGGAGCGGTTCGACGACCTTGCAGTGCGGATCGGCGGGCAGATCACGGACTTCGACGCCGAGGCGGTCCTGCCCCGGGCGCTCGCCCGCCGTCTCAGCCCCGTCCAACACTGGGCCATCGCCGCCGCCGACCAAGCTCTGCGCGCAGGCGGAATCGAAGCCGCGGCCGAAGAACTGCCCTGGGACCGCGACCGCACTGCGGTCATATCGGCCACCGGTTCCGGGCCCGTCGACGCCATGCAGGAGGCCACCCGTGCCCTCGATGCAGACGGCCCCAGATCCGTTCCGCTGACCCTGTCCATCCACGGGGCGCCGGACTCCGCGGCCGCGCTCATCAGCCAGCGCTTCGACCTGCGCGGACCTGGACAGGGAGTCTCGGCGACGTGCGCCTCCGGGGCGATCGGCCTCGGCGAGGCGATGCGCCGCATCCGCCACGGCTACGCCGACGCCGTGCTCGTCGTCGGCATGGAGGACTGCCTCGGTCCGGTCAATCTCGCCTCGAACGCGAACATGCGCGCGCTCGCCGCCGGATACGAGGACGATCCGGCCGCTGCCAGCCGTCCCTTCGACCGGGTCCGCAACGGCTTCGTCATGAGCCAAGGTGCGGCCGCGATCCTCCTCGAATCCGCCGACTCCGCGGCCTCACGTGGGACGACGCCGTTGGCCGAGCTCGCCGGATTCGGTGCCGCCAGCGATGCCCACCACCCGACGAACCCGCATCCGCAGGGACGGGGAGCCGCCTCGGCGGTGGTCCAGGCTGTGAGCGATGCTGGGCTGGAACCCGGCGATATCGACCACATCAACGCCCACGCCACGGGCACACCGGCCGGCGACCGAGCCGAACTCGCAGCCTTCGACGCCGCCCTGGGGGTGGTCGGACGGACGATTCCGATCTCGGCGACGAAATCGACGACGGGGCACCTCCTCGGCGCATCGGGGGTCGTCGAGGCGATCATCGCGATCATGTCGATGCGTGATCAGACGCTGCCCCCGACGCTCAACCTCGACGACAACGAATTCCCCGACTGGGACATCGTCGCGGGTCACCCCCGTGAGATGGGTGGTGAACCGAACCTCGCCGAGGCGGCCGTCGACACTGTGCTGTCCACGTCGTTCGGCTTCGGCGGGCACAACGGCGCGATCATCCTGCGCCGCACCGCGCAGACCGCGACACCCTCAGCAGAAGCGACCGACCCCTCGACGAAGGAGAGAAGATGACCGACCGTGAGACACGTGTGAGTGAGCTCGCCGCGCGATACCTGCCTGCTGATGTGCTCGAACGATTCCGCGAGCGAGCCGACGTCTATGACCGGGAGAACCGATTCTTCGACGAGGATCTCGCCGAACTGGGGGACCTCGGCTATCTCACCCTCTTCGTGCCCGAATCCCACGGCGGACCCGGGCTGAGCCTGTTCGAGGTCACCCGACTGCAGCAGCGGTTGGCCTCGGCGGCCCCGGCGACGGCTCTCGCGATCAACATGCACCTCATGACCACCGGTGTGGTCAAGGCGATGGCCGACCGCGGCGACGACTCGCTGAACTGGGTGTTCGACGAGGTCATGGCCGGTGAGATCTTCGCCTTCGGCATCTCCGAGCCGTCGAACGACTGGGTCCTGCAGGGTTCGAACACCGAGGCGGTGCCGACGCCCGATGGCGGATACGAACTGACCGGGGTGAAGATCTTCACCTCGCTGTCTCCCGTGTGGACCAGGCTCATCGTCCATGGTGCAGTGGCCTCCGATGACGACGGGATCGCCGGTCCCGATGCGGACGAGCCCGCCGAGGGGCGGCTCGTCTACGGCTTCATCGAACGCGATGCACCCGGGATCACGGTCTCCGACGAGTGGGATGTGCTGGGAATGCGGGCCTCGCAGTCGCGGGCGACGATCCTCGACCACGTGCCGATGAAACCCGAACGGGTCTCTCGGGTCATTCCTGCCGGTAAGCATCCTGACCTGCTCACTTTCGCGATCACGAGCAACTTCCAGCTGCTCATCGCCGCCGTCTACGCCGGAGTCGCGGCCCGTGCGCTCGAGCTGGGCGCCGCCGGACTGCACAAGCGGAAGTCCGCAAAGGCCGGCGTCACCTTCGCCGAGGTGCCCGAGGCCCGGGCACGCCTGGCCGATGCCCACCTCGACTTCATGCCCGTGACGGCGATGATCGACGCCTACGCTCGGGACTTCGACGACCTCATCGACCACGGCGCCGGCTGGCCGCTGCGTCTGGTGGGGGCGAGGATCAAATCCGCAGAGGCTGCCCGCCGCAGCGCCGAGACCGCGCTGATGTGCACGAGCGGAAGCGGGTTCGGCAACAAGCACGAACTCTCCCGCCTCTTCCGCGATGCCACGGCCGGGCTCTTCCACCCGCCGAGCGCGGATGCGGCCCGTCCGATGTACGCGGCTGCGCTGCTCGACGGGTAGGGAGTTCGGTCCGCCGCTCGTTCAAGGCGAAGCGCACTTGTCGAAAGGTGTACCCCACGAAAAGTGCGCTGACGCTTGAACGACACCGAGGCGACCCTCGCCGGATGGCCTCAGAGCTCGGGGAGCAACGAGATCGGGTTCTCGATGCAGTCGGCGACGAAGGTGAGGAACTCGCTCGGTTCCTGACCGTCGCACGCCCGGTGGTCGAAGACGAACGACAAGTACATCACCTTGCGCACAGTCAGCTCGCCGTCGACGACCCACGGCCGGTCCTTGATCCGGCCGAGGCCGAGCATGGCCACCTCGGGGAGGTTGATGATCGGGGCCGAACCGTCGACGCCGAACACCCCGTAGTTGTTCAAGGTGAACGTGCCGCCGGAGAGCTCGGACGGATCGAACTTCCCCGAGGCGGCCTTCCCGACGGTCTCGGACACGGAGTCGCGCAGCTGCCGCAGGCTCATCTCGCTGGCCCCGTGGACGACGGGAACCATGAGCCCGCGCGGGGTCTGTGCGGCCAGGCCGAGGTTGACGTCACCGTGGGTGACGATCTCGCCGGCGGCCGTATCGATCGAGGAATTGATGATCGGATACTTCTTCAGCCCGGCCACGACGAAGCGAGCGACGAGGGACAGCAGCGAATACTTCTCACCCGTGCGCGCCTCGAGCGCGCGCTTCGTGTTCAGCAGCTCGGTGGCGTCGACGTCGAGCCAGATCGTCGCCTCGGGGATCTCCTGCCGCGACTTCGTGAGGCGTTCGGACACGACCTTCCGCAGCCCCGTGATCGGGGTCCGAGTATCGCGGTCGGTCTGGCCGACAGGTGAAGGTGCCCCCGCCGAGGCGGCTCCCCGTTCCGTGCCCACGTGTGGTTGGTCTGCCGGTGACGTCCCCGAGGGGACGTGGACAGCGGCACCTGACCCGGATTCGACCGCGGCAAGCACATCGGCTCTCGTCACGACCCCGCCGGGACCCGAGCCGGCCAGGTGCTTGGCGCTGATGCCGTGGTCCTTCGCGAGCTTGCGCACAAGCGGGGACGACACAGGGGAGACCTGCTCGGCTGGCGGCTGTGGAGGAGCGTCTGGGACGACGGCCGGAACAGCGGGTGCTGCGGCGGCGCGCTTGCCGCCGAACGAGCGCTTCTTCGCCGATCGGGTCTTCGGCTCCGATGTACCGTAGCCGATGAGGTTCGCGCCGCTCGACTCGTCGGAGCTGCCGTCTGCGGACTCGGCTCCCGCGCTCGCGCTCGCCTCGGCGACGGAGAGCAGGGCCTGACCTGCGCTGACGGTGTCTCCGGCGTTCGCGTGGAGGCTGACGATCCGTCCAGCGTAGGGGCAGGGGAGTTCGACGACGGACTTCGCGGATTCGACCTCGACGACCATCTGATCGACGTGGACCTCGTCCCCGATCTCGACCTTCCAGGAGATCAGCTCCGCCTCGGTGAGGCCTTCGCCGAGGTCGGGAAGGATGAACTCGCGCGTGCCCGTATTCAGATCAGCACTCATCACAGCTCCCAATCCCAGGACTCGAGCGCATCGAGCACGCGTTCGACGGTGGGCAAATAGAACTCCTCAAGCTTCGGCGACGGATACGGCACATCGAATCCAGCGACCCTCAGGATCGGGGCCGACAGGTGGGTGAAGTTGCGTTCGGTGAGGCGGGCGGCCACCTCGGCGCCGTATCCGCCGAACTGCGCGGCCTCGTGGATGATCGCCGCGCGCGAGGTCTTGCGCACGGACTCGGACACCGTCTCATCATCGAACGGCGACAGCGTGCGCAGGTCGATGACCTCGATGGACAGTCCGTGCTCGGCCCCGGCCTCGGCGGAATCGAGCGCCGTCCGCACCGTCGGACCATAGGCGAGCAGGGTGACGTCGGTGCCCTCGCGGATGACCTGGGCCCGATTCATCGGCGCCGTCGTCACCGGCAGAGACAGGGTCTCCTTCATCCAGTACCGCGACTTCGGCTCCATGAACACGACCGGATCATCGGAGGCGATCGACTCGCGCAGCAGCGAATACGCATCGGCCGGATTCGACGGCGTGACGACGGTCAGACCCGGCGTCGACGTCCAATAGGCCTCGGACGAGTCCGAGTGGTGTTCGACTCCGCCGATGTCGCCGGCATAGGGAATCCGGATCGTGATCGGCAGGCTGACCCGGCCTTTCGTCCGGTTCCGCATCTTCGCCACATGCGACACGATCTGCTCGAACGCGGGGTAGGCATAGGCGTCGAACTGCATCTCGACCACCGGGCGCATGCCGTTCATCGCCATGCCGATTGCGGTGCCGATGATGCCCGACTCCGCAAGCGGGGAATCCCAGACCCGGTTCGACCCGAATTCGGCCCTCAGTCCTTCGGTGACGCGGAAGACCCCGCCGAGGCGGCCGACATCCTCACCGAAGACGAGCACAGTGTCGTCGTCGGCCAGAGAATCGCGCAGCGCCTGGTTGAGGGCCTTCGTCATCGTCACCGATGATGGGGCAACCGCGTCATCCCTCGCCGAGGCGGCTGTGGCCGTTTCGCCGTTCACCGCGGTCTGATCGGTGGTGGGGTCGGTTCCCGTTTCGACGCTCATGCGTGGCCTGCCGCTGCGAGTTCGGCCTCGAGGACCTGCTGCTGTTCGGCCAGGGCCGTGCGCGGGTTCGCATAGACGTGGGCGAAGAGCTCACGTGGGTCGATCTCGGCCTCGGTGTTCATGGCATCGCGCACGGACGCGGCCAGGGTCTCAGCCGCCTCGGCGATCTCTGCGACCGTCGAATCGTCGAGGGCACCGGTCGTTCGCAGATACTTCTCGAGACGGTCGATGGGATCGAACTGTTTCCAGTGCTCGACCTCCTCGGAGTCGCGGTACTTCGTCGGATCGTCGGAGTTCGTGTGCGACTCCATCCGGTAGGTGAGGCACTCGATGAGGGTCGGACCGTCCCCGTTCCGACCGCGCTCGAGTGCCGCGGCGACGGCGGCGAACACGGCGGCGACGTCATTGCCGTCGACGCGCAGGCCCGGCATTCCGTAGCCGGCGGCCCGGTCGGCGAGCATCGTCGCATTCGTCTGCTCCCGCAGGGGAGTGGAGATCGCATACTGGTTGTTCTGCAGGACGAATACCGTCGGGGTCTGCCACACGGAGGCGAAGTTGAACGCCTCGTGGGTGTCGCCTTCGCTGCTGGCGCCATCGCCGAGGAAAGTCAGAGTCGCGGCATCCTCGCCTTTGAGCTTCGCGGCCATCGCGAATCCCGTGGCATGCAGGGTCTGCGTCGCCAGCGGTGTCGCCGCAGGTGAGGTGTGATATTCGTGCGGATCGAAACCGCAGTGCCAGTCCCCACGGAAGGCGGCGAGGATCTCGGCGACGGGCACCCCGCGGGTCAGCAGCGCTGCCGAGTCACGGTAGGTGGGGAAGAGCCAGTCGTTCGGCGCCAGTGCGGTGGTGGCCCCCACCTCGGCGGCTTCCTGACCTGCTGCGGAGGGGTAGGTCGCGAGCCGACCCTGCCGGGTCAGGTGCGTGACCTGCGCTTCGAACCGGCGGACGAGGACCATCTGCCGGTAGAGACCGGTGAGGGTGGCATCGCTGGGGATCCGCAGCCCTTCGGTCGGAGTGTCGGTGAGCCGGCCATCTGCGCCGATGAAGCTGATCGGCTGCAGCTGGGGCAGTGAGCGGCCTGTGGTGGGAACGTCAATGGTCATGGCCCCATGGTGGCGTGAGCGGGGTCACGATTCCATGGCTTGTGTGCAGGTGAGGACGGGCGGCCAAACGTGTCGCGAACTCGGGACGAAGGGGCCTGTTCCGGCAGGCCGAGTGGACGTTTGGCTGGACTAGAGAAGGGGTGCCGTTCGAAGGGGAAGTGTCGTGGTCCTCAGATCTCGCCCCACCGGTAGCCACGGGAGGTGAAGGCCTCGGCGATCGCGGCCTTCTTGCCTTCGACATCACCTTTGAAGGCCTGATGCCCGCCTTCGGTGACGACGACGAGTTTGCCGTCGGCGAAGTATGCGGTCGAGAACGAAGCGCGGGAGATGTGCAGCGGGTGGTTGTCGTCTCGTCCGATGGTGATTCTGTGCTCGTCAATACGCAGGGGTGTCGTTGAGGATGCGATGAAGAAGGCGGCGATGAGCCCGAGCGCACCGCCGATGATCGGTCGGGCGATGACGACCCAGGCCTGGTCGAACCGGCTGAGTTTCTCGATGACGTCGCCGAAGGGGATCGGGAACTTCGCGGCAATCGATCCGAGAGCCGGGAGGAAGAATCCGAGCGCCACACCGATGCCGAGGCAGACGAGGCCGATGATGACGACGTCGGTCCGACTAGGTGCGAACGTCTCAGCGGCGTGGGGTTGCTGGGCGGTGGAGTCGTTCTTCTGCTGGGGCTGATCCATCATGTGCTCAATCCTCTGAGTCGTTTCCGGTACTCTATGATACCAAAGTGGAACAACGCTGTTCCACAAGTAGACTGCTCTGTGTCATCCACTGAGTCAGGGAGGGGGTTGTGCCGGTGCAGGGCATGCGTCGATTGGGCCGAGACGCCCTGGTCAGCGAGGCGCTGACCCAGCTTGCCGCGAAACCGCAGGCGTCGATGATCGAGCTCTCGCAGTCGATCGGGGTCGGCCGCACCACTCTCTATCGGCATTTCGGTGACCGGGAGGCGCTCGTCGGCGCGGTGGCCCGCCTCGGCGCCCGGCGATTCGGTGAGGCAGTCATGAAAGCCCGTCCCGGCGAAGGCACGGGGCTGGCCGCGCTCGAACGGATCTGTGCGGAGCTGTTCACGCTGCCCGATGTGCTCACTCTGCTCTTCGCCGACAACCCGATCATCACCGATGAGACCTTCGCCGAGGCGGCCGCCGAGTCCCGTACGGGCGATGGCCCTGGAGCCGCGGACGATGACGCGGAAGATGCCGGCGCCAACGCCGATCCGCTCGAAGCCGTCATCGCGAGAGGGCAAGTGGACGGCTCCATCGACGAGAGTGTGCCGATCGGATGGGCGGCCGCCTTCGTCTACCTCACCGTCGGCTCCGGGCACATCTACAGCGTGAGTGCCGGCGTCAACGATCCGACAGTGCGCGCCCAGTCGCTCGAGCTGACCCTCAGGGCGGTGCGCAGCACTTTGAGTTCGCCCGCAGCCTGAACCTGGGCGTTACCCGGCCGACGTTCGGAGTGTGATCTCGGCGAAGCCTTAGAGCCATGCCGGGGCGGTTAAGAGGCGGACGCGGTCGGACTTGTTACCGTTATTGCTTCAGTTCATCCTCGGCAGGAGCAGTGCGTGTCTTCTTTCTTCGACAGTCCCGAATTCCACGGTATGGCAGCGGGCGGCAACATCAGCCACAACCCCGGCATGGGTGATCGGATGATGCGAGAACTGGCACCGTTCCTCAAGGCTGAAGGCGTCGACATCGACGATCCGAATGCGGACTTCACCGAAGCCGAATTTCATGCAGCCATGGAAAAGGCACAGGGGGAATACAACCGACGTCTCTTCAATCCGACCGGTGCCCACCGCGGACTGGCGCTGGGGAAGCTGCGGTCCTTCGCCCTGGCCTTCGCCGAAGGCGATATCAAACGCGCCGAGGCTGTTGTGTCCTCCCTGCCCTCGGACCCCGAGGACTTCACCCCGAGCACCGCACAGGTGACCGGGGCCGCGATGGGCCTCGTCGACGAATGGTTCACCGACGAGACCCAAGGGCTCAAACTCGGCGGAGTGATGGCACCGAAGTGGCCGACGAAGAAGTCCCGCGCCGTGGCCCGCGACATCCTCGCCTTGGCACACAAGGGGCGCGTCGTCGACAGCCTCGACCGACTCATCAACAGCAACAGCGGACTTCCCGTCCTCGAAGGATCCATGCTCGCTGTGGCTGCAGCGGTCGTGCGCCTGACCAAGCGAGACAAGGTCTCAGCAGAGGAAGTCGTCGAGGATCTCATGCCCCTCGGCAGTTATCCGGAACCGGTTGCCGGCACTTACGGTCCGGCTGACCGAGTGGTCCAGGACGTCCAAGCAGTTCAGGATGACTCCGCTTCGGAACAGGACCTGCCGGAGTGGCTCGGCGGATCGAGCACGACCGGACAAGCGGCTGGTGCTGCCGCTGACCCGCAGGGCGTCGATGAACGAATGGACGAGGTCGAGAAGACTGTCTACGAGATGCCGCTCTACCGGCGCTTCCGCGACTGGCTGGCCGAGACCTACGACGATGTCGACGAGGACTCAGAGGTCTTCGACATCGCCCACCTACTCTTCTGCATCGCCGTGTCCACCCGCACAGATATCGACGAGCCGGAGGGAATCGACGACCTTCTCGATGTTCTCGAAAGCTTCGGAGCCGACGGACAGGAGGAATCCGAGAAGACCGATGGCGAATCGCCTTCGACGGTGATCTTCCTCGACAGCATCGAAGCCCTCGACAACTACCTCCGGTTCCGCATCGATACCGACGAGACCCCGGAGCGTTGGAGCGCCGCTCGCGCCCGAGTCGAGGTTGCGAGCATGCGCACCGATCCGCTGCCCTCGGCGCTCATGGCGACCGTCGAAGCCAATGCCCTGAACGAGGAGGAACTCGCGCAGCCCTTGCCGCACAACCGCCTCGTTGCGGGTGTGGCCGGCATCCTCGAATGGATCGGCGAATCCCGACAGGTGACCGGAACGGGACGAGTGAAGCGAGCAGATATCGCCGAGGCGGCCGGAAAGTTCGGCATAAACGCTGTCGGAGTCGCGTCGAACGCTCGGTACGAAGACGGCGTGAACTATGCGCGCAGCGCCGATGAGGTGCCCGTCCTCGAAGCGATGTGGGCCGTCATGCAGAGCGCAGAGATCATCGAGATCACCGGGACGAAGGTCCGACCCGCCGGAGCTGCCGACCAGTGGCGCTCAGGCGAGGTGAGCGCGGATACCGCACTGCCGGTCATCGGCGCGTTCATCTACGAACGGCTCCTCGACGTGGTCAACCTCGTCCCCGGAGAAGACTTTGCGGCCCCGGCGATCACGATCGCCCAGCGCCTCATCGAGATCATCACTCCCGACTCCGCACCCGAACGTCCCGAACTCGACATCGACGAGGAGCGTGCGGAGCGGCTCTCCACATTGCTGGCAGACGAGCTGCAGGAGCTCGCCGAGCTCGGACTCCTCAAGGCCGACGGTGACACGGTGACGGTGGAGCCGGTGTACCGACGCATCGTCGCCGGTGCCGGGCTCATGCTGCTCGCGGGACCGGCCGAATAAGAGTCGGGCGAAAAAGACAGGCTCAACCTGTTGTGCACTCCCGATCCCCGGGTTAGGCTAGCCTATGAGAATTACGCAACGCTGGTCTTTCCTAAGGTGGTTGACACGCTAGCTTGAAGTGTTGGATGCGGCGTGCGCGGTTCTCTCTGTTTCACGTCATGAAGCCCTCGGCGCAAATTCCGGCGCCGGGGGCTTCGCTCTGTCAGTGGTGAGTTGGGTCAGAAGTGAGTGGGGACGGTCTTCATCCCGCCCCGGGGCGGTGGCCCTCTGCCTCGTCGAGGATGAGCAGCGAACGGGAGGACACGACCCCCGGAACCTCATGGATGCGTCGCAGGATCACCTGCGACAGGGCCGTATTGTCCGGGGCATTCACGGTGACCAGGGCATCGATGTCCCCGCTGACGGCTTGGACCTTCTCGACGAACGGCAGGGCGGCCAAGTCTTCGCGGACCTGCGGCCAAGGGCGCTCGCCGATCTTGACGACGACGACCGCCGTCACGGTCATGCCGAGGGCCTCGCGGTCCACCTCGGCGGTGAACTTCCGGATCGCTCCGGACTCGATGAGCGTGGTGAAGCGCTTGTGCGCGGCAGAGCGGGAGATGTGGACGCGTTCGGCCAGTTGGCGCACGCTCAGCCGTGAGTCCTCGACGAGAGCAGCGATGATGCTGCGGTCGATGTCGTCGAGGTCGAAAGCCACGGGGCGCTCCTTCACCATTGATGTCTGCGTCTGATCTGTGACCTCTGCGTCATGCCTGCCCGGAAGCACTCGCGAGGAGGGGCGGCGATGCGCACCGGGAGGATCGGTCGGTCTGCACCCATTCTAGGGCCCCGCCTCGGCGAGGGGATGATCCCACGGCGACATTCCGTGGTCGACGACGGCGGAATCCGCCTCGGTGGGGGACATGTTTCCCTTACTGGACAAATTCTGTCGATCGTTCGTACAGTAACGGAGATATCTGTGGTGCCTACCACGTACCATGGGTGATGGACATGACCGGTTCCGACTGGACCCGGTCAACGGACGGAAATCAGTCACCTGTAGATTATGAGACGAAAGTCTCATTGCAGTTGGAGCTGCTTCACGAACCTAAGGAGACATCCTTGAAGATCGCGGTGTTGGTCAAAGAGGTCCCGGATACGTACGGCGACCGCAAGTTGAACTTGGAAACCGGGCTTGCCGATCGCGGCGCCTCGGAAGCTGTCCTCGACGAGATCGGTGAGCGTGCCCTCGAGGTCGCACTGACCCAGAAGGACAGCGACGGCGACACCGAGGTGACTGTCATCTCGATGGCGCCCGATACCGCGACCGCCACGATCCGCAAGGGTCTGGCCATGGGTGCCGACAACGCCGTGCATGTGGCCGATGAGTCGCTGGCCGGCGCCGATCTCGGTCTGACCGCCGAGGTGCTCGCCGCCGCTCTGCGCCGCGGTGAGTTCGACCTCGTCGTCACCGGCAACGTCTCCACCGACGGCAACGGCGGCATGATGCCGGCGATGCTCGCCGAGCACCTCGACTACCCGCACGTGACCGGCCTGTCGACCGTCGAGCTTGCCGACGGCAAGGTCTCGGGCACCCGCGGCGTCGAAGGCGGCAAGCAGCAGGTCTCGGCCGAACTGCCCGCCGTCATCTCCATCACCGAGGCGCTTCCCGAAGCCCGATTCCCGAACTTCAAGGGCATCATGGCTGCGAAGAAGAAGCCCTTCGAGGTCATCAGCCTCTCCGATCTCGACATCGATGCCGAGGACCAGTCCGTGGCCCGCTCGATCATGGTCACCGTCGCCGAGAAGCCGCCGCGCGAAGCCGGCGAGAAGGTCGTCGACGAAGGCAATGGCGGAGTCGAACTCGCCGAATACCTCACCAAGAACCGTCTGGCCTAAGGAGAATCGTCATGTCAGAATTCCCGCAGGATTCCATTCTCGTCGTCCTCACCGCCGATGCCGAAGGTCAGCTGGAGAAGCCGGCCGCCGAACTGCTCGGCGGAGCCGCTGAGATCGGCTCGCCCGTCGCTCTCGTCCTCGCTGCCGGCAGTGCCGATGCCGCTGCCGAGAAGGCTTCTGAGCTCGGCGCCGTGGCGACCCTGACTGCTGCTGTCGTCGAGGGCAACCTCGGCACGGCGGCCGTCGACGCCGTGGCCGCAGCCGCGGAGCTCACCGCTCCCGATGCTGTGCTCGTGCCCAACACTCTCGACGGTCGTGACATCGCCGGTCGCTTTGCGGTGCGCAGCGGATCGGCTGTGTCCGTCGACGCCACCGGACTCGAGCGCGACTCCGAAGGCATCGTGGCCAACCACTCTGTCTACGGCGGCGGCTACACTGCCTCCTCGGCTCCGACCTTCGGTGCTCCCATCGTCACCGTGCGCCTGGGTGCGATCGAAGCCCGCGCCGAAGCACAGTCCGCGAACACACAGGCCCTCGAGGTCGCCGATTCCGGCAAGCGCTCCGCCGCGATCGACTCGTTCGAAGCTGTTGTCGAGACCTCCTCACGTCCCGAGCTGCGCGGTGCGCAGAAGGTCGTCTCCGGTGGTCGCGGCGTCGGTTCGGAGGAGTCCTTCGAGCTCGTCGGCGAATTCGCCGATACCCTCGGTGCTGCCGTCGGTGCTTCCCGTGCGGCCGTCGATGCCGGTTACATCGCCCAGTCGCACCAGGTCGGACAGACCGGTGTGTCGGTGTCCCCGCAGCTCTACGTGGCGCTCGGCATCTCCGGTGCGATCCAGCACAAGGCCGGTATGCAGACCTCGAAGACCATTGTTGCGGTCAACAAGGACGCGGAAGCTCCGATCTTCGACATCGCCGATTTCGGCGTCGTCGGCGACCTGTTCAAGGTCGTTCCCCAGGCCATCGAATCACTGAACGAGAACAAGTCCTGATATGGCAACCTATTCCAGTTCGCTGCGCTCGGGTCTGCCCCGGGTCGAAGGCGGAGACCCCTGGCCCCCGGAGGGCACCATCGGCGAACCCTTGGAAGAGGGCGCGTCGTGGCTGCCGGAGACATCCGACACGGAGGAACTGGATGAAGGTTCCACCGCCGAGGCGGCCGAGCCCGATGTGACCGACGCTGAGGAATCGGCGGAGACCGAGGCTTCCACCGAAGCCGAGGATTCCGTTGAGGACTCCGCTGAGGAGCCTATCGAGGAGTCGGCTGATGATTCGTCATCCGGTGCTGCTGTCGCGGCAGGAGCCGGTGCTGCCGGTGTCGCCGCTGGTGCTGCGGGTGTTGCCGCAGCCGGTGCCGACGATGCTGACGACTCGGCTGAGGCGTCTGACGAGTCGGTTGGCTCGTCTGCCGCTGAACCCGAAGCCGATGCTGCTCCTGCGGCCGAGGTGCCTCTGCGCCGCGGTCTGCCGCGCGTCGAAGGCGGAGAGCCGTGGCCTCCGGAAGGTCTCGCTCCTGCCGGAACGAAGGCCACCGGTGATTCTGCTGCACCCGCCGCGTCGGCTGAAGCCCCTGCTTCCGAAGAGTCAGTCGCCGAAGAGGATGCCCCTGTCGAGGATTCGACCGAGGAATCGGCAACCGTCGAGTCGGACGAGGAGTCTTCGGCCGCCCCGGTTGCTGGCGCTGCTGTCGCAGCCTCTGCTTCCGGTGATGAGTCGGCTGCGGCAGAACCTGCCGCCGACTCCGCTTCCACTGGCGGCTCTGCTCCTGCTGCCGAAGTTCCCCTGCGTCGCGGTCTGCCGCGCGTCGAAGGCGGAGAACCCTGGCCGCCGGAAGGCTTCGCACCCGCCGGAGTCAAGGCCGCTGGTGGCTCGGCCGCCGGTGCTGCTCCGGCAGCGGCTGCGTCCGCACCTGCTGAGGGCACCGCGGAGGAATCCGCTGCTCAGCCCGACTCCGCCGAAGCTCCTTCGGCTGACACTTCGGCCGATTCGTCATCCGAGTCCTCGTCCGTTGCTCCTGCGGCAGCCGCCGCAGCCGGTGCCGGTGCTGCCGGTGCTGGTGTAGCCGCAGCTGCTGCGTCCGGTTCGGGCTCCGGAGAACTCTCCGATGTTCCCCTGCGCCGCGGACTTCCCCGCACCGTCGGGGGAGACCCCTGGCCTCCGGAAGGCTTCGCTCCGGCAACGGCAGTGAAGACTGCCGGTGCAGGACAGGCCGCCGCTTCGGCGCCCGCTGAGTCTTCAGCGACCGAGGCAGACAAGTCTGCCGAGGATGCGCAGTCGACGGCTGAGGCGAAGCAGGATTCGAAGCCGGCTGCCGGTGACGAATCAGGCGAGAAGAAGCCACAGGGTCGACGCACCGGAATCGGTGGTGTCGGTGCCGGGGCGGCAGCTGCAGGTGCGGCGGTCGCTGGTGCGGGAGCCGCCTCTGCGTCGGAGAAGAAATCTGACGAAGCCGAGAAGAAGCCCGCTCAGCGCAAGCCGATGGCGAAGCCTGCGGCGAAGACCGCGGACAAGCCCGCTCAGCGCAAGCCGATGGCCAAGCCCGCCGCGACGAACGACGACAAGGCCGCGGCACGCACCGCGGACAAGCCGGCCGCGAAGACGGCACCGGCCGCAAAGGCCACGTCTTCGGGTTCGGGCAGTACTGCCTCGGCGAAGCCTGCAGCGAAGAAGGAACCGATCATGATCGGTTCGAAGTCGCTGGGGCAGTGGTCCAAACTCGTCGGGCTGGGACTCGGCGGGCTCATCGTCGCAGCCGGGATCCTCATCCTCGCCGCGCGCGGAGTCACGACCCTGCCGGGCGTGCCGGAGTTCCTCGAACGCTACCCGGGCGAATACCACATCCCGGACTTCGTCGATCCCGGCTTCCCGGGCTGGGTGCGGTGGACGCACTTCCTCAACATTTTCTTCATGGTGCTCATCATCCGGTCGGGTCTGCAGGTGCGTCACCAGCAGAAACCGCCGGCGTTCTACACGCCGAAGAACGGTGGGAAGAAGATCAGCATCAACCTCTGGCTGCACACGAGCCTCGATCTGCTGTGGCTGGCCAATGGTGTGGTCTTCGTCGTGTTGCTCTTCGTCTCCGGACACTGGGCACGCATCGTGCCGACCAGTTGGGAAGTCTTCCCGAACGCTCTGTCGGCGGCGCTGCAGTACGCCACGATGGAATGGCCGATGGAAGATGCGTGGGTCAACTACAACGCTCTCCAGCAGCTGATGTACTTCATAGTCGTGTTCATCGCCGCTCCGCTGGCCGCGATCACCGGTGTGCGGATGAGCGAATGGTGGCCGAAGGACGCCTCGACGCTGAACAAGATCTACCCGGCGCCGCTGGCTCGGGCGATCCACTTCCCGACGATGCTGTTCTTCGTGTTCTTCATCCTCGTCCACGTGTTCCTCGTGTTCACGACCGGACTTCGACAGAACCTCGGGTACATGTTCGCCGGCACGGACGTGGTCGGATGGGCCGGTCTCATCTGGTTCCTCATCGCGATGGTCGTGGTCGTGGCCGGTTGGTTCGCCGCCAGGCCGCTGCTGCTCGCCCCGATCGCGAATCTCTTCGGACGCGTGTCGAGCAGGTAGGCGACACCGCCCGCATCAGCGAAGCCCCGCACGATCGAAAGGTCGTGCGGGGCTTCGCTGTGTCGGGGCGAGTTCAGTTCCAAGGCCCTGTCGGACATGCAGTCCGGCGGGTCCTTTCGCCTGCCGCTTTCTGATTGCGCGCAGTTCTGAGCAGAAATCTCTTGACCGGGTGACCGGGACACAATAACCTTAAATGCAACGCAGTTGTAAAGAATGCAACACCGCGTTGTCACTGTTCACAACGATGGAGAAGACAATGAAGTCCGACCTCGCTCCAGAGGACAACGACGCTGTGAAATCAGATGCGTCGGCGACCGCGCAGCCGAATATCGAGCAGAAGCGGACGCTGCGGCGCGTCGTCTCCGCCAGTTTCGTCGGCAACTTCGTCGAATGGTTCGACTACGGCGTCTACGGGTATTTTGCGACGACCATTGCGATCGTCTTCTTCCCTGAGTCCGAAGGCAATCTCGCGCTTCTGTCCACCTTTGCGGTCTTCGCCGTCTCCTTCGTCGTCCGCCCCATCGGCGGCTTCATCTGGGGTCATATCGGAGACAAGATCGGACGACGTTCCGCACTGTCCGTCTCGATTCTCATCATGTCTGTCTCGACCTTTGCGATCGGTCTGCTGCCGAGCTTCGCGGTCGCCGGCTTCCTCGCTCCGGTGCTGCTGCTCGTCGTCCGCCTCGTCCAAGGATTCTCTGCGGCAGGCGAATATGCGGGGGCCTCGGCGTTCCTCGTCGAATACGCACCACCGCGGCGACGCGGTCTCTACGCAGCCGTCGTTCCAGCCAGCACCGCCACCGGATTGCTATTGGGATCGGTGCTCGCCGCAGTCCTCTCGTCGACGCTGAGCGATGGACAGCTGGAGAGCTGGGGTTGGAGGCTCCCATTCTTCCTTGCCGCGCCCATGGGACTGATCGGCCGCTATATCCGAACCAGACTCGAGGACACGCCGGCATTCCGTGAACTCGCTCAGCAGGATGAAGTGATCAAAGCCCCGGTCTTCGCCATGTTCCGGGACCACTGGCGGCCCCTGGTCATCTCGATGTGCGCAGTGCTGCTCAACGCCGTCGGGTTCTATGTCGTCCTGACCTATATGCCCACCTATCTCACGACCGAGCTCGGCTATGGGGCTACTGAATCGTTCGTCGCCACCACCATCGCTCTCGTCACCTATATCGGTTTCATCCTGCTCACCGGTCTGGCCTCGGATCGGTTCGGTCGCAAAAGGATGCTCATCATCGCGTCAGTCACTTTCATCGTCCTCACGGTGCCGGCCTTCATGCTGCTGGACGCCGGCAGCTTCACGCTCGTCGTCCTTGTCGAGATCGGACTCGGAGCCATGCTCACCCTCAACGACGGCACTCTGCCGAGCTTCCTTGCCGAGATGTTCCCGACACGTATCCGGTACACCGGGTTTGCCGTGAGCTTCAACGTGTCGAACGCCCTGTTCGGCGGCACCGCACCTTTTATGGCCACTCTGCTCATCGGCCTGACCAATTCGCATCTTGCCCCCGGTTGGTACCTCATGGCTGCGGCCGCAATCTGTCTCGGTGCAGTCATCTGCGCCAAGGAGACCTTCCATAAGCCTCTGCGCGACGTCTGAAGTCGTCCAGAACCCCACCACACCGCCGCGGCACCGAGATGGCGGTGTCGAACGAATAGGAGAAACCCATGACCACCTTTGCTGACAACGCCTCCGTCGCTGACCTCGAGCGGCTCAAGGTCCTCCACAACGGGTCCAAGACACCGCTGACCTTCTCCGATGGGGAGATGGAGCGGAGACTGACCGGACTGCGCGCCATTATGGCCGAGAAGGAGCTCGACGCAGTGGTCCTCACCTCGTATCACAACATCAAGTACTACTCGGACTTCCTCTTCACCTACTTCGGTCGCTCATATGCCATGGTCGTCACGGCCGACGACACGGTGACGATCACCGCGAATATCGATGCAGGCATGCCGTGGCGAACCAGCTACGGGGAGAACATCGTGTACACGGATTGGCGTCGTGACAACTACTACTACGCGATCCAGGAGGGCCTGCGTCAGCGCGGAATCGGAAACCCGCGCCGTCTCGGCGTCGAAGACGACAACCTGCCCCTCGAGAATCGCAACAGGCTCCAAGATGCCTTCCCTGCAGCGGAACTCGTCGACATCTCGAAGGAGTCGATGCGCCAGCGGATGATCAAGTCACCCGAGGAGATCGAGGTGATCAAGCACAGCGCTCGAATCGGCGACCTCGGCGGTGAGGCTATCAAGGCCGCCATCACCGAAGGCATCAGCGAGTACGAACTCGCGCTCATCGGCACTGAGGCGATGACTCATGAGATCGCTAGGACGTTCCCCGACCAGGAGATCCGTGATACCTGGGTGTGGTTCCAATCGGGTATCAACACCGATGGCGCGCACAATTGGGCGACGACCCGCAAGATCCGAAAAGGTGACATCCTCAGCCTCAACTGCTTCGCCATGCCGACCGGCTATTACACCGCGCTGGAGCGCACGCTCTTCTACGGAGAGCCCGACGCTCGGTCGCTCGAGCTGTGGAACGTCAACGTCGAAGTGCACAAACGCGGTATCGAACTCATCAAGCCCGGCGCTGTGTGCAAGGACATCGCCGCCGAACTCAATGAGATCTACTTCGAGCACGGACTCTTCGAAAACCGCACCTTCGGGTACGGACACTCATTCGGAGTGCTCAGCCACTACTATGGGCGTGAGGCCGGGCTTGAACTGAGAGAAGACATCGACACCGTCATCGAGCCGGGAATGGTCATCTCCATGGAGCCGATGATCACCATTCCCGAGGGGCAGCCGGGTGCCGGCGGTTACCGCGAACATGACATCGTCGTCGTCGGGGAGAGCGGTTCCGAGGACATCACGAAGTTCCCGTTCGGGGCCGAACACAACATCATTCCGGCCTGAGGGCCTCGCTGCCGAATATACTCACACCATGTCCCGACAATCGCCTGACAACCCACGCCGCGGTGCCTCGGTCATCGAAAACACCGTCGCCATCCTGCGCTGCTTCGCGCCGGACCGGCAGGAGCTCGGTGTCACCGAGATCGCACCGCGCGTGGGGCTGCACAAGAGTTCGGTGTCGCGGATCCTCGCCTCGCTCGAGCAGGAGGGGATCGTCGAACAGGCGCCGTCCAGGCGGTATCGGCTGGGTCTGGGAATCATCGCGATCGCGGGCCCTCTGTTGGCCGATCTTGATGTTCGCAGGGCAGCGTATCCCATCCTGCAGGCACTCACGCGGGCCACTTCCGAGACGAGTGCGCTGATGGTGTGGGACGGCGCCGAGGCGGTCACCGTCGAACAGGTTCCGAGTCCCGAGCCGGTCAAGCATACGTCCAGTCTGGGGTCGCGATATCGGACGGAGGGAAGTGCCTCGGTGAAGGTGTTCCGCGACGCCGGCGACGGCCCGGATCGCGCCGGCGGTCCCGCTTATGCACTCAACGATGCCGAAACCTCTCCGCACGAGGTCGGCATCGCCGCACCCGTGCACGACCATCGCGGTGAAGTGGTCGCGGCCGTCCTCATCGCCGCACCGAAGTTCCGCACCGATGCGACCCGCATCGCCGAGCTCGGCGAACACTGCGTTCAGGCGGCGGAGCGGGTCTCGCTGCGCCTCGGTGGTTCAGGGCGGCAGCGACTCTGAATCTGTGTGCGATGACGGGACCGTGAAGCGCGGGTCCAGTTCTGGCTGGGCTCAGCGCAAGGTGGCGCGGACGGTCTTGTCGAACTCGCGGACGTGCTCGGCGGCGTGGGCGGCGACGGTCTGTTCGTCGCCGTCGAGGATCGCCTCGAGCAGATCGATGTGCTCGCGGATGTGAGTGACGAGATCCGGGATCCCCGGGATGACGAGGCACCAGATGCGGGTGGCCAGATCGTCGAGGCGGATGAGGGTCTCCGATAGGTGCGGATTGTCCACCGAGCTGTAGATGAGGCGGTGGACATCGAGATCGCGTTCCATGAGGGTCCGCTGCTCGTCGGTCGCCTCGAGTGCCTTGAGACCGGCGATCGCTGCCGTGAAATCCGCGCGACGCTCCGGCGTGAGGTTGCGAGCCGCGCGCCTGGCGGCGATGGGCTCGAGTGCTTCGCGCATCTCGGAGATCGTCGACAGATCGGTGAGGTCGACGTTGGTGGCGAAGGTGCCGCGCCGCGGATAGGACACCACGAGGTGATCGCGTTCGAGTCGCTTGAGGGCCTCGCGGATCGGCGTGCGGCCGACCTCGAGCTCGGCGCTGAGGGCCGCCTCGTTGATCGGATCGCCCGGAGCGATGTCGAGCATGATGAGGCGGTGGCGGAGGATCTCATAGGCGTGATTCGCCAAGGACGTCGTCGGTGACGTCGCGTCGGCGGATGTGCTCATGAGAAGAATCCTCCCAATCTCTGCGGAAAACGTATTGCGCTGGCTGGAATTCTCTGCCTACACTACAGGAACGCAGCTGATATATTAGTTGCCGATCAGCCGGGAAGGACTGATCGCAACAGGTCGAAGGAGATCCATGACAGAGCAACTCGCAAACCCCGCCGAAGCCGGCACGGCCAGTGCCCCGACGAGCGCTTCCGCTGGGACCGTCCCCAGCCGCGAACCCGTCGAACTGAGCACCTCGATCGCTGAACTCGACCCGCAGGTCGCCGGATTCATCGACGCCGAACTGGCCCGGCAGCGCGAGGGCCTGGAGATGATCGCCTCGGAGAACCACACCGCCTCGGCCGTCATGGAAGCTCAAGGGTCGGTGCTCACGAACAAGTACGCCGAGGGCTACCCGGGCCGCCGCTACTACGGCGGCTGCGAACACGTCGACGAGATCGAACGCATCGCCATCGACCGCGTCAAGGCACTCTTCGGAGCCGCGTACGCGAACGTCCAGCCGCACTCCGGCGCCCAGGCCAACGCCTCGGTCATGCACGCCCTCATCCGTCCCGGCGACACCGTCCTCGGCCTCAACCTCGCCCACGGCGGCCACCTCACCCACGGAATGAAGATCAACTTCTCCGGCCGCCTCTACTCGATCGTCCCCTACGGTCTCGATGCCGAGACTGGACGCGTCGACATGGCCGAGGTCGAACGCCTCGCCCACGAGAACCAGCCGAAGCTCATCGTCGCAGGCTGGTCGGCCTACACCCGTCAGCTCGACTTCGCCGAGTTCCGCCGCATCGCCGACGCGGTCGGTGCCTACCTCATGGTCGACATGGCCCACTTCGCCGGACTCGTCGCCGCCGGGCTTCACCCCTCACCGGTCCCGCACGCCCACGTCGTGTCGTCGACGACGCACAAGACCCTCGGCGGCCCCCGAGGCGGCATCATCCTCACCAATGACGCGGACATCGCGAAGAAGATCAATTCCGCAGTCTTCCCCGGACAACAGGGCGGACCCCTCGAACACGTCATCGCCGGCAAGGCCGTGGCCTTCGGCTTGGCCGCCACCGACACCTTCGTCGACAAGCAGAAGCGGACCCTGGCCGGCGCCAGCGAACTCGCCCGCCGCCTGACCGAAGACGACGTCGCCGAACGCGGAATCTCCGTCCTCACCGGCGGCACCGACGTCCACCTCGTCCTCGTCGATCTGCGCAACTCGACCCTCGACGGAGCCCAGGCCGAAGATCTGCTCGCTCAGATCGGCATCACCGTCAACCGCAACGCCGTCCCCGACGACCCGCGACCGCCGATGGTCACCTCCGGTCTGCGGATCGGCACCCCGGCGCTCGCCAGCCGCGGATTCGGCAGCGAAGCATTCGCCGAGGCGGCCGACATCATCGCCGAGGTGCTCAAGGCCGGCACGGACGAGAGCGGCGCGAGCCCGGAGATCATCGTCGAACTGAGCGAACGCGTCACCCGACTGGCGAACGACCACCCCCTGTACCCCACCCTCACCGAGATCGGAGCACGCTGATGGCTGACCAGCTTCCCGAACACCCCGACTTCCTGTGGCGCAACCCGGAGCCGAAGAAGTCCTACGAAGCCGTCATCGTCGGCGGCGGCGGACACGGACTCGCCACCGCCTACTACCTGGCGAAGAACCACGGAATGACGAACATCGCCATTCTCGAGCGCGGCTGGCTGGCCGGGGGCAACATGGCCCGCAATACGACGATCATCCGTTCGAACTACCTCTGGGACGAATCCGCCGCGATCTACGAGAAGTCCCTCAAGCTCTGGGAGCAGCTTCCCGAAGAGCTCGACTACGACTTCCTCTTCTCCCAGCGCGGCGTGCTCAACCTCGCCCACACCCTCCAGGACGTCCGCGAATCCCAGCGCCGGGTGAATGCGAACACGCTCAACGGCGTCGACGCCGAATGGCTGGACCCCCAGCAGGTGAAGGAAGTCTGCCCGATCATCAACATCGGCGACGACCTCCGCTACCCCGTGATGGGCGGCACCTATCAGCCGCGCGCCGGCATCGCCAAGCACGATCACGTCGCCTGGGCCTTCGCCCGCAAGGCCGACGAGATGGGCGTCGACATCATCCAGAACTGCGAGGTCACCGGCATCGAACGCATCGGCGACCAGGTCGTCGGTGTGCAGACGAACCGCGGACCGATCGCCACGGAGAAGGTCGCCCTGGCCGTGGCCGGCGACTCCTCGGTGCTCGCCGACATGGCCGGGATCCGCCTGCCGATCCAGACCCATCCGCTGCAGGCCCTGGTCTCCGAACTCTTCGAACCCGTGCACCCGACCGTGGTCATGTCCAACCACGTCCACGTCTACGTCTCCCAAGCGCACAAAGGCGAACTCGTCATGGGCGCCGGCGTCGACTCCTACAACGGATACGGTCAACGAGGCGGCTTCCACGTCATCGAGGAGCAGCTGGCCGCCGCGGTCGAGCTGTTCCCGATCTTCGCCCGCGCCCATGTGCTGCGCACCTGGGGCGGCAACGTCGACGTCACCCTCGACGCCTCACCGATCGTGTCGAAGACGGAAGTCCAAGGACTCTACGCCAACTGCGGCTGGGGCACCGGCGGCTTCAAAGGCACCCCGGCGGCGGGCTTCACCTACGCCCACACCATCGCGAACGACGAACCTCACCCGCTCAACGCCCCATTCGCCCTCGACCGCTTCGAAACCGGTCACCTCATCGACGAACACGGCGCCGCAGCCGTGGCCCACTGAGCCGGACTCGGAAGGAAAGAGACACCGACATGCTGCTCATCCACTGCCCGAACTGCGGGCCACGCGACGAAACCGAATTCCACTACGGCGGACAGGCGCACGTTCCCTACCCCGAAGACCCGCACGCCCTGACCGACAGGGAATGGGCCGAGTACCTCTTCTACCGTGAGAACAGCCGCGGCGCCTTTGCGGAGATGTGGAGCCACAGCGCCGGCTGCCGGAAGTGGTTCAACGCCATCCGCGACACGGCCACCTACGACTTCACCGCGATTTACCCGATCGGCTCGCCCCGTCCCGACACGCAAGGAGAGGTTCGATGACGAACACCACCCGCCTGCACTCCGCGTCTCGACTGTCCTCTGCCACCGGCATCGACACCACCCGCCCGATCGACTTCACCGTCGACGGGCAGACCTACTCGGGCTTTGCCGGTGACACGATCGCCAGTGCGCTCATCGCCGCGGGCCGCATCGACTGCGGAAACTCGACCTACCTCGGACGCGCCCGCGGCATCCTCGGCGCCGGCGTCGAGGAGTCCAATGCGCTCGTCCGCGTGCATTCCCGGTACTCCGGAGACGTCTCCGAATCGATGCTGCCCGCCACCCGTGTCGCCATCGCCGAAGGACTCGAGGCCGACTACCTCGCCGGACTCGGCATCCTCGACCCCGGCCAGGACGAACTGACCTACGAACACAAGCACGTGCACACCGACGTCCTCATCGTCGGCGCAGGCCCCGCCGGACTCGCCGCGGCCAGGGAAGCTGGCAAGTCCGGTGCGCGCACCCTGCTGCTCGACGACCAGTCCCTGCCCGGCGGCTCGCTGCTCGCGGCGGGACCGGCCACGGCCGAAACGATCGACGGCGTCGACGCCCTCGCCTGGGTCGAGTCCACCGTCGCCGGGTTCGCCGAGCACGAAGAGCTCACGTACGTGAAGAACACGACCGTCTTCGGCAGCTACGACTCGAACTACTTCGTCGCCCTCGAAGACCGCACCGATGCCGTCGCCGCTGCTGGTGGCCGCGGAGTGCGCCAGAAGGTCTGGCATATCCGCGCCGGTCAGGTCGTGCTCGCCACCGGCGCCCACGACCGTCCGATCGTCTTCGCGGACAACGACCGACCCGGCATCATGCTCGCCTCGGCCGTGCGCACCTATCTCGGCCGCTTTGGTGTGGCCGCCGGTGACCAGGTGGCGGTGGCGACGACGAACGACTCCGCCTATGACCTCGTCACCGACCTCCACGCGGCAGGCATCACCGTCCCCGCGGTCATCGACTCCCGCACCTCAGCCTCGGCGATCGCCGAATCCGTCACCACCGCTACGGGCACCCGGCTCATCCTCGGCTCTGCCGTCACCTGCACCGCCGGTGACGGCCCAGCCGGACGGGTCAGCGCCATCACTGTCGCCGGACTCGACGACGACGGGGTCGCAGCCGAGAACGGTGAGAGCATTCCCGTCGACCTGCTCGCGGTCTCCGGCGGACATTCGCCGGTCATCCATCTCCACGGTCAGCGCAAGGGCACAATCCACTGGAACGGCGACATCGCGGCCTTCGTGCCGACGACGCCCGTGCGCGACCAGTTCACGGTCGGAGCAGTGACCGGGGACTACTCGCTCGAAGCGGCTCTGCGGCAGGGCGCCGAGGCGGGGAACCAGGCGGCGAACCGCACCGGCTTCCCGGCCGCGCTCTCCGTCCCCGCCGCCTCAGCGATGGCCTATGCTCCGGCCCGTCCACTGTGGCTGGTCACCTCGGCGCAGGACGACCACGAGGCCCTGACCACGCACTTCATCGACTTCCAGCGTGACCAGACCGTCGCCGACGTGCAGCGGGCGATGGGCGCGGGCATGCGCTCGGTCGAACACATCAAGCGCTACACCTCGATCTCGACGGCGAACGATCAGGGCAAGACCTCAGCGGTCAACGCGATCGGCGCGATCGCCTCGGTGCTGGGGAAGGCCGACGACCTCGGACAGGTCGGGCACACGACCTTCCGCGCCCCCTTCGCCCCGGTGCCCTTCGCGGCACTGGCCGGACGGCGCAAGGGCGAGCTCTTCGCCCCGGCTCGGGTCACCTCGATTCATCCCTGGCACGTCGCCCACGGTGCCGAGTTCGAAGACGTCGGGCAGTGGAAGCGTCCCTGGTACTACCCGAAGCCGGGTGAGGACATGGAGGCGGCGGTGCTGCGCGAGGGCAAGGCCGTGCGCGAATCCGTCGGCTTCCAGGACGCCTCGACGCTCGGCAAGATCGAGATCCGCGGGAAGGACGCCGGGGAGTTCCTCGGCCAGATCTACACGAACGGCTTCAAGAAGCTCAAGGTCGGCAAGGGTCGGTATGGGCTGATGTGCAAGCCCGACGGCATGGTCTTCGACGACGGTGTGACCCTGCGCGTGGCCGAGGACCGCTACTACATGACGACGACCACCGGCGGGGCGGCGACCGTCCTCGAGTGGCTCGAGGAATGGCATCAGACCGAATGGCCCGACCTCGACGTCGTCTTCACCTCGGTGACCGAACAGTGGTCGACCGTCGCCGTGGCCGGACCTCGGTCGCGCGATGTCATCGCCAAGGTCGCCCCGAATCTCGATGTGTCGAACGAGGCATTCGAGTTCATGGGCTTCCGCGAGACTACCTTGGAAGGCGGCATTCCGGCTCGCATCTGCCGGATCTCGTTCTCCGGTGAGCTCGCCTTCGAGATCAACGTCGACACGTTCTACGGGCTGGCAGTCTGGGAGGCCGTCGCCGAGGCGGGTGCCGAGTTCGACATCACCCCATACGGCACCGAGGTCATGCACGTGCTGCGTGCCGAGAAGGGCTTCATCATCGTCGGCCAGGACACCGACGGCACCGTGACCCCGCAGGACGCGGGCATGGAGTGGATCGTCTCGAAGGTCAAGGACTTCATCGGCAAACGCTCCTACTCCCGAGTCGACACGGCCCGCGAGGACCGCAAACACCTCGTCGGAGTCCTGCCGGTCGACGGCACGACGCGTCTGGCCGAAGGCGCCCAGCTCATTGCGGCGGGCACCCCCGTCACACCGGAGGACGGACCGGTGCCGATGATCGGACACGTCACCTCGTCCTATATCTCGCCGAGCCGCGACCGGCCGTTCGGTCTCGCACTCGTCGAGAACGGCCGCAACCGCGAAGGAGAGATCGTCAAGTCTCCCTTCGGCGACACCCTCGTCGACGTCGAGATCACCTCGCCCGTCTTCTACGATCCGGAAGGAAACCGCCGCGATGGCTGACACCACCTACTCCACCCCTGCGACGGCACAGTCCCCCTCGACCGCTGAGACGCAGGCTGCCCACGCGGGCACCGGGTCGAGCGGACTCGATGACCTGCGGGTTTCACCGGCCGCGCACCTGGCCGGGCTGATGTCCGAGGCGACTGCCGCCGGCGGCCGCAGCGTCGGCCTGCGCGAACTGCCCTTCACGGTGCAGATCGGCCTGAGGGCACAGCCGGACTCCGCATCGTGGAAGTCACTCGAGGACACGTTCGGTCTCAGTCTGCCGCGCAGCGTCGGCGAAGTCACCGGTGATCCGGCGGCTCAGCACGTGCTGTGGCTGAGCCCCGACGAATTCCTTGCCGTCGACGTCTCCCGCTGCCAGCAGCCCGGCGAGACGATCGTCGCCGAGGCGGGACTCGAGGGACTGCCCGGACAGGCCGTCGATCTCTCAGCTAACCGGACGATCCTCGAACTCACCGGGGAGAAGGCCCGGGACGTGCTCGAGAAGAGCTGCCGCGCGGATCTCCACCCCCGCGCCTTCGGCCTCGGATCCGCGATCGTCACCTCTCTGGGTCCCGTGCCGGTCATCCTTCACCACAGCGGTGAGGACACGTACCGCGTCTACCCGCGGGCGAGCTTCGCGGACTTCACGGTCCGCTGGCTGCTCGACGGAATGGCGGAGTTCCTCACCGAATGAGCTACGACCGGTCGACCGTGCCGATGCCGATCGCCATTATGCGGCAGACTGGGACACCGGGACTTCGCCCCACAGACAGAAAGATACGGACATGCAGGACTACATCTTCACCCTCGAATGCGCCGAGCGCCCCGGAATCACGCATGCCGTGACCGGTGCCCTGCTCACACACGGCGGAGACATCAAGGAACTCAAACAGTTCGACGACCAGTCGACCCAGCAGCTGTTCCTGCGCATCGACTTCAGCGTCTCCGACGAGCCCGGCAATGGTGTCGAGGCTCTGCGGACCGACTTCGAAGCGATCGGCGAGGAGTTCGGAGCGACTTGGCAGCTGTGGCCGCAGGGGCAGAAGCGGCGGGTGCTCATCATGGTCTCGAAGTTCGAGCACTGCCTCAACGACCTGCTCTTCCGCGCCCGGGTCGGCGAGCTGCCGATCGAGATCGCCGCAGTCGTGTCGAACCACCCTGACCATCGTGAGCTCGTCGAATGGCACCACATCCCCTTCTTCCGGATCCCCGTGACGAAGGAGACGAAGCCCGAGGCCGAGGCGAAGCTGCTCGAACTCGTCGACCGCTTCGAGGTCGACCTCGTGGTGCTCGCCCGCTATATGCAGATCCTCTCCGACGACCTCGCCCGCGAGCTCACAGGACGGGCCATCAACATCCACCACTCGTTCCTGCCGTCCTTCAAGGGCGCGAAGCCCTACCACCAGGCGTGGGAGCGCGGAGTGAAGACCGTCGGGGCGACCGCGCACTTCGTCAACTCCGAACTCGACGAGGGGCCGATCATCGCTCAGCAGCTCGTCGAGGTCGACCATGCCTTCACTCCCGAGGACCTCGTGGCCGCCGGTCGCGACGCAGAATGCAAGGCGCTGTCCAATGCCGTGAAGTGGCACTGCGACGGACGTGTGTTCCTCTCGGGCAAGAGGACCGTCGTCCTGCGCTAGAACCGCTTTCGCACCGACCGCTCAGGTTGCCGTCGCTGTACCGCGTTATGCGGCGAGCGGTCGACGGCAACCTGAGCGGTCGGCGTATCCACGGCGCCGTGGGACTGAGCTCATTGAAGGGGCTGCTTGCTGCCTCGGCGTGGATAGACTGTCGACTATGAGCGAGACCCAGACCGAGATCGGCCCGCGCATCGGCGACCAAGTGTTCGAAGCGCTGCAGGCGAGCATCCTCTCCGGCGAATATCGCAGTGGAGATCGACTGCGGATCCGCCAGCTCGCGGCGTCCCTGGGTACAAGCGTCATGCCCGTGCGGGAGTCGCTGGCCCGACTCGAGGAGGTCGGGCTCGTCGAGACCAGCCCGCACCGCGGGGCCGTGGTCAAGGAATTCACCGCCGAGGAGCTGCTGCAGATCTATTCGGTGCGTCGCATCCTCGAGGTCGAAGCGACGGTCCAGGGCGCGCAGAAGCTCGATGGGGCGGGCCGGGCGCGGCTCGATGAGGAGTTCGCGGCGATGGAGGCGGCTCTCGACTCCGGCGATGCCTCAGAGTATCTCGACCACGACGAAGAGCTGCTCGCGACGATATATTCCGCCTCGGGCAATCCCGTCCTCGTTGAGACGATCCGGACCCTGTGGCTGCGCTGCCGGGCGTACAAACTCGTCGGTGCCAGGCGGGAGATCTCGGCCGACGCCAAGGCGCCGTTGCTCAAGCACCAGCGCCGACTCATGGATGCCGTCGACGCCGGTGATCCGGGGGCGGCCGCCGAGGTGACCGGGGAGTCTTTCGACGACGCCGTCCGCCGCATCCGTGCCGGTCTAGGGGCCTGAGGGCCGGTCGCTGAGCCCATTCCGGTCGGCCGATTTCTGGGAAGGTGCGACCGCTCTGGCTGTTCCAAATACGTACGCACCGACTGCGCACTCAAGCGTCGGTCGTGCCCACTGACCGTTCGAGTTACCGTCGCTGTACCGAGTTATGCGGTGCGAGGTCGACGGCAACTCGAGCGGTCGGTGAAGCTCAGGCGCGGCTGAGGAGCACCGAGTGGAGTTCCTCCGGCAGCTCGACGACCTCGAGGCTGCGTTTGCGGCCGAAGTCGAAGCCGAACCGTGCGTGCAGACGGTCAAGATGCTCGGCGACCCGCTGCGAATAGCCAGGGTCGAAGGCATCGGCCGCGATCGCGATGACGAACAGTCCCGTGCCCGGGCTCTCCTGACCCGAGTCGAAGGCGGGTGCGTCGACGGAGAAGCGGCCCCCGCCGTGGACGGCGAGGAGTTCGATCATGAGCGCGACATTGCTGCCTTTGACCCCGCCGAACGGCAGCAGGGAACCGGCGAGGGCGGCCCCGGCATCGTTCGTGGCCGCCCCGTCGGGTGCGAGGGCCCATCCGTCGGGGATCGTCTCTCCCCGGTCGGCGGCGTTGCGGACGGTGACCCACGCGGTGGCGCTGGTCGCCTGATCGAACATGCGCGGGCCACCGTTATGGGGAACGGCGAACGAGAACGGGTTCGTTCCGGTCGCCGAGCCCGGTGTGCCGAACAGCGACATCAGCGCCGGTGAGTTGGCCCCGGCAAACGCCACCAGGCCCCGTTCGGCGAGCCGCGTCGTATAGCAGCCGAGCTCTCCGGCGGTGAAGGCGTTGGCGATGTTGAGGACGGAGATGCCGAGCGATTCGGCGGACGAGGCGAAGTCGTCGAAGGCTGCATCGAAGGCGAGCTGCGCGGTGCCGCGGTCGGCGTCGACGTGGTGCGCTGCGGGCAGTTTGTTCGTCACTTTCGGCTGCGCCTGCCCGTTGATGCGGCCGGCCTCAAGGCCGTCGAGGTAATCGAAGAGATGCGCCGTGCCCACTGCGGTCTTGCCCCGTCGCTCGGCCGCTACGGTCGCCTCGGCCAGAGACTGCGCCAGCGCGGGTGACCCACCGGCAGCGGTGATCGCTGCAATGCACAATTCACGCAGTTCGGGAATCGTCAGGGACACGGTCGTGGCATCAGGAGTCTCCGGCATGCCCTCACGCTACCGGAGTTCGCGCAGTGCGCTGGAGCCGGACCCGGGGTGAGTACGAAGCGCCCCCAGGCTGCCGCGGCAACACCTGGGGGTCGTCAGCTCTGGGGCCAGCCAGTCACGTGGTGACTCGGGAACCGGGAGCCCGACGTTGCTAGTGGTCAGGCTACCAGGAGGTCAGACCCCGTGCGCATGTAAGCAGATCGGCGCTTCCTGCGGGTGGATCCGTCTCGATCCAATAGCGGATTTCGAGGTGGATCCGCCCGCAGGAGTCATGCGCGAGGGGAACAAAGGCCGCCTCAGAGGTCGCCGGAGTCAGGGGTGAGGTCGGTCTGCGAACTCAGCGCCTCGGCGATGGCCTTCGCCTCCCGGCGCAGCAGAGCGACGAGACGTTCGACCCGGGAACCGGTGACACGGTCGGCGATCGAGGCGATCGACAGGGCCGCACGCGGCCGCGATCCGCGGATGCGCAGCGGAACCGCCACTGCCCACGACCCCTTGGCGAAGAGCCCGGGATTGTGGACGAATCCGTCGATGCGGGCCTGATCGATGATGTCACGCAGATGCGGAACGGAGACCTTCGGATACCTCTCGGCGAGGATCTCGGCGTTGGCCTCGAACTGGGCGTCCGCCTCGGCGGGGGAGAGCTCGGAGAGGATCGCCAGCGATCCGGCGCCGATGCCCAATGGGTGACGGTCGCCCACGGACAGGGCGTTGTTGAAGATCTCACCGAAGCCCTCCTCGCGGCGGGCGCAGATCGAATAGCTGCCCGTGCGCAGGGTGAGGAAGACGGTGTCCTGGCTGAGCTCGGCCAAGCGCATCAGGCTCGACTCCGACTCCGTGACCAGCGGATCCACCGATTTCTGAGCCAGTTGACCGAGGATCTGCGACTGCACGCCGAGGCGGTACCCGCCCTCCTCGAGGCGTTCGACGTATCCCATGGCGATGAGCGCCTGGAGCATGCGGTGGACGCTGGCTTTCGGGCGGCCGCTGATCGAGGCGAGCTCGGACAGGCTCGCGCCTTCGCGCCGCTCCCCGGCGATGAGGCCGACGAGGTTGAGCAGCGTCAGCGCGCGTTGGATGCTCTGAGCGCCGGTGCCCGGTTCGAGGCTGTCGACGGCGTGGGCGACATTGAACGAAGCGGACCGGCGCAGGAGCCGACCGCGCATCTTGATGCGATACTCCTCGCGGAGGTCCTCATTCGAATCGGCGGCGTTGTGCATGACTCCATTATGGCCCGTTGCCGTCGTCGCCTGCGGGGTGCCACCGTGACCCAGGATGTGGAACTCGGTATCGATCGGCGAGGACCGCCTCGGCGACATCCGCGCCTAGACTCGGATTCGCCCTGCCCGAAGGCGGGGCGCATGGATCAACTGGACCGTGCGGGTCCGCGAGAGGTGAGTGAGGCGTGGCCAAGACCGTCCTCGATATCGCTGATGTGACATTCCGGCGTGGGCAGACGCAGATACTCCACGGCATCGATCTGCTTGTCAGTGCCGGCGAGCACTGGGTGCTCATCGGTCCGAACGGGGCGGGGAAGTCCACGCTGCTGAGCTTCGCCTCGGCGCAGGTGTTCCCGACCTCGGGCACCGTGGATATCCTCGGATCACGCATGGGTCGGGTCGAGCTCGCCGCGCTGCGCCGCCTCATCGGTCACGTCAATCCACGTCATCCGCTGCGGTCGAACCTCACCGTCCGCGAGGTCGTCCTCACCGGGCTGACCGGCACCGTCGAACGTCCCATGCGGTGGGAGCCCGCGCCTGAGGATGTCGTGAAGGCCGATGCCCAGATCGCCGAGGTGGGACTGACGTCCCGCGCCGACGCCGGGTGGAAGGTGCTGTCACAGGGGGAGCGCGGGCGTGCGCTCGTCGCCCGGTCGCTCATCGCCGAACCACAGCTGCTGCTCTTCGACGAGCCGACCACCGGACTCGACGTGGCCGCACGCGAACAGCTGCTCGAGACCATCGACGCCCTGTCTCTGCGCTCGCCGGAGCTGTCGACGCTGCTGGTCACCCATCATCTCGAGGAGATTCCCGAGACGACCACTCACGCCGCGCTCATCTCCGACGGGCGACTGACCGCCGCCGGTCCCATCGCCGAGGTGCTCACCTCCGAGCAGGTCTCTGCCGCCTTCGACCATCCGATCGAGGTGGGCTTCGCCGACCGCCGCTGGTCGGCCCGCGCAGTTCGGTCCGGTGCGGCACCTCGGACGACCGGTGCAGGGCGGACCGCTGCCGCGCTCGGCTGACGAACCGCGTCCGTGCTGAGGATCGGCTGGGACGATCACCGCGCGCATTGCACGGCTGTGCACTCGGGCCTAGGCTTGAGGCATGAAGATGAGTACCGTGTGGAGCATCATCGGCGCGATCATCGCCATCATCATCGCGTGGTGGGTGGTCAACGTCGCGTTCTCCATTGCTTGGTTCCTCGTTAAAGCCATCATCACCGTCGTCGTGGCGCTCGCGATCTTCGGCCTCATCAAGGCCTCGCTGAAGTCCAAGGACCGCGACCGAACGCGCTGACGTCCAACGTTCGACTATGCTGACTTCCGGCGCTCGATTCGCCGAGGTGGCCGTCCCCGTGATTCAGAGATCGCTGAGGCTCGTGTTCGTCCCGCAGAGGACGACGCAGACCTTCTCTTTTTCGGCCGGAACATAACCGCCCGGCGACTTCCCGTCGCTGGCAGTCTTCCCTCTGCCACCACCGCTGACTCCCGCCAACGCCGTGGCCGCCGCATGCTCGACCGCCAGCCGGTGTTCGTCCCACAGTCGCTGTCGTGCTTCGATGATGGCGTCGTCGCTGACCAGCACCGAGGTGACCAGATCTGATCGTGCCGCCTCCAGCGCCAGCGAAGTGGCACGACGGGCTCCGAGCGAATCCGCTGCCACCGAATCGACCGTGACATCGACCGGTTCGCCCGCTTCGATCGCTGCACTCAGCGCTCGGCAGTTCTCCGGCTCAACCGCGACAGTGCGCACTCCGTGATGAGTCGCGGCCGTCGCGACGCCGGCGAACAGACCGCCGCCTCCGACCGAGACGACGACCGTGTCGAGATCGGGCACCTGCTCGAGGATCTCGGTCATCAAGGTGCCCGCGCCGGCGGCGATGAGCGGATGGTCGTAGGCGTGCGAGGCCAGCGCACCGGAGGACTCGACGAATTCCTGGCAGGCGGCGGCCGCCTCGGCGAATTCGGAACCGACCAACTCCACTCGCGCACCATACGATCGCAGCCGTTCGACCTTCACGCTCGGCGCGGTGGTCGGCAGGAACACGGTCGCCGGTACACCGGCGGCACGTGCCGCCCATGCGCAGGCGAGTCCGGCGTTGCCGCCCGATGCGATCGTCACTCCCGCCTCGGGGAAGGTGCCTTCGGCAAGGTGAGCCTGGATGAAGTTCTGCGCACCGCGGGCCTTGAACGTGCCGGTGTGCTGCATGAACTCGAGGGCGAAGACTATTCCGTCGTTCCCCTGCTGGGTGACCGTGACCGGACGGACCTGCCCGGCGATCCGGGCCGCCGCGGCTTCGATGTCGGGATACGCGAGGGAAGTCGGGTTCGTGTGGTCTGGCAGGGTCATCTCATCAGCCTATGCGAGAGCTGCTGAGTGGGTGCGCCGCCTCGGTGGATTGTTGGGTCGATCCACGGCGTTTCAGGCGGAGGACTCACCGTGGATCGACCAGGAAATCGAGGTGCAGGTGACGAACTGGGGGGTTCGCTGCAGCCTCAGTGGTGCTTGGTCAGGCCGAGGTCGACGCCCTTCGTTTCCTTGACGAGGCTGACGCCGATGAGCGAGATGATGCACACGATGATCATGTAGATCGCGATTGAGATCGATGAGCCGGTCTCGGCGAGCAGGGTTTCGGCGATGGTCGGGGCGAAGGCGCCGCCGAGGATCGCACCGAGCGCGTAGCCGATCGAGACTCCCGAGTAGCGGACCTCGACGGGGAACATCTCCGCGTACATCGCTGACATCGGGCCGTAGGACAGGCCCATGCCGACGGTGAGGACGAAGATGCCGATTCCGTACATCCAGATGTTCGCCATATCGATCATGAGGAACGTCGGGATGAGCCACACGATGAGCAGGACGTACCCGATCTGGAAGGTCCGCACGCGTCCGAGCTTGTCCGAGAGCGCACCGCCCCACATCGTGAACACCAGCCAGCCGAAGCTTGCGAGCGTCGTCGCCAGCAGCACGGGTGCCCGGTCGAGGCCGACGGATCCGCCCTCGTCGAGGGGGCGGGAGGCGTAGGCGGCGAAGAACGCGATGATCATGTAGCCCACGGCGTTGTTGCCGATGAAGATGAGCGCGGAGAGGATGACTTCCTTCGTGTTCTTCTTGAACAGGATGCCCAGCGGGGCCGAGGACTCGGCCTTGCGTTCGGCGAGCTCGGCGAAGACCGGGGACTCCTCGACCTGGCGGCGGATGTAATAGCCGACGATCACTAGGACGACGGAGAAGAGGAACGGAATCCGCCAGCCGAAGCTCGCGAACTGTTCGGGGGTGAGCAGGGTGGTGAGCACCCAGATGACGCCGGTGGCCAGGATCATGCCGACCGGCACGCCGATCTGCGGGTAGGCGCCGAAGATGCCGCGCTTGGAGATCGGAGCATGCTCGACCGACAGCAGTGCCGCCCCGCCCCATTCGCCGCCGGCGGAGAAGCCCTGCAGGATCCGCAGCAGGGTGAGCAGGATGGGTGCGCCGATGCCGATCATCGCGTAGTTCGGCAGCAGACCGATGAGCGAGGTCGCGGCCCCCATGAGGATGAGCGTGAGCACGAGCATCTTCTTGCGCCCGATCCGATCGCCGAGGTGGCCGGCGATGATTGCGCCCAACGGTCGGAAGAGGAACGAAATGCCCAGAGACGCCCACGCCATGATCTGTCCGAGGGCCGGATTGTCAGAGGCCAGCGGGCCGAAGTACTGAGCGGAGAGGACGAGGCCGGCGGCCTGTGCGTAGATGAAGAAGTCGTACCACTCGATGGTGGTGCCGACGAGGGTGCCGGCGAGGACCTTGCGTTCCTCGCGGGTGATCGACTGGGGCGCGGGCGGCTGGCCTGCGGTGGGACCGGATGTGGTGGACATGAGAGGATCTTTCGTTGCGGGCGTCATTGCCGGTGCTTCACTGACTTGGGTGACTGTTTGGTCAGTAATTGACTTCGATCATAAAGCAGAGAGTGAACGGTGTCACATGTCATTCGTTCGCTCATCGGCCCATGACAATTACCGACCGATTGGTTAGTATATTGGTAGGAATCGGCAGCGGTGCCGAATGCGGCCGCCGTGGACCGGGAGACGTCGTTTCACCAGGGAGAGCAAAGCATGACCGAAATCCTCAGTTCCTATGTGGCCGGATCCTGGCACACGCCCGGAGCGACCGAGTCCGCCCGACCCGTCCGCGACGCCGGCACCGGGGAACTCCTCCACTCGGTGAGCTCGGCCGGAATCGACTTCACCGCCGTCGCCGACCATGCTCGGACCACCGGAATCGCCGAGCTCCAAAAGCTCACCTTCCACCAGCGCGGTGTGATCCTCAAGAAGCTCGCGACCTACCTCATGGAGCGCACGAAGGACTACCACGAGATCTCCTTCACCACGGGCACCACTAAGCGCGACGCCTTCGTTGACATCGAAGGCGGAATCGGCACCCTCTTCACCTACTCCGGCATCGCCCGCCGCCAGATGCCGAACTCGACCGTCCACCTCGACGGCGGAGTCGAGCGCCTGTCGAAGAACGGCACCTTCGTCGGTCGCCACATCCTCACCTCCCGGCAGGGACTCGCGCTGCAGATCAACGCCTTCAACTTCCCCGTCTGGGGCATGCTCGAGAAGTTCGGACCGATGTTCGTCGCCGGCGTCCCTGTCGTCGTCAAACCCGCCACCGACACCGCCCACCTGACCCGCGCGGTCGTCAACGACATGATCGAATCCGGTCTGCTCCCCGACGGCGCGATCCAGCTGGTCAACGGTGACGTCACCCCGCTCTTCGACCACCTCGCCGAACAGGACGCGATTGCGTTCACCGGTTCCGCGAACACCGCCCGCAAGCTGGCGGGACTCGACTGCGTGACCCAACGCGGCACCCGCTTCTTCGCCGAGGCGGACTCGCTGAACTTCTCCCTGCTCGGTCCCGATGCCGCCCCCGGCACCGAGGAATTCGACCTCTTCGTCTCCGGCGTCGTCGCCGAGATGACCATCAAGGCCGGACAGAAGTGCACCGCGATCCGCCGCACCTTCGTCCCCGAGGCCCACGCCGAGGCGGTCGGCGAAGCCATCATCGCGAAGCTCGCCACCCAGGGTGTGGGCGACCCGCGCGAGAAGTCCACCCGCTTGGGGCCTGTCGTCTCCGACAAGCAGCGCACCGACGTCCTCGACGCGGTCGACCAGATCATCGCCGGGGGAGCGCACCTGCTGACCGGCGGGCGTGAGGAATCAGACAAGCTCGCTGCCGAGCACGGCGGTGCCTATGTGGCGGCCACCGTCCTCCAGGCCGATGACGCGTGGTCCGATGCTGTCCACGACATCGAGGCGTTCGGGCCCGTGACCTCGATCATCACCTATTCCGACACCGAGGATGCCGTCCGCCTGGCCGCTCGCGGCCGCGGTTCCCTGGTCGGCTCCGTCGTCACCCACGATGCCGAGTTCGCCACCGAGTTCGTCCGCAAGATCGCCCCGTGGCACGGCCGCGTGCTCGTCCTCGACCGTGACGATGCCGAAGAGTCGACCGGTCACGGTTCGCCGCTGCCCAACCTCATCCACGGCGGCCCGGGTCGGGCCGGCGGCGGCGAGGAGATGGGCGGACTGCGCGGTATCACACACTTCATGCAGCGCACCGCGATCCAGGCCTCCCCGGACATGCTCACCGCGATCGGCGGGGAATGGGTCAACGGTTCGCAGCGCCACCTCGGCGATCATCCGTTCACGAAGTCGCTGAAGGATCTGCGCCTCGGTGACACCCTCGACTCAGAATGGCGGGAAGTCACGCTCGACGATATCGAGCACTTCGCGAACTTCACCGGCGACACCTTCTACGCGCACATGAACGAGGAAGCGGCCGCCGCGAACCCGTTCTTCCCGGGGCGCGTGGCGCACGGCTACCTCATCGTGTCCTTCGCTGCCGGACTCTTCGTCCAGCCGGACCCGGGCCCGGTGCTCGCGAACTACGGACTCGAGGGCCTCAACTTCATCACGCCCGTCTCCCCAGGTGACAAGCTCAAGGTCACGCTCACCGCGAAGCGTATCACCCCGCGTGAGACCGACGAATACGGTGAGGTCCGCTGGGACGCACAGGTCGTCAACCAGAACGAGGAGCCCGTCGCGAACTACGACGTGCTCACTCTCGTGGCCAAGGAATACTGAGGCTCAGGCGGCCCGAAAGCCCTACTGGCAGCACTGGCCGTCACGAGGAACGCCCCGCGCCGAGGATGCAGATCCTCGACGCGGGGCCCTGTCGTTCAGTCGGCGGACATAGTC
Organism: Brevibacterium epidermidis NBRC 14811; assembly: GCF_001570805.1. Taxonomy (GTDB): domain Bacteria; phylum Actinomycetota; class Actinomycetes; order Actinomycetales; family Brevibacteriaceae; genus Brevibacterium; species Brevibacterium epidermidis. The sequence goes on along the minus strand of NZ_BCSJ01000003.1, from coordinate 85,490 downwards.
GTTCAGGAGGTTCGCGGAACGCGGACCTTGAGTGCTGAGGGTCGGATCTTCACGGTGGCAGGGGTCTGCGCGATTGCGTCGCCGTCGACGATGATCTCGATCGGGGCGGCCCCTTCCGGGACGTCGATCTCCACCTCCCGAGCGTGGGTGAAGTGGATATGAGGGTGCCGGTGATGACGGCCGAAACTGTACTCCACGACTTCGACGGCGAGCTTGGGCAGGAACCCCTCCTGGAGCAGGACCACGTCGATGAGCCCGTCGTCGAGGGCCGCCTCGGGGGAGAGCCTGAGCCCGCCGCCGTAGCGCCCGGAATTCGCGAACCCCGCAGTGAGCCCACGAAATGAAAAGCGCTGGCCGTCGATGGTCAGCTCCAGCTCGATGCGTTTGGGCGGCAGCAGCGCGCGGACGACCCCGTAGAGGTAGACCCAGCGGCCGCGGATGAGCCTCGCCGCATTCGCTTGGTGTTGGACGGTCGAGTCGAGGCCGAGACAGACATTGCCGAGACACACCTTCCCGTCGAGGTCGAGCACATCGATGGTCCGGTCACGGCCGTCGGCCATGATGGCCGCGGCTGCCTCGATGTCCTTCGGGATGCCGAGTTTGCCGATGAGATCGTTGCCGCGTCCACCGGCGATGACACCCAACGCGGTGTCCGTGTCGACGAGCCCGGCTGCGACCGAACGCGCCATCCCGTCACCGCCGAGGGAGACGACGAGATCCGAACCCTGTGCGGCGAAGTCAGCAGCGAGCTGCTTGGCGTGGTCCGCGCTCGTGCTCCTGACGAACCTTGCCTCGAGTCCATGTTCGGCGAACGCCGTCGTCAGGGGGTCGATACGTCTGAGCACGGCGCCTTTGCGTGCACTCGGATTGAGGATGATCGGAACCGTCGAGTCGGCAGCGTTCATGGAATTCTTCCCGGGACGTCGCTGTCCAGATTGATGGGGTGAAGGCCCTCAGGCCTCCAGCCCCTGGAAGGCCATCGTCGTGACCGCCTCGGCGATGGTCTCGGGATCGACGGGATAGCTGGGCCGGTACCACTCGGTGATCGAGTTGACCATGCCGAAGAGCAGGCGCGTGATGAGCCCGGGGGTGAAGTCCGAGCGCAGACCGCCCTCGGCGATGGCTGCCTCGACGAGGGCGCGGACCTTCGCATCGATATTGCGGCGTGCCTCGAGGGCTTCGCGCTCCAAGGGCGAGTTTCCGCGCACGCGCAGCAGAAGCGTCACCGAATGGCGATACTCGATGAGGATGACCACGCTGGCACGTACGGCCAGCCGCAGCCGTTCGAGCGCGTTGACGTTCTCACGCAGACTCTCGGTCTCCACAGCGGAATCGAGGGCGCGGACCCCGCGGCTGATCGCCAGATGCAGCAGCTCTTCCTTCGACGTCACATGGTGATAGATCGCGGACTTCGTGATGCCGAGCTCGCGGGCAACCGTGTCCATTGACGTGCCGTCGTAGCCGCGGGAGACGAAGACTTCCGTGGCCTTGTTGATGAGGGTCTCCCGGTCGTATCCGGGACGGCCACGGCGGGAGCGCTTGGGGGCGCTCGCCTCGGCGGGGGTGGCCGACGATGTCGACGCGGCAGTCGATGACTGCGCGTCCGCCTCGGCGGCCGAGTTCGCAGTCGTCGCCGTATCCGGCGAAGTCTGCGCAGGTGAGGGGGATTCAGGCATGCGCACCAGTCTATCCAGCTGCGCGGCAGCACGCCGCGTTCCCGGTCACAGAGCGGCCGCTGCGCATGCCCGAATCCAGAGTGCTCATCTCAGCGCACGCCTTCACGGCGGTCGATGATGCGCTTCATCTTGCCGACCGAGCGCGGCAGGTCGCCGGGCATCTTGATATCGATGGTGCAGGAGACGCCGAGGCGCTCCTTGATGCGGGCGGCCACGAGCTTGTCGAGGCCGTCGAGCTCGACGGCGCCGACGCCTTCGCGGGCCTCGACCTCGACGCTCATCTCGTCCATCCGTCCCGGGCGGGTGAGGACGAGCTGGAAGTGCGGGCTCAGTGGCGCGAACTCGAAGAGCACGGTCTCGACGTTCGCGGGGTAGACGTTGACGCCGCGGATGATCATGAGGTCGTCGGAGCGGCCAGTGATGCGCGAGATGCGGCGGAAGTTCGGGCGAGCGGTGCCCGGCAGCAGCGTCGCGAGATCGTGCGTGCGGTAGCGGATGATCGGCAGCGCTTCCTTCGTCAGCGAGGTGAAGACAAGTTCGCCTTCTTCGCCGTCGGGCAGTGCCTCGCCGGTGAAGGGATCGACGATCTCCGGGTAGAAGTGATCCTCCCAGATCGTCGGGCCGTCCTTCGTCTCCGCGGATTCGCAGGCCACGCCCGGTCCCATGACCTCGGAGAGGCCGTAGATGTCGACGGCGTTGATGTTGAAGGAGCTCTCGATCTCCTTACGCATCTCGTCCGTCCACGGCTCCGCACCGCAGATCGCGGTCTTCAGGCTCGTCTTCGTCGGATCGACGCCCTGCTTGTGGAATTCGTCGAGGATCGTGAGCAGATAGGTCGGGGTGGCCGTGATGATGTCCGGCTTGAAGTCCTGGATCAGCTGCACCTGCCGCGGGGTCTGACCACCGGAGATCGGCACGACGGTGAAGCCGTGACGCTCGGCGCCGTGGACGCCCAGACCGCCGGTGAACAGGCCGTATCCGTAGGCATTGTGCATCATCTGCCCGCGTTTGCCGCCGGCACCGAGGATGGACCGGGCAATGAGGCTGCCCCACCGATCGAGATCGCCGAGGGTGTAGCCGACGACCGTCGGCAGACCGGTCGTGCCCGAGGAGGCGTGGATGCGCGCGACCTGATCCTGGGGGACAGCGAACATCCCGAACGGATAGTTGTCGCGCAGGTCCTGCTTGGTCGTGAACGGCAGCTTCGCGATGTCATCGAGGCTCGTGATGTCCGCCGGGGTGACGCCGAGTTCGTCGAAGGCCTTCCGGTAGAAGGGCACCTTCTCGTACACCGACGTCACCGTCGTCTTGAGGTTCTTCAGCTGGTCGGCGCGCAGCTCGTCCAGGCTCATCCGTTCGCCGGCGTCGAGGTCGGTCTCAGTCATCATCGTCTCCTTGCGAATCTCTTCTGTGCTTCAGATCTGTGATCCGCCGAGGCGGCCCGCCGTGGATCGGCGACCTGTCCTCGACGGGTGGTTGGGTGGGGTCTGCCTGCAGGCATCTCTCACTTGCGGGCCGGCAGGGTGCGGGAGCGTCCGCGGTAGGTGGCGATGATGTCATCGCCGCGGGTGACCGTGACGTCGTAGATGCCCGAGCGTCCCTGCTTGACGATCTCGTGGCCGCGGGCGACGAGCTCGTCTCCGAGGTACGTGGGCTTGAGGAAGTCGATGTCCCCTCCCGATGCGACCGTGATCGAGCCGGGATAGTTGCAGGCCATCGCGAAGGTGGTGTCGGCGAAGAGGAAGACGTAGCCGCCGTGGGTGATGTCGTGGCCGTTGGTCATGATCTCGGTGACCGTCATCGAGCACTGCGCCCAACCGGGTCCGTGGTCATCGACGGTGATGCCCAGATGCTGCGAAGCGCGGTCATTGGCGAACATCGCGGCCGCGCCGGTGAGCTCCTCGATGGGGGCTGTCTCGGTGGGGGAGGTGTCGTTCGGGGTCTCCGACTCTGCGGTCGTCGTATCGTGGGCGGGTTCTCCCATAGTCGGCTCCTCCTCGAGTCGCGGTTTCGGGCGCTGAAGCACAGGAGGTGCCGGCGCCATTGCGCTTGGACGACGGTGAAAGATCCCCCGCGATCCCGGACGGGCAGCCCGCCGGAGAATAAACGACCATCTGGTCAATAAATATCGTTCCGATCGTCGCCGGTGTCAAGTTCTTCCGCGGAATTCGTTGGAAGAAGGGTGTGGCATTGCACCTCGGCGAGGGGTGTGCGACACTGATATCAACAATACAGAACAAATGGTCAGTAAATGGATGTTGCGGCCCGAAGGTTCTACGATGGTCGGACCGATTCGAGGTCGGCACTCGCTGACCGCGGCAGGTCCTGACAAGGGCACATCCAAGGGTGGAGTGGTCATGACAACTCAGATGAACGACAACCGCTTCGATGAGGCGCAGCTGCAGGAGCAGTTCGACGCCACGATCGAGGCCAAGGATCGGATCGAACCCCGGGACTGGATGCCCGAGGCCTACCGCAAGACGCTCATCCGCCAGGTCGCGCAGCACGCGCACTCGGAGATCATCGGCATGCAGCCCGAAGGCAACTGGATCTCCCGCGCGCCCTCTCTGCGACGCAAGGCGATTCTGCTGGCGAAGGTCCAGGACGAAGCCGGACACGGCCTCTACCTCTACTCGGCCGCCGAAACTCTGGGCACCACGCGCAACGAGCTCACCGAGAAGCTCGTCGCCGGCAAGCAGAAGTACTCCTCGATCTTCAACTACCCGACCCTGTCCTACACCGACGTCGGAACGATCGGCTGGCTCGTCGACGGTGCGGCCATCTGCAACCAGGTGCCGCTGTGCCGGACCTCCTTCGGTCCCTACGGCCGCGCGATGATCCGCATCTGCAAGGAAGAGTCCTTCCACCAGCGTCAGGGCTACGAACTGCTGATGACGATGATGCGCGGCACCGAGACCCAGCGCGAGATGGTCCAGGAATCGGTCAACCGCTTCTGGTGGCCGGCGCTGATGATGTTCGGACCTCCCGATGACAACTCACCGAACACCGAGCAGTCGATGGCGTGGGGCATCAAGACCCACACGAACGACGAGCTGCGTCAGAAATTCGTCGACATGTCCGTCCCGCAGGCCGAAGCACTCGGCGTGACGTTCCCCGACGAGAACCTCAAGTGGAACGAAGAGCGCGGACACTACGACTTCTCCACCCCGAACTGGGACGAGTTCTGGTCCGTCGTCAAGGGTGACGGACCCTGCAACACACAGCGCCTGGCCCACCGCAAGCGCGCCTGGGACGAAGGGGCATGGGTGCGCGAAGCAGCGCTCGCCTTCGCCGAGAACCAGGCCGCCGTTGAACCCACCACCGCCGAGGAGGCAGCGAAATGACCGAGACCAACCCAGGCGCCGCCTCGGCGAAGGACAATTCCGGCTCGACTCGCGGCGAATGGCCGCTGTATGAGGTCTTCGTGCGCGGCAAGCGCGGACTCAACCACGTCCACGTCGGATCCCTGCATGCCGCCGATGACCAGATGGCCGTCCACCACGCCCGCGACGTCTACACCCGACGCAACGAAGGCGTGAGCATCTGGGTCGTCCGCGCCTCCGACATCACGGCCTCGAGCCCGGACGAGAAGGACCCGATGTTCGCCCCCAGCGGCGACAAGGTCTACCGTCACCCCACCTTCTACGACATCCCCGCCGATGTCCCCCATATGTGAGAAGGGGCGAACAATGACTGCGAACAACGAACCCACCGTCCACGTCGAACACGACGAGGCCGGCACGAACGTCGATCACGATACGCACGACAACGCGTACTCCGGACTGCTCGTCAATGACGCGAACTGGGCCTTCGGCACGGACTTCGAAGACCCCCTGGCCGGTGTCGACACGACCGTTCCCGACGGTGTCGATGCCAAGGACCTCGGCGCATACTGCCTGATGCTCGGCGATGACGCGCTCGTCTTCAGCCAGCGCATCTCCGAATGGTGCTCGAATGCCCCGGACCTCGAAGAGGACATCGCGCTGGCGAACATCGCTCTCGACCTCCTTGGTCAGGCGCGTCTCCTGCTCGCCCGCTCCGCAGCCGCCGATCCGGAGCTCGTGCCCGATCTTCCAGAGGGCTCGCCGGTGCCCGATGAGGACCGGCTCGCGTTCTTCCGCAACGACCTGGGCTTCCGCAACGTCCGCCTGGCCGAGGTGCCCAACGGCGACTTCGCCGAGGCGGTCGCGAAGATCCTCATCTATTCCACCTGGCGCCTGTCGATCTTCGAACGACTCGTCGACAGCCGCGACACCGTGCTCGCGGCCATCGCAGCCAAGGGCGTCAAGGAGATGTCCTACCACCGCGACTTCGCCGGACGCTGGGTCGTCACCCTGGCCCGCGGCACCGAAGAGTCGAAGTCCCGCCTGGTCACGGCGCTGAACGGCCTGTGGCCGCTGTGGTCCGAACTCTTCGAGACCCACTCGGTCGAAGCCTCCGTGGCCGAGGCCGGAATCGGTGTCGACCCCGCGACGGTCGCCGACGAAGCCTCCGTGATCCTCGACCAGGTGTTCGCCGCAGCCGGAATCGACCGCCCCGAACGCGGCGGTCTGGCCGGAGTCGGTGTCCACGGCGGCAAGGGCCGCGACGGACTCCACACCGAAGCCCTGTCGAAGCTGCTCGCCGAGATGCAGGTCGTCGCCCGGGAGCATCCGGAGGGGCAGTGGTGACCGCCATGCTCGAGACTTTCCCGACCGACACCCGCACCGGCACCCGCCCAGCAGATATCACCGACGCCGAGGCGATCGACCGTGCCTGGGCCGCCGCCGAACGCGTGACCGACCCCGAGATGCCGATGCTCACCCTCCTCGACCTCGGTGTGCTGCGCGACGTCGCGATCGAGAACGGACACGTCGTCACCGTCATCACCCCGACCTATTCGGGCTGCCCTGCGATGGCGACGATGCGCGATGACCTGCAGCGTGAACTCCTCCTCGCCGGATTCCCCGACGCCGAGGTGCGCGTGTCCCTGACACCTGCCTGGACGAGCGACTGGATCACCGAACGCGGGAAGAAGGCACTCAAGGACGCCGGAATCTCCCCACCCGGAGCCGCACCGCGCAACTCCGGCCCGGTGGCGCTGACGCTCATGCCCACCCGCCGCGCCGTAACCTGCGTGCTGTGCGGATCCGACGACGTCCGGCTGTCCTCCGAGTTCGGCGCGACCGCGTGCAAGGCCATGTACCAGTGCAACGTCTGCCTCGAACCGTTCGACCATGTGAAGGAGATCTGATGACCGATCTGATCGATCAGACCGCCGAGGCGGCCCCCGCCACCGAGCCCGCCGACGGACGCTCCCGGTCGGCCTTCTACCCGCTGACCGTGAAGTCCGTGGACCACCTCACCGAGGATTCGGCCGCCGTGACCTTCGACGTGCCGAGCGAATACACCGAACTCTTCGACTTCGCGGCCGGACAGTCCCTGACTCTGCGCCGCATCATCGACGGCCAGGAGCACCGTCGCACCTATTCGATCTGCGCCCCGGCCGGAACCGCTCCGCGCATCGGTGTGCGCGAAGTCCCCGAGGGGCTCTTCTCCCTGTGGCTGGTCAACGAGGTGAAAGCCGGCGACACGATCGAGGTGCAGCCGCCCTCGGGCAGCTTCCGCGCCGACGCCGCAGCCGGTGGCAGACACCTGTGCATCGCCGCGGGGTCGGGAATCACCCCGATGCTCTCCATCGCATCGACCGTGCTGTCGAACCCCGAAGCCTCGGTGACTCTGCTCTACGGCAACCGGCATACGAACACTGTGATGTTCGCCGAGGAGCTCGCCGACCTCAAGGACGCCCGCAACCAGCAGCTCGACCTCGTTCACGTGCTCTCCCGCGAACCCCGCGATGTCGAGCTCTTCTCCGGTCGCCTCGACGAGGAGAAGCTGCGGGACCTGTTCTCTGCGATCGTCCCGATCGGCAGCATGGACCATGTGTGGCTGTGCGGTCCCTTCGGCATGCTTGAAGACGCACGCAAGGTGCTCGCCGACTTCGACGTGCCCAAGGAGCGGATCCACTTCGAGCTCTTCTACGTCGACGAACCGCCACCGGAAGTCGTCCACGCGGACAAGGTCGTCGAAGGTGCGACCAGCGATGTCACCGTCATCCTCGACGGCAAACGCTCCACCTCGGCGATGTCGCAGGGCAAGACCATCCTCGATTCCGCGCAGGAATCCCGGTCCGATCTGCCGTTCGCCTGCAAGGGCGGCGTCTGCGGCACCTGCCGTGCAAAGATCTGCGGCGGCGAGGTCAACATGGTCCGCAACTACGCTCTCGAGGACGCGGAGGTCGAGGCGAACTTCGTCCTCACCTGCCAGACGTTCCCCGTCAGCGACGAAGTCGTCGTCGACTTCGACTCCTGAGCCTGTCCGCCGAGAGCTGTTCCCTATCGGGGCGCTCCGGCACGGAGTCTTCCGGCCGGTCACCGACGAACCGTACACTGGCCGGGACTCCGACCCAACTACGCGGGCGTGAGCCCACTTCACTTCACCGAGGAGACCCATGACCGAAGCATTCATTCTCGACGGACTGCGCACACCCATCGGCCGCTACGGAGGTGTCCTGGCTGATCAGCGGCCCGATGACCTCGTGGCCACAACGCTGAAGACCGTCGTCGAACGCTCCGGCATCGACGCCTCGGACATCGACGAAGTCATCCTCGGATCGGCCAACCAGGCCGGCGAGGACAACCGCAACATCGCCCGCATGGCCGTGCTGCTCGCGGGCCTGCCCGAATCCGTGCCCGGGTTCACCGTCAACCGCCTGTGCGCCTCGGGAATGACCGCGATCACGACGGCACGCGCGATGATCGCCGCCGGAGACGCCGATGTGGTCGTGGCCGGCGGAGTCGAATCGATGACCCGCGCCCCCTGGGTGAGCGAAAAGCCCTCGCGCGCCTGGTCGAAGCCGGGCCGGACCTGGGACACCTCCATCGGCTGGCGTTTCACGAACCCCGCCTTCAGTGAGGACACGACCCTGTCCATGCCGCAGACGGCCGAACGCGTCGCCGAGAAGTGGCAGCTGAGCCGTGAGGCCCTCGACGAATTCGCCTATCAGTCGCATCAGAAGGCGCTCGCCGCGCAGAAGGCGGGCAGCTTCGACCCGGAGATCCTGCCCATCGGCGAAGTCGCCGCAGATGAGGGTCCGCGCGATTCGACGTTGGAGAAGCTCGGCAAGCTGCGCCCCATCCACGGACCCGGCGGAGTCATCACCGCAGGAAACTCCTCGTCGCTCAACGACGGTGCCGCAGTCGTCGTGCTCGTGTCCGAGGACTATGCGAACAAGCACGGGCTCAGCCCGCGTGCCCGCGTCGTCGCCGGTGCCAATGCCGGTGTGTCACCGGAGATCATGGGCGTCGGACCCATTCCCGCAACCCGCAAGGTGCTCGAGCGCACCGGCTGGGGCGTCGGCGAACTCGACGCCGTCGAACTCAACGAAGCCTTCGCCTCCCAGTCACTGGCCTGCATGGGCGAACTCGGACTCGACCCGGAGACCGTCAACACCTTCGGCGGAGCCATCGCGCTGGGCCACCCGCTCGGTTGCTCGGGCACCCGCATCACCCTGACTCTGCTCAACCGTCTGGAACAGGCCGATGCGAAGAAGGGACTGGCGACCATGTGCGTGGGCGTCGGTCAGGGATCGGCGCTGCTGCTGGAGCGCGTATGAGCGCCGGCGCCGGAGACGGCGGTGGTGCAGCCGGGATGAGCGATACTGCCTCCCCGCTGCTCATCGAACGCCTGCCGGACCGGACGATCATCCGGCTCAACCGGCCCGAGGTCCGCAACGCCATCGATCAGACGATGGTTGATGCCCTCCATTCCGTGTGCGCCGAACTCGAGGCCGAACCGAAGGTCGCGATCCTCACCGGCACCTCCGGAGTCTTCGCTGCCGGGGCCGATATCTCGCAGCTGCGAAACCGGCGCCGCGATGATGCCCTGGCCGGGATCAACTCGAAGATCTTCTCCCGCATCCAGGAACTGCCGATGCCCGTCATCGCCCTCGTCGAGGGATATGCGCTGGGCGGCGGAGCCGAACTCGCCTTCGCCGCGGACTTCCGCATCGGCACCCCATCGACGAAGATCGGCAACCCGGAGACCGGCCTGGGCATCCTCGCCGCGGCCGGTGCCGCCTGGCGTCTGCGCGAGCTCGTCGGGGAACCCCGCGCCAAGGAGATCCTGCTGGCCGGCCGGACCCTGCAGGCCGATGAGGCCAAGGCGATTGGTCTGCTCAATGACGTCGTCGACCCCGAGGACCTCGAACTGGCCGGTCAGGCGTTGGCCGATCGGATTGCGAGCTTCGCACCCCTGGCCGTGCGGTTGAGCAAGTCGGCGTTCCACGCACCGCGTGAAGCGCATCCGCTCATCGACAATGTGGCTCAGGCCGTGCTGTTCGAAACCGAAGAGAAGTTCGCCCGCATGGACGCTTTCCTGTCCAAACGCGAAGCGAAGAAGGCGAAGAAGGCCGCCGAACAGGAAGCGGCCGAGCGTGCACGCGCCGAAGCCGTGGCCACCGAAGCGATCGACCAACAGCAAGAGACGCGCACCCGAGGAGAAGGCGACAACGCATGAGCGACACCACGAGAAGCACCCCGAACAGCGCCCGCGTTCCCGACGTCGTCGGCGTGTACGGGGGCGGACGGATGGGTGCCGGAATCGCCCATGCCTTCGCCACCGCCGGCGCCCGCGTCATCGTCATCGAGAACACCGATGAGACCGTGGCATCCGCCAGGGAGCGCATCGACGCGTCGATCGAGAAGTCGCAGTCCAAGAGCATCGAGGTGCCCGGAACCGTCGTCGTCGACCGTGACCCCACCCTGCTCGACGAGGCCCTCCTCGTCGTCGAAGCCGTGCCGGAGATCGTCGAACTCAAGCAGGAGGTGCTCGCGACCATCGCGAAGCATGCTCCGGCAGCCTCCATCGGCACGAACACCTCGGCACTGTCGATCGACGAACTCGCTGCGGCTCTGCCGCGACCGCAGGCGCTCATCGGACTGCATTTCTTCAACCCGGTGCCTGTGTCCGAACTCGTCGAGGTCGTCGTTGGCACCCACACCGATCCCAAGCTCGTCGACGTTGCCAAGGAATGGGTGACGGGACTGGGGAAGACGGCCATCACGGTGAAGGACTCACCAGGATTCGCGTCCTCCCGCCTCGGCGTGGCTCTCGCTCTCGAAGCAATGCGGATGGTCGAGGACGGCGTCGCCAGCGCCGAGGACATCGACCGTGCCATGACCCTGGGCTACCGCCACCCGGCCGGCCCGCTGAAGACGACGGACATCGTCGGCCTCGACGTGCGCCTCGGCATCGCCGAGCACCTCGCCGCCGAGATCGGCGAGCGGTTCGCACCCCCGCAGATACTCAAGGACAAGGTCGCCGCGGGTGAACTCGGCCGCAAGACCGGGCAGGGTTTCTACACCTGGTGACACCGCCACTGCAAGGACACGCAAAGGAGCATCTATGACCGAGATCCAGCTGAAGAACCGCGGCCCGATCGCCGAGATCATCCTCGACGGACCCGAGTCGCGCAACGCCCTCGACGCGGACAACCTCCGCGATATCGCCGCCGCCGTGGCCAAGGTCGCCGAGGCGGTCCCCAACGTGCGCGTGCTCCTCATCCGTGGGGAGGGCAAGGTCTTCTGCTCCGGTCGCGATATTGCGAACGTCGACGTCGAGACCGATGACGCGCATGCGTTCCTCGCCGATATCTTCGCTCCCGTGTTCCAGGCTATCCGGGCGCTGCCGATCCCGGTGATTGCGCAGATCCAGGGGGCCGCGCTTGGGCTCGGGTACGGGGTCGCCGCGGCCGCGGACATCATCTTCGCCGCCGATGATGCGAAGTTCGGGTCCCCGTTCGCCGCGATCGGCGCGATGCTCGATTCGGGCGCCCACCACGTGTTCCTGGACCGGGTCGGCTATCACCGGACGATGGACCTCATCGTCACCGGTGATTTCCTGACCGGCGCCGAGGCGGCCGCCACGGGGATCGTCTCCCGTGCGGTCCCAGCTGCGGAACTGTCCGACTTCGTCGAATCGAAGCTCGAGAAGATCGTCACCGGGCCGGCCGAGGCCTTCGCAATGGAGAAGGGCTTCGTGCAGAAGCTCGCCGACGAACAGCCGAACCTCGCCGAGGTACTCGCCCAAGAGGCGGCCCTGCAGGAATCGGCGCGTCATACCCCGGACTATGCCGAAGGGTTCAGAGCATTCCAGGAGCGCCGCAAGCCGAACTTCGGCTGAGCCTCTCGTTCAGTCGTCGTCGGGGACTTCGGTCGTCCCGTTCTTCGAGCTCTCCGAATCGCGTGCGGACTTCCACCGCCGCATCGTGATGATCGTGAGCGCGATGACCAGGGCCCAGGAGATGCCCACGGCGATGCCGTTGAGGACGTTCGGCTCACCGATGAAGGCGCCGACGGCCACGAGTGAGAGCTGGCCCGGCAGGGACGAGATGACAGTGGCGCTGAGGAAAGTGCGGTTGTCGATTCCCAGTGCTCCGCTGCCGTAGTTGACCGGCCAGTACGGGAACCCGGGCATGAGGCGCAGGGCGCACACCGCGTAGAAGCCGCCGTCGGTGAGTTTGGATTCGATCGTCTCGGCATGGGATCCGAGCAGTCGCAGGACCGTGTCCCGGCCGAGTGCTCGGGCGATCCAGTAGCCGATCCAGCAGCCCCCGACGACTCCGACCATCGACAGGATGGTGCCGAACGGCAGTCCGTAGATGAGTCCTCCGGCCGTGGCCATGATCGTTACGGGGATCGGGGTGGCGGCGACGCCCATGTAGATGAGGACGAAGACGGCGAAGCCCCAGAACCCGGCGGCCGCGATATCGGCCTGCAGCACGTCGACCGAGGGCAGGCGGACATTGAAGACCGCCCACACTCCGGCCAACAGGGCGAGAGCGAGGGCGATATTGCGCAGGATCGTCGGCCAGTCGAGGCGCCCCCGGTTCTGCCGGGTGCGGGGCGACCACTCCGCGGGCGAGGCGTCTTCGTGTCCGGACATGGCCCGATCTTACGTCTCGCCCGGGGTGGTTGGGCAATCTCCCCGTCAGGCTGCAGGGCCTTCGGTGAGAGTCACCTCGGCGGTGTGGGACTGACCGTCGGCGTCCGTCCAACTCATCGACACCGTGTCACCAGGCTTGTGCTCGGCGATGGCGGAGGAGAGAGCCGTGCCGTCGGTGATCTGCGTCGAGCCGATCTGTGTGATCGTGTCTCCGGCGGTCAGTCCCGCCTCGGCGGCGGGGGTGTCCTCATAGACACCGGCGACGACCGCACCCGCGGTCTGCGACGTTGAGCCGGACTGGCCTGACTGTCCCGACTGGCTGTTCGAGTTGCCGTCTCCCAGCTGGATCGACTGGCTGCCCTGGCCCGACTGGGTCGACTGCGAGTCCTGTTGGACGCCGATGCCGAGGAACGCCGGATAGCCGATCGTGTTCGTGCTCGTCTGCTGTCCGTCGATGATCGATTCGGCGGTCGTCAGCGCCGTCTCGATGGGGATGGCAAAGCCGGTGACGACGGGGGCGCCGGAGGAGGCGGCCGTGTTCATGCCCACGACTTCGCCTTGGTCATCGAGCAGTGCGCCGCCCGAATCGCCGGAGACGATATCGGCCTGGACCTCGATCATGTCTCCCAGAGTCTCCGAATCCTCGGTTCCCTGAGCAGTTGTGGTGACGGACGCGCCGAGGTCGGTGACCGTGCCGTCGGCGGCCTGCAGCTGTCCCTGTCCCTCGGAATTGCCGACGGCAGTGACATCGTCTCCGACGTCGACGGAGTCCTCATCGATGGTGGCCGGCTGCAGGTTCGAAGCGTCCTTGAGTCGGAGCACTGCAACGTCCTTCGTCGAATCGGAGCCGACGACGGAGGCCTCGTAGGTCTTGCCGGTCGTGGCCACGGTGACGGCGATCTTCGTCGAATCGGCGATGACGTGGTTGTTGGTCAGCACCAGTCCGTCCTTGCTCAGAACGATGCCGGTGCCGGCCGCCTCGGCGTTCTCATAGCCGAGTTCGGTGTCGATGAGGACGACTCCCGTGGATTCCTCAGCACTGGCTGGGGAGGCCTCCTGCTGACTCGAGCCGTTGGAACCCTGGCCGGTGTTCGGCGACTGCGAGTTCCCGCCGGGTGTGGTGCCGTTGCCCGGAGTGGTGCCGGTGGAACCGCCATTGCCCTGGCCGAGACCGGACGACTGCCCGCCGCCCTGTCCGGGGTCAGTGGCCTGTCCAGGGTTGGCAGGCTGCCCAGTGAAAGGAACGGCGGATTGGGTGGCTGCAACCGTGGCGGTGTGGGACGCCGCGGCGGCTGGCAGTCCCGCGGCCGTGCCGACGGTCAGGGCCAGTGCGGCTGCGGCGGCAGTGACCGCCGCAGCCAGACGACGTCGGGGGTTGGTGCTCATGGGCTGTGCCTTTCTCTGCTGTTTCGGAGTGCGTGATGACTCCTATTCAGCACCTGGACGCTGTGGCCAGGCTGTGGCGCAGCTGGAGCGAGGCTTCGACTTCGTCGGTCGTCAGCTGAGACGGCCGGTGGGGGCCGCCTCGGCGAGGGTGTCAGCCGGTGAAGATCGCGACGGCTTTGACCACGGTCAGGGACAGGCCCCAGAGGAGGCCGCCGACCACGACGACGGTCAGCGTCGAGCCGATGGCCTTGTAGGCGCCGCCGACGGGGGACTGCGGTGAACCGGAGTCGGGGACGTGGGCGATGTGGGTGGAATCGTTCATGATCGGACCCTTCCTTCAGTTCTCTTCGAGGGCGGCGGCCTGCTTGGCGGCGACGTCCTCTTCGCGTTCGAAGTACTTCTCGCTGACCGGGCGGATGAGCGCATTGGCGATGAAGCCGATGACCAGCGCGCCGACCATGATGAACATGCCCGGGGTGTAGAGCGCGGGGCCCTCCTTGCCCGCTGCCTCACCGGCTTCGACGACGGAGTTGACGATGAGCGGACCGGCCACACCGGCCGCCGACCAGGCGGTGAGCAGCGCACCGTGGATAGCGCCGACCTGGTAGACGCCGAAGAGGTCCTTGAGGTAGGCGGGAACGGTGGAGAATCCGCCGCCGTAGAAGGAGATGATGATGAGGGTGGCCAGCACGAAGAGGATGATCGACCCGCCGCCGAAGAGCGCAACGAGAAGGTAGAGGATCGCGCCGACACCGAGGTACATCATGTAGTTGTTCTTCCGCCCCAGGTAGTCCGACGTCGTCGACCAGATGAAGCGCCCGCCCATGTTGCCGATGGAGAGCAGACCGACGAAGCCAGCTGCCGCGGCGGCGGTGATGCCGAAGTAGGACTGGATCATCGGGGCGGCGTTCTCGAGGATGCCGATGCCCGCGGTGACGTTGAGGAACAGGACGACCCACAGCAGCCAGAACTGCGGTGTGCGGATGGCGTTGCGCACCGAGACGTTGCCCTTCGTCTGCATCGGCTTGGCCTCCACCTTCGACGGGTCGAAGCCCTTCGGGGTCCACTCGGGGTGGGGGACGCGGATGACGAAGGCGCCGGCGGCGATGACCACGGCGTAGACGATGCCGAGGGTGACGAAGGTTGGGGTCAGTCCGGCGACGAGGTGCTCCGGTTCGGCACCGCCGCCGTAGAGTGCCATGAGCTGGTTCGACATCGGGCTGGCGATGAGGGCACCGCCGCCGAAGCCCATGATGGCCAGCCCTGTTGCCAGGCCCGGACGGTCCGGGAACCATTTCATCAGCGTCGAGACCGGGGAGATGTAGCCGATGCCCAGACCGATTCCGCCGATGACTCCGTAACCGAGGTAGACCAACCACAGCTGACCGGCCACGATGCCCAATGAGGCGATGAAGAAGCCGACGACCCAACAGGTTCCGGCAGCGACCATCGAGGCGCGAGGGCCGTTCTTCTCCACCCAGGGGCCGAAGACGGCCGAGGAGATGCCGAGCATGAGGATTGCGATTGAGAAGATCCAGCCGATCGAGACCTCACCGGTGTCGAAGTGGGTCATGAACGGAATCTTGAAGACGCTGAATGCGTAGACCTGGCCGATGCACAGGTGGATGGCCAGAGCGGCCGGTGGGATCAGCCACCGGTTGAAGTTCTTCGGCGCGACAATTGCCGAGCGCGTGAGAATGGAAGCCACGGGAAGTCCTTTTCGTGAATGAAACTCGTGTCACCGTCGACACCGGTCAGCGGACGGAGCAGGCGACCGGCGGTCAGCCGACCGACCGGATAGTCCACCTCAGGGTAAGTTCCATACAAACAGAATGCGAGGAATGCTCAGCATTTTCTTGGGAAAAGACGGCAGTTTCTTGCCAACTGGGACGAAATCCGTGGCTCTCGGGGCTCAGAGGTGGATCGTGACGTCAGCCTGCTTGCGCAGCTTCTTCGCGAACTTCTGAGTCGCCTCCTGAGACTTCTGGCTCTTCACCTGCTCCTTGAGCTGAGGGCGCATCTCGTCGATCGGCGGCATCTCCTGCTGGCCCTGGCCGCCCTGCTGAGCCATCTGCTCCTGCTGGGACTTCGCCTGTTCGTAGGCCTGCCCGATCTCTTCACCGCTGACCTCGAACTCACCGTATTCGTCCTCGATGAGACCTTCGATCTTCAACTGGTTCTTCAGTTCCGAGCGGACCTTCTTCTCATCCATGCCCTGGTCCTTCATGGCCTTGAGGAAGTCCTTCTCGCTCATCTGCCCTGACTTCGCAGATTCCTGGAGCCCCTTGTCGATGTCCTTGTCCGAGACGTCGATCTTGCGCTTATCGGCTTCCTGGACGAGTACTTCGGTGCTCACGAGGTTCTCAGCGGTCTGCTTCTTCAGGCCCTTCTCATCGACCGGCTGGCCGGACTGCTGAGCCTGCATCTGCATCTGCTGGTACTGGGTTTCGAAGAGGGGAACGAAGTCGTCCTTGAGGATCTTCTTGCCGTTGACCTCGGCGACGACCTTCGGAATGTCCTTCGTGTTCGGTTTGCCCTGCTGACCCTGTTGGTCTTGGGCGGAGTCGGCGCCGGGGGACTGTTCGGCTGCGGCCGAGGACTCCTTCGGCGATGCTTCGTCGCCCTGACTTCCGCAGGCGGCCAACGCCACCACGGAGACGGACATGGCCAGGCCCAGCAGCCACCGGTTCGTTCGCACATTCACTCCTGCTCATCGGTTTCAGCCTGCCAGGCTAACAGGGCCGACTCCCCGAAGAATGTGTGGAGTATGTGTGTCACGTGGCAAGGGTGATTGCGGTCGGCGGGATCGGCGGGTTTCAGCGTGCCATCTGTTCGTCTCGGATTCGTCGATCGGGCACTGACGGTCGACCGCCTCGGCGGGTACACTGCGGCTACCGGAAGAGCACGGAGCACGGTCCGTGCGATCCGCAGCGAAGGGAGTTGGCCATGGAATCGACGTTTCGCGGGGTGTTCCTCACCTGTACCGACGCCGAGGCGACCGCCGCCTTCTATCGCGAGATCGCGGATCTGCCGCTGACGACCGAGGGCGATGAGGAGTACACGTATTTCGTCGTCGAGGCCGGGGGAGTGCAGTTGGCGCTGCATTCGGCGGAGGCGTTCGCCGACTATGCGTTCCCACCGGTGACGGAGTCGAATCTCACGCACCTGTATTTCCGGATTCCGGATCAGGCGGAGTTCCTCGAACGGATCAAGAACTCGGGCACTCCGCTCGTGGCGGTCGACGATGTCGTCGTCACGGTAGAAGACCCCGACGGCCGGAAGGTCATGTTCGGTACTGCGTGAGGCGAGGCGGCTCTACGGCTGTGTGTGAGTTCGCCGCCGCTCAGACGCTCGGCTCGTAGGCCGAGTAGGTGATGCCGCTCGGGAAGGACTTCGCATCGATGAGCTTGAGGCGCGGCGGTCTGGCCGAGTGCGCTCCGTCGTGAAAGTAACCGCGTCCGCGACCCTGCCATACCGGATAGGTGAACATCCGATACTCATCGACGAGTCCCTCCGCGATGAGTTCGTGAGCCAGGGTGATGCTGCCGGTGACGATGACATCGCGTCCCGGTGCCTCGCGCAGGTCAGCGACCGCGCGCAGCGGATCGGAGCTGATGATCTGCGTGTTCTGCCAGCCCGGTTCGGTCAACGTCGAAGACACGACGCGTTTGTCGACCTGATTGAGGTGGTCCGCGACTCCGGTGGTGTCATCGGTGGCGTTCGGCCAATAGCCGCGGAAGTCCTCGAAGGTCTGCCGACCGAGCAGCAGCACGTCCTCGTTCGCGGACTGCCGCATGAGTTCGGCCGAGAGCTCCTCGTCCTGGGCCTGCGGATCGAACCAGTCGTCGAGCATCTCGACACGACCGTCGAGGGTGATGTTCTGAGTGATGATGATGCGCACGCTCGGTCTCCTCGTTGAGTGACGTGGGTAATCAACATTACTTGCCCGTGCAGACCGGCAACAAGGGTGCGTTGACCACCGCAGGGCATAGATTGGTAACAGCAGCCGACCGGAACCGGTCGAACCGAACCGCACGCCACCCACACGATGAGGAGCCCCATGACCACCCCAGATTTCCGCACCGAAGCTCAGGGCCACCTCGGCGATCTCATTTCCCTGCGACGCAAGCTGCACGCGAACCCCGAACTGGGATTCGACATTCCCTTCACGCAGCGGACGGTGCTCGATGAGCTCGCCGGGCTGGGACTTGAGATCACCACGGGGGAGTCGCTCACCTCGGTGGTGGCCGTCCTCAAGGGCGGGAAACCCGGGCCCGCGGTGCTGCTGCGCGGGGACATGGACGCGCTGCCGGTCGTCGAGGACACCGGCCTCGACTTCGCCTCTGAGAACGGGAATATGCACGCGTGCGGTCACGACCTGCACACGGCGGGACTCGTCGGTGCCGCACGCCTGCTCGCGGCTCACCGCGAGGAGATCCCCGGGTCGATCATCTTCATGTTCCAGCCCGCCGAGGAGGTCGAAGGCGGGGCCGAGCCGATGATCGCCGAGGGCGTGCTCGAGGCCGCCGGAGTCCCGGTCGTCGCGGCCTACGGCATCCACGTCGAAGCCGACGTTCGAGGTCGCTTCACGACGAAGGGCGGGCCGCTCATGGCCGGCTTCGCCGACCTCAACCTGACCATCCACGGGGCGGGCGGACACAGCAGCCAACCGCAGGCGACCCGCGACCCCGTGCCGGCGCTCGCCGAGGTGGTGCTGGCCCTGAATACGATGACCGGTCGGTCCTTCGACATCTTCGATCCCGTCGTCGTCTCGGTCACTCAGCTCGAAGCCGCGCAGGCCAGCAACGTCATCCCGGACTCGGCGAAGCTCACCGCCTCCATCCGCTTCCTCTCCGCCGAGTCTGTGGCCCTGCTGCAGGAGCGGGTGACGGAGATCGCCGAGAACATCGCCCGGGCTCACCGCTGCACCGCCGAGGTGGACTTCCAAGTGGGATTCCCCGTGACCGTGAACAACCCTGCCGAGTCGACGGTCGTGCTCGAGCGACTGGGCTCAGTATTCGGGTCCGAGCGGGTCGTCGAGATGGAGCATCCGCGGATGGGGTCCGAGGACTTCTCATTCGTCTTGCAGAAAGTGCCGGGCACATTCGTGTTCCTCGGCGCAACACCCGAGGGCATCGACCCGGACGCCGAGACGAACCACTCGCCCAGGGTGGTCTTTGATGACGGTCTGCTCGGCGATCAAGCCGCGGCGCTCGCCCACTTGGCATTCGCGCGGCTGGAGGACGAGGAGCGGGGCTGACGAAAATAGTGGCCGCAACCGGCGGCTCAGGAGGTCCTGAACGCATCCGATTGCGACCACTTCTCACCGCTTCGCCCGGCTTTCGGCCAAGAGAAGCTCGGGCTCAGCGTGAGGTCTGAGAGCCTCAGGCAGAGATGAGGCCGTGGGGGTCGAGGACGAACTTCTTCGCCACGCCCGAATCGAAGTCCGCATAGCCCTGCGGGGCATCCTCGAGGCGGATCGGAGTCGCATTGACGTTCTTCGCGATCGAGACTTTGTCGTGCACGATCGCCTGCATCAGCCCCCGGTTGTACTTCATCACCGGGCACTGTCCGGTCACGAAGACATGCGACTTCGCGAAGCCGAGGCCGAAGCGCATCGACAGCGACCCTTCCTTCGCCGCCTCATCGGCCGCGCCCGGATCACCCGTGACATAGAGTCCGGGGATGCCGAGGCTACCACCGGCTCGAGTGATGTCCATGAGCGAGTTGAGCACCGTCGCCGGTGCCTCGTGGCTGGCGTCCTTGCCGTGTCCGCGTGCCTCGAAGCCGACGGCGTCGATGCCGCAGTCGACCTCGGGCTCGCCGAGGATCTGCGCGATCTGGTCCTTCGGATCACCCTTGGACACGTCGACCGTCTCACACCCGAATCCGCGAGCCTGAGCCAGGCGATCCTCGTTGAGATCGCCGACGATGACGCAGGCCGCCCCGAGCAGATGCGCCGAGGTGGCCGCGGCGATTCCGACGGGACCCGCACCGGCGACGTAGACCGTCGAACCCACACCGACGCCGGCGCTGACGGCACCATGGAAGCCGGTGGGGAAGATGTCGGAGAGCATCGTGAGGTCGAGGATCTTCTCCATCGCCTGGTCTTTGTCCGGGAACTTCAGGACGTTCCAATCGGCATAAGGCACGAGCACGTACTCGGCCTGTCCGCCGACCCAGCCGCCCATGTCGACATAGCCGTATGCCGATCCCGGGCGGTCCGGATTGACGTTGAGGCAGATACCGGTCTTGCCCTCCTTGCAGTTGCGGCAGCGACCGCACGCGATGTTGAACGGCACCGACACGAGGTCGCCTACACGCACGAACTCGACGTCCCGTCCGACCTCGACGACCTCACCGGTGATCTCGTGACCGAGGACGAGACCTTCCGGGGCAGTCGTACGGCCCCGGACCATGTGCTGGTCGGAGCCGCAGATGTTCGTCGCCACTGTCTTGAGGATGACGCCGTGATCGACCTTGCGGCCGACATTGGCGGGATTGACTCCAGGCCCATCCTTGAGGACGAATTCCGGGTACTCGGTGTCGATGACCTCGACCTTCCCGGGGCCTGCATAGCTGATTGCCTTATTGCTCATCGTTGAGCCTCCATGGGTGCGAAAGCGTGGGAGTTCGACATGTCAGAGCGATGGACGGCAGTCCATCGTCGACACTGACATATCAGTCTGACATCAGACTTAGATGCAGTCTCGCCGCCGTGAGAGAGCTCTGTCAACCCCCGTTCGAGGAAAGCTTCCGGGGCGGGAGGGCGGAGACGCTTCTTCGCGAGGCGCGAGGGCCGTCGACGTGCGGCGGCGCGTCAGGAGTCTTCGCGCAGGCGGGTCGAGAGGATGTACTGGGAGGTTGTGCGCAGATGCTGCAGGGAATCGCGGATGAGAGGCGACCGGCGGCTGCCCGCCCGCATGGCGGCGATGATCTTTCGGCTCAGTCGGCCGGATCCGGTCAGCCGAACACGGCTGACGTTGTCTTCGCCCGCGAGGCTCGCGAGTCGCGGCAGCAGGCTGACCCCGACGCCTGCCCCGACGAGGGCTGCCGAGGTCTCCCACTCGGCTGACTCGTGTGCCACCGATGGGGTCACTCCCGCCGCCGTGAATGCAGCGATGAAAAGCGAGTGATAGGGCGATCCCGGGCCTGCTGTGATCCACTCCTCTCCCGCGAGTTCGCTCAGCGTCACCGACTCCCGACCTGCGACGGGGTGATCGGAGGGAACCATGACGTCGAGCGGGTCGTCGAGGAGGTCGACGCTTTCGAAGCGCGTATCCTCTTCGACCTGCACATGGCCCTGCATGGACACGATGACGGCCAGATCGATGCGCTCGGCGACGAGCAGTTCGAAGCAGCGGCTCGGGCTGGCCTCGACCACGTGGACGCGGACCTCCGGTCGGCTGGTGCGCAGCTTCGCGGCCAGGGGTGCCAGGAGGTTCGACGAGGCGGTCGAGAATCCTCCGATGCCGAAGCGAGTCGGAGCTTGGTCTCCGGCACTCAGGGCGCCGGCCCGGATGTCCTCCCACACTGCCGCCAATGCATCCGACCGGCGCACCAGGTAGCGGCCGGTCGACGTCAGTCGCAGGCCGCGTCCGTCCTTGGCGAGCAGCGTCATGCCCAGGGAGCGCTGCAGGTCTCGAAGCTGCCCGGACACCGCCGATGGGGAGTACCCGGTGAGCTCTGCGGTGGCGGCGACGGTGCCGCATTCGGCGAAGGTGCGCAGGGTGGTTAGGCGCGGATCGATCATGACCACGATTATGCATTGATTCCGTACGGTACGAAACAGAATCTCGCGCTTTTCCTGCAGTGTGAAGCTCGCTAGTGTGTCATCCGTGATCGAGCTCACCGAGCTGGAGCACAGTGGTCGAAACGGCGTGAGCGGCGCTGCGAAACCACGAACGGCAGACATCAAGGGAGATGAGAATTGACCGCTACCAACCTGGCGCCGACGAAGAGGGGCTTCCCCGCGGGATTCACCGAGGAGAAGCTCGACGAGACCCGCATCCGGCTCGACACCCGTCGGGCAGGCTTCTCGCTCGAAGCGCCGTTCTACACGGACCCCAACCTCTTCAACCTCGACATGCAGGCCATCTTCGGTCGGCATTGGGTCTTCGCCTGCAGCGTCGCCGAGATCCCGGAGCCGGGCGACTATGTCACTCTCGACTACGGTCCGTACTCTCTCATCGTCCTGCACAATGACGACGGCGGCGTCAACGTCCTCCACAACGTCTGCCGCCACCGCGGGGCACGAGTCCTCACCGATCCGCAGGGGACGACGGGCAACCTCGTCTGCGGCTACCACTCGTGGACCTATTCGCCCGAAGGTGACCTCATCCACGCCTCGGCGCCGGGCGAGATGACCTTCGACAAGTCCTGCTACGCGCTCAAGCGCGCACACGGGAAGATCGCAGCGGGGCTCGTGTTCATCTGCCTGGCCGAAGAGCCGCCGACGGACTTCCACGAGACCGCGAAGATCTTCGAACCCTATATCGCCCCGCACGAGCTGGAGAAGACGAAGGTCGCCTTTCAGCAGAACATCGTCGAAGAGGGCAACTGGAAGCTCGTGATGGAGAACAACCGCGAGTGCTATCACTGCGACGGCCACCCCGAGCTCGCGTGCTCGCTGTTCCCCACGTGGGGCCTGACCGACGAGACGATCCCGCCGCACCTCGAAGACGTCTGGGATCGCAATCAGCAGGCCCAGGCCTCCCTCGAGTACCGCTGCCGCCGCTACGGCCTGCCCTACGAGGTCGTCGAAGAGCTCGACACCCGCGTCGGCGGCATCCGCATCTCCCGCGAATCGCTCGACGGTGCCGGGGAGTCCTTCTCTGCCGACGGACGCCGGCTGTCGAAGAAGCTGCTCGGGGATCTGCCGGACTTCCGCCTCGGGCGCTGTTCGATGCACCTGCAGCCGAACTCGTGGTTCCACCTCCTCGGCGATCACGTCATCACCTTCGCGGCGTTCCCGATCAGTGCCTCCAAGACACTCGTGCGCACGACCTGGCTCGTCGCCGACGACGCCGTCGAAGGCGTCGACTACGACCTCGAGGCGCTCACGCACACCTGGAAGCAGACGAATCTCCAGGACAAGGCCTTCGTCGAACTCTGCCAGCAGGGAGCGGCGAGCCCGTTCTATGAGCAGGGACCGTATATGAAGAGCGAGTACCAGGTCGAGGCCTTCATCAACTGGTACGTGCAGCGGATGCGGGAGCACGTCGGATGAGATCCTCCGCTGTGCCCGCGCTGCCGCTGGCTCAGCGGGTGCGCGGACTGGAGATGCCCTGGAACCGCGTGCTTTCGAGCGCCTCGGAGCCGGCCGGAGCCGCCACCGCGCTGGGTCCGTGGCACCCGCAGGAGTTCGCCGCCGAATGCGTGGAGACCATCCCCGAGGCGGGAGGGATGATGGTCTTCGTCTTCCGTCGCATGGACGGGGCGCCCCTGGCGTTCCGGTCGGGGCAGTACATCAACATCGACTTCCCCATCGACGGACCCGATGCCGAGCCGGTGTCGCGCAGCTATTCGATCTCCTCGGCCCCGACCGAGCCGTGGACGTTCTCGATCACGATCAAACGCGACCCCAATGGCAAGGTGTCGCCATGGGCGCATGACCACCTCCGCCCCGGCACTGTCCTCGACATGCTCGGCCCGGTCGGTGCGTTCCACCTCGCAGATTACGACCGGAGGGCACGGTTCCTGCTGCTCGCGGCCGGAGCCGGGATCACCCCGCTGATGTCGATGATCCGCACCGTGCATTCGCTGCCCGGCCAAGCCGATGTCGTCCTCCTCTACCACGGAGCCGCACCCGACTCCTTCGCCTTCTCCGAGGAACTCGACTTCCTCGCGAACGTGGATTTCCGGATCAAGGTCATCTACTGCCTCGGTGATCGGGAATGCGGCGACGAATGGGAGGGACGGACGGGACGCCTGTCGACGTCGCTGCTCGAGGAGCTCGTCCCCGACGCCAACGGTCGGCAGGTCTTCGCCTGCGGTCCGGAAGGGTACCTCAATTCGGCGACCGAACTGCTGCGCACCGTCGGCGTCGACGACACCTCGGTGTTCATGGAGTTCTTCTCCGGCGACCGTGAGATCCGTGCCGAATACGCTGAGGAAGTCGCCATCGCCGGTGAGATCGCCGAGGAGATCGCGGCGACGACCGAGGAGTACTTCGAGTCCCAGCCGGCCGCGCTCGACATGTACGAACCCGAGTACGACGCAGACGGACCGGTCGAGGCCGTCGGGGCACCGACCGAAGCGGTCGACGCCGAGGCGGTTGTTCCCGTCGAGGATGACGTCGAGATCGAGGTTGTCGGCGTCACCGATGAGAATCTCGCCGAGGCAGATCCCGGATCTGCGTCCGACGCTGGGACCGCGGTCCCGGCCGGGGATGGGGCGGCCGCCTCGGCGGGGGATGCGGGCGACGATGACGAAATCGCCGTCGTCGACCCGGCCGCACTGCCTACTGTGGGGCAGGGTGAGCACACGATGTCGTTCGTGCGCACCGGCCTCAACGTCTGCGTCGGGGAGGACGAAACGGTCCTCCAGGCTGCGCGGAAGGCGGGGGTGAAGATCCCCGCGAACTGTCAGGAGGGCATGTGCGGATCCTGCAAGGTCGTCAAACTCGACGGCGATGTCGAGATGAACCATCTGGGCGGCATCCGCGCCCGAGAGATCGACGCGGGGAAGTTCCTGCCGTGCTGTTCGACGGCGAAGACCGACCTCGTCATCGACGCCTGAACCGCGGCTGCGACCGCGACATCCTCTGCGAAAGCAATCCCCACAATCTTCACCATTAAGGAGTACTCAGTGCCGATCTCATCACCACGAGTCGTCATCATCGGAGCCGGCATCGTCGGCGCCAACCTCGCCGACGAACTCGCGCAGCTGGGCTGGACCAACACCCTCGTCATCGAACAGGGCCCGCTGAACATCCCGGGCGGCTCGACCTCGCACGCACCGGGACTCGTCTTCTCATCAAATGCGTCGAAGTCGATGACCGAGTTCGCGCAGTACACGATCGACAAGCTCACCTCGCTGACCGGGCCCGATGGGCGCGGCTCGTTCCTGCCCGTCGGCGGACTCGAGATCGCCACCACCGAGGATCGGCTGCAGGACCTGCACCGTCGAGCCGGGTGGAACCGGTCGTATGGCGTCGAAGCCGACGTCATCGACGCCGATGAATGCGCGAAGCTCTTCCCCATGCTCAACCGGGACATGGTTCACGGCGGACTGCTCACTCCGGGTGACGGCCTCGCGTTGGCGGCGAAGGGCACGCAGATCGTCATCGATCGTGCCCGTGCCGCCGGGGTCGAATTCCGCGACCGCACCACGGTGACGGGTATCGAGACCACAGGCGGTCGCGTCAGCGCCGTGATCTGCGGCGATGACCGGATTCCTGCCGATATCGTCGTCTCCTGCGCCGGATTCTGGGGACCGAAGATCGGTGAGATGGTCGGTACTCCGATCCCGCTGCTGCCCTTGGGACACCAGTTCGCCTGGACCACCGAGGTGCCCTCACTCATCGGCAAGAACGAGACGCCTGCCGGGGCGCAGGCGCCGATCCTGCGCTACCAGGACAAGGACCTGTATTACCGCGAATGGGGCGAGCGGATCGGCATCGGCTCCTACGCGCACCGACCGATGCCCGTCGATCTCGATACGCTGCAGACCTACTCACCGGACGAGATCACGAGTGAACGGATGCCCTCGAGCCTCGAGTTCACCCCGGACGACTTCGCCCCCGAATGGGAGGCGACGAAGACACTGCTGCCCGAACTCGCTCAGACTCAGATCCAGCGCGGCTTCAATGGCATCTTCTCGTTCACCCCTGACGGTGGTTCGCTGGTCGGACAGTCCCGACAGGTCGACGGATTCTTCGTCGCCGAGGCGGTGTGGGTGACCCATGGCGCCGGCATCGCCCGCGCTGTGGCCGAGCTCATCGCCGAAGGACGGTCGAAGACCGATCTGTCGGGAATCGATCTCAACCGCTTCGAGGATGTGCAGACGTCAGCGGACTACGTCAGCGAGACCTCCCAGCAGAACTTCGTCGAGATCTACGACATCATCCACCCTCTGCAGCCACGAGTCTCCCCGCGTGACCTGCGCTCGAGCCCGTTCCGGAGGCAGCAGGAGGAACTCGGTGCGTTCTTCCTCGAAACCTCCGGCTGGGAGCGGCCGCACTGGTTCGACGCGAACGCCGCTCTGCTGTCGGAGATGCCGGCCGAGTGGGCGGCACCGGAACGGGACGCCTGGGCGGATCAGTTCCACTCGCCCATCGCCGCAGCCGAAGCGTGGAAGACGCGCACCTCGGTGGCGATGTTCGACATGACCCAGCTCAAGCGCTTCGAGGTCACCGGCCCCGGAGCGGGCGAACTGCTGCACGGGATGACCACCTCGTCGATGCTGCGCAAACCGGGAGCGGTCAGCTACACGCTGCTGCTCGACGAAGCCGGCGGCATCACGAGCGACATCACGGTCGCGATCCTCGACGAGGAGACCTACCAGGTGGGAGCGAACTCGAACATCGACCTCGCGGCCATCTCGCGGGCGGCCAGGCACCAGTCTGCCGCCGACCCGTCCAAGTGGGTCACCGTGCGCGAGACGACTCCCGGCACCTGCTGTATTGGTCTCTGGGGCCCGCTAGCCCGGGACGTCATCGCCAAGGTCACCGATGAGGACTTCAGCGACGCCGGACTCAAGTACTTCCGCACGAAGCCCGCGGTGCTCGGCGGTGTGCCGGTTACGGCGATGCGCCTGTCCTATGTCGGCGAACTCGGCTGGGAGATCTACACCTCGGCCGATCTCGGGTCGCGTCTGTGGGACGTGCTGTGGGAAGCCGGTGAGGAATTCGGCATCATCGCCGGAGGCCGCGAAGCCTTCAACTCGATGCGACTGGAGAAGGGGTTCAGGTCCTTCGGCACCGATATGACCAGCGAACACGAACCGGTTCAGGCCGGACTCGGATTCGCCGTGAAGGCCTCGAAGACCGACGACTTCACCGGCAAGGCCGCGCTGGAGTCGAGGGCCGCCGAGGCGACGACGAAGCTGACCTGCCTCACCCTCGACGTGCCCTCTGACGTGGTGCTCGGCAAAGAGCCGGTGTACGTGGTCGGCGGGCAACGCTCGAGTGACGCGGACGGCGGGGCCGCCTCGGCGAAGTCAGACGGATCGGACGGATCGGGTGTCGCGGACGGCTACGTCACCTCGGCGGCTTACGGATACACGATTGGGAAGTCGATCGCCTACGCCTGGCTGCCGAACACCCTGGGAGTCGGTGACGCCGTGGAGATCGAATACCTCGGTCGACGGCTGCCTGCCACAGTCACCGCCGAACCGCTCTTCGACCCGGAGATGACTCGCCTCAAAGGGTGATGCCGGGGCGACTCGAATTCTCAGCGAGGAGTCGCCGCCGGAATTCATCGAAAAGCGCATGGAGCGTCGAGACACGGGGGTACACACCCGTTTCTCGACGCTCCATGCGTTTCTCGGCGGGAAGGCGCAGAACTCAGTGGTCGGCTGAGGGGTCCAACGAGGCGACCGCGGTGATCGCTGCGGCGATCGGCTGGTCGAGCCAGGCCGGGATCTCGCCGCCGATGAGGCCGCGCACCATGCCGTACGGAGTCTCGCGGCAGGCCAGGGCGACGAGTTCGACGCTGCGAGGGGTGACCTCGCCGAATCGGCGTCGGGTGAGGTCGGTGAAGAGGGCGGCCACCGGGTCATTGAGTCCGGTGAGGTCATCGAGCAGTCCCTTGGGCGGGTCGGCGAGCAATTCTGAGTGCCGGTAGAGGGTGAGAGTCCGGGCCTCGTCGGGATTCTCTCGACAGAACCGGGGGATGAGCAGGCCGGTCTCGACGATCGCCTCGAGCGGGTCATCGACATCCGTGATCGCTGCAAACGTGTCGTGGAATCGGTGCACGCACCGGATCCAGGCAGAAGCGAACAGCGACTCCCGAGTCGGGAAGCGGTGGTAGATCGAACCCGACGGTGCACCGAGCTCATGCGTCACATCGGCCACTGTGGCGGCATGGCCGCGTCGGCCGACAGCGCTGATGGCCGCCGAGAGAATATCGTCCCGCGAATAGAGTGCGCGTTTCGCCATGCTTGTCACGTCCTCTCGCTCCAGGTGTTCGGATCAGTCCGGCGAATCGGGGATTCTCGTTCGAAGGGTTGACCGTCGAGCCACCGTACCTCAAACTAGAGACTAGCATCTAGAGAACGTCCTCTAATTCGGGAGTCGCCGTGACGAACGCACGGATATCAGCACCTGCACCTGTGACATCGCTGCAGCGCGCCGCCATCATCACGGCGATCGTCGCGGTTCTGCCGTATCTCGTCTTCAAGGTCCTGTGGCTGAGCGGTTCGTCGGTCGGTTCGACCACGTCGGCCGGAGGCGAAGGAATGCTTGCGCCGCGCTTTCTCATCGGAAACACCATCACTCTCGCGATGATGGTGGTAGGCGTGGCCTTCGTGGTGGCGCTGACACGACCGTGGGCGCGACGCATTCCGGCACCTGTGGTGTTCGTGCTCGGAGCCGGAGCGGCCGGGCTCCTCGGTCCGATACTGCTGGGACTGCCGCCGGGCATTCTCATTCAGGCGCTCATCGAAGGAGAGGTGCGACTGGCCGAACAGGGAATGCATCCCTGGGTGTTCGGGCTTGTCTACGCCGGATTCTGCGCTCTGGGCGTGGCGATGGCGATCGTCGTCGGAGCCTATGTGATCCGGCGCTGGGGCGATCTTCTGAACACTCCGCCCCCGGCACCGTCGCCGACCATGATCGTCTGCGGTGCGCTCGGCATCCTGCCCTTCAGCTGTGCCATGGCCTTCTGGGCGATTGCGGGACCGGGAAGCACCGGGCCCCAGGGAATGGAGCAGCCGGCACAGCGGATGGTGCTGGCGGCGACAGCTCTGCTGGGCTTTCTCTCCCTGCTGTGTCCGCTGCTCTCCCGCCACCTTGGACGATGGCCGCGCGCGGCGTGGCTGGTGACGTGGACCGGGTGCTGCGTTGTGGCTCTCCAGGGACCGACGCAGATCCTCCTCGCTCAAGGCGGAGAGATTGCGCCGGTGGTCGTCGGGATCGCTGCCCTCGCGACTCCGGGCGCCAGCCTCTTCGGTCTCGCTGTGCTGAGAACCCACCTGCGCAGGCTGGGCCGGCTTCGGCGCGATGACGCGAAGCAGCCGACATGATGCCGCCCTGGCTCATCGTCCTTCTCGCAGTCTCCTTCGTCCTCTACACAGACGACTACGTCATCGCCGGCATCCTGCCTGAGATCGCGACCGATCTCGGGGTGACCGAAGGCCAGGCCGGGCAGCTCGTCACGGCGTTCTCGGCGACCGTGGCAGTGGCCGCGCCGGTGGCAGCTGTCGCGCTGGCTCGGGTCCCGCCTCGGCGGCTGTTCCTCGTTGCACTCATCATCTTCGCGGGAGCGAATCTCGGTGCGGTGGTCGCCTCGTCCTTCGGCGTGCTGATGGTCCTGAGGGTGGTGGCGGCCGCGGCTGCGGCCAGCGTCACTCCGGCCATCTTCGCTTTCGCTGCGTCGCACGCGCCGGCTGGGAAGACCGGACGGTACCTGGCGACGGTCTCTCTCGGGGTGACCGGATCCATCGCGCTGGGAGTCCCGCTGGGTACGTGGATCGGCGGAGCGTTCGGCTGGCGGGCGACCTTCCTGGCGGTTGCCGTAGCCGGGATGCTCGCGCTCATCGGTGTCCTCCTCACCGTTCCGGGAGGCGGACGTGGTGAGCGTGCTCCACGATTGTCGGAACAGCTGCGCAGCCTCACGCGTGCGCCGATCGCCGTGAGTCTCGCGGCAAACTGTCTGCTCATGGCTGGAACGATGATGGTCCTCACCTATTTGGCGCCCTATCTCAGCGCGACTGCCGGAGTGGGAGTCGAGGAGCGGGGAGTGGCATTCGGACTCTCCGGGTTCGCGGGCATGGCCGGAATCTGGCTCGGTGGTCAGGTCGCAGACCGATGGGGCCCGGGGCGAGCCCTGTTCTTCGGGATCGGCGTCATCATCGCCGCGATGGTTGCGTTGTGGGGGATGTGGACAGCCCGGCCCATGCCCATTGGACTCGTGCTCGTCGTCACGACCGTGTGGGGCGGGATGGCCTTCTGGAACTCACCGGCGATCCAGATGCGCCTGCACACGTTGGCCGGGCCATTGGCGGGACAGGCGTTGGCACTCAACACATCGGGGACCTACCTGGGCATCGCCTTCGGGGCCGCCGTCGGCGGAGTCGTCCTCTCCGCAGCTGGGCCCGGGGTCCTGCCGTTGGCTGCGGCGGGATTCGGCTTGGCCGCCCTGCTTCTGCTGGAGGTCGTCCGCAGGACGCCGCCTTCCAGCGAGGCGTGGAACAGCGGCAGCACCTCGCCCCAAAGCAACTTATCGACACCCACAGACAACACAGGAGACTGAACCATGACCGCCTACGCGATCGCCCATCTGCAGGAGTTCACACCGCACCTCGACGTCGCCGAATACATCGACCGGATCGGCGAGACCTTCGAACCCTTCGGCGGACGGTTCCTTATCCACGGAACCGCTCACGAGGTGAAGGAAGGACAGTGGCCCGGACACGTCGTCATGATCGCCTTCCCCGACGCTCGACACGCTCATGACTGGTGGGACTCACCGGCCTACCAGGACATCGCCCCGCTGCGTTCGCGGCACATCGACAGTGACATCGTCATCGTCGAGGGAGTGGCTGAGGGCTACGACCCCCGGGACACGGCACAGGCCATGCGCGAACAGCTCGGTTAGCCGTCGCAAGAGCTGGAGTTCACCGAAAAACGCATGGAGCGTCGAGAAACGCATACGCACACCCGTGCCTCGACGCTCCATGCGTTTTTCGGCGGGTCTGGGCAGCGCAGCGCTGCCGAAGCGACAGTGCCGACCCGGGCGAGGGAGCGGCCGGGGCAGTGAGTGGAGAAGGGACCGCCACGACACCGATGTTCCATATGGTGGATTTTCTTTGACCAGCTGATGGGACCGGGAAAGTATGAGAGGACAGTGCTCGTTCCGCAGAGCCCGGTACCCGAAGGAGTGTCCATGTCCTCACCTGCGATCATCGGTTGGTCCCACGGCAAGTTCGGCCGGTCCGAATCACCGCTGCCCCAGATGATGGCCGACGTCGCCCGCGACGCCATCGCCGAGGCGGGACTGGAACCGGCCGACATCGACGTCATCCACGTCGGCGTCTTCAACAACGGACTCTCCCGCCAGGGCTTCGAAGCCGCGCTGCCGGGCACCGTGTTCCCCGAACTCGCGCGCACACCGGCCCATCGGCACGAGAACGCCTGCGCCACCGGCTCCGCTGCGATCTTCGCCGCCCACGACTCCATCGCCGCCGGGCGCCACAAGACGGCTCTGGTCATCGGCGCCGAACGCATGACGCAGGCTTCCGGTCATGACGTCAACGAGGTCCTGCTCAGTGCCAGCTATCGGGAAGAGGAAGAGCACTATAAGTCCTTCGCCGGAGTCTTCGGCGAGATCGCCCGCCAGTACTTCGACCGGTACGGCGACCACTCGTCGACCCTCGCGAAGATCGCCGCGAAGAACCACGCCAACGGCGCCCAGAACCCGCTCGCCCATATGCAGAAGGACCTCGGTTTCGAGTTCTGCAACACCGTGAGCGAGAAGAACCCGTACGTCGCCGAACCCCTGCGCCGCACCGATTGCTCGATGGTCTCCGACGGAGCCGCGGCGCTGGTCCTGGCCGCCGAGGATGTCGCCGCCTCCGCGCCACTGGCCGTGACCTGGCGAGGCATGGGCAACGCCAACGACGTCCTGCCGCTGTCCCAACGCGACCCGCTCGAGATGGCCGGAGCTCGTGCCGCCATGGACCAGGCGCTCACAGCTGCCGGCATCGGCATCGACGAGCTCGACTTCCTCGAAACTCATGACTGCTTCACCATCGCCGAACTCCTCGAATACGAAGCCTTCGGCCTCGCCGCCCCTGGCCAGGGACACACCCTGCTCGACGACGGTGCCACCGAGGTCGGCGGTCGGCTGCCAGTCAACCCCTCCGGCGGGCTCAAAGCCAAAGGCCACCCCATCGGCGCCACCGGTGTGTCCATGCACGCCCTGGCCGCCGCCCAACTGACCGGTCGCTCACCCGGCATCCAGGTCGAGTCCCCGGAACTCGCCGGAGTCTTCAATATGGGCGGTGCCGCCGTGTCGAACTTCGCCTCCGTCCTCGAGCGCGTCCGCTGATGCGCGCCATCTCCCAGACATCCCCGGCGAGGGCCTTCACACCCACACCTCGGCGCGGGGTCAACGTCTCCCACTTCCTCACCCAGACCGCCCGCCGGATCCCCGACCGCCTCGCCGTCGTCGACGACGATCACGGGCAGCGGTGGACCTGGGCCGAACTCGACGCCCGCGCCGAAGCGCTCGCCGCCGCCCTGCAGACCGGTGGAGTCGACCGCCGCGACACCGTCCTCCTCGTCTCGGCCAACCACGCCGAGGTGATCCAATCCTTCTGGGGCATCCTGCGCTCCGGCGGCGTCATTGCCCCACCGAACGCGGCCCTGTCGACCGAGGAGCTGCTCGGCATCAGCGCCGAGGTGGCCCCCGCCGCCGTCATCGCCGACCGCGCCCACGCCGACTTCGTCACCGCTCTCAAAGACACCGGCTTCACCGGCCCCGTCTTCTGGATCGGGGACCTGCCCACGGCCCAGGCCGGCGCCGTGCCGACCGAAGCCGTCGACTCGACGGTCGACGAAGACGACCCGTGCTGGTACTTCTTCACCTCCGGGTCGACCGGCCGACCCAAGGCCGCGACGTTCACGCACCGCCACCTCGGCGCGGTGCTGATGAACCATCGCTGCGACCTCTTCCCCAACGAGGATGAGACCGGAGCGTCCCTTGTGCTCGCGCCGCTGTCGCACGGGGCGGGCATCCACATGCTCGGGCAGGTCTTCGGCGGCACCCCGTCGATCATCCACCCAGGTGGCAAGCCCAGCGTGGAAACACTGTGGCCGGCCATCGACGGCTACGGCATTACGAACGCCTTCACCGTCCCGACCATCCTCAACCGCATCGCCGCCGGCTACCCGAGCGGCCGCGGACCCGAGGACCACACCTTGGAGCGCGTCATCTACGCCGGAGCTCCGATGCTCGCGGCCGACCAGGCCCGGGCGCTCGACCGGCTCGGACCCTGCCTCGTCCAGTACTTCGGACTCGCCGAGGTGACCGGAGCGATCACGATCCTCCGCCCCGAAGACCACGGGACTATCCCCGTCGACGACGCCGGAATCGGCACCTGCGGTCGTGCCCGCACCGGAGTCGAGATCGTCATCGTCGACGAAGGCGGAACGCAGCTGCCCGCCGGTGAGCAGGGCGAAGTCTGCGTGGCCGGACCGACTGTGTGCGCCGGCTACCTCGGCCGCCCCGATGCCAACGCCGAATCCTTTGCCGGAGGGCTCTTCCACACCGGCGACGTCGGCTACCTCGACGAACGCGGATACCTGTTCCTCACCGGCCGGAAATCCGATATGTACATCTCCGGCGGATCGAACGTCTACCCGCGTGAGATCGAAGAACTCCTCCTCACCGACACCGAGGTGGCCCAGGCCGTCGTCGTCGGCGTGCCCGACCCGCAGTGGGGAGAGATCGGCGTGGCCGTCATCGAACGCGCACAGTCGCCGGCCGGTGCCGATGGTGCGGATCTGGCCGAGCGGCTGACCGCACTGTGCAAGTCCGGGCTGGCCAAGTACAAGGTGCCCAAGGAGATCCACTTCGTCGACACCATGCCGGTCACCGCGTACGGCAAACTCGCCCGCAAAGAACTCAAAGCCGAATACTCCCAAGGACGGGGCAGTGCACGATGAGCAGACCAGAACAGGAAGTCGTGTCAGTGCCGACGGGTAGGTTGGTCGGCACGACGATCATGGCGATCGGCTGCGGTACCCCGGACGGGGAGGTGAACAACGGTTTCGCTGCAGCGACCGCGTTCCTTCGTGAGGGTGCGAAGGTCTGCCTCGTCGACCGTGACCCGAACGCTCTCGAGCAGGCGACACGAGTCCTCGCCGAGGCGGCCGCCCAGGCGGGCGCGAATGGTGCGGTCACGGCTGGGCGGGGCCGCCTCGGCGGAGTTGATCTCGACGCTCAGCTGACCACGGTCGTCGCCGATGTCGGGGACGAGGACTCGCTGGCGGCGGCCTTCGCGCACTGCGCCGACCGCCTCGGCGGTCCGACCGTGCTCCACTACAACGTCGGCATCGTCGTCAACGGGGGAGTCGACGAACTCGAGACCGACGGGTTCCGTCGTGCCCTCGACATCAACCTCACCGGGGCGTTCTCCGCGATCAAACACGCCCTGCCGCATATGCGCGCAGCCGGGCACGGGTCGATCATCACGGTGTCCTCGGTCGGCGGCATGCGCTATATGGGGTACGACTACCCGGCGTATGCGGCATCGAAGGCCGGTCTCATCGAACTGACGAAGGTCGTCGGCGCGCAGTACGCCTCCGAGGGCATCCGCGCGAACTCGATCGCACCCGGCCTCATCGAGACACCGCTCATCCACCGCTCGATCAGCGGCCACTACGACTCGGTCGAGGATATGCTCGCGGCCCGTCACGCCCAATCCCCGACCGGGAAGATGGGCCGACCCGAGGATGTCGCGGACCTCGCAGTGTTCCTCGCATCTAACGAATCGGCGTACATCAACTCCACGCTCATCCCCGTCGATGGAGGACTGACCCACTACGCAGGGATGCCGAAACGATGACGTCGCGGTTCGCGCGGACAGCGGCGGCCGCCTCGGCGAGGGAATCCCCCGCGGTCGGGCACATGAACGCGGAGCCGAGCACCGCCTCGGCGAGGGCTTGACCCACCGCACTCAACGACAGGGAAATAACGGAAACAAAGGAGGCAATGGTGCCGAGAATACGGACGACGAAGCCCATGCTCGTCTGGTCCGCCGTACTGATGGTGTGCGCCCTGCTGCTGGCAGGGTGCGGAACGAACTTCGGCACCACCGACGACGGCAAGCAGCGCTACCGGTGGAAGATGACGGTGACGACCGGATCGACCTCGACGTGGTACCTCGCGGCGGAGAAGTTCGCCAAGGACCTCGACGAGGAGACCGACGGTCGGATCACCATGAAGGTCTTCGGCAGCGAACGCCTCTCTGCAGGTGAGGCCACGGCCGGAGTCGAACAGCTCATGGACGGGGCGAAAGACTTCTCCTACAACTCGCCGATCATCTACGCCGGCGTCGATCCTCGCTTCGGCGCCGTCACCGCTCCCTTCGTCTTCGACTCGGTCGAGGACGGGCAGACGGCGCTCGCCGGGGCTGGCGGGGACGTCTACAAGGACTATCTGGCCCAGCGTGGAGTCCACCTGCTCGGCTTCGGGGAATCCGGGATGCGGCAGCTGACGAACACGCACCGGCCCATCCACACGCCCGAGGACATGAAGGGCATGAAGTTCCGGATCCCCGGATTCGGCATGTACACAGATCTGTACCGCAGCCTCGGCGCGAACCCGACGACGATGCCCTTCGGTGAGGTCTTCACCGCACTGCAGCAGGGCGCCATCGACGGTCAGGAGAACCCGATCGACGTCATCTACTCGGCGAACCTGCAGGAGGTGCAGCCGTACCTGACGCTGTGGAACTACTCGTACGATCCGCTGATCCTCGGCATCAACAAGAAGCTCTATGACTCGCTGACGCCTGAGGATCAGAAGCTCGTGAGCCGACTGGCCGCAGACGCCAACGAGTTCCAGATCAGCAAGAACCGCGACGGCGAACAGAAGCTCATCGCCGAGCTCAAGGACTCCGGCATGGAGGTCAACGAGCTCAGCGACGACGAGAAAGACGCCTTCCGCGAGAAGCTGCAGCCGATCTACGCGAAGTACCGCAAGGTCTGGGGCTCAGACATGTCCGACGCGTTCATCCCGAAAGGACTGTGAGATGAGAATCGTCCGCTTCTTCGAGGACTGGGTCGTCATCCTGTCCTTCGTGATGATCGTGATCGTCACCTTCGTCAACGTGCTCTCCCGCTACATCTTCAAGGCCTCGCTGGCGTTCTCCGAGGAGATCACGATCAACCTCCTCGTCGTGCTCACGATGATGGGCGCGGTCGTGGGGATCCGCCTCGGCGCGCATCTCGGCTTCACCTACCTCGTCGAGAACGCGAAGGGCCAGGTCCGCAAGGTCCTGCTGTTCACCGGCACCGCACTCATCGTCGCGTTCCTCGCCGTGCTCCTCATCTGGGGCGGCGAGATGACGATCGCGCAGGCCATCCGTGGCCGAGCCACCCCGTCGCTGGGCATCCCGCAATGGCTGTTCACGCTGTCGATTCCCTTGGCCGGGCTGCTCGGAATCATCCGCAGCCTCCAGGCTCTGCGGACGGCTCTGCATGAGGACACCTCCGCCGAGGCGGTCGTGGAGCGGCTCGCCAGCGAAGCCGCCCCGACCATCGACTCGTCCGAATTCTCCTCCGATGCCAAAGGAGGCCGGAAATGATCGCGCTACTGCTCTTCGGCAGCTTCTTCCTCTTCCTCGGCCTCGGAATCCCCGTCGCCTTCGCCCTCGGGCTCTCCGCCGTCGTCACCCTGGTGACCACCGACGGTGTGCAGGTCCTCGACGTCGTGCCCTCGGTGATGTTCCCGTCGATGAGTTCGGGCACGCTGCTGGCGATCCCGTTCTTCATCCTCGCCGGCATCGTCATGCAGTACACGGGCATCTCGCAGCGGCTGGTCGACCTCGCGTTCCTCATCTTCGGACGCCTGCGCCACGGCCTGGCCGCGGTGACGATCATCTCCGCGTTCTTCTTCTCCGCAATCTCCGGATCCGGGCCCGCCACCGTGGCCGCGATCGGTGCGATCCTCATCCCCGCGCTCGTGCGCAACGGGTACCAGAAGAAGCACGCGGTCTCCCTCGTCGCGGCCTCCGGTTCGATGGGCATCGTCGTGCCTCCGTCGATCGCATTCATCATCTTCGCCGTCGTTGCCGCCGAGTTCGGCAAGATCTCGATCTCCCGGCTCTTCATCGCCGGCATCGTGCCCGGCATCATCATGGCGCTCGCGTTCTTCATCGCCGCCCTGTTCGTACCGCGGGTGCGTGAGCTCGCCGGTCTGCCGGTGAAAGCGAAGACCGGCGCCGAGGCGGGCCCTGGGTCCGCGTCGACCGGAACCACTGCGACCGGTTCGGGTTCGGGCTCGGCTGGCAACGGCGGTTCGGGTGACGGTGCGGCAGGAGGCAAGACTCAGCTGCTGACGACGAACGGGAAGGCAGCCTCGGCGAGTTCCGGATCCTCCGGATCGGGCGTCGGAACCGTCGATCCGACAGTCACGGTCAACCCCGAGGGCGGGTTCGGCGAGATCATGACGGCGCTGGTCAAGGCCATTCCCGGCCTGCTCATCCCGGTGATCATCCTCGGCGGGATCTACGGCGGAATCTTCACCCCCACCGAGGCGGGCGCCGTGGCATCCGTGTATGCGCTCATCGTCGGAGTGTTCGTCTACCGAGAGCTCGGTTGGAAGGACATGCCGAAGGTGTTCCTCGAGTCCGGGGTCTCGACCGCGGTCATCATGTTCATCGTCGGCGTGGCCAGCCTCTTCTCCTACGTCATCACCGTCGAAGGAGTGGCCGACCGGATCTCGACGGCCGTGCTGGGCGTGACGGACAACAAGTACCTCATCCTCGCGGCGATCACGATCATCCTGCTCATCGTCGGCGCCTTCGTCGACGCGATCAGCGCGTTCTATCTGTTCATCCCGATCCTCGTGCCGATCCTCATCGGCGTGGGCGTGGATATGACGACGATCGGCGTGTTCATGACCGTCAACCTCGCGATCGGCCTGTTCACGCCGCCGGTCGGGCTCAACCTCTACGTGGGTGCGGGCATCGGGAAGGTCAAGCTCGAGGAGGTCGTGCGCGGAGTCGTACCGTTCCTCATCTGCGCGATCATCGCCCTGCTGCTCATCACCTACATTCCGGCGATCTCGAACTGGCTGCCCGACCTGCTCGGGGTCGGGTAGTTCACGCCTCACTCAACTCTGTCGAAGGAGAAACATGGAACCGTATCTGCTCACGAACAAGACGGCCCTGGTCACGGGTGCCGCGCAGGGCATCGGCCTCGCGATCGCCACAGCACTGGCCCGGCGGGGTGCCTCGGTCGGCATCGTCGATCTCAAGGGCGCCGAAGAGGCTGCCGCGTCGTTGGCCTCGGAGTACCCGGATCAGCGGTTTGCTGCGTTCTCGCTCGACGTCCGCGATGTCTCCGAGGTGACGGCCGCGGTCGGATCGTTCGTCGAGACGTTCGGGGGTCTCGATATCCTCGTCAACAATGCGGGCACGGCCGCGCGCATCGGCATCGATGAGATCACCGCCGAGCAGTGGCAGCGTGATATTGAAACCAACTTGGGTGGGACGTTCAACTTCATCAAGGCCGCCGTCCACCCGCACATGTGTGATGCGGGACGCGGGTCGATCATCAACATCTCATCGATCTCGGGCATCAACGGCGGAGCGGTCTCCGACGGAGAAGCCGGGGCACGGTCGGGACCGGCATATGCGGCGAGCAAGGGTGGGATCATCGCACTGACGAAATGGGTGGCCAAGGAATACGGACGCCAGGGCATCCGCTGCAATTCGGTGGCACCGGGGCCGGTCGAATCAGCGCTCACCGTCGGTCAGACTTATGACACCTCAGGGCAGGCTCTCGATCGGATGGGCCAGCCGGATGAGATCGCCGAGGCGGTCGCCTACCTTGCCACCGATGGTGCCGCGTTTACGACCGGACAGATCCTCCGCGTCGACGGCGGGGCCGTTATGTCGTGAGCGTTTGAGTGTTCTGAGCTCGAACGGACGATCCCCGCATCATCCTCAGGATGGTGCGGGGATCGTTGTCTCTGCGGACCTGTCTGGCTGGGCGACGTGTCCGGTCAGTCGGTGCGGCGGACGAAGAGTTCGAAGGTCACGGCCACGGGGTTGGCTTGAGGCTTGAGGGTGCCGGAGCTGACCTCTCCGGCGACGTCGACGACCTCGCCGGAGAGGGCGATCTGCGGAGCTGTGCTCTGTCCGTCGGTCACGGTGCCGCTGAGATGAGTGAATTCGACGGCTGGCCACGAGGCGGTGCCGTCGGTGAATACGGCACCGGTCGTGCTGCCGAGGCTCGCCGTCACCTCGGCGGACTCGAAGCCGGCGTTGCGGCAGATGTCGAGGGCCGCCTCGTCGAGGATCTCACCAGGGCGGACACGAGAGACGACGGCATCGGGGGAGGCTGGAGTCTCGGAGGAGGTGGGTGTTGGGGCGAACGCTGAGAACCCGGTTTCGGGGTCGACCTCGCTGAGGAGCCGCGCATCGGGAAGGGCGAAGAGCCGGATCGTCAGCCCGGACGGCCCCGCCAGGGTGCCCGGCAGCAGATGCCCGCCTCTGGTGTCGCCGTCGGCAGCGGTCCACGAGGCGTGGATATGACAGAACGGTGTGTCCTCGCGGAAACCGATCGTTGCGGACGCATGTCGAAGTTCCGTGGGGGATTCGACCCGGAATGCCTCGGTGAACGACATGGGGTGCTCGGCGTCCTCACCGTAGGCGGGATGGACATAGTCGGTATGGCCGAACTGACCGGAGACGAATTCGGCCATGATGCCGGAAACGGAGAAGTCGGTCAGTGACCGCTCGAGCGCAGCGAAGAGGTCCGTGCCCTCTGAGAGTTCGATGACGTGCTCGGTGCAGCGGGTCGGGACGGAGACGATGCGTGGGTTCTGCTGTGGGCCCGCGTGGATGACTGCGGTTCCCGGTGCTTTGAGTGGAAAAGTCGGCTGCCGCAATGCTGTCGAATCTGCTCCGTTGCTCATGTTCTGATTATCGTCGGTGGTCAGGGCCGGTGTCGCTGAGAATCCACGGGGTGGAACGTGAACTCAGGCGTTCGACGGCATGGTGTCGGCGGCCCGGATGCGCCGCAGCATGATCACAGCACAAAGGATGCCGATGCCGCCCAGGACGGCGAGTCCGGCACCCATCGTCATGGCTCCGGCGGCACCTGGGCCGCCGAGCGCAACGAGCACACCGACGAGTGCCGAGGCGATCGTGTTGCTGATGAGCTCGGCCGTGCCGAGACCGGCCGCCGCCTTCGACCCTTCGATCGGGTCGTCGCTGCTGCTCATCGCCGCCACATTGAGGTGAGGGAAGGCGACGCCGATGCCTGAACCTGCGAGGATGAGGCTTCCGGCCCAGATCCAAGCGATCCAGTCCGCATCGACGAACTGCGTGGCTGCATAGATGACCAATCCTGAGGTGAGGAGGACGGGGCCCATTGCCATCAGCCGGCGACTGGTCTGCGGATCGTCGACGCTTGCGCTGAACAGCTGGACGAAGCTCCACCCCACCGAGATGGTCACCCCGAATACGGCCGCCAAGAGCGGGGACATGCCGATGAGGTCCTGTCCGAATTTCGGTAAGAAGATCTCGACCATCGCCGCAGAGCTGAGAATGCCCATGACGAGGTAGATCCACTTGAGCGGATTGCCTCGTTGGTAGGTGATGTGGGGGAGGACCGGGGAACCGGCGGAGCGATCAACAGCGATGAAGGCCGCGATGAGTGCCGTACCTGCGATCAGCGCGATGGTCGTCGGCCAGCCTGTGGGAACCACTGCGGCAATGCTGAAGGCGGCAGCGGCGAGGACCAGCATCGTCAGTGAGGGGACCGGAAGCCGACCGAAGTTCCGGTCGCGGGGCGCCTGACGAGGAAGGCTGCGCAGCGCCATGAGGCCGAGGGCGACCGACATCAGCGTCAGGAGTCCGAAGGCCCCGCGCCAGAAATCAATCTGGGCGAAGATGCCGCCGACAGCGGGTCCGAAGAGCGTGCCGAGACCCCACATTGCCGAGACCAGTCCCGTCGCCCGAGTCCACAGGTGTCGGGGCAGCGCATCCCGGATGACCGAGTAGCTGAGCCCGGCGAGCAGACCCCCGCCGAAGCCTTGGAGGATGCGGGTGGCGACGAGCAGCTCCATGGAAGGGGCGAGGGCTGCGCCGAGTGAGCCTGCGGCAAAGAGGGCGAACGCGAGCAGGTACGCCCATGCCGCCCCCAGCGAAGCGAGCACTCGGGCGACGAGCATCGAGGCGAACACAGAGGCGACGAGGAATGCCGTCGTCACCCATGCGAAGAACTCCTGTCCGCCGATGTCGGCGATCGCCGACGGCAGGAGGGCCGCGGTGACGAAGGTGTTCATCGCGAACACCGCGATGCCGCCGGCGAGGACGAGCGAAGCGGACGCATGTTCGGCGCTGAAGAGCTCGCTCCAGCTGCCGGAAGTCCTGGCCGCAGTGCCGCCGGAGGCAGGGGCGGCGGACGGGAGCTCAGAAGAGGGACTCTCGGGTTCGTCGCTCATAATCGCTACCTTAGAGCCTCAAACGAACTCGACGTCAAGAGAGGCGGAGAACCGGCGGGGGCCGATCGCTTCGGCGCAATCGGAACTCAGGCGTTCGACGGAACGGGGTCGGCCGCCTCGGCGCGGGTCTGCTTCTTCTTCTCACCGAGGTGGCCGATCACGGTCGTGGCGGCGACGAGGACGGCGACGATCGCGATGCCGATCCACTGATTGAGCATGAGTGTGGCGGCTCCGGCCAGCGCGCCGATGAGGATGAGGACGACGGCGAGGAAGCGGCGCACCCACCGGGTGCTGTCGCCGCCGGCGAGCCGGGAATCCGAGGCGAGGCCGACGATCGTCGAGGTCACGACGACGGTGGTGACGTCGGCGATCTTCATCTTCCGGGCCGCGGCAGCCTGTGCACCCATGAGCGCCGACAGGGCTGAGGTGAAGATCGTCCCGGCCAGGCCGATCTCGGGGTCGGGGACGACCGCGACGTAGATGGATAATGCGGCACAGCCTGCGGCGACGATGCCGTAGATGAGAGTCGTCCGGCGATGCCAGGCCTCACCGATATCGCCGAGGATGCGACCCGACAGGGCCGCGCCGACCATGAAGAACACGAGCGCGAGGGCGGGGCGGAGGACGGGGACGCCGTCGGCGCCGGCGAGACCCATGCCGAGGATGACGACGTTGCCGGTCATATTGCCGGTGAAGACCTTGTCGAAGCCGAGGTAGCCGATGGCGTCGACCATACCGGTCGAGAAGGTCAGCAACAGCAGCATGGCCAAATCGAGTCGACGAGTCATCGGTGCCCTTTCGTGGCAGGAAGCGCGACTGGGCGCAGTCCTGGACGGATGGAGAGATGAGCATCAGCTGATTCTCACATCTCGGAACTTTCTCATTTTTTTGTATACAAAACTCTAGGCTCACTATAAATTGTATGCAACTGATCGCCGAGAGCTGAGACCACGAGGAGTGCGGATGAAAATTCGGATAGGCGCGGCACTTGCCAGCGCTGTGTTGCTGGCGGGATGTGTTCCCGTTCAGCCGCTAGAGGATCCGCCGGAACGGACTGATGTGAAGTCGGTGCATGCGGACGCGGAAGACTTCGAAGACGGCGGAGATCTGGTCATGGCACTGTCATCTGAGCCTGACCGGCTCGACCCGACCACATCGTCGTCGCTGTACACGCGCTATGTCATGCAGACCATGTGTCAGAAGCTCTATGACATCGATGAGAACGGCGAGATCGTGCCGATGCTCGCGACAGAACTGCCGACCATCTCCGAAGGTGGAAAGACAGTTCGAATTCCGGTCAGAGAAGGCGTGAAGTTCGCTGATGGGACCGACTTCGACGCTGAAGCAGTCAAGACCACGATGGAGCGCGGCCTCAACCTCGAGGCTTCGTCGAGAGCGGCAGAGCTCGGTCCCATTTCGTCGGTCGAGGCAGCTGGCGAGCATATGGTTGAGGTCACCTTCGATAAGCCGTTCGCGCCGTTCACTGCCGCATTGGCTGATCGTGCCGGCATGATCATGTCGCCGACCGCGCTGGAGAAGCAGGGCGATGACTTCGGCGATCACCCAGTCTGCGTCGGGCCATTCAAATTTGAGAAGCGGATTGCTCAGACCTCGATCAAGGTGGTCAAGGACCCCAACTACTATGACGCGGACTCGATCCATCTGGATTCGATTACCTACCAGATCATGACCGACGCCAATATCCGTGCCGCGAACATCCGCTCGGGCGACGTGCAGGTTGCCGATACGATCTCGCCCCAAGACGTCGATGCCCTGGACGCTGAATCTGGAATCGGTCTTCTGCAGTCGAACTCGCTGGGCTACCAGGGACTGACCATCAACATGGGATTCGGAGATGCCAAGGAGAATTACTCCGGACCTCTCGGCCAGAATCCGAAAGTGCGGAAAGCTCTGTCGATGGCGATCGATCGAAAGGCGCTCGTCAACACTGTTTTCAACGGTTGGTTCTCACCCGCGTGTTCTGGCATCGCGCCGGACAGTCCCTTTGCGACCGAGGCAAGCAACGGCTGCGTCGACTATGA
Source organism: Brevibacterium epidermidis NBRC 14811 (assembly GCF_001570805.1). GTDB lineage: Bacteria > Actinomycetota > Actinomycetes > Actinomycetales > Brevibacteriaceae > Brevibacterium > Brevibacterium epidermidis. The sequence continues at coordinate 42,056 of NZ_BCSJ01000003.1, read as the reverse complement.
CCCGGAGGGGGCAAAGCAGATTCTCAAGGATGCTGGAGTTGAGCTTCCTCTTGAAGTGAATATGAAGGTCTCGAACACTCAAGACACTCTTCGCTTCGCTCAGGCAGTCCAGGCTGCGACAAAGGAAGCCGGATTCGATATCAAGGTGCAGCCAACGGAATACACCGCACTTCTCGATGCTCAAGATCGCGGAGACTACGAAATGCTCCAGCTGGGTTGGTCAGGACGAGTCGATCCGCACGGAAACCTGTATTCGTTCCACTTCCCAGGTGCCGCTAACAATGTCACTGGAATCGACGACTCTCAGATCAATGACCTGCTGACCAAAGCCAGCGAGGAAACAGACGAGAAGAAGCGCGCAGAGCTGTATGGCAAGGCCTCTGAGCGGATGAGAGAAACCAACTCGATCATCTACCTCTACCGGCAGAAGAACCTCACCGCATACACGGAAGATGTTGCTGGAGTCGAAGTCTTCTCAGATGGCGTGGTTCATCTTTCGGAAGCCGGCTTCCTGAAGAACGGAGGCGGGAAATGACTCGCTTTATTCTGACGAAGGTCTTTCATGCGATCATCACTTTCGTGCTCTCCGCGATCGTCATCTTCTTCGGAGTCAGAATGCTGCCAGGCGACCCAGCCTTGGCCATGGCCGGTGAAGAGGCGACACCCGAGAGACTCGAAGCCATCCGCAGCGACCTCGGACTCGATGAGCCGATGCTCGTGCAATTCATCAAGTTCATCGGATCCGTCGTCACCGGCGACCTCGGCGAATCTACGAGAACCGGGCTGGCCGTCACTGAGATGATCGCGACGACTCTGCCCGTCACTCTCTGGCTCGCGCTCTACGCGATCGTCGTTGCAGTCGTCGCCGGAGTAGCACTGGGCATGATCGCGGAGCGATTCCGTGGCCGTTGGCCGGAGTTCGGCAGCAATTTCATTGCCCTGCTCGGGCTCTCAGTTCCAAACTTCTGGCTGGGACTGCTGGCAATCCTCGGTCTGGCAGTGGGCCTCGGCTGGTTCCCCGCGTCCGGGTACGTCGACATACTTTCGGAACCGATCAAGGGAATCTACTATCTGACCTTGCCGGCGGTGATCCTCGGTACCAGTCTTGCAGCTGTCATCACTCGTCAGACACGAGCATCAATGATCGAGACCATGGGTACCGACTATGTGCGGATGGCACGGGCGAAAGGGCTTTCGCGTCCGCGAGTTCTCTTCCGCTACGGACTGCGGAACTCGCTGATCGTGCTGGTCACAATCGTCGGGCTTCAGCTGGGCGGACTGATCTCCGGTGCTGTCGTCACGGAGCGGATCTTCGCTCTGCCTGGACTCGGCAAACTCACCCTTGACGCTGTGTTCTCCCGTGATTACCCAGTGATCCAAGCAGTCGTCTTAGTGATCACCGTGTCTTACATTCTCATCAACTTGGCGGTAGACATCCTCTACTCAGTCATCAACCCACAGATTCGCGTCAGTGAGGATGCCTCATGAGCACACCACTTGTCACCAACACGAATAAGCAGACTCAAGGTCTCGATCCTGAGTTCCATGCGTCGTCCAATCGAGCACTCTGGTTGATCAGATCGATCATCTCGACGCCCTCGGGACTCATCGGTTCGATCATGGTTGTTCTCGTTGTCCTGATCGGAATCTTCGCTCCGCTGATTGCCCCTTACGGATTCGCGCAGACGAACTTCGACGTTCCGTTCCAAGTTCCCGGAACTGTCGGATATGTGTTCGGCACCGACGACCTTGGGCGTGACATTCTGTCGCGCCTGGCATTCGGGGTCCGAGCGTCTCTTCAAGTCGGGCTTCTGGCGGTGCTTCTGGCAGTCGTGGTCGGCACCCCGCTGGGATTGTTGGCGGGGTACTTCCGCGGACTCGACGCGGTCATCTCACGTTTGACGGATGTCACACTGGCATTCCCCTTCCTCATCATCGCCGTCGGGCTTGCGGCAATCTCCGGGCCGAGCCTGTCCAATGCCGCGATTGCGCTGGGCATCTCTCAGGTGCCGACGATGATTCGAGTCGTCCGAGGTGAGACCATGCGCTTGAAATCAGCAGACTTCGTCAAAGCTGCGATTGCAACCGATGCGTCGAAGACAAGAATTCTGGGTATGCACATTCTGCCGAACGCGGCTTCTGCGATCATCGTTCAGGCGACGGTCATTCTTCCCACAGCAGTCATCGGAGAGTCGATCCTGTCCTTCCTCGGCTTAGGCATCCAACCGCCATCGCCCAGCCTCGGCATCATGCTCTCCGATGCTCAGCAGTACATCTTCCGCGCACCATCGACCGCGCTGTTCCCGGGTTTGGCGATTCTCTTCATCTGCCTTGCCTTCAACCTCTTCGGAGACGCCCTGCGCGATGCCCTCGACCCCAATTCCAAGAAGGGACACTGACTTGTCATTCACCACACCCGCACAGTTCACGACCAGGCCTACGCTCGAAGGCCATTTCGGTATGGCCGCGTCAACGCATTGGCTGGCAACAGCAGCTTCTCAAGCAGTCCTCGAGCGAGGTGGAAACGCCTTTGATGCCGCGGTAGCAGGAGCGTTCCTGCTGCATGTTGTTGAGCCACACCTCAACGGTCCCGCCGGAGATATGACTGGTGTCCTTGCGACTGCTGAGCAGCCGTCCGCCCCGAAGATCATGATGGGGCAGGGGCCCGCTCCGGCAGGGGCGAGCATCGAACACTTCCGGAATGAAGGCCTCGACATGGTACCCGGTGCAGGGGCTCTCGCTGCCGCGGTCCCCGGAGCAGTCGATTCCTGGCTCAACCTTCTCGAACACCACGGCACTTGGGAACTTTCCGAGGTTCTCGAATTCGCTATAGACTATGCGGACAACGGACATCCTGCTCTTGGCCGAACGGTCGGGACGATCGACAAGGTCAAGGAACTCTTCACTGAGCATTGGCCGACCTCAGCTGCACAGTGGATGCCGGACGGTACGGTGCCGAAGGCCGGCGACCTGATCTACAACCATGCTTATGCCGATGTCCTGCGACGTCTGATCTCCGCGGGGGATGAAGCAGAAACTCGAGAAGCGCGCATTCAAGCAGCTCGGCGAGAGTGGAAGACAGGATTTGTGGCCGAAGCGATCGCCGATTTCATCAAGGCGCCGCACCGACACTCAACCGGAAGTGACCATGCAGGCGTGATGACTGTGGAAGACATCGCCGCCTTCGACGCTCATTTCGAAGACCCGGTGACGATCGATTTCCGCGGGTATCAGGTGGCCAAGATTGCGGCGTGGGGACAGGGTCCTGTTCTGCTGCAGACTCTGAAGATCCTCGAAGGCTTCGATGACGACCATCTCGATCCCTCGACCGAGCTGGGTGCCCATACGATACTCGAGGCGCTCAAGCTTGCGATGGCTGACAGGGACACCTATTACGGCGACAACGATGTGGACCTTGAATGGCTTCTCAGCGACGAATATGCCGCTCAGCGCCGTGAGCTCATCGGCTCCACCGCATCGCACGAATTCCGTCCAGGTGCTGACCGCGCAGGAGCCGCACCGACGTTCCGACCTCCGCTGACGCTGGAAGGTGAGGACAAGGAAGCGCTCATCAAGGCGGGAATCGGCGAACCGACCGTGCAGAAGAACGGTGTGAACAACGGGGACACTTGCCACATCGACGTTGTCGATCGCTGGGGCAACATGATCTCCGCGACTCCGTCCGGCGGCTGGCTTCAGTCATCCCCGACGATTCCAGAACTAGGGTTCTGCCTTGGGACACGTCTGCAGATGATGTGGTTGGACGAATCGGCCCCATCTGCGCTGACTCCGGGCAAGCGTCCGAGAACGACGCTTACTCCGACCTTGATCTCCAAGGACGGTGAGCCGGTCATCGCTCTCGGTTCTCCGGGGGGTGACCAGCAGGAACAGTGGCAGCTGCTGCTGATTCTGAGACTGCTTGTGGGTGGTTATGCCGCACAGCAGGCAATTGATGCCCCGGCCCTGCATACGACTGCTCTGGCAGGCTCATTCTGGCCTCGTACCTGGGTTCCGGGAGGAGCGGTAGTCGAAGACCGCCTCGGCGATGAAGTCATCAACGGGCTCATCTCGCGCGGACACGAAGTGACCCGCGCCGGGAACTGGGATCTGGGTCGCCTGTCCTGTGTGACACGGGATCCGAAAACGGGTCGTCTGACAGCGGGGGCCAACCCGCGTGGCGCTCAGGGCTATGCGGCGGGAAGGTGAGACAGATGAGTCAGGAATTCGTGCTTGAAGTCTCGGGACTCGAAGTCTCCTACGAATCGCCGGTGCTCCACGACGTCAATTTCACCCTGGAACCCGGCGAGCGTCTGGCGCTTGTCGGACAGTCCGGGTCTGGAAAATCGACATCGATCGGTGCCATTCTGGGGCTTCTGCCCGGAGCCGGAAGAGTCAGCAGCGGTTCAGTGAAATACCGTGGAGAAGAGCTTGTCGGTGCGAGCCGCCAGCGCATGCAAGTGCTGCGAGGACGATCGATTGCTCTGGTTCCGCAGGATCCGATGGCCAGTCTCAACCCGAGCATGCGGGTGGGTGACCAGATTGCTGATGCTCTCCGCACCTATGGGATGTCGAATTCATCAGAGGTCACGAAGCGGGTCATCGAACTGATGACCGATGCCGGTATCCCCGACCCGGAGAATCGACGCCGTTCGTACCCGCACGAGTTCTCCGGCGGAATGCGGCAACGAGTGCTCATCGCCATTGCGCTGGCAGGCGATCCGGATCTGATCATCGCTGACGAACCGACTTCAGCTCTGGACGTGACAGTGCAGAAGCAGATTCTTGATCACTTGCAGGAGCTGGTCACCGAGCGTGGAATGTCTCTCCTATTCGTTACTCACGACCTCGGGGTGGCGGGGGAGCGGACGGATACGATTCTCGTTATGCACGAGGGGCACGTCGTTGAGAGAGGCGCGCCCGAGCAGGTCCTGGGAAACCCACAGCATGAATACACTCAGTCGCTGGTCAATGCCGCGCCGAACTTGGTCGTGAAGAGCGCAGGTGAGGCAGCAGCTGCTGGTGATTCGGCCAGTGCCGGAGATTCCACGGACATGGTTCTGGAGATCAACGACCTGCACAAGGTCTACAAACTTCGAGGGCGAGGCAGAGAGGTCCACGCTCTGCGTGGAGTGAGCCTCTCAGCACGAAGAGGAAAGACCACTGCGGTGATCGGTGAGTCTGGATCGGGAAAGTCGACGATTGCGAAGATCGTCCTGGGGCTGGAGAAAGCGACGAGCGGAGAGGTTCTCGCCGGTGGCAGGAATGTTGACGCGACAAGCCGTTCTGAACGCAGCAGTCTACGTCGATTCAGCCAACCGGTCTTCCAGGACCCGTTTTCATCGCTGAACCCGATGTGGAGCGTCGAGCGAATCATTCGGGAGCCTCTCGACGTGTTCAAGATCGGCAATCGTGCTGAACGGTCGAAGAAGGTATCTGGCGTCCTTGACCAGGTAGCTTTGTCGAAGACGATGCTTGAGAGGCGGCCATCCGAACTCTCGGGCGGTCAGCGTCAGCGGATAGCGATCGCACGTGCACTGATCAGTGAACCCGAGCTCCTGATCTGTGATGAAGCAGTGTCAGCGCTTGACGTGCTGGTCCAGGAACAGATCCTTGATCTGCTGCGGAATCTGCAGAACGACTTGGACGTCAGCTGCCTGTTCATCACCCACGATCTTGCAGTGGTTGCGAACTTGGCAGACGATGTTGTTGTGATGAAAAGCGGAGAGATCGTCGAATCGGGCGCCACACAAGATGTGATTGAGCGGCCTGAGGCCGAATATACGCAGCGGCTTCTCGCCGCTGTGCCCGGCTCCGGTCTGCTCAATGTCTGATTCCGCTCCGACGCCATTGGGTTCGCCAGACGACGGCAGCGTCGGTACCCGGATCCGAGCCGATATCATCCGAGGTCGGCTCGAGCCGGGGACCAAGCTGCGAGAAGCAGCGTTGGCGGAGAAGTACGAGGTGTCTCGGATTCCGATCCGAGAGGCGCTGCGTTCGCTCGAAGCGGAGGGGCTGGTCGAATCGCGGAAATACAGCGGTTCGGTCGTCGCCCCGTCGCCGGTGGAAGATGCCGACGATTTGTTTGAAATCCGCATTGTGCTCGAAGCGGCGACGGCGAAACGTGCGGCGAAGCGGGCGGAAGCTCTCAACGCCAGCGATGTTCCTGACCTGAAATGGCGGGAGCAGCGCAAGGAGATCAACGACATCCTCGAAGCCGGTGACATCGTCATCGCACAGGAACGGTACGAGGACCTTGCGGTGCTCAACATGCGCTTCCACTTCGCGGTCGCAGAGCTGAGCGGGAGCCTGTCGTTCATCAGTCTGCTGCGGCAGATCTCGGGCAAGATCGAGTGGCTGTACTCGCTCAATGTGACTCGGCGTGGGCCGCAGGCGTGGCCGGAGCATCGGGAGATCATCGCGGCCATCGACGCCGGCCAGGTTGAACGTGCTGCCGAGGTGATGGCTCGGCATGTGCGCCGCAGCCGCGATTCCTACTTCGCTATGATGTCCGACACCGACCGTCCCAGGACTACCTGACGGCGGCTCAGCAACCTGGCGCCAGGTTGCTGAGCCGCCGTCAGGTAGCAATTAAGCTTCGGCGAGGAGGCGGTCGAGTTTGTTGTAGCCTTCGACGATGCCGTGTTCCATGCCCGAGGCGACCATGCCGTCGCGGGATTCGAGTGAGTCGAAGATCGAGGTCGACATCAGTCGTGTTCGCCCGTCACCGAGGTCGGTGAGAGTGAGGATCTCGAGGTTGACGCCGTCCGGGAAGCCCTCATAGGTGAAGGTCTGGACGATGCGCTCGTTCTCCCGAAGCTCGTGGAACGAGCCGAAGAATCCGTACTCGCCGCGATCATCGCTCGAAACGTAGCTCCAATTCCCGCCGGTCGTCGCATTCCATTCGCGGATCGTGTTCGTGATCGAGTCCGGTCCGCACCACTTGACGAACAGTTCGGGGTCGATGTGGGCCCGGAACACCTTGTCCGGTGAGGCGGCGAAATCGCGGGTGATGGAGACAGTCTGCACCCCCTCGGGGACGTCGAGCTTGAGAGTCGAATAGTCGGCTGCGGTGTCTGTGGTGGTCATGTCATGCTCCTTTGCGTGATTTTCTATGGGGTGACTTATCTTCGGATCCCGTCGCCGAGGCGGCGCTCGAGTCCGAATTGTTCGCTTCCTCGTCCGCGTCCATCTGTTCGAGGACAGCGTCGAGGCGTTGATAGCGTTCCTCTGCCTGTTGTCTGTATCTTTCGATCCATTTCGTCATCAGATCGAACACATTGTCTTCGAGGTGGACCGGTCTGCGCTGGGCGTCACGGGTGCGGGAGACCAGTCCGGAGTCCTCGAGCACCTTGAGATGTTTCGATACGGCCTGCAGGCTGACGTCGTAGGGTTCGGCGAGTTCGTTCACCGTCGAGTCCGCGACGCTGAGGCGGGCCACCATGTCCCGACGGGTCGGGTCCGCCAGTGCCGCAAAGACCTTGGACAGCTGATCGGCCATGGAGCCTCCTGCATTTCGAATCCCATATTTAACCAATTGGTTGATACGGTACTGCGATCAGGATCTTTATTCAACCCTTTTGTTGAATAAAGATCTCGTTGCTTCACTTCACCGCTTTCACCCGCGGCGATGATTGCAAGGGCTGGACAGCCTCGGCGAGATTCGACGGATTTCGTATCGAAGATTTCCAGTTCTGAAGGATGATTGCGGAGCTGGCTGTCGTATTGTCTCAGTAGTGGCGGACCCGGAAGAGCGTCCAATGGATGCGAGTTCGGGGCCCGTCGGCAGGTCAGTAAGACGATGATGTCTGGAGAAGATGATGCCCACACTGCGACAGCAGCTGTTCCGGATCAAACCGGTCCCACGGCAGAAAGAAGATGTCGAGACCGACCTCAAACGCACCATCGGGCTGTTCTCGCTGACGATGGTCGGCGTCGGTTCGACCATCGGCACCGGCATCTTCTTCATCCTCTCCGAATCCGTTCCGGTGGCAGGCCCCGCCGTGATCTGGTCATTCGTCATTGCCGGAGCCGTCGCAGGCCTCGCGGTCATCTGCTATGCCGAGCTCGCCGGGTCCGTTCCCGTCTCCGGATCCTCCTACTCCTATGCCTATGCGACCCTCGGCGAACTGCCGGCGATGGGCGTGGCCGCCTGTCTGCTCCTCGAATACGGCGTCGCCGGAGCCGCCGTCGCCGTCGGCTGGTCGCAGTACGTCAACCAGCTGCTGTTCAACCTCTTCGGATTCGAGATCCCGCACGCCCTGGCCTATGCGCCGGAAGAAGGCGGAATCGTCAACCTGCCGGCCATCCTGCTGCTGGCGATGTGCTGCTTCCTGTTGGTGCGCGGCACCGGCGAATCCATCGTCGTCAACGCGATCATGGTGTGTCTGAAGGTCGGCGTGCTCATCTTCTTCATCTGCGTCGGCGTCACCGGTTGGGACTCGAACAACTTCGCCGACTTCGCCCCCTTCGGCATCTCCGGAGTCGTCGCCGGCTCGGGTCTGATCTTCTTCAGCTATGTCGGCATGGACGCCGTCGCCACGGCCGGCGATGAGACGAAGAACCCGAAGAAGACGATGCCCCGAGCTCTAATCGCCGCGCTTATCATCGTCACCTCCGTCTACGTCCTCGTCGCCGTCGCCGCCCTGTCCGCCCAGCCGTGGGAGAAATTCGACGGACAGACCGCGGGTCTGTCGGCCATCCTCGAGAACATCGTCGGCTCACAATGGCCCGGCACGGTCGTGGCCGCCGGCGCGGTGATCTCGATCTTCTCCGTCACCCTGGTCTCCATCTACGGCCAGTCCCGCATCCTGTTCACAATGGCCGGCGACGGAATGATGCCCAAGCTCTTCCGCGAGGTCAATCCCCGCACTCTCACCCCGGTCAAGGGCACGATCGTCGTCTCTGCTGTCATCGCGATCCTCGCCGGCTTCATCCCGCTGAACTTCCTCGCCGAGATGACCTCGATCGGCACCCTCGTCGCCTTCGTCGTCGTGTCCCTGGCCGTGATCATCCTGCGCGTGCGCGAACCGAACCTCGAACGCGGCTTCAAGGTCCCGTTCTATCCCGTCCTGCCGGTGCTCTCGATCATCGGCTGCTTCTGGATCATCTCGAGCCTGCAGATCATCACGATCGTCGTCTTCATCATCTGGACCGCCTTCATCCTGGGCCTGTACTTCATCTTCGGTCGCAAGTCCTCCGTCCTCGGCAGACAGCTCGCCGAGGCGGGGCCCACCAATCCCGAATCCGCCGGAACGGACTCCACAGGAGGAGCCAAATGAGCATCGTCGTCGGTCTCGCCCCAGGTCAGGACAACCGCGCCGCAGTCGAGCTGGGTATCGTCCTCGCCCGCACCTATCGGCGCCGGATCGTCGCGACAGCCGTCGACTCCGCCGCGTTCCCGATGGCACCCGTGCACTTCGAGAGCCAGTACGAGAAGAGATTCCGCACCGTCGCCGAGGCGGCCCTCGACGAAGCGCGTGCGCTCATTCCCAGCGATCTTGAGTCCGAATGCGTCCTCCACTCCGCGCGGTCGTCACGGCGCGGACTGCTCGAGATGTGCGAGAAGACCGATGCCTATCGCCTGGTCGTCGGACCGTCGTCGGAGGGGAAGCCGGGCAAAATCGCGCTCGGGTCGGTATCGAACGGTCTGCTCCACAGTGCGCGGTTGCCTGTGGCTCTGGCCCCGGCCGGGTTCCAGGCGTCGGAAGGTGCGCGGCTGGAGCGGATCACGGCCGCGTATTCCGGCTCGTCCACCTCTGCGGATCTCATTCTTGGTGCTGCGATGGTCTCAGCGGAGTCGGACGTGCCGTTCCGCATCGCCTCGTTCGCCCCACGTTCGCGAGTGGTCGCGTCCGCGAACGTCCCCTTCGACATGGAGTCGCGCGTCATCGACGAGTGGACGAAGGCCGTCCAGCGGGATACGGACAAGATCCTGTGTTCGATCGAGCAGCTGCACATCAAGCCTGGTGAGACGGACGTCGTTGTGGGAACCGGCGCCGACTGGGCCGCGGCTCTCGGGGCCGTCGAGTGGAAGCACCCGGAAGTGATGATGCTCGGGTCCTCCGGACTGGGTGCGCTCAAGCGAGTGTCCCTGGGCAGCCACGCGATGCGGATCCTGCAGAACTCTCCGGTGCCGATCGTCGTCGTACCCCGCCGCGCGAAAGCCGATTACATCCGCCAGCAGACAGTGTGAGTGCTGTGTGAGCCCCGCCGGCTGAACATGCGCCGAGGGGCTTTCGGGCATCACTCACTGTTAGGGCCACAACCCCCTGCAAGTGGCTCGTCCTACAGGCTGCGAAGCATCCCTCACCCGTGGTGGCATAACCCCCTGCAGGAACGGGGTGGTGCGGCACTGCGAGTGAGGGATGGTCCTGATGCGCCGCGTATCTGCGGGGCTGCGATTGTCCAATACTTGAGCGGTTCCAAATAAGCCTCGGCGGTTTCGCTAGCGTGGCGGCAGGTCACAATGACGTGGCCTAGAGCTAGTAGAGAGGAACCGCATGGAACTGCAGCGACTGGGGCCGGTCGGACAAGAGATTCCGGCAGTCCGTCACGACGGAGTCTGCTTCGACCTCCGCCCGCTGACCGATGACATCGACCCGAACTTCTTCGCCGCCGACGGAATCGGACGTGTCCGAAAGGCGCTCGCCGCCGGGGAGCTCAGCACACTCGACGGTGCTGATGAGATGCGCATCGGTGCTCCGCTGACCAGGCCTTCTGCCATCGTGTGCGTGGGCATGAACTATGCAGCGCACGCCCGCGAAACCGGAGCCGAACCTCCCGAGCGCCCCGTCATCTTCTTCAAGATGCCCTCGACCATCTCCGGCCCCAACGACCCCATCGAACTGCCGCCGTATGCGACGAAGGCCGATTGGGAGGTTGAACTCGGAGTGGTCATCGGGCCACGGACCTTCAGGGCCGCCTCGGCGGAGGAGGGGCTCAACAATGTGGCCGGATACGTGCTCGGCAATGATCTGTCCGAACGGCGGCTCCAGATCGAGGAGTCCGGAGGCCAATGGTCGAAGGGGAAGAATCTTCCCGGGTTCACCCCGCTGGGCCCGTGGATCCGCCCCGCCGCCGAGGTAGACCCCAGTGACCTGCGGCTGCGCAGCTGGGTCAACGGCGAAGCTCGACAGGATTCGTCGACGAGCGACCTCATCTTCTCCGTCGGCGAGATCATCTTCCAACTCAGCCAGGCGATGGCCTTCGAACCCGGAGACGTCATCCTCACCGGCACACCACAAGGAGTGGGCCTGTCCGGGCGGTACCCGTATCTGGTAGACGGAGATACGGTCGAGCTTGAGCTCGAAGGTCTCGGCAGACACCGTCAGGTCGTGACAGTTACGGAGTGAATGCACGGAGCGGCGCACCGATGAATGGTGCGCCGCTCGTGTGTGTGGTTCGGCGCCTCAGAGATGACGCCGGATCAAGTGGGTGCTGAGATCAGCGGTTCTGGTCGAACCCGCCCTGACCCTGCTCGCCACCGAATCCACCATCGTTCTGGCCGCCCTGTTCGCGGTCGTTGTCTCCGCCGAAGCCGCCGGACTGCTGTCCTCCCTGGGACTGCTGCCCACGGTCGTCTCCGCCGAAGCCGCTGTCGTTCTGGCCGCCCTGGGCCTGCTGGCCGCGGTCATCTCCGCCGCCGAAACCGCCCTGGTCCTGGCCTCCGGGCTGTCCACCTTGCTCGCGGTCGTTGTCGCCACCGAAGCCGCTGGACTGCTGCTGGCCCTGGGCCTGCTGACCCTGCTGCTGGCCACGGTCTTCGCCGCCGCCGAAGCCACCCTGTTCCTGGCCGCCGGGCTGGCCGCCCTGGCCCTGGTCCTGACCGCCGAAGCCACCCTGCTCCTGGCCCTGCTGACCCGACTGACCCTGCTGGCCACCCTGGTCACCGAAGCCGCCCTGCTGGCTCTGCTGGCCGCCCTGCTGCTGATTGCCGAAGTCGTTCTGACCGTTGTCGTTGTTGCCTGCGAAATCGTTCGATTCCATGTTCAACTCCTCATTCGGTGACGAATCATCGCTGTCTGCGACTCGATAGTCAGTCTTGAATACGCACGCCCGCGTGACAACAGTGATTCAAGCGAAGTTGCTGGAAGTTCCCCAAAGTCACAGCAACTGTTCAAATGGTGAATGATGTTCACATCGTTCTCAGGGGATGAGGCAGTCCACCGAGGAGCTACTGCAGGGTAAGCTCACCGCTTCGCACGCGGGCCGCCTCGGCGAGGTGAGGCCCGCGATCATCTGAAGATGCGGATATCCGGGATTCCGGGCACCGCACCTGGCACCATGGGAGAACCGACCCACGCACAACTAGGAGCATCGTCATGAGCACGCACCGACTTCCCCTTTCCGGTGTGCGAGTCCTCGAACTCGGCAACTACATCGCCGCACCCACCGCCGGGCGGATGCTTGCGGACTTCGGCGCCGAGGTGATCAAGGTCGAACGCCCCGGCACCGGTGACGAACTGCGCAATTGGCGGCTCAAGGCCGGCGACACCTCGATGCTCTACCGCACGATCAACCGCAACAAGAAGTCGGTCGTGCTCGACCTGCGCAGCGACGAGGGACGCGAAGCTGTGCTCGAACTCGTCCGCCGCAGCGACATCCTGCTCGAGAACTTCCGCCCGGGCACCCTCGAGAAGTGGGGACTCGGCCCCGATGTGCTCGAAGAGGCGAACCCCGACCTTGTGTTCGTGCGCATCTCAGCGTTCGGCCAGACCGGACCGATGTCGTCCCGGCCTGGATTCGCCGCCGTCGCCGAAGGATATTCCGGCTTCCGCGAACTCGTCGGCGACCCCGACCGCCCGCCGGTGCGCGTGGGCATCTCGATCGGCGACTCGATCGCCGGAATGCAGGCGGCGTTCGGTGCCGTGATGATGCTCTTCGACCGACAGCGGCAGAAGATCGCCGGAGCCGCCGAGGCAGTCGTCGGATCCGCGCACAGCTTCGAAGGCAAGGGTCCGCTGTCGGAGCGGACCGTCGACGTCGCGCTCAACGAGGCGATGTTCTCCGTGATGGAATCCCTCGTCCCCGACTACTCCGCGTTCGGCGAGGTCCGCACCCGCACCGGCGGTCGGATGGAGGGCATCGCGCCCTCGAACGGCTACATGTGCGCCGGCGGGAAGTCCGTGGTCATCGCCGGTAATGGGGATGGAATCTTCCCGCGGCTGATGACGGCGATCGACCGTCCCGACCTCGCCGAGGATGCCGACCTGCAGACGAATGCCGGCCGTTGGCAGCGGCGCGACGAACTCGACGAAGCCATCGGGGCGTGGTGCGCGCAGCGTTCAGTCGAGGACGTCGTCGAGGCTCTGGAGGAAGTGGGCGTTCCGGCGGGGCCCATCTACACGGCCGAAGATCTCGTCGCCGATGAGCAGCTCGCCGCTCGCGGGATGATTCAGAACCTCGACGTCTCCACCGGCGAAGAAGTCCTCGAAGACGTCGCCTTCCCCGGCATCACCCCGGTCATCGGCGGCGAATCGATCGCGATCGACCACCTCGGACCCGATCTGGGCGAGCACACCGACGAAGTGCTGTCATGGCTGGGGCTGGCATCGGATCAGGGCACAGCCCCGGAGTCGGACGAGGACAGCAGCGAGGACTGAGCGCCAAAACCTCTTCCAGTGAGGACCTCCCAGGTCTACTCTTATGCCATGGCCGAGCTGAGGTACTCGATCAACGTCACCGTCGACGGCTGCTGCGATCATCGCGTGGGAGTCATCAGCGAGGATTTCCATCGCCATCACGCAGACAATCTCAAACGTGCCGACGGACTGATCTTCGGTCGCATCACCTACCAGATGATGGAAGACGCCTGGCGCCGACCCGAAGGTGACACGACCCCGGAGGCGGACCTCGACCCGTTCGTTGCGGCCATCGATCCGGCTCGCAAATTTGTCGTCTCGAGCACCTTGGACAGCGTCGACTGGAACTCCGAGCTCATCCGCGGAGACCTCGAAACCGCCGTCCGCAAACTCAAGGAACAGTCCGTGAGGGGACTCGCGACAGGGGGAGTGACGCTGCCGCTCGCGCTCGCCGAACTCGGCCTCATCGACGAATTCGAGTTCGTCGTCCACCCCTGCATCGCCGGCCATGGTCCGTACCTCTTCGCCGGACTGAGTGATGTCGTCGACATGGAACTCGTCGACCGTGCCGAGCTCGAAGCTGGCCACGCGATCCAGACGTACCGACTCAAAAACCCAAGTTCCCGATAAACGGGACACTGCGCAGGCAATTCTCCCGGTCCTCTCAAATACCGAACAAAGCCTGTCCGGTGGACTGAGCGCAATGTATAACGAAAATGACGCCGCACACTGGAGCGCGGCGACGAATCGTTTCCCGCTCAGCGGGAGCTTGCGTGAAGGAGTCCCATGGTCCGGCCCACTTCCGTCGACATCCTCGACACCACTCTGCGCGACGGGCTGCAGATCGAAAAAGCGATCGTGCCCACCGACGTCAAGGTCACCCTGGCAGAGAAGCTCATCGGCTCGGGACTCAAGCACATCGAGGTCGGCTCCTTCGTCAATCCGAAGAAGGTCCCGCAGATGGCCGACACCGACGAGCTGCTGCGCCGCCTCGCTCCCCACGAGGCCGATGGAGTCGAGTTCTATACCCTCGTCTTCAACCTCAAGGGCGCTCAGCGGGCCGTCGACGCAGGCGCCAAGAACATCAAACTCGTGCTCTCGGCCTCCGAAGGGCACTCGAAGGCGAACTCCGACGCCTCCATCGCCGAGGCCTCCGATCGCCTCATGGACGCCGCCATTTTCGCCCGTGACCAGGGACTGCGCTTCGACATCACGACCGCAGTGAGTTTCATCTGCCCCTTCGACGGAATCACCGAGGCGGACCACCTCGTCGAGGTTCTCCGTCCCTTCGTCGACGCCGGAGCTCACGGAATCGGGGTCGCCGACACCATCGGCAACGCGAGCCCATCGCTGGTCCGCCGCAACACTTCGGCAGTTCTCGAGGCGTTCCCGGACAAGCCCGTCAACCTCCACCTCCACGACACCTATAACTTCGGAATGGCCAACGTCATCGCCGCCCTCGACTTAGGGATCGCGAACTTCGACGCAGCCATGGGCGGACTCGGCGGCTGCCCCTTCGCCCCGGGCGCCGCCGGCAACATCGGCACCGACGACCTCGTCCACCTCCTCCACCGCGAAGGCGTGGCCACCGGCGTCGACGTCGAGGCACTCACTGAGGTCCGTGACCCCCTCATTGACGCTGTCGGGCACAATCTGACCTCGAGCCTGTCGGACATTCCCGCCACCCCGGCGGTCTTCGACGGGCTCTTCGCACCCGCCTCGGCGAAGGCCTGATATGACCGTCGAAGCAACCTCCGCAACGACCCCCGAACCCCTGCCGCTCGAAGGCATCCGGGTCATCGAGTTCTCCCACATGGTCATGGGGCCCAGCTGCGGGATGATCCTCGCCGACCTCGGCGCCGAAGTCATCAAGGTCGAACCGCGCGGCGCCGGCGACAAGACCCGCTACCTGCCCGGGTCCGGATCCGGGCTGTTCCCCGCGTTCAACCGCAACAAGCACAGCGTCCAACTCGATATCGCCGAGGCTGCCGACCGTGACCGCGTCCTCGACCTCATCGACTCCGCCGATGTCCTGCTGGAGAACTTCCGCGTCGGGAAGATGGAATCGATCGGATTCGGATACGAGGAGCTCTCCGCGCGCAATCCCGGGCTCATCTACTGCTCCCTCAAAGGGTTCCTCTCCGGTCCCTACGGGAACCGGGCCGCTCTCGACGAGGTCGTGCAGATGCTCGGCGGACTGGCCTATATGACCGGTCCTCCCGGGCAGCCGCTGCGCGCAGGCGCCAGCGTCAACGACATCATGGGCGGAATGTTCGGAGTCATCGGCATCCAGTCCGCACTGCGGGTGCGCGAGACCACCGGCCGCGGAAAACTCATCAACTCCGCACTGTTCGAGAACAACGCGTTCCTCGTCGGCACGCATATGGCACAGTCCCAGATCAGCGGCGAACCACCCCGCCCGATGCCGACCAGGCAAGCCACCTGGGCCGTCTACGACATCTTCCGCGACGCCGACGACAACCAGGTCTTCGTCGCCGCCGTCTCCGATGGGCAATGGCGCGACCTCTGCGACGAATTCGGACTGACCGGACTCGCCGCCGACCCGGACATGCTGACCAACCAGGGCCGAGTCGACCAACGCGACCGCATCCACCAAGAGCTCCAGGCGGCACTGTCCCAGCTGAGCCTGGCCGAGATCGAAGAGAAATGCACGCGCCGCGGACTCCCTGTCGCCCCGGTCAACACACCCGCCGACCTCACTGACGATCCGCACCTAGTGGCCTCCGGAGCGCTCGCCCACACCGGGTTGCCGACCGGAACCAGCGTCGATGTGCCGCTGCTGCCGCTGACCTTCGATGGGAACCGGCTCGGACTGCGCAGCGATGTGCCGGAACCGGGCCGCCACAACAACCACTACAGGGACGGCCCGACTGTGCCGACGGGTCCACCGGTCGACGGACCGCAGCCCGACGAGAACCGCCTCGACTGACGAACCGCCTTCACCAGATCAACTGCCACACCAACCGATATCGACAACCGAACACACAAGGGGACAGCTCATGCGATCAACGACGATCACACGTACACGGACGGCCACCTCGGCGAAGGAAAAAACGACGAATACCCGCAAGCGCGCGGCGAAGATCGGAGCCGTGCTCGCCTCGGTCGCCCTCGTCGCCACCGCCTGCGGAAACAAGGCGCAGCCCCCGGGCGAGGGCGGCGACTATCCGAAGGGACCGGTCACGGTCACCGCTCCAGCCGAGCCAGGATCTGGCTGGGACACGACCGCACGTGCCCTCGTCGAAGCGCTGCAGAAGGAAGACATCGTCTCCAGCCCGCTGCCCGTGCAGAACAAGCCCGGCGGCACCGGCTGCTCCTGGCTGACGTCGATGTTGCAGCAGGAGAAGGGCAAGGACGACCAGATTGCCATCACCTCCCTGGCCAGCCAGACGATGAAGGCACGCAACCTCTGCGAATACGGCCCGGAGGACGCGACGCTCGTCGCCACCCTCTATGTCGAGGACTTCATGGTCGTGACCCCGAAAGACGGGGACTTCAAGGATCTCGACTCCCTGGTCAAGGCGCTGAAGAAGGACCCGCAGAAGGTCACCGTCGCGGCCGCCGGAGACGACACCCTGCCGTTCGCCCTGTTCGCGAAGGAAGCGGGCATCGACCCGGCCGACATCAACTTCGTCAACTACGACGGCGGCGGCGAGCAGACGACCGCCATGCTCAACGGGGACGCGAAGGTCGCCATCGCCGGTATGAGCGAGTTCCGCTCCGTCATCGAAGCCGGTGACATCGAACCGCTCGTCACCTTCGCCCAGGAACCGCTGGCGGCTCCCTTCGACAAGGTGCCCACCGCGAAGGACTCTGGCTATGACGTGACCTTGGGCAACTGGCGCGGAGTCTACGGACCCGCCGAGATGCCGCAGGAAGCAGTTGACTTCTGGGCCAAGGCGCTCGAAGACGTCAGCGAGTCCGACGCGTGGCAGGAGACCCTGAAGAACAACCAGTGGGCCACCGAGTTCCACACCGGTGACGACGCCCAGGCCTACGTCGACGAAGCGGCGAAGACGGTTGCCGAAGGCGTCAAGGAGACCGACCTGGGCAACAGCAAATGACCGCTCACCGCACCGACCTCATCACCGGCGGCGCCATCGCCGTCATCGGCGCGGTGTACTACATCGCCACGTTCTCCATCCAGGAGACCGCGAACATCGTCACCCCGCGCACCTTCCCCGCCATCGTCGGGATCGGGCTCATCGTGCTCGGCCTCTTCGTCGCCGGCCAAGCCGTCGTCCGGCACCGGAAGGACACCCTCGCCGAGGCGGGGCCCGGGTCCGTGGGATCCGCATCCGTGACTGCGGCGGGGGATGGGGACGGTGCGGCCGCCTCGGCGGGGGAACCCTCCCTTGAATCTTCGGGTGGATCCTCCGGTGAGGAAGGGGTCGGCGGGATCGTTCTCGAGGCCCCGCCGGAGCCGCAGCTGCGGAAGGTCGTGTTCCAGTTCGCGCTGTTCTTCGTCTATCTCGCGATTCTCATCCCGGTCGGGTTCCTCCTCTCGACGGCGGCCTTCCTGATGGGGCTGACCAGCATCTACGTGCCTGAGAAGTGGATCCGCAACCTCATCTTCTCCGTTCTCTTCTCGGTCGTGGTCTACGCGGCGTTCGTCTACGGACTTGCCGTGTACCTGCCCGTCGGAATCCTGGGTTAGGGGGGCGGACATGGACACTCTCATGGATCTGGGAGGCGGCTTCGCCTCGGCACTCGAGCCGGTCAGCCTCGCCTTCGCCCTCCTCGGCGTGCTGCTGGGCACCGTCGTCGGCGTGCTGCCGGGAATCGGACCGATCTCTGCGATCGCGATCCTCATCCCGGTCTCCTTCGGCATGGAGCCGGTCCACGGGCTCATCCTGTTGTGCGGAATCTACTACGGGTCGATGTACGGCGGTTCGATCACCGCCACGCTTATCAAAACCCCTGGCGAAGTGGCCAGCGCGGTCACCGCGATCGAGGGATATGAGATGGCTCGCCGAGGTCGGGGCAAGGCGGCCCTGGCGACCGCGGCCATCGGTTCGTTCCTCGCCGGCACGCTGGCGATCATCGGGCTGACGTTCCTCTCGCCCGTCCTCGTCAAGCTGGCGAACGTCTTCGGCGCCACCGAATACTTCCTGCTCATGGCCACGGCCCTGTTGCTCGCGTCGACGATGTCGGCGGGTTCGCGGGCTAAGGCGCTCATCTCGATCTTCATCGGTCTGGCCGTGGGCCTCGTCGGTCTCGACTTCCAGACCGGGCTGCCCCGGCAGACGTTCGGGATGAGTCTGCTCTCCGACGGGATCGACTTCACGATCTTCGCGATGGCGCTCTTCGCCATCCCCGAGGCGATCCGCAACCTCGCGCTCGGGCGCGGGGCGAAGGACGAGATCCAGAGCTTCGGAAACGACAAGTGGATGACGAAGCAGGACTGGCAGCGGTCGGCCGGGCCCTGGGCTCGCGGTTCCGTGGTCGGCTTCATCATCGGCATCCTGCCCGGCGTCGGTCCCTCGCTTGCCTCGTTCATGTCCTACATCATGGAGAAGCGGATCTCGAAGCGGAAGGACGAATTCGGTCACGGCGCCATCGAAGGCGTGGCCGGTCCGGAAGCGGCGAACAACGCCGGTGTGGGCGGTGCGATGATTCCGCTGTTCAGCCTCGGCATCCCGGGGTCGGCGACGACGGCGCTGCTGCTCTTCGTGTTCACGATGTACGGTCTGCAGCCCGGCCCGCTGATCTTCCGCGATGAGACCGGCCTGATCTGGACGATCATCGCGAGCATGTACATCGGCAACATCGCCCTTATCATCCTCAACCTGCCGCTGGTCGGGGTGTTCGTGAAGCTGCTGAAGATGCCCAAGGAGATCCTCTTCTCGTCCATTCTCGTGCTCGTGGTCATCGGCGCCTATGCCATCGAGTTCAGCCTGTTCGGGCTGATGATGCTCGGCATCTTCGGTGTCATCGGCTACCTCATGGAGAAGGGCGGGATCCCATTGGCCCCGGCGATCCTCGCGCTCGTGCTCGTGCCGCTGCTCGAGGACAACTTCCGGCGCATGCTGCAGATCTCCGGCGGATCGTTCGCACCCCTGGTGACCAGGCCGGTGTCGCTGTCGATCATCATCCTCATGGTGGCAGGCATCATCGGACCGATCATCTTCCGGTGGTGGGTGTCGAGACGGAAGCTGCTCGCTGACGTGACGGTGTCGTGAAGGACGAAATGAAAGCTACAACTGACAACTCGCCGCCGGAGATCGGCGTCATCGACCGCAGTGCGGCCATTCTCGCCGTCCTCCAGGACTCGCCGATGACGGCTGCGGAGGTGTGCCGCCGCCTCAGCTATTCGAAGTCGACGACGTACCGGCTGCTCACCGACCTGCGGGCGCACAAGTTCATCATCCGTGATTCTTCGGGGCTGCTGCGGTTGGGGCCCTTCCCGGGCCGGCGCAATATCGCCACGACGAACTCGGTGCTCGAGCATCTGCGGACGATGACCGGGGAATCCGTGCAGCTGTGGGTCCGAGTCGGTGAGGACCGCGTGTGCGTGCGCAATGTCGAAGCCGATCATGAGCTTCGCGTCTCCCGCGGAGTCGGGGCGGTGCTCCCGCTCGTCGACGGCGGCTCGGCGGCCCTGGCACTGTGCGGGCCGGGAAATCCGGCGGAGTTCTACGCGACGAAGCAGGCGCGGGTGGCCGGGACCGCCTCGGCGAGTGTGGCGTTCACCGTCGGGGCGATCGTGTTCGCCCTCTGCGTGTCCTACCCGCTGACCCGCGAACCGGATAACGTCGCCGGCGCCTATCGCAACCTGCTCAGCCGGGCCGCTATCGAGCTGCGGGCGCTGCTCGACGGCAGCGAGGAGCTCGAAGTGCTGCGCGACATCGCCCGCTTGGCGCTCGGAGCGCGGAAGCAAGCGGGGGAGTAGGGGCTCTCGCCATCCTTAGGTGGGCGTTTTGGTCACGTTCTGTTGTGTTGTGCGTGACCAAAACGCCCACCCAAGGGCAGCGAAGTCGTGACGGCGACGTAGTCGGCTAGCGGCTCACCTGATGAATGTGGATCACTCGGCCGGAGGTTGACCGAGGTAGAAGCCGGTGGTCCGTTCCGCGGCGGCGCGCGCTTGATCGACGGGTGTTCCTGCCGCCGCCGAGGCCTCGCCCCAGCGGGTGCTGGAGGTGCGGACGAATTCCTGTGCTTTCGCCGAGGTGACCCACTCGTTCTCGTCTTCCGGTCGTCCCGTGCCCGCCACGAGGTGGTTGGCGAGGCTGAGGAGGGAGATATCCCAGCCGACCCCGGTGGCGCCCGGTCCGAACTGCACCCAGAAATCGGCGTTCGCCTCACCCGCGTGCGAATGTTCCAGCGTCAGGCGTGCGCTGTCGTCCACCTCGGAGATGCGGACGGTGACATGGCTGATTCCTCCCGCGAATTCCCAGGTCAGTGAGTAGAAGTGGGGCGGTTCGCAGTCCTCGATCGTGCCGGAGGCGTTGCCTTCGATCTGATAGCGGCCGCCGAGTTCGAGGTCGCCGCTGACAGGAGCGAACCACCGTTCGAGACGGGCCGGATCGGTGCAGGCTTCCCAGAGGTCGGCCACGGTGGTCGGGTAGGTCTGGCTCAGCGTCTGGACCGTGTGCTGGGTGTCGCCTTCGACGGTGATGTTGAGTCCGCGGTCGACGGCGTCGGCCTGCGCGCCGAGGACTTGGTCTTCGGTGGGGCGACTGGAGTCGGGGGTGGTCATGGATGCTCCTCGGAGGTCGTCGGTGATCTGACGGCGGTTGAAGGTGAGGTGCGGGAGGTCCGCCGAAGATCGGCGGTACTTCATGGTAACTAAGGACGCGCAGCGGTGGAATGGCATCGGTCCAGGTTGGGGATGAGAACGGATATGTCATTCACCGGGCGGTGCTCAAATGCCGGCGCATAGTGTTGAGCGCAGACGGTGCTGCCGAGCGCGGAACCGGATAGCCGTGCGTACCGCCCGCCGCCCACGTATATCGAAAGCCTGGAGGACCCCCTATGACCACACGCATCGCCGTCGTCGTCGGCAACCCTAGCCCCAACTCGCGAACCCGCCGAGTCGCCGAAGACCTCGCGGCCAGGATCGCCGAAGTCACCGGATCCGAGATCGACGAAACCATCGAACTCGCCGAGGTGACCGACGAAGTCTTCGAGTGGAAGTCCGACCGCCTCGACAAACTCACCGAACGCCTGGCCACCGCCGACTACGCAGTCATCGCCACCCCGACCTATAAGGCCAGCTACACCGGACTGCTCAAAGCCTTCCTCGACCGTTACGACGCAGGCGGTCTGCACGGGCTGACCGCAATCCCCGTCTTCACCATCGGGTCCCCGGCCCACACCTTGGCCGTCGAGACGACTCTGCGGCCGCTGCTCGTCGAGCTCGGTGCGAGCGTGCCGACGAAGGGACTGGCGTTCCCGACGGCGAAGTTCGACGACCGCGCGAACGTGCTCGACGAATGGGTCGACAGCCAGAAGGTGTACCTGCGGCGGCACTGAGTCCCGATCGCGAGAAAACACGCGAACACGAAGCGCGGGCCCGCTGAACGCATCAGCGGACCCGCGTGACTGCCTCGGTGACGGGACCTTCCGGATTGGGGACAGCCGCCTCGGCGAGGTTCAGTCGATCTGCATCTCGCCCATCGCGTCCCAATCGTCGCCGTCGATCTGACGGGAGATGATCTTCGGGGTCGCCGCGAGTGCGGAGTGCATCGGCCCGCCGTCGGCGATCGCGGCCTGGAAATGATCGGACTTCACATGCGCCTCGGCGGCATCGTCGTCGAAGGCTTCGACGAGGACGAATTCGTTCGGGTCATCGAGGCTGCGCGACCAGTCGAACCATTTGTTGCCCGGCTCCGCCCGGGTCGCCGCGGTGAATTCGCGGGTCAGCTCGGGCCACTGCTCAGCCATTTCGGGTTTGACGGGGAACTTCACGACGATGAAGATCATTGTTCTTCCTTCTCTCTGTGGGTGATTTCTTCAGCGGAAACGTGGGCGGCGGTGTCGGTGCTTGTGGGGTGACTCATGTCGGTTTCGCCCTCGGCGACGACGCTACGAGAACTGCATTCCGCCGTCGACGAGCATGGTCTGACCGGTGATGTAATCGGAGTCCTCGCTGGCGAGGAACGACACGAGGTTCGCGACATCCTCGGGGACGGACACCCTGCCCATGAGGATGTCACCAGCATATTTCTTGATCGCCTCGCCCTTGGCCAGCCCCTCCTCGGCGGCGAGCTTCTCATCGATGAGATCCCACATCGCGGTGCCGACGATGCCGGGACCGTAGGCGTTGACGGTGATGCCGTGCTTGGCCCACTCCATCGCCGCGCCCTGGGTCAGTCCGCGCACCGCCCATTTCGTCGCCGAATACGGCGACAGCAGAGCGAAGGGCCGGAACGCGACGATCGAGGCGGCGCCGATGATCTTGCCGCCGTTGCCCTGCTCGATCATCTGCTTCGCCGCGGCCTGATAGGACAGGAAGACGCCGGTGAGGTTGACGTCGACGATCTTCTCGAAATCGGCCTTCGAATAGTCGATGAGGGGTTCGACCTGGGCGATGCCGGCGTTGGCGACGAAGACGTCGAGCTTGCCTCCCGCTTCCACGGCAACCTCGACGAGGCGGCTCAGCGACTCCTCGTCCGTGACGTCCACCTCGGCGGCGGTGGCCTTCTCACCTGCACTTTCGATCGTGGTGACGGTCTCCGCCACGCTGTCCTGCATGGTCGGCAGGTCGGCGACGATGACATGATGACCATCGGCTCCGAGCCTCTGCGCAATGCCCTGACCGATTCCCCGTCCGGACCCTGTCACCACTGCGACGCTGTTGTTCGTGCCCATTTCTCCTCCTTGAGTTCTCGACTGTGAGCGAGCACGATCATTCTCGGCAGAGTCGTCAGTCGGAGGACACGGTTCTTCTCATGTGGCGATAAAGCTGGGGCTTAAGCGTGTTCGGCTGCGACGAGCGTGGTCCCGTGGGGGAGCGCGCGGGTCATGCGTGTTCGGCGACTGGGACGGTGACCGATCCGCCGCGCAGGTAGCTCGATGCCAGTCCCGCATGCTCACGCAGAGTCGTCTCGAGCTGCTTCGCCCGTCCCGCCATCTTCGACGTGGGAGTGCTGATCGCCATCGCTCCGACCTGCATCCCGGTCCCGTTGCGCACCGGCACTGCCGCGCAGGTCTGACGGGGCAGGAACTCCTCGTGCTCCCAGGCGATTCCGCGGGTGGCCACCTCGGCGAGGTGGGGGTCGAGAGCCTCTCGGCTGATCATCGTCTGCGGGGTCAGCACCTGCATTCCGCGTGCTTCGAGGTAGTCGGTGCGCTGAGGTTCGGGCATTCCGGCTAAGAGGATCTTTCCGAAGGCGGTGGCGTGCGCTGCTTCGTGGAACCCGAAGCGCAGAGGCCGCAGCCGCGGGTGCTTCTCGCAATCGGAGCAGTAGGTGAGGATGATGTCCGAACCGCGGTAGATCGCGAAATAGGCGGCGGTGCCCAGCGACCGGTGGAGCTGATCGGTGATCTGCCGGATCGGATGCGGAGCGACGAGGCGCTGCTGGAACGACAGCCCGAGCTCGAAGCATTTGGGGCCGAGCTCGAAGCGCTTGGAGTCCTTGAGGTAGACGAGATACCCGGAATCGGCGAGCTCGTTGAGGAGCCGGTACACGGTGGGCAGCGGGATCTCGAGGCGGGTGGCCACGGTCTTCGCGGCCGCACAGCCCGAAGCGGCGACGGCCTCCAGGACCGAGAAGGTTCGTTGGATCACGGCACTGTTGGACACGCGGTCTCCTGACTGTGCGATCGCCTCGGCGATCGACTTTTTCATGTGGTGAGAATGAGGATAGTCCATGGTGTCGCGGGTCACATAGGTTGCTCATGTCAGGACAGTGGCGGGCGTGCGTCGATGCCGCCGGCCGAGTGGAGCAAAGGAGCATCCGATGGCATTCCCTGCAAAATACCCATCGCTGAATGCGATGGAGATGACGGATGAGGCGAAGCAGACCCTCATCCGCGTGCTGCGCGTGGCGTTCCCGCACGCAGACTTCCCCGACGGACCGTATGTGCGCACCGCGGAGAAGATCCTCATCGCCGCCGACGAAGAGACCTGGTTCCGAGTCGCCCTGATCCAAGGGCTTCTGTCATTGGATCAGCTCTCCGACGGGAACTTCTGCGGACTCGATGACGATTCCGCGCTCAAGGTGCTGCGCCGAGTCGAGTCCACCGAATTCTTCGGCTTCGTCCGCCGCACCGCCGTGCTCAACCTCTACGACGATGTCGAGGTGTGGGAGACGCTCGGCTACGAGGGGCCGTCATTCGACAAGGGCGGCTACATCAACCGCGGGTTCGACGACCTCGACTGGCTGCCCGAACCGCGGATCGTCTACCCCGAGGATGAGCCGATTCCCGAACTCGGCGACGGGGTTGCGGGTGCCCGCAGCGGCAGCGCCGCCGGTGACGAATCGACCAATCAGCCCGCGCCGCAGAGCGCCGACATGGGTGAGGTGAAGAAGTGATGGCACAGGACCAGAACGCAGGGCAGGGCCAGACCGCAGGCCGCAGCGTGACAGGTTTCAGCGTCGACCCGGACGAGGAGGCCGTCGTCATCGTCGGCTCCGGTGCTGGCGGCGGAACCCTGGCCTACGAACTCACGGCGAAGGGCATTCCCGTCGTCGTGCTCGAGGCCGGGCCGTATCTGCGCAACGAGGACTACGTCAACAACGAATGGGAAGCCTTCAACCAGATGGCCTGGCTCGATCCCCGGACGACGACGGGATCGTGGCGGATCGCCCGCGACTTCCCGAACCTGCCGGCCTGGATCGTCAAGGCCGTGGGCGGGACGACGACCCACTGGTCGGGCGCGACCCCACGCTTCAAGAATCACGAGTTCAAGGCCCGCAGCGTCTACGGCCGAATCGACGGCGCCAACCTCCTCGACTGGCCGATCACGCTCGAGGAGATGGCCCCGTACTACGACCGGGCCGAGAAGGCGATGGGATCGACCCATGTCCACGGGCGCCCACCGCTGCCGGCGAACAACAACTACAAGGTCTTCGCCGGAGGGGCGAAGGAGGTCGGCTACAAGTTCTACGCCACCGGCCCGTACGCCACGAACGCCGAAGAGTACGACGGCCGGCCCGCCTCCATCCAGGACGGCTTCAACTTCCAGGGCGATAAGAACAGATCCAAATGGTCGACCCTGGTCAGAGAGCTGCCGCGGGCTGCGGACACCGGTCTCCTCGACCTTCGACCCGAGTCCCAGGCAGTGCAGATCACACACGATGCGAACGGTCGCGCCGACGCCGTCCTCTACCTCGACAAGGACGGCAGCCTGCACCGTCAGGCTGCGAAGCTCGTGTGCGTGGCCGGCAACTCGATCGAGACGTCGAGGCTGCTTCTGCTGTCCGGCACACCGTCCTTCCCCGACGGGTTGGCGAATTCCTCCGGCCATGTGGGACGGAACTATATGCGCCACCTGACCGGCACTGTCTGGGGTCACTTCGACAAGCCCGTTCGGATGTACCGCGGGGAGACGATGGCCGGAGTCATCGCCGACGAGTCGATCCATGATCCCGACCGCGGATTCTCCGGTGGTTACTACATGGAGACGATCTCGCTGGGCCCGGCATTCATGGCCTCCTTCGTCGAACCCGGCGGGTGGGGACCGGACTTCGCGGCGCTGCTCGACCGGTACCTCAACACCGCGGGAATGTGGATCGTCGGCGAGGACATGCCGCAGGAGAACAACCGGGTGACGCTGAATACGACGGTCAAGGACACGAACGGACTGCCCGTGCCCAACGTCCACTACGACGACCACGCCAATGACCTCGCGATGCGCGAACACGCCTACGCCGCAGGTCAGAGAGTCTACGAGGCGGTCGGAGCGCAGACCTCCCACCACACTCCGCCGTACCCGTCGACACACAACCTCGGCACCGCGCGGATGAGCGAACGGCCCGAAGACGGAGTCGTCGACAAATGGGGTCGGACCCACGACGTGAAGAACCTCTTCATCTCCGACGGATCGGTCTTCACCACCGGTGCCGCGGCGAACCCGACCCTGACGATCGTGGCGCTCGCGATCCGGCAGGCCGAGTACATCGCCGAGGCGCTGCGGACCGGGGAGGTTTGAGGCTAGGTTTCGGCTGATCGTCTGGGTGGTTGCCACTCCGCGGCCGGCCTCGGCTTGGTGAAACTACAGCAGATTGGCCCAGGGGCCGAGCTGCTGCAGTTTCACCGAGCTGGTGAGAGGCACTCACCTGCATCGGCCTGCGCTGCAAAAAGTGCCCTGCCGCGCGGCACCCTCGGCAGGAGGCCCCATAGGATGAAAGGGAGACCGACTCAGGAGGAGACTGCCCGTGGCACGTACCGTCTACTACACCGCGACCACGCTCGACGGGTTCATCGCCGACCCGAATGACTCGCTCGAATGGCTGCTGCGCCAGACCGAAGAACCGCCGGATGACGGGTTCATCGATGGCGTCGGAGCCGTCGTCATGGGGGCCACGACGTACGAATGGGTGCTGCGCAACCTCGATGGCCCGTGGCCCTACGAGGTTCCCGCCTGGGTGATGACTCACCGGAAGCTCGGCCTGCCCGAAGCCGGGACGGACGGGAAGACCCCCGATATCCGATTCGCCAAGGGATCGGTCTCTGACCACTATTTCGAAATGTGCACCGCCACCGGCGACCGTGACCTGTGGGTGATGGGCGGCGGCGACCTCGCCGGGCAGTTCGCCGACGAGGGACTCCTCGACGAGATCATCACCTGGACCGCGCCGGTGGTCCTCGGCAAGGGACGGCCGCTGCTGCCGCGCCGCCTCGACCTCGAACTCATCGAGGTCGGGTCCAGCGCCCCGTTCGTCATCGCCCGCCACCGAGTCATCGGCCCCCTCCTCGAAGACAGCCCTGCCGAATGATTCCCCTCGCCGAGGTGGGACGACGTTCCGTGCGGGAGGATCCCTAGTACGGATGGTCGGGGCCGCCTCGGCGAAGGAATCGATGAATCGTTCGTAAGGGTGGGCCGCCTCGGCGAGGTTCATCCGGATATCGGGCACCTCTGGTGGCCGGGCGGGATTCCGTGATTCGATGCAGTCATGACTGCTGCGATTGAGAATCATCGGGCCCGCCTGCGCGCGGGCGAGATCTACAACGGACTGTGGATGATGTCGACGAGTCCGGAGCTGGCGAAGATCGGGGCGGCGGCCGGGTTCGACTATGTCTGCCTCGATCTGCAGCACGGGCTGGTGCGGCCGACCGACGTGCTGCGGCTGACCGATGCGGTGCGTGCCAGCGGGGACGCGCTCGTGACGGCGCGGGTCGCGGCGAACCGATTCACGGAGATCGGGGCGCTCGCCGACGCCGGAGTCGAGGCGATCATCGTCCCGCTCGTTTCCTCGGTCGACGAGGCGCAGGCCGCCGTGGCTGCGCTCGACTATCCCTCGCGGGGCGGGGATCGTTCGTGGGGGCCGACGTACGAGATCATGCACGACGCCGTGCAGGACACTCGGGACGAGAGGCCTCTGCTGTTCGTCATGATCGAGAACGAGGAGGGCCTAGCCGCGGTCGAGGACATCTGCGCCGTGCCGGGAATCGACGGAGTCTATGTCGGTCCGGCCGACCTCGCGTTCGCCGTCGGCGCACTGCCCGGCCAGCCGAATGAGGCCCACGCCGAGGCGCTCGTGCGAATTCGTTCGGCCGCCGACGCTGCCGGAGTGGTCCCGGGAATCCACTGCGGAAACGGCGAGGAGGCGAAGCTGCGCAAGGAACAGGGCTTCCGTTTCATCACCTCATGTGGTGATTTGGGTGCGGCGGGCCGAGCCTTCCGCGAGGATCTGGGCGCAGCCCGGGGATGAAACTTTCCCCAATTACTACCTGACGGCGGCCCAGCAACCTCGAGCGAGGTATCTGGGCCGCCGTCAGGTAGTAAGAGGGGTTAGGAGCGGAGGAGGGAGATGACCTGTTGCAGGGCGGGGTTCTTCGATTGGGCGTTCCACATCGCCTTGAGCTCGACGATCTCTTCGGGCAGATCCTCAAAAGGCCGGAAGTGCACTCCGGGCACACTG
Source organism: Brevibacterium epidermidis NBRC 14811 (assembly GCF_001570805.1). Taxonomy (GTDB): domain Bacteria; phylum Actinomycetota; class Actinomycetes; order Actinomycetales; family Brevibacteriaceae; genus Brevibacterium; species Brevibacterium epidermidis. The sequence continues at coordinate 13,423 of NZ_BCSJ01000003.1, read as the reverse complement.
ACGAGCGATGCCGACTCCGGGACGAAGGCCAGTCCGTGATTGTCGGCGACGAGGTTGATCATCGTAAGTACCTGACTGATCGAATGCTTCACCATGTGATGGTCGATCGGGAAGTGACGAATGATGAGGTCGTAGAAGGACGTCGCCTTCGTCGCCGAATGCATGATGAGTGGCTCCCCGGTGACGTCGTCCTTGCGCAGTGGCCGCTCCAAGTCCATCAGATGGTGCCCGTCCGGGATGGCGAGGAGCAGCCGTTCGGCCAGCAGCAGTTCTGAGTTGATGAAACTGGGGGTCGTGTCCGACCGACCCAGGCCAAGGTCGATGCGGCCCTCTGCGAGATTCTCCAACTGTTCTCCGGTGACCATCTCATAGAGATCGAGATCGATCCCGGGGAAGTTCTCCTCGATGGCAGTGACCAGGCTGCCGAGAATGCCGAATCCGCTGGCCGCTGTGAAGCCGATACTCAGTCGCCCCCATTGTCCGGAGGCAATACGACGCGCATCCTGCGGGGCTCGGTCGGCCATGGCCAACAGCACTTGGGCATTGTCGAGAAAAGCCTCACCAGCCGCGGTGAGGGTGACGCGTTTGTTGTCTCTTTCGAGAAGGTCGACTCCGACGAACCGTTCCAGCTTCTGGATCTGCCGGCTCAACGGAGGTTGCGTCATCGAGAGGGCTTCGGCAGCTCTGCCGAAATGCAGGTGTTCGGCGACTGCAACGAAACACCGAACCTGATCCAATGTGTACATGGAATGACAATACCTTTCGAGCATTACTTCATGCAGATATCATCATAGACAATATTATTGACGCTTCTTAGGCTCATTCCGAAGTGCTCAACAGATACGCAGAGGTATCGAACGAGCTGGAAAAGGAGTGGACCAGAAAATGCAGAACATCTCCAAACGAGTCGTCGGGCCGCTGGCCCTGGGCTCAGTGGTGGCCCTCGCTCTCTCAGCATGTGGCGGCAACGTAGCCGCAGGTGGCGGGGGTGAAGAGGACTATCCGACGAAGGAAGTCTCCATCACTGTCGGAGCGGCAGCCGGAGGGTCCACGGACCTCATCGCCCGCGCGCTGGCGGATGGTGCTTCGTCCGACCTCGGGCAGGCCATGCCGGTGATCAATAAGCCCGGTGCCAATGGCACGCTGGCGGCCAAGGAAGTCCAGGCGGCCAAGCCGGATGGCTACAACCTCGCAACTCTCAACGCTTCGCTCATCACGATTACGCCGTTGGCCGTCGGCGAAGACGAAGCTGTGAGCATCGACGACTTCGAGGTCATCACCGGTGTCTCTCAGGATGACTACGTCATGGTCGCCAACCCTGATGCCGGGGTGAAGTCGGTCGATGACATCAAGAAGAGCGACAAGAAGCTTTCGTTCGGCACGGCGGGCGTCGGGACCGGTTCGCAGCTGGCTCAGAGTCTGCTGCTGGCGCAGATCGACACCGACTTCAAAGAGGTTCCGTTCGACTCTGGAGCACCTGCAGTGACTGCGACTCTCGGAAACCAGGTGAATGTCTCGACGGTCCAGCTCGGTGAGGCGAAACCGCACATCGACGCCGGCAAACTCGTGCCGATCATGGTCTTCTCCGAAGAGCGGAACAAATTCCTCAAGGACGTTCCGACGGCGACCGAAGAAGGCTACGACATCCCGGTCTCTCAGTATCGGGCAGTAGTGGCGCCGAAGGACACCCCGGACGCCGTCGTGGAGCGTCTCGACAAGTCGTTCAAGGCCACCTTCGAAACGGACGCCTACAAGGAGTTCAACGAGAAGAACCTGCTGACGCCGAAGGAGATCTCCGGCGACGAGGTTGCCGCCGAATGGGCCGACCTGGCTGACCGCTACAAGAAGTTGGTTGACGAATATGACATCGACCTCGCAGACTGATCGGCTGGCCGTGGACACGTCCGATAGCAGTGACGCCCGGTCAGACGTTCAGGCCGTGAGCGATGACGCAGAGACTCCCGAGGAGCTCCTCGCACTTTGGGAGGAAGAGGCTCCCGAGCCCGCCGGAGGGATCGCCAACCTCGTTGCGTGTGCGCTGACTCTGGCCTTCGGCATCGCCGGAATGGTGTTATCGCTGAACCTCTCCCTCGGCAGTCTGACCGACCCGGCTCCGGGCTTCTTCCCCTTCGTCATCTCACTGATCACGACAGTCCTCTCGGCGGCCCAGATGGTACTGGGTCGCCGGGGCGGCGACGGTGAGAAGTTCAGCCGCTACTCGGTCACGGTCGTATGGGGAGTCATCAGTCTCCTCGTGTTCGTTGCCGCGCTTCCCCTGATCGGATTCGAGATTCCCGCGCTGCTTCTTTCCTTCGTCTGGATGAAGTGGCTGGGCGGGGAGTCTTGGCGATCAGCGATCCTCTACTCGGTCTTGACCGTCGTAGCCTTCTATCTCATCTTCGTCGTGGCGCTGCGCACCCAGCTGCCGCATCTCTTCTGAGGAGGACGAACACATGGACATATTCACTCCGGTCCTCGAAGGGTTCGGCACCGTCCTCGAACCCGGAAACCTTCTGTACTGCTTCATCGGCGTCCTCGTAGGCATGCTCATCGGTGTGCTGCCTGGGCTCGGACCCGCCGCGACAATGGCCATCCTTCTGCCGATGACCTTCGGCATCGAGCCGGTCACTGCCATCATCATGCTCGCCGGTATCTTCTACGGCGCACAGTATGGAGGCACGATCACCTCGGTGCTGCTGCGACTGCCCGGTGAAGCCAGCGCTGTCGTCACTGTCTTCGATGGCTTTCAAATGGCCAAACAGGGACGTGCGGGAGCGGCTCTCGGTGTGGCCGCCATCGGTTCATTCATCGGTGGAACTGCAGCGATCCTCGGGCTGACTTTCCTGGCTCCGCTGATTGCCGGCTTCGCGCTTGATTTCGGACCGCCCGAGTATGCGGCACTGTCGCTCCTCGGCGTCACCTTGGTTGCAACCATCAGCTCTGGAAACAAGGTCAAGGCGCTGATCGCCGCCGCCATCGGAGTTTTCCTCGCGATGGTCGGCCGCGATGTCTTCACCGGAACCGAACGATTCACCTTCGACAACCTCAGCCTCAGCGACGGCATCGACTTCGTGACCGTGGCTATGGGACTCTTCGGCCTCGGCGAGATCCTCTACAACCTCGAAGAGCGCCACAAGGCAATGGCGACTCCTGAGAAACCCAAACGGGTGTGGCCGACGAAGAGTGAACTCAAACAGTCCGCGCCAGCGATCGGACGCGGATCGATCCTGGGCTTTCTGCTGGGCATTCTTCCCGGTGGTGGCGCCACCATCTCCTCCTTGGCCGCTTACGGTGTGGAGAAGAAGGTCGCCAAAGATCCCTCGCGGTTCGGCAAGGGTGCAATCGAAGGTGTGGCGGGGCCTGAATCTGCGAACAACGCGGCAGCGACGTCGTCCTTCATTCCGCTGCTGAGCCTCGGTATTCCCGCCAATGCCACCATGGCGCTGATGTTCGGCGCTCTGCTCATCCAAGGGATCACCCCAGGGCCTCTCCTGGTCTCCGACGAACCGGAGCTCTTCTGGGGCGTCGTCAACTCGATGTACATCGGCAACATTCTGCTGCTCATCATGGCGATCCCGCTGATCGGCGTCTTCGTCAAGATCCTCAGCGTCCGACCGGCGATCCTCGCCCCGATCACCGTGCTCATCACACTGATCGGTGCCTACACGATCAAGAATTCTGTCTTCGACGTCGGACTCGTCGTTCTGTTCGGAGTCATCGGATACCTCATGAAGAAGGCCGGATTCGAACCGGGACCGCTTGTCCTTGCGTTCGTGCTGGCCGAATTGCTCGAATCGAGCGTTCGCCGTTCGCTTATCCTCTTCGAAGGCAACCTCGGTGAGGTATTCACCCGCCCGATCACGGTCACTCTCCTGTTCGTGTTCCTGGTCGTCATCGTCCTGCCGATCATTCAGAAGATGCTCGGCAACGCCAAAGCCAAGTCGAAGAGCAAGGAGCTCGTGTCATGAGCATTCTGGTCGGATACGTTCCTTCCCCGTCGGGAGAAGCCGCTGTCGATGCGGCCATCAAAGAAGCGAACTGGAGGGGAGTGAAGCTGCGAATCGCGAACTCACGCAAACGCGGCCCGCTCGTCGAAGGCACAGTGGCGGACGACGCCGACCTCGAAGCAGTGAAGACTCGGGCAGAAGAAGCGGGAGTCGATGTCGAAGTCTTCACCCTTGCCCACGAGGATGACGTCGTGGACTCACTGCTGGAAGCCGCAGACGCCTGGTCCGTCGACCTCATCGTCATCGGGATGCGCAAGCGATCTCAGGTCGGAAAGTTCATCATGGGCTCCTCCGCACAACGGATTCTGCTGCAGGCGGATGTACCCGTCATGGCCGTCAAGGTCGGCAGCTGAACGACTCCGCTCAAGGCCGGTACCAGCAACGCTGGTACCGGCCTCTTGTCTGCGACAGCCAACGCCGCAGAACCAAACCGAACCTGGAGCTGAAATGACTCTCAAAGTGGCAGTACTGCCGACTTCCAATACATACCTCGAAAAAGCGCTCCACTCAGCTGGTGCGGCCGTCACCTCGCTCGACGATGCTCAAGCATTGATCTGGACGGGATCGGACCAGACCGGCTTCCCACGCGACCTGCCGAGCAATATCCAATGGGTTCAGCTCAAATCCGCTGGCGTCAGGCCGTGGATCGAATCAGGACGGATCGATTCGCAACGAACGTGGACTTCAGCAGTGGGTGCGTACAGTGCCGATGTCGCTGAACATGCAGTGGCCCTGCTCCTGGGCTGTCTGCGCCAATTCACACTGCATGCTCGGGCGGATTCCTGGTTGAAAGAACAGACCTGGGGCACCGTTCGTTCCCTTCGCGGACGCACCGTCGCGATCGTCGGAGCCGGCTCGATCGGACGCTCGATGATTCCCCTGCTCACGGCACATGGGGCCAAAGTGATCGCCATCAACCGTTCCGGTCGAAAAGTCGACGGCGCAGAGCGGACAGTGACCTCGCGAGAACTCGATGAAGCGCTCGCGGCTGCCGATGATGCCGTATTGGGAGGAGCATCGACCGATGAGACTCAGCGCCTCATCGGCGCAGAACAGCTGGCCGCGCTGGGCACTGACCCACGAGACGGATCGCCTGGAGTGCTCGTCAACATTGCCCGGGGAGACCTCGTTGATACTGAGGCACTGACCGATGCGCTGCGTCGTCGGATCATCGGCGGAGCCGGACTGGATGTATTCGACCCAGAGCCGCTGCCGTCCCAGGATCCGCTGTGGGGCATGGACAACGTGCTCATCACTCCGCATGTCGCCAATCCGCGGAATCGGATGTTAGATAACTTTGCGAGCCTCGTTGCGGAGAACGTGCAGCGATTCGCATCTGGGAAGACGCTGAGAGCCGAAATCGATCTGAACCGCAGCTACTGAACGCGCGTCAACGTAGTCAGCGCCGTCCAGGCGAGCTGAAGCACTAATTTGGCCCCGACATCGTCGAATCGATGTCGGGGCCAAACTGTTTGTGCATGTGGCTCGGTCTAGAACCAGCCGATCACGACCTGGACCGTCACCCAGATCGTCAGCAGGGTGGTGAGTACGAGGATGATGTTCTCGAAGAGGTTCGCTTTATGCTCTCCGAAGTGACTCTTCTTATTCGCCAGGATGAGCAGACCGATCGCGACGAGCGGGACGACGACCGCCTGGAGTCCGGTGACGAAGACTGCCATCGTGACGAATCCGGGCATTCCGGGGAACGCCCAGATGATCGGAGAGACGAGGATGAAGAGGCTGAACCACTTGAAGGACGGGTCGTCTTCGAAGTGATCGCCGTAGCGTTCGCGCCTGGCAGGCACGATGATGTGCAAGCAGTCGACGATGATCTTCGGGAATCCGTTGGCGAAGCCGACGACGCTGCTGTAGAGGATCCCGAATGCGCCGAGGTAGAAGATGATTCCGCCGACGGCGCCGAGGTGGATCGTCAGCGCCTGCGAGATGTCGTCGAGGTTGGTCACCTGGATGCCGTTCGGGCGAAGGATCTCGGCACCGACGACCCAGATTGAGAGGCTGATGACGATCGCCGAGGAGATTCCGAACAGAATGTCGTTGCGCTGCAGCTTCTTGAAGCCGACCCCACGCCATCCCTTGTCGCGAACATAGTAGGGGTAGAGGAAGTTCGCCATCGAACCGGCGACCGCGCCGATGAGGGAGAGTGCCACGGCGAAGACGCCGATCGCCCCGGTATTGTCCGGGATGCCGAAGCCGATGGTGCCGCGGACGATCTCACCGACGTCGGGCACGCTGTAGATCGCGAGCCCGAGGAAGACGACGGTCATCATCGCCAGGAGCAGCTTCATGATGCTTTCGATCGTCTTGTAGACGTTCTTTCCGATGACGAAGATGCTGCCGACCACGAGGATGCACGACCACAGGAATGGGTCCCCGACTGTGAAGATGCTGGCCAGAGCCTCGCCGGCTCCGCGGACCATGTAGCCGTTGAGCAGGTGTCCGCTGATGACGGCGGCGATCCCGATCGCCCATGGATACCACCGGGCGACATCACGGTAGCCTTCGATGATGGACTGGTTCTTGAGGTTGAGGACCTGGTAGCGGCCCATGATGTTGACGATGACGAAGCGGATGAGCAGAGAGGCCGCAAGCAGCCACATGAGGTTGTATCCGTAGTTCGACCCCGACACCGAGGCGGTCACCAGGTCGCCCGCGCCCATCATGGCGAGGACGGCGATGATCCCGGGTCCGAATTCGCGGAGGCTCCCGAGGATTCCGCGCCGCTTCGGTCCGGTTGTGGGTGAACTGTCTGAGCTGACTGTGCTGGCAGCGTCGTTGCTATTCGCACTCATTGTGAGATGTGTCCTTTCGGCGGCCTCTGCTGTTACCAGCGTGGAGCCACGGCACTGTAGTCGGGGTTGAACTTCTGCATGTATCCCGTGTCGTCGCGATTTCTGATGCCGCAGTCGAGGTATCGCTGGTGCAGCTGAGCAAGTCGATCGCGATCCAATTCGACTCCGAGCCCGGGCCGCGTGGGCACCTCGACGCTGCCGCCTGCGAAGCTGAATGGGTTGCCGACGATGACGTCGTCCTCGGGGTTCTTCCACGGCCAATGGGTATCGCAGGCATAGTCGATGTTCTTCGTTGCTCCGGCCAGATGCAGCATGGCTGCGAGACTGATGCCCAGGTGGGAATTCGAGTGCATCGACAGCGACATTCCGAAGGTCTCGGCGATGCCGGCCAGCATGGTGGACCGGCGCAGACCGCCCCAGAAATGGTGGTCGGAGAGGATGACGTCGATGCTGCCTGCGGCCACTGCGTCCGGCAGCTGAGCGAATGCGACCACGCACATGTTCGTCGCCAGCGGCATCGATGCCTTGGAGCGGACTTCCGCCATGCCTTCGACGCCCGGCGTCGGATCCTCGAGGTATTCGAGAGTGGAGTCGAGGCGTTCGGCGATGCGAAGCGAGGTCTCGACCGTCCACGCCGCATTCGGGTCGATACGCAGGGGAACATCTGGGAAACGTTCCGCGAGAGCTTCGATCGCTGCTGCCTCCTCGTCCGGGTGGAAGACGCCGCCCTTGAGCTTGAGCGCTGTGAACCCGTACTCGGCGATCATCTTCTCGGCCTGGCGGACAATCCCCTCAGGGTCGAGCGCCTCGCCCCAGCGATCATCGGACTGGCCAGGGTGACCTGCCCACTTGTAGAACAGGTAGCCGCTGAAATCGACTCGATCGCGGACCCGGCCGCCGAGGAGGTCCGAGACCGGAACCCCGAGGATCTTTCCCTGCAGGTCGAGCAGCGCGACTTCGAACGGGGAGAAGACCCGGTCGAGGGTCGATGAATCGGTGATCATTCCGCTCATACCGTGGCCGCCGGCGGTGGAATCGTCGGCCATCGCCTCGTCGACGGCGGCCCGAGCTCGGTTGATGTCGAAGACGTCGGTGCCGTTGAGAGCGTCGGCGGCGAGTTGGAGACGGTTCTGATGAGCCTCATCGCCGTAGGTTTCACCTAGGCCGTACATGCCAGTATCGGTGACGATCTCGATGATCGTGCGGATGGCGAAGGGTTCGTGGACTCCCACGGCGTTGAGCAGCGGGGGATCGGCGAAGGCGACGGGAGTGAGATTGATGTCGACGATGCGGGCGCGTTTGTCAGCAGACATGGTGGTCGGAATCCTTCAGCCGATTGTCACGGTGTCGACGGTCCAGGCTCGTGCCTGATCGCTCAGGGTGATGCCGAGTCCGGGGCGGTCGGGGACGATCATCCGACCGTCCTTGGTCTCGAGACGTTCATTGAACAGCGGATCGAGCCAGTCGAAGTGCTCGACCCAGGTCTCGCGCGGGTAGCAGGCCGCGAGGTGGAGGTGGATCTCCATAGCGAAGTGCGGAGCGATATCGAGGCCCGCTTCATCGGCGAGGGTGAGCAGGCGCATGAACTGGGTGATTCCTCCGACTCGTGGGGCATCGGGCTGGACGATGTCGCAGGCCCGAGCGTCGATGAGTGCCCGATGCTCAGCCACCGAGCTGAGCATCTCACCAGTGGCGATGGGAGTGTCGAGGGTTCTCGTCAGGCGGGCATGGCCCTCGACGTCATAGGCATCCAGCGGCTCTTCGATCCACACCAGTCCGAGTTCGTCGAGGGTTCGGCCCATGCGCAGAGCCGTCGCTCGATCCCACTGCTGGTTTGCGTCGACCATGAGGGGAGCATCGCCGATGTGCTCGCGCACTGCGCTGACTCGGCGGAGATCTTCGGCGCTGTCGGGCAGGCCGACCTTGATCTTGATTCCGCCGATGCCATCTTCCAGCGACTTCGATGCACGCTCCTTCACCTCGTCGATCGAGGCGTTGAGGAACCCGCCGGAGGTGTTGTAGGTGCGCACGGAATCGCGATGGCTGCCGAGGAACTTCGCGAGCGGCAGCTCTGCCCGCTTCGCCTTGTGATCGTAGAGCGCGACGTCGATCGCGGCGAGTGCCTGAGTGGCCAGGCCCGACCGTCCCACCGAAGCGCCGGCCCACAGCAGCTTCGTATAGAGCTTGGCGATGTCATTGGGATCCTCGCCCAGGGCCGCCTCGGCGATCTCCTTCGCGTGAGCGTACTGAGCTGGACCGCCTCCGCGCTTCGAATAGCTGAACCCGATCCCAGAATGTCCCTCGGTGGTGGTGATCTCGGCGAAGAGCATCGCCACTTCGGTCATCGGTTTCTGTCGACCCGTGAAGACCTTGGCATCGGAGATCGGCACCGCCAACGGCAATCGAATCGATGACAGGGTGATCGTCTTGATCGCGTCAGGGGTGTACGCCATTGAAGCTCCTCATTCGTGCCGATTCGGATGTGCTCTCACCCGGTCATCGGCCGACGTCAGGTGAGTCAAGTGCCGAGTCAATAACATCGGTCTTTGCCACATCTGACCAATACCTTTAGTGCATGAGTCGATATCGTATGGGCCTTAGACAGGCATCATCGGGCGACCTAGAGTCGCTTCCGAATCACTCCATCGAAGTAGTCAGCAAAGGAACCACAATGGCTCAATTCTCCCCACAGGACCTGGCAGCTCACCTCAAGAACGGACTGCTGTCATTCCCTGCGACGGCGTTCAACTCAGACCTCAGCCTCGACGAGGCCGGCTACCGCAGCCACATCGAATGGCAGTCCAGCTACGACGTCGCCGGTCTCTTCGCCGCGGGCGGCACCGGAGAGGGATTCAGCCTCAGCCCCGACGAGGCGGCTCGTGTCGTCGAACTCGCCGTCTCCTCCTCTCGTCCCGAGGTTCCGGTCCTGGCCTCCGCGAGCGGTCCCACCGTCCAGGCCGTCCGCAACGTCCGCGATGCCGAAGCCGCAGGAGCTGAAGGCGTCCTCGTCCTCCCGCCCTACCTCACCGAATGCGACCAGGACGGTCTCTACGAACACGTCGCCGCGATCTGCGAAGCCACCAGCATCGGCGTCATCGTCTACAACCGCGCCAACGCCATCTACTCCGCCGACACCGTCGCCCGGCTCGCCGACAACCACGCGAACTTCATCGGGTTCAAGGACGCCATCGGCGACATCGAACACCTCACGAAGGTCTACGCGAAGAACGGCGACCGCCTCTTCTACCTCGGCGGACTGCCCACCGCCGAGACCTTCGCCCTGCCGCTGCTGCAGCTGGGCATGAGCACCTACTCCTCGGCGATGTTCAACTTCGTCCCCGAATTCGCCCTCGACTTCTACGCCGACGTCCGCGCCCAGAACCGCGAGGCCGTGACCGAGAAGCTCAACCGCTTCGTCCTGCCCTACCTCGACATCCGCGACCGCGGCAAGGGCTACGGAGTCTCCATCGTCAAGGGCGGGCTCAAAGCCATCGGCCGCGACGCCGGACCCGTGCGCCCACCGCTGCACAGCCTCAGCGACCAGGACGTCGCCGACCTCGCCGGCCTCATCGACGCAGCGAAGATCCGCCCCAACACCGAGATCAAGATCGGAGCCTGACACTCATGACCGCGCTCACTGGACTCTCCCTCATCGCCGGGGACCCGGTCACCGGCAACGGCGCCACCACCAACGCCGTCGACCCGAGCACCGGGCAGACCCTGACCCCCGACTACACGTTCCTCGACGAAGCACAGGTCGACGCCGCCGTCGATGCCGCTGCGCAGGCATTCGCCAGCTACCGGGCGACCACGCCGACCCAGCGCGCCGCCTTCCTCGAGACGATCGCGGACAACATCGAAGCCGTGCGCGAAGCGATCGTCGACCGTGCCATGTCCGAGACCGGGCTGCCCTCGGCACGGCTGACCGGTGAAGTCGGCCGTACAGTCGGACAGCTGCGACTCTTCGCCGAGGTGGTCCGGACCGGGAACTTCCACGCCTCCCGCATCGACCCCGCCCAGCCGGACCGTACCCCGGCACCGCGGCTGGACATCCGGCAGCGCAAGGTCCCGGTCGGCCCTGTCGTCGTCTTCGGCGCCAGCAACTTCCCGCTCGCCTTCTCCGTCGCCGGCGGTGACACCGCCTCCGCGCTCGCCGCCGGCTGCCCCGTCGTCGTCAAAGCCCACAACGCCCATCCCGGAACCGGGGAGATCGTCGGCCGGGCCATCGCCGAGGCGGTCACCGCCAACGGTCTGCACCCCGGAGTGTTCTCCCTCGTCTTCGGACCGGGATCCTCGGTCGGGCAGAGGCTCGTCGCCGATTCCCGGGTCGCCGCCGTCGGCTTCACCGGATCCCGGTCCGGTGGACTGGCCCTGCAGTCGACCGCGCAGGCCCGGAAGGTCCCCATTCCCGTCTATGCGGAGATGAGCTCGGTCAACCCGGTCATCCTGCTCGACGGTGCGCTGGCAGGTGACGGGGCACGCGTCGTGGCCGAACAGTTCATCACCTCGCTGACCGGTTCGAGCGGACAGCTGTGCACCGCACCCGGGCTCGTGCTGGTCCCGACCGGTGCCGACGGAGATGCCTTCGCCGAGGCGGTCGGGCAGCTGATCGCCCAGCAGACCGGGCAGACCATGCTCACTCCTTCGATCGCCGAGGCGTTCGACCGCGGCGTGGCCGCGCTCAGTTCACAGGACGACGTGTCCACGGTGGGTACGGGAACCGTGGGGGAGGGCCAGAACGCCCCCGCCCCGGTCGTCTTCACCGCCACCTCGGCGGCCGTGCGGGAGAACGAGGTGCTCAGTGAGGAGATCTTCGGAGCCGCCTCGGTGCTGGTCCGCTATGACGGAATCGATGATCTGCTCGACACCCTCACCGGGATCGAAGGCCAGCTGACGACGACGATCCATGCCACCGACGCCGACACCGAGGCGGCCGGACGGCTGCTGCCCGTCCTCGAGGACCTGAGCGGTCGGATCCTGTTCAACGGATGGCCGACAGGAGTGGAGGTCGGACACGCTATGGTTCATGGCGGACCGTTCCCGGCCACCTCCGCACCGGGCACGACGTCGGTGGGGTCGCTTGCCATCGATCGATTCCTCCGCCCCGTCGCCTACCAGTCGGTGCCGGTTGGACTGCTGCCCGAACCGATCGCCGACGACAATCCGTGGTCGGTCGTGCAGATGGTCGACGGTGTGGTGACGACTCCGGACCAGGCTGGAGCCGTCCTCAGCGGGACGGGTGCGGCCGGATCATGAGGGGAACGTCGATGACGACACAGACGCAGGTCGCCACCCCGACCATCGCATCGGTGCGGGTCGTGCCGGTCGCAGGCCGCGACTCGATGCTGCTCAACCTCTCCGGTGCACACGGGCCCTACTTCACCCGCAATATCGTCCTCATCACCGACAGCGATGGTCGGACGGGGCTCGGTGAAGTGCCCGGCGGCGAGAACATCAAGGCCGCCATCGAAGAGGCCGGGCGTGAACTCGCCGGTCGCCGGGTGGCTCAGGTCAATCGGATCGTCTCCGAGCTGCACCAGCGATTCGCTGCCGTCGACGCCGGTGGGCGGGGCAATCAGACCTTCGACCTGCGGGTGGGCGTCCATGCCACGGCCGCGATCGAATCGGCGCTGCTCGACCTGCACGGTCAGTTCCTCGGCCTGCCGGTGGCGGACCTGTTGGCCGCGGGGCAACAGCGGGATGCTGTGCCGATGCTCGGGTACCTCTTCTATGTCGGCAATCCCGATGCCACCGATCTCGACTACCTGCGCGAACCGGATGCGGACGGGTGGGATCGTCTGCGTCGGGAGGAGGCGCTGACCCCGTCAGCAGTCGTTGAATTGGCGAGGGCCGCCTCGGCGAAATACGGATTCAAGGACTTCAAACTCAAGGGCGGAGTGCTCGCCGGTGAGGCAGAGGTCGAGACCGTCACGGCACTGGCCAGGGAGTTTCCGGACGCACGGATCACCCTCGACCCGAACGGCGGCTGGCTGCTCGACGATGCCATCGAATACGGCAAGGCGATGAACGGCGTCGTCGCCTATGCGGAGGACCCTGTCGGTCCCGAGGGTCGGTTCTCCGGTCGGGAGACCATGGCGGAATTCCGCCGAGCCACGGGCCTGCGGACGGCGACGAACATGATCGCCACTGATTGGCGGGAGATGGCGCACGCGATCCGGACCAACGCCGTGGACATTCCGCTTGCTGACCCGCACTTCTGGACGATGTCCGGCTCCCACCGGGTCTCGCAGCTGTGCCACGATTTCGGGTTGACGTGGGGTTCGCACTCGAACAACCACTTCGACGTGTCCCTGGCGATGTTCACCCATGTCGGAGCCGCGGCTCCCGGCAAGATCACGGCACTCGACACGCACTGGATCTGGCAGGACGGCCAGGAGCTCACCCGCGATCCGCTGAAGATCGTCGACGGCGAGATCCAGGTGCCGACTGCTCCTGGCCTCGGTGTCACCATCGACGAGGATCGTCTGGCCAAAGCACACGAACTCTACGTCGAACACGACTTGGGTTCGCGCGACGATTCGGTCGTCATGCAGTACCTCATCCCCGGCTGGACCTTCGACGCAAAGAAGCCTTGCCTAGTCCGCT
>NZ_BCSJ01000002.1 GCF_001570805.1 Brevibacterium epidermidis NBRC 14811 | reverse complement strand
GGCCCAGCAACCTCGCGCGAGGTTGCTGGGCCGCCGTCACGTAGTAATAAGGGGCCGGTACAGTGACAGGCACCGACTCGAGAGGACTGAGCATGACCACAGAGACAGTGACACAGCAGAGCGCCTCGACCGAAACCACGCCCTCCTCAACACTCTCCGGAGTCGACCACACGGAACACGTCAACCTCCTCGTCATCGGCTGGGGCAAGGGCGGTAAGACACTGGCCGGCACCATGGCTCGCGCCGGCAAGAAGGTCGCCGTCGTCGAACAGTCGGAGATGATGATCGGCGGCTCCTGCATCAACATCGCCTGCATCCCCACGAAGATCCTCGTCCACGACGCCGAGAACAAACGCGCCGATGACGACGTCGACGAATACTTCGCGAAAGCCGTCAAACGTCGCGACATCCTGACCGGGGCGATGCGGAAGAAGAACCACTCGATGCTCGCCGACCTCGATTCAGTGTTGCTGGTGAGCGGTCGCGCCGAGTTCACCGGCGAACGCGCAATCCGCGTCTCCGGCGGCGCCGACACCATGACGATCACCGCCGACACCGTCGTCGTCAACACCGGATCCGTCGCAAACATCCCACCCATCGACGGCGCCCAGCTCGGTGGCCGCATCCACGACTCCGAATCCCTGCAGCACGTCGATCCTTTCCCGAATCGCCTCGTCATCGTCGGCGGCGGTTACATCGGACTCGAGTTCGGATCGATGTTTGCCCACTTCGGCTCGCAGGTCACCGTTCTCGACCGCGGACCGCGTCCGCTGGCCAATGAGGACGACGATGTCGCTGAGGTGGTCGCCCAAGCCCTCGCCGACGACGGAGTCACCATCGTCAACGGCGCCTCCGTCACCGCTGTCAACGACGGCGCTGACGCCGCGACCGTGACCTATGAGGTGGGCGGAGAGACCAAGACCATCGACGCCGAGGCGCTCCTCCTGGCCGTCGGACGCAAACCCGCCACCGCGGAGCTCGGATTGGAAAAGGCCGGCATCGACACCGACGATCGCGGGTTCATCGTCACCAATGAGTACCTGCGCAGCTCCGCCGAAGGCGTGTACGCGTTCGGCGATGTCAACGGCGGACCGATGTTCACGTACATCTCGCTGGACGACAATCGGATCCTCGCCGATCAGCTCCTCGGTGAGGGCAAACGGTCGACGAAGGACCGCGGCTCAGTTCCGTACACGATGTTCCTCACCCCGCCCGTCGCCCGCGTCGGCCTGACCGAAAAGGCCGCTCGCGACGAAGGCTACGAGATCAAGGTCGGCGCGAAGCTCCAGGCCGATATCGCCGCGGCACCGCGGGCGAAGATCGAAGGCGACCCGCGAGGAATCGTCAAGTTCGTCGTCGACGCGAAGACCGATCTCATCCTCGGCGCGGCCCTCGTCCACGTGCACTCACAGGAGGTCATCAACACCGTGGCGCTCGCGATGCGCCACGACGTGACCGCGACCGAACTGCGCGACACGATCTACACGCACCCTTCGGCCACCGAGGCGCTCAACGAGGTGCTCGGCGCACTCAAGTGAGCTCAGTTGAGTTGAGGTCATGGGGCATGGGCCGGAACCCTTGGTCCGTATCCCGTGTCCGCGCGTAGTGTGAGTCCATGGTGCGTTCCCGCGGAGTTCAGTCGCCGGTTGAGAATTCGTCGAGGAGATCCGTCACCGAGGCGGTCAGGCTGTTAACGATGTGCGTGCGGGCAAGTGCTGAGGCTGCCTCTCCATCGCCGGAGACGATGAGCTCGAGGATCTCTTGATGTTCGTTGAAATCAACCATGCGCGGCTCCTCGCCCGAGGGCAACTCGAGGCCGATCCTCCGGTAGCGATCAGACTTGTCCCACAGGTCATCGAGCAACCTGATCATGACGTCGTTGTTTGAGGCGCAGTAGACAGCACGGTGGAATTCCCGGTGTGCGGCGATCCCGTCATCACCCCAGTCGCGAGTGACCGGGACAAGAGCGCTTGCGGCAGTGCGCATCCGTTCAATGTCGGCCTCGGTGCGCCGCTCTGCCGCCATGGCTGTGGCATCTGGCTCAAGGGACAGGCGGACCTCATGCAGCTGCCGGGCCTCGGCGGAGCTGACACCGGCGACGCGGACGTCCCTGTGGTTGCCGAGAATGACCAGTCCCTCGCTCGCCAGGCGGCGGATGGCCTCGCGCAGGGGAGTGATGCTCATCTGCAGGTCATCGGCGAGTTCGTACTGAGAGATGCGTGAACCGGGCTTGAGGTCTCCGGACAGGATGAGTCGGCGCACCTCTGAGTACGCTAGCGACCCCTTGCTGGAAAAGACGCTCATGGTCTGCATGTGCCCTCCGGTTCTCTGCGAGTGCTTGAGCACGTTCTCTGCAGGTGCTTGCTCTCCGAATGCCTGGCCTCTCGGGTGGGCTGGCTTCTCGGTCCTCGAGAAATTCAGCATATCTTATAAGTTGGCTGTCTCAGGGGTTGCGCCTCCAGGTGACTCCGATGTAGCTTACTTACATCTTATAAGAAATGCTCCCACCCGAATGAACCGGTGTGAGACTTTGACACTACTTCTTATAAGAAATATCTAGCGTTTGGAGAACTCATGAAGATTGTTTCCGCCCACGTGGGCACCATCCCGATCAGTTCGTCGATGCGCAACGCCTATATCGACTTCTCAAAGATGGACTCGACGATCATCGCCCTGGTCAGCGACGTCATCGTCGACGGAAAGCCGCTGGTCGGCTACGGCTTCAACTCGAACGGACGCTACAACGCCTCGGCGATCCTCGAGGACCGGATCCTTCCCCGTCTCCTGAACGCCCCGGCCGAGGACATCCTCGACGATAAGGGCGAGCTCTCACCGGAGAAGGCATGGGATCTGATGATGGCCAACGAAAAGCCCGGCGGGCATGGCGAACGATCCGTGGCTGTCGGAGTCGCGGACATGGCCCTGCACGACCTTGCCGCGAAGGCGGCCGGTGTGCCGCTCTACCGCTGGATTTCCGAACACTACGGCGACGGTGCCCCCGATGATGACGTCTTCGTCTACGCCGCCGGCGGCTACTACGCCCCCGGGAAGAGCCTGACAGACCTGCAGGACGAGATGCGGGGATTCCTCGACGCTGGCTACGAGGTCGTGAAGATGAAGATCGGCGGCACCGACCTCAAGGACGACCTCGAACGCATCGAAGCAGTCATCGACGTCCTCGACGGCGACGGGTCCCGTCTCGCCGTCGACGTCAATGGAAAGTTCGATCTGCAGACCGCGCTGGAATACGGCCGAGCCATCGATCCCTACGGGCTCTTCTGGTACGAGGAGATCGGCGATCCCCTCGACTACGCCCTCAACGCCACGGTCTCCGAGAACTACCGTCACCCGATCGCCACCGGTGAGAACCTGTTCTCCGTCCAAGATGCCCGCAACCTCCTCCGCTACGGTGGCATGCGCCCCGACCGGGACTACATCCAGGTCGACCCGGCGCTGAGCTACGGCCTCGTCGAATACCGCCGCTTCCTCGATGTGCTCAAGCGGCACGGCTGGTCGACCAGGCGCTGCATCCCCCACGGCGGGCACCAGTTCTCTCTGCACATTGCCGCGGCACTCAAGCTCGGCGGCAACGAGTCCTACCCCGGCGAATTCCAGCCGACCGGCGGTTTCACCGACGACGCGGTCGTCTCGGGCAGCCGGGTTGCGCCCGGTGAGCTTCCGGGCATCGGTCTCGAAGGCAAGAGCGAGTTCTACTCAGTCCTCCGCGGCCTGCACAGCTGAGAGAGATCTGCGCACCGGACCCGCGCCCGACCTCTCGGCGCGGGTCCAGAACCCGAACCAAAGGCGCAGGTCCGGTACCCGAAACGCGGCGCGGACACCTGCCGACGACCGACAAACATCTTCACGAGTACAAAGGAGCACTCACGATGTCGTCCACCACAATCGAACAAGAACCCCGCCCCCAAACCGACACCCCGGCACGACGGTCCCTGTGGGGCCGACTGATCCGCGAGCTGTGGTTCCATGTCATCGTCGGCGCGGTGCTGGGCATCGCCGTCGGCCTGCTCTTCCCCACGGTCGGTGCCGCGCTGACACCCTTGAGCGATTGGTTCATCGCATTGGTGAAGATGATCGTCATCCCCGTCGTCTTCTGCGTGGTGTCCCTGGGAATCGCCTCGATGGACAGCCTGCGCAAGGCCGGCAGGGTCGGGGTCAAGGCACTGTCCTACTTCATCGTCCTCTCCCTGCTGTCGATGCTCATCGGCCTCGTCGCCGCCAACATCTTCAAGCCAGGGGAGGGTCTCAACATCGACCCGTCCACGCTCAACGCGGGAGCCGTACCTGTCGACGAACACGATTCTCCGGGCAGCCTCGTTGAGTTCGTCAGCAGCATTATTCCCGAATCGTTCTTCGGCGCGCTCACCGGCCACACCATCCTCGCGGCGCTGCTCGTCTCGATCCTCTTCGGCTCGGCGCTCAATGTGTCGGGTGGGGCAGGGAAGCCCATCACTCGTGCGCTGCAGTCGCTGCAGACCGTGATCTTCAAGATCGTGCTCTGGGTGATGTGGCTGGCTCCGCTCGCGACTTTCGGCGCCTTGGCCGCGGTCGTCGCGAACTACGGAACCCAGAGCCTCCAACAGCTGGGATACCTCATCCTCATCTTCATGGGAACGTGCGTCTTCTACGTCGTCATCGTCCTCGGCGTAATCGCCCGGGCTTGCGGAATGAACATCTTCTCGGTGATGCGCTACTTCAAGGAGGAGCTGCTCATTGCGCTGAGCACCTGTTCGAGTGAGGCGATCCTGCCGCAGCTGATCAAGAAACTCGAGGCGCTCGGTGTCGGGAAGTCGACCGTGGGCATCGTCGTTCCCGCGGGGTTCTCCTTCAACCTCGACGGCTCGGCCGTCTACCTGACCATGGCGGCGCTGTTCCTCGCTCAAGCGGTCGGTGTTCCGTTGGACTGGGGCCAGCAGCTGGCGATCGTGGGAGTGATGATGCTGACGAGCAAGGGAACGGCTGGCATCGCCGGCGGCGCGTTCATCGTCCTGGCAAGTACGCTCAGTGCCGTCGGCGACATCCCGCTGGCCGCGTTGGCCCTCATCGTCGGCATCGACCGGATCCTCAACGAGGGGCGGGTGCTCATCAACGTCCTCGGCAACGTCATGGCCGCTGTCGTCGTCGGCAAATGGGAGAAGGACTTCGACCCGGTCATCGCCCGCCAGGCTCTCGCCCGACGAACCCTCACGTGAACGACGTGGCCCTAGATGCACGGCGTGCCCTCGCATGACCGCTGTGCGAAACGACATCCCGCCGAGGCGGGGCGGTGGAAGAATGCGAAAACGAACCACCCCGACCTGCGCCTACGAAGGAAGCGGACCCGAATGAGCAATCGCATCGTCATCACGACCGATTACCTCGGCGAAGGAGACGAGGTCGATCGACTCCTGCGTTCGCGCGGCTGTGAACCGGTCTATGCGCCGTCGACGCAGCGTCGCAGCCCCGATGAGCAGGCTCACCTCCTCGACGGCGCGCTCGGAGCGATCGTCTCCAGTGAACCGATCACTCGCGAGATGCTCGCGGCTGCCCCGACCCTGAAAGTGGTGGCGCGCAGCGGCGTCGGGTACGACGCCGTCGACGTCGCCGCGGCGGCCGAGCTCGGGATCACGGTCTGCAACACTCCCGGAACGAACCATCACGCCGTGGCCGAATTGACCTTGGGCCTCATGCTCAACTGCGCGCGACGTCTGACCAACGTCACCCGAGCGGTCGAGGAGGGAGCGTGGCCGCGGGATGCGGGGACCGAACTGCGCGGCAAAACGCTGGGAGTGGTCGGCTTCGGCGCGAGCGGACGCGCGATCGCAACACTCGGTATCGCTCTGGGTATGAGAGTGCTGGCCTCGACCGGGCACCCCGACCCGTCGGCAGCACCGGACGTGGATTTTGCCGACTTCGACCGGGTGGTGTCGGAAGCCGATTACCTCACCCTGCACGCCCGAGCCACCGGTCACCCGGTGATCGGGGTTGACCAGCTCGCGGCGATGAAGGCCACAGCCTACCTCATCAACACCGCCCGAGGGTCTCTCGTCGACGAACCCGCGCTCGCCGATGCGCTCAGGAACCAGCGGATCGCCGGTGCCGCCCTCGACGTTCTCGACCACGAACCGATGCGCGACGACGATCCACTCCGTGGGGTCGAGAATCTCTGGATCACCTCCCACCTCGCCGGCCAGACGGTCGAGGCGAGGCAGCGATCCGGCCTGGCCGCCGCCGAGGCGGTGCTCGCCGTCCTCGACGGCACCACCCCGCACGGCCGCATCGTCTGAGACGCGGGCGGAGCCTGGCCTGAATGGCCCGTACTGACCTATCCGGACATATGCGGGCAGCCCCGACCCGACAATGCGAACACGTTACGAAAGGACAGAACAGACATGCAGAAGACACATCGCATCGCAGTCATCGCCGGCGACGGAATCGGCAAGGAGGTGGTTCCTGAGGGGATTCGCGCACTCGAGGCAGCGGCCGAGGCGTTCGATCTCGACCTCGAGTTCGAGCACTTCAATTTCGCCAACGCCGAGTACTATGCCGAGCACGGTCAGATGATGCCCGATGACTGGGAGGAGCGGCTAAGCCCGTTCGACGCGATCTACTTCGGCGCCGTCGGCTGGCCGGATATCGTTCCCGACCATGTATCTCTGTGGGGAAGCCTGCTGCAGTTCCGGCGCCGTTTCGACCAATATGTCAGCCTGCGTCCGGTCAAACTGTTGCCCGGCATCAAGTCTCCGCTGGCGGATCGCAGCCCCGGCGATGTCGACTTCTTCGTCGTGCGAGAGAACACCGAGGGGGAGTACTCGAGCATCGGCGGGAAGATCTTCGAAGGCACCGACCGTGAGATCGTCACCCAGGAAACCGTGATGACGCGCACCGGTGTCGACCGGATCCTGAAGTACGCGTTCGAACTCTCGCAGCGGCGACCGAAGAAGCACCTGACATCGGCGACGAAGAGCAACGGCATCTCCATCACGATGCCCTACTGGGATGAGCGGGTGGAGGCGATCGCGGCCGACTACCCGGAGATCGACGTCGACAAGTTCCACATCGACATCCTCGCCGCGAATTTCGTGCTGCACCCCGACTGGTTCGACGTGGTGGTTGCGAGCAATCTGTTCGGCGACATACTTTCGGACCTCGGCCCGGCCTGCACCGGGACGATCGGGATCGCGCCGAGTGGGAACATCAACCCGGAGCGGAACTTCCCCAGCCTCTTCGAACCCGTCCACGGGTCGGCACCGGACATTGCGGGGAAACAGATCGCCAACCCGATCGGGCAGATCTGGTGTGCAGCGATGATGCTCGACCACCTCGGCGAACATGAGGCGGCCGCGGCGGTCCAGGCCGGCTTCGAACGGGTGCTCGACGGCGGTGACGCTGACGTGCTGACCCCGGACATCGGCGGTGTGGGAACCACAGAGACGCTCGGGCGCAGGATCGCCGAGGTGATCGCGACCGCCGGGAACTGAGCCGGAACTCAGCGTCTCCGCGCCCGCATCCTCACCGCGACGAGCAGGCACAGCCCCACCGCCGCGAGCACCAACCCCGCCAGGAACCCGTAGAAGGGGAACCCGTACTGCGTCACCGAGAACTCCTGACCGGTGACGGTGTCGCCCGAGCAGGTCAGGCTCGGCGGCAGATAGTCGGCCGTGACCGAAAACCCCAGCACATCATTGCCGCCGACGGATTCCGGGCAGATCTCAAAGCCGTCCGATTTCGAGTACCACTGAAAATACTGGCCGAGCATCATCACCGGCAGCATGAAGACCCCGATCCCGATGAGCCGCAGCGGCCGCCGATCTCGACGCGGTTCGGCCAGCGGCGACCGGTACAGCCCGAGCAACCGGGTCACCATGAACGCGATCAGCACCCCGAGAAGCACCGCAACGCTGAGAGCGGCGAGTGCCATCGAGACCATAAACAGCGCCGAGGTGGCCCCGGAGTGCTCAATGATCGCGTGCCCGCCGTCGTAGGTCGGGGCCTGGCAGACGAACCCGGACGGTGCGCGGTCGATGAGTTCGATCCTGTCGGGATCGACGCCGAAGTCGTCGACCAGATCGGAACAGGCATCGGCGGCACCGTGTGTGCGGGCGACTGCTGTTGATATCCACGACGTCACCCACTGGGCAGCGTGGAGCAGCGCGGCGACCACCAATCCGGCGCTCGGCAGGAGAAAGGCCACCCGCCACCGCGAAAGCCTGCGAATACGGCGAAGGAATCCCCGCTCCGCAGCTCGCGCGTTCGTCTCCATGCGTCCACGCTAGCCCAAGCCGCATTGTGAGAATCCCGCGTCAGTGCTTCCTCGGAGGATCTCACAGGAAGAGTTCACCCACGACATCCTGCTCGAACTCAAGGAGAATGCTCTGGCCAGCAATGCCTCGGCGGTCATAGGGTGAATACATGACGACCCCAGCGAACACCCCCGCACAGAACTCACCGATCCCCACCCTCGACCTCAACGACGGACGCGCGTTCCCGCAGCTCGGGCTCGGCATCTACGCGATGAAGGGCGACGAGGGGGTCGACGCCATCGTGGGTGCCGTCGACAATGTCGGCTACCGCCTGCTCGACACCGCGGTGAATTACGAGAACGAACGCGAGGTCGGTCAGGCCATCGCCGACTGCTCCGTCGCTCGCGAGGACCTGTTCGTCACGAGCAAGATCCCCGGCCGCCACCACGGCTTCGCCGAGGCGATCGCCAGCACCGAGGAATCGCTGGCCCGCCTCGGCCTCGACTACCTCGATCTCCACCTCATCCACTGGCCCAATCCCAGCGTCGGCAAGTACGTCGACACCTGGGAAGGACTCATCGAACTGCGCAGACGCGGGCTCGTGAAGTCCATCGGCGTCTCGAACTTCACCGAGGAGATGCTCACCGAGCTCGTCGAGAAAACCGGGGTCACCCCGGCCGTCAATCAGGTCGAGCTTCACCCGTATTTCCCGCAGACCGAGCTTGTGGCCTTCCACCGCTCCATCGGTGTGCAGACCGAGAGCTGGTCCCCGCTCTACCGTGACCAGGGACTGTTCGACGAAGCCGCCATCGCCGAGGCGGCCGCCGCCCATGGCGTGACCCCGGCCCAGGTCGTTCTGCGCTGGCATATCGAGATCGGCAGCATCCCGATCCCGAAATCCGCGAACCCGGAGCGTCAGCGCCTCAACGCCGATGTCTTCGAGTTCGAACTCACCCCCGCCGAGGTGGCCGCGATCTCCGGACTCGAGCGCGGTCGCATGAAGGACCGGGATCCGCTCACTCACGAAGAGATGTGAGGCAGCACGGCGGTTGTTGACGCCGACCGCGAGGACACGTGGAATTCCGACGGACGACCAGGGCTGACTTTCCGCTGCTCGCGCGGTGGCTTGGCTCGCCCCACGTCGTCGTCCGCTTTTGGAATCACGAGACGACTCCGGAGGCGATCGAACGGGATTTCGCCGCCAGCATCGACGGCACCGAACCGTCATTCGACTTCATCGTCGAGGACGCCGGGGTGCCGGTCGGCTTCATCCAGCGGAGCGCAATCTGGGACTACGCGGACGAGCAACGCCAACTCATCGAGTTGGCTGACGCACCGCGAGATGCGCTGACGATCGACTACTTCATCGGAGAGGTCGCTGCGACAGGCAAGGGCATCGGCACACGGATGATCCAGGAGTTCACTGAACTCTGCTTCGCTCACCGCCCGTCCGCCTCGGCGATCATCGTGCCCGTGATCGCGGGAAATCCGGCATCGTGGAGGGCTCTCGAGGCTGCCGGATACGAGCGCATCGCCGAGAGCCACATCCCGCCCGACAACCCGATCGATGACGGGTGGCACGTCATCTATCGCCGGGATCGTCCTTGAAGGTTTGGCAGTCTAGGCTCGAGGTGCAGTCGCCGTTGGTTCGTGCCTCGGTGCTGTTGTCGATGCGGAGACCGAACTCCCGGCGCTGTCATCTCTCTTCCGGTACCTCGACGAGGCTGCCCTTGATTCCCGACAGATAGCTCGCTCCCAGCAGAGTGAGCGAGAGCAGTTTTCTCTTCGCCCCGGTCCGCGGAGCATCGACCGCCGTGCTTACCAGAAATCCGGAGTCCTGCAGGCGTTTGATGGTGCGATAGAGGCCGCGTTCTGTGATCTGCCATCCCGTGGCTGCGGTGACCGCCTCGGCGATGGTGGAGATCTCGGCCGGCTGATGTGTCGCGACGAGGGAGAGCGTGATCGGGGTGAGCATCGACTTCTTATACGTCTCGACCCAGGACTCGACGCGGTGGTCGAGCCACTCCCGCTCTTCCGGGGTGACTGCGGCCGGGCTGCCATTCGCCGCAGTCGTGATGTCGATTGCCTCGTTCGTGGTGTCGCGAGACTGTGCCGCCACCTCAGTCCTCCCAGCCGCGGCCGAGGACTGAGCCGAGGAGGTGGACCAGCAGTCCGAGCCCCCACAGGGCGCTCATCACGAGCGTGGCCCCGAACCAAGAGCTCTCGAGAAGGGTGTGGGTCGCGTCTCCGGCGCCGTCGACTTCGAAGCCGAGGAACATCACCCGGAGGATCGCGTGCAGATTGAAGGAGGTGGTGACGGTGACGAAGGCAATGGCATGGGCGATGACCACGCCGAAGCGGACACGTTTGAGCGCGGTCAGGTTTCGCCACAGCCACACCGCGATTCCGATGGCGACGAGTGCTGTGAGTCCACCGGCGAGGATCGTGACCTCGCCGCCGGTGGCAGCGACGACGATCTGCACGATGGTCATGGCGATGATGAGACCGAGCGTGTATGGGAGCAGAAGGGTTCGGGCGTTGGCGGGCGATGACGTCTGCGAAGCTGTAGTCATATTGGTACTGTACCTATGGTTCACTGCCTGGCGCAAGGGTCGATCCCGCACGATCATTCGGGTGGGTTCCACCTGTGTGACAATGGCACTGTGAGGATGAGAGTCAGGCACCGGCGCGCTCTGCGCGGCACTCTCGCCGCAGCGTTCGCGACCTTTGTCGCGCTGACGTCGCACATCCTCGGCGGTGGATCGTTTCCGACTGCGATGGGCGTCATCTGCCGCTGGCGCTGTCGACCCTCGTCTGCGTTCTCTTGGCCGGGCGCCAAATGTCGCTGCCTCGGCTGACGGTCTCCGTCGGAATCAGCCAGACCCTCTTTCACCTCATCTTCTCCCTCTTCACTCCGCACGGTTCCGCATCGCCGAGCACGATGGCGCGCTCCGACAACGGACTCGCCGCGCTCCTCGGCTCGCACTCTCACCACTCGCCGGCGCATGGAGTCCATCACGCGTCGATGCACTCGACGCCCGGCGGCGCGATGCAAATGGCCCATGACTCCACGGTCATGCCTGCCATGGACGGTTCAGTGGGCGCAGTAGCCCAGATGCACGCGCACTCGTCTCCGGGGATGCTGTTGGCCCACTGCGTTGCCGGGATCGTGACGATCGCGATGATCTACTGGGCCGAGCGACTTCCGGTCATGCTCGGCGAGTTCGCCCGCCTCATCATCCGAGCGGTCATCCCGCGCCTCGTCATCCTGCGGGCGCAGATCGAGAGGCCGCGGTCGCTGATCGGCCTCGAACCCGAACTGCCTCGCAGCCTCGGCGTGTGTCGATCCCCGGTGCTGCGGCGAGGGCCACCGCAGCTTGCTTTCTGACACTCATCACATCCGCGCATCGGCTCTCATGAGCCGGTGCGATCACTGCTGACCGTATCTGGTCGTCGACCGCGACTGCGTGTCGTACGCGACCACTGTCGACCGAAGCTGCCCGTCGACTGCATCTGCTCGTCGAGGGCATCGGGCCGACCCGATCCGGCTCAGCGCAACTGAGAGAAAGCATCATCATGACCACACCTTCATCAACCGTGCCCGAAAGCTCAGGCCCGGAACCGACCAGCCACCGTAACCACCCCGACCGCCCCGACCGTCCTATTCCGTGGCTCGGTCCGCTTCTGCGCCGTCTCCACTTCTACGCGGGCATCCTCATCGGCCCGTTCATCCTCATCGCCGCGCTCACCGGGGCGGCCTACGCGATCAGCCCGACGCTCGAGAAGCTGGTCTATGCCGACCAGCTCAGCGTCCCCGCCACCGACGACCCTCTGCCACTGGCCGCCCAGATCGACGCCGCGAACACCGTCATCGGAGACAGCGACGCGACGCTGTCCGCCGTGCGGCCGGCGCCCGAACCGGGCGACACCACCCGCGTGATGTACGACGACCCCAGCCTCGGCGAGAGCGAATCCCGGGCGATCTTCGTCGATCCCGGAACCGCCGAGGTGGTCGGTGACCTCACCGTCTACGGAACCTCGGGTGCCCTGCCGCTGCGGACCTGGATCGACCAGATGCACCGCAGCCTCCACCTCGGCGACGTCGGTCGGCTCTACAGCGAACTGGCCGCCTCATGGCTGGGAATCGTCGCCGCCGCGGGGCTCGTGCTGTGGATCCTCCGCGCTCGCAAAACGAAGAAGCCCGCCGCGATGCTGCGACCGAACCGGACGCGCAAGGGGTTGAGGCGCACCTTCTCCTGGCACGCTTCGGTCGGTGTTTGGGCGGCGATCGGCATGCTCTTCCTCTCGGCCACCGGGATCACGTGGTCGCAGTTCGGCGGGGAGAACGTGACGAAACTGCGTGCCGCGCTGAGTTGGGAGACTCCGGCGGTGTCGACGGAACTCGGCGGCGCCTCGGCGATCGGCGAGCACGCCCATCATGGTGGCGGCTCGTCCGCCGAGGCGGCCGACAGCGCTGCCGATCACGCCGCGATCGATCCCGCCGACTTCGACATGATGCTGTCGATGGGACACGACGTCAGTATCGATACCGGGCTCGTCGAGATCCTGCCTCCAGCCGATGCCGATTCGGCCTGGGTGGTGCAGGAGATCCAACGCAGCTTCCCCACGAAGGTCGACGCCGTGGCCTTCGACCCCGAGACGATGGAGGTGACCGACCGGGTCGACTTCTCCGATTACGGTGTGGCGGCGAAACTCGCCCGCTGGGGCATCGACCTGCACATGGGCACCCTGTTCGGACTGGTCAATCAGATCGTGCTCTGCGTCCTCGCGCTCGGCATCGCGGCCATGGTCGTCTGGGGTTACGTCATGTGGTGGCAGCGGCGGCCGAAGCGGAATCCGGCAAAGAGGTTCGGATCCGCGCCTCCTCGTGGAGCACTGGCTGATGCGCCGTGGTGGGGCGTCGGTGCGGTTGTCCTCGCCGCCGTCGCAATCGGGTTGTTCCTGCCGCTGGTGGGCATCAGCCTCATCGTGTTCCTCGTCGTCGACGTGGCTCTCGGGCTGAGGACGCGGCGACGCGAGCGACGGGCCATGGCGAGCTAAGGCGCGCAGTCTCCCGCCTACGTGCTGAAACCTCGCTTCAGTTGCAAGTCGACATCACGTTAGGTGCGGGCTGTCATCACCTTTTGGGCAGGTCATCAGGTTGCGAACCGATGATCTGTCCAAAAGGTGATGCGGCCAGAAGCTCGGGCTGGCAGGCGCGGAGTCGAGCGGCGCGGGCGGCCGACGTGATTGGCCGCCCGCGCCGCATCACTCGAACGACACGGAACCTTTCGCACGGGTGTCGACTCGCAGCTCGAAGACGTCCGGCCGGGAGTAGTGGCCGACCGGGTCGAAGTCGAGGTGCGAACGGGTTTTGGCACCGAGGTCGATGTCGGCGTAGAGGATCGTCTCCTCCTCGTAGACCGGTCCGGCCAGCACCTGGCCGGTAGGTGCGATGATGACGCTGCCGCCGCGGATGGCGGTCTCACCGTAGGGCAGTTCTTCGTCGAAGGGATGGTCGTCGGGGAATTCGCTCTTCGTGATGAACTGGCATGCCGAGAGCACGTGAGTGCGGCCCTCTAAGGCGATATGCGTCATCGTCGCCGTCCACGTCGGACGGTCATCGACGGTCGGCGCGCAGTAGAGTTCGACTCCCTTGGCATACATCGCCTGGCGCAGCAGCGGCATGTAGTTCTCCCAGCAGATGACACTGCCCACTCGGCCGAAAGGTGTGTCCATCGTGTCGAGGGTCGACCCGTCCCCGAAGCCCCAGATCACACGCTCGGTGCCGGTGGGCATGAGCTTCCGGTGTGCGCCGACGACCCCGAGTTCCGGGTCGACCATCACGGCTGTGCAATAGAGGGTGTTGCCGGAACGTTCGATGATGCCGATGACGACGAAGGCACCGACCTCGCGGGCTGCCTCGGTGAGCTTGCCCATCTCGGGGCCATCGACGGCGATCGCTCCGTCGAAGTACCGCTGGAACTGCGCGCGACCTTGCTCGGTGCGCATCCCGACGGGGGCACCGAAGGTGCTGCCCTTCGGATAGCCGCCGATGAATGCTTCGGGGAACACGACGAGCTCGGCCCCGTTGCCGGCGGCCTCCCTCAGCCTGGCGATCGCCTTGTCGACCGACGCTTCGGCATCGAAGGGCACGGACCCTGCCTGGACGACTGCCACTGTGTGCATACTGCTCGACCCTCTTCGCTCGATGGAATCTCCTGGCTCAACTGTCGAACGGTTGACAGTAAAGGTCAAACAGCCGGAGCGCTCGCCTCGAACGGACGGGCGCCCCGCGATTCTATATCGAATCGCGGGGCGCTCTTTCAGTAGGGGGCATCAGCTCCAGAACGAAGCGGACCGAGCCCGCATGCTGTCGCGGAACTGTCCTGTTGACTTCTCGAGCAGTTCACCGGTGCCCCAGTCGAGGACGACGCCGTACTGGCGGATGACGTCGTGGACGGTGATCTCGCCGTCGCGGTAACGGCGGGCCACCTCGGCGGGGTCGGCGTCCAGCCAGGATGCACGTTCGGAGCGGATCCGTTCCCGTTCCTTGGCTGTCGCGGCCTCGTCGATCTCGTATTCATCGAGTTCGGCATCGATCTCACGGACGACCACGCCATAGTCCTTGGTCGCACGGTCGATGGAGACATAACCGTCGATGACGTCCTCGAGCACCTCGGCTGTGCTCCGCTCGAGCGGATCCCCGAAGCCTCCGCCTCCGGCGCTGGGGCGTTCGAACGTGTCACCAGGGCTGATGGCTACGTTCGAGAATGTGGCGCCCAAGTAGCGCGGGTTCTCCGAAGAAGGATTGAGCCAGACTCCGTGAGGGATCGATGGCAGTCCGCCATTGATGCCCCACGTCGTCGAACGGCCGCGGTCGCAGCAGTAGCTCATCACGGCACCTGTTGCATCGGTGAGGATGCCGCCCTTATTGACTCCGCAGCCTCCGCGGAATCTGCCGGGACCACCTGAGTCGATGTTGATCGAGTGCTGGGTGGTGACCACCGGGGTCAGCCGCTCCTGACCTTCGACCGGCTGGACTGCGAGTCCGGTGCCGAACACCGGTGACGTCGCCGACGATCCGTCCTTCGTCGACCGGCCGCCCCAGCCTCCGGCCATCCAGTCGTACCACATGAAGTACGGGCTCGATTCGGACCTGGCATCATGCCCGCCGACGAGCAGATACTCGAGATTGAACGCGCACGCCATCGCGCGTTCGGGCATGATGTGGGACCACAATTCGAAGATCGCGTTCATGACCTTCTCGTACGGCCCCGAGCAGAACCCAGTCACCGCGTGCGGCCAACCGGCATTGACGACAGTTCCCTCTTCCCCGATTTCCGCGGTCACCGCCTGATAGAAGCCAGAGTTGAGAGGTACCTCCGGGAAGAACGTCTTCGTCCCTGCGTAGATCGCCGAGAACGTCGTCCCATAGCCGGAGTTGAGGAAGGTTGAGACCGCCTCGGCGGAGCCGGTCAGGTCGTAGTGGATGCCTGTTCCGTCGAGGGTGAGCTTCACCCGGATCGGAGCCAGACCCTCACCCTTGGCGGGGTCGCCGTCGAGGAAGTCGACGGTCTCCCACTCGCCCTTCGGCAGGTCGCCGAGGCCGGCGAGGACCGTGCGGCAGACATAGTCCTGCGTCTCCTGCATCGCGTCGAGGACCGTGTCCTTCGAATATTTGTCGACGAGGCGGAGCACTTCACGTTCGCATACAGCAGTGGCTTCGGCCTGGGCGTTGAGATCACCGAGCGCCTGGTCCGGAGCGCGAGTGTTCGATACGAGCAGCTGCGCGACATCGTGGAGGAACCGGCCCTTGTGCCACACTCGCAACGGGGTGATGCGCAGTCCCTCACCGAAGTGCTCACTGGCCGAGACATCGAACGAGCCGGGTACGGATCCACCGATATCGGCCCAATGCCCCTTGTTCTGCGCGAAGCCGATGATCTCGTCGTCCGCGAAGATCGGACGGATGAAGCTGACATCGTTGAAGTGCGTGCCGCCGCGGTAGGGGTCGTTGATGAGGAAGACGTCGCCGGGGTTGATGTCGTCACCGAACTCCTCCATGACGGCCTTGCACTGGAAATGCAGGGTGCCGACGTGAACGGCGATGTCAGCACTGCCCTGCATGACGGTGTTTCCGTAGCGGTCGCAGAGAGCTGACGAGAAGTCGCGGGAATAGATGACAAACGAATAGCAGGTCCGCAGGATCTGCTCGCTCATGAGGTCGACGCTGGTGGCGAAGGCGTTCTTCAGCACTTCGAAGGTCACCGGGTCGAGAGTGGACGTCGACTGTTCCGTAGTTGTGGTCATGGGTTTCTCCTCACAGGCCGTTCTGTGTCGTTTTCTCGGAGGCGGAAGCCAGCGCCGGCTCGCCTGCCTCGGAGTTCAGTGCGATGCGGATGTTGAACCATTCGTCGATCACAGCCGAGGAATTCGGCGGGATGACAGTCGTCGAATCGATCTGGTTGAGAATCGCCGGTCCGATGAACGCCGCGCCCGACGGCAGGTTCTCGCGCTGGTAGACCGGCGTCGCATGCCACTGACCGTCGAAGTAGACATCGCGGACCTCGATCGGCTCTCCGGGCTCCTTGCTGCTGACCGGAGTCGGTTTGAAGGTCGGTTTCGGCGTTCTGCCGAGCGCTTTGAGATGCAGCTGATAGATCTCGACGGGGGTGTCGTCCTGCCGGAAGGCGTACTGTTTCTCGTGTTCCTCGTGGAAGAGCTGGACGGCCTCGCGCAGAGCATTCGGCCCCGATCCCATCTTCACCTGCAAAGACCTCCACTGGCCGTGATAGCGCATCGAGATCCCGCGTTCGAAGACCGCGTCTTCGTCAGGGACCTTCTCATGTCGCAGCCGATCTCGACCTTCGAGCTCGAGCTCACGGAAGTGCTGTTCGACGGATTCGGCATCAGCGGAGTCCGCGACGCCGGTGAACATCTGCGACAGGTCGTGCTGAATGTCGACGAGGAGGCATCCCAGCGCCGAGGTGACTCCCGGGCTGGGCGGGACGATGACCGAGGGGATGTTGAGTTCGCGAGCCACATCCGCTCCGTGCAGGGCGCCCGCTCCGCCGAAGGCGATGAGCGCGAAGTCTCGTGGATCGAGGCCTCGGCGGATGGACACGAGACGGACCGCATCGGCCATGTTTGCATTAGCGACCTTGACGATGGATTCGGCTGCGGTGTCGACGTCGAGTCCGAGCGGGTCGGCGATCTTCTCCTTGATTGCCGCCTGAGAGCTGTCGCGGTCCAGAGTCATCTCGCCGTCAGCGAGATCGGTGCCCAGCCGGTTGAGCCAGAGGTTCGCATCTGTGTTCGTCGGTTCCTTCCCGCCTCGTCGATAGCAGACAGGACCTGGGTCGGCACCCGCTGACTGAGGGCCGTTTCGCAGTGAGCCGGCAATGTCGATGTGTGCCAGCGATCCTCCGCCTGCTCCGATTGTGAGCACCTCGATGCTGGGGAAGACGATGGGGTGACCGTATTCGACTTCCCACTCGTTCGTCTCCCGCAGCTCACCATCTGCGATGAGCGAGATGTCTGTCGAGGTGCCGCCCATGTCCAGTCCGACAGCATTGTCGTACCCACACTGCTCGGCGACGTGCTGGGCGGCTATGGCTCCTGCGGCGATCCCCGAAGCCGCCAGTCTGACAGGAAATTTCTTGACCATTTCCGATGTCATCGAACCGCCTCCGGAGTGGAGCAGCAGCAGTTCTCCGGCATAGCCGTCGTCGGTCAGGCTGCTGTCGAGCTGCTCGACGTAGCCGGACACCAGTGGTCCGAGCACGGCATTGGCAACCGTCGTGTTGAATCGGTTGTGCTCAAAGATCTCCGGCAGCACTTCCGCCGACGTCGAGATGCTGGCCTCGGGCAGCTCCTCGGCGAGGATCTCTCGCATCCGGATCTCATTTGCGGAGTTCGCATAAGAATTGATGAAGCAGACGGCGATGGTCGTCGCTCCGCGCTTCTTCAGCAGTCGCCCGAGCTTCCGGGCCTCATCTTCATCGAGTTCGGTGACGATATTGCCGGCGTAGTCGACGCGTTCTGTGACTTCGAATCGGTCGCGGCGACGAATGTAGGGACCGGAGACGTCTGAGTACGCGTCCCACAGGTCGTCTTTCGTGCCATCACGGATCTCGATGACATCGCGGAATCCTTTGGTCGTCACCATCGCCGATTTGGGGAATCTACGAGTGATGAGCGCGTTGGTCGCCACGGTCGTTCCGTGCGAGAAGAGTTCAACCTGGCTGAGGTCGATGTTCGCTCGCTTCACTCCGTTGAGAACGGCCTCCATCGGGTTGTCCGGAGTCGAAGGTACTTTCGTCACCCTCATCTTCTGGGTGGATTCGTCGAAAACGCAGATGTCGGTGAACGTTCCGCCGACGTCGACTGCGACGCGTAGATCTGCCACGGTCATCTCCTTTGATTGAGGTGTTCTCCATAGACTGGCCTTTCGCAATTGAGCAGGTCAATGGAGCAGACGAAGGAAGAATCAGTAGGATTTGTGAAAATCACAAAGGCTCATCATCGTTGCTGGAAGCCGGCCCGCCGGTGTGTCGGCAATGGCGACGCCAAGGAGAGACGCAGATGTGTTCGAACCGAAATTCGCTGACCCGAGAGCAGATCTTTGACGAGTTGATGAGCGGTCTGAACTCCTCCGATCCTCTCGAATCGACACTTCTGCGTGCAGCCAAACTCAGCAGAGGTGCGGGACTCGTCGTCAACGAGCTCGGAGAGGTCGTCCGATCGGTCGGTTCGGCGCCGACTCATCTTATCTCTCGGTGGATACACGATGAAGTCGTCACGGACGCTGACAGTGCACGGTGGGGCGAACCGAAGGCAGCAACAATCGGACGCTGGCACGTTCACGCTCAGGCCGTTCGTCTTCGCAGTCGCAACCACATCATTGTCGTCGCAGTGCACGATGATGAGTTGGTGGAAAGAGAGGACGGCGCAGCCGGTGGGCTGATCCTCGACGTCTTGTCCAAGTTATTGCGGGCTTTCGAGGGCTTCGAATCGTTCTCGATCAGCAATCGGCGGGAGGAATCGGTCCGAGTCCTGCGGGATCTGGAAGCTGGAGTCTCACCGGGACGTGAACCGGCGTTGTGGCGGCTCCTCGAGAGCTTCGGATTCGTCGCCTACGAGCCGATTCGAGCCGTGCGGATTCGTCTCGACACTGCGGACTCCGAGTCAGCGCGACCGGCTCTGCCTCCTGGAGGCGGACTCGTCATCAGGGAATCTGGGTATGGAGCATCGGCGATCGACCAGACCGTGGTGTGCTCGGGGGACTTCGATATCGAGGGCCGCCTGGATACTCCAGGTCTTCTCGGCGTCGGAGTATCTGGTCTCTTCACTGCACTGAGCCAGGTGCCGGAGATGCTGCAGACGGCGAATGTGGCACTCGGCTCAGTGCGAGGTACGAAGTTCGCGTTCGTCGACCGAATGCGCCCGATCGAATGGGCTGCGGCGCGCATGAGCTCGCGTTTCGACCGTCGGCTCGTCGCTGCTTTCCTCAACCAGATAGTGACCAAGCCCGAAACTTCCACCACACTGCGCACATACGTGGACAGCGGCGGAAACATTTCTGAGGCTGCCGCTCGGCTGCATGTGCACGAGAACACTGTGCGTTATCGAATCGGGCAGATCGAGAAGGTATTGGGCGCACGCCTCACCGATCCAAGGACCGCGGCGGAGATCGTCCTCGCTCTGCAATGCCTCGATACGGCCGAACACGCGTAACCTGAGACCATGCCCCGTCACCTCCTGACCTCGACGCCCCCGAACCATTCCCCTCGCCGAGGCGGTTCCGCCGGTGACGACCCCAACAGCGTCGATACACCTGCCGCACCCCAAAAGCACCCGAAAGGGCCGGTCCGCGGGCGCAAGTCGCTCATCGCACTCTTCGCCGTCCTCCTCGTCGCCTGGGTCGGCATCTCCGGTGTCGGAGGTCCGTACTTCGGCAAGATCTCCGAGGTCGCCACGAACGACCGCTCGTCCTTCCTTCCCGAATCCGCGGAGTCCACGCGCGCTCAGGAGCAGATCGAGAAGTTCAGCGACCTCGACTATGTTCCCGCGATCGTCGTGCTCGAAAACAGCGATGGCATCACCGACGACGATCGGTCCCGACTCGATGAGCTGACGAAGACGCTCGAAGATGATGAGCTGCTGGCCGCCGATCCCTCGCCGGCCATTCCCTCCGATGACGGCGAGGCCCTCCAGCTCATCCTCCCGGTCTCACAGGCGACGACCTCCGACGACGTCGAATCCATCCGAGACGCGGTCGGCAAGGTCTTCCCGACCGCGGTCGCTGCTGATATGACCCCAGGTCAGACCAGCAATCTCCCGACAACCGTGGCAGACGTCCACGTCACCGGTCCGGCGGGATTCTCCGCGGACCTCTCCGAAGCCTTCGCCGGCATCGACGGCATCCTCCTGCTCGTCGCGCTCATCGCCGTCTTCGTCATCCTCATCATCGTCTACCGGTCCCCGCTGCTGCCCGTCATCGTCCTCTTCACCTCGGTCGCTGCGCTCGCCGCCTCGATCTTCATCGTCTGGCACCTCGCCGACGCCGGAATCCTCCTGATCAACGGGCAGGTCCAAGGCATTCTCTTCATCCTCGTCGTCGGCGCCACCACGGACTACTCCCTCCTCGTCGTCGCCCGGTTCCGCGACGCACTCCTCCACGAGTCCGACCGAGTCAGAGCCGGTCTGAGCGCCGTCAAGGGAGTTCGCGAACCGATCGCGGCCTCCGGCGGCACCGTCATCGCCGGACTCCTCGTCCTCCTGCTCACCGATCTTGCCTCAACCAGAGCGCTCGGCCCCGTCGCCGCGATCGGCATCGTCGTGGCGATGCTCGCGGCCCTGACCTTCCTGCCCGCCGCACTGATGATCATCGGCCGCGCCGTGTTCTGGCCCTTCCTTCCGCGTGTGCAGGCTGAAACGGCGAAGCCCAAACGCGGGATCTGGGCCCGCATCGCCGAAGCGGTCGCCGAGCATCCGCGCCGCATCTGGGTCACGCTCGTCATCATCCTCGCCATCCCGCTGCTCGCCCTCCCGCAGTTCAAGGCCGAGGGAGTCCCACAGTCCGACTTCGTCCTCGGCGACTCCGAAGCCCGCGACGGCCAGGACATCCTGGCCGAGCATTTCCCCGGCGGCTCCGGGTCCCCGGCACAGATCGTCGTGGCGAAAGATGAGCTCAACGATGCCGCGAAGGCGGTCGGCCGCCTCGGCGGGGTCGAATCGATGACCGTGGTCGCCAATGATTCACCGAGCGGGACGCTGTCCATCGGCAAGGACGGCGAGCTCGAACAACCGCGCGGTCGCCCGGAAGCCGCCGGCTCGGACGTGTCCGGGCAGTCGGACGCGTCCGGGCAGCCGACCCCGACCGAGGTCGACGGCAATGTCCTGCTGGAGGCGACCCTGACCTCCGTCGCGGATTCGGACGAAGCCGAAGCGACGGTCACCGAGATCCGCGATGCCGTGCACGACATCGACGCCGGGGCCCTCGTCGGCGGGGAATCCGCGGTCGATCTCGACACGAACACCACCGCCGAGGCGGACCGGACCTTGGCCATCCCGCTCATCCTCGTCGTCATCACGGTCATCCTCATCCTGCTCTTGCGGTCCCTGCTGGCCCCGCTGCTGCTCGTGGTGCTCACCGTGCTGTCCTTCGGCACTGCGCTGGGCGTCTCCGCGCTCGTGTTCAACGATGCCATCGGGTTCTCCGGTGCCGATCCCTCGGTGCCGCTCTATGCGTTCGTCTTCCTTGTCGCGCTCGGCATCGACTACAACATCTTTCTCATGTCGCGGGTGCGGGAGGAATCGCTGCACCTGGGAACCCGGGCAGGGGTGCTCAAGGGGCTCGTCTCCACGGGCGGGGTGATCACCTCGGCGGGCATCGTGCTGGCGGCAACCTTTGCCGCGCTCGCCGTCATCCCGGTGATGTTCCTCTTCCAGCTCGCTTTCATCGTCACCTTCGGCGTTCTCCTCGACGCGATCCTCGTCAGATCGCTCGTGGTGCCCGCGCTCGTCCACGACCTCGGTCGCAGCGTGTGGTGGCCGTGGCGGAAGCGGATTCCGCGCGACTGAGCAGCGCCCCAGCGGCAGCATCGCAATTGCGGCGGCGGACAGAGCGGCAGTCTGATGATGAAGTTCTGGGTGGAGGCGGCTTCGTCGCCCGGGCTGTCGACGCATCGGGGAAACGGATTGATCACAATCCGTCCTGCGCAGTGGTCGGCTGTGGCGATGGTCACGGTGTTCCTCTAGGGTGCAGTACGTAGGTATTGCTCACGCAATTGTCACCTGATCATCAGGTTTCGAAGGAGAACACAATGACGCGCACTCTTCGCCGACCCCGCACTCTCGCAGCAGCCGCAGGAATCGCGGCCGTGACCCTGTTGGCTTCCGCTTGCGGCGGAGGCGGAGGAGGAGGTGAGAGCGGAGAGGGCGGTGAGCAGAGCGCCGACTTCATCACGATCGCCACCGGCGGTTCCTCAGGCGTGTATTACCAGGTCGGAGCCACGATGTCGGAGATCCTCGCCGACGAACTCGGCGCCGACACCTCCGTGCAGTCGACGGGTGCCTCGGTGGAGAACCTCACCCTCATCCAGGACGGGGGAGCGGAACTCGCCTTCACCCAGGGCGACGCGGTCGACCAGGCCCTGGCCGGCGAGGGAGCCTTCGACGGCAAGCAGATCGACTCCCTGCCCGTCGTCGCCAACCTCTACGACCAGTACGTCCAGCTTGTGACCATCGAAGGCTCGGGCATCGACTCGATCGAGGACATCAAGGGCAAGTCGGTCTCCGTCGGCGATCAGAACTCCGGCGTCGAGCTCAACGCTCGGACCGTCGTCGACGCCTACGGGCTCAGCTACGACGACTTCAGCGCCGACTACCTGCCCTACGCCGAGGCGGTCGACCAGATGCGCAACGGACAGCTCGACGCTGCATTCGTCACCAGCGGTCTGCCGAACTCTGCGGTCACCGACCTCGCGACCAGCGACGACGTCAAGGTCGTCCCATTCACCGGCGACGGACGGGAGAAGCTGCTGTCCGAATACGACTACTTCGGCGAAGGCGAGGTCCCAGCCGGGACCTACGGCGACAGCGAAGCCGCGCAGACCCTGACGATCCCCAACCTCCTTGTGGTCAGCCCCTCGCTCAGCGAGGACGCCGTCTATGACATCACGAAGACCCTGTTCGACAACATCGACAAGGTCCAGAGCTCGCACAGCGCGGCGAAGGACATCACCGTGGACAACGCGCAGGACGTGCCCGTGAGCGAACTCGCCCCCGGCGCGAAGAAGTACTTCGACGAACAGGGCTGAGCCATTTCGAGCCTGACCCGCCGGGCGGCTCTTACGCTCGCCACCACGGTGGGGCTGGGCATCGCCGTTCCGACGTCGATGTCCGGTCCCGCACCGAGGCGGTTGGTCATCCGACAGCAGGAACCGGGTGACCGGGTGTACCGGTCGGTGCCCATCGACAGCGACGACGAGGTGGCGATGACGTGGATGCACTCGGTCGACAAGACCCCCTGGTGGGAGTACTACCGGGCCGACGGCGACGAGCTCGTCCTCGACTGCACCGAACTGTCGCTGATGGGTGCGGGTACCCCGTTCGAGGCCCCGCAGACCGAGCTCGACGGCGACATGGTCCGGCTCTGCGGCCTCGATGAGCGCTTCCCCGCAGTGCGCTGGATCCACTCACACCGCGTCCACCACCGGATCTACTTCAACGGCGAACTCCTGCTGCCGACTCGGGCGATCGGCCACCATGTCCGCGCCGAGATGATCCTGATCGGAGACTGAATACTATGACGAACTCATTGCCCGCCGAGGCTCCGGGCCCGGAGTCGATCGAAACGGTGGAGAAGTACGATCGCGAATCGCGCACACGCGACATCTGGTCAACGAAGTGGGCGCTGCCGCTGACCGTATTCGCTGTCGGCCTCTCCCTCTACCAGATCTACTACGCCCTCTTCGGAGGGCCGCCGACCCTGGTTCATCGCGGCATCCACGTCGGCGCGATCCTCGTCCTCTGCTTCGCGGTTCAGCGCTTCCGCCTCCGCGAGACGCGTTCGACCCCGCCGTGGTTCGATTGGCTGGCCATCGCCGGCTCCATCGCTATCGCCGTCTACCTCGCCGTGGTCTTCGATCGCCTGACCGTCAGCGGCGGCCGATTCGAGACCATCGACGTCGTCTTCTCCGTGCTCTGCCTCGTTCTCGTCCTCGAGGCCGCTCGACGGGTCACCGGTCTGATCCTGCCGATCCTCGCCGTGCTCTTCATCGTCTACGACTATTACGGCCGGTCGATGCCCGGCCTCTTCCGGCACCGCGGCTATGACCTCGACCGGATCGTGACCTTCATGTACGAGTCGACCGAAGGTATCTTCTCCACGGCCATCGGTGTGTCCTCGACCTACATCTTCCTGTTCATCCTCTTCGGCGCCATCCTGCAGAAGTCGGGGATGGGGCAGTTCTTCAATGACATCGCCATGGCCCTGGCCGGACAGGCGCGCGGCGGTCCGGCGAAGGTCGCGGTGCTCGCCTCCGGATTCCTCGGGTCGATCAACGGCTCGGCGATCGCCAATGTCGTCACCACCGGGGCCTTCACGATTCCGATGATGAAACGGGTGGGGTACCAGCGCAACTTCGCCGGTGCTGTCGAGTCGGCAGCCTCGGTGGGTGGTCAGATCATGCCACCGATCATGGGCGCTGCGGCTTTCATCATGGCCGAGACTCTCGGAATTCCGTACACGCAGATCGTCCTCGTCGCCATCATTCCGGCCGTCCTGTACTACCTCGGCATTCTTATCCAGGTGCACCTGCGTGCCACGAGTCAGGGGCTGCGCGGCATCAGCAGAGAGAACCTGCCGGCAGTGATGGACGTGATCAAGGAACGGGGGCACCTGCTGCTGCCGCTGCTGTTCCTGCTCTACATGCTCTTCTTCTCCGGGACGACGATCCTCTTCGCGGCCGTGACGACGATCTTTGTCACGATCGCCGCGGCGATGGTGCGCAAGAGCACTCGGATGTCGCTGCTCGACATCGTCCACGCCCTGCGCGACGGGGCGCTGACCGCAGTGTCCGTGGCGGTGGCCTGTGCATGTGTGGGCATCATCGTCGGCGTCGCCACTCAGACCGGTTTCGGCGTCAAACTGGCGGGGACTATCGTCACCATCGGTGGTGGTCTCCTCCTGCCGACCCTCCTGATGACTGCCGTGGCCTGCATCATCCTCGGAATGGGATTGCCGTCGATTCCGGCATACATCATCGTCGCTACGATGGCAGCCCCCGCACTTGTTCAGCTCGACGTCGCGCCCCTGGCTGCGCATCTGTTCGTCTTCTACTTCGGGCTCTTCGCCAATATCACCCCGCCAGTGGCACTGGCAGCCTTCGCGGCGGCCGGTCTCTCGGGCGGCAGTCCGATGCGGACAGGTTTCCTCGCGATGCGTCTGGCGCTCGGCGGGATCATCGTGCCCTTCGTCTTCGTCTATCAACCCGAGCTGCTCATGCTTGACGGCACCGCGGCGGACACGGTGAGGGCCGCAGTCATTCTGCTCATCGGGGTCGCGCTGCTCGCGGTCGCTGCCGAAGGGCACCTGTTCGTTCCGCTGCCGATCTGGCTGCGCATCGTACTGGCGCTCGGAGCGATCGGTCTGGTCACTCCCGACTATGTGCTCGACCTCATCGGCGCAGTCGCGGCACTCGCCGCAATCGGCGTGGCGATGTTCATGGCCAGACGTCAGGGGAGGCTGCATCTGCGGGAGATCTGAACCGACCGCTGGGCCGAGCGCCGCTTCGCCGTTCGGTGCAGGCGTTTCGCCTGCGAGGTCAGCTTCAGGCGCAGGAGGCAATACGATACCCCCGGCGCGTGATGAAGGGCCGTGGGGAGAGCGTCTTCATCCGTGATTGCCGGGGGTACGTAGGGGATACTCCGGTACTTCGACGAGGGGATCGTCGACGTGGCCTGTTAACTCAGGGCCAGGTACAACATTGAACTACGATTTTGTTGACGGTGCAACAAAAGTGCCGGCCGACACATCGGATGGCAGTTCGTGAGGGAGAGACAGGCAGATGGAAGAGACGACTCCCGTCAGCAGCATGATCAGGCAGAACGGCCCGATCAAGATCGCGGCCTGGCGCCTGATGATGGAGAAGTATCAGGACTTCATGACGCGGTTCGAACACGAGTTCCGGACCCGCCATGGGCTCAGCGCCAATCAATTCGATGTGCTCATTAATGCGTCGACCTCGGCGCAGGTCAGGCAGCGCGACCTGTTGCGCAGTCTGGTGATGAGCCGCAGTGCGCTCAGCCGTCTGCTCGGCAAACTCGAGGGGCGCGGGCTCGTGACCCAGGCAGCCGACCCGGAAGACCACCGCGGGGTACTCGTCGCCCTCACCGAGGCGGGGCAGAAGCTCTGCGCCGAGGCGGCCGAGACGAATGCGGAGATCATCTTCTCCGGATTCTCCGATGTCACCGACGCCGAGGCGGAGGAAATCTTCGAGCTCGTGTCCAAGATCTGCCCGGTGGGGTAGCTGACTCACAAAGCTCAGCCAGCGGTCAAGGGGGCCTGCCGCCGCCCCTCCCCGCGCCTGTCGAAGACGGCTAGGCTGAGGCCATGAGCAACGTTGAGACCCGTCCCGAGCAGGTAGTCTGCAAGGCCGGGGGACTGCCCGGGCCCTCCTGCGACCAGCAGGGACGTTCCCCAGTCGAGATCATCACCTCCCGCGACGTGCCGCTGGGTGGGCCCCGCGCGATGACCGTGCGGCGGACCCTCCCGCAGCGCCAGCGTTCTCTCATCGGCCCGTGGTGCTTCGTCGACCACTACGGCCCGGCGGACGTCTCCGTCACCGGCGGAATGGACGTCGCACCCCACCCGCACACCGGATTGCAGACCGTCAGCTGGTTGTTCCAAGGCGCCATCCAACACATCGATTCCGGCGGAAACGCGGGCCTCGTCCTGCCCGGCGAAGTCAACCTCATGACCGCAGGCGCCGGCATCTGCCATTCCGAAGTCTCGACCGAGGGCACGACGACGCTGCACGGCGTCCAACTGTGGCTGGCTCTGCCCGATGGCGCTCGCCACCAGCCCGAACGCGAATTCGAGCATTTCGAACCCGAGCCGGTGTCGCTTGACGGCGGGGAGATGCTCGTATTCCTCGGCCGCCTCGGCGAAGGTTCCTCACCGGTGCACACGCACACCCCGCTGGTCGGGGTCGAGATACGCCTC
Source organism: Brevibacterium epidermidis NBRC 14811 (assembly GCF_001570805.1). Taxonomy (GTDB): domain Bacteria; phylum Actinomycetota; class Actinomycetes; order Actinomycetales; family Brevibacteriaceae; genus Brevibacterium; species Brevibacterium epidermidis. Next base: position 186,471 of record NZ_BCSJ01000002.1, on the reverse strand, counting down.
GATCCGGGCGCAACCATCGACCTGCCCGTCGATCCGCGGTTCGAGCACGGCCTCCTCGTCGATTCCGGTGATATCGCACTGGAGAACGTCGATCTGCCGGTCGCGGCGATCGGCTACACGGGCATCGGCGTCGAGGAGCTGCGCATCGCCAATCGCAGCGACGAACCCGGCCGGCTCATCCTCATCGGCGGTGAACCGTTCACCGAAGAGATCGTCATGTGGTGGAATTTCCTCGGCCGCACCCACGAGGAGATCGCCCGGTACCGTGAGGAATGGCAGGCCGAAGGCGATCGCTTCGGCGCCGTCGAGGGATACGTCGGCAAGGGCGGTCCTGGTCAGAACGCCGATGGCATGGGCAGGCTCCCCGCACCGAGGATGCCCGACGTCACGATCAAAGCGCGGAGGAATCCGCCCCCGCAGGTCCAGAAATAAGGAGCGTTAACCATGTCGAAGACATTCGAAGACAAGACCGGCGCCGAGGTGACCGTGACCTTCAACGAGGACGGCCAGTCCTATGACATCGCCGTAGCCGACGGGACCGTGGCCGGGCACGCGTTCTTCCTGCCCGGACCCGACGCGGAGACCGAACGCATCTTCCATCACACCGTCGTCGACGAGCAGTTCGGCGGTCGTGGGTTATCGAAGATCCTCGTCGCCGAGGCACTCGAGGACTCACGCGAACGCGGAGTGACCGTCGTGCCCGTCTGCCCGCTCTTCGTCAAGAAGCTGCAGGAGACCGGCGACGACTACGCGGCACAGGGCGGCAGGTTCCGCAATGCGACGGGCGCCGATATCGACATCGTCAAGCGACAGGCGTGAGTGAGGGTATGAGCAACGCAAGTCGACCATTCATCGACAAGATCCACCCCGAGAACTACAAGGCGATGGCCCAGGCGGCCGCGAGTTCGCGGAAGGCGTCGCGCGAAGCGGGTCTCGACGATGCGCTCATCGAGCTCGTCAACACTCGGGTCTCGCAGATCAATGGCTGCCGCACCTGCCTGAGCATCCATGCCCCGGCGGCCAGGAAGGCCGGCGTCTCCCAGCTCAAGCTCGATGTGCTGCCGAGCTGGCACGAGGCCGAGATCTTCACTGATCAGGAGTTCGCGGCACTGACCCTGGCCGAGTCGTTGACCGTGCTGGACAAGACGGAGGATCGGGACGCGATCGCCGCTGAGGTGGCGCAGTACCTGACGACCGAACAGATCTCTGCGATCGAATGGTCGACGATCCTCATCAACGCGTTCAACCGCATCTCGATCGCCAGCGATCACCCGGTGTTCGGAGCAAAGCAGGACTGAGCCCAGGCGGCCTTCGGAGCGAAGCGAGGTTGACTCCTCGCAGGCGCAGTGGGATGTGCCGCCTCGGCGGTGTCAGTTGATGATCTCTTTGCTGTCATCCTCACGGATGGCGGCGAGGCGTTCGCGCCACATTCGCAGGTCCTGCTCGCTCAGGCGCTTCCAGTCGGTGACCTCGCGGACGATGCGCAGGGGTTCGGTGCTGCGAAAGGAGCGAGTGGGGTTGCCGGGGAACTTCTTGTCCGTGACGTTCGGGTCGTCGTCGTAGTCACCGAGGGGTTCAACCTCGTAGACGTGCGGCTGTCCGCCGTTGAGGGCGGCCACCTCGGCGGCCAATCCTGCACCGTCGGGCAGGGCCGTGAAGTAGATGTGATTCATCGTCACTTCGGGTCGGTAGTTCGAAGCGAAGCCCGCAGTCAGCAGGTCGCCGGGTGCGAGTTCGGCACGGGTGCCGTGGAAGAAGGGTCCTTCATCGAGTGCGTCAGCCATGGCGTCGAATATACGCTCGAAGACTGCGAATCGGCCTCGGATTCGGCGACTAGTATGGGCCTTGAGCGGTTGATGCGGAGCGCTGCGGCGTGGATCGAAGCAGAGTCGCTTTCCGGGTAGTGAGACTTTCGTCCCGGAATGTGACGACCTCGGCCATACTCTCCTGAGCGAAAGATGCCCCGTGCGAACTTCTCCGGTGGCGTCGTCGACGAACCCACGTGAAGGAGCCCACCCCGCCAATGTCCGCCGAAACGACATCGCAGACGAAGAACGCCGCCTCGGCGCCGACATCATGGGCTGGACGCCTCCGCCTCATCGGTCCGGGGATCGTGTTGGCGCTGGCCAGCGTCGGAGCTTCGGACATGATCACGACGATGAACTCCGGCGCCGAATACGGTTTGGCGCTCATCTGGGTGTTCACCGTCGGCATCATCCTCAAGTTCGTTCTCTCCGAGGCGGTGTCGCGGCTGCAGATGAGCGGCGACCGGTCCTTGATCTCCCATCTCACTCGATTCGGCGGGCGGACGTTCCCGATCCTCTTCCTCATCGCCGAGTTGCTCGTCGGGCTGTTCTTCGGAGCCGGTGTCATCGCGGTGACGACGACGATCCTGCAGGCGATCTTCCCCGTCCTGCCGTTCTGGCCGACCGCGATCGTCGTGCTCCTCTCCGCCGCGGTGCTTGTCGGCATCGGCCGGTACGGAATCGTGGAAAAGGCCATGATGGGCTTCGGAATCATTATGTTCTTCGGCATCCTCGCCTTGGCGATCTCCGTGTTCCAGGGCCAGGACGCGCAGGAGGTCGCCGCGGCGACGATCGTGCCGACGTTCCCGAACACCTCGATCATCACGGTGATGTCGCTCATCGGCGGAGTCGGGGGAGCGACCGGCATCCTCGCCTACTCGTTCTGGATCCGTGAGAAGGCATGGCGGACGCCTGACTGGAAGCCCGTCGTCCGGCTCGACCTGTTCATCAGCTATGGACTCGTCTTCATCTTCGCCGTGGCAATGAGCGCCGTGGGAGCCTTCATCCTCTACGGGCAGGGCTTCACGATTTCGGACAATGATGCGCTGTTCGCGATCGCCGATGACCTGGTGGGTCGGATCGGTGAGACCGGGCGTTTGGTGTTCCTCATCAGCTTCCTCGCCGTGGTGTACACGAGCGTGCTCGGCGGGTTCTCCGGAATCGCCTACGTCACCGCCGACTGCCTGCGCGTGCTGCGGCGCTACCCGCACCAGGACGAACCGGCCAATGAGATGTCGGCGAAGTCAATCGAGTTCCGCGGCGTCCTCGTCTACCTCTCGATCGCAACGTTGGTCATCATGAGCCTCGGCAAACCCGTCACCCTCGTGCTCGTCTACGCAGCGATCAGCGCGTTCATTCTGCCGGTGCTCGCCCTGGCGCTGCTCGTCATCCTCAACCGCTCATCCGTGCCGGCTCAACTGCGCAATACGAAGTGGTCGAACGTGCTGCTCGCCGTGTGCCTGGCACTGTTCGGGTTTCTCGCTGCCCTGCAGGTCAAGGAGTCGGTGATGGGGCTGGTGGGGTAGGTTCCTGAGCGGTGAAGCACCAGGTCAGAGTGGATGACGATCGGGTAGTCCGGCGTCACCGGCAACTGGCTACACTACCGTTTGCGGGAGACTTACGCTACCATTTCGCGCCCCGGGAATCGGAATCTCGTTATGCCAATTCATGACAAATTGGCCCATCCGGCTATTGATATGAGTGCGCATAATTTCACTGTAATCTCGGCGGTTCGCTTCTGGGCGAATGTAGAAGTGTTCTGACGCTCCTCATTCAGGCGGGCGATTTTGTTGTTCCAGTGTCTAAAGGCGAAGTAGCCTACAGCGATTAACACGACGATGGTGAGTGACAGAACAACGATGCTTGTGACCATACTGATAGTCAACACTGCGGCTCTGACACAAACAAGTGGTTGGAGAAGGAGGTAGTCGGTCAACGGTGTTGGAGCCGAGGGGGAGCGAGAGCTGTCTGTGGCGCAGTGCGCACCTGAAGGCGGCGCTTTTCGTATCTCACGCTGGGTTGCTGTAAATGTCCATCGAGACGGCCAGATGGAATGTTGGAAGCTTCAATTCGATCTTTATGCGTGTGGCGACGCTTAGCGAGTCGGTAGGGTAGGGGAGGCATGGAGGACGAGGGGAGCTGGACCGTGAAAAAGGAAATTAACGTTGTAGGCGCTATCGTCGTCGACGGAACGAAAATATTGGCCGCTCAGAGGAGCTCAACGATGTCGTTGGCGGGCATGTGGGAGTTTCCCGGAGGCAAGATTGAAGCTGGAGAGACTCCACGTGACGCTCTAGTTCGAGAGCTTCAGGAAGAGCTACTGTGCACTGCTGAAATTGGAGACGAAGTCGCCTCTACTCGGCACGAATACGACTTCGGCTTCGTTACGCTCACTACCTTCTACTCCACATTGGTTGAAGGCGAACCGAAACTAACTGAACATTCCGAAATTCGATGGATCGAAGCAACCGACCTCGATTCGGTGGAGTGGGCGCCAGCTGATATACCTGCAGTTGAGAAGGTGGTGCAAGATTTCTCAATGACCGAGGAGTAGGCGTGGCAACAGTTCCAGAGCATGTTCGCCGAGACACAGCGTTCGGATTTCTTGATCGTTCGTCACCCGCGGAACGCCTCTTCAACCCGATGTTGGTTTCAAATGTTGAAGCCAACACGATGCACAAAGCCATCCTTGAAGAACTGAGACGCTCGAAGAGCTTCACCTTTTCAGTTGCATTTGTCAGTTCAGATGCAATCGCTTCATTGAAGCAACCACTGATTGAGTTCCCGGGCCGGGGCCGAATCATCACTTCGACTTACTTGGGTTTCAACTCACCTGAGTCATTTAGGGAACTGAAGAATCTCCACGACCTTGGCATCGAAGTGTACGTGTTTGAAGATGACACAAGAGGTTTCCATCCCAAAGGCTTCATCTTTGAGCAAGCAGCTACGACCACAGCGATCGTGGGTAGCTCAAATCTGACTTCTCGGGCGCTCAAGCGAAACCACGAGTGGAACCTGAGGTTCTCAGCACTTCCTGACGGCGATATTGTTCAGCAGCTTGCTGCTGCTATTGATATCCAGCTTGAGTCCGCCACGCTGCTGAGCGATGACTGGATCAATGTATACGAAGAGTTGTACGTCCCGCCTTCGGCACGTAGCGAAGTTTCGGGGTCGAACCTTCAGCTGCCGGGGACTCGTACTCAGATTGTCGCCAATGCGATGCAGGCAGAGGCTCTCCTTGAAATTCAAAAGGTACGCGACTCGGGTGAGGATAAAGCTCTAGTCGTGTCGGCGACTGGCACAGGTAAGACCATTCTCGCGGCGCTAGACGTAAAGGCCGCAAATCCGGAACGAGTGCTCTTCGTCGTGCACCGAGAACAAATTCTCGATCGCGCGATTGAGGAATTCACCAAGGTGCTCGATCTTGAGGAACACGAGGTTGGGAAGTTCGTCGGGTCGCGTAGAGAACTTGATCGACGGTTCGTATTCGCAACCGTGCAGTCACTGGGATCGGCTGAAAAGCTGAACCAAATCGCACGCGACCACTTCGACTACATCCTCATCGATGAGGTTCATAGGGCTGGTGCGAGGTTGCACCAGAACATCATTCAGTACTTCACCCCGGACTTCATGCTTGGAATCACCGCTACTCCCGAGCGGTCAGACGATTTCAATGTCTATAGCCTGTTCGACTACAACGTGCCCTATGAGATTCGACTACAGAAGGCGCTCGAGGAAGACATGCTCGCCCCGTTCCACTATTACGGCGTCACCGACTTCGAGAAGGACGGCGAAGTTATCGGTGACACAAGCCAGCTGCGGAACCTCGTTGCCCCAGAGAGAGTAGCTCACCTGATTCAGGTGATTGAGCGTTATGGGCACGTAGGCGACCCGGTCAGAGGCCTCATGTTCTGCAGCCGAAAAGATGAAGCTCGAGAGCTATCGACGCTTCTCAACCAGAACGACGTACATGGCAAACGGCTTCGAACGCGAGCTCTAACTGGTGAAGATTCGGTAGAAATCCGTGAACGTGTCGTCTCCCAGCTTGAAAACGGAGAGCTCGACTACATCATCTCCGTCGATGTGTTTAACGAAGGCATTGATATCCGGACAGTCAACCAAGTGGTCATGCTTCGGCAAACTCAGTCGAGCATCATCTTTACTCAGCAGCTCGGCCGCGGACTGCGCAAGGCAGCTGGCAAGAGCCATCTCATCGTTATCGACTTCATCGGTAACTACACGAACAACTTCCTCGTGCCGATTGCCCTCTTCGGAGACAGCAGCCTGAACAAGGACTCTCTCCGGAAGAAGATGATTGAAGCGCAAGATGTCGGTGCGGTTTCTGGACTTTCAAGCATCAACTTTGATGCGGTCGCAAAGGAGCGAATCTTCAAGTCGATCGAGTCCACACGCCTGGATAGCCTGAAGAACCTCAAGCAGTCCTTTAGAGACCTGCATACCCGACTCGGTAGGCCGCCGATGCTGATGGACTATGCGCGCTTTGATGTTGTTGATCCAGTAGTAATCGCCAGTGCGCGTGGCAACTATTGGAAACTGCTCAACGCCTTCAAAGTCGTCGACGAGCAGCCCACAGACAGAGAAAGTCAGATCTTGTCGATGGTAAGTCAGGAGTTTCTGAACGGCAAACGGCCCCATGAACTTCTGGTGCTCGAGCAACTAGTGAGTGCAAGAACTCCTGTGACTGTGAGTGACCTTCGCTCGCTTTTTGATCAGAAGGGAGCGACTTCAGACCAGGCCACAATTGACTCCATTGAAAGAATTTTCAACTTTGAATTCTTCACTGAGGGTGATCAGAAAAAATACGGGACTCCGATCGTCGATTGGACAGACGGCAGGATCACTCCAACCTCAGAATTTCTGGACCTGCTTGAACACTCGCCCAGCTTCTTAGCCCATTTGACTGATGCAATTGAGACAGGGCTCTTCTTATCCCGTCACAGGTACCGCTGGGATGAACGTCTAGAGGCAGGGAAGAAGTACTCGCGCAAAGACGTTTGCAGACTGCTCAATTGGCAAAGCGATCAAAAAGGGACGATGTACGGGTACAAAGTCGACGTCTACTCCAATTCGTGTCCAATCTTCGTGACTTATCACAAAGATGACGACGTGTCGGCGAGCACTTCGTACGAAGACTCTTTTGTTAGCGAGAACACGCTCCGCTGGTTCACACGCAGCAAGAGGACATTGCAGAGCAAGGAAGTCCGGTCGATTGTGAACAATGAGATCCCGCTGTATCTCTTTGCTAAGAAGGACGACGCTGAAGGCACGGACTTTTACTACTTGGGCCAGGCCACGTCCTCGGACCCAGTGCAAACAAAGATGCCTGGGGAGAACGGGAAGAGTTTGGACGTTGTCACGATGGACCTCAACCTGGAGTACCCCATTGATGCAGCGCTCTATGACTATTTGACGACAGGCCCGGCGATCGAAGAGGCAAAGAGCCGCAGCTCTAAAGCTCCGTCAATTGATCTAAGCCATGAAGAGACACCAATTCGGCTCGAATACAACGACGATCAGAAAGACAAGCTGTTCTAGCGACGAAGTTGCCGGGGCAGCTGGATTTCACTAGTTCTGATGGCCGACTCGCTGAATCAATGCTTCCCAAGCAAACGTCGCGAGCCAATGAGAGGACACATACTCGTCTGAGACAGCAGCCTCAAGGCCAGGTGCCATTAATGAATCGACTCGTGTGAGCATGCCTTTTGCCTGAGCCATGAGGTCATCATCGCCCGTGTTCTCCGCGATCGACTCCAGCTTCGGCGCCAGTCGCATCACCGATGCCGCAACTGAGAGTCCCAAACCGTAAAGGTGGCTCTGGTGTCCGTCGGTCGGGTCGAGGACGTTCACAGGTGTGAGCGCCGGCGACTCGGGAGACAACTCGGAAAGGAACTCCGGCAGCCAAGATGCGAGCTCATCCTCGGTGAGGACCTCCGCCATGAGGTCGGCCTCGCACAAACCAGGGGAGAGGAAGTCGTGGCCGCTGCGTTCCTGGCGGAAGTTCCAGGCGGCATCCTCGGCGAAGAATCGACGAGCTGCACCGGCAATGATGTCGACGACATCGTGACGATCTGCCTCCCGGGCTCCCAAAAGAATCCGACGCAGCCCGAATGCGGTGTTCGAGTGCACCCCATGCCGGACTGGCGCGGCCACTTTGGGCAGCCACGTCGATGCAAGATCGAAGACCGTGTACGCGAGCACTTGAGTGTTCGCGCCGAGCGCACGAAGCTCCGAAACGGCGCTGGCATTCAGCACCCGATTGAGCTCGACCGCCCAGGCCCAGCCATACGGCCGCTCCCAGGACGGATTCTCACGGAGGAAAGCCGCCTCGGTGAGTATATGTTCCTCGCTCAAATGCGAAGACAGGATCTCGATCGCACGTTCGCGCCAACCGGCACTCTGCGCCACCTCGGTCTCCAGCAAAGACGCCAGCAGGTAGTGCATATGCACGCTCGAATGCCAGTCATAGGAGTTCGCGAACGCCGGATTCTTCTCCACCGCAGGCACGATATCGGCCAGACTCCGCGCCAGATGATGGGAGGCGAACGGATACTCACGGGTGATGTTGGTCAGCGCCACCTCGGCGAAGGGGTGGACGTAATCGTCAATCTGCGGCATGGATCCTCTTCGGCTCGGGGTCTTCCACTCTACTGGGATGATCACCGGACCAGGTGGCGAACCGCAACGGTTAGGCTGGATCGGACAAGGACTAGCCCCGGTCGCGGCGCGCAGGAAGGATGGGCGAGCAATGACGCGGACCCCCGAAGTATTCGGCCCGACGGTCGATGATCACACTAGGTGCGTCCACTACGCCACCGAACTCGATATTATCGCCATCCGCTTCGCCTGTTGCGACCGCTACTATCCTTGCCACCTGTGCCACTCGGAGACTGCTGATCATCCCGCACAGCAATGGCCGCGCGAGAAGTGGGACCAGCCCGCGATCCTCTGCGGAAACTGCTGGACCGAGCTGACGATCAGCGCCTACAAAGCGGTCGACGCCTGTCCGGAATGCGGGGCCGCTTTCAACCCTCGTTGCGAAGCGCACTCGGAATTCTACTTCCAGAAATGACCTCGCGTCGCGAACCGCCCGATCGTCCTCAGCTGCGACTGCTCATGATTTGACTCGGAGTATGCCCAGACGAGGTTCAACAGGGTGACTCCAGGGCGTAACATCCAACACTCATTCGTCTAGCCGTTGGCCATACGTCCATCGCGTATCGTTTTGTCAGACACTACTTAAGATTGCTATACAATCAGTGAGAGCGTCATCCAAAGCAGACGTTGAGAGACAGAGTTGTCGAGTGAAAAGAGAATCATCATGTCTGATCAGCAGGCACGGTCGGCGGGCTCGCCCGGGAGCCAGGAAGAAGCCGCGGAGCTCTATCGGAGTGCCCATCCAGAACGCTTCAGGTCGTACCTATCGAGACGCAAGGTGGTGTTTTTAGTTGCCTATGTTGGCTACGTCTGTGCCTACTTTGTGAGAAACAACTTCAAGCTCCAGAGTGAGAGCATTCGTCTGGAAAATGGCTGGAGCTTAACCCAAGTCGGCATCATTCTGACGGCATTCACCATCACATACGGATTCGCGAAGTTCGGTATGGGCGCAGTTGCCGACCGTGTTAGTTTGCGAAAGATTTTCGCTGGCTGTCTTGCAGCTTCAGCGCTGATCTGCATCGGTCTTGGCTTCACTCACAACTTCGTGCTGTTGTTCATTCTGATGCTCATGCTCGGCGTCGTCCAGGGTGCACTTGCACCGTCTTCGATGGCGATGATTGCGAATTGGTATCCGAACAAATCGCGTGGTTCGGGGATCGCGATCTGGAACACTTCGCAAAATGCAGGAGGTGCTGGGCTCCCTCTGCTGATCACCTGGCTCGTCACCCTCGTTGGTCCGGGAAATACCTGGGTGGGATTCCTCATCCCCGGTGCGCTGGTTCTGGCTCTGAGCTTCTGGTTCTGGAAGCAGGGCGGAGATCGCCCTGAAGACGAAGGCAAAGACCGCCTATCCACTATTTACGGAGAGTTCGGCGAGCCTCAGGTCGAAGTCGCGCCCGATGAAGGGTACATGCGGATCTTTGTCCGCTTCGTTCTGACGTCGCCAGTGGTGCTGTTGATCGGTCTGATCAACGCGATTCTCTACTTCTTGCGGTTCGGCATCACGAACTGGATTCCTGCATTCCTCGGAACAGAGATGGGCTTCAGTGAAAGCCAGTACCTGACAGCATTTTCGATGTTGGAGTGGGTGGCGATTCCCGGGTGCTTTATTTTCGCCTGGATCGCGATCAAGGCGCCGAACAAGCAGGCGATCGTCGGCTGTGTCGGGCTGCTGTTGCTGGCGGCGCTGATCTTCATTTACATGGGAAATGAGAGCTACCCGGTATTGCTGATTGTGACCGGACTCATGGGCGGTCTGATCTATGGCCCGCAGCTCATCGTGAACATCTTGACCCTGAACGTTGTTCCTCTCAAAGCAGCGGGCGTAGCCGTCGGATTCGTGGGTCTCTTTGGATACATCGTCGGCGAGCTTGCTGCGAACCTGGTTATGCCGATACTTGCAGAGATGCTTAGTTGGGGAGCGAGCTTCACCGTGCTCTGCCTGATCGCACTCGCCGGTGCTACGATCTACCTTTTCCTTGGACGTTACGAGAAGAAGATCGTCAAGGCCTAAGACGTATTGCTAGACAGCGGCGTTGCGTTCGGCTCGGCGGAGTCGAATGCAGATGAAGACGCAGGCGAGACCGACGACTGAAAGGCCGACAGTGCCTGATGTCCATCCGATCGATTCTGCGATTCGGGGCAACGAGAGGTTGGCCAGGGCGGCACCGACCAGGTAGCCGCCCAGGCCGACCCAGCCGATTGCCACGCCGACGGCTCGAGGCGATACGAACTGGACCGTGAGCACATTGATGATGATCTGCGGGCCGTAAATCAGAGCTCCCATTGGGAGTGCGAGGGCCGCCACCGAAACGGGCGTTCCGGCAAAGGCATAGGCAAGAATGAGCAGCGACAGCACTGCGATTCCCACTGCGGCCGGGATAGTGACCCGCCAAGGATGTCTGAGGGCGATCCAGGCGAATATCAGTGCTCCTGGTACTGCTCCCCATTCGAACATTGTGATGACCACGGATGACTGGTGCGGGGACATTGCATGTACGTCCGACCCGAATATCGGGATCCAGCTGAGTATGCCGAAACGGAGGACATAGAGGAGGGTATTGAGAGTCGCCAGAAGCAAAAGAGTGCGATTGCCGACAACGTGTACACGCACGAGTCTCCAGTAGGAGACATCGGCTGGAACCTGGACCTCCGGGAGTGCTCTTGAACCATACAGCTCTTTGAGAGTGGGCATCCCCTCTTGCCAAGGTCGGTCTCCACCGACGAAGAATATGAGTCCTGAACAAGCCAGTGCAATGAGTCCGGGAAGCCAGAACGCAATGTGCCACTGGGAAGGGCCAGCGAACGCAAGGCTGGCTGAGATTATGACTGCCAGAGTGCCAGCGCCGACATTTTGTGAAGTGTTCCAGACTCCGATGCGGCTGCCGCGTTGAAAGGCCGGATACCAGGCCCCAATAGTCGCCAGTGCAGCTGGCGCGCACGCTCCTTGGACAAGGCCGATGGCGAGAAGGAAAAGGAAGAAGACTGCGGGGTCGCGTTGGAATGACATGAGGATGCAAAGGAGCGCACTGATTGCCAACGCCCCCGCGAATGAATGCCGAAGTCGAAGGTGGTCGACAATGACGCCCATGATCAACTTGCCGAGGCCGTAGCTGATTGCGAAGCCGGTCAAGATTGAACCGATCGCCACCGCCGACCATCCAAGTTCTTTGGTCATGATGTCGCTGACGACCACGAGGTTGTTCCGGACGAAATAGCAGGCGGAGTAACCGACATATGCAACGATGAATACCGCCCAGCGACGAGCCAGGAAAGCCTTCATTCCGAGACGTGCGGGTACAGAGAACTCATCTTCCAAGATTGGTCTACACCCGCCTCCAACGTATCCTGATTATTGAATCACTTTGGCACTGAGGAGATGACCGACCAGATGAAACGGCGGGGGAAAGTGCTTGCGGATGATCTGTCGGCTCATCTTCGTGGCAGGATCCTTTCAGGAGAATATCAGCCCGGCGACGCGATCACTGAAACAGGTGTGGCAGCCGAGTACGGAGTGGCCCGGCCAAGTGCTCGCAACGCCCTTGAGAGATTGATTTTCGACGGACTACTTGTCAGGCATGCACATGCCGCACTTAAAGTGCGCATAGTCGAACAGTCAGATGTTCCGGAGCTGCTGAGTCTGCTGGAGTTTTTCGAGCGCAGTGCAGTGAAGAGGATTCTCGAGAATGACTATGATCTGCGTGAATTGAGGAAAGCCAGTTCGGGGAGCCTGCCGAAATTTCTGCATACTCTTGTGGTTTCGTGCGGTAGTGAACGTCTGATTCAGTTCCACAGACAAACGATGTTTGCTTTGTTGCTGGCTCCTGGAACCTCCCATCAGGGTGAAACTGGAGAACAGGTCAACACGCTTCAGCTCGAACTGACAGACGGACTTTTCAGAATGGATCGAGAGTTCGTTCTCGAGAGCCTGGCAGCTCTCTGGAGCGTGCGTACTAACGAGCGGATCGCTGCAGAAGATTTCGCGAGCTGAACCACCTGGCGACACGGGGCGGGAACGTGTCGACCAAACGGTCGGCCACCTCGGTGATCGATGGGACGAATCGGGCCGCAAACGGTTGAGAGCCAACCGAACGATCCCGCTTCATCTTGGGAAACAACCCGCCCGTCCGCCCCTGCCGAAACCCCCTTCGGTCGGCGGCTGAAATGTGAGATTGTGAAACCACTATGACTGCGTCGAACGCCTCCGCAGACCCCAACACCGCCTCTCTTCCCCTCGCCTCGCCGACTTCGACGAACCAGATCCCCACGAGCCAGAACCTCCCCACCCGCACCGAGACCGACTCGATCGGCAGCCTCGAGATCCCTGACACCGCCTACTGGGGAGTGCACACGGCCCGGGCGAACGAGAATTTCCCCATCGCCCGCCGCCCCATCTCCGTCTACCCCGACTTCGTCCGCGCCTTCGCCTGCGTCAAACAGGCCGCAGCCCGGGCGAACGCTGAGATCGGAGCACTCGACGACCAGCGCGCGAACCTCATCGACGCCGCCTGCGAAGAGATCAAGTCAGGAAAACTCCACGACCAGTTCGCCGTCGGCGTCGTCCAGGGCGGAGCAGGCACCTCGACGAACATGAACGCCAACGAGGTCATCACCAACCGCGCTCTCGAGATCGCCGGCCGATCCAAGGGTGACTACGCGTTCATCCACCCCAACGACCACACGAACCACAGCCAGTCGACGAACGACACCTACCCGACCGCGATCAAGATCGCGCTGGCGTTCTCACTGCAGAACCTCCTCGGCGAACTCACGCTCCTTGCCGATGCCTTCGCCGCGAAGGGTCGCGAGTTCGCCCATATCGTCAAGGTCGGGCGCACCCAGCTGCAGGATGCCGTGCCGATGACGCTCGGTCAGGAGTTCAACGCCTTCGCCACCACCCTGCGCGAGGACGTCGAACGCCTCCAGGAAGCCGTCGCCCTCCTCGGCGAAGTGAACATGGGCGCCACCGCGATCGGCACCTCGATCAACGCTCCGGTCGGGTACAAGGAAGCGGTCATCAAGCACCTGCGCGAGATCACCGGGCTCGATCTGAAGACGGCCGGCGACCTCGTCGAGTCCACCTCTGACACCGGTGTCTTCATCACCTTCTCCGGTGCGCTCAAGCGAAGCGCGCTGAAGATGTCGAAGATCGCCAACGACCTGCGCCTGCTGTCCTCGGGGCCGCAGGCCGGCATCGGTGAGATCAACCTGCCCGCCCGCCAGGCCGGATCGTCGATCATGCCCGGCAAGGTCAATCCCGTCATCCCCGAGGCGGTGTCCCAGGTCGCGTACTCCGTGGCCGGCGCCGACGTCACCGTGTCCATGGCCGTCGAAGGCGGACAGCTGCAGCTCAACGCCTTCGAACCGATCATCGCCCACTCCCTGTTCCAGTCGATCACGTGGCTCGAACGCGCGGCCCAGACTTTCCGCATCAACTGCGTCAATGGCATCACCGCCAACGCGGCGTATATCGAGGACACCGTCGACCGCTCGGTCACCGTCATCACCGCGCTCGCCCCGGTCATCGGCTACGTCTCCGCCGCGAAGCTCGCAAAGGAAGCGCTGGCGAAGAACGAACCGATCGCCGATCTCGTCGTCGAGCACGGGCTGCTCGAACGGGACGAGCTCGGCGAGATCCTCCACCCCGAACGGCTGACCGGCATGCCCGCCGACGATTCCGTCGGCAACATCGCCACCGGCACCGAGGCGGTTCCCCGGGATGAGGTGACCACCGAGCTGCCGATCATCCCCGCCCCGGAGGGGTGAGCGGCTCGCGCAGGGCCGGCAGCTCCCTGTTCCGGATCAGGACTCGAGGGATCGCCAGGCGTCGTAGGAGCCGGCGAGCTCGGCGACCCGGTATCCGGCACGGCGCAGGGTGCTGGCGGTGATGCTGCTGCGGGTGCCGCTCTGGCAGTAGGTGACGATCCGGCCGTCGCTCGGCAGGCGGTCGAGTTCCCACAGGGCGCGGCCGCCGCTGAGTTGGGTCGCACCGGGGATGTGGCCGCCGGCGTGCTCGTTCTTCGAGCGGACATCGACGAGGCGGATGTCGGCTGCGTCTGCCAGTTTCGCCGGGTCGACCAGGTCGACCGGGTGCAGCTCCATTCCGGCCAGCGAGGTCACGTAGCCGGTGACCGAGTCGATGCCGACCCTGATGAGATGATCCCTAAACTCCGCTGCCTGCTCTGCGTCGTCGGCGAGGACGACGATCGGCGTCGACTCTGCAGCCGGGTCGAAGACCCAGGCGCCGAAGCTCGCGGACTTTCCGGGCCCCGGGATGTGCAGGGCCCCGGCCGGGGTGCCGGCATGGACGTCCGCGGTCGGACGGGTGTCGATGAAGGCCGCCGAGCCGTCCTCGATCCGCTCCTGCACACGACCGGCGTCGAATTCCTCGAGCTCTGCGAACTCGCCGAGGAGTGACGGGCCCTCCCGGTTCTCGGTCTTCATCCTGGCGAAGTAGGCGTGGGCGTTGGGCTGCCCGGACAGCAGTTCGTCGACGAAGCCCTGCTCATCGCCGCTCTCGAGGAACGGCGACCACCAGGCGAAAGCGCGCTCGTAGCCGACGGTGGTCGTCGGAACGGCCCCCAGGGCTTTGCCGCAGGCGCTTCCCGCGCCGTGGGCGGGCAGGATCTGCACGTAGTCGGGGAGGGTGAGCAGGCGGTCGCGGAGGCTGGCGAAGAGGTCGCGGGCACCGGCGAAGCGGGTGTCGGAGCCGCCGGCCGCCTCGTCGAGGAGGTCCGGGCGTCCGATGTCTCCGACGAAGACGAAGTCGCCGGTGAGCATGAACCCCGGTGCGTCGGCCTGGGCACCGTCGGTGACGAGGAACGACAGGTGCTCGGGAGTGTGGCCGGGGGTGTGCGAGGCGCGCAGGGTGATGTTGCCGAGGGCGATCTCGTCACCGTTGCGCAGGCGCACCGCGTCGTCGAAGCCCGCCCCGTATGACCAGTCGGGCCCTCCTTCGTCGGAGACGTACATCGTCGCGCCGGTGGCCGCGGCGAGCTCGCGGGTGCCGGAGAGGTAGTCGGCGTGGATGTGGGTCTCGGTGACCGCGGTGATCGTCAGTCCATGGCGGTCGGCGAAGCCGCGGTAGACCGCGATGTCCCGGCGCGGATCGACGACGATCGCCTCCCCGCTGGCCTGGCAGGCTATGACGTAGCTGGCATGAGCGAGGTCGGTGTCGAAGATGCGTTCGAGGAGCATGGGAGTCTTCTTTCCGTGGTCGACGGGTATTTGGTCTGCCGCCGGGTCAGCGGCCGAAGAGGCGGGAGAAGAAGCCGGGCTTGGCCGCTCGGGCCGCATCCTCTTCGGCCTGGGTGTGCTTGCCGTTGCACCACTGGCCGGCCGGGACCGTGCTCTTCACCGACTGGATGTGTTGCCCGCATCCTGCCCACGTGGTCTTTCCGCACACTCGGCACGTCGCTGCTCGACACATAGCTGTCTCCTTCTTCGGCCATAGCGGGCCGGTTCGTCATCAATTCCATATACCCCAGGGGGTATGCAATAAATATACCCATAGGGGTATAGTTGATGTCAACATCGAGAACGTGAAAGGACGACGATGAGCGAACGCGACACTGCTCCGACTGAGGCAGAAGCGGACCCGGGAGAGCGGATGCTCGCCGACCCTGCCGCGCAGAAGAAGGTCCTCAATCGACTGCGCCGGGCACAGGGGCAGCTCGGCGCGGTGATCACCGCTGTGGAGGACGGAAGCCACTGTCGAGACGTCATCCACCAGCTCTCGGCGGTGTCGAAGGCACTCGACCGGGCGGGATTCCTCATCATCTCGACGGCACTGCGGGAGTGCCTCGAGGATGACGAGGACGAAGTGCGCACTGAAGAGCTCGAGAAGCTCTTCCTCTCAATGGCCTGATGAGGACGGAGGGGTGTGACGGGGCACGTGCCTAAGGCCCCTACCCCTCGAGCAGCCCCTTGATGTCCGCGGCGGTCACGGTCTGGCTGAAGGCTTGGCCGCCGGGTCCGCGACCCTCATAGGTGCCGGAATCCGACATGAGCTCGTCGAAGAGTTCGGCCTTGCGCTTCTGCAGGGCGAGCACCTTCTCCTCGATCGTGCCTTCGGCGACGTAGCGGTAGACCATGACGTTCTTCGTCTGCCCGATCCGATGCGCCCGGTCGATCGCCTGATTCTCCGAGGCGGGATTCCACCACGGATCCATGAGGAAGACGTAGTCCGCCTCGGTGAGGTTGAGCCCGAACCCGCCGGCCTTGAGGCTGATGAGGAACACCGGCGCCTCGCCCGACCGGAACGCATCGACGACCGCCCCGCGATTGCGCGTCGACCCGTCGAGGACGACATAGGGGATCCCGCGAGCGTCGAGCTCTGCGGCGACATTGGTCAGGAACGACGTGAACTGGCTGAACACGATCGACCGGTGCCCCTCGGCGATGACATCGTCGAGCCGTTCCAGGAGCGCCGCCAACTTCGACGACGGCACCTCAGCATGTTCGGCATCGACGATCGACGGATCGAGAGCGAGCATCCGCAGCAGCGTCAGCGAGCGGAAGACGATGAACCGCTGCTTGTCGTACTCGCTGTCGATGAAGCCGAGGATCTTCTTCCGCTCCTTCTGCAGAATCCGATCGTAGAGTCTGCGGTGCGCGGCGTTGAGCTCAATCGAGATGACCTGTTCCTGCTTCTCCGGCAGGTCTGCGGCCACGAGATCCTTCGTCCGCCGCATCATGAATGGCCGGATCCGCCGCTGCAGACGCTGCATCCGTCCCGGATTCTCACCCGACTCGATCGGTCGGACATATTCCTCATCGAAGCGGTGAGGACTCGGGAACAGTCCGGGTGCCGTGATCGAAAACAGTGACCACACGTCCTTGAGCGAGTTCTCCAAAGGAGTCCCGGTCAACGCGAGCCGGAACGGTGCCCGTACCTCCTTCGCCGCCAGGTGGGTCTGCGCGGTGGAGTTCTTGACGAACTGCGCCTCGTCGAGGATGAGTCCCGCCCACTCCATCCGCGAGATCGGAGTCTCCTCCAACCTCAACATCGCATACGACATGACGATGACATCGGCACCGCGAGCCACCTCGGCGAGGTCGACCCCACGCGCCCGCGTCGACTCGGCCACGACACGGACATCGAGATCAGGGGCGAACGCGGTCGCCTCCTTCACCCAATTCGGGACCACTGAGGTGGGAGCGACGATGAGGAAGGGGGTGCTCGCTTTCGCGTGCTTGATGAGTGCGAGCGTCTGCAGGGTTTTGCCCAGGCCCATGTCGTCCGCGAGGATCCCGCCGAGGCGGCACCGGTAGAGCAGTGCCAACCACCGGAACCCCTGTACCTGATACGGGCGCAGGGTGGCACCGCCCAGGTCGGGCACCTCGGTGGCGGGCAGGTGCTCGAGGTCGGCCAATGCGCGGACCGATTCCTGCCAGGTCACGGCGGGTTCTGACTCGTCGGCGAGGTCCTCGAAATCCGACCACAGGCCCACGTGCATCCGGGAGATCTTCGGTGCTCCGGGTTCCCATTCGGGAATGAGGTCCGCCTCGGCGAGGAGGGCCTTGAGCTTGTCGAAGATCGGTTTGTTCAGCGATAAGAACGAATCATCGGAGAGCTTGATCTTCTTCGTCCCGGCCGCCAGGGCCTTGTACAGCTTGACGAAGGGGACCGGGCGGCCGTCGATGCTGATCTGGAAGCCGAGGTCGAACCAGTCGTTCTTCTCCGACTCGACCGAGGTGATCTTCACGTTCAGCTCCCCGCCGAGCTCCCGGTACGGCTGCTTCTTCCCGCGCGTGATGACCTTGACGTGCTCGATCTCCTCGAGCCGGGGCAGGACGTTGACGACGAAGTCGGCGGTGTGCGCGTCGTCGAGTTCGACGTCCTTGATGCCCGGCAGAGCGGAGCCGGTTTCGTGGGTGTCGGCAAGGAGCTTGTCGACCTCAGCGACGACGGCATCTTCGAAGTCGAGTTCGCGTTGCTCCGCATATTCCCTCGCCGAGGCGGCGCTGAGCCTCAATCGGTCGATGACGGGGAAGGTGCGACGGGGTCCCTGGTATTCCCAGTACCAGCGCAAGGAGAGTTTGTCGCCGGCGCCGAAGGCTGCGAAGACGACGAGGCGGGGGCGGCCATACTGCGGGAAGGCGACGGTGGCGTCGCTGCTGATGACCTCGGCGCTGGAGCGCAGCTGCGGGTAGTACTCCTCGAAGAACTCTTCGGCCTCGGCCGCGGGGATCGTGATCGGCCCGGGGGACTGGAGCACGGGCAGCGCGGATTCCTTCGTTGGGGTCTCCGCAGGGGCGAGGGTGACGGTGAAACCGCTGGTGACGTCGATGCCGAAGAAGCCGTGCGTCCAGATGGGTTTGATCAGTCCGGGGGCATATTCGCGTTCGTCGATGGTCGCCCGCGTCTGCACCTGCAGGCGGTTCTGGCTGCGGCGGATATCGATCGCGGCCTTCGCGCTGTGCCCGATGCGGATGGTCATGGCCGGATTGATGCCGACGAATTCGATGCCGAGCTTCTTCCCCTGCGTGAAGTGATCCCACAGCAGGGGAGTGCGGAAATCGCCGAGGTGGTACGGCGCCCCGTCGGGCGTGAAGTCCGTCTTCCCGCGGGTGCGCAGTCCCGCGAGTTGGGTGAACCATTCCTGGTGGGCCGGGTCGATGTCGAACTGCCGGGCCATGCGGTCGATGGTGCGCCAGGTCAGGGACTTCTTCACCCAGTTGCCGGACTCGCTGAGCATGAGCGGACGGATCGCGAGGCTCGGATTCGCGCCCGGGGTGACGTCGTCCTTGTCGAGGAGGACGGAGTGCTGAGCTTCGAACCAAGTGCGGGGGATGACCTGGACGAGCTCGAATCCCAAGGCCACGGGCGTGTGTGAGTGCGGAGCCGCCTCGGCGAGTGGGGCGAAGGCATCACGCCAATCGGCGGGGATGGCGGAACCGGTGGTGGCACCGGACGATCGAGTTTCAGGCACGAAGCCATCTTCTCACCTGTCGGTGACGCGGACTTCCGAAGGATGCGCAGAGTCGCTCCTCGGGAAGGGCGTGCCGAGCTGCGGCTGAAGTGCTGCGGCTGAAGTGCTGCCGACGGGTCATCGCTTGGATTCGTGTTGATCGAGACGGGGTCCGTCCGAGAGGGGAGTGCCGTGTCATGAGCGCGGAGTAGCATCTGCGGCATGGATGAGAACAAAGAGGTTCACAGACAGTTCTTCGACACCTATACCCGTGCGCTGCTCGACCGGGATGTTGGGGCGATCGCCGATCACTATGCGGTGCCGGCGCTCATCGAGTTCCCGGGGCAGCGGATCCTCGTCACCGGGGCGCGGCAGACCGAGCAGTTCTTCGCGCAGGCTTTCGGACAGTACGAAGGAGTCACGGAGGTCGATGCCGCCGTCGCCGTGGCGGCATCGACCGGGCACAGCATCTGGGCCGATGTCACTTGGAGGTATCACGGCGGTGCCCCTGATGAGCGGAACCTGTATCAGCTCGTGCAGGGCGATGGCGGGTGGAAGATCGCCGTGCTCACCCCGATGGCGGTCGACGACCGGGGGCAGCAGTCCGGCACCGGCGACTATCCCTCTCTGCTGCACACCGTCATCAACGCAACCGAACCGCGAGAACTCGCCGAGTTCTATCGGCAGCTGCTCGGCTATGTCTATCGCCCTGGCGACGAGCCGCCTGAAGGCACTGACCCCGATGACGATGAGTGGTTGGTGCTGACAGACAGAGCAGGGCGGAGGATGATCGCCTTCCAGAAGACCGAGAGACTCGAACGGAGTACGTGGCCCGATCCCACAGTGCCCATGCAGCTCCACCTCGATTTCACGGTCAGGGATCGGAATGACCTTGAACAGCAGCGACAATGTGCCGACAGCCTCGGCGCGCGACTGATTCTCGACCGAGCCGACGACGAGGACGAACCGCTTTACGTCTTCGCCGATCCTTCCGGGCACCCGTTCTGCATCTTCGTGGCCTGAGAGCGATTGCGTGGGCTCAATGGCAGGCCATTGATGTCTCTGCATTGAGGGACTCCAGTGTGGGCAGCGCTCAGGGATTGAACAGCTCGATCTCGTCGGGAGAGACCGATGCTGAAATCGCTCATGGCTCAGTCTGAACACGGTCGACAGCGACTCAGGAGGGACGTCGAAAGTGACTCACGAGGAATGTGGGACGCCAGCACGCCCGGTGTCATCCAGCGGTACCTCGTGTATCTTCGTCGCATGAGCGAGAACAGCGATGGTGGTGACGATCGGTGGCTGATCGTCCGGGGGCGTCGATGGCGACGAACCGATCCCGCATTGGCACCTCGCGTCGTCGAGGAACTCAAGAGCCGCCTCGGCGCTGCGAGGAATGCCGTCAAGCAAGCGAAGAAGCGGGGCGATGAGAACGATCTCGCGGAGGCGAGGCGGAAGGTGAACATCGCGAAGCACGGTCTCGGCGAACGCGGCGAATACTGGTGGGAGATGGCGGTCGAGGACCGCGAACGCCGTGCCGAGGAGTCCCTGAGGGAACTACGCTGAGTTCACTCGCCATCAGAATCTCCATCAACCATCAGCCAGAGAAACGTGGAAGAGCGAAGCATGAATCGAGAAGTCGCCCAGGCCATCACCGACGCCGTCGACAACGCATTCGATCGTCAGCTTGAGTTCACCGGTGATCTGATCCGCTGTCCGTCTGTCCGCGGCAGTGAGGCGGCGATCCAGGACCGCATGGAACAGGAATTCGCCGACAGAGGACTGGAGATCGACCGCTGGCGCATCGACGAAGAGGCTATCGAAGATCATGCGGGCTTCGGTCCGATGACCGTATCCTACGACGAAGACTTCAACGTCGTGGGCAGCTATCGACCGACTGTCGTGCGGGGCCGGTCGCTCATTCTGCAGGGGCATGTGGATGTGGTGCCGACCGGGCCGCTGGAGAATTGGACCACCCCGCCCTTCGAGCCTCGCATCGAGGACGGGTGGCTCTACGGGCGTGGTGCCGGGGACATGAAGGCCGGGCTCGCCGCCAATCTCTTCGCCTTCGACGCGATCACTGCTGCCGGCTTCGCCCCCGCGGCGCCGCTCCAACTTCAGTCCGTGGTGGAGGAGGAGAGCACCGGCAACGGAGCACTGTCGGCTCTCTTGCGCGGTTACACCGGTGACGCCGTGCTCATCCCTGAACCAGAGGAGAATGCTCTGGTGCGAACCAATGTCGGAGTCATCTGGTTCAGCGTTCGGGTCGAGGGAAAACCGAGTCATGTCCGCGAGATGAGTCAGGGATTCAATGCCTTCGACGCGACCAATGACGTGATCGCCGACCTGCGCGCACTCGAGGCGGAGTGGAATGCGCAGAAGGACCAGCACCCAGGTTTCGAGGATGTCGAGCATCCGATCAACTTCAATGTCGGAGAGATCTCGGGTGGAGACTGGCCCTCCAGTGTTCCGTCATGGTGTGAGATCTCCGTGCGCGCCGCAATCTATCCGGGGATCGACCCGGAACAGGCGTGGGAAGAGATCCAGGAGCACGTCCGGCACGCGAGCATCGCCCGGCGCGGTCAGGACAGTCGCCTGCCACGCCTGGAGCGAACCGGCTTCTTCGCCGCAGGTTATCGACTCGACGAAGGCGGAGAAGCTGAGGCCGTCCTCGGCTCGGCCCACCGGGATGTGTTCGGCCAGCCCCTGCGGTCGTTCTCCACGCCGGGCTACCTCGACGGCCGGGTGTACACGAATTACGGAGCGATGCCGACGCTGACATACGGGCCCAAGTCCCTCGACATCCACGCCTTCGACGAGCGGGTCCATATCGATTCCGTCCGCAAGATCACCAAGACCATCGCGCTCTTCATCGCCGAGTGGTGTGGGCTGGAGTCGCTGAGTCAGACGCGCCGAGGCGGCTGATCGACGTTCGGTGCCGCGCCCGGCCGGTTCGTCAGCCGATCTGGTCGGCGAGATCCTCGAAGTCGTCGGCGACGACGTCCCACTCGCCTTCGGCCGCGAGATCCGTCGTCTGGCCAGGTCCGTGCTCGGCAGGGCGACGGACGAAGCACGTCCGCAGCCCGAGTGCCTGCGCCGCGGCCAGGTCGCTGTTGTGTGCGGCGACCATGGCGATCTGATGCGGTTCGAGGCCGAGGATCTCGGCGGTCCGCAGGTACGACTGCGGATCCGGCTTATACGCTCCGGCCACCTCGGCGCCGAGAAGCGCGTCCCAGGGAATGCCGGCCCGTTTGGCGATGTCGAGGGCGAGCCGGACGTTCGCATTCGACAACGGAGCGATGATGAACCGCTCCTTCAGCCGAGTCAGCCCCGCGATCGCATCCGGCCACGGATCGAGCCGATGCCAGGCGAGATTGACCGCGTCGAGAACTTCGGCTGGGATCGATGAGGGATCGACACCGAGGCTGACGAGTACGGACTCGAGATTCTCCCGATGGAGCACGTCGAGGCGGACGAAATCACGCTCACCGCTGCGCACCCGCTCCATCGACGGCTGGTACTCCGCGCGCCAGCGATCCGCGAAATCATGGGCGTCGAGATCGGGAACATGGTCGTGCAGGTGCACGGCCACCTCGGTGGCAATGCTCGTGCGCCAGTCGACGACGGTGCCGAACGTGTCGAAGACGAGAGCCTCGATCGAATCGAATCCTGTGCTCATGGCTTCACGGTAGTCCGGGCATATCGGACCGTCTACGTCAGTCCGCCTGCATAGACTGGTCGCAACCGAAATCGCAGCTGAACGACATCGATACGGAACCACACGGCACCGGCGGAAGGACCTGACCGTGGGATGGAGCACGAGCGAACTGGCGCGCCTGACCGGAACGACCGTCAACACCATTCGTCACTATCACAAGCTTGGGCTGCTCACCGAGCCCGAACGGATGAGCAACGGCTACAAGCAGTACGGTGCCTCCCACCTGCTCCGACTCCATCAGATCCGGCGAATGCGCGAGCTCGGGATTCCGTTGGCTGATATTGGTGCGGTCGAAGACGATCACGAACAGCAGCAGCTCGCCCTCAAACAGCTCGAGTCCGACCTCGGTGAGCAGATCGCGGCCCTGGAGAAGGCACGCACCGAGGTGTCCCAGCTCCTCGAACACGGAGCGCCGATCGATACGGCCGCGGGTTTCATCGACATCGCCGCGCGGATGTCGAACTCCGACCGCGCACTGATGAACATCTATTCGACCCTGTACGAGGAATCGGCGCTCGCGGAGATGCGGTCCATCATGTCCGAGACCACACCGTACGACCAGGAAGTCGATGAGCTCGCCGAGGATGCCGACGACGCCACCCGCGCACGCTTGGCAGAGCAGATCGCTCCGAGTATGAAGCGACAGCTCGAAGCGAAACCCTGGCTCCTCGCGCCGACCGAGCGGATGACCGGGGACGTGAAGATGGGGCAGGCTGCGATCATCGGCTCGCTCAGAGAGCTCTACAACGACGCGCAGATCGACGTTATCCAGCGTGCCTTCATCTCTGTCTTCCCGACTCTCGAGATTCCGGACGAAGATCGCGAGCGGTTCATCGCTTTCATCAAGCACGTGGCCGCAGAGGAAGAGGGCTGAGAAAGAGGGCTGAAGAAGGCCGACGAGAAGAAGAGCTGAAGACAGTGACTGGGGAAGAGAGCTGAGGATTCGCTGGGTTCGACGATAAGGGCTTGACCCTGTTCTGAGAACACAGTCTGTACTGAACGTATCAACCATCAGACCCGGTTCATCCGAGCCGGGATCTGCCGATCACGTTCAGGAGGACACTATGAACCCCATCATCGAATTCTTCCAAGGTCTCGCCGCTCAGGTTCCGGATCTGCTTCAGCCGTTCATCATTGCCGCGGCAGGGGCGATCCCCTTCATCGAGGGTGAGATCTCTTCGATCATCGGCGTCTGGGCCGGAATGAACCCCGTGCTCGCCGGAATCGCCGGAGCAATCGGCAACTTCATCTGCGTCACCGTCATCGTGCTCCTCGGAGCCCGCGCCCGCCGCGCCGTCGTGAATCGTCAGAGCGAAAAGCGAGAGCTCGCGGCCGTCGGGGCAGACGGATATGCCGACCCGAGCACGGGCGGAACACTACCCGACGGACTGGAGCTGTCCGATATCACTGCCGGTGACGCGGCGACGGAGGACCACCTCGGTGAAGGTGGGAAGCTTGAGTCCAAGGGCCGGGTCAAGTTCAAGAAGTTCCTCACTCGCTTCGGTGTTCCCGGTGCGAGCCTGCTCGGACCGCTGGCGATTCCCACCCAGATCACGTCGACGATCCTCGTCGGCGCTGGTGTGAAGACCTCGTGGATCCTGCTGTGGCAGGGCATCGCGATCATCGCCTGGACGACCCTGACCACGCTCATCGCCACCGGATCGCTCGCCCTACTGGCCGGCTGAGGCCTCAGGGCATCCGGCCGCCGCTGGTGCCGCTCTCACCAACCCACCACTCACGGACCTCGTCGCCGCAAGAAGAAGGGACGAATCATGCGCTCGCTGTACCGACACCGGCTGGTCCTCACCCTCACTGGCCCGATTCTCATCGCTCTGGGACTGCCGCTGATCGTCCCGTTCGCCGCGACCCTGCTGGGCGAGACGATGCATCTGCAGATGCGATTGAGTCTGCCCGAATCGCTGCTCGCGACCTTGGGCATTCTCGTCGCGTGGTTCGTCATCTCACGGACGATCGACGTCGTCCTCAGCGGAAGCGATATCGGCGGCAGACTGACCGGGCGTCTTGTCTCGGGCGGTGCGTCGGTGCTCGTGCTCGGCGGAGGCTACCTGCTGATCACCGGTTCGATCCCATTGGCCGCGATCACCGCGGTCGTGATCAGCGGTCTGTTCTTCGCATTGAATACGATGCTTGACGTCCGGGCGAAACGACCAGCATGAATCAGACAGCCCACGTGACGGTGCCCAAGTACTTCTCTCCGGGCCGAACCGCTTCGCACTCCGCGCTGATGATCCGCTTGACAAAGGGGGCGCGGGCAGCGGCCTTAGCCAGGACGATCTTCTCGCAAACGGCGCGAGTCTTGTGATAAGAGAAGCTGGACTTCACCACACCAGCGTGAGCGGCGGTGCCGCCGAATACGCTCGCCGTAGCCAGAATCAGGGAGGCAGTTCCAATTCCAAGAACTCGTTTCATCTGCATCGTCTTCTCCGCATCTCAGGGGCATCATTCTCTGTACGCGGCCACCATCTCTGGCCACGGGACCGACACTATTTGCAGTTGCGTGAGTCGGAGACGATTGCGTGTACCGAGGTTGAAACCCGATGTGCCCCATCTGAAACGTACAATGGACTGGATGTCTGATACCGGGAGAACCCACACCTCGTCGCTGGCCGTGCTCGGTGCGCTGCTGTTCATCACCGCCCGCAGCCTCGATTCCACCGGCGCGCCGGGGATCCCCGCGAGCGCCGACCCCGCGAAGCTCAGCCCCACCGACCGGGAGACCCTCGCCGAGGTGGAATCCGCACTGACCGTCCAACTCGAGGACTCAGCGACGTCCGTGACGTCCACCCTCGCCGAGGTGGCTGCGGCGGTTGCGTACGTCCGCGGCCGGGCGGAGATCCCGAGCCTGACCGCGAGCCGGTACGACAAACTCCGCAAGTCGGTGCTCGACGACCTCGGTGCGACCTCGGCGCAGGGGGCGACCATCTGGCCGCCGACCAGTCAGACCGCGGTGCAGCGATTCGGGTCCTGGAACGAAGCGCTCAAGGCTGCGGGTCTGGCGACGAACAAGATCGGTCGAGCCAAGGGGCAGCTGCGCTTCGACTCCGCAGCGTACGACAAGGCGATCGCCGAGTTCCTTGCCGACTGCGAATCACGCGGGACTGCCGCGACCTATAAGGCCTATACCGAATACGCCGCCGAGCATAAGGGCGAGGTGCCCTCGGCCGCGGCCGTCCGGAAGTTCTACGGAAGCTGGAATTCAGCGCTCGCCGCGGTGGGGTGAGGTGCGGATCAGCGACCGTGCATCTTCCCGTCGACCGCTCACGCTACGCGATGCGCGTCCGACGGTAACTTGAGCGGTCGGTGGCCCAACACTCCCGGCATCACCGCCCGGCGGCGAATGCCTCCAACCGGTCGCACGCCGTGCTGATGGTCTCGTCCGAGACCGCGAAGGTCAGACGCAGGTAGCCTTCGCCGGCCGGGCCGAAGGCCGAACCGGGGATCGTCGCGAGATTGTGCTTCTCGAGCAGCTGGGTCGCCAGTTCCCAAGAGTCCAATCCCCACTCGGACACATTCACCCAGGCATAGAATGTCGCCGCCGGCCGCAGCAGGCTCAAGCCCGCGATGGCGTTGACGCGCTCGACCATGAGCTCACGCCGCCTGGCATACGAAGCGACCATCTCATCGACCGCGATCTGCGGTCCCTCGATTGCGGCGACCGCTGCCTCCTGCACGAACCCGGGCAGACTCGAGGTCAGCCCCTCCTGCAGCAGTGCCATCGGCGCGATGAAATCTTGCGAGCCGATGACGGAACCGCACCGCCAGCCGGTCATGGCATAGGTCTTCGAGAAGCTGCCGATGGCCAGGAACCGATCGAACTCAGCCCCCACCTCGGCGGTGGATGGTTTCACCTCGGCGATAGAGGTGAAGACGGCATCGTCGAAGACCATTTCGTCATAGACCTCATCGGAGATGACGGTGAACCCGTGCTCATCGGCCAGCGCAGCGATCTGCTCGAGGTCGGCCCGGTCCATCACCGAACCCAATGGATTCGACGGACTGTTGATGATCACCGCCGCGGTCCTGTCCGTGATCGCTGCGCGGACATCCTCGGCGCGAAGCTTGAAATCGTTGTCCTCGGTCACCGGGACGGAGACGGCGACCCCGCCGAGGCGGTGCACTTGACCCATGTAGTTGGGGAAGCTCGGGTCGGGGATGATGACCTCCTGACCAGGGGAGACAGTGACGTCGAGTGCGAAGGTGAGCGCTTCCATCGCGCCGAAGGAGACCATGACGTTCTCGGGCGCGATGCTGCGATTCCAGCGTCGTGAGTACTTTCCGGCGATGGCGGAGCGCAGTTCGGGGATGCCCGCATTGGCGACGTAGCGGGTGTTGTCGTTCTCGATCGCACGGATGCCGGCGGCCTTGATGTGCTCCGGCGTGGTGAAGTCCGGCTCGCCGACGGTGAGCTTCACGGCGTCGGGGAAGTCGAGGGCGAGGTTGAACATCTTGCGGATGCTCGAGGCCGGGTAGGAAGCGGCCATGGGGGAGATGCGGCTGTGCGAACTCGTCATGGCCTCAGTCTGCCCCTGACTCTGCGGGAGCGACAAGGGCGGGCCGAAGCGCGAGACCGGGCCGGTCCCCGGCAGCTGGGCTTCAGCTTGGTGAATCTGCGCTGGCTTGGTGCCTGCGCCGAGCTGGTGCAGGTTCACCAAGCTGGTGGTGCATGCCAGCCCCCGCCCCGCCTACTCGTGCAGGCCGGCCAGTCGGGATCCGAATCGGGCGAGCAGGCTAGTCTTCTTCGCCCCGGTCGCTGACTCCCACGCGTCGGCGAAACCGAAGATCTTGTACATCGACCGGATGCCCAACCACCGGATCGGTTCGGGCTCCCACTGTCCCGAGAAATGGTCGTTCCACGGCAATGCGGTCAGCGGAGTCGCATCGCCGGCAGCCCGGTCGAGCAGGGTCTTCGCCGCCAGATGAGTGGCCGTCACCCCGTGTCCGGCATAGCCGCGGGCCACCCCGATGCGCTGTGTTGGGTCGAAGAAGACCCCGGCGCACCAGTCCCGGGTCACCCCGAGCGCACCCCGCCAGGCATGCGCAACATCGAACTCGAGGTCGGGGAAGAGTGAGGACAGGCGCCCGGCCAGGAGGTCGACCACCTCGGCGGGGACCTCGCCGTCACCGGGCAGACCCGACCGGTAGGCATACGGTGCCCCGCGACCGCCGAGCGCGATCCGATCATCGGCGGTGCGCTGGGCATAGACGAACGTGTGGGCGGTGTCGCCGAGGCATTCGCGCCCCTCCCAGCCGATCGACGCCCATGCCTCGGCGGGCAGTGGCTCGGTTGCGATCATCGACGAGAACACCGGGATGACCTGGCGTCCCTGCAGCCCCGGCAGGTCGCCGCCGACCGTGTCCGAATATCCTTCGAGGCACACGAAGATCGTGTTCGCGTACACGGGCCCGCGGTCCGTGGCGACCGAATTCTTGCGGATATGCCTCGCCGAGGTGGCTTCGCAGATGGTCACACCCTGTTTCCTGAGGACGTGGCCGAGTCCGCGGGTGAGCAGCGCCGGATCGATGGCGGCGGTGCCGGGGAAGTAGAGGCTGCCGAGCGCCTTGTCGACGTTGATGTGGGCACGCGTGGCCTCGGCGTCGAGGAAATGCATATCCTCGGGCCCGTAGCCGAACTGCTCGTTGCCGGCCTGAAGTTCGCGCAGCCGGGACAGGCCGACCTCCGACTGGGCGATGTCGATATGACCGCCGCGCACCTGATGGGCATCGATGCCTTCGACGGTGCAGACGTCGAGGACCTCGTCGATGGAGTCGAAGAGGGCGGCTTGAAAGGCGCTGACGCTGGCCACACCGTCGAGACCCGCTGAGCCGACCGGCCCGGTGGGGTCGCTTTTCCGAGCGCGGTCGACCGCCTCGGCGAACTTGGTGCGGTTGCCCGGCAGCAGGGTCGACAGCCATCCGCCGTTGCGACCGGATGCGCCGTAGCCGATATGTCGGGCTTCGATGATGGTGATCGCCCAATCGGGGTGAGCCTGCCTGGCGTAGTAGGCCGACCACAGCCCGGTCAGTCCGCCGCCGACGATGACGAGATCCTGTTTCTCGCGCGGCAGAGGAGCTGGGGCGATGTCATCGGCGGGGGAGGCTGCCAGCCAGTGCGAGGCTTCACCATTGAAGTAGGACACGGATCATCTCCTGAACTCGAGGCGGACCAGGTGGTCGCCTACGGAAACAGTTCTATCTCACTCGCAAGGTGAAGTAAATAGTTGCGCCACTTTGTATTGAGTGCTGAAACGAGCTCGTCAGCCTACTGATTTCTTCGTTATTGCGGGACTTGGAAGAGCCGTCTGGCTACACTGTTCGCATGAGCGCAATGGAGCCGATCAGCACCCACGATTTCCCTCTCAGCCACGAACCGATCGAGGACTGGCAGAAGGTCTCGACCGCCTCGGACAGCGGCGCCGACTCGAACAGTTCGGTCGAGTCGGATGGATTGACCGCCTCGGCAGAGGTATCCGAAGACGCCGTCGCGGCGGAGCAGCCGGTCGGGCCCGTGACGACGGGCGTCGCCGAACTCGGCACGATCGGGGGAGCCGACTTCGGGCTGTGGGAGATGAGCGCGGGAGCGATGCGCGATATCGAAGGCGACGAGGTCTTCCTCGTCATCTCAGGGAACGGGCGCATCGAATTCGACGAGCCCCGCCGTGACCCCATCGAACTGGTGCCAGGGTCGCTGGTCCGCCTCGTTGATGGGATGAAGACGCGCTGGTACATCGATGGGGCGCCGCTGCGGAAGCTGTACGTCGCGCCCAGCGAGGGGTGAGGGTTGCCGCAGGTCGTCAGTTCGCGTGCGTTTCGCAGGACGTCCACGATTCTTCGCAATCGCACGCTTGTCGGTGACTGACAATATGGCCTTCGGCACGGACATCGCTGACAACCCCTGGTCAGGTGCTCTATCGTGAGTGAACCGGTGCGCACCGTGCCCTGGGACGGTTTCGTCCCACGGTGAGCAGCACCAACACCTCAGCACTGCCCCGAAGAGATGGACCCCGAAGAAGGAGTCGACGATGAAGACTGCTCGCCGCTTGGACAACCTCGGCACCGAGACCGCTTTCCGCGTGGCCCAGGCCGCCGCCGATTGGAAGGCGAAGGGCAACGAGGTCTTCCCGTTCCACCTCGGCGATCTCAATTTTCCCTTGGCCGGCCACATCGTCGAAGCCCTCGAGAAGGCTATCGTCGACGGCAAGACCGGCTACTGCCCCGGGCCGGGGATCCCCGAGCTGCGAGAGGCGCTCGCCGATGACATCGGCGCGCGGCGCGGAATGACGATCGACCCCGCCGAGGTGGTTGTGACCACCGGTGGCAAACCCGTGATCACGAAATTCCTCCAAGCGGTGATGAACCCCGGCGAAGGTGTGCTCTACCCGAACCCGGGATTCCCGATCTACGAATCCCAGATCGAATACTTCGGCGGTACAGCTCTGCCCTATCGCTATGTTCCGACCTCCGACGGTTTCGCGATCGACCTCGATCACCTGCGGGCGTCGATCGATGAGAACACCACGGCGATCATCTACAACGACCTGCAGAACCCGATCTCTGCGGAATCCACCCCGGGGGAGCGGGAGGCCATCGCTGCGATCGCGCAGGAATTCGACCTGTGGGTGCTCTCCGATGAGGCGTATTTCGAGATGCGCTACAAGGGGAAGTCTCAGTCGATCGCCGCGCTGCCGGGCATGCGCGAGCGCACCGTCATCCTCTACACGTTCTCGAAGAAGTACGCGATGACCGGTTCGCGTCTCGGGTGCGCGGTAGCGCCGAAGGAGGTCGCCGAGGCGATCTCGCTGATGAATACCAACGACGAATCCTGCACAAACCAGTACGTGCAGTGGGCGGGGATCGCAGCCCTGCGTGGGCCGCAGGGGCCGGTCGGGCAGATGTTGGAGGTGCTGCGCAAACGACGTGATGCCACCTGTCGGCTCATCAATGAGATCCCCGGCATGTCCGCGGCGACCCCGGGGTCGACGTTCTACGTCTTCCCCGATGTCACCGAGGCGATGGAGGCGAAGGGAATCGCGACTCTGGCCGACTTCTCCACAGAGGCGCTGCATGCCACGGGAGTGTCATTCTGCACTCGCGAGCATTTCGGCTCACCACAGCCCGGTGAGGATCGGTCCTATATCCGGTTGGCATATTCGGGCATCGACGAAGCTGCGATCACGACCGGGCTCGGCCGACTCAAGGAGTGGCTCGAGGTCTGAACCGGCCGGGGCAGGCTGTTCCCGACTATGGCTCGGCTAGTTCCAGCTGCTCCAGGCCGGGCGTCGGGTGCTCGGCAGTGCGTTGTGGCGGCGCCACTCGTGGATCCAGTCGGGCAGTTCGGGGACGTTCTCCGGCATGCCGAACGCTTCGATGAGATCGTCCCTGGTGAGCGGGCCGCTGTCTGAGATCACGCGGGTGCCGACGTAGGCACGGGCGAAGATCTCCCCGCCGACGGTCATGCGATGCTCGAAGAACACGGTGCGCTCATCGATTCCGCAGACCTTGGTTTCCAGCGTGTAGCGCTGCCAGAGTTTGAGTGATTTGCGGAAGCTGATGGTCTCGCCGCTGACGACTCCGGACCACCCGCGCTCGCGCATTGCCTGCCAGGCTCCGCTGCGCATCATCATGTCGAGTCGGCCGAGGTCCATGATCGACAGGTACTTGCCGTTGTTGAGATGCATGAAGATGTCGATCTCGCCAAGGTGGACGCGCATGGGGAGGAAATACGTGTCCCAAATGTCGCGGGCAGAGCGCTGCTTGGACCTGAAGAGGTGCAGGAGCATACGGAAGAAGTGCATGACGACTACGTTACTTTGCAGTAGATAGTCGGCGGGTGCCGCCCCTCCTGCCTCGGCTGGGACAGCATTTCAGCTTGAGTGAACCTCAGCCCTGGTCGCCTGTGATCGGTGACCGGTCGTTTCCGGAGAAAGAGTGGATCGTCCGGTCAAGGAAGGGAACCGCGCGAGACGACGGACCCGGGGAGCCGCCTCGGCGAGGGGTGCCGTCAGTCTTTCGCAGGTTCGGGTTCTTGTCCGGGGAGGAAGGGCGATTCCTCGGGTTCGGGATGGCGTTTCCACTGCACGATCATGATCAGCGCACCGAGCGCGACGGCGCCGATTGCACCCCAGACGTTCGTACGCAGGCCGAGGATGACGAAGCTCGGGTCGAGGCGGATCGATTCCCAGACGATGCGGCCGGCGCCGTACCACATCAGGTAGACGGCGAAGAGGCGTCCCCACTGGAAGAAGACGTGGCGGCCGAGATAGAGCAGGACGAGTGCGCCGAGGCTGTTCCAGACGACCTCGTAGAGGAACGTCGGGTGGAAGAGCGTGTCAGCCGGGGTGCCTGGTGGGATGGCGGGATTGCTGGGGTCGATCTCGAGGCCCCAGGGCAGGGTGGTCGGCAGTCCGAAGAGCTCTTGGTTGAACCAGTTGCCGAAGCGTCCGCAGGCTTGGGCAAGGATGAGACCAGGGGCTAGGGCGTCGAGCAGAGTGGTCAGCTTGAGGCCGAGGCGGCGGCACATGATCCATGCACCCAGCGTGCCGCCGATGAGCGATCCGAAGATCGCGATTCCGCCCTCCCAGATGGCCCACACCGAGCCTGGTTCGAAGGGGTTCCACGGGTTGCGACCGGGACCGAAGTAGTCGGTGTAGTGCGTGATGACGTGGTAGATGCGGGCGAAGACGATGGCCATCGGTACGGCCAGAGTCGCGATGTCGAGCACCTGCCAGTCCTCGACACCGCGCTTGGTCAGGCGGCGGTTCGTCAGCACAATGGCGATGATGATGCCCACCAGGATGCACAGCGCATAGAAGTGGATCGTCAGCGGTCCGAGTTGGAAGCTAGAGATGGAAGGACTGGGGATTGCAGCTGAGAAGTCGTGCGGAACAGCGCTGGAAGTCAGAAGGCCGAGGTGCATGGGGCCAGTCTATTTGCGGTGGCTGGGAATCGTGCATTCGCTGAAGTGCTGCATTCCCGAAAGTGCGTTGCGGGCCGAGGGCCGGTGGAGTGGGTTCGGCAGGCAGGTGAGCACGTCAGGTGTTGGTCGCGATCTTCGCACACCTACCGGGCTCGTACTGGAGTGGAGGCGCAGCGGTGCCTTTGAACAACCGTGCCCCGCTACGTGCCGAAGAGGCCCTCGATGATGTCGTCTGTGATGAATCGTGAGTGCAGGATTGGAATGCGAGCAGGGTCGGTGCTTTCGGGCGGTCGCCATGCCGGCCGTCCGTCGCCGAGCATGAAGACTTCCCAGTCGGAGCGGTCCATAAGGTGGTGGTGGAAGGAACACAGCAGGCACATGTTGTTGATGTCGGTCTTGCCGCCCAGGGCGTGCGGCACAACATGGTTCACGTCGCACCACCCCGCCGGTGCATCGCAACCGGGGAACACGCATCCGCGATCCCTGGCGGTGACGATTGCGGTCTGCTTCTTGTTTGCGAAGCGCTGTTCCGTGCAGACTTCCACCGTGCGAGCCTTTTCGTCCATCAGGTGGAAGAAGACGGTGCCATCGAGGCCGCGCCGAGCGACGTCGCCCATCGGGAAGCGGTCGCCGGAGCCTGTGGTGGCTTCGCCGATGCCGTTGGCAATGTCGGACGCTTTTGCTGTGACGACCAGGGCGTAAGGCGAACCTTTGGCGGCTTCCTTCATGCTGATGCGCGAAATGAGAGTGGCGAAACGTTCGTAGATCCAGGCCTTCGCATTGGGCTGCTCGCTCATGAGATCGACGGCCGAACCATTGGCGCGGACCCCGTGACCGGCAGGAACGGGACGGTTGGCACCGGGATCCGCGGATTCGGCTTCGTTGTCTCCGGTGGCCTCGATGACAGCCCATGGAGGTGCATCGAAACGATCTCCGGTAAGGACGGCATCGAGAGGTTCGAACCGGTGCTCATCGAAGGTCTGGCCGAGGCTGCCACTACCGGGAGTCTGGTCTGGCTCGGCGTTCGGGACGAGTGGGGGAGCGTCTTCGCGCTCGCCTTTGTCCGCCTCGGAGTCGGTGGGTTCTGCGGTTGTCGATGTGGTGCCTTTCGCGGATTGAATCCTGGAGGTCAACAGTCCGTGCAGTTCGGATCCCGCCACGGGATCGAGGACGCCTTCCAGCCTCCAGTCTCCATTGCGCTTGGGCCGGGCAGTGATGAAGTAGGCGGAACGATCGCTGGGGTCGAGCGGCTCGGCACCGTCGGGGTCGATGAGAGCGAGCATCCGACGGAAGATGTCGCGGAGCTCGCTCACAGTCACCGATTTCGCGTACTTCACGAGGTCGGCCTCCACACGGGACTTCGTCTCGTGGTCCACCCACGTGGGCAGTGCCTTGAGGCAGTCTTCGATGACGGTGAGGTGCTCCGCGGGCAGAGTGCCGAGGTGGAGCTGCTCGGCGACGAGCGGATGTTCGGGCTCAAGGGGTTGTCCGTCGAGTGCGACTCGTCCGCCGAGATTCTCTGCGAGCCTTGCCCGGCGGTTCGCTTCTCGTCCCGAGAGGTTGAGGCGCCCCTGGATGAGTGCCTTGGTCGACTTGGCGCCGCTGTCTTTGGGAGTGCCGACGCGTTCGTAGACGGCCAGGGCCAAAGTGGACAGAGATTCACTGAGCCGGCGCAGCGCCTCCGCCCCGTCGATGACCTGCAGGGCCTCGTTGGGCCCCATGGGGCGGTCGAATGCCCGAAGTGCACCGACCAGTCCGGTCAGTGAGGCGATCGAGTCGGTGATCTCGGGAGCGCTCTTGGCAAGATCG
Source organism: Brevibacterium epidermidis NBRC 14811 (assembly GCF_001570805.1). GTDB lineage: Bacteria > Actinomycetota > Actinomycetes > Actinomycetales > Brevibacteriaceae > Brevibacterium > Brevibacterium epidermidis. Next base: position 151,617 of record NZ_BCSJ01000002.1, on the reverse strand, counting down.
TTCCAGGTGGAGCCGGTGAGAACAGGGTGCAGCGAGGTCGGTCGCTGAGAGTCATCTCCAGACTCGGGCTCTGCGGAGCTCTCCGTTTCGACTGCTTCGCTTGTTTGAGCGACGTCGGCCGCTTTGGAGTTCGGTGTTTCGACGGCTTCGTATGGTTCTTCGATGTCGGTGGTCGGTGCGTCTTCGTCCAGTTCGTCGTCGGTCGATACGGGGTCCAGGGCGTTGAACACGTCGGCGAAGTGGTGGCCACTGAGGTCGAGTCCGGCTGCCTTGAGCTGCTCAGCTAGAGATGAAGGGCGCGAAAGCTCGCCTGCGGGGATTGCGGGCGCGTTGTCAGCGGAGTCGCGAGCAACCGGAGTGGGCAGGTCGGTGGAACCGGCCGGACTCGAATTGGTCGGTGGTCGGCGGCTTGCCCCGCCGCGCGAGTCAGCGGCAGCGCGTCGGTCGCGCTTTCCTGACTTGCGTCGCTTGCGGTCGGGGGTGAAGGTCATCGCTGTCGAGTTCCGTTCGTCGTTGAAGGTCTCTTATTCAAATTATAGACAGTCAAGATACAGAAAACAATAGAAATTTCGAAAAAGATTCGATTGATAATATCGTGTTTGATGGCTTCGTTATTTTGTGTGCAGAAAGTTGCCGTCAGGGTTGATTTGAAGTCGAATCTACTCGTCGGCACTGACGCGAGATCGATGTCGATTGGAGAGTCGGGCGGATTCTCCGGGCTGGGGCTGCCCCGGTCGAGTTGGGTGCTCTGGGTGAGGCCTGGCCGCCTCGGAACGGTTGGGGTTTCTTGCCAGGGCGGGGGCGCCTCGGTGAGGGTGGGGCTGCACGCATCGCCATCGTCGGTGGGATGATGGGGAGCTATGGCCATCGATTTCACTCTGGTGCAGCTGCGGTACTTCCAGGAGGTTGCCCGGCGAGAGAATATGACCGAGGCGGCGAAGCAGCTCAATGTCACCCAGTCGGCGATCTCGACGGCGATGGCTCAGCTCGAGCGGACCATCGGGCTCGACCTCTTCATCAGGCAGAAGAACCGATCCGTCGTGCTCTCGCCGGCGGGAAAGCGATTCCTTGCCGAAGTGACCGGCTTCCTCGAGGCGTCCGAAGCGCTCGGCGAAACCGCGCAGGGACTCTCTCGGTCTCTGAGCGGGAGCCTGACTGTCGGCGTGTTCTCGCCGATCGCACCGACCCGGCTGCCGCTGATCCACGACGAATTCGCGAAACGCTACCCAGACGTTCAGGTGACGTACCTCGAGGCCGACCTGGAAGAACTCCAGAGAGCCGTCGCGGCTGGTGACTGCGATCTGGCGCTGACGTACATGCTCGGGCCGACGGGTCGATTCGACACCTTCCTTCTCGACGTCGTCGAACCTCATGTTCTGGTTTCTCGCAACCATCGCTTGGCCAGGAACGGGACGCCGGAGCCGGTGCGCCTGAGTGAGTTTGCCGGCGAAGACTACATCCAGCTCGATCTGCCCTTCTCCAGGCAGTACTACGACGAACTGTTCCGCATCGCAGGGGTTGTGCCGAAGACAAGGCATTCGTTCTCCGGCTACGAGACGCTGCGGTCGTTCGTGGCGATGGGACACGGGTATTCGCTGCTGAGCCAAAGCGTGTCATCGGGTACCTATATCGGGTTGCAGACCGTCGATGTTCCCCTGCTCGATGACTTCCCGAGCATCGACCTCGCCGTGATCTGGCCCAGCGGCGTGCGCTTGAGCCGACGCGGGAAGGCATTTTGCGAAGTCAGCAAAGAGGTTCTGGGCGCTGCTTCGAACGAGTGATGGCGCTGAGATGTCTCGTAGGTGCTGAGCTGTCGTGCCGGTGCGGAACCGGCGCGTGAGCGCGGAAAGTTGGAACATTACGCCAGGCGAGAAGCTGCAGGTGCAGAGAAGCCCCATTCGTCTGCATTGATCCAATTGATGACAATGTTCAAAAGTATCTGTTGGACCGATTCCGATTCGCTGATGACAATGAATGGCAGGCATCACGCGGGCAGACGGTGATGCTTCCGCCCGCCAGGGCGACAGAGCAAAGGAGCTTTGATGTCCACTCCCATCACTGGCCAGGAGCACACGCCCACCGCGAACGGCAACGGCCGATCGACGAAGATGCAGCGGAAGGTGCTTCTCGGCGGCAGCATCGGCCAGTTCGTCGAGTTCTACGATTTCACGCTGTACGGTCTATCGGCAGTGATCCTGTCTGAATATTTCTTCCCCGACGGCGACCGGATCACTGGTCTGCTGGTCATCTTCGCGACCTTCGGAGTCGCCTTCGTCATGCGACCCCTCGGCGGATTGTTCTTCGGAGCTCTCGGCGACAAGGTGGGCAGGCGGCAGACCCTGACGATCACGATCTTCCTCGTCGGAGCCTGCACCGCACTCATCGGCATCCTCCCCGGGTTCGACACGATCGGCTGGTTCGCACCGATCCTGCTCATCCTCGCCCGCCTCGGTCAGGGCTTCTCCGCCGGAGGCGAATCCGTCGGCGGACCGTCCTTCGTCTACGAGCACGCTCCGATTGCCAAACGCGGACTGTGGATCAACATCACCTTGGCCGCGACCGCCCTGCCCTCGGTGTTCGCCGGCGGCCTCATCCTCCTGCTGTCGACGGTGATGAGCGACGCCTCATTCGACTCATGGGGCTGGCGCGTTCCGTTCCTCCTGGCGCTGCCGTTGTCGGCCGTCGGACTGTGGATCCGGTCGAAGACCGACGAATCCGAGCTGTTCAAGAAGACCGCCGCAGAACGGCCCAAGGTATTCAGCCCGATCCGCGAAAGCTTCCGCGAGAACTGGGTCGGAATGCTCCAGGTCTTCTTCGTCCTCGGCGTCACCGCGCTCGGCTTCTATATGCTCTCGGCGTACTTCGTCACCTACATCCAGACCACCGGCGACCTCAGCCGCGAACAGTCGCTGCTGACAAACGCGATCGCGATGGCCAGTTACACGATCTTCCTGCCCATCGCCGGCCACCTCGGTGATCGATTCGGACGTCGGCCCATGCTCATCGCGGGTGCGATCCTGCTCGCGGTCACCTCGGTGCCGGCATTCGGGCTTGTGACCAGCGGGCACATGGGGTTGGCATTTCTCGGGCAGACGATCTTCGTCCTCGCGCTGTGCTGCTACGGCGGCGGCTGCTACACATTCTTCTGCGAGCGCTTCTCGACGAAGACGCGGTTCACCTCGGCAGCCATCAGCTACAACATCTCCTACGCAGCGCTCGGCGGAACCGCTCCGTTCGTGGGCACGTGGCTCGTCGACATCACCGGCGTCAACACCGCACCCGGCTACTACATGGCGACTGTCGCGGCCGTGTGCCTCGTGCTCATCTTCGTCACCCGACTGCCCGAGACCCGCGGACGACTCGGATGAGCGCACCCTGACATCAGGTTTCGTCCATTTCCGCATCACATTCGGTGCAATTCATCGGGACGCAAACCGATGAACTGGACGAATGCGATGTGTGAGCTCCGCCCGCGCCAGCGCCCACACAAACCTCAACCCGGACCTACACAAACCACATCACTTCCACTGGAAAGCAGCAAACAGCAATGAACCATCAGATTCCCCCGTCGACCGCAGCCCCGTCGTCCGACACGGCGCAATCCTCCGATGCGGCCTTCCTCACCGATTTCCACTTCGTCGCCACCATCGGCGCGACCGACAACAACGGCGTCGACCGGCAGGCGCTGACACAGGAGGACAAGCAGACGCGTGACTGGATGCGCGGCTGGGCGACGGACAAGGGCTTCGACGTGCGCGTGGATGCGATCGGCAACATGTTCGCCTGCCTCGAGTTCGTTCCCGATGCCCCGTATGTCCTCATCGGCTCGCACCTCGATTCGCAGCCGCTCGGTGGTCGCTTCGACGGCGCATACGGAGTCATCGCCGCCCTCTTCGCAGCCCTGCGGGTCAAAGAGGAACTCGCCGAATCCGGCCTGCAACCGACCTACAACCTCGCCGTCGTCAACTGGTTCAACGAGGAAGGCGGCCGTTTCGCCCCGTCGATCATGGGCAGTTCCGTCTACGCCGGACTCTTCGACCTCGACGAGATGCTCGCCGTCACCGATCTCGAGGGCACGACCGTCGCTGAGGCGCTGGGCGCCATCGGCTATGCCGGCACCGATACACCGCCCGAGGCGATCACCTACGCCGAGATCCACATCGAGCAGGGCCGAATCCTCGAGCGCGAAACCACGGACATCGGCGTCGTCGAATCCAGCTGGTACACGCAGAAACTCGACATTGACGTCCTCGGCGAACAGTCCCACACTGGCGCGACCGCCATGGCCGACCGCCACGACGCCCTCGTCGCAGCGGCCAAAGTCGTGCTCGCCGTCGCCGAGGTGGTCGACGAGTTCGAGGAGGAAGCCCTCGTGTCCTCGGTCGGTCAGCACGTCGTCGAACCGAATTCGCCGATCGTCGTTCCCCGCCGCGTCCATATGGTCGCCGACCTCCGCTCGTCCGACCCGGCGATCGTCCAAGCCGCCCGTGGCTCCCTGAGGGCGCAGATCGCCGAGATCGCCCGCGCCCACGACATCACCATCAACGTCGAGGATTTCGACATCCGCGACAAACGCTACTTCCCGACCGAAGGCGTCGAACTCGCCGAGAAAGCCGCGGCGAACGAAGGCCTGAGCATCCGTCGGCTGGAAACCATGGCAGGCCACGATTCCGTGGCGATGAACCACCGCGTGCCCGCCGTGATGATGTTCGTGCCCAGCGTCGACGGCGTCTCCCACTGCGAACGCGAATTCACCACCGACGAGGACATGCTCCGCGGAGTCCGCGTGCTCACTTCGGTGGCCGGTGAGCTCGTCCGCGGTGAGCTCGCCGATGTCCGTGACGGTGCCGTGTGGGTCGGGTCGTCCGTCGCCGAGGCGCGCGCATGAGCCGCGCTGTCCCGCGCTCCGGCGCTGACGCCAAGACCACCAACACAGCCTCTGAACCCTGGACCCTGTCCGCCACCGAGGCGCTCGCCGCCTTCCGCTCGAAGGAACTCTCCCCGGTCGACTACCTGACCTCCTTCATCGGCCGCATCACCGCCGAAGATGAGCGCATCAATGCGGTCACGGAAGTCGTGGAGGAGGCGGTCCCCTCGGCGCGGGAAGCCGAGACGTTCTACGCGAAAGCCACCGACGATGACCTCGCCGATGCGGCCGCCACCCGCCCGCTGCTCGGACTTCCCGTGATCGCCAAGGAGAAGCACGCGCTCGCCGGCCGAGGCCTCACCCAAGGACTGCTGCACGAACGCGACACCATCGCCGACAACGATGCCGCGATCATCGCCCGCATCCGCGCCGCCGGCGGGTTCGTCCACGCCCGAGCCACCTCCCCGGAGTTCAGCTGCGCGACGATCACGCACTCGCCGATGTGGGGCGTGACCCGCAACCCCTGGAACCTCGACCTCTCGCCGGGAGGGTCCTCGGGTGGGTCCGGTGCCGCGCTCGCCGCCGGATTCGCGCCTCTGGCCACGGCCTCGGACATCGCCGGATCGACGCGGCTGCCCGCCGCCTTCACCGGCACCGTCGGCTACAAAGCTCCGTACGGTCGGATCCCCGGCGCCCAACCCCTGGCCGCCGACTGGTATCGCGGAGACGGGCCGATGACGCGCACCGTCGCCGATGCCGCCCTGCTCGCCAAAGTCATGGTCGGCGTCGATCCGAGCGATCACGCGACGATCGCCTCACCTGGGTTCCTCGATGACTTCGACCCCGCCGAGGCGGCTGATCGACTCCGCGGCCGCAAGGTTGCGCTGTGCGTGCGTTTGGGGGACTTCCCCGTCGGGAAGGACATCGAAGCGAACACCCGCGCGGTCGCCTCGGCGCTGGAATCGGCGGGTGCGCAAGTCGAGGAGATCGAACTGCCGTGGACGGCGGAACGGATTTTCGAGACCGCGTTCACGCACTTCGGGAACCTGCTGGCGCCCGCGATGCGCGCGGCCACCCGCGGCCACGAGGACACGTTGGCCGACTACACGCTGCGGTTCATGGCCGACTCCGAGGTGGTCGCCGGCCGCCGATCCTTCTTTGACGGACTCGCCATGGAATCACAGATCCAGGCCGAGCTGGCGTCCGCGATGGACGGTTTCGATGTGCTCTTGGCGCCCACCTCGGCGGTGGCGGGGTTGGAAGCTGGAGCCAGCTACCTCGACGGGATCACGGTCGGTGCCGACGGCGTCGGACGCGAAGGCGGAGAGAACGGTGCGGGCGGCGACTCGGGCGGTGCGGTCGCTGCCTCCGGCGATACGGCCGGCTTCCACCTCGACCACTACTGGCAGGCGCATATGACGATGCCGTTCAACATCTGCAACCGGGTGCCGATCGTCAATGTGCCCTCCGGAACGGCCGACTGCGGCATCCCCACCGGCGTCCAGGTCGTTGCTCACCCCTTCGACGACGGAACTGCCTTCGACGTCGCCGCAGCGATCGAAGCGCTGCGCCCATGGGCCGGACTGGCGCCGACAGTTCAGATAGGCTCATCGGATGGATGAGCAGACTCTCGCCGAGGTGGAACGTGCCGGAACGCAGTTCAACGCCGTCACAGCGATGACCGTCGACCGCGCGGATGCCCTCACCGCGGAATCGATCGGCCGCCGCGACTCCGGCGAGCCGCCTCGGCGTCTGGAAGGGATTCCCTTCGCTATCAAGGACGTCATCGATTTGGTCGGCTACCCGACGACAATGGGATCGAACGTGCGCAGCGATGCCCCGGCTGCTAACTCGGCGCCGGTCGTCGACCGACTCGAAGCGGCGGGCGCGATCCCTGTGGCGAAGACGAACTGCCAGGAGTACTCCTACGGAATCCTCGGCGACGAGTCGGCCTTCGGCCGCGTCGTCAATCCTGTCGATGCGGCACTGTGCACCGCCGGGTCGAGCTCCGGATCGGCCGCACTCGTTGCCGCCGGGGCGGTGCCGTTGGCCCTGGGCACCGACACGGCCGGGTCCGTGCGCGTGCCGGCGGCCTGTCAAGGCGTGCTCGGGTTCAAACCGACCTTCGGCGTCGTGCCCGTCGACGGAGTCTTCCCGCTCTCGCAGAGCTTCGACACCGTCGGACTCTTCGCCTCCGACCTCGGCGTGCTGACCACGGCTTTCGACGTGATCGCGGGCGACGATTCCGGCAAGGCGCCTGGCCGAGGTGGGGAGCCAGGCCTGACAGGCAACGGAGCACGGACGATCGATGTCAGCCTCTTCGGCGGCGACGACGCTCGGGCGAGAGACCTGCTCAGGTCGGTACCGGATCTCACGGTCACCACGGCGAAGGGGAGAGTCATCGGCAAGCTCCTCGACGATCTGGCACCGATCTACGACTTCATCCGCCTCTACGAGGCGTACGAGGTCCACGCAGACCTGTACGCCGAGCACGCCGCGGACTACCAGCCAGGAGTGGCCAAGAAGATCGAGGCGGGCAGAGACCTCGGCGAGACCGAATACCGGAAGCAGCTGGAAGCGCTCGCGGACCTGCGGAAACGGTCGCTCACGGTCTTCGAGGGCGCCGATTTCCTGCTCACCCAGGCCATCGACGGTCCAGTGATCCGCTGGGACGAGATCGACTCCGGCTCGGCGGCGAAGTTCATGCGCTATTCGATGCCGTTCAATGTCCTCGGCTGGCCGGCATTGACGCTCCCGCTGCCCAGGGGCGGAGCCGGAGACGGACCGCAAGCGGTGCAGCTGGTCGGTCGTCCCGGCGGCGATCGCGACCTGCTCGCTTTCGCCTCGCGGCTGGTCTGACTAGGCCCTTGTCCGGTGTGACTTGAGGATCAGTTCGATTGATTCGGGGATGCCTGGTCTGACTCGGTGCCACCGGTCCGATTCGGAGATCGGACGAGTCGAGCCCACCCTCGACTAGGCTGAACTCGAACAGCCGCCGCGTCGAACGAACCGGAGCCGGGCCGATGAGACCCACGCACAGTCAGATGCTCACTCTCTCCGACGACTCGCGCGCAAATATCGCGGGAGTTCCTGCGCTCATCGTCAGCGGCATCCTCGTGTTCGGATTCGACTTCGACCCGCTGGGTTCTGGTCCGAGCACGGCTGCGTCGCTGGCCCTGCCGCACGAGGTCATCAACCTCTTCCTCGTCTTCTGGCCGCTCTTCGCGCTGACCTATCTGCTGTGGACCCACGCGGGACTGAGAGACCTCGACGAAACCGAGCTCATCGTCCATTCCCGCTGGTCAGTGGCGAACCGCCGACGATGGTGGTCGCGGTGGTTCGGGATGGGCGGAGCAGTGTCCTGGGCGACCATGGCTGCCTACCTCGCATTCATCTTCAACATCTTCCTCGTTACCTCTGACTCTGAGGGAAGCATCGTCGTCTCGGCGGGGCTGGGCATCGCGAATGTCATCGCCTCGTGGGCGGTGCTCGTGTATTCGTTCGCACTCGAGTTCATGCGTCTCGACCTCAGCGGCGGCGGCAGCCCGGGGGAGCGGCAACTCGAATTCGAGATGGAAGGCCCACGCGAGTTCGGCGACTACCTGACCTTCTCCGTGCTGTCATCGACGATGACGGCCGCGCTCCCCGGCCGAGCGGTGTCGCGGAAAGCCTGGCGATTGGTGCGCACGAACGTCATCGTCGCCTTCGCCTTCAACTCCGTTGTTGTTGCGACCCTCGTATCGATGATCCTCTCCTACGTCATGTGACCGTCACCGGCACAACCCAACCCTGTGAATATCGCCGAGGCGGCCCACCCCGTTCAGGGTGGACCGCCTCTATCTTATGGGCTCGTCAACCGGGCGGGCCGCCTCGGTGAGGACAGATTCCCCAACTGGGTGGGCAGCCTCGGTGAGGGTGGGAGGTCACAGCCTCCAGCAGCTGTCGAGCGGAGCCTTGCCCGCGAAGGTGCGACTGGTGAAGGTCTCGACCCGGGGCAGCGCGGCGACGTAGCCGCCGATGTGTGTGGGGCCGAGGTTGTCCTCGAACGCGACCTTGTGTCCGGCGCGGCACCAGGTCGACGCGAGCTCCTTGCCCTGATCGAATGAGATGACGTCGTCGAGGCGGCTGTGGTTGACCAGCAGCGGAATATCAGGCACTTCAGCCTTGCCCAGACGCTGCTTTTCGGCGACGTCCGTGAAGTTCGCATCGACGATCTCCTGGAATGACTCACCGTTCTTCGTCAGCGTCTTCGCATCGGTGAAGGCAGTCGAGAGCAGCGCTTCGATGGTGCACTGGTTCGAGGTTTCTTCGACTACCTTCTGTCCCTCCTCGTTGAGGAAGTCCGACGTATCGACCCCGGTCTGATCCGCGAACCCGGCGACGCCGTAGAGCGCGAATGCCGTATAGACGCTCGAGAGCTCGGAAACGGTCTTATACAGATCGGTCGGCACGGCGCCGGCCGAAGCTGAGACGACGTTGAGCTCGGGAGCCCATTCCTTCTGGAGCTCCAGAGCAGCCGTCGTGGCGTGGCCGCCCTGCGAGTATCCGCGCAGTTGGAGCTGGGTCTCCTCGTCGATCTCGCTTCCGTCGACCTGCTGAACTGCGCGTGCCGCGTCGAGGACAGAGCGTCCCTCTTCGACGCGGTTGACGTAGTGATGGGTGCCTTCAGTGCCGAGGCCCATGTAGTCGACGACGACAACCGGATGCTTCGCGGCCAGGGCAGAGGCGACGGAGATTCCTTCGTATTCGGTGCCCATGCCCATTTGCCGGCTGGGAGCGCACTTGTCGGCGATGCCCTGGGTGCCCGGAGAGATGACGACGGCATCCTCGGCGTGGCCGCTCGCGCCGTTCGGGGTGAGCAGAGTGGCGGTGGCGGCTCGGGCGGTGCCTTGCTCGTCGGTGGTTTTGTACATGAACGTCGTCGATTTCGCGTCATGCTTGATGAGTTTCACGGGATCGAGATAGAACTCCGAGTCGGCCTGCTTGAGCACTGCACCGTCTTCACTGGGAAGCGAGTCCGGAGTCTCATAGAAATCTTCGGGGACTCCGGAGGCCGGAAGGTCCTCCTGTGCGGCGGCATATTCGACGTCGGCCGTGGTGAGTTCATCGGAACTCTCGACAGCCTTCTTCGCCTGTTCGACGCTGATGTCCTCGGGGACGGAATCGCGGTCGAGCGTGCTCGGGTCCTCAGCCGCACGGTCGTCGAGGAACTGTTCGGCTTCGGATTCGGTCTGTGGGACGATGTCGGCGGCCTGGGCCGGCGCGGTCGTCGTGCACAGAGTGAGTGCGAGGCCGGCGATCGCTGCGGCGCTGAGGGCCTGAATGCGACGACGCGGACTGTGTGACGTTGTGGTCGGCAGTGCTGTGCTGGTCTGTGCTGTGTTGGGCGTGCTCATAGGCGGTGGTCCTGTTCTGCCATGTCTCTCGGCGGTGAGAAGGTGCGGGACAGTGGAGTCGGTGCGGGCCGTGGTGCAACGGGCCGCGACCGCGAGCGAACCGCTGCGACAGGGGTGTCGTCGGCAGCGGATGCTCTTCATCGGACGCCCTTATTGTGACGGGCACCACACACGTTACTCGATAGTAGAACTGATTGGTAACTCTTTTGCCGAGGACAGTCCGTGCCGCCTGGGCGATGTGGAAACAGTCGGTGTTTCGTGCGGGCTGATCCTTCTCCAGGACACACGACAACGGCCGCCGGTCGGCAGCGTTTGCTGCCGACCGGCGGCCGTTGAAGGAGTGGAGCCACCCTGCCGAGGTCAGCTGCCCGGAAAGGGTGGGGCCGCCTCGGTGCGGGTGAGGGTCACTTGCGCTCGAGTTCCTCGAGGGTGGGGTAGATCGTCTCCTTCGGGGCGACTCCCCGGTTGCGGATGAGCACGTAATAGAGGACGAAGGTGACGACGATGCCGACGAGCCACGAGATGTCCGCGCCGCCGAGCTTTGCGACCATCGGTCCGGTGTAGAAGGACTGTGCAAGGAACGGGATCTGGACGACGACGCCGATTCCGTAGGACGCCAGCGCCCGCCAGTTCCATGCGCCGTAGCGGCCGTTGCGGTCATAGAACGCGGGAATGTCGAAGCGGTCCTTCGAGATCAGGTAGTAGTCGGTGAGGTTGATGATGCTCCATGGGGTGAAGACCATGAGCAGGGCGAGCACGAAGTTCTTGAAGTTCGCGAGGAAGTCTGCCGAGGCCAGCAGCGCCACGAGCACGGTGAGCGAGACGATGCCGATGACGAAGACCGCGCGGGTCCAGCGACGGATCGTCGCCTTGTTGCCGAACGAGGTGAGGATCGTCAGCGTGCACATGAACGCGCCGTAGGCGTTGAGCGTATTGACCGTGAGCTTGCCCAGCAGGATGACGATGAAGATGAGGAGTGCGAACACCCCTCCGCCGACGATGTCGCCGACGTAGGCGACCTGGTTCTCGACGAACAGGTTGCCGGATTCCGTCATGGCGGCGGCTCCGATGAGCGCACCCAGGGTCATCGACCACTGCGAACCGATGACCGATCCGCCGAAGGTGAACCAGAAGGTCTTCGAAGCTGGGGTCGATCGTGGCAGGTATCGCGAATAGTCGGCGACATAGGGGCCGTAGGTCAGCTGCCAGCCGACGGACAGGGCGATTGCGGAGAGGAAGGCGGGGAAGGCGAACGACGAGCCCGAGATCAGACCGGGGACGTCGACCTGTGTGAGCACGCAGTAGGTGATGAACAGGAACCCGAGTAGGCCCGTCACCGAGGAGATCCGACCGAGCACGTGGATGTACTTATACCCCAGCAGGGCCACCAGGGCGGTGAGCGCACCGAAGATGACGATGCCGACCCATGGGGTCTGGACTCCGATGATGAGGTTGACGGCCTGGCCGGACAGGACCGCACCGGTCGAGGCGAAGCCGATGTACATGAGCACGACGAGCACGAGCGGGATGATCGCGCCGATGATGCCGAACTGAGCACGCGAGGAGATCATCTGCGGCAGGCCGAGCTGCGGTCCCTGCGCGGAGTGCAGTGCCATGACGATTCCGCCGATGATGTTGCCGATGAGCAGACCGATGATGGCCCACAGTGCATCGGCGCCGAAGACGACGGCCAGGGCCCCGTCGACGATCGCGGTGATCTGAGTGTTGGCGCCGAACCACAGGGTGAACTGGGAACGTGGCGTTCCGTGACGCTCAGCGTCAGGCACCATCTCGATGGACCGTTTCTCGATCCCCGAATTGGTCGTACTAGCCATGAATTTCTCCTTTGAGTGATGAATCAGACTCAGTCAACACCCAAAGACGATGAGAGACGAGACCCGAATCACATATTTCGTCCGATATTTCGGAACATCTGCAGGGTGGAATGAACAGAGGGACTCCGCGGCGAACGAATCGCCCCTCAAACTCGTCTCGATCGTATTCTCGGGCGGATTTCTGTGCTGTTTCGATCGATTCTCCGGCTTGTTTCAGCCGACTCGTCAGGACAGAGATCGGGCGATGATCGTGCGTTGGATCTCCGAGGAGCCTTCGTAGATGCGGTAGATCCGAGCGTCGCGAACGTATCGCTCGAGCGGGAAGTCGCGAGTGAAGCCGTACCCGCCATGGATCTGCAGGGCTTCGTCGGCGATGAAGGCGGCCGCCTCGGAGGCGGCGAGCTTCGCCGTTGCCGAGGATCGAGTGAAGTCCACCTCGGAGTCGCGCTGTTCGGCGGCGTCCATCGTCAGCAGCCACGCCGAACGGTACTTCGTGTACATGTCCGCGAGCTTGAACGCGATGCCTTGGAGCCTGTTCAGCGGCTTGCCGTTGATCTTGCGCTCGCCGGCCCACGCCACGGCGGCGTCGAGGGCAGCCTTGCCGATTCCCAGGCTCATCGCAGCCACCTCGATGCGGCCGCGGTCAAGCACGCGCATGGCCGTCGTGAAGCCTTCGCCTGCCTTCCCGAGGAGGGCGTCCTCGGGAACCACGGTGTCGATGACGAACTCATAGACGGGGCTGCCGCGCAGACCCATCGTCTTCTCCGGGGGATGGAAGTCCAACCCCGCCGAGGCGGCCGCAGTGTCGACGATGAATGCGCTGATCCCCTTGTGCCCGGCGTCGACGTCGGTCTTCGCGTAGACGACGATGAAGTCCGCGAAGCCGGCGTTCGTGATGAAGCACTTCGTGCCCTTGAGGTGCCAACCGCCGTCGACCCGTGTGGCCTTCGTCGACATCTCCGCCGGGTTCGATCCGGCACCGGGTTCGGTGAGTCCGAAGGCTCCGATGACTTCGCCGGCTGCGGCGCGTGGCAGCCACGCTTCGCGTTGGGCATCGGTGCCGCCGAGGAGGATCGAGTCGGTGGCGAGGAACTGCGCGGTGACGATCGACGCGGTCGATGCGCACGCCTCGGTGATGGCGGCGACCATCTGGCTCATCGCCACCGAACCGACGCCGGGCCCGCCGAATTCCTCGGGCAGGTTGAGCCCCATGACCCCCACCTCGGCGAGGGTCTTCAGGGTTTCGTCGGAGACGCGTTCGTTCGCGTCGGCGGCCGCGGCCTGTGGGACGAGGACGTCCTTGCTGATCGAGACGACGGCGTCGACGAGTTCCTGTTCATCGGCGGTGATGTCGAAGGCCATAAGAGTGCTCCTTTGCAATGGGGATCGGTTCGATGGAATTGGACGGGCTCCCGACCAGGAGGATCGGGGAATCCTGACTGAGAGGCCAGGGGATTCGTGCGGAGTGCGCCGCCTCGGCGAGGTTGAGGCCAGCCGGTCAGGTCAGCGTGCGTCGGTGGGTGCGGCGAAGTCGGCGTTGTGTTCGCCGAGGCGGGGCGCCGGAAGCGCGGACGCCGGGCGGGTGCCGTCGACAAGGAGCGGGTGGCCGAGGAAGGCGTGCCCGGATCGGGGATCGGTGGCAGTGAGATCGCGATCGGAGCCGATGGGGCCGGTGACCGCCTCGGCGAAATCGAGGACGGGGGAGTTCGGGATTCCGGCGGCATCGAAGATCTCGCACAGCTCGGTCACGGTGCGCCCGGTGGTGAATTCTTCGATCTCGATGCGCAGCGCGTCGTCGTTGTCCGACCGATGAGCGTCGGTGGCGAAGCGCGGATCGGTGGCCAGCTCCGGCTTGCCGAGGGTCTGGGCAAGAGTACCGAAGAGCCGGTCGTTGGCCACGGCGATGACGAGGAGTCCGTCGGCGGCGCGATAGGTGTCGAACGGTGCCGAGACGGGGTGTCGGTTGCCGACCCGGGTGGGGGCGGATCCAGCGGAGTGGAGGGAGGCGTTCGTCGGCTGCATGGCGAGCATGACGTCGAGCATCGGAATGTCGATATGGGCACCTTCGCCGGTCGTCTGCCGGCGGAAGAGCGCCGACGAGATGCCGAAGGCGGCGAAGACTCCGGCGGAGACGTCGGCGATCGATTCGCCCACGCGGGTGGGCGAGCCCTCGGGGAAGCCGGTCGAGGCCATGAGGCCGCTCAGGGCCTGGATGACCGTGTCATAGGCGGGACGTCCCGCCTGGCTGCCGGCCTGTCCGAAACCGGAGATCGAGGCATAGACGATATCGGGCTTCACAGCCTTGATGTCGGCGTAGGAGAGGCCGAGTTTCGCCGCGACGCCGGGACGGAAGTTCTCGACGACGACATCGCAGCTCTTGATGAACTCGAGGAGGCGTGCATGGTGCTCGGGATCCTTGAGATCGGCCTCGATCGATCGCTTGCCGCGGTTGAGTCCGGTGAAGTACGTCGACCCGGAATCGGTGAAGGGTCCGAGATGTCGGGAATCGTCACCGTGGCCGGGCATCTCGATCTTGATGACCTCGGCGCCCTGGTCGGCGAGCATCGCCGTGGCGTAGGGACCGGCGAGAACTCGGGAGAAATCGGCGACCCGAACCCCGGTCAGGAGCTGCTTCGTTGCGTTCATGATCTTCATCCTCGGCGGTGACCAGGGCGAAGACAACGGGGTGTGACGGGATTTCGTCCGAAGTGTCGGACGGAGGTGTCGGACGTCCCGAAGCTCCGACGGGCCGTCTGCCCCCGGGGCGGAGTTCCGGCACTCAATGCACGTTGCCCTGGCCGGAAGGGCTTCCGGCCAGGGCAGTGCACTGAGTTCTTCTCGTCGTGAGACGAGCGGGCCTCAGGCTACGCGTTCGAAGACCGCGGCCATTCCCTGGCCGCCGCCGATGCACATGGTCTCGACTCCGTAGCGGGAACCGCGGCGATCCATCTCTCGCAGCAGGGTGGCGAGGATGCGGCCACCGGTCGCGCCGACCGGGTGGCCCAGTGAGATGCCCGAGCCGTTGACGTTGAGACGCTCGGCGAAGTCGGATTCGGACAGTTTCCATTCGGTCGTGCAGGCGAGCACCTGCGCCGCGAATGCCTCGTTGAGTTCGATGAGGTCGATATCGCCGAGTTCGAGACCCGCGCGCTGCAGTGCCTTCGCGGTCGCCGGGACCGGGCCGATGCCCATGGTTTTCGGCGGCACACCGGCCACGGCCCAGCTGCGCATGCGGGCGAAGACCTGCAGGCCGAGCTCGGCGGCCTTGGACGCGGTGGTGACGATGCACAGCGCGGCGCCGTCGTTCTGTCCCGAGGCATTTCCGGCGGTCACCGTGGCCTCATCGTCGGACTTCGCGAGCATCGGCTTGAGCTTCGCGAGCTTCTCGACCGTCGATCCGGGGCGGATGTGTTCGTCGGTCGTGATGACCTGTTCGGGGGCCTTCCGGGTGGCCGGCAGCGTGATCGGCACGATCTCGTCGGCGAACTTCCCTTCCTCCGTCGCCGAGGCGGCCCGACGATGCGATTCGACCGCGTAGGCGTCCTGGTCCTCGCGTGAGATCTTGTACTCCCGACGCAGGTTCTCCGCGGTCTCGATCATTCCGCCGGGCACCGGGTAGTCGTTGCCGCCTGCGGTGAGGCGGCCGCGGACGAGGCCGTCCTTGAGTTCGATGTTGCCGCCCCTGACGCCCCAGCGGATCTCCTCATTGAAGAACGGTGCGCGGCTCATCGACTCGACGCCGCCGGCGACGACGAGGTCGGCGAAACCGGCCGAGATCATCGCGTGGGCGTCGGCGATCGCCTGCAGGCCGGAGCCGCAGCGACGGTCGACCTGGCGGCCGGGAACGGTGATGGGCAGTCCCGCATTGAGGGCAACGACGCGGCCGATCGCCGGAGTCTCCATGTGCGGATAGCAGTTGCCGAGGACGACATCCTCAATGGCTTCGCCCGGCAGGTTGGTCTTCTCCAGCAGACCTGTGAGGACCTGTCGGCCGAGCTCCTCATGCGGCACGTCCTTGAACTGTCCGCCGAATCCGCCCACGGGGGAGCGGAGAGGATCGCAGATGACGATGTCTTCGGACACGGAGTCTCCCTCTGGTTGCGGTCGCACCGTCCCGCTTGTGGGGCCGGAACGTCGACACGATCGGCATCACTGCCGAATTTGGTATTAATACTTTCCCATTTATGAACATATCCGAATGGATTGCGCCTGACAAGGGTGCGTCTCAATGAATGGGCCTCATAGTGACGGCGCGGCACTGGTGGGTGGGTCGCCTCGGTGACGGTATGCGGGGTCGCTGGATTCGATTCGCAAGATTCGCCAGCCTGGCCGGCTTGCGGCGGCCAGGCCGCTCAGCGGACGGTCGGCAGTACCGCCTCGGCGACATCGAGCACCGTGTTCAGGGCTGCGTCCTGCTGATCGAGTCGGTAGGCGAGGTGGAGCTGGGTGGCTTCGTTCGGGAGATCGAGCGGAACCGCGGCGATCCGCGAGTCGTAGCCGGCGGCGACGGAATCGAACGTAATCGTCACGCCCATCCCGGCGGCCACGAGCGCGGAGATCGACTGCGAGTCGGGGGCCTCCTGGACGGTGCGCGGGCTGAACCCGGCGTCGAGGCATAGGCGCATGGCGGTCTCGCGCAGGTTCGAATTCGGTCGGGCGGGCAGGAGGACAAAGGGTTCGTCGGCGAGTTCCTTGACGCCGATCTTCTTTCGCTTCGCCAGTCGGTGCGAACTCGGCATGGCGACGCAGGGGCGCTCGATCGCGACGGGGCGTCCGGCGATGAGCGGGGGCCGCCGGCGCCAACGGACAAGGGCGAGATCGAGCGTGCCGTCCATGATCCGCTCGAGGCCTTCGTCGGCGTAGACCGTCGACTCGAGGTGGAAGGTGATGCCCGGATTGCGTTCGTGTGAGGCCGCCACGAGGGTGGCGGCCAGGTCGCGGGAGGACGGGTGCGAGTAGCCGAAGCGGACGCGGCCGACCTCACCGCTGGAGGAGCGGTGGACGGATTCGACGGCGGCCTGCTGGGTGGCGAGCATGTGCTTGGCCGGCTCGAGTAGGGCTTCGCCGGCGGGGGAGAGGCTGACTGAGCGGGTCGTGCGTTGGAACAGAGAGGCGCCGAGCTCGGTCTCCAGAGAGCGGATGGTGCGGCTCAGCGGGGGCTGGGCCATGCCGAGGCGTTCGGCGGCGCGGCCGAAGTGGAGTTCCTCGGCGACGGCGACGAAGGCGCGGATCTGCTGCAGCTCCATGGACGTTCTCCCTCGTCAGGCGTTCGAGCGGTCGGACATGCGGGTGGCCATCATTATTGCACGCTGGGTAATCAATGCCTGAGCTGTTTTATAGCGGTCGGCAACGGGGTGTGCGGCGCACACTCGAGCACGTCCGAAATATCGGACAGAACTTGATCCGGACCACTTCCGCGATCCTCTCCAGCCGCCAGAATGGGATGTGTAGTCAGAGCAGACAGCGCAGGACGGGCCGATAGTCGGTTTCCTGCCGAACCCGCAGACCAGTATCCGCGTTGTCGGACACAGCGACAAGGAGAATCCCATGACCACCAAGCCGTCGTTCACCCAGCACGACCCGTCCCGCGTCATCCGTGCCGACCGCGGAACCGAGATCACCGCGAAGTCCTGGCAGACCGAAGCACCCAAGCGCATGCTCATGAACAACCTCGACCCCGAGGTCGCCGAACGTCCCGAGGACCTCGTCGTCTACGGCGGCACCGGCCGCGCAGCCCGCTCCTGGGAAGCATATGACGCAATTGTGCGCACCCTCGACGATCTCGAGGACGACGAGACCCTGCTCATCCAGTCGGGCAAGCCGGTCGGCGTCATGCGCACCCACGAATGGGCCCCGCGCGTGCTCATCGCGAACTCCAACCTCGTCGGCGACTGGGCCAACTGGGAGCACTTCCGCGAGCTCGAGGCCGAAGGCCTCATGATGTACGGCCAGATGACCGCCGGCTCCTGGATCTACATCGCCACCCAAGGCATCCTCCAGGGCACCTACGAGACCTTCGGTGCGATCGCCCGCAAGCGCTTCGACGGGACCCTCGCCGGCACCCTGACCATCACCGCCGGCTGCGGCGGTATGGGTGGAGCCCAGCCGCTGTCCGTGACGCTCAACGGCGGAGCCTGCCTCATCATCGACGTCGACAAGACCCGCCTCGACCGTCGCAAGGGCAAGCGCTACCTCGACGAGGTCGAAACCGACCTCGACACCGCACTGGCCAAGGTCATCGAAGCGAAGAAGAACAAGCAAGCCCTGTCCGTCGGGCTCGTCGGCAACGCCGCCGAGATCCTCCCGCTCATCCTCGACCGCCCTGAGGCAGCCGAAGTCGACATCGTCACCGACCAGACCTCGGCCCACGATCCGCTGTCCTACCTGCCGGTGGGCGTGAGCGTCGACGACTGGCACGAAGAGGCCGAGCAGGACGCTGAGAAGTTCACCATCCGCGCCGAAGAATCCATGGCCAAGCATGTGAAGGCCATGGTCGAGTTCCAGGACCGCGGTGCCGAGGTCTTCGACTACGGCAACTCGATCCGCGACGAAGCCCGCAAGGCCGGCTACGACCGTGCCTTCGAATTCCCCGGCTTCGTTCCCGCTTACATCCGGCCCCTCTTCTGCGAAGGCCTCGGACCCTTCCGCTGGGTCGCGCTGTCCGGCGACCCGAAGGACATCGAGGTCACCGACCAGGCTCTCAAGGAGCTCTTCCCCGAGAACGAACACCTCCACACCTGGCTCGACGCCGCCAACGAATACGTCGAGTTCGAAGGCCTGCCGGCACGCATCTGCTGGCTCGGCTACAAGGAACGCCACCAGGCCGGTCTGCTGTTCAACCAGCTCGTCGCGGAAGGCAAGATCTCGGCCCCGATCGTCATCGGCCGTGACCACCTCGACTCCGGATCGGTGGCCAGCCCCTACCGCGAAACCGAATCCATGCTCGACGGCACGGACGCCGTGGCCGACTGGCCGCTGCTCAACGCCCTGGTCAACACCTCCTCGGGTGCGACCTGGGTGTCGATCCACCACGGCGGCGGCGTCGGCATCGGCCGCTCCATCCACGCCGGACAGGTCTCCGTGGCCGACGGCACCGAGCTGGCGGCGAAGAAGCTGGCACGCTTGCTCACGAACGACCCGGGCATGGGCGTCGTCCGCCACGTCGACGCCGGTTACGAGCGCGCCTCCGAGGTGGCCGAAGAGCGCGGTCAGCGCGTGCCGATGATCCCCGAGCTCGACAAGCGCGACGAGGAATCCGCCGCACAGTAAGCAGTAAGCGACGCAGCTGCGTACACGGGAGCGGTCGCGGATGAAGCGGGCACTTTGGTACACGCTGTTCTGAACTGCTCACGTTCCTCGGTGGGCATTTCAGAACAGGGTGTACCAAAAGAGCAAACTGCCGTGTAGCTGCTGAATAGCTCGAAAAAAGTCGAGCAGCACAGTTTTGAAACAGTGCTGCTCGACTTTTTGTGTGCCGTGGGGAGTTGCTGATCGTGAGTAGTCAGGTGCGCCGCACCTTACTCGTCGAGGAAGAGGTCGAGCTCGAGGTCGTTGGGCCCGTGACCGACGGAACCGGGCTTCGACGCATCATGGGCGTAGGCCGAGAGGTCCGTGACACCTTGAGCCGCCAACACCTCGTCGTCGATGAAGAAATTGCCGGTGACCTCGCGGGGGTCGCTGGTGAGGATCACCCATGCCGCCTCGGCCATGATCTCGGGCTTACGGCTGCGCGCCATGAGCTGTTCGCCGCCGAGGAGGTTGTTCACAGCGGCCGTCGCGATCGTCGTCCGTGGCCATAGGCTGTTCGCTGCGACTCCGGCCTCGCGCTGCTCCTCGGCCAGTCCGAGCGTGACCAGCGACATCCCGTATTTCGCCATCGTGTAGCCCAAGTGCCTGCCCGCCCACGCCGGGTTGAGATTGAGCGGCGGCGAGAGCGTGAGCACATGCGCGGCGTCGGAGGCTTGGAGGTGCGGAAGGGCCGTCTTGGCCAGAAGGTAGGAGCCACGTGCGTTGATCGAGTTCATGAGGTCGAACTTCTTCATCGGCAGGTCCTCGACCGAGGACAGGTCGATCGCGCTGGCGTTGTTGACGACGATGTCGATGCCGCCGAAGGCCTCAACGGTCTTCGCGACCGCCTCGGCGACCGATTCGTCGCTGCGGACGTCGCCGATGATCGGCAGGGCCTTGCCACCGGCCGCCTCGATCTGCTCGGCCGCAGTGTAGACCGTGCCCTCGAGCTTCGGATGGGGTTCCGCGGTCTTCGCCAGCAGCGCGATATTCGCCCCGTCCTGGGCTGCGCGCAGAGCGATCGCCAGTCCGATTCCACGGCTGCCGCCGCTCATGATGATCGTCCGTCCGGCCAGCGATCGGGTGGAATATCCCTCGCCGAGGTGGCTGTCAGTGGTCATCGTTCGTCTCCTTCATCCGTAGTCCGATGATCGTATCCGTGTGTTCGGTGGTCGGGTCCGTGTTCCGCGATCCGTTGATCGGGATGGATATGAGCCAGGCTAGCCTTCGGGTCACGACTTTGCCCAGGTGTCAGGTGCTTCCGGTGCCCGACAGCGAGGGTGACCGTTCCGACAGGACCGCATGAATCTTTGTCCGAAATATCGGACGAATATCTTTCTGCGCCGTTCACTGCCGTTCGCCGACAGTCCATACTGGGACTGAACCACACTCGATCGGAAAGGGCCGACCGTCATGCAGCTATTCACCGGGATCAGCGAACTCGTCGTCAATGATCTCGACCGTCTCGGCGAACTCGACGTGATCGCTGACGCCGCTCTGCTCGTCGACGCCGGTCGGGTGATCTGGTCGGGACCGTCCGCACAGGCGGACGCCGCGCTCGCTGCACACGAGGACCAGATCGGCACCGCCGGCCTCAACGATGACGACATCGCCAACGGCGAAGTCACCTCGGCGAATGATCTCAGCGGATTCGAGACGATCGACCTCGGTGGGAAGGCCGTCATCCCCGGCTTCGTCGACAGCCACAACCACCTCATCTTCGCCGGTGACCGGTCCGAGGAATTCGCCGCCCGAATGGCCGGGCAGAAGTATTCGGCCGGTGGGATCGCCACCACCGTGGCCGCGACCCGCGCCGCCAGCGAGGCCGAGCTCGAAGCCAACCTCGTCCACCTCCTCGAACAGGCGCAGCGACAGGGCACGACGACGTTCGAGATCAAGTCCGGCTATGGGCTGACCGTGCCCGACGAGATCCAGGCTCTCGACATCATCAACCGGCACACCGAGGAATCGACGCTCATCGCCGCCCACGTCGTCCCACCGGAGTTCAAGGACGAGCCGGAACGCTACGTCGACCTCGTCATCGACGAGATCATCCCAGCAGCCGAAGGCAAAGCGAAGTGGATCGACGTGTTCTGCGAAACCGGTGCTTTCACCGAAGACCAGACGCGGCGGATCATCGACGCCGGCAAGGCCGTGGGAATGAAACCGCGGCTGCATGCCAATCAGCTCACCGAGGGCGGGGCACTCAAGCTCGGCGCCGAACTCGGCTGCGTGTCCGTCGACCACGCCACCTTCGCCTCCGATGAGGACCTAGCCGTCCTCGCCGAGGCGGGCACCGTCGTCACCCTGCTGCCGAGCATCGAGTTCTCCACCCGCCAGCCCTACCCCGACGCCCGCCGCTACGTCGACGCCGGAGTGCGGCTTGCGATCGCCAGCGACTGCAACCCCGGCTCCGGTTTCTCCAACAGCATGCCCTTCGTCATCGCCATCGGCGTCCGGGATATGCACTTCACCGTCGAGCAGGCGGTGTGGGCGGCGACCGCCGGCGGAGCCAACGCCCTGCAGCGCACCGATGTCGGCCACCTCGGAGCGGGAGCCCGCGCCGACCTGGCCATCCTCGACGCACCCAGCTACCGCCACCTGGCCTACCGGCCGGGTGTCCAGCTGGTCGAGAGGGTCTACTCCGGCGGTGAGCTCATCGTCGACAACCGATCCCGCGACTGAACTTCATCCACGACGAACACAAGGAAAGGCTCTTCATGACCACATTCATCGATCTCGACCCCGACACACTGACCTTCGCTGAGGTGGTCGACGTCGCCCGTCGCGGAGCGTTGGTCTCACTGTCCGAGGCCACTCTGGCCCGGGTGAATAAGTACCGCGAGGCCATCGACGCCCTCGCTCAGGCTGAGAAGCCCGTTTACGGCGTCTCCACCGGATTCGGAGCGCTCGCCCAGCGCCACATCCCCGCCGAGCTGCGCACCCAGCTGCAGAAATCGCTCATCCGCTCCCACGCCGCCGGCGTCGGCGAGCCCGTCGAACGCGAAGTCGTGCGCGCCCTCATGCTGCTGCGCGCCCGCACCCTGGCCACCGGTCGGGCCGGCGTCCGCGCCGAAGTCCTCCAGACCTACGTCGACCTGCTCAACGCCGGAATCACCCCGGTCGTCCACGAGTACGGTTCACTCGGCTGCTCCGGTGACCTCGCACCACTGTCGGCATGCGCCCTCGTCGTCATGGGTGAAGGCGTGGCCGAGGGGCCCGACGGAGTGGCCGGGCCCGCCGATGAGATTCTCGCGAAGGCCGGAATCACCCCGGTCACCCTGGCCGAGAAGGAAGGCCTCGCGCTGGTCAACGGCACCGACGGCATGCTCGGCATGCTCATCATGGCCCTGACCGACCTGGAGAACCTGCTCACCGCCGTCGATGTGTCCGCGGCCATGAGCATCGAAGGACTCTTCGGCACCGACGCCGTCTTCGCCCCTGAACTCCATTACGCGCTGCGCCCGCACGACGGTCAGGCCGCCTCGGCTGCGAACATGCTCGCCTCGCTCGCCGACTCCGGCATCACTGCCAGCCACCGCGACTCCACCCACCTCGTCCAGGACGCGTACTCGATGCGCTGTGCCCCGCAGGTCAACGGCGCCGCGCGTGACGCCGTCGCCTTCGCCACCCAGGTCGCCGAACGCGAGCTGCGCGCCGCCATCGACAACCCGGTCGTGCTCACGAACGGAATGGTGTCCTCGAACGGCAACTTCCACGGAGCGCCCCTGGCCCATGCCCTGGACTTCCTCGCCATCGTCGCTGCCGACGTCGCCTCGATGTCCGAACGCCGCACCGACCGGATGATGGATGTCGCCCGCAACCAGAACCTCACCCCGTTCCTCGCCGATGACGCCGGCGTCGACTCGGGCCTGATGATCGCCCACTACACGCAGGCGGCCATGGTCTCCGAGGCCAAGCGGGGCGCGACACCGGCCTCGGTCGACTCGATCCCGTCCTCGGCCATGCAGGAAGACCACGTGTCCATGGGGTGGTCGGCCGCTCGCAAACTGCGCAAGGTCGTCGACAACCTCGCCTCCGTCGTCGGCATCGAACTCTACGCAGCTTCCCGTGCCTGCGATATGCGCGACGCCGCACCGGCACCGGTGACCGGAGCCGTGATCGCGAAGATCCGTGAGACCGTTCCCGGACCAGGCCCTGACCGGTTCCTCTCGCCCGAACTCGCCGAGACCATCGCGAAGGTCAAGGACGGAACGCTGGTCGCAACCGCCGAGTCGGTCGCACCGCTGACCCACACCGTCACCTCCGCCGCCGGAACCTGGCAGCCGGAAGACGGCGGACCGGCCGTCAACGATCCCGAGTTCACTGCGCTGGGCAACCTCGAAGC
Source organism: Brevibacterium epidermidis NBRC 14811 (assembly GCF_001570805.1). Classification (GTDB taxonomy): domain Bacteria; phylum Actinomycetota; class Actinomycetes; order Actinomycetales; family Brevibacteriaceae; genus Brevibacterium; species Brevibacterium epidermidis. The sequence goes on along the minus strand of NZ_BCSJ01000002.1, from coordinate 127,884 downwards.
CGCCGCCGAGGCTTCGGGCACCTCAGCAGCCACCACCCACCAGGACTGACACCGGGCAGGGGCCGGTCTCGCACAGTCGTCTGCCCCGCCCCGCGGCTCGTCCGCACCGGAGCCGGCCATCGACCGGACCCGACCGATTTCGAACGGAGTGAACTGACAATGAGCGATGTCGTCTCGCTGCTGAGCCAGATCGAGGACACCGGCCGCGACACCCGCGGTCCGGGCTACCAGCGGCCCGGATTCTCGGACACCGAACGGGACCTGCGTGAGTGGTTCCTCGCCGAGGCGGCCCGCCGCGGTCTCGATACCGAGATCGATGCCAACGGCATCACTTGGGCATGGGCCACCCCGCAGGGTGCGAACGCGGTCGTTACCGGATCCCACCTCGACTCCGTGCCCGGGGGTGGTGAGTTCGACGGCCCCCTCGGCGTCGCCTCGGCGCTGGCGGCCTTCGACGTTCTCAAGGACTCCGGCGCACTCGAACAGTCCACCCGGCCCTTCGGGCTGGCTGTGTTCCCCGAGGAAGAAGGTTCACGCTTCGGCGTCGCCTGCCTCGGTTCGCGGCTGCTCACCGGTGCCATCGACGCCGACCGCGCACTCGGCCTCAAGGACGCCGCCGGAGACACCTTCGCCGACGTCGCCCGTGGCTATGGCCTCGATCCGGATCGGATCGGGCGTGACCAGTCTCGGCTGGCCGGAATCGGTTCCTTCATCGAACTCCATGTCGAACAGGGCATCGGTCTGGCAGGCACCGATCAGGCCGTCGCCATCGGCTCCTCGATCATCGGCCACGGTCGCTGGCACTTCGCCTTCTCCGGCCAGGGCAACCACGCCGGGACGACGCCGATGAGCCATCGCGCCGACCCGGTGGTCGCAGCTTCCCGCGTGATCGGGGATATCCCGACCCTAGCGGCCGCCACTGACGCGACTGCCGTGGCGACCGTGGGGCGCACTCTCATCCACCCGGGCGGGACGAACGTCATTGCCTCGTCCATGAGTTTCTGGCTCGACATCCGCCACCCTGACGACGCGGTCGTCAAGCAGGTGCTCGAGGCGATCAGCCACCGCGCCCAGGACCATGGCTCCGATTCAGGTGTCGAGGTGACGATCTCGCAGGAGTCCTACTCGCCGACGACTCACTTCACCGCCGATCTCAACTCCCGCTTGACCTCGGTGCTGCCGGACGCACCGCTGCTGCCCTCGGGCGCCGGGCACGATGCGGGCATCCTCGCACCCCATGTGCCTTCGGCGATGCTCTACGTCCGCAACCCGACCGGCGTCTCCCACGCTCCCGAAGAGGCCTGCGAGGTCGACGACCAGAGGGCCGGGGTCGATGCGCTCGTCAAGGTGCTCGCCCGCGAACTCGGCATCGAAAATGCCCTTGCCGACGACAGGACCGGGGGCCCGACGACAGGAGGTGCGCAATGAGCACCCGCTACTGGTGCGAATCCGCCTGGATCGACGGAGCCGTTGCCCGCGGAGTCCTGCTGAGCGCCGACGACACCGGAACACTCACCGCCGTCGAGACGGGGATCGATACCGCACCCTCCGACGCCGAGGCGGTTCCCGGATTCGTCATGCCCGGCGCAGTCAATGCGCACTCCCACGCCTTCCACCGCATGCTGCGCGGACGCACCCACGGCGACGGCGGCACGTTCTGGACCTGGCGCGAAGTCATGTACTCCGTCGCAGCGAAGCTCGACCCGGAAACCTATGAGACGGTGGCCCGCGCAGTGTTCGCCGAGATGCTTGCCGGCGGCTACACCTCGGTGGGCGAATTCCACTACGTCCACCACGCGCAGGACGGAACGCCGTACGGCACCGAGCGTCCCCGCGGGGACGCGAGCGACGATGCCGGACTCCGCGCCCACGCGATGGAACGAGCGCTGGCGCGGGCGGCCGCCTCGGCTGGGATCCGCATCCGACTGCTCGACACCTGCTATCTCACCGGCGGCATCGACGCCGAACTCTCGGCCGAACAGTCCCGATTCGGCGACGGCACGATCGACGGATACATGGACCGGCACGCCGGCCTGATCGACACCTTTGCCGACGAATTTCCGGTCAACGCTCCAGGTGAGAGCTTCGTCCACGTCGGTGCCGCGATCCATTCGATTCGCGCGGTCCCGGCGGCGAATCTCCAGCGGTTCACCGAACTGTCCGGAGCTGTGCACGTGCACCTGTCCGAACAGCCGGCGGAGAACGAAGCCTCGCAGGCTGCGTACGGGGCTACCCCGACCGAGGTTCTCGCGCGCTCGGGGGTCGTCGACGACCGGCTCTCGGCCGTCCATGCCACCCACCTGAGCGAGCAGGACATCGCGATCCTCGCAGGCGCCCGGTCGACGATCGTCATGTGCCCGTGCACCGAGGCGGACCTCGCCGACGGCATCGGACCGGCCCGGGAGCTCGCCGACGCCGGAGCCGTGATCTCGCTCGGCTCCGACCAGCACGTCGTCCTCGACGCTCTGCGCGAGACCCAGGGACTCGAAGCGGGGGAGCGGCTGCGCTCCGGCCAGCGCGGACGGTTCTCACCGGCCGAACTCATCACCGCGCTCACCGAAGGCGGGGCACGCAGCCTCGACCTCCCGGTCGGTTCCCTCGAGGTCGGGAAGGCGTGTGACTTCGTGGCTCTGCGCACCGACAGCATGCGAACCATGGGGTCGCTGGACGAGCAGATCATCCTCACGGCCAGCGCGAGCGATGTGCATTTGACCGTCAGCGGCGGGAAGGTCCGCGTGCGCGACGGAGTGCACACCGAGCTCGGCGATATCGCCGAACTCTACGCGCAGGCTTTCGCCGCGTTGGAGATGGAGGGCTGAGTCGTGGCTGAGGTTCCCGCACTGCGGCGGGCGATCGCGATCCTGCGGCATATGGCCTCGTCGAACCGATCGATCACGGCCGGCGCCCTGGTCCGGTCGCTCGAGATCCCGCGGTCGAGTGCGTATGACATCCTCGCCGTGTTGGAGGAGCTCGGGCTCGTGGCGCGCACCGAATCCGGGTATGTGCTCGGAGCCGGCGTGCACGAGCTCGGGGCATCCTACCTGCGGACGAACCCCCTGCAGCGGTTGGCGCAGCCGATCGTCCGGCAGCTCGCCGAGGATACTGCGACGACTGCGCAGTTGGCCGTGATCCGCGGCTGGGAGACGGAGTACGTGCTCAAGGAGCAGTCCCTGAAATCCGTCGCGGTCATCACCGCCACCGGTGTGCGCATGCCCAGCTACCTCACGGCGACCGGGCGGGCGATCCTCGCTCAGCTGCCGAAATCTGAGGTGCTCGCGATGCTGCAGTCAGAGACCGAGTTCGTTACGCGCACGGGCAAGGGCCCGACCTCGGTGAAAGCGCTCAACGCGGTGCTCGCTCAGGAGCGACGGACCGGCACCGCGATCGAACACGGCGAAGTCACGCCCGGGATCTCGACGCTCGCGGCACCGGTGTTCGACGTGTTGGGTCGCCCGATCGCGGCCATCGGCCTCTCGTTCGTCACCGAGACCCTGCCCGAGGACACCGATCCGATCGTCGACCAGGTCAAGGCCGCCGCCGCCGAGGTGACCGCCAAGCTGCGGTGAATGTGTCCGGTCCGCTTGCGCCGACTTTTCGGCGCGGTCGGGCCGAGAGTCAGAGCCCGAGGACTCGTCGCTCGCGCGCGACCTCCTCGACGATCTGGTGATCGCTGCGCAGCTCCTTGATCAGCGCGATGCCGAGGACGACCACGATGACGGTGAACGGAACCGCTGAGAGCATCGCCGCCTGCTGCAGGGCCTGCAGTCCACCGACGAGGAGTAGGACGACCGCGCAGCCTCCGGTGAGGAAGCCCCAGGTCGCGATCACGGGACGTCGGGGAGCGAAGGACCCGTGTGAGGACAGCGAGCTGAGCACGAAGGTGTTCGAGTCTGCGGAGGAGACGAAGAACAGGGTGACCATGATGATCGTGAAGACCGAGGCGAGCATGGACAGCGGCAGCTGATCGAGGAGGCTGAAGAACGCGGTGTCGAGGTTGTCCTGAGTGGCATCACCGATTCGGGCCCCGTCCATGTCGAACTTGATCGCCGAACCGCCCATGACGGTGAACCAGATGAAGAACACGGCGCTGGGCACCAGGAGGACTCCGGCGACGAATTCCCGGATGGTGCGGCCCTTCGAGATGTTGGCCAGGAAGATGCCGACGAAGGCGCTCCAGGACAGCCACCACGCCATCATGAAGTAGGTCCAGCCGAGCATCCATTCGCTGTCTTCGGCATTCGTGGGTGTCATGAAGCTGAGTTCGATGAAGTCTCCGGCGAAGGCTCCGACGGACCGGACGAACAGGTTGGAGACGAAGCCGCTGGGTCCGGTGATGAAGACGAAGAGGCCCAACAGAGTCGCCATGGTCAGCGTGATCTGCGAGATGTACTTGATGCCTCGGCTCACTCCGGTCAGTGCCGAACCGGTGAAGAGGAGGGTGAGCACAGTGATGACGGTGATCTGCATGACGATGGTGGAATCGACGCCGAGGACGGTGTTGAGTCCCTCGCCGATCTGCGAGGCGCCGAGTCCCAGGGACGTCGTCGTCCCGAAGAGTGTGGCGATGATGGTGAGGATGTCGATGACGTTGCCGACCCAGCCGTCGACGAAACGGCCGAGGACGGGGCGCAGCATCGTGGATACGAGTGCCGGTCGGCCCTTTCTGTGGGTGGAGTAGCCGATCGCCAGCCCGAAGACGCCGAAGATCGCCCAGGCTTGGAAGCCCCAGTCGAGGTAGGAGAACTGCATCGCGCGAATCGCCGCGTCCATGGTCTCCGGCTCGGCCAGTCCGTGGGGCGGGGTCATGAAGTGCGACATCGGTTCGGCCACTCCGTAGCTGACCAGGCCGATTCCCATTACAGCTGCGAGGATCATCGCGAGCCAGGTGATCGTGCGGTATTCGGGACGCGAGTCTTGCGAGCCGAGGCGGAGGCGACCGAATCGACTGGCGGCGAACCACACGAGCATCGCGATCGCGGCGAACGGAACGACGAGGTAGATCCAGCCGAATCCGGTGGACACCGTCGTCATGGCTCGCGTCATGATGTCAGAGAGCGCATCGGGTGCGATTGTCGCCCACACCATGAAGGCGATGACGACGGCGACCGAGCATATAAAGACTTTCCCCACTCGGTTGGAGTGTGGGGCTGCATCGGGTGCCGTAGGGGAGTCGGCCGCATCAAGTGCGGATCCGGCCCCGCCGGCAGGGGGAGGGTCGTCTGACCCGCTCGAGGAAGCGGACGCGGTTGAGCGGTCGGAACCGCCTGCAGTGCCGCTTGCGGGTTCGGGGGTGGGTGAGTTCAGCATCGTCATCGTGGTCTCCGGACTCGTAGCCGCCTCGGTGGCGGGCATGAGCAATCGTCGGTTCAGCGGGTGGGATCGGGCAGATTACACAACAGGCCCCGCGAACTGGGTCGTTCGTGGGGCCGTGCGACTGACGAGTCTATGCGCTCGCCGCCGAATCGCCACATGTATGAGCGCGGAAACAGCAGAGTGTGAGTCTTCTCGCGGTGGAGTACTGACGCTGCCGGGCCCCGCCGACCGCTCGAGTTGTCGTCGCTGTGCCGAGTTATGCGGCGAGCGGTGGACGCTGGCTCGATCGGTCGGCGAGGGGCAGCAGCTGCTCAGAGGTATGGACGAGTGATGAGTTCGAGATACATTCCCGACGGGTCGAGGAAGTAGACACCGCGACCCCCGTGCTCGGTGTTCGTCTCCTGCGGGCGAGTGCGCTGTGGGTCCGCCCAGTAGTCAAGCTCGCGCTGTTTCAGCAGGTCAAGGGCTCGACCGAAGTGGTCGTCCGAGCAGAGGAAGGCCATGTGCACGGGCAGGATGTCGTACCCAGGCGGGGGAGAGGCGAACTGGAGCATGACCCCGCCGGAGAGCATGATGTTGGTGAACGGTCCCCAGGACTGGGTGTGCTCGGCTTCGAGAATATCGACATAGAACTGCGCCGAGGCGGCTGGATCGGCTGCGGCGACGACGGTGTGGTTGAAGGTTGCTGACATGATGAAGTCCCTTTTCGGATGGAGGGTGGTTCGCTGATAGCCCGAGATGTTTTCGGGCATGGTGAACTGAGAATTGAGAAATGACTTCATCATGAGGAGGACCGCGAGCAGAACGCTCGTGACCTCTGCGGCTCAACCGTCGACCGGGTTACCGATCCGTGAGCGGCTATATGCCTGTCCGGTCATCGATTCCAGCATAGCGCTTGGCGGGAAGCGATGGAGTGGGATGTCTTCGGGCCATCGAGCCGACCACCAATGTTCCAGGAGCCCTGTTCAAGCGGTAAGGTGAAGGCATGCGCAATTCCGGACTCAACTGGTGGTGGCTGCTCCTCACAGCAGCCGACTGACGCATACCCGCGGGCTGCATGGCAGCCCGCAATATCTGTGGATCTTCTCCGTGCGACCCGTGCAACTCTGACCGCATCACCGCACAATCGGGAGATCACATATGGATTCCTATTCCGCCACACTTAAACGGATGCCGCAGCTCCGCAGCGAGGTCGAATCGCAACCGGGCAAGTACAGAATGCTCACGGGCGAGCGTCCGACAGGCCCACTTCATCTCGGACATCTCTTCGGCTCGATCCTCGAACGAGTCAGCCTGCAGAATCGTGGAGTCGAGACTTTCATCGTCCTCGCCGACTACCAGGTCATCACAGACAGAGACACCTCGGCGAATGTGAAGAACAACGTCCGTGAGGCGATCATGGACTACGTTTCGGCCGGTATCGACCCCACTCGGACAACCATCTTCACCCACTCGGCCGTACCTGCCCTCAACCAGCTCCTTCTGCCATTCCTCAGCTTGGTCTCGGACAGTGAGCTGCGGCGCAACCCAACTGTGAAGTCAGAGCTTGCCGCCACGGACCGCCCACTGAGCGGATTGCTGTTGACCTACCCTGTTCACCAAGCTGCGGACATCCTCTTCTGCAAGGGCAATCTGGTGCCGGTGGGGAAAGACAACCTTCCGCACGTCGAGATCACCCGGACCATCGCGCGCAGATTCAACGAACGATATGGCCCAGTCTTTCGCGAACCAGAAGCAATGCTGACGCAGACTCCCGAACTTCCTGGACTCGACGGACGAAAGATGTCGAAGAGCTATGGAAACGCCATCTCGTTGGGAATGAACGCTGATGAGACTACCGCCGTCATTCGCAGTACACAGACAGACTCTCAGCGACAGATCACCTACGACCCTGAGGGGCGGCCGGGCATTTCGGCGCTCTTGGCGACCGTAGCGGTCTGCACTGGCGCCGAGCCGGAAGACATAGCTGCGGAGATAGGCGAAAAAGGTGCGGGCGCGCTCAAAGCCCTGACCACGGAAGCGGTGAATGAATACCTTTCCGACCATCGTGCGCGGCGACTAGAGCTCGAGGCGGATCCGGCGGCTATTGATCAAATACTCGCGGATGGAAACGAGCGGGCAAATGCCGTCGCAGATGCGACGCTGGAGGAGGTTCGCGCAGGGATGGGCATGGCCTATTGAATTGAGTCAGGCGTGCGCTCACCGCCTCTGGAGCAGGACCGCGACCTCGAGATGCTTCGTGTGCGGGAACATGTCGAAGATCCGTGCCTGAGCCACTTCATATGCGGGCATCCGCGCGAGATCCTTCGCCAGAGAGACGGGATTGCAGCTCGAATAGACGATGTGCTCGACGCCGGAATTCTCCAGGGCCGCCGACAGACGTGCACCGATCCCTCGCCGAGGCGGGTTGACGATCACGCAGTCCGGTCGTTCGACGCCGGTTGATGCCGCCAAGTTCTCCTCAGCGAACTCCGTGGCATCGCCGGCGAGGAAGCGAGCGTCGATGCCGAGCTCGGCCGCGCTGACCTTCGCGGACTCGATCGCCTGCTCACTGACCTCTACTCCGGTGCCCCGACGGGACGGGCCCGCACAGTAGAGCGCGAACCCGCCGACACCGCAGTAGAGATCCCACAGGTTCGACGCTTCCACCGCATCCACCCACTCGGACACTTGGTTGTAGAGACCGACGGCGACAGCGGTATTGGTCTGGAAGAAACTCTGCGGCCGCAGATGCAGATCGACCCGATCAAGGTTCATCCGCAGCGATTCCCCGCGGAGCATTTCCTCGCGGCTGCCTTCGAGCACGGCCTTGTGCTCGGGCAGCAGATTCACCGACACCACGGACGCATCGGGGACGAGTTCAAAGAATGATTCCTTCCGCGACCGCAGCACATCGAGACCGTGCTGAGTGCGGACGACGAACCGGATCATCAGCTCACCCGACGGCGCCGCCGTGACATGGACGAACTTCAGCTCCCCACGGCGAGCAGAGACATCATAGGGCTCGAGCCCGGTGCCATCGAGGAAGTCCGCAAGCACCGGAATCACCGCACGGATCGCCGGGGCCTGAATTCCACAATCACGCAGATCGACCCCGTGGAACTCCTGATCGAGGATGCCCAAGGTGACGTGCCTGGCCGACCCGCCGACGGCGAGCTTCGCCCGATTTCTGAAATCCCGTGCCCCGCCGGCGAAGGTCGGCAGCCAGATACGGGGCGCTGCCTCGGCGAGGGTCTCCCGGCACCAGGACTCCTTGTCCGTGATCTGCTGCCCATAAGGCGTCTCGATGAGCGCGCAGGAACGGCATTCCCCGCGCTCGAAATACCCGCAGTGCAGGCGCCCATGATCCACCGAGGCGGGGGTCAGCGGCAAGGTCGTCATCCCCTCATTCTATTCCGCGATCGGCTCCGGAATATCGTTGACCCGGATCGTCTGGCACCGTAGAAGAAGTCGGACAGATCGCCGAAAAACGGGATGGGCGTCGAGAAACGCACGCGCACACCCGTGCGTCGACGCTCAGCCCGTTTTGCGGCGGAGCCGGGAGATCAGGCGGCGATGAAGGCGAGGGCGACGAATGTGCCGAATGAGACGAACGGGGCGATCGCTGCAATCGCGATGGCGATGATGCCGGGTGTTCGGCCCCGCCCGGTGACCGCGGCCGTGATGCCGAGGATGATGCCTGTGAGACCTAAGCAGGTGCACAGGCCCTGGACTCCGACGAGAACGGTCGCCAGGGTCTGATACCAATCCGGTGTGTCCGTGAAGTAGTAGCCGGACGCGGCCTCGGACGGCCCGACGGTCACGCCCAGGATCACCGAGGCGGCCAGGCTCAGGGCCATGGCGACGATCGAGAGCGCCACGGCCACCTTGCCCAGCGTCGGCGACTTCACCGAGGCGGCGCCATCCATTCGAGTGTTGACGCCGTTGTGCGCATCAGCCAGATCGTCGGGCCGCGGCGAGGCATAGACGGGATGGACGGGAGGGGCGGGGACTCGGGGCTGCTGTGCCGCGAGCTCATCGTCGGTGGGCTGGGGGTACGAGAAGTCCGTCGAAGTCATGCTTCGACGCTATCGACGCAGAAAGGCGGCGCCCCACCCTGCTATCCCAAGAGTGGGGTCGGGAAAACCACCCTGCAGGCAGCGCGAGTCAGGGCTTGTGGGCGACGATGAGGAATCTCTTCTGGGTGACGGTGATCGGCTCACTCGATTCGGCCAGGCGTCTGAGGACATCGAGGTTGGACCTGACGGCGAACCCGGGAACGTCCCACGGAATATAGGCGAGGTACTCGATGACCGCCTCGACGTCGGTGAAGCGCATCGTGCCCTGCCATTTGCGAGCCGCCTCGATCGACAGACCCTGACTCTCGGCGTCGCTGACGCACGGCTCGAGCTGCTGGTGCAGATCGCCCATCCCGCCGCCGAAGAGGTCGCGGAACTCCTGCGCCTCTGTGCCGTCGACCTGCTGGGTGAGGAACAGCCCGCCCGGGGAGAGGACACGGGCCACTTCGGCGAGGTCATAGCTTTCGTGTCGATTCATCACGAGGTCGAACTCACCGTCGCCCCATGGCATCTCCGGATGATGATCACTGTCGTACCGGGTGACCTCGACGCCATAGTCCTGCAGCGTCGAGGCGGCCAGGGGAACATTGGGCTCCCACCCTTCGGCCGCGGAGATCGTCGGCGACGGTTCGCCGGGAGGCCTGGCCTCGTCGAGCCGATCGATGAGTTCGCTGAGGCGCTCGCCGCCTCCCGTGCCCATGTCGAGGCATCTGCTCGACTCGGCCATCGCATCGAGGCAGATCTGATTGAAGTCCCACGGCGGATCATCGGCGACGAGGCGGCCGGCCAGTGGGGAGAAATCCCACCCGGTCATCGCCGCCGTCTCATGGATCCAGGCCCATCGCTCGTGGCGTTCATGGGGAGTCTCGTCGCGCGTGCGACTGCTGTCGGCATATTCGGGCATGTCCACACTCCTCTGCCGGGTGGCTCGGCACCATCACCGAGCAGATCAGCAATTCTGCCGGACGGCTCAGCGCCGAAGGAGGCGCCGGTGCCGTACTTCGACTCTAGGCCAAAACCGGATCGAGGTGCGGGATGTGGGAGAAGAATTCTCCGGACTGAGACATGGGATATTCAGAGGAAGCAGAACACGAGCACCGCGATGCAGACGACGAGCATTCCCAGACAATTGAGCCAGAAATCCCGACCGACATACCTCGCTCGCAGGTGAGCGGCAGCGGCGCAGAGGAAGTAGACGACGAGGCCCGCCGCGGCCGCCGCGCCGAGCCCGGGAATCCAGATCCCCGTCACCAGTCCTGCCGCGGCGAGGAACTTCACGACGGCGAGTACCCACCACCACTCCCGCGGGAAGCCGACGCCGTCGAGGCAGGCGGCGATCGCCCGCGGGGGACGGAAGGTGAGCAGGCCGTCACCGAAGACGATGACCGCGAGGACGACGACCGGCCAGACCGGTTCGGGCAGGAGCGTCACAGCGAGCTCCTCACCCGCGTGTGGAAGACGATGCTCGCGAGCATCGCCTCGACTGCGTCGTCAAGACTCATCGTCGTCGCCGCCCACCGGAACAGGATGCCCAGGTAGGAGTCGTAGAGTGCCGCGGCACTGGCCCGCGCGTGGTCCTCATTGATCCCGATCGAGACCAGTGACTCGCTCAGGCGGCTCTGCAGGTCCACGGCGAGAGCGTTGAACACCTCCGGCTCGCCCTTGACTCGCATCATCGCCGCCGCATAGTCGCGGGACAGGTCCTCGTGTTCGGCGAAGAATTCGAGGAAGGGCAGGAAGAGTTCGAGCAGGTGACGCTGCACCGCCGAGGATGGTCGGGGCGGCCCCGTTGTCGCGCCGGTGTCCGTTCCCCGACGGGACAGGCTCGCTCGTCGCGTTGGTGGTGTGTACGTCCCGTTCTGCAGCTGGCCGATCCACCTGTCGAAGCAGCGGACGAGGATGACGTCCTTGTCGCCGACCGACATCACTCGACCCACTGACACCTCGGCGGCCTTGGCGATCGCCCGGATGGTCGTGGCCTTGAAGCCATGCTTGAGGAACAGTTCGGCGGCGGCACCGATGATCCGATCCTCGGTCTTCTGGCGCTTTCCCGACCTCGATTGAACGTGTTCACTGACCATGCTCGAACCCTAAGCCCTTCCGTGTTCACTTTCCAGACCCGGTGTCGTGTTGCCCGCAACAGGAAAGTTAATGTACCTTAACTTTATGAACGTCGATTCCTCATCGGTGCGCACCCACGAACGTGGGCGGAAGAAGATCTCCACGGCAGTGCTCCTCGGCCCGGCCTTCGTCGCGGCCATCGCGTATGTCGATCCGGGCAACGTCGCGGCCAATCTCACCGCGGGTGCGGAGTACGGATATCTCCTCGTCTGGGTGCTCGTGGCTGCGAACCTCATCGCCGTTCTCGTCCAGTACCTGTCCTCGAAGCTCGGACTCGTCTCCGGGCAGTCGCTGCCGAGCCTCCTCGGTGATCGCCTCCGCAAGAGAAGCCGACTCGCGTACTGGGGGCAGGCCGAGGTCGTCGCCATCGCCACCGACCTCGCCGAAGTCATCGGCGGTGCGATCGCCCTGAAGATCCTCTTCGACTTACCGCTCCTGCTCGGGGGCGTCATCGTCGGCGTGGTGTCGCTGTTCCTGCTCTCGATCCAATCCACCCGCGGTCAGCGTCCCTTCGAGTTCGTCATCATCGGATTCCTGGTCATCATCGCCATCGGCTTTCTAGCAGGCCTGTTCGTCGGGGATGTGAATTGGGGGCAAGCCGCAGGTGGAATCGTGCCTCGGCTCGAGGGCACGAACTCCGTGGTCCTGGCCGCGAGCATGCTCGGCGCCACCGTCATGCCCCATGCGATCTACCTCCACTCAGCGCTGTCGGTGGACCGGCATCGCGACAATGCGACCGCTACGACTGGGCAGCTGCTGCGCGCCAGCCGCTGGGACGTCGTCCTCTCCCTCGTCGTCGCCGGTTCCGTGAATATCGCGATGCTGCTGCTGGCTGCCGCGGCACTGCGCGGCCAGACCGGCACCGACACCATCGAAGGTGCGCACGCGGTCGTCACGGCCAACCTCGGCGAGGTCGTCGGCCTCTTCTTCGGCACCGGACTCCTCGCCTCGGGGCTGGCTTCGAGCGCCGTCGGATCCTATGCGGGTGCGTCGATCATGCAGGGCCTGCTGCGCGTGAACTTTCCGATCGTGTGGCAGCGCGCGTTCACGATGATCCCGGCACTCGTCGTCCTCGCCATCGGAGTCGACCCCACCTGGGCGCTCGTGCTCAGCCAGGTCGTGCTCAGCCTCGGCATCCCGTTCGCGATGATTCCCCTGGTCAGGCTCACGAACAGTCGCCGGGTGATGGGCGAATTCGCGAACGCGCGATGGATCACGATCATCGCGGCGGCCGCCTCGGCGCTCATCATCGCACTCAACGTCGTCCTCATCGTTCTGTTGGCTCTCGGGGTGGAGTGACCCTCGCCGAGGCGGCCGTGCACTGCCGCTCAGCCCTGACGCAGGTCAATCGGACGGATGAGGATCCGCGGGTCCGAGCGCACCCACCACGGCTTCGGTTCTCCTGCAGCTTTCGCGGCGCGGCGCTCGGCGCGGGTGGCATAGCGAAAGGTGAAGACGCGGACGCGGACGAGGTCCGGCGTTCGTCCGTCGAAGGGGTCGGGACCCATGAGGCGGCGGATCTGCGGGTCTCCGGAGCCGATCTTGCGCACGAGCTCGGTGAACCAGGTCTGCCGGTAGTCGCCGAGACCGGCGAACCACATGAGCCAGTCGAGCCGCAGGTGATAAGGCGCGATGATAGGACCGCGCCGGTGCACGTCACCGGGTTTGCCCTTGAACGCATACTCCCGCCAACCGGCGTCCGGGTCACCAGCGTCGGAGTCGGTGCTGTCGTCGCCGGAGCCAGAGCCGGCACCGGAGTCGTCGATCCAGCCTTCGATGATGATCTCGTTGCGGGTCTCGGTCATCGACCCGAATGCACCATAGGCGTTGCCGAGCCCGAGTCGATTGAAGCTCGCGTTCATCAGCTGATTAGCTGAGAACAGGTTCCGCACAGCCGGCACATTCAGCCACGCCTGCCACGCGACGAACACGAGGACGACGATCAGCCACCAGAGCGGCAGGGCCTCGACCGGTGCAGCGGCAGCGGCGGGGTCGACCGCCTCGGTGCCGGTGGGATCGGTGAAGGGTCCGGTGACGGAATTCCACCCCCATTCAGGGAACGGGCCGCCGACGATCCACCTGAAGAACGTGTCGCTGATCCCGGAGCAGGCGAGCAGGATCGTCGCCCAGTTCAGCCACGCATAGTTGCCGCTGACCACGAGCGCGAGCTGGGTGATGATGATGGCAACGGCGGCGAACGACGCGATCGGCTGAGGCAGGAACAGCAGCCATGGAGCGGCGAGCTGGACGATGTGGCTGCCCAGGGTCTCACCCTTGTGCCACCAGCCGGGCATGAGGTGGGCGCGGCGGCTCAGCGAGTTCGGCATCGGCTGCGTCTGATGGTGATAGTCCATGGCGGTGAGGTCACGCCAGGAAGAGTCCCCGCGCATCTTGATCATTCCGGCACCGAATTCGATGCGGATGACGAACCAGCGCAGCAGCAGAATCATCGCCCACGTCGGGGCCACCTCGTGAGAGCCGAGGAACCCGATGAGGAACCCTGCCTCGAGCAGCAGCGATTCCCAGCCGAAGCCGTAGAAGCGCTGCCCGATCGACACGATCGAGAAGTACAGCGCCCACACGCCTAAGAACACCGGGATCGGCATCCATGCCGGTCCGGCCTGAGGCAGACCGATGATCGCCGAGGCGGCCAGGACCATTCCGATCACGCAGACGAGGCGCAGCCGTCGGTCCGAATACGAGAACCGCTTCCACTGGAAGAGACTCGGTGCCTGCCGAGCCGAGGTCAGAGCGATGAAGCGCGGGGCGGGGGTGAGTCCCCGCTCGCCGAGGAGTGCAGGGAACTGGTTGAACGCGGAGGCGAAGGCGATGAGGAAGAGCACGCCGAAGCCGCGTTGGATGATCTCACGGGAGATCGTGTAGTCGCCGGCGGTGAGCAGAGCGACCACCTGACTGAGTTCCATGGCCTAAGTCTCCTCCTCCTGCGGCAGGCGGCCGGTCGTGGCCAGAGAGGTCAGGGCTTCGGCGAACTTGTCGGCGGCGATCGGGTCTCCGCCGGTGAGTTCCATGTCCGGACGGTCCCGGAAGTGCACCGAGATGGTGTGTCCGGCCGAGCGGAACTCAGTGCTGGCTCCGCGCAGCTGTCCGGGATGTGCCTGGTCGAGGATGCGGACCGGGCCCGGTCGGGCGGACCCGGTTCCGGTGCCGGTGGGTGCGGCCAGGAGGAGTCGCTGGTTCGTGGCGGCGAGAATCTGCCCGGTCGGGTTATCCCTATCGGCGAAGTGGAGCATGAGGTTCTCACTTGGGGCGAGAGTCATCAACAGAGATTGCAGTCGAGCCTCGTGGGCCGCATCGATTCTGTTGGTGACGCGTGCTCGGGCGACGGCGAACAGGCGGGCCGGGATCAGTGCGACCGTTGTGATGATGAGGCAGATGGCGGCCACTGCCAGCCCTGCCGACGGTGACATCGTGAGGATGTTCGATGCCACGACGCCGATGGTGATGGCCAGGATGGCGATGAGCACAGAGACGATGAGGAAGACCGCCCAGAGCGTGCGGTGGAAGGCATCGGCTATCGCTCCGAGTGCGAGGCTGAAGTTGGCGGTGGCCCACAGCCCGAGCAGCAGAGCGATGGCCGGCAGCGGGGACGATGTCAGGTCGCCCCAGACGGTGCCCGGAGTTCCGGAGTCCTTCGCGAAGGCGTGCCAGACGAATGCGGCGATGACACCGCAGACAGCCCACACCGGTCCGACGGCGAACACCCGAGGCCAGGGGTTCCGGACGAAGGAAGTAGGCGGCTGTCTGCGTTTCGCCCCATGGGGATCCTCGGCTTGCTGCGCACGGGCGGCACTGCTGCCGGCAGGCGGTCTGTCGTCGTAGAAGGCGAAAGCGGCGATGGCGGAGAAGAAGAACAGAACCAGCATCCCGATGCTCGGCGCCTGTTCCGGGTTGATGCCTCTGAGTACGTGATTGCGGAGCGGGTTGATGCCGGCATTGGCGAGGAAGAAGGCAATCGAGGCGAAGACTGCGAACCCGATCCCGAACACGAGCGTCGTGCTCCTGGAGCGTCTGTCCCTATTCATACCTCCATCCTCGCAGGAACTCTGCGAGTCCGCGGCGCTGCGATGTTGCGGATCCGTTGCGTCGGGGTCAGCGTTATGTCTGAACGTGCCCCTCTGGTCAGCGGGGAAGACGACCCGTCCGAGCAAGGACGGTGATCGCCTCGGCGAAGCGACCGGATGCCTCCGCAGTTCCGCCTGGAACGCTCATCGGCTGCCGGTCGTTGAACAGCACCGTAGTGATCACTTGGTTGCTGTGCAGTTCCGATGAGCCGCCGCTCAGTTGGCCGGGCTCGGCCTGTTCGAGGACGAACGTGCGCCCCGGCGTAATGATCGAAGCACGGAAGATTCGTCGGTCGGTCAACACGAGCATCTGCGGGTCGGCGGTGTTGCCGTTCGAATGGGCGTCCAATGCCTTTCCGAGGTAGCTGGTCAGAACCCGCTCGCCGGGCTGGAGGGCGTCTGCGGGCGGTTGGGTGGACCGGCCGGGACCTCGCCGACTGCCAGCAGATGGCCGTTCGCCGGAGTCGTAACGGTCGACTCGTCTGATCGCCCACCATCTGAGCGGGATGAGCAGAGCAGTCGAGACGATCAGACAGACCACACCCAGCGGAAACGCAATGATCGTCGGAAGTGTGGCGAGTCCGAAGTAGCCGAAGAGACCGGCCGTCAGACACCCCAGGCCGAGCCCGCAGATGAGAACCGTGAGCGAGGCCGAGCGGCGATCCCGGTTGAACGCTTCGGCCAGAGAGGACCAGGCGAAGGACATGTTCGCCGTCGCCCAGCAGAGGAACACGATCGACAGGGCGGAGAGCGGGTTGCCGGTGAGGTCTCCCCAGACAGTTCCCGACAAGCCGGGGTCCGCGGCATCCGAATGGCCGATGAACAGTGCCACCAAAGAGCAGAGCGCCCAGATAGGTCCGACGAGGAGAACCCGCGACAGCGGAGCACGGACGAACTGGGTGACCGACTTCGGCTGCCGTGGAGTGTGCGGATTCGCCTCGGCGCTGTCGGAATGATCGTCCCCGCTGAGGATGGCCATCGCCGCGATTGCGACAGAATGTACGGCGAGGAGGATTCCGAAGATCACGGACGGCGCCAAGTACGGGTCGCCGCCGAATTCGTCGAGGCCGTGCTTTGGCGCGACGCCCGCGTTCGTCGAAGCGAAGGCGATGAGTGAGAATCCGGCGATGAACAGACCGAAGAAGACGATCATGCCGATGGTCGGGCCCCTGAACTTCATGATTCGATTGTGTCACGCTCACCCAATCACCGAGGCGGCTGTGCCCGGGTGGGCACAGCCGCCTCGGCGAGGGGTTTCGGTTCAGTGCTTCGGCTCTTCGAGTTCCTCGACATCGTCGGCATCCTTCGGCACCGCCGGAATCGAATCCGTTGTCGGCGGTGTCGGCGGAGTGACGACCGACTGGAACGAATGCTCGTGCGAGTACGCGAGGAACGACAGGTGGTTCTCGTACCGGTCGAGCACGTCGTCGATGATCTGCTGCGAACTCAGACCCATGAGGTCGTAGCCTTCCGAACCGGTCTGCGTGAAGACCTCGATCCGGTAGTAGCGGTCGTCTCCGCGGGGAGCGTTGCGGGCACCGAACGACGGCACATTCGCTTCGACGGCCGCGGCCTCGTAGTGGAAGTCGCGTTGCTCGCCCATGTCGACATTGAGCGTGTTCGTCGTGATGCCGGTGTCCTCGTCCATGGTCTGGAGGTGCTCGACGGTGTAGCCGAGTTCGCGGAACTCCTTGGCCACGGCGTCCAGGGACGGCCCGACCACCTCGGCGACGAAGCGTTCGACGGATTTCTTCGTCGGGTAGGACCGCAGGGTCGCCAGACGCTGACGCCAGGTCTTCTCCGGGGCGCGTCCACCATGAGCGGCAGTGGTGCGGCGACGACGGATCCGCCCCTCACGCTCGGCGCGCTCCATGCGCAGCACCTTCGAGAACGAGGCCATGACGAGGTAGGCGATGATCGTCACCGGCAGGGCGAAGATCAGGGTCGCGTACTCCATCGTCGTCACGCCGCCGGCGACGAGCATGGCGATCGTGAGCACTGCGGTCACCAGCGCCCAGAAGATGCGCAGCCACTTGGCGCCGTCCTCTTCCGGATTCGGAATGGAGGAGGAGAAGTTCGACATCACCATGGCGCCGGAGTTCGCGCTCGTGAGGTAGAAGAGCAGACCGGACAGCGTGGCCAGTCCGACGAGGAAAGTCGCTCCCGGGAACATCTCGAGCAGGTCGTACCAGCCCTGTTCCGGAGAGGCGATGGCCGTCTTCGCGAACTCATCGTTGCCGTTGAACACCTCGGACAGAGCCGAGTTGCCGAAGATCGTGACGATGATGAAGTCACAGAGCACGGGAGCGGTGATCGCTGCGATGACGAACTCACGCAGGGTGCGGCCGCGGGAGATGCGGGCGAGGAACAGTCCGACGAAGGGACCCCAAGCGAGCCAGAAGGCCCAGAAGAAGAGGGTCCAGCCGCCCATCCATTCGGAGCCGCCGTCGACATAGGCGAAGGTCTGCAGGGTGCGTTCGGGCAGGGTGAAGATGAAGCGGCCGATGTTCTCGACCATGGCGTTGAGCAGGAACGCGGTCTTGCCGGTGACGAGGATGTAGAGCATCATCGCCGCGCACGACCAGAGGTTGAGCTCGGAGACGAGACGGATGCCCTTGTCCACGCCCGACGTGCAGGCGGCGACGGTCATGACGACTGCCACGATGACGAGCGCGATCTGCAGAGCCAGTCCGGTTTCGAGACCGAAGAGAGTGGCGAACCCGACGTTGAGCAGGACGACGCCGATGCCCATCGAGGTGGCCACGCCGAAGACGGTGCCGACGAGGGCGAAGATGTCGATGACATCACCGGTGGCACCGCGCACGCGCTTGCCCAGCAGCGGGTAAAGGACCGCGCGGATCGACAGGGGCATACCCCAGCGATAGGCGAAGTAGCCCATGGCCATGCCCAGCAGCGAGTACATCGACCAGCCGGCGATGCCGTAGTGGAACATCGTCCACACGACCGCGTCCTGAGCGGCCGCCGCCGATTCGGGGGAGGCATTGACGGGGTGGAGGTACTGGGTGATCGGTCCGGTCACCGAGTAGAAGAGCATATCGATGCCCACGCCTGCAGCGAAGAGCATGGCGACCCAGGTGAAGAGGTTGTACTGCGGGCGGGAATGGTCGGGCCCCAAGCGGACCGAACCCTCCTTGGAGAACGCAACCCAGAGCACGAAGCCGATGACCACGGTGACGGTGACGACGTAGAACCAGCCGAGATTCTCTGCGATCCAGTCCACGGCAGACTTCATGGTCGACTGAGCCGTGTCGGGCATCATCATCGCCCACACGGAGAACGCGAGAATGATGAGGGAGGCGACGATGAAGACTCGCCAGTTGACCCGGGAGCCGCGTTCGTCGGAAAGCTCCTCCGGGCCTTTGCTCATCTCCGTGCTGTCGATCGGAGCGCGCTTCTCAGGGTCGATATCCCTGCTGATTCTGGTTGCCCGGTCGGTGCCGCCGAATCGTTCCCTTTCGACGACTGGGCGCTTCAACTTCTCTTCATTCGGATCCTGCACGCATCGACCTCCAGTAGACAAAATGGGACAGGGCCCGAAATTGGGCCCGATCTATTGTATGGGTGGAGGATTCTCACAAATTCATCACCCCCTACTTTCAGGTAATCGACTAAGCGGCAAGGGCGTCCGGATCATGCGCGTGAGCAGGTGCGGACATGCACGCGGGTGGTGCGGTTATGCCCGCTCGCGATCATGCGCGGGAGCGGGCTGCCACCTCGGTGAGGGTGTCGACGAAACGCTGTGCTTCGGCGGGTGTGGTCTCTTCCAAGCGCATCGACGATCCGACGTGCAGTTCCACGGTCACGGTCGCACGTCCGCGGAAATCCTCTGCTCTGACGGCACCGACCTGCCGAGGAGCTGCCTCCGAGAGTTGGGCGATGGAGCCCTGGGCATCGGTGCGCACCCGCATGATCCGCAGGTCGGTGAGGATGAGCAGATCGGTGTCGAACGGCGGCAGACTCTGCAGCCGCGCGTACTCGATCTCGCCGGGACGAAACAGGCCGGTCGACTTGATTCGCACTGATCGTGCTCGCGGGGCGTCCGGTTTGGCTGGCTCTCGACCCGCTGGTGGGAGAGTGTCCGCCTTGCGGTTCTGCGCCCAGAGGCGGAACGCGCGGAACGGCGACCAGCCGTCTGCAGGGGAGGGGACGTCTGCGGGCCGTACCGACTGCGGTCGGTCGGTGTCATCGGCCGGGGGAACCGGGTTCGAGGGGAGGGAATGGGAGGTCATGAATGTGATTCTGGCAGAGCCGCCTCGGCGATGGGGTGGGTCGGTCGTAATCGTTTGGGAACATCTGTGCCCGATCGCTCACTTCGGGTGAAGTGCCGGAGCCGGTGCGACGCGTCCATGGAATACTGGGCGCATGCGTGCAGGTGAAGTCTCCGAGGTCAGTCAGGACTACCTCAAGGCCATCTGGTCGGCCCAGGAATGGGGCGGGGACCCGATGACGGCCACCGAGCTTGCGAACCGATTCGGAACGACGAAGGCCAATGTCACCGAGGTGCTCAAACGGCTCGACGAGCTCGGCCTCATCACTCGCGTGCCCTACCGCCCGCCGGTGCTCACCGAGGAGGGCAAGGCGATCGCCCTGTCGATGGTGCGCCGGCACCGGCTCATCGAGACGTTTCTCGTGAAGTCGCTCGGCTACGGCTGGGACGAGGTCCACGACGAGGCCGAGATCCTCGAGCATGCCGCCTCCGATCGGCTCATCGACCGCATCGACGCGTTCCTCGGCCACCCGACGTCCGACCCGCACGGCGATCCCATCCCGGGTGCCGACGGTGCCGTCGATTCCCATACTCCGACCCTCCTCGCCGAGGCGGCCGCCGGGTCCTATGCGGTGCTGAGGGTCTCCGACGCCGATCCGCAGATCTTGGGCAAGCTCGCCGAGGCGGGGGTGCTTCCCGACGTCGCACTCGACGTCGTTGACCGCACCGATGACGCGGTGACCGTGGACATCGGAGGGAAGCGGGAGACGATCGCTGCCGCGCTCGCCGTGGCCGTGTATCTGCGCACAGCCGGTTGATCCGAAGCGGGATTCCCGACTGATTCCGTTGATAACATCTGTTGTATGGGAAAGAGCTTCGGTCCCGGGAATGACCCCGACCTCGACATCGTTCGCTCAGCTGATGCTTCCGGCTCTGATCTGCAGAGGATCGCGGCGACCCGACCCGACCTGCTCGCTGACATCGCTGCCCATCCGAATGCCTATCCGGATCTGCTCGACTGGCTTGCCACTCATCAGGATCCGGCAGTCCAGGAAGCGCTCGCTCGACGAGGCTGGACTTCGGGCCAGTATCAGAACCCAGCACAATACCCCACCTACAACTATGGATCTGCTGCACAGGCGGGTGCTTCGCCTTCGCCGCAGACGGGGAGTCGCAGCAATCGGAAATGGATGTTGGGAATCGGCGCGGGACTTGTCCTCGTCCTCGCTGTGGCCGGCGGATTCTTCGGCGCACGATTCTTTTCTGGCTCTGACTTCGACAAAGCGCCCAATCAGAAGGTCGCCGTCGACCTCGCCGACGTCGGCCGCAATGCGCAGCTGACTCGGTTGCAGCCAGGCGATGACGCCGATGCTGACCAGCAGCTCGTCAACGTCGTCGGTCCTCGACAGTCGGTGATCATGGCCCTCCACGAGGAGACTCTGCAGCCGATGTGGATGGCCCCGGTCCCGCACACCGGTGTGAAGGAACCGGAACCCGAAGACGTCATCGATGACGGTGGAGCGGATGATTCTGCCGATGATGATTCGAAGAAGTCCGGTCCGAAGCTTGAGGGCACTCCAGTGGACTGCCAGTGGACGGCAGACTCTTTGACCTGCGGGGATCGCACAATTCGGTTGAAGGACGGAGAAGTCACCCTCAGCCCGGGTGACGACGCGAAGGGTTCGAAGTCAGGCGGATCGTCTGATAACACGGAGAATGGCGACACAGACGCCGAGGTGGAGGACCCGGCTTCGGAGGCCGTGCCGATCACCGTCAATGACGACGGAAGTCTCAGCTCACCGTCCGGCAGCAAGTATTCCGACGTCACCGTCGATACCGATGCGACAGTGCGGAAGGTCGGTGCGGGCGAGGACGGACCGTGGGTGGTCTCGGACGGTCAGGTGGTCGTCGCATTCGATTCCGACTCGGTGCTGTGGAAGTCCGAACTGGGTGAGAAGGCGGCGACAGCATCCGGCCTCGGCGAGCCTCGGCTGCGACCGAACTGGACGATTGAGGACGATGTGCTCGTCATCGCCGACGATGTCGGTGTGCACGGTCTCGCCGTTGACTCCGGTCAGGAGCTGTGGCGCGTCGACGTCGAACTCGACAGTTTCACTGTCTCCGGTTCGCATCTGATGGTCATGTCCGACGGTGTTCTCGAGGTCTTCGACTTCACCGATTCGAGCGACGTCGACACTGTCAAGGCCGACCCTGGCTATAACGGCGGCTCCGATGGGGGCGCAATTGCTAAGTTTCCCGGCCGAGACGCATTCCTGAACGAGAAGCTGTCGGCGCCGCCGGCCTGCGTGGAATTCGGTCTCGCCTATGACGACTACTATGCTGACGGCCCACTGGATCCGAAGCCCGAGCACGAGGTGGAATTCACCGACGGTGAGGCCAGCTCCGACGACGGCCGCTATTCCGGTATCTCGATGGTAGGTTTCACGACGTCTCGTATGGGCGACAAGGCCGTGACCGCCGTCGAATTCAGCTGCAACGGTGGCGGCTCCTACACCTACCCGTCGATCGGGATCTACGATCAGGATCTCAATCTGCTCGACTCCATTGAGCTCTGGGACCATGCCGACGATCGTGGCGACTCGGCCGATATCTCCGGGTATGTGCCCAAACCGTACTTCAATGCGGTCAGCCCGATGGGGCAGTATCTGGGGATCAGCGTCGGCGGCATCGGTGTCTACGGGGACGATGGATGTACTGCATGCAAGAAGTCCGCGAGTGCCGATGTCCTCTACCGCTGGGATGGGAAGTCCTTCGCTCATCAGGACACCGTCTACCACGTGCCCTCCGGCGACGTTCGTACGCCGGATGTAGAGCAGGTGCAGAAGTTCGCCGAGGCGGTCGCCGCCGGAAACGACACAGAAGCGAAACGTTCGGCGACCCCCGAAATGATGTCATCGCTCGATGACATCCTCGGTGACGGTCAGACGTCGAACCCGCCGACGGTCCGATCCGAGCATTTCCCCAAAGGCGTGAAGGTCGACCACTGTGAGCTCATTCAGCCCTATGAAGATGGTGACTTCAGTGGTGGCGAATACTATTTCACGAACGGCAAGTCGATGTCGTATCTGTCGGCTCGGGACGAGATCCGGGCAGGTGACACGGTCTGCGGCGTGACGACGCCGGAGACGGGAAGCGGCGATCAGTATTACTTCTACCTGCTCCTCAGTGGGACCCCGGACGGCAGCCTCAACGTCTACGAGGCGGGTCGGCAGTTCGGCTGATCCGACAGGCCGTGCCGGTTGGGTTGGGCGCGGTCGGGTGGTCTCACCTCAACCGTTGGTGTGCGGGCGCGGAAACTTCGGTTCCGCGCGCAGCAGAGTCAGTGTCGTGGCCGTTCGCGCATCGAATCCATCGGTGAGGAAGATCTTCGGCCAATCGCTCCAGAGTTCGGATTCATACGGGGTGCCGGGCAGGTAGGTCTTGAATGTCACCTGGCGGTGTCCCGGGTGGGATCGGAACGACTCTTTCGAAATGGTGTGAAGGCTTTCGTGGAGTGCTTGAAAGAGCACCGGGTTGAAGCCGTCTGCGCGTGCGGAGTCGGCGGTGCGCACCCAATCGGGTCCGGCGACAGGAATGCCGCGGTTGATCGCCTCGCTCATCTGAGCTTTGATTCCGGCTCGCTGCGGGTCGGGGGAATGGCGGAGGAGGACCTTCGACCAGTGCAGTGCCTCTGCGGGGTCGAAGCCTGGCCACTGTTCAGCGGCCCTGCGGCGCTTTTCGTCAAAGTCGTAGAAGTCTGCGGACATGGCGAACCGTCCTTCTCGGGCGCATCGGCCCTGATCGAAGCTTGCCCGAGCGGTCGGCACGGGCCCGTTCTTCCCCTGGGGCACCCGGTCGATGACGGGTTGCCGTGTGGCCGGCCAGGTACCGATGGCCACAGCTCGCGAACGTGATTTCAGTGTAGACGGAGGGTCTGACATGACCCGTGTGCTGCCGATTTCTGCGGGTCAGTCGCGGAAGAATCTAGACGAGTCCTTCTTTATCGGCGTCGGCTGCGGATGACCAGAAGCGGGGGTCGTGGTCCTCGACGGTTTCTCCGCAGTCGACGCAGGTGCGGAACTCGATGGTTTCGTCGGTGTCTAGTCGACCCGGTGTCAGGCTGCTGCTCTCCTCGCAGCCGGGACACCATCCGTTGATGAAGCGTCCGATGTGAGTGCCGTGTTCTTTGTCCATTCCGGCTGCCCTCTCGACCGAATGCGCGGTACGTGGACGTGCTGTTTTCAGTCTACGAGCGCCGGCAGACGGTGAAGATGAACTTCCGGAGAAGATGACGGAGCCGCCGGTAGCCCGGCATCGCACGGGCCGGACAGTGCCCCGGTCCGACGGGGAAACGTCGGACCGGAGCACTGGACGACTTACCTCCGCGGCAGGTTCAATTTCACCTGCGCGGCAGGTTCCACCTCGGCTGGGGCTGCTGCGGTTTCTGATGCTGATTCATGAAACCGCGTTCGGCCTGCAGATGGCCCTTGTCATGGCTCTTCGCCTTGGGACCGGCACCCGGGATGGAAGCCTGGAGCTTCTCGGTCGCCTTTTGGGCGCCGACGATGGGCATCTCCCCGGTGATCAATGGCTTCTCCGGGGCCGCCTCGGTGACGGGATTCTGTTGGGGTGCTTTGCTGTTTCGCATGGTCTGTCCCTTCTTCGCATTCTTCGGTTGTGTCGTGGTCTTCGCGGTCTTGTGGTTGCCGGAGTTCTTCTGCTCGGTTTCGGTGGTCAGTTCGGTGAACAGTCCGGTCCACTGGTCTGGGGTGAGGTCTTTGGGCAAGGTGTCTCCTCTGATGTCGTTGCGGTCCATGGTCGATTGCAGAGTGCGGTGATCGGTGATGCTCATCTTCGAGAGGATTCCTTTCATTCCTCGCCCGCGACCGGTGAAGACCGAACGGACGAACTGTTGATAATCGGATCGAGAACGAACCGGGATCGATCCGGTGGTGCAGCGATCGATGGTGAGGATGCCGCCATCGACGCTGGGTTTCGGGGTGAACGCATCGGCAGGGACGCGGGTGACGAGACGGAAGTCGAACCACGGCGCCCATTGCGCGGTCATCATGGTCGACCCGCCGATTCCTGCGCGTTTGCGGGCCACCTCCCATTGGGTGAGCAGAATCGCCCGCTGCCAGCGTCCGGAACGCAGCAGTTTGCGGAGGATGGGAGTGGTGAGGTGGAACGGCAGATTGCCGACGATGACCGGCCGGTCGAGCCGGGTGGTCAGGATGTCGGCGTGCCGGACCTCTGCCCGCGGGTACGTGTCTTCAAGGTGATCCAACCTCGTTTCGTCGAGTTCGACGAGTGTGAGCTCTCGCCCGAGCCGGTAGAGCTCGGCGGTGACTGCTCCGTCGCCGGGACCGATCTCCATGATCGGTCCGGAGGTGGAACGAGCCAGGCTCGCAATCGTGTCGATGATGGTGGATGAGCGCAGAAAGTTCTGGCCGAGTTCATGCCGCCCGCCGTGCATCGACCGTGATGTCGAACGCGGATGTGTCGAACGGCTTCGTGAGTTTCGGGGTCGCAATGGGATGTGCTCCAAAAAGAAGTTGGAGGCACCCGAGGCAGCGCAATGATGGTGAGTCAGATCGATTCGCGATGACCGTCTCGACCGTTGTGATCGAAGTGGTCAGGGAATCGGAAAGGGATCAGCCGATTGCCGCATCGCCCGGATGCCGAGGGCTCTCCGGGAGGACAACGCGCTTGCAGAGGTGATCAGGATGACCGTCGTCGGTCATCCGATCGCAGAAGAATTCGTCAGGCGCGCTGTCAGGCGCTGCGGTGACGAATAAAGAAGCAAGGCGCAGTCACTGCGCTGCTGTTCAATGTTCCCATGCCGAACAAGATAGCACAGGGGTCTTTGCCGGCACCAGGGTTCGGATGAAAAACGCCCCGCCGACTTCGTGGGGAAGTCGACGGGGCGGAAGGTCGGATCCGTTTGACGAGATGTCTCGAACGTGGTCCGGCGAACGCTAGCGGAGCGTTCGCGTCAGCGGGTCAGCCCATCAGGGTGCGCAGGGCGATGACGCCGATCGAACCGATGACCGCGGCGGCCGGGAGGGTGATGATCCACGCCAGCGCGATCGGCTTCATGAGCTTCCAGTTCGCCGAGCGGTTGACCAGGCCGACACCGATGATCGCACCGATGAGGATGTGCGTCGACGACACCGGCAGACCACTCACCGAGGCGGCCATGACGATTCCTGCGGCAGCGAGCTCGGCGGCGAATCCGGAGGCTGGGTGGATCTCGGTGAGGTTCGTGCCGACGGTCGCGATGACCTTGCGGCCGATGAACCAGAGACCGACGATGAGGGCGATACCGCAGGTGAGCATGGCCGCAAACGGCACGGTCGCCTCGCCGTGCATGTTGCCGGTGCGGAGCACATCGAGGACGGCGGCGAAGGGGCCGACAGCGTTGGCGATGTCGTTCGAACCGTGGCTGAAGGCGAATGCGGAGGCGGTGAACACCTGCATCCAGGAGAACAGGATGTACGTCGCACGGGGAACCGTCTGCTTGCGCAGGGTCTTCGCGAAGACGAACACAGCCAGCCACACGGCCGCGCCGATCATCGCCATGATGAGCAGGCCGCCGACGGTGGACACGCTCATGTCGAGGTTCTTCAGGCCCTTGAACAGCAGCATCGCGGTGATGATGACCGCACCTGCGGCGGCGATGAGGGGAACCCACCGCTGCAGGGCCGAATGGGTGCCGATCGATCCGCCGTCGGTGGGGTCATCCTCGGTGGCGGCGTCGATCTGTGCGTCGACGGATCCCTCGGCCGCGGAGACCGGGGCGAGCATGTGCGGCTTCAGCGTGTGCGACAGCGACTTGCCGAGCACGTACTTCTTGATCAGTCCGTAGATGATGAACGCGGCGAGTCCGCCGAGAGCGGGAGATAGGACCCAGGAGATCGCGATCTGACCGACCTCGGACCACTGCACCATGGCGAATCCGCCGGTGCCGGTGACGAAGCCGATCGTCAGCGAGGCACCGATGATGCCGCCGATGATGGCGTGCGTCGTCGACACCGGCCAGCCCATCCGAGTTGCTACGAGCAGCCACACTGCGGCGCCGAGGAGGGCCGCCATCATGATGAACGCGAAGTCCATCGGGTTGATCGCCACCCCGCTGAGGTCGACGATTCCGCTCTTGATCGTGTCGGTGACGTCACCGCCGGCGAGCAGGGCGCCGCTGACCTCGAAGACTGCGGCGATGAGCAGTGCCTGCTTCATCGTCAGGGTGCCGGCGCCGACGGAGGTGCCGAAGGCGTTGGCGACGTCATTGCCGCCGATGTTGAAGGCCATGAAGGCGCCGAAGATGACCGTGGTGATGAGCACCATGCGGGGTGCGTCGCGGCCCACGAAGTCGAAGGACCACAGGGTGAAGGCGATGAGGGTGATCGCCAGCAGGCCACCGAAGGCCAGATGCCAGAGGCGGTCGTTGCTGCGGCCGACGGCAGGCGGTGGAGTGTGGCGCTCCGGTGCCAGAACCTGGGTCATTCGTTCTCCTAGCGAGTTTCAGTCGATGTGGCAGTGTCTGTCTGCCTCTATGATTCGCAGGCCGAATGACCGCCAGGTTACGGGGAAGGTGAATGGACGGTTAACTCCGATTCCGAGGCTCACGAAATGCTCATGCACAGTCGGTACTTTTTGCCTTCCGTTCACGCAATGTTCCAGGTCAGGTGCTATGTCGGCCGGGTTTCGGTGGAGGGTGAATACGGGGGCGCCGAGGACGGAAATTCGTGTTGTGACAATGACCACTTCGGCCCGAAATGAGCGCATGAAAGAGCCCGGATCCGCTTATCTGCGGATCCGGGCTCGATCGAAGTGCGAAAAGCTCGCTGAGGCGGCCGGAATCAGTCGATGATCTCCCCGCGGATGACATCGCCGCCGCCATCGTCGGGACCATTGCGATGCGGGTCCGACTTCATCTGCCGGTCGACCCTGCGCAGGCGACGGCCGAGAGCGATGAGAGCGATGCCGACGATGATGATGAACCCGGCGAGGGTGAAGATCAGCGCGGTCACCCCGGCGCCCGGAGCGAATAGGAAGAAGCCGCCAAGGATGATGCCGAGCACTCCGATGACGGTGAGCACCCACCACGACCTCACACCCATCCGACGGATGAAGAAGGACACGGTGAGGGCGAGGAAGCTGAAGAAGATGATCGCGAACCCGGTCAGCACCGTGACCATGGACGCGAAGAGCATAGGGGTGAAGAAGATGAGCACACCGAGGAGGATGAGCAGAACCGCACGCGTGACCATGCTGCCGGTGCGGCCTCCCTTCGGTGCGAACACGAGGGAGGAGATGGCGATGACGGCGAGCCAGCAGGCGAAGATCCGCACCACCACCTCGGCGGAGGTGCCTGGCCAGACCATCATCAGCGCACCCATCACGAGGGCGATGACGCCGTTGACGATGACTGTTCTTCCAGTGCGATTGAGGTCCATGCGCCCAGCCTAGTCCTCCGGTTTGGACGGACGCTGAAGACTGCGGGAAGGGTCCGTGGCCGGGTAAGGCTAGGTCGGGCGATGGTTGGAGAGGGGCGGTTCAGGCGTGACCGAAGTGCTCCTCCTGTTCGGTTGCGTCGGACCGTGCGTCCGAATCCGATGTGGTCCGCTCCTGTTCCGGCATGTCCGAGGTGACGCGCTCCTGCTCTGGCATCAGCCCGGTGAGCTTGAGCGATTCGGACATCGCTTGGACGATGGCGTCGAGGTCGGCCGGTACCTTCGGCGTCGTGTCCGATTCGGACCGGTCGGCCGCCTCGGCGGGAGTGTCCGTGGTGGGTTTGGACTCTGCGTCCGTGGTCGACTTCGGCCCCGCCTCGGTGGTGGGAACAGCGGTCGGGGTGTTGCCTTCGAGGAAGCGCAGCAGCTCGACGGGGAAGGGCAGGACCAGGGTCGAGTTCCGTTCCGCGGCTACCTCGACGATGGTCTGCAGCAGGCGCAGCTGCAGGGCGGACGGGGTGTGGGCCATGGCCTCTGACGCCTGGGCAAGCTTGTTCGAAGCCTGCAGCTCACCATCGGCGATGATGACGCGGGATCGACGTTCGCGTTCGGCTTCGGCCTGGCGCGACATCGAGCGCTTCATCGTCTCCGGCAGTGCCACGTCCTTGATCTCGACGCGGTCGATGTGGATGCCCCAGTCGACGGCGGGACTATCGATCATGATCGCCAGGCCCTGGTTAAGGCGTTCGCGGTTGGTGAGCAGATCATCGAGTTCGCTCTGACCGATGATCGACCGCAGCGAGGTCTGGGCGACCTGGCCGACGGCGAGCTGGTAGTCCTCGACGTCGATGACGGCCTTGCGCGGGTCGACGACCTTGAAATAGATGACAGCGTCGACGCGGACGGTGACGTTGTCCCGGGTGATGCCCTCCTGTGCAGGGATGGGCATGGTCACGATCTGGAGGTTGACCTTCTCGAGCTTGTCGACGAAGGGGACGATCGCGGTCATTCCGGGTGGACGGGGCTCGGAATTCACCCTGCCGAGGCGGAAGACCACCCCACGCTCATACTGCTTGACGATCTTCAGGCTGTTTCCCAGCGTGATTGCTCCGAGTGCGACAAGTGCGGCGAGGATACTGAGCGCCAACATGTCGAATCGCCTCCTTTGACGACTGACTGTCTAGCCCATTCTACGCCTGAACGGCGGGGAAAGACCCGGCTCAGAGGGAACGCTGAGGGGGTGGGCTCAGGCCTCTCGGGACTCTCTGGCTTCTCGGGCCAGCATTCGTTTGCCAGCTGGGTAGGCGGCCAGGGCCCGGGGGAGGCTGACGCGTCGGCCGGAGGCGAAGGTCGCGAGCACGCGTCCGGTGCCGGTCTGATCCTCACCGACTCCGGCGGGTTCGAGGCCGATGCGACGCAGCGTCTGTTTGGCCACGGGCATGGGGGAGTCGAATACAGTGAGGGCTCCGGCCCGGGCAGCCATGATGCGGTCGGCGACGAGCCCATAGTGGGTGCAGCCGAGCACAACGGTCTCCATTCCGGGCCCCATCTGGGTGAAGGCATCCTCGATGGCGGTGTCGATCTTGTCCAAGTCAGCGGCGTTGATGGCTTCGGCCAGTCCGGGGCAGGCGACCTTGGCCACGTGCAGGTCTGCGGCGAAGGAGTCGATGAGGTTCTGCTGATACTCGCTGCCCGTGGTCGCGGGCGTCGCCCAGATAGCGAAATCCTGGCCGGTGCCGGCGGCCATCTTCACCGCCGGGACGGTGCCGATGACGGGGATATCGGGTTCGTAGCGGGCACGGACGGCTTCGAGCGCCTGCACCGAGGCGGTGTTGCAGGCGATGACGATGGCGTCGGGTTCCCATTCGGCGAGCACCCCGGCTGAGTGCAGGGCCCGCTGTTCGAGGGTGTCGGTGCTCAGGCTGCCGTACGGGGTGAAGTCCGGGTCCATTGCGAGGACGAGGTCCGCGTCGGGGGCGAGGTTGAACAGCGCGTCGGCGGTGCCGAGGAGTCCGAGTCCGGAATCGAGCAGGCCGATGCGCGTCATGAAGTCCCCTTCGTGTCGGTTGTCGTCTTCTTCTCGGAAGTCGCTGAATTGCCGGTCGTCGCATCGCCCGTTTTCGGGTTGCCGGACTTCGAGGCAACGGGCTTCGAATCGCCAGTCTTCGCAGCGCTGGCCTTCGGGTAGGCGAACTCCCGGATCTCCTTGAGATGGGCCTTCGTCAGGCCGTGGGCGAAGTCCGGGGCGATGAGTTTGAGGCGGTTCGGCGAATAGTTCTCAAGGAAGTACTCGCGGGTGGCCGGCCAGGCCAGATCGTCGTCGATCCAGATCGCGCGCCCGTGTTCGTGCGTGGCCAGCCAGTCCTCCATGGCACGGGCCTTCCACCACTGCCGCGGGTCGTGAGCGTAGCGATTGTGGGTCTCATCGGGCATTTCGATGACGTCGAAGGAGTTGCGCAGACCGAACTTCGGTTCGAGTTCGGACTTGCATCGCTGCGACCAGGTCGACAGCCACACGACGTCGACCTCATGGGTCTCGACGATGCGGTCGAAGAATTCGACGACGGCGGGCCGGTAGTGGAGTTCGTAGTGCCACGCGTGCAGCTTCTTCCGTCCCTCGGCCATGCTGCGCAGTTTGGGGACCGGGTAGGAGTTGAGGACACCGTCGACATCGAGGAAGACAGTGACATGGCGAGCCTGCCTGCGCGCCGACACCGGCGCTGCGGATGCTGCAGCCATCGTTCCTTCCCATGAGCTCAGGCGATCGGCCTCGTACGGGGCCGTCCACGCGTTATTCTGGGGGCAGATCGCGCCGTCCGCACCAGATGAACACAGTTGAGTTTACCGCCGAGAGCGTCAAGAGGCCGAGTTCATGTATCGAGAAACCCGCATCCCGCGTCTGCGGGTAAGCCTGTGGATCTCGGTTCCCGACAAGGCGCATTCCCTCGCCGAGGCGGCCCACCCCGATGGTGGGCCCGCGTTCGTCCCGAAATTCCGTCCCTCCCCGGACTACCCGACGGCTGTGAGTCTTGGTAGTGGCTGGTCTGGGACCGGCTGGCAGAGTAGGTGTTGGCCGTACCCATCCCGTGATCGTGACTCAACCCGGCGGTGACCCACCCCTCTTTGGTGGTGTCTTCGGGCCGATTTGTCCGATCACATGGGTGGTGCGGCCGGCACCAGCCCGGCCCACCTCGGTAACTTGATCAGAAGGCTGTCCACCCCCGGAAAACCGGGGGCGTGACTCATCACAGTGTTGTTCCGAAGTGACTCCTACCCGGACCGGTACCGGCCGCAAGCGGCCGGTCAACCTATCGGTCAAACAGGAAGCTTCGAACCGCCATGTCCATTGTCGCGCACTTATACAACTTCTTCATCGGCGTCGATACCCACGCCAGAAACCACGTCTACACGATCATCACCAACACCGGTCTCCTCGTCGCTACCCGCAGTTTCCCGACGTCGCGGGCCGGGATCAAACGGGCTCTGAACTGGGCTGGTAGGCGCACCAGCGGTGACCTCGACACCCTCTGGGTTGTGGAAGGAACCGCATCCTACGGGGCGGTGCTGACCGGGCACATCGCCGCGGCCGGATACTCGGTCGTCGAAGCCGGGCGGATGGATGCCAAGGCCAGGTTCGGTGTGGGCAAGAGCGACGAGCTCGACTCCTACCGGATCGCGGCATCCGTGTTGGCGTTGCGCACTGACCAGCTGCGGTGGCCGCGACAAGGCGCGGGTGTCCGGCAGGCACTGCGTGTCCTGCTGGCAGCCCGGGACGCGATGACCACGGAACGGACTCGGATGATCAACTCCCTGACAGCTCTGGTGCGCACCATCGATCTGGGCATCGATGCCCGTCAGTCATTGACTGATGACCAGGTCACAGAGATCGCGAAATGGCGGGCCCGCAATGAGGACATTGATGTGTCCACCGCCCGTGATGAAGCGATCCGTCTGGCCAAACGGGTCCTGGCTTTGAATGACGATCTGCAGGACAACCATGACAGGCTCGCCGAGCTCGTTGAAGCCAGCCCGGCCGCGGTCTTGCTGGCCGAGCCCGGGATCGGTCCGTTCAGTGCTGCTGTGTGCTTCACCGCGTGGTCCCATCCCGGTCGGGTACGGAACGAGGCTGCGTTCGCAGCTTTGGCGGGGGTCAACCCGATCCCTGCGTCGTCGGGTAACACGCACCGGCATCGGTTGAATCGGGGTGGGGATCGACAGTTGAACCGGGCTTTGCACACGGTGATCACGAACCGGATGATCCACGATGAGAGGACCAGGGATTATGTTGCCCAGCGCTTTGGTGAGGACCCGACGAAGAAGTCGAAGAGGGAGCTCAAACGCAAGCTCAAATGGTATCTAGCGCGTCGGGTCTTCAGGATTCTCAACGGGCTAGAAACTAGTCCCGCGCCGGCTTGACAGACATAGAAGGATCGGCCCTGATACCTCGCGCAAGGTTGCTGGGCCGCCGTCAGGTAGTAATTAGGAGTTGAGGGCGGCGAAGAGGTCGACCTTGTTGCCGTCGGGGTCGGAGACCACGGCGTAGCGCTGACCCCAGAACGCGTCCCACGGTTCGTGGACGATTCCGGCCACCGGGTCGCCTCCCTCGGTGCCGGGCCCGGTGAGCTGGGCGAATGTCTCATCGACCGCCTCGGCGATGGCGCAGTCGAAGGCCAAGGACATCTTGTGTCCGCCCGTCGGCCAGGTCCATTCGGGATCGATGCCGAGTATGACCGCCTCGGTGTCGAGGAGGATGCGCAGGGACCCCGAGGTGAACTCGGTGTGCGCGGCATCCGGGCCGCCGTCGGCGAGCTCGAGGCCGAGCGCGGAGTAGAAGGTGATCGCAGCGGGCATGTCCGAGGTGATGATGGAGATCGCGTCGAGTTTCATGCCTTCAGGCTATGCGGATCCGCGCCGCGCCGGCTTGAACGAATCGGCCATCCTTGCCGCCCGGGGAGTGGAGCGTTTAGTGCCCAGGGAGCGGGCGGGCGCTGAACTTCAGTCCTGCAGGTAGGGCTCGAACGCGGAGCGCAGATGTGGTGTCAGCGGGGCCGGCTTCGCGGTCTCGCGGTCGATGTGGACAAGCACGCATTCGTGGTCGAAGACCTTCCGTCCGTCCTGGTCACCGCGGGTGTTGACCGTGAACGACGAGTTGCCGATCTTCGACATCGTCACAGTCATCGTCAGCGTCGGGCCGTACATGACGGGCACGAGGTAGTCGATGGCCTGACGGGCGACGAGCAGACCGCCGCCGGTGATGTGCGCTGCTTTGATCTCGGTCATCCACCGGATGCGGCACTCTTCGACGAGGGTGATGAGCCGGGCATTGTTGACGTGTCCGAGCATGTCCTGGTCCGACCAGCGCACCTCGGGTGTGTATTCGAATGTCGCCACGATTGCCTCCGGAAGCTGATTGGTCACTGAACGATCGTTCTACAGTTAACCAGGTGGCGTCCGGCAACGGAAATCTTGGGCAGAGAGGGGTCGAGACTCAGCCTCGGGGAGTCAACCGCGACGTCGCGCGATCTCCTCGTTGACGGCTCCGACCACCTCGTGGAGGTCGCCGATGATCGCGTAATCGGCACGTTGGACCATCGTGGATTCCTCGTCGGTGTTGATGGCCACGAGCGTCTTCGCGCCCTCGATTCCGGCCATGTGCTGGATTGCTCCGGAGATCCCGCAGGCGATGTAGACGTCGGGGGAGATGCGGCTGCCGGTCTGGCCGACCTGCTCGGCGTGCGGCCGCCAACCCAGTCCCGTGACAACTCGGGAGACTCCCAAAGCCCCGCCGAGGTGATCGACGAGTTCGAGGACCTCGGAGAAACCGTTCTCCGAACCGACTCCGCGCCCGGCACCGACCACGGCCCTGGCCGAGGTCAGTCCGGACGCATCATCGGCGGCCTCGGCCTCGGTGCGTTGGACACGGGTGGTCAGGTCTGCCTCGGCGACGGTGAGGTCGTAGTCATAGATCTCGGGGGTGGTCGGGGTCGTCTCTTCGGGAGTGCAGGCGTGGCCGGCGATCGTGAGCACCTGCAGATCCCCGTCGAGGCTGAGGCGTTCGAAGGCGGTGCCGCCGTGGACCTGCCGCAGCAGACCCTCCTCGTCAGCGGCGACGACGTTGGCCGCCATGCGTGCGCCCGTGCGGACCGCGGCATGGGCCATGAGCTCCATTCCGCGCGGGGTTCCCGAGGCCAGCAGCGTGCCGGCTTCCGGGGTGACGTCGACGATCGCCTGCGCCCAGGCCGCCGCTGAGTACTCCGCGAGATCCGGATGCTCGAGATGGTGACTGATACTGACCCCGAGCCGCCCCAGCTCCTCGACTGCCGCGTCGCTGAGTTCCCCGATCACCACCGCTTCAGGACTACCTGACGGCGGCCCAGATACCTCGCGCGAGGTTGCTGCGCCGCCGTCAGGTAGTAATTGGGTGCGGGCGAAGGTGATGGCTTCGGCGGAGGTGAGCGTGACCTCGCCTGCCGGGTCGGTTTCGACGAAGACGATAGTCATGGCCGGATCACTCCGATCTCTTCGAGCACATCGACCAGGGCGGGAGCCGCTTCGGGGCCCTCGCCGAGGATGGTCACCGAACTCGCCTTCACCTCAGGCAGTTCGAGCCGGATACGGGGGCTGCCCGTTCCGGGTTCGGGGGCGTCGTATTCGACGATCGGGGCCTTCTTCGCCTTCATCCGCCCGGTGATCGAGGGATAGCGCGGATCGACCCCGCCCTCGTGGACGGCGACGACGGCGGGCAGGTCGAGCGAGAAGATCTCCGTTCCCGCCGGTCCGATCCCGCGAGCCTCGATGGCATCGCCACCGGAAGCACTGATCGTCTGAATGTTCGTGAGCACTGGATACTCGAGGTCATAGGCCAGGCGGATCCCGACCTGGAAATCGCCGGTGTCGGCGGCATCGTCACCGGTGAGGACGAGGTCGAAGGTCTGCCCCGCCTCGGCGCGATCACGGATGACATCGCCGATGACCTGCGCAATGTCCTCGGGTGCGAACACGGACGGGTCGGCCGCCTCGACGAGGATGCCGTCGTTCGCACCCACAGCCACTGCCGCTCTCAGCTGCTCGACCGCCTCGGCGGGGCCGAGAGTGAGCACCGTGACCGTCCCACCGGTCGCGGCTGCGGTCTGGATCGCGAGCTCGACGGCGCACTCCTCATGCGAGGACATGGTGTGGCCGAGTCCGGATTCGTCGATCCCGGCGCCGGTGTCGTCGAGCGTGACGGAACCCGCGATATCGGGGACGCGTTTGATGCAGACGAGGATGTTCATCTCATCTCCTGATGCATTCGTTGTCGGGGTCGAACAGCGGCGTCGAATCGATCGACGCGACCGTGACGGGGTAGAACTCCTCCATGTATACGACCTGCAGTCGGTTGCCCAGCACCGCCTCGGCGGGTGGGAGGAACGCCATGAGCACATGCTTGCCCAGGCTCGGAGCAGATCCCGCCGAGGTGACATAGGCGGGGCGACCGTGCCCGTCGACCAGCGGCTGGCCGTCGGCAGAGACGATGGGTTCCCCGCCGAGCATGTACCGTTTCTCTCCGCTCGCATTCGTGTGGTCGTCGACGGTGAGTGAGCACAGCACCGTCTTCGGCTCTTCCTCACGGTGGCGCAGATGTGCGGACTTGCCGATGAAGTCCTGGGACTTCACCTTCGGTCGGGCCATCCCGACCTCGATGACGCTGCGTTCGGAATCGAGCTCGGCCCCGAACGCGCGGTAGCCCTTCTCGATCCGACCGGTGGTGCCGTAGACGCCGAGGCCGACGGGGATCAGGTCGTGCTCGTGGCCGGCTTCCATGAGCGCGTCCCAGAGTTTCAGCCCCGATTCCATCGGAACGTAGAGCTCCCAACCGAGGTCGCCGACGTAGGAGATGCGGGAGGCGAGAACCTCGAGCGAACCGATCTCGATCGTCCGCGCCGTCCCGAACTTGAACCCCTCGTGGGAGACATCGGCACTGGTGAGCTCGCCGAGGATGTCGCGGGCTCGCGGTCCCCACAGCCCGATCGTCGTCCACGAACTCGTGAGGTCGGCGATCTGAGCACCCGTATCGGGCAGTCGGTCGGCGAACCATTTCACGTCGACCATTCCGTGGGCGGCACCTGTGACGACGCGGAAGCGGTCGTGCGCCAGCCGCATGATCGTCAGGTCCGAACGGAACCCGCCGTTCTCATCGAGGATCGGGGTGTAGATGACCCGGCCGATGGTGACGTCCATCTGCGCCAACGCGATTGCTTGGACCGCGTCGAGGGCGGCGGGGCCGAATACGTCGAAGATGACGAAGCTCGAGAGATCGACGAGTCCGGCTCGCTGCCGCATCGCCAGATGTTCGGCGTTGATGATCGGCGACCACCAGCGGGAATCCCATTCGTTGCTGCGGTCCATCACCGCGTCGCCGAACTCCTCGAGCAGACCGGCATTCGACTCGAACCACTGCGGCCGCTCCCACCCGCCGGCTTCGAAGAACACGGCTCCGAGATCGGCCTCACGCTGCCACATCGGCGACCGGCGGACGTCGCGATCGCTGCTCCACTGCTCGCCGGGATGGACGATCCCATAGGTCTTGTTGAAGGCTTCGGAGGTGCGCGCCTTCACATGGGCGCGGGTGCGCTGGTGGGAGTGGAAGCGAGCGATGTCGGCGCCTTGGACGTCGATCTCCGGCAGTCCGTTCGTCATCCACTCGGCCACCGCCCGACCGACTCCCGGCCCTTCCTTCACCCACACGGCCGCTGCCGACCACAGGCCCTTGACCTGGGGCGATTCACCGAGGATGGGCGCCCCGTCCGGGGTCAGCGAGAGCAGACCGTTGATGGCGTAGCGGATCTCGACGTCCGGATTCGACAGCACCTCGGGCATGAGTTCGACGGCCTGTTCGAGCTGCGGATCGAAGTCCTCGTCCGTGAACGGCATCTCCGTGGGCGAGAGCTTCGCCGCCTCGATCGAGGGGATCTCATCGGGGTCGTGGAGGATCGGCCGGTGGGCATAGGAGCCGATCTCCATATCGGATCCGTGCTGACGTTCGTAGCAGAAGGTGTCCATGTCCCGCACGATCGGATACGAGATCTCGCCGGGGCGTTCGGCCAGCTGCGGGACGGGTCCGACGCTGATCATCTGGTGGACCGCCGGAGTCAGCGGGATCGCGGCACCGGCCATGGCGGCGATGCGTGGGGACCATACACCGCAGGCGATGAGTATCCGGTTCGTCGCGATCTCACCCTTCGTCGTGTGCACGGCCACGATCTGCCCGTCTTCGACATCGATGCCGGTCACCTCGGTGTTCGGCGAGACCGTGAGCGCTCCCTTGGCTTCGGCGGACTCGCGCATCATCGTGCCCGCCCGCACGGAGTCGACGACTCCGACCGTCGGGGTCCAGAACGCGCCGAGGATGACCTCGGGGTCGAGGAACGGAACCTTCTCGCCCACCTCGGCGGGAGTGACGAGGGAGGATTCGATGCCCCATGCGCGTGCCGAGGCCATGCGTCGTCGCAGTTCCTCCATGCGCTCTTCGGTGCGGGCGACTTCGAAGCCGCCGGATTCGGTAAAGACGCCGAGTTCCTTGTACTGGCGCACGCTGTCGAGGGTGAGGTCCGTGATCTCCCGCGAGTGGTCGACGGGGAAGATGAAGTTCGAAGCGTGGCCGGTCGAGCCGCCCGGATTCGGCAGCGGACCCTTGTCGACTTGGACGATATCCGTCCAGCCGAGCTCGGCGAGGTGATGGACGAGACTGTTGCCGACGATGCCTGCGCCGACAACGACGACACTGGCCTGGGCGGGGACGGAAGCCATGAGCTGGCTCCTCTCTGAAGGCATCTTCGCCTTCACCGGCATTGTTGCGAACTATGCAACGGGATGCGCTATGTGGAACTGTGTAGGATGATCGTCCCGCGCCGAGGAAGGGTGTGTCAAGAGGTTGTCTGCGCCGTCTTCTTCGCAGTCTTCGTCGAGTTGAGCGATCGCGTTGAGCGCGGCTTCAGGGCTGACCGGCGAGACTGCGGAAGTACTGCTGTGCGAACTCGGCGAATCGAGGGCAGGCCGAGTGGGCGCCGTGCGAATTCCATTCGATCGTGACGTCGACCTCGGGCGAATCGACGATCTCGCGATAGACCACCTCGGGATGCGAATGAGTGAATGAGGTCGCCGCCGAAGTGACTCCGACGGCTTTGTCGAGGACGACGTCCATCAGCCACTCGTCCGTATTGCCCGCCATCAGCGGGCGAGGTGCGACGGGGCGGTCGTCCCAGAGCCGCAGACTCGCCGTCGGCGAGACAGAGCACAGGGCCACCGTGCTGTGGGCGATCTGATCGAGGCTCACCTCCGGACTCGCGGCGAGCGGGTTGGACGTGGAGACCGCGGCGACGAGGGACTCGCGGAACAGCTGTCGGCACTCTCGCCCCTCGGGCGCCGGCGGCTCACCGGCGGCCCGCTTCACTATCGCGATGTCGATATCGGCCTTGGCCAGTGCGGCGTCCAAGTCGTCGGGTCGACTCGCGTCGATCGGTGTCTGCGAAGAGGTCTGCCATTCCCTGATGAGGCCGTGC
This sequence comes from Brevibacterium epidermidis NBRC 14811, assembly GCF_001570805.1. Lineage (GTDB taxonomy): Bacteria > Actinomycetota > Actinomycetes > Actinomycetales > Brevibacteriaceae > Brevibacterium > Brevibacterium epidermidis. The sequence continues at coordinate 89,085 of NZ_BCSJ01000002.1, read as the reverse complement.
GTGTGTTTGCCGAGTCCCGCCCACGCCCATCCGAGGCGGAGGGGTTCCCGGTCGTCGCCGAAGCGTTCGAGCAGCCGGTCGAGTCGGCCGACGAGGGAGGCGGATTCAAGGGCGAACTCCATGCCGCGTTCCGTGAGCATGACGCTGCGGGTGGTTCGTTCGACGAGCGTCGTGCCCACGAGGTCTTCGAGCTGTGAAATGGTCCGTGACAGAGTCGGCTGAGTCGTGCCGAGCAGTGCCGCGGCGTCCGTGAAGGACTCGGTCTGGTCGATGGCGACCAGGGCGCGGAGATGGCGCAGCTCAACACTCATGCGCTCAGCGTATAGCGGCCGATCACGATTCTCCAGAGTCCCTCGGGAAGGCAGGCAGCCGCTTCATGCGCCCCGTGTATGAATGCCTGCACGAAGGTATTTCTCTTGGCCCCCGAATCGTCCTAGGCTCGCCACAGACGAGCACACCAACGAGACGAGGAGACGTCATGAAGGTACTCATCATCGGAGCCAATGGACACGTCGGAACCGCGGCGGTCCGCGCGCTCGAAGGCAAGCACGAACTCATCCAGGTCGGACGCAGCACGACCCCATCGGTCGACCTCGACGACCCGGCGACGATCGAGAAGCTGTTCACCGAGGTCGGCGATGTCGATGCCATCATCTGCACGGCCGGACACGTCCCATTCAAACCGGTCACCGAACTGACCCGCGAGGACTTCGAATCCGGCTTCTACGGCAAGACGCTCGCCCAGCTCGACCTCGTGCGCATCGGCCTGTCCCATGTCAGGGACGGCGGATCGATCACCCTGACGACAGGTGTGACGGCTCGCGCGGCCATCCCCACAGGTTCAGCTGCCGCGATGGCCAGCGGAGCCATCGAATCATTCGTCATGGCCGCTGCCGGTGAGATGCCGCGTGGCATCCGCATCAACGTCGCCAGCCCGACCGTCCTCGAGACCGCCACGCACTTCCACGACTTCTTCCCCGGATTCCCGCCGGCCTCGGACGAAGCCGTGGGCAATCTCTTTCGTCGTGCAGTCGAGAGCATCGACAACGGCACCACGTACGTTCTCGACTGACTTCACCCTCGCCGAGGCGGGTCCGACGTCAGCGCGTCAGTGCCGGTTTCGCGTGGCTCAGTGTTCGCGGTGGTTCAGTGCTCGCGCCAGCCGAGGCGGGCGGAGATGTCGGCAGCGGCCTGAGTGAGCAGATCTTTGGCGGACGTGACCTTGTCCGCGGTGAATCGGAAGCTCGGTCCCGACGCCGAGATCGAAGCGATGACATCTCCGTGAGCATTGCGCACGGGCGCGGACACCGCGGTCAGCCCGACCTCGAGCTCATCGATGACGAGAGAGAATCCGGTGGCGGCCACCTCGGCGACCTGAGTGAGCAGCTGCGGAACCGAGGTCACCGTATGCGGGGTATAGCGGGTCAGCTTCGCGCCCAGAGCCTCCCGGATGCCGGCCTCGCTCAGACCGGAGAGCAGAACCTTGCCGTTGGAAGTCGCATGCAGGGGAATGCGCTGACCGACCCAGTTGTGGCTCTGCACCGAGGACGTCGACGAAGCCTGATCGAGGTAGAGGGCGGCGCCGTCGGAGAGGACGGCGACATTGATCGTCTCTCCGGTCGCCTCGGCGAGCATCTTGGTGATCGGGCGGGCCTCCTGGACGATGTCGAGGCGTGCGGTCGTCGCTCCGGCGAGACGGAGAATGGACAGTCCCAAGCGGTATCTGCCGCGGTGGTGATCCTGTTCGACGAGTCCACGGGCCTCGAGGGTGGAGACGATGCGCGAAGCCGTCGATTTGTGCACCCCGAGTTCACCGGCGATCTCGGTGATCCCGGCGAGCCCGGTGCGGGCGATGATCTCGAGGATCGTCACGGCCCGATCCACTGATTGGACGCCGCCCGAGCCCGCTTCCTTGTTGCTCATTTCGAAACTGTAACGCACATGCCGCAACCCGGCCAGGGTCTGAGGGTGTGCGGTAGGGTGAGTGCGGTCGGCGGGCCTCGAATCCGCTGACTCACTTTCCCCGACGGAGCTGAGCACGATGAGCAATGGGACCCAGTCGATCGACAGGGCGGCAGAGATTCTGTCGTTGGTCGTGAGGTCCGACGACCCGATCTCCTACACCGAAGTGGTCGAAGAGACCGCATTGGCTCGCTCGACTGTCTCCCGCCTGCTCTCCGCCCTCGAACGCAACGGTCTGGTCGAACGTGACGGCGACGGCCTCTACCGCGGTGGATCGCTGTTCGCGACCTACGCTTCCCGCTTCGACCGGGTCGAGAACCTCGTCTCCGCGGCAGATCCGACCCTGCAGCGTCTCAGCGAGGAGACCGGTGAGACCGTCAACCTCGCCATGCCGGGACCCAAAGGTGTCGTCCAGGTCGCTCAGGTCGATTCGACCTTCGTCCTCGGTGCCACGAACTGGGCCGATGTCGAAGTGCCGCCGCACTGCTCGGCGCTGGGCAAGGTCATGTTCGCCTACGACGTGATCCCGCTGCCGACGGGTCGGCTGGAGCGCCGCACAGAGAAGACCCTGGGCTCACGCAAGGAGCTCACCGACGACCTCGAGACGGTGCGCAACCGCGGATTCGCCATCGTCCACGAAGAGTTCGAGATCGGCCTTGACGCACTGGCCGCACCGGTGTTCGGCATCGACGGAGACGTCGTCGCCGCTGTGGGAATCTCCGGACCGACGATGCGCATCGCCGAACACCACGACCGCCTCGGCGAACTGCTCGTCGACGAAGCCGGTCTGCTCTCTCGCACTCTCAAGCGCAAGGTCACCCACCGGTAGGCAGAACATTCGCCGACCGGGGAGGAAGGCTCACCACGCAGTCGAGACCTCTTCGGCGCCACCGAGAGCCGCGAGCTGCTTACGGCGCCAGACCTCGGTGTCCTTGATCTGATTGAACGTATAGATGTGCAGACCGGCGACGCCCATATTCGGGTCGTCGAGAACCGGGCCGACCTTGTCGAGGAACTTCCGCGGGTTGTAGCCGCCGGGCTTGGCCATCCGCGTGAACGTCGCTGTGTTCTTACGCAGGAATCGCGTGGACTCGCCCACTCCGATCTTCGTGGCGACCCGGGCGAGCTTCGCCAGCTCCACCTTCCCAGCGATGCCGAGGACCAGCGGCAGTTCGATCCCGCGCGCTCGCACCCTGGCCACCCACGAGGCGACGGCGGCCGGGTCGAAGCACAGGTTCGACACCAGGTGTGTGGCGTAGTCGCGTTTGTCCCACATGGCCTGAACGGTCACATCATCGGGGATGATCGGGTGCGATTCCGGATAGGCGCTGACCCCGATGTGTTGGAACGGTGCGGCCATGCTCGAAAGATCGACGAGGAGGTCGTGCGCACCGACGTACCCGCCGGCCGGGGGAGTGGCGTCCCCCGCGGGGACGAAGATCCGGTCCACAGCCGCCTCGGCGAGGCGATCGACGATCTCCGTGAGCTCGGGTCTGCCGTGGATCATCCGCGCGGCCAGGTGAGGCACGGCACGGAATCCCAGGGCTTGGAGCTGCTCGGCCGTGGACAGCGTCGCCTCAAGTGTCAGCCCCGTCGACGCGGTCACCGTGATCTCGCGGCCGGGAGCCACGTACTCTTCGACGCGCTCGACGATTCCGGCCGTGGGCAGAACCTCGTAGCGGGCGGTGCTCAACAGCCTGCGCAGCGTTGACTGTGACATCCTCGTCTCCTTCTCGGAGGTCGATTCATGAAACTCGCAAGCGCGAGTCCCTTGCGTCCCGTTGCCTTCGATCCTACACTCATTATACCCATGATATGGGAATCGAGTTCCATAATATAAAACTGTGCGAGCAGGGGGAACACCATGGACAACAATGTCCCCACAGTGGACCAAAGTGACAGGCAAGTCCCGATCAACCTACGTCAGTCCGGCCCGACCCCGGTCGAAATGCTCATCGACACCCGAGTTCGCAAGTCCCCTTACTGGGAACTGTCCATGCAGCAGGGATGCTGGCGGGCGTCGATCTACAACCGGATGTACCACCCGCGTGGCTACATCCCCCGCGACGAGGGCGGGATGATGGCCGAGTACCAGTCCCTCGTCAACGATGTGACCTTGTGGAACGTCGCCGTCGAACGGCAGATCCAGGTCAAGGGTCCCGACGCCGAGGCGTTCGTCAACTTCGTCATCACCCGTGACGCAACGAAGATCCCAGTGATGCGCGCCCGCTACGTCATCCTGTGCAACGAAGCCGGAGGCATCCTCAACGATCCGATCCTCCTGCGGGTCGGCATCGACGAGTTCTGGTTCAGCCTCTCCGACACCGACCTCATGCTCTGGCTGCAGGGAGTCAACGTCGGCGGTCGGTTCGACGTCACGATCGCCGAGATCGACGTCTCGCCCGTGCAGGTCCAGGGCCCGAAGTCAGTCGACGTCATCGCCGATCTCGTCGGAGAGGAGGGACGCACACTGCCGAGCTACGGACTCATGGAAGCCCAGGTCGGCGGCCGCGACGTCATCATCTCCCAGACCGGATTCACCGGTGAGAAGGGCTACGAGATCTACCTCAAGGATGCGACGAAGTACGCCGAGGATATGTGGAACGCCGTGCTGGAAGCCGGAGCCCCGTACAACCTCAAGGTCGTCGCTCCCAGCCACCACCGCAGGATCGCCGCCGGTATCCTCTCGTGGGGTCAGGACATGGACTTCGAGACTCTCCCGTTCCAGGTCAACCTGTCCTACCAGGTGCCGCGGAAGAAGGAGGCCGACTATATCGGCAAGGCCAAGCTCGAGGAGGTGCGCGGGCTGATCGAAGCCGGAACGCCGCCCTATCGCACGCAGCTGGTGGGTCTGCTGGTCGGCGGCAAGCCGATCACCGACTACGCGCCGGACTTCTGGCTCGTCTCCGCCACGGCTGATGGCGAGGCGGTCGGATACGTGACCTCACCGTGGTATTCGCCGGAGCTCGAAGCGAATATCGCCATGGCCCATGTGCCGGTCTCAGGAACCGAGCTCGGCGCCGAATACTGGGTGCATCTGCCGGAACCGTTCGCCGATACTCCCGGAGTCCCGGTTCGCGCCGAGGTGGTCGAGATGCCGTTCCGCCCGAGCGTGAACCCCAACCAGCGTGAGCGCCTGAAGATGCGCGGCCTCGACGCCGCCGTCTGAGCCGACTCCCGCTCCCCGAAGCCGAGCGCGGTCGCCGTTGCGCAAAGCCGGCGGCCGCGTTCGCATGGCAAGAGACGTACGCGCGGTCGGCGCGTTTGGTCGCCCGCGAGTGTTCGGGCGCAGCTCGGTCCGCAGAGCGTCGGCATCACGCACCGCAAGTGCCGAATCCTCCCGCTGGCAATGCCGGCACCCCTCACCCTTAGTGGCACCTCCTACATATAGCGAAGCACCCCACACTCTCAGTGGCTCACCACCCCGTTGCAAAGGGGTGATATGTCGCTGAAGGTGAGGGGTGCGAGCACTTGTGCGGTGTGCAGCTAACGGTGCGGAGTGCCGCTAGCGGTGAGGGATAGCTCCCGCGATCACTTTCCGCGGAGGGCCCTGACCTTCGCGAGGAGCTCGTTCTCGGCGTTCGGGCCTGCCTTGACGCCGCGCGGCAGCCGGAACATGAAGACGATGCCGATGATCAGCCACACACCGAACATCGCCCACGACTGCCACGCGAGCTGGGCAGAGAACGGGGTGATCGGCAGGTAGAGGACGAACAGGATGAGCGTGAGCACGGCCGAGATGACACCGATGGTGAAACCGGAGGTGCCCTGGCCGCCGATGCGCAGCGGACGGTCCATCGCCGGTTCGCGCTTGCGCAGGACCAGGAACGCGACGCTGACGAGGAAGTAGGCGATGACGATCGCCGGCGAACCTGCGTCGACGATCCATCCCAAGGCCGCCGAACCGAGGAACGGTGCGAGGGCGGAGAGCGCTCCGATGAAGAGGATCGAGTTGACCGGGGTGCGGTAGCGCGGGTGCAGTTTGCCGAACCAGGCGGGGATCATTCCGGCCGTAGCCATCGCCCACATGAGGCGGGACGAGCCCATGAGGAAGGCGTTCCACGAAGTGATGATTCCGGCCAGACCGCCGGCGATGACGAGCTTGCCCCAGAACGCGGAATTGAACATGGCTGCCAGTGCGTCCGCGGTGACGAGATCGTGCGCGGCCAGTTCAGACGCGGGCATGGCCAGCGACGTCATCCAGATGATGATGACGTAGAAGGCGATGGCCATGAACACCGAGGCGACGACGAGTTTGCCGATCTTCTTCGGCGGCAGGTTGATCTCCTCAGCGGACTGCGGGATGACGTCGAAGCCGACGAAGAGGAACGGCACGACCGCGACGACGGCGATGAAACCTGAACCTCCGCCGGTGAACAGCGGCTCGGCGTTGGCGGCTTCTCCGCCGACCAGTCCGCCGGCCAGAAGCATGAGGGCGACGATGATGAGGAAGGAGACGACGAAGGTCTGGACGAGGGACGCGACCTTGACACCGCGGATGTTGATCCAGGAGATGATGATCGCGGTGACCGTGCCGACGAGCGCCCAGGTGAGATACACATCGAAGTCGGCGATCGTCCACAGTTTGACGAACTCGAGGTTCGGGAAGAGGTAGAGAGCGGTCTTCGGCACGGCGACGGCTTCGAACATGACGACGCTGATGTAGCCGCCGGTGATCGCCCACGAACCGAAGAGGGACACCTGTGGCCCCATTGCCCGGATGAGGTAGTTGTGCTCACCGCCGGCATGCGGCATGGCTGCGACGAGTTCGGAGTACACGGTTCCGACGAAGCACATGATGATGCCGCCGACGACGAAGGCGAGGATGGCGCCCATGGTGCCGGCGCCGGACAGCCATTCACCGGTGAGGACGACCCAGCCGAAGCCGATCATGGCACCGAAGCCGATGAAGAGCGCATCGATCGAGCCGAGGGCCTTGACGAAGCCGTGGTCTCGATCTGTAGTTGTTGACTGCGATTGACTCATGGGGTTCCTCGACACTTCTCTGTGGATGGACGAACAGATGCTGGGCCGTGCCGCGGGCATGAGCCGAATCGCGGCAGTTCCGATAAGGCAGAGTAGCAGGATTCTGACCATTACCGGGGAGTTGTCTGCACGGGATCCCGAACCGTTGCAATGGTGCTGCATTCCGTCTGGTGCACAGCTCACATCGCTCAGCGATCGTCCGCGTGATCGCGGGCTACCTGGCAGCATTGGTCACCGGGACCACTCTGCTTATGACCCCGGCGGCCACGGTCGCCGACGGCGGCATTTCACTGCTCAAAGCTCTCTTCACAGCCACCTCGGCGCTCAGCGTCACCGGGCTTGTCGTCCTTGACACCGGTCAGGACTTCACGCTCTTCGGTCAGATCGTCATCATCTGCCTCATCCAGGCCGGCGGTCTCGGCGTGCTCCTGCTCACCGCACTGCTTGCCCTGCTGCTGGCGGGAAAGGCCGGACTCCGGCTCCGCCAATCCGTGGCCTCGGAGACGAAGAGCGACGCGATCGGCGGCGTCAAGCCGCTCGTCCTGCGCATCACGGCACTGACCTTCGGCACGGAGCTCGTGGTCGCCTCGGCGCTGTTCCTCCGGTTCTTCTTCCATTACGACGAACCCGTGCCACAGGCGATCTGGGATGCGATCTGGGATGCGATCTCCGCGTTCAACAACGCCGGATTCGGGCTCCGTCAGGACAACCTCGTCGATTACGTGGCCGACCCCTTCATATGCGGTCCGATCGGACTGGCAGTCATCCTCGGCGGGCTCGGCTATCCCGTCCTCATCGAACTCGTCCGGCGGTACCGAACCCCGCTGAAATGGGGTCTGACCACCCGGATCATGGTCGTCATCACCCCGCTTCTGCTCATCGGCGGCACCGTCTTCATCGCCGTCATCGAGTGGAACAATGCCGCGACGATGGGCCACCTCGACGCGTGGGGGAAGATCCAAGCGGCGACGTTCCAATCGACGATCACGCGCACGGCAGGGTTCAACTCGATCGACATCAGCCAGATGCACACGGTGACCTGGTTCGGGACGGACGTCCTCATGCTCATCGGCGGCGGACCGGCCGGCACGGCAGGCGGCGTGAAGATCACGACGATGGCGGTGCTCGCGGCGACGACGTGGACGGAGATCAGCGGCGGACGATCCGTGACCCTGTTCGGTCGCCGCATCTCCCGTGACGTGCACAGACAGGCGACGACGGTCATCGTCCTCGCGCTCGGCTGGGTGCTGCTGGCGACGATGGTCATCCTCCTCTGCGACCCGAGGTTCGGCCTCAGCCGGGTCCTCTTCGAGGTCATCTCCGGATTCGGCACGGTCGGTCTGTCGACCGGAATCACCGCGGACCTGTCCGCGCCCAGCCAGATCGTCCTCATCCTCACCATGGCGCTCGGCAGGCTGGGACCGGTAACCGTGGCGTCCGGCCTGGCCCTGCGAGAACGCCCCATCCGTTACGAACTGCCGAAGGAACGGCCGCTGATCGGCTGATGGCCGATCCATCGAGAGCCGAATCAACGACTGCCGACAACCCCGCCGAGGCGGCCCAGAAAGGACAAGACCATGAACGAGAAGAAGAACTGGATGGCGCGGTCCGCGTCGTTCCTCACCGGCGCCCCCAGCGCCTTGGCCAGGGACGGCTCCGTGGCCGTGATCGGGCTCGGCCGATTCGGCGGGTCTTTGGCCCGTGAACTCGCCGAACACGGGGTCGAGGTCATCGGCGTCGACCGCGACGAATCGGTCGTGGCCGAATTCGCCGACGTCATCGCCTTTGCCTCCTGTGCTGATGCCACCGACGAGGTGGTGCTGCGACAGTTGGGCATCGACGAGGTCTCCCGCGTCGTCATCGCCATCGGCAGCGACCTCGAGGCGAGCATCCTCGTGGCGTCGCGGATCCTCAAACTCGGCAATCGGCACATCTGGGCGAAGGCGATCAGTGAACCCCACGCGGAGATTCTGCACCAGCTGGGCATCGGCAACGTCATCAGTCCCGAGAACGATATGGGTAGGCGGTTGGCCCACCTGATCAGGGGACATATCTCGGACTTCCTGCCCATCGACGAGGATTTCGTCCTCGCACGCACCACGCCGCCGGTGCGCGTCGCCGACGTGCCCCTGGCCTCGGTGGGGCTGCGGACTCAGTACGACGTCACGATCGTCGCGTTCAAACGTCGCGGCAATTCCCTCTGGGACATCGCCGACCGGGATGTCACCCTCTATACCGATGACGAGATCCTCGTGGCCGGCAGTCCGAAGAAAGTCGAGGCGTTCAGTGAATTGGACAAGGACGCCGACGCATAAGTCGACGCCCTTGGGTTCGTGTTGCTGCAGGGACGGTCACTCGCCGAGGCGGCGCCGCGGTGGCGTGCGCCTGACCCTCGGAACCTGGTAACGGTCAGTCGCCGAGGTCGACGACCTCGAACTCGAGGAGATTCGCCTGCTCGGAGACCGGTTTCTTGCCGTTGGTCTCGTGGGCGGGGGAGCGGTTGGAGCGCCAGTTCTCGAAGTCCTCGCGGGTTGCCCACTGGGTGTAGACGAAGTACTGGTCACCGCCGGAGACGGGGCGCAGCAGCTGGAAGCCTTCGAAGCCGGGAGCGCTGTCGACCGAATGCTTGCGTTCGGTGAATCGCTTCTCGAGTTCGGCACGTGCCGGTTCGGGGACGGTGAGAGTGTTGATGGCGACGACTGACATGGTTGCTCCTTTTCGGATGGGCAGCTGAGTCACCTCGACTCTACGACTTCGACCCGAACACTGTCTGAGGAGTCCGATAGTGTGCCATCACCGTCTCAGAACCTGTCGCAGAAGCTCGGGGATCGAGAAGACTAATCAGCCCATCGGTGCGGCGCCGTGCTGTTCGCCGTCGTCGATCTCGAGCTGAGTGAAGCTCAGCCCCGGGGAGTGGATGTCGGCGGCACGGCGGATGCGTTCGGCAGTGAGTTCGCTGATCGTCGGGAACTCGGCGTCGCTGCTCCCGGACGCTGTCACCACGGCCTTCGCATTCTTCGACCGCAGCGGCTCCGGGGTCTGCACGAGCACGAACGACCGCGACCCCTCATCCCGCTCGTTCGCGGCCATCACGGCCTGCGCGGTGGTCCCGGACCCGGCGAAGAAATCGAGGACGATGGCGTCAGGGTCGAAGAACGTCTGCGAGGCCACGAGTGCCTTGACCAGTTCGACCGGCTTCGGATAGCTGAATACCCCGCCCAGCCCCAGTGGTTCCAGATCGTTCTGTCCGCCGAGTGCCTTGATGATGGAGTACATCTTCGAACTCGCCTTCTCCGCCGGTGTCACTCGCACCACCGCATGCTTGCCCTCTGTTCCCCAGGGCCTGAGGATGTACTCGCCCGATGCCAACTTCGCGTCCACCTCGGCGAGTTTCTTCTCTCCTTTGACCGCGACGATGTCCTCGTACATCAGTCGCCGTTCGGACCCGCGGGCGTAGCGGCCGAAGCCGGCGCGCAGCACATCGGTCTCCACGAGCATCCTCCTGCCGTCGATGACCTCGAGCTTCGCCGGCGACTTCTTCTCCGTCAGGAACGGCCCGACTTGGCTCGCATCGCGCGCCCATACGTGCACATAGTCGTGCCCGCGCACGAACGACCGCGCATTGCCCCCGCCCTTCGCGCGCTGATGGATGAGCGTGCCCAGCGAATTGTCCTCACCGAAGATCTCGTGCCCGAGCAGCTGCGCCCACGCGCTCTCCTTGTCGTCGAGGTGGAGGAACAGCACCCCGTCCTCGCGCATGAGTTCGCGCGCTAACAGCAGCCGTGGGGTCATGAACGACAGCCAACTGGCGTGATCGTGCCCGTGATCTTTGTACGTATGCGCGTTGCCCGTGTTGTACGGCGGATCGATATAGACGACCTTGACCAGCCCGCGATGCGTGGCCAGCAGCGCCGTCAGCGCAGGCAGATTGTCCCCGACGATGAGGAGGTTCTCGTGCGGATCGGGAACATGAGCGGCACCCTCGCCGTCCCGCAGATGCGGACGACCACCACCGAGGCGGCCCTCCCGGTCAGGGACACCCCCACCGAGGTGGGGCTCGGGTCCTCGTTCACCCTCACCGGTGTAGGGTCCGGTTTCGGCTTCCGCGATGAGGCGGCGACCGAGGGCGAAGGCGGCGGCCTTGCCCGGCCACTCCAAGACGGTCGTCATCCTTCTCCTTCAACCCGAACGGTGCCAAGATTGCTGTATGAGTATTTCACGAGTGGCCGTCGTCGGTGCCGGCATCCTCGGCGTCGCCGCCGCCCGCGAAGTCACCATGAGGTTCCCCGACGCCGAAGTCACCGTCTTCGACAAAGCCGAAACCGTCGCCGCACATCAGAGCGGCCACACCTCAGGAATCGTCGACTCCGGCCTCGACCAGAAGCCCGGTTCGGCAGAAGCGAAACTCACCCGACGAGGCCTCCAGCTGCTCATCCCCTATATGGCTCAAGCGGGCGTGCCCTACCGGGAATGCGCCCAGCTGCTCATCGCCCAGAACACTGACGAAGCCGAACGGCTCGAAGAGATCTTCGCCCGTGCCAAAGACAATGAAGTCCCCGGCGCGAGACTGCTCGAACGCCACGAGATCGGAGCCGTCGAACCGGCCGTCAGAGGAGTCCTCGGACTCTTCTCACCCCATGCGGCCATCGCCGACTTCGCGGCACTCACCACAGCGCTCGCCTCCGATGTGCGCGCCGCCGGAGGGACCTTCCGCTTCACCACCGAGGTCACCAGCTTCGACACTATGAGCAACGAAGTCCGACTGCGTGGACGCCAGGTTCCGGCAGATGATTCGTCGTCGGGGCACGGGGCCGCAGCCGAGGATTCCGGTGATGACCGAAGCGATGGCACTGCCGAGGGCCGGGGCGGCCCAGGCGAGGGCACTGCCGGGCATGACGAACGTGGCGAGGGTGCCGCCGGCGATCGGGATGACCGCGACGAACAGGTTCGAGACCGGCCGCGCACATATCGCGGGGAAGAAGGCCGTGACCCCGTCATCGGCATCGGCGATGAGCTGCGCGATCGCTTCGGACAGCAGGACTGGTTCAAACAGGCCGAATCGACGATCGGCGAGTGGACGCAGAAGCTCTCGGACTCCTGGTCACGTCGAGACGACAGCCGCTATGGCCCACTAGCAGACGGTCGGCAGAACGACGGCCCAGAACGTAAAGGCTCGGACCGTACTGGTTCGGACCGGGACACAGTTGCCGAAGAGGTGCTCGGCACCTTCGACATTGTCATCGTCTGCGCCGGCCTCCAAGCCGATCGCCTCGCAACCGCCGCCGGATTGGATGCCGAACCGCGGATCGTGCCCTTCACCAGCGACTACTACCGGATCCCGGCCACCGACACCGAGGTGGTCCGCGGCATCATCGGATCCGTTCCCGACCCACAGGCCCCCTTCACCGAAACCTCGATCGTCCGCGGACTCGATGACGGACTCATCCTCGGACCGAACACCTTCGTCGCCCTCGGCCGCGAAACCTACGACCGGCACGGCTTCGACCTCGCTGACATCGGTTCGACCGCCAGATCCAAGGGATTCTGGAAGTTCGCCGCTCAGACAGCGAAGACGGCAGCCCGCGGAGTTCGGCCACTGGTGAGCAAGACCGCCTTCGTCGACGGAATCCGCCGCTTTGTCCCCGAACTCGACCCGAACACCGTGGCCCCCGGACCTCGCGGAGTACGGGCGCAGGCGATGACCGCCGACGGCGAACTCATCGACGAACTCACCATGACCAGGCGCGGCAGGCTGACTGCGGTCAGGTCCGTGCCGAAGTCGGCGGCCACCTCGGCGCTGGCAATCGCCGAGACGATCGTCGATCGGGCCTTCGAGAACACGACCCGCTGAGACTCGCGTCGGACGACCAACACCCCAGTCGAACTCAGAAGTCCTCGGAATCCGCAGACATCAGTTGTGATAACTTAACTTAGGCTATCCAAACTGACGATGAGAGTGATGATGTCCGGGACCAGAGCGGCTGATTCTCCGGCAGAGCAGAACGGCGCGACCCCAAGATTGTGCTCGTGGACCGAAGGCGAGCCCGACGAGAACTGGACGCTGCGGGTGACCCTTCCGGCCTCGCACATTCCCGCCGAGGCGGCACCCGGAGCCGAGCGCGAGATCTTCGTCGACCTCAATGGTGTGACAGTCCGACGGAATGTGCCCGGCGGGATCATGGCCCGGTGCTCCGATCCGGCAGGCGTTGTCGACGGAACGGACGGAACCGTCGAAACTGACGGAACCGACGGAACCGCAGGTGCCGAGACGACGATGTACTCAATCGATCTGAGTGTTCCCCGCGGATATCGCGGAGCGCTGCGCTTCCTGCCCGTGCCGCGCGGGCTCGAGGTCGCCGACCGTCCGACCTGGCTCGATGTCCTCGAACGGGGATTCGTCCCCACCGGTCACTATGGCCTGCGCGTGGTCACCGACATGCGCCGGAAGCAGGTCTTCGAGATCGCCGCACCCGATGCCCGACCTCTGATCTGGACCGGTGGTGACGAACCGGAATCGGAGCCATCCGACGAGGCCGGAGACGGCCTGCCGTCCACAGAAGAGCAGGTCGTCACCCTCGGTTCCGCGCCGAGGCGGATCTGGATCCACCGACCCCAGCGAGGTCCCGCCTCGGCGTCGGTGCTCGTCGTCTTCGACGGGGAGCGGTTCATCCGCGGCGGACTGCTCACAGCGATCGACGAGCTGGTGTCCCCTCCGTCGTTAGGCATCGCCGTCGACCACGCTCCTGTCAGGAACGACGGTCCTGATGAGGATGCGGCCATCGGCCAGCGCGCCGATGACCTCGTGATGAACCCTCAGTTCTGCGACGACGTCCTCGCGCTCGTCCAGCAGACCGCGCCGGACGTCACAGCGCGAACGATCGTGGCGGGCGCCTCCTATGGAGGACTGGCCGCAGCATTCTTCTCCCTGCGGCGCCCGGAGGCGTTCCGCGGAATCTGCCTCTCACCGTCGTTCTGGGAATCCGACGCCCAGGGGCGCCGGATCTGGGACCTCGTACCGAGCCGAACCGACAGCGGGCCGAACGGCATCGTCGAGGAGTCGGAGACTCAAAAGTCCGGGGCTCATACGTCGGAACACCGGGTGACGGCCGCCCCACACCCCACGTTCTGTGTCGACCACGGGATCCTGGAGACAGCCATTGCCGACTCCGTCGCCGAGGCGACCGAGGAGTTCGCCTCTCGCGGCATCGACATCGCACCTCGACCGTTCGTGGGCGGGCACGAATACCTGTGGTGGCGCGAACTCATGCTCGTCCGCCTGGCCGAAGTCCTGGCGGAATGATCCGAACGCTCACCAGACTCGGTCACGGGGTACCCGAAGTGGGGGAGCCGCCTCGGCGAGGGGTTCCTGCGCCGTCGAACGGTGCCGTTGATCAGTCGGAGTGTCGTTCGAGAAATTCGTAGACCTCGGTGTCGTCGACGCCGGGCACGGCGCCGGGCGGAACCGCGGCCAGCAGCGAGGCGTGCATGCGGGCTGACGGCAGCGCTTGGTCCTCCCATTTCTCGGCCAGGTCGTCCGGGGCCTGGCGGCAGCACGACGGATCCGGGCAGTCGGACTGTGAACGGATCTGTGATTCCCGACCTTCGAACCAGCGGACATGGGAGAACGGGACGCCGACGCTGATGGCGTAGTCGCCGCCGGGCAGCACGCGGGCGGTGCACCAGAACGAGCCGTGCGGGGTGTCGGTGTACTGGTAGTACGGGCTGAACCGGTCGGCGACGCGGAAGACTGTGCGCGAGGTGAAGCGTTTGCATGCGAACTGGCCCTCGATCGCGCCGAGTGGATCGGTGGGGAACGGGAGTCCGTCGTTCGAGTACGCCTTGTGGATCGTGCCGGAGTTGTGGACCTTCATGAAGTGCACGGGCAGCCCGAGATGCTCGGTCGCGAGGTTCGTGAACCGGTGGGCGGCCATCTCGTAGCCGACGCCGAACATATCGCGCAGATGCTCGACGGAGAGCACCCGCTTCTTCTTCTCCTCCTCGAGCATCGGCACGGCCGAGGATTCGGGCAGCAGGATCGCGGCAGCCAGATAGTTGGCCTCGACGCGTTGCTGGAGGAACTCGTGGAAGTCCTTCGGGGAGTCATAGCCGAGCACATGCGGGGCCAAGCTCATGAGCAGGTGCGAACGCGGATCGAAGGCGGCATCGGCATTGGGCAGATACAGCCGTTTGTTCGCGGTGTCCGAGATCGACCGAGTTGATTCGGGCAGATCGGAGACATAGTGGAGGCTGAAGCCGAGCTTCTCGGCGATGAGCGCCGTCTGCCGCTGTGACACAGTTCCGGATTCGTAGCCGACGAGGTCGAGCAGCTCGGCTGCGGTGTCCTCGAGCTCGGCGAAGTAGTTGTTCTTCTCCTTCATCCGATCCCGCAGTTCCCGGTTGGCCCGCCGGGCCTCCTCCGGGGTGGCCGCGCGTCGTTCCAGAGCCTCGCCGAGCTGCCGCTGAAGACCCACGATCGCTTCCAGTGCATCGGCCGGCAGGGACTTGATCCGCACCTGCGGCAGCCCCAGAGACGAATACATGGGGGAGGCCTGATTGCGTTCGGCTTCGAGCTCGAGAGCCTGCCGTTCGTCGATCGGAGCGGGGTCGATGAGGTCGGCGACATCCGTCTTCAGCGCCTTCGCGATCGCGGCCAGGAGCGTGACAGAAGTTTCTCTCTTGCCGTTCTCGATCGTCGAGATCTGGGAGGCTGCACGCCCTACTTCCCGACCCAGCTCGTTGAGGGTTAAACCGCGCTTCTTGCGAAAAAAGCGGATTCTTCTGCCGATGCTCAGGGGATCGGTCTGCTGTTCTTTGCTCTCAACTTCCGCGCCAACGCTGTTCAATGCGCCTCCTTCGGTTGCTGTGTGCTGGTTCACACGTTTGAAAATCAGTATGACAGAACGCAGAAATTTCTGAAACCGGAAATCTCGAGATTATTCATCCGAAAAAACAATGCGAGAGCCCTTGCGGCCCCCGCAGACTGGATACATCAACAACCCCGATAGATCGAGAAAGAGAAGGACAATGACTGAGAACACCACGCAGAACAGCTTGCACGATGCTGAAGCCATCCGCCGCGACTGGGCCACCAACGCCCGTTGGTCGGGAGTTGCTCGTGACTACGAGCCCGAGGATGTCGTCAAACTGCGCGGTTCGCTGATCGAGGAGCACACGCTGGCCCGTCACGGAGCCGAGCGCCTCTGGAACCAGATCACTGCCGGCGACATCCACTCAGGTGACTACGTCAACGCACTCGGTGCGCTGACCGGCAACCAGGCAGTCGAGCAGGTCAAGGCCGGCCTCAACGCCATCTACCTCTCCGGTTGGCAGGTCGCCGCCGACGCGAACGCCGCCGGCCAGACCTACCCCGACCAGTCGATCTACCCGGCCAACTCGGTGCCGCAGGTCGTCCGCCGCATCAACAACGCTCTGATGCGCGCCGACCAGATCGAGACCTCGGAAGGCAACAAGCAGGTCGACGACTGGTTCGCTCCGATCGTCGCTGACGCGGAAGCAGGCTTCGGCGGCTCGATCAACGTCTACGAACTCATGCGTTCGATGATCAACGCCGGTGCGGCCGGTGTGCACTTCGAGGACCAGCTCGGTTCGGAGAAGAAGTGCGGCCACCTCGGCGGCAAGGTCCTCGTTCCGACCTCGCAGCACATCCGCACCCTCAACGCCGCCCGCCTCGCGGCCGACGTCGAGAACGTGCCCAGCCTCGTCATCGCCCGCACCGACGCCGAAGCAGCCACGCTGATGACCTCGGACATCGACGAGCGCGACCAGCAGTTCGTCACCGGTGAGCGCACCGCCGAAGGCTTCTACAAGGTTCGCAACGGCATCGAAGCAGGCATCGCCCGCGGACTGTCCTTCGCTCCCTACGCGGACATGCTGTGGATGGAGACCTCCACACCTGACCTCGAAGCAGCCAAGCAGTTCGCCGATGCGATCCACGCCGAGTACCCGGACCAGATGCTGGCCTACAACTGCTCGCCGTCGTTCAACTGGCGCAAGCACCTCGACGATGCCACCATCGCGAAGTTCCAGCGCGAGCTCGGAGCCATGGGATACAAGTTCCAGTTCATCACCCTGGCCGGCTTCCACGCACTGAACTACTCGATGTTCGATCTGGCCCACGGCTACGCCCGCGAGCAGATGACCGCATACGTCGACCTGCAGGAGCGCGAGTTCGCTGCTGAGGAGCGCGGATACACCGCGACCCGTCACCAGCGCGAGGTCGGCACCGGCTACTTCGACCTGGTTTCGACCGCACTCAACCCCGAGTCGTCGACCACCGCACTGGCCGGCTCGACCGAAACCGCTCAGTTCAGCTGAGCCGCACCGGGATCACGCCCCGCTGACCAGCGGGGGCGAACCCACCAGATACCCGGGGCGGATCGGCAATGTTTTCACGGGGTTTACATTGTCGATCCGCTCCGTCACACCACAGACGAAGAACCCCGCCACGATCCCACCGCAGCGCTCACGATCACTTCGGAGCCGCCTCGGCGAGGATCCCCCACAGACTCAAGCCACTTAATCCAGGCACACACTACGACGGGTGAGGAGAAGCCCATGTCTTACATCAAGATCAACGCGCCGCTCGAAACCGGCTTCGGCACCGTCCTTTCGGAACCTGCTCTGACGTTCATCGCCAAGCTCCACGACGAGTTCGCCGGCACCATCAGCGACGTGCTGCGCACCCGCCGGGCCCGCGCGGCCGAGATGAACGGCGGAACCCTCCCCCGTTTCAAGCCCGAGACCGCACGCATCCGCGCCGACCGCTCCTGGTCGGTCGCCGGATCCGCCGGCGCCCCCGGCCTCGAAGACCGCCGCGTGGAGCTGACCGGCCCGGTCACCGAAGGCGAAGTCGTGGCAGCGCTGAACTCGCAGGCGAAGGTGTGGCTGGCCGACCTCGAAGACGCCACGAGCCCCACCTGGGCCAACATCATCGGCGGACAGGTCAACCTCTTCCGCGCGATCCGCGGCCAGCTGCCCGGAATCACCAACGACAACCAGCCGACCATCGGACTGCGTCCCCGCGGATGGCACCTGCCCGAGAAGCATCTGATCTACGTCGATGACAACGGATCCGAGTTCTCGACCTCCGCCGCCCTCGTCGACTTCGGTCTGTACTTCTTTCACAACGCCCGCTACCTCATCGACAACGGCTCCGGCCCGTACTTCTACCTGCCGAAGCTCGAGTCCTCGCAGGAAGCTCGCCTGTGGAACAAGGTGTTCGTCCTGGCGCAGAACATGCTGGGCATCGAGAAGGGCACCATCCGGGCGACGGCTCATATCGAGACGATCACCGCTGTGTTCCAGATGGAAGAGATCCTCTTCGAGCTGCGCGAGCACTGCGCCGGTCTCGAAGCTGCCGGCTGGGATTACCTGTTCTCCGTGGTGAAGAACCTGCGCAACACCACCGAATACGTTCTGCCCGACCGCGAGCGTCTGACGATGGACCTGCCGCTGATGAAGGCGTTCACCGACCGCCTGGTCGCCACCTGCCACCGTCGCGGAGCACACGCGATCGGCACGATGTCCAACCTCATGTCCGATCACCCGGACCAGGAGTTCGTGGCCGCCGAGTTCGAGCGCATGCGTGAGGACAAGGCTCGCGAGGCCTGGCAGGGATTCGACGGCACCTGGGTGGCAGATCCGGCTCTGGTTCCGGCTGCTCTGGCAGTGTTCGATGCCGCTCTGGGCTCGCAGCCGCACCAGCTGGAGAACAAGCGCCCCGACGTGCAGGTGACCAGCGAGAACATCCTCGATCGCTCCGGCCTCGAGCCGATCGTGACCGAAGAGGGCGTGCGGGTGAACATCCGCGTGGCCATCGGATACATGAACGAATGGCTCGGCGGCAATGGCCATGTGGCTCTGGAGAACCAGCTCGAAGACGTGTCGACGGCTGAGATCTGCCGCTCGCAGATCTGGCAGTGGATCCGCCACGAGGTGACCCTGGACAACGGTCAGCAGCTGACATCGCGTCTGGTGGAGCGCTACCTCGGCGAGGAGCTGGCTCTGATGCAGCGCACCGCCGATGATCACTTCGATGAGGCCGTGGAGATCTTCCGCGAGACTGCACTGGGCGAGGAGTTCGCCGAATTCCTCACCATGCCGGCCTACACCGACCACCTGGTCGACCGGGTGTCCAAGCCCACCGAAGCCTTCGTAGCCTAACAATTGCTACCTGACGGCGGCCCAGCAACCTCGCGTGAGGTTGCTGGGCCGCCGTCAGGTAGTTCTGGGGGTAATTCGTGGGGACTCAGCTCCAGTCCATACCCTCGGGCGGCCACGGTTCGCCGTCCGCCTGAGCATTGAGCTGGTAGGCGATCGCCCCGTCGATCGACTCGCGGATGATGTCTGCATGTCCGGCATGCCGGGCGATCTCGGTATTGAGATGCATGAGGATCCAGCGGACGGTCATGGTGAAGTCGTCGGGCATCCACGGGTTGTACGGCATCGGTACTTCGGTGCCGAGGTCGGTCCCCGCCTCTGCGACTGCGGCCCGAGCCTCCTCGATCCCGTCGATGACCTTGTCGAAGATCGCTACCGCCTCGTCGATGGCGAGGTCGGGCAGGGCTGACCCGTCGAACATCGCCGTGAGTCCCATCTTTTCGTTGACCGGTCGGTAGTCGTCCTCGGCGATCTCTCGAGTCGGTTCCTTGACTTGGATGAGCCAGTTGTTGACGACCTGCGCCGCGTGGACGACGAGTCCTGTGATGCTCAATCCGCTGGCCGTCGGTGTGCTGCGAGCCTGTTCATCGGTCAGGCCGAGCGCCGTGAGCTTGAGCTGGTTGCACTGCTGCGTGAGGAACGTGAAGGCAGCGTCGGCTTCGGTCGTGACGGAAGGGGTGAAGAACGGCATGGTCTCTCCTCGTGGGGTCTTCGTTCGGCAGGTCCGCCGCAGCCGATCGGCTGAAGCGGTAAACCTATCGTCAACTCCTATGTGGTCATATACTGTCCGCATCTGTGGAAGTGGCTGAAGTTCTTCTGAAGGTGGGATCGGAGATTCGCTTCGGATCCGTGCCAGCACCTCATTCCAATTCACACCAAAGAGGAGAGTGGCATGCGATCGGAAACGCGGCTCCTGACTCTGCTGAGCCTGTTCGCCTCCGGCCGTGCCTACACTGCCGCCGAACTCGCCGCCCGCTTCGACGTCACCCCGCGGACAATCCGCCGCGATATCGCTGAGCTGCGCGATCTCGGCTACATCATCTCCTCAGATCCCGGTCTCGCTGGAGGCTACCGCGCCGAATCGCGGACGGTGCTGCCGCCTCTGCAGCTCGAGGCGGGGGAGGCGTTGGCCACCGCGGTCGGTCTGGCCCTCCTGCGCGGGGCCGGTCTGGACACCGAGCACGCGGATTCGGCGACGACCAAGCTGCGGGAGATGCTCCCGACCGCGATGCGCGCGACCGTCGCGGATATCGCAGCGGCTGTGTCCGTGTCCGAAGGAAATGTCCCCGGGGTCGACATCGAAGCGGTCATCACGCTCGCCTCGGCGATCAATGCGTCGACGATCGCGACCTTCGGCTACCGGAAGATGCAACGAACTGAGGCCGAGATCCCCTCCGTTACGAGCGCGCCCGGTTCTCCGACTGCCGATCCGATCGCGGTTCGATGGGCAGCCCCCGATAGCGGCGCCACCGACGCCAACTCCTCGACTGCCGAACCCTCGACGCCGCGCCGAGTGGAACCGATCCGCCTCGTCGTTTTCGGCGCTCACTGGTACGTCTTCGCCTTCGACCTCGACCGCGATGATCATCGGGTCTTCCGCCTCGACCGGATGAGCGATGTTCACGCGACGACGCTGAGCTTTACGCCGCGTGACCACCCCGACGCCGAGGCGGCTGTCTCCGCCGCCGTCACCACCACCGCGTATCCGCACACCGTCGTTCTGCGCACCGCTGCCTCGGTGCAGGAGGCGAAGGAATGGTTTTCCACCCGGAGCGCCACCATCACCGAGGCGGCCGACGGGGTGCGCATCACCTGCGGATTCTGGGACCTCAGATGGGTCACGGCCACCCTGGCAGCGATCCCCGCCGAGATCGAAGTGCTCCACCCGCCGGAGCTCATCGACTCCCTGCGAGAACACGCAGCGAGAGCCCAGGCAGTCGTCGAAGCCTCAATTTCCTAATTGCTACCCGACGGCGGCCCAGATACCTCGCGCGAGGTATCTGGGCCGCCGTCAGGTAGTAATTGGAGGGCAATGGGGGTTGTTTCTACCTGACCGCTGGGTGATCCCGGAATGAACGAATCATCGGTGAGTCCATATACTGGGGGCCATGACGATTCTCATTGGCTACCTACCCGCTCCCGAGGGTGAGGCCGCTCTGCGTGCAGGCTTCGCAGAAGCCAAACTGCGGTCGAGCGCTGCCGTCGTGATCAACTCGCAGCGACGTGGTTCCAGTGGAGCTCCGACCGAAATCGGTGAGGACGAGATCAAACGGATCGTCGAACTCGGCAAGGAATCGGACGTCGAGGTCGAGGTGCTCCAGCCCGACCACGAAGACGATCTGCCCGGCACGCTCAACGACCTCGCCGTTGAGTACGAAGCCCAGCTCATCGTCATCGGCCTGCGCAAACGCTCGGCGATCGGGAAGTTCATCCTCGGCTCGCAGGCACAGCGGATCCTCCTCGAAGCCGAGGTTCCGGTCCTCACGGCCAAAGCCTGATTCGACGGCAAAGACCTGAAAACTCGCCAAAGCCTGAATCGACGGTAAGGCCTGAAACCTCGCCGAGGCGGCCCTGACCTCGGCGTCACCGCCGAGGTTTCAGCCCCCATCCCCACGCGAGGAGTTCGGCCAGCGACACGCCCTCGGCATCGCTGAGATCCGTGATCTGCGTACGGCACGAATACCCGTCGGCGAGAACGATCTGCAGACGCTCGCCGTTGTCGGAATGCGTGCCGGATCCGGTCCGGGGCTCCACACCGGTGGCCCGTCCCCGTTTGCGCAGTGCCGGCAGCAGAGCCACCTCGGCGACGGCGACCGAGGTCTCATAATGTCCTTCTTCGACGCCGAAGTTCCCGGCCAGACCGCAGCATCCGCCGAGGAACTCCGTGCTCGCTCCGGCCCTGGCCAGCAGTTCCTTATCCGCCGCGTTGCCGAAGATCGCCGACTGGTGGCAGTGCGGCTGCACGAGCGCCTCGACTCCGGACAGGTCCGGCAGCTCGGCGCCGATGCTCAGCAGGTACTGGGCAAGAGTCTGCACCCGGACGGCCACGCGGTGCGAGGCCTCATCGGCGACGAGCTTGAGCGAATCGTCCTTGAGCGTGGCCAGACACGAGGGCTCGACGCCGATGATCGGCACATCTCCAGTGGCATCGAGAGCGGTGATCGTCTCCGACAGGTTCGCCTTCGCCGCATCGAGCTGACCGGTGGAGATGAGCGGCAGACCGCAGCACACGGTCTGATCGATCACCCGCACGTGCACACCGGCCTGTTCGAGCACTGCGACGGCCGCGGCGAGGATGCGCGGAGCGAAATGGTTCGACCAGGAATCGGCGAACAGCACGACTTCGGCATTCGCACGCGACCGCGGTGCCGCCTCGGCGGTGGTGGTCCACCATTTCCTGAACGTCGTGGACGCGAACTGCGGAATCGAGCGGCGGCCGTCGATGCCGGCCATCTTCTTCGCCAGCGTCGTCAGCCCCGGCAGCCCCGAGACCTTGTTGAGCACCGGCGCCACCGGCGTGACCAGGCGCGCGAGCTGCGGGAGGAACCCGAGAGAATAGTGCTTCATCGGCCGCAGCTTGCCCTTGTACGTCTGGTGCAGGACCTCGGCCTTGTACGTGGACATGTCCGTGCCGGTCGGGCACTCGGTCCCGCAGGCCTTGCATGACAGGCACAGATCGAGGGCTTCGTGCACCTCGGGGGAGTCCCAGCGAGGCTCGAGCAGATCCCCGGACACCATCTCCTGCAGCACTCGTGCGCGACCTCGCGTCGAATGCCGTTCATCCCGGGTGGCCTGGTACGACGGGCACATGATGCCGCCGCCGGCCGCCGAATCCGCACGGCACTTTCCGACCCCAGTGCACCGGTGCACCGCCGAGGCGAAACCGGCGGACTCGCCTTCGTAGGCCATCGCCAGGGTTCCGGGCAGCTCCTGACGCAGTGGCAGCTGAGTCAGACGGACCGACTCGTCGAGGGCGTCAGGGTCGACGATGACACCGGGATTGAGCAGATGTTGAGGATCGAAGAGGCGCTTGACCTGGGCAAACAGATCGAGCGCCGCCGGGGCGTACATGAGCCGCAACAACTCGGAGCGAGCCCGACCGTCCCCGTGCTCCCCGGACACCGACCCGCCGTAACGGGCGACGAGCTTCGTAGCCGCGACCATGAAATCGCGCATCACCTGCCCGCCGTTCGGATCCTCGAGCGGAAAGTCCACACGCATGTGCAGGCAGCCGTCACCGAAGTGCCCATAGGGAATCGCCCACAGTCCGTGCTCCTCGAGCAGCTCCATGAGGTCATGCAGATAATCGCCGAGGTGGTCCACCGGAACCGCCGAATCCTCCCACCCAGCGTGGGCATCGCGCCCATCAGGGGTGCGCGAGACCAAACCGGCGCCGTCGGCGCGGATCGCCCACACTTCCGCTGCCGCCTTGGCATCGAGGACCGCGGAGTCGAGTGACTTCGATTCGGCGATGAGGCGCTGAGTCTCTGACTCGAGCTCGGCCTCGTCCTCACCGGTGAGTTCGACGACGAGCCAGCCCGCGCCCTCGGGAAGTGAGGGGACCGCCTCGGCGCCCTTGGTCTCGATGACCCGGTCGAGCATGCGCGAATCGAGGCCCTCGCAGGCGGCGACGGGGAAGTCCTTCAGCAGCGGCGCATCGTGGGCGGCGGCAACCATGTCCGCATAGCCGAGCACGACCGCCGAGGTGAAGCTCGGATTCTTGACCAGGCGCATCTTCGCCGCGAGGATGACGCCCCACGTGCCCTCACTGCCGGCGAAGGCCCGACGGACGTCAAATCCGTTTTCCGGCAGGAGGGATTCGAGTCCGTAGCCGGAGACCTGGCGGGAGAACGTGCCGAAGTTCGTGCGGATAGTGCCGAGGTTCTGTGCAACGAGCTCGTGCAGACGCGGGAACGTCTCGGAGGCGTCCGCATCATCGAGGGTGACGACGGTGCCGTCGATGAGCATGATCTTCAGCGCAAGGATGTTGTCGCCCGTGCGTCCGTAGCCCAGTGCTCGCGGTCCGCAGGCGTTATTGCCGATCATCCCGCCGATCGTGCAGCGCGTGTGGGTGGACGGGTCAGGGCCGAAGCGCAGACCGTGCGGTTTGGCCTGTTTCTGCAGGTGGGCATGCACGCAACCGGACTCCACCCAGGCCGACTGCTCGTCGGGGTCGAGGTCGAGGACCGCATTCATATGGAGAGAGAAGTCGAAGACGATGCCGCGGCCGATGGCATTGCCGGCGATCGATGTGCCGGCACCGCGGCTGGTGATGGGCACTCCCAAGCGACGCGCAATGGAGAGGACTCGCGCCACCTCTTCCTCGTTGTGAGGGAAGACGATGGCGGCAGGGACGAGCCGGAAGAGAGAAGCATCAGAGGAGTACGAGGCACGATCGGTGTCGTCGATGCTGAAATCACGGATGCCCGCGGCGCGGAGCTCTTCGGCGAGTGCGGTGGGAAGCGCTGTCTGGGACTCGTCTTCGTCGACGGTCGCCCGATTCGCTCCAGTGGGATGGGCCATAGTCGTCATGTCCGCATTGTGCCACTTGGGTTGCCGGAACATCGATACCTTCCACGCCGCGGAGTTGCGAGCGACAGTCATCGCCCAGACCCCAGGAAAGTTATGCGTTCGTTATCACACGTGCTCAGAACGGTGCTACTCAGTAGCCTGAGTTCCTATATCCGGGAATTCTTGGCGTCTTGACATATTCGTGGTATCTAATGGGACTACACCAATTCGTGGCAACGGGCCACTACTTGAATGCAAGGGAAGAAACCATGTCTCGTCGAGCTCGTGAATTGACAGTTGATCAGACTGCATTAGTCGGCGTCGTCCGAAAGGTCGCACGGCAGCGTTCAAAAATCAACACTGACTATGTGATGGCGATTCTGCGCGCCCGTGAAGAAGGTGCGACCTTCGGTGCGATCGCCGAGGCGGCCGGCACCTCCTCGCAGGCCGTTCAGGAGATCGTGCGTAGGCACGGGCCCGTCAAGCGCAGTGAGCCGAAGGCCGGAGTCGCAGACCCCGCCTGATCCCAGGAAGCACGGGGGCAGGACGGCATTTGCCGGTCCTCTCTGTGCTCGTACTTCCCTCGCAGATACCAGGGCGGTGATCCATACTCGATATGGATCACCGCCCTGGTGCGATTCATGGACGTTTTCTGACGATTCCGTGACCGATTCTTCGCGGCACCGGAAGCAGGAATTCCTCGAACGGAGACAACTGGGCTGATGAGTGAAGAAAGCCGTCAGGAAAATTCCGCTCGGCGTGCCGAAATCGCTTCAGGATTCGATTGATCGACTGTTTGAGAAATGTGCGATGCTGAAGTGTCCTGTCGACAACCTCAGGTGCGTTTCCAGCCCCCAGGGAAAGCCGCGCAATCGGAGTTCCCGACCCCCGTGGGCGGCTTAGATACAAGAAGTACATATTTGCCGGTGTATTGCAGTCTTGTTACACACGACGCGGATCTGGGCGGATCCCGGCCGGTTGCGGACGCTCGGGCGAGAAGCGCAGAGGGTTGTCTAGAGTGGCCGTATGAACTCCGAGCTCGAATCGCTGCCCGCTGAGATCGTCGACCACTCTCTGATCCGCATCGCCTCCGACCTCTCACTGGTGGCGTGGGAGCAGATGCTCGCCTGGAGGCCGCTGCTCGGCGCGAGCCTCGACGCCAGTGTCGTCGACACGAAGACGTCGCCGAATGACCTCGTCACTCGCGCCGACGCGCAGATCGAGGCGCTTGTGCGCGGCTACCTCAACCGAGTCAGGCCTCATGACCTCATGGTCGGCGAAGAAGGAGCCGAAGCGCTTGACCCTGTTGAATTCTTCCCGATGGATTTTCTGCTGGGCCTCCATGCCTTCGATCCGGAGACCGGTGCGTTGGCTGAGGTTGCCGATAATGGGCCGCGCCTGGAATGGCATGTCGACCCGATCGACGGCACCGTCAACTATGTCCGCAACATCGAACACCATGCGTTCTCGGTCGGAGTCTGCGAAGCGAGCGCTGCCAGCTCCGGGCTCGGCCTCGGCCGATGGCACATCGGACTCGTCGCCTCACCGGGGCTGAATGCCACCTGGTTGGCCGCGGCCGGACGCGGCGCCTTTCGGATCGAGGGGCGCTTGGCCGACCGCCTCGGCGAGGATTCGGCCATTCCGGCCAGACGTCTGCGCGGCACCCCGCCCGGACTCTCCGGCAGGCTGCTGGCGACCGGGTTCGCCTATGCGCTGAGCAATCGCGGTACCCAGCTGGCCAAACTCGAAAACCTTATGGCCGGTTACGACGATATCCGCCGCTGCGGCTCGGCCGCTCTCGACCTCTGCATGGTCGCCGAAGGACGAGTCAACGGCTACGCCGAACGTGGACTGGGCATCTACGACTACGCCGGCGGAGCGGTCATCGTCGAAGAAGCCGGACTCAAGGTCAGCCGCGGGGGAGCCGGTGGCCCGACTGCGGCCGCCGACACCCAAGAAGAAGTCGACCGCCTTATCGCGGCAATCTGACTCCGGGTCAGCAGAAGCGCGGCCGGAAGCCAACAGGAACCCGAGCTGACCCCGGCAGAATCCTCGGTCCCAGACCAGCAAGCTCTCTGGTGGGAATGGGGCAGGCACTACACAAGTGTGACGCAGATAACGTCACATTTCTTTGACTTTATTTTCATAGATTAGGCTAAGCTTACTTCCAGTGTGCACGCGCTTTTCCGATCCGTTCATCTCTGAAAGTGGGACCCCCATGGTTTCGACTCGCCTTCAACTGAGCGCCTTGGCAGGCGTTGTCGCTCTCACTCTGGCCGGCTGTGGATCCGCAGACTCCGATGCGGCACAGGCCGAAGACTCCGCCTCCACGATCGAGGTCGAGGACAACAACGGCGCACAGATAGTGCCCTCACCTCCGAAGTCCGTCGTCGCCACCGACAACCGCACCTTCGAGACCCTCAGCGACTGGGACATCAAGCTCAGCGGCGGCGCCGTCTCCCTGATGAGCGACGACCTCGACTACACGAAGGACGAGTCGATCCTCGACCTCGGCAACCACCGTGAACCCGATCTGGAGAAAGTCGTCGAAGCCAAGCCCGACCTCATCATCAACGGTCAGCGCTTCGCCCAGTTCCACGACGATCTGGCCAAGCTCGCCCCCGAGGCGACCGTGCTCGAACTCGACCCCCGCGACGGCGAGGACTTCGACGCCGAACTGCGCCGCCAAACCGAGGTCCTCGGCGAGGTCTTCGGCAAGCAGGATGAAGCGAAGAATCTCGTCGACGACTTCGACGCCTCCATCGAACGTGCGAAAGCCGCCTACGACGACAGCGACAAGGCCATGGGCCTCATCACCTCCGCCGGCGACATCGGCTACGCCCCGCCCTCGGTCGGCCGCACCGTCGGACCCGTCTTCGACATCCTCGACCTCAACCCGGCCCTCGAAGTCGAAGGCGGCAGCGAAGACCACCAGGGCGACGACATCTCCGTCGAAGCCATCGCGAAGTCGGATCCCGACCTCATGATCGTCCTCGACCGCGACGCCTCCTTCGCCCCCGAGGACCGCGACGAAGGCTCGGCTCCGGCCGCCGAAGTCCTCGAAGACTCCGAAGCGCTCGGGGATGTGCCTGCGATCAAGGACGACAAGATCGTCTACTTCCCCGAGGACACCTACCTCAACGAAGGCATCCAGACCTACACCGAGTTCTTCAACTCCTTCGCCGACAAGCTCGAAGAACAGAAGTGATGACCCTCGCCGAGGCGGCCCGACGTCGGACCCGAACCCGACGCAACCGGGTGGATCCGTCCCAGCAGGGAACGGTGGAACCGTCGCCGAACGGGACGGCGGATTCCTCCGCACGTGGGGCCGCCTCGGCGAAGGCACCTCTTTTCGGATGGCCCCTGCTGCTGGGCATCGTCGGTGTCGCAGCGCTGCTCGCGCTTTCGCTGTTCACAGGTGTCTACGACATCTTCGGCGGTGACGGCGGGGCGCAGATGTTCCAGATCACGCGGATCCCGCGCACCATCGCCCTCGTCCTCGCCGGAGCGGCGATGGCGATGTGCGGGCTCGTCATGCAGCTGCTCACACAGAACCGCTTCGTCGAACCGACGACGACCGGCACCACCGAATGGGCGGGCCTCGGGCTCATGCTCACCGTCATCATCTACCCCGACGCCTCGATCGCGGCGCGAATGGTCGGGGCGATCATCGCCGCGTTCGTCGGCACCCTCGTCTTCTTCGTATTCCTCCGCCGCGTCTCCCTGAAATCCTCGCTCATCGTGCCCATCGTCGGCATCATGCTCGGCGCAGTCGTCGGCGCCGTCTCGACATTCATCGCGGTGCAGACGGACATGCTGCAGTCCCTGGGCATCTGGTTCGCCGGCAGCTTCACCTCGATCCTGCGCGGCCAGTACGAGACCCTGTGGATCGTCACGGCCGTCGTCGTGGCCATCTTCGTCCTCGCCGATCGGTTCACCGTGGCCGGGCTCGGCAAGGAGATCGCCACGAACGTCGGCCTCAATTACAACCAGATTCTGCTGCTGGGTACCGTGTTCGTGGCCATCGCGACGGGGGTCGTCACCGTCGTCGTCGGCAATCTGCCGTTCCTCGGCCTTATCGTGCCCAACATCGTCTCGCTGATCCGCGGCGACGACCTGCGCTCGAACCTGCCCTGGGTGTGCCTGCTCGGCATCGCGATCGTCACCGTCTGCGACCTCGTCGGCCGCATCATCGTCATGCCCTTCGAAGTGCCCGTCTCCCTCATCCTCGGCGTCGTCGGCGCGGCCGTGTTCGTGGCCCTCCTGCTGCGTCAGCGAAAGGTCGGGTGAGCCGCATGCGCGCGAAGGACGGCAGCGACCTCCCGGCAGAGACCGTCACCGAGGCGGCCCGCCGACCCGCGGAAACCGGTGCTTCCGGAACGGACCCAACGGTCACGGCCGCACGGGGCGGTCAGCCGCCTCGGCGAGGGACCGAGCGTTCGCATCATCGGTCGCGACGGCCGTCGCGGAGTTCCGGACCGCTGCCGACGACGAAGTCGGTGCGTCGCTACTGGACGATGATCATCGTGTTGGCGGTCGCCTCGGCGGGGATCGCTCTGGGCATCCTGGCCTGGGACAATCCGATGCCGATCACCGACCCGGGGTTCTGGCTGATCGCGAAGCTGCGGCTGACGAACCTCGTCGTCATCGCCATGGTGGCACTGTGCCAGTCGTTCGGCACGGTCGCTTTCCAGACGGTGACGAACAACCGGATCATCACGCCCTCGATCATGGGATTCGAGTCCCTCTACGTCGCGATCCAGACCTCGGCGATGTACTTCTTCGGAGTCACCGCGATCGTCGAACTCAAGGGACTCGTGCCTTTCGTCGTCCAGCTGGGGCTCATGGTCGGCCTGTCGCTGGCCCTGTACGGGTGGCTGCTGTCCGGGCGGCACTCGTCGGTGGCGCTCATGCTGCTCATCGGCGTCGTCATCGGCGGGGGACTGGGCTCGGTCGCGACGTTCATGCAGCGGACGCTGACGCCGAGCGAATTCGACATCCTCTCGGCCCGTCTGTTCGGGTCGATCTCGAACTCGGATTCGAGCTACCTGCCGGTCTCCATTCCGCTGTGTGTGCTCGCGTGCCTCGGGCTCTACCTGTGCTCCTCGCGGCTGAACGTGTTGGCGCTGGGCCGGGACATGACGAGCAATCTGGGGCTGAACTTCAAGGGCGAGCTGCTCAAGGTCCTCTTCTTCGTCTCCATCCTCATGGCGGTGTCCGTCTCGATGATCGGACCGATGGTCTTCCTCGGCTTCCTCGTCGCGATGCTCGCCTACCAGTTCGCCGACACCTTCGACCACAAACGCCTCTTCCCGATGGCCGCGCTCATCGGATTCGTCGTTCTCGGTGGGGCGTACTTCGTCATGAAGAACATCTTCTACGCGGAAGGGGTCGTGTCGATCATCATCGAGATCGTCGGCGGCGGCGCCTTCCTGCTCGTCATCCTGCGAAAGGGGCGCCTGTGATCACGCTCGAATCGGTCCGCAAGTCCTACAGCGACGACGTGTCGATCGGACCCGTCGATCTGCAGATCCCGGCCGGGGGAGTCACCGCGCTGGTCGGGCCCAACGGTGCCGGAAAGTCGACGCTGCTGACGATGATCGGTCGGCTGCTCGGGCTGGATGCTGGGACAATCTCGGTGGCCGGGTACGACGTGAGCTCGACGAAGTCGAAGGATTTAGCGAAGATCGTGTCCATCCTGCGGCAGGAGAACCACTTCATCACTCGGCTGACGATCCGACAGCTCGTCGGCTTCGGACGCTTCCCCCATTCGAAGGGCCGTCTGACCACTGTCGACGAGGAGGTCATCTCGCAGGCGATCGACTTCCTCGAGCTCGGCGAGTTGGAGAACCGGTTCATCGACGAGCTCTCCGGCGGACAGCGGCAACGGGCCTATGTGGCGATGGTATTGGCCCAGGACACCGACTATGTGCTTCTCGACGAACCGCTGAACAACCTCGACATGAAACGCTCGGTGCAGATGATGCAGCACCTGCGCCGAGCGGCCGCCGAGATGGGCCGAACCATCGTCATCGTCCTCCACGACATCAACTTCGCCGGCCACTACGCCGACCACATCTGCGCGGTCAAAGACGGAGCAATCGTCGAATTCGGAACACCGGACGAGATCATGACCGGCGAGGTGCTCTCCCGGGTGTTCGACACCCCCGTCGACGTCATCGACGGCCCACGCGGTCCACTGGCCGTGTACTACTGAGGCTGCTAGCTGTGTGCTGCTGATCTGCTGTTAGCGGGGACGGCTGTCCGTGTGTGAGGCCTGCCCGTGCGGTGGCTGGGGTGGCGGGGACACTTACTGAGGCTACTTTCGGGCGCTTATCGCCTTTTGACCGAATCATCGATTTCGATCCCGATGCATCGGTCAGAAGGCGATGACAGTTCGGACGAAAGTCGATGACGGATGGTGCAGAAGCCGATTACTGGGCTCGAGCTCCCGTGGACTGAGTTCTCACTTGCGCACCAGACACCGTGGAGTGCCTGCTCGTTCGGCGCCTTTCGAGACAGTCAGTGCGATCATCGGTTGCAATGGGCGAACCCATCTCAACGGTGCTCAACAGCTGAGTGTTCGCGGGGACTCCCGTGCAGTATTTCGGGGAGTCTTGTGCAGAAACGGTTCTCAGCGGCCTGTGGAGAAGAACGTGACTCGACCGTTGTGGACTTGTGGACGACGAAACGTTGTCCACAGCCCCAGCGCAAGAGGTTCTGAAGGCGGGCCGCTGATGCCGATACTCGCCAGATGAAGAATACGATCTATCGTGAAGAGCTCTCCGCCGCGGGTATCTCCTCCAAGACGATCATGGGTGCGCTGGACTGCTGCCTGATTCGTCTTTGCCGCGGGGTGTACTCGGTGATCCGCGAGTGCCAAGTGAGAGACCACAGCCGAATTGCGGCATTTATCAGAGACGCCGACTGGATCAGCTTCCACGTCGACAAATCTCCATCCGACTTGAAGCGTGATTTCCGGTACCAGACCCAGCTCCGTGCGCTGCGAATTCAGAGCTATCGCTGGTATCGGCCAGAGGATGTGATTGTCGGCAAATCGGCTGCTGTCCTCCACGGAATACCTTTGTACAAGGACGCATCGAAGGCGATCACGGTCAGACACCCGAGGAGCAATTCGCACACTGAGGAGATCATCCGGGTGCGGCGTGAGGTTCCCACAGAGGATCAGGTCCGATTCGGCCACCTAGCGGCCACCTCGGCGATCAGGACGGCCTTGGACCTCATTCGGATCTCGGGACAACGCGAAGCTTTTGCAGCACTGGAGTGGGTGCTGCGTCAGACGACGGCCGCTCAATTCCCTGGCTTCAACCCGAAGTTCGGGTATACGGAGAAGTTTCAGACCGAGGCCCGTCGAATTATCGAGACGGCATTCTATCCCGCGGTTGCCCGCATGCGGTCGGGCCAAGTCACCGCACAGCGGATGGTTGATGCGATCGGTCCGTTCTCTGAGAGTCCTGCTGAGAGCCACTGCCGATTCAACCTCATCGCCTTGCATCTGAGGGGGTTCGAACAGCAGATTGAAGTCCGAGACAGCCGGGGCTTCATAGCTCGAGTGGATTTTCTCAACGAACAGACACGAACGATCCTCGCAGTCGACGGAAGCGAGAAATATGCTCTGGTGGGGCCTTCGCTGATCCGGAAAGAAGGCGAACAGCACAACCGGCTTCTCAGCTTGGGCTATAAGGTCATCCATCTGAGTTTCGACGAAGTGCTCAGCCTCAGCGACTTTCGGGACAAGATCTTCAGACAAGCGCCGGAACTGAAGTAGATGGTCAGGAGCCCGGACGAATGATGCAGACCTCGCGCATCGATTTTTGTGCCGTTAACCATCGGGTGTTGTACGGTCGGGTATCGAGTTTTGTGCGGTGCATCGAGTTTTATCCCGATGACCTGATCAAAGAGCGATGATTCGCCGAGGAAGCCGCTGAGTTGCCACGCCGCGTTCTCGAAGTGTCCCGAGGGTGCTGGTCGGGCGTAGATGGTGAGGGCACGGAAGGCGGCTGCGCTGACAGTGTGAGGCATCTGCCACTGCGCCTTCATCACCGCTCTCACCAGCATAGACGATGCGAAACATCGGGGCGAAACGCCTCCGCAGGAACCTCCCAAGAACTCCGCAGATGAACCGCACTCGTCGGGTTTGACTGGCCCTGACCGATGGGTAAAGTAGCGATAATGAGCGCATTCTCGCGGGTGAGGGGCCGAGTTCCGGCATAGGCGATGCCGGTTGCGAATCGGGCCCGAACCACCCGGTGCGACGCAGGCATTCCACGTCATCCGAGCGAACCGGCGCTGTCCAGCCGATGTCAGTGTTTCTCAGTCTGTATGAACAAGAGCGGTTGATGATCTACACCGCCGGAAAGCTTGCGCTCGAGCGCAAAGAGCGTGGTCTCAAACTCAACCTTCCCGAGGCGACCGCGATCATCACCTCGTACCTGCTCGAAGGAGCGCGCGACGGCAAGTCCGTCGCCGACCTCATGGAATCTGGCCGCCATGTGCTGGCCAAGGACGATGTCATGGAAGGGGTTCCCGAAATGCTCACACAGGTCCAGGTGGAGGCGACGTTCCCCGACGGAACGAAGCTCGTGCCGGTGACGGGGCAGCTGCAATAATGAGCAACGAGAACGACCCCGGCGAGCAGAACGAGGACACACAGCCTCTCAACGACAACCCCTTCGGGAACGACGAGCTCCAGCCCGAGGGTCGCGACGTCGAGTCCGAACACGCCACCGACGACCCCGGCCGAAAATACGGCGAAGCCGAGACCGCCGGCATCGACGAACCCGGCATCGACGACGACCGCGAACGCCACCCATCCTCGGAGAAGAGCAGCCCGTCGAGCCCCCACCGTACCGGTTCCGGCACAGGTCAGGCGCCCAGCCAGGGACACGCTGCTTCGGTGACTTCGGCCGATCGTGTCATTCCTGGTGAGATCTTCCTCAAGGACGAACAGGTCGAGATCAACGCCGGCTTGGCCGTGACGTCCCTGCGCGTGGCCAACACCTCGGACCGTCCGATCCAGATCGGACCTCACTTCCATTTCGCCGAGGTCAATCCCGGCCTCGAGTTCGACCGTGCGGGCGCCTGAGGTAATCGCCTCAACGTGCTGTCCGGCGGCGCCATGCTCTTCGAACCCGATGCCGATGAAGAAGCCGAACTGATCCCGATCCAGGGTGCGCGCATCGCACTCGGATTCCGCGGGGAATGCAGGGGAGAGTTGATGGCTGAGATTTCACGTTCGGAATACGTCGCGTCGTTCGGACCGACGGTCAGTGACCGGGTGCGCCTAGCCGATACCGATATCGTATCGAGATCGTGAAGGATTACCATGCCGGCGGCGTCGATGTCGTCTTCGGCGGCGGCAAGTCCGCCCGGTTGCCGCACGCATCGCCTGGCTCATCAACGACCTCGCCGAGGCGGGGAAGACGCTCGTCTGGGCGACCCACGACCGCGACCTCGTCGTCGCCACCGACGTGGGCTACTCCTTCATCACGCTCTGAGTCCGCAGTTGACGCCGGGAGCGACCACATTTCGTCCAGCGCATCTAGCGCATCAGGATGCTAACAGAGGTACCGGACGAAATGTGAGCCACACCTGCACCAAATGTGATGCTGGTGTGCTCCGAATGTGGTTCGTCAGCCTCCAGCCGCAGGTCATCGAGTTCTGATCAGGGCATCGAGCTAAATCCCGATGACTGGCGCAAAAGCCGATGAGTCGTGGGACTAAACCCGATGACAGTGTCGCCGCCGCCTGATCAGTTGGCGAATCTGCGCCCACAGCCGGGCGAGCCGTCAACCAGCCGAGGAACCGGTTCCGAATGCCGGGCGAACTGTCACTCAGCCGTGGAATTTGCACTGACGGCCGGACGGATCGTCACCCAACGGTGCACTGCAAGCACGAGTGCAGTGACGAGTCCGACGATGAGCAGCCCGTCGGCGGCGATGTAGAACAGGTGCAGGGCCGAACCACCGTCGTCGACCCCGGCGAGCACGGCATCGGTGCGCTGGTTGAGCAGCGGTCGGATGACGATGACCTTGATGATGAGCACTGCGATGAGCCCGCAGGCCACACCGCGGTAGGCGAGGTCGACTCCCGACTTGAGCAGGGCCCACAGCAGGATCACGGCGATGGCCAGCTCGACCCAGTTCATCACGCCGAAAACCAGTCGCCCGATGCCCAACCCCAACGGGATCGTGATGCCCGGGGCCGTGAACTTCAGCGGCGCCTCGATGAGGGAGATGCCGATGATGAGCCCGAGCCAGACGGCGGGCAGGATGATCCGAGCGCTCGCCGCCAACCGCGAGTCATCGGTGCTGAAGAAGTGAGTCATGATCCCGATTCTACTCCTCGTAGAAAATCGTCTGCCGCGCCCGATCCGCATCCGATCCGCATCCATTCGGCCGCACCGCAGCGTCCGCCCATCCTTACCACCGCACCCGCTCTAGACTGGTGCCCATGCGTCTGTTCTCCAACGCCGTCGTGCGCACGTTCGCACCCCAGGCCGCCTCGAACACCCTTGACTCGATCGCCTCCGACCCGAGCGCATCGAACGCGGACACTCCCGCCGCGGCCCCAACCTCAACCGTCGACCTTACTCAGCCGGCCCCCGACGCGATCCTCGTCGACGGGGAGACCATCGTGGCCGTCGGCACCCGGGCCGAACTGCTCGACATCGCGGCCGCGCAGTCGTCGACGACGGCGGCGCTCGCCTCGGCGGGCGGGGTCGGTGCGACCACGGTCATCCCCGGACTCGAGATCGACGAAATCGACTGCGGCGGGCAGGTCATCCTGCCCGGTTTCGTCGACGGCCACATCCACTCGATCATGTACGCCGACTCCCTGACCGGCCTCGATCTGTCCCAGACGAAATCCCTCGCCGAGGCGGTCGCACTCATCCGCGAACGCGCCGATTCCCTCCCAGTGGGCACGTGGGTGGTCGGCTCCGGGTGGGACCTCAACAAATGGGAGGACCCGAGTTATCCGGACCGGACGCTGCTCGACGCCGAGGTTCCCGACCACCCCGTGGCGATGTGGTCACTCGATCTGCACACCCTGTGGGCCAACGCCCACGCCCTCGAGATCGCCGGCATCGACGCGTCGACCGAAGATCCCTCAGGCGGCAGCTTCGTCCGCGACGATGACGGGCAGCTCACCGGCCTCGTGCGCGAAGACGCCACCGACCTCGTCGCCCGCTTCATCCCCGAACCCAGCCGTGAGGAGCAGGTCGAACGCCTCGCCGTCACGCAGAAGCTGTTCCTGTCCCAGGGACTGACCGGCATCCACGACTTCGACGGCATCGCCTCGACGCTGGGATGGAACGACCTGCGCGAAGCCGACCGGCAGGACATGCGGGTCACGCTCTTCCTGCGCGGACCCGAAGTGCCGTGGGCGATCGAAACCGGCTGGCACACCGGCGACGGCGACGACTGGCTGCAGAGAGGCGGGCTCAAACTCTTCTCCGACGGCGCGCTCGGCTCGCACACCTCGCACATGTCCTCACCGTTCCCCGAAACCGACGGCGAGACCGAGAACTTCGGCATCGCGCAGATGACCGAGGACGAACTCTTCGAGCAGGCGCACATCGCCACCGAGGCGGGCATCTCCGTGGCCATCCACGCCATCGGCGACCAAGCGAACCACCATGTGCTCGAAGTCTTCGACCGCCTGCGCGACATCACGCGGGCTGCAGAGGAGAAGTACGACCGGCCGATGCGCCACCGCATCGAGCATGCCCAGTTCATCCAACCGACCGATGTCGCCCGGTTCGCCGAGCTCGGGGTGCTCGCATCCATGCAGCCACGCCACTGCATCTCCGACCTGCACCTGCTCCACCTCATCGACGAGTCGGCGCAGCTGGCCGCTTACGCGTGGCCGGACCTGCTCGAGGCGGGCGCGCACGTCGTATTCGGCTCCGACGGCCCCGTCGAACCGGCGAACCCCTTCGCCGCGATCTATGCGGCGATGACCAGGGCGAACATCTCCGGCGAGGCGTCCACGACGTTCCAGCCGCACCGTCGTCTGAGCGCAGTCGAGGCCATCCGCCTGCACACTCAGGGCCCGGCTTTCGCCGCCGGCCTCGAGGACCGACGCGGATATCTGGCCCCGGGAATGGACGCCGATTTCATCCTCGTCGACACCGATCCGTGCGCCGCCGAAGGGCTGAGCAGCGACGCCCTCAACACCGAGGTGACCGCACAGTCGAGCGACCTGAACGGCTCGCGCACGCCGACCGACGGCCTCCTCGGCTAC
Source organism: Brevibacterium epidermidis NBRC 14811 (assembly GCF_001570805.1). GTDB lineage: Bacteria > Actinomycetota > Actinomycetes > Actinomycetales > Brevibacteriaceae > Brevibacterium > Brevibacterium epidermidis. The sequence goes on along the minus strand of NZ_BCSJ01000002.1, from coordinate 52,179 downwards.
GATTCCGAAGAAGCCCTCTTCGCCCACGCCGAGGCGATCCGCGACACCCGAGTCGCGCTCACCGTCGTCGGCGGCGAAATCAAATACCGGGCCTGACCTCGCCGAGGCGGCGCGACCGTCCCGCTGAAACGTCCCCGCAGGGACGCGGAAATCCCGTGAGATGTCCCCGCGGGGACGCGAACCCACCGAACGACGACGGCCCGACGTCCCCGCAGGGATGTCGGGCCGTTGTGAACGCTGCTCATCCTCGGCGAGGCACCGGAACGGATGTCCTTTCGCCTTGGCGAGGTTCGACGCAGACGTCGGGCCGCCTCGGCGAGGCGAGCAGCCGACTCAGATGTGGCGGCCGCCGGAGATCTCGGTGACGGTGCCGGTGAGGTAGCTCGAGAGCCCCGAGGCGAGGAAGAGCACAACCGAGGCGACTTCTTCGGGTTCGCCTGCCCGGCCGAGCGGGATGTCGGCGAGCTTCGAATCGATCGCGTGCTGCGGCATGGCTGCGGTCATCGCCGTGTTGATGAAGCCGGGCTGGATCGCGTTGATGCGGATGTTCTTGAACGCGACCTCCTTCGACACGGCCTTCGTCATGCCAACGATGCCCGCCTTCGCCGCGGAGTAGTTCGACTGTCCGGGATTGCCGACCTTGCCGCTGATCGAGGACACATTGATGATCGAGCCGCCGCGGTCCTGTTCGCGCATGAGTGTGGTGGCCACCTTGAGCCCGTTCCACGTGCCCCGCAGGTGCACGGAGATGACATCGTCGAACTGCTGCTCGGTCATCTTCCGGATCGTCGCATCACGGGTGATGCCGGCGTTGTTGACCCAGATGTCGACACCGCCGAACGCCTTGGCGGCCTCCTCGGCGAGCTTCTCGACGGCTGCGAGGTCGGAGACGTTGCACACGACACCGGCTGCGATGTCTTCGCCGCCGAGCTCGGCCACGGCCGACTGCAGGCTCTCCTCGTTCATATCGGCGACGACGACCTTGGCTCCGGAGTCGACGAGGCTGCGCGCCATCGCCAGGCCCAGTCCCTGCCCGCCGCCGGTGACGACGGCGACCTTGCCGGCCAGCAGGCCGGGAATCGCGGTGACTCCGCCGGTCTCGGTGACGGTGATGCCGGTGTTCGCGGTCGTGGATTCGTTCATGTGATGCCTTTCGTTGGGGTGTGACCAAGCGGAGCCGGACCTCGCCGAGGCGGCCCGCCGTTGCGCTTATGCGTGCAGAATGATGGTGCCGAACTCAGAGGTTGAACTGGGGCTTGTGCGCGCCACCCAGCAGCTGTTTGGCGACGACGACGCGCTGGACTTCGGAGGTGCCTTCGTAGATGCGGAAGAGGCGGGCGTGACGGTAGAAGCGTTCGACCGCGGATTCGCGCATGTAGCCCATGCCGCCCTGGATCTGCACGCCCTTGTCGGCGATGCGGGCCAGCGCTTCGGAGGCGAAGAGCTTCGCCGAGGAGGGGCCGAGCTTGCGGTCGGTCTCTGCGTCCCAGCGCTGCGCGGCGGAGAGGACGAGCGCTTTGGCGGCGGCCACCTCAGTGTAGATATCGGCGAGCATCGCCTGGACGAGTTGGAAGCGGGCGATCGGCTCGCCGCCCTGTTTCGCGTCGGCGGCGAAGCGCACCGACTCGTCGAGGATGCGGATCGACTGGCCGACGCAGATCGCCGCGATGTGCAGTCGTCCCTTGTTGAGCGAGGCCATGGCCGCGTAGAAGCCCTTCTCCTCCTCGCCGCCGATGAGGTTGGCGGCGGGCACGCGGACGTCGTCGAAGAAGATCTCCGAGGTCCATGCGCCGGCCTGGCCCATCTTGTGGTCGTGCGGTCCGACGGTCACGCCCTCGGACTTCGTGGGCACGAGGAAGACTGAGATGCCCTTCGACCCGGTGGCGTTCGGGTCGGTGCGGGCGAAGACCATGAGGACGTCGGAGGCCTCGGCATTGGTGATGAACCGCTTGGAGCCGTTGATGACGTAGTCATCGCCAACGCGTTCGGCCTTCGTCCGCAGGCCCGAGGGGTCGGAACCGGCCTCGGATTCGGTCAGCGCAAAGGAGGCGACGACCTCTCCGGAGGCCAGGCGGGGCAGCCATTCGGACTTCTGCTCGTCGGTGCCGTAGTTGACGAGCACCTGTCCGGCGATGCCGTTGTTCGTGCCGAACAGGGACCGGAACGCGGGGGTGGTGTAGCCGAGCTCCATGGCCAGGAGTGCATCCTGTTCGGCATTGAGGCCGAGGCCGCCGTATTCCTCGGGCAGGGCCCAGCCGAAGAGTCCCATTTCGGCGGATTCCTTGATGATGCCTTCTGGGAAGGCGTCCTCGTCCTCGACCTGGGTCTCGAGGGGGACGACCTTCTCGCGGACGAATTCGCGGACGGCAGTGAGGATGTCGTCGAGTTCTGAGTTGTCCATTGTTGTGTCTCCTTCAGATGGATGCTGTGCAGAAGTCTGCGTGCAAGTGTCGGGATTGCGGTTCGGTCGGGATGAGTCCGAAACGGTGCGATCTAGAGGCTGTCGAGCCAGGCGCGGACCTGATCGGAGTCAGCTCCGTGTTCTGGGGGAGCGAGGTCGTAGGAGACCTGCGACTTCGACAGGGTGATCGGGTTGCGGACCGTCGGGATGACGCGTTCGCCCGTGCCGGTGTCCACGACCGGTTCCAAGCCGAGACTCTTGGCGTGTTCGACGCCTTCGGCGATCGTGTTGATCGGGGCGCAGGCCAGGCCAGCGGCCGAGAGCTTGTCGAACCAAACTTGCGCGGTGTGAGCCTGGAGGGCCTCGAGAAGTTCGGGCTCCAGGGCGTCGCGGTTGGCGTTGCGGTTCTTCGCCTGGGCGAATCGTTCGTCGTCGCACCAATCGGGGCGGCCCACCACCTCGGCGAGGATCCGGAACTGGCCGTCATTGGCCGCGGCGATGATGATCTCCCCGGACTTCGCGGCCATCGGCTGATAGGGGTAGAGGCTCGGGTGGGCGTTGCCCATCCGCGTCGGATTCACTCCTGCGGCCGCGTAGGCGCCGGACTGATTGGCTAGGCCGGACATCGCCGAGGACATGAGGTTGGTTTCGACGAGCTGGCCCTCGCCGGTGAGCGTGCGGTGCTGGATCGCGGCGAGGACGCCGATCGTGGTGTGCAGACCGGTCATGACGTCGAAGACGGCGACGCCGGCGCGGTACGGCGAGCCGTCGGGGCTGCCGGTGACCGACATGAAGCCGGACAGCGCCTGCATGAGGAGGTCGTATCCGGGCAGCGGGTTCTGCGGCCCGAAGCCGGTCACCGAAGCATAGATGACCGTCGGGTTGGCAGCGGAGACGCTGTCGTAGTCGAGTCCGTACTTCGCCAACCCGCCCGGTTTGAAGTTCTCGACGACGATATCGGCTTCGGCCGCGAGCTTCTGTGCGGTGGCGAGGTCATCGGGGTCGGTGAAGTCGAGGACGATGTCGTATTTGTTGCGGTTGATCGACAGATAGTAGGTGGCATCCTCGTTGCGCACCGGTGGTGCCCAGTGTCGGGTGTCATCGCCTTTGGGGCCTTCGACCTTGATGACGGTGGCGCCGAGGTCGGCGAGCATCATCGTCGAGTACGGTCCGGCCAGCACGCGGGAGAAGTCGACGACGATCTGTCCCGACAAGGGACCCGAGCCGGCGCGGGGGAGGAACTCCTCGAGGCGGTCGTGGGCAGGCGACCGATGGTCGTCATGCTCGGAGCCGCTGTCGTGGTGCTCAGAAGTGGTCGACTGCTTCATCGTCGAATGTCTTCCTCTCGTCGGGCCGGCGGCGCTGCTGTGTGCTGACAGTGCTGTCGAGCTCGGCATTCTGGGCCCGTGCTTGAGCGGCGGGCGCGTGGTCCGTCCCACTATATAACAGGATCAGCAATAATGTACATGGATTATTATCGGAACAGGTATTGGCTGGGATGTCGGTCGGGGCAACGGCAGAGGCTCCAGCGCGGATTCGAAAGAGGAGCAGTCGATGGAGATTCAGCAGGTCAAAGCGTTCCTCGCAGTCGCCGAAGAGCTGCACTTCGGTCGTGCGGCCGAACGGCTCGGAATGCTGCAGCCGCCGCTCAGCCGCACGATCCGCGCGCTCGAGGACCACCTCGGCGTCGATCTGTTCCGACGCACGACCCGCAATGTGGCGCTGACCGCAGCGGGAGAGGCGCTGGTGGAGCCGGCGCGGAAGATGATCGAGTACCGAACCTTGGCCGCCGAGGCGGTGCGCCGGGCCGCCGATGGGCAGACCGGACACATCGAATTCGGATTCGCCCACTCGTCATCGCGCAGACTGGCCGCGGCGCTCGTGACTGCATCCACCGCGCACAGGCCGGGGGTCAGCTTCGGGCTCCACTCCGATGTCTACGCCGAGGAGGGGATCACCCGCCTCGTCGACGGCTCGCTCGACCTCGCGCTTGTGAGGTGGGCGAAGCAGCCACCCGGGGTCACAGGTCGGCCGGTGATGGTCGAGCGTCTCTCGGCAGCCCTGCCGGTGGGTCATCGTCTGGCGGGACGCGCCTCGGTGCGGGTGGACGAGCTTGCCGACGAGGATTTCATCGCTCTTCCCGAGCATCCTTCCTCGACGTTGCGGGAGGCGACGCTGCGTCTGTGCCACGAAGCGGGGTTCGCACCGCGCGTCGTTCAGAGCGCGCCGGATTCGCAGACGATCGGAGCTCTGGTCGCGGCCGGCCTCGGCATCTCGATCACCTTCGACTCGGTGTCCGCCGCCACCCGTGAGGTCGGCACCGTGGCCGTGCCCCTCGATATCCCCGAGGAGCCCACGATGCTCTACCTCGCCCACCGCACCGACCACGGAAAGGCCTCCGTGGAAGCGGTGCTCACCCTCGCCGAGGAGGTCCTGCCGACCGTTGGATGATGGCGGTGGCGGGCCGGTTCACAGCTGCTCGTTCCAGGTGTCGAGGCGGTGGCGGAGATCCTCGGCGGTCATGTCGGTGAGGCCGATCCCGTGGTAGTTCGGCAGCCAGGTCTCGACGCGATCATGGGCACGTGCCGCAGCTTGGACGTCCCATGCGCGGATGTCATGGATGCGGCGGCCGAGGAGTCGTTCGTACTCGTCGAGAAAGTCGGCGGCCGCCTCGGGGGAACCGAGCAGCACGAGATCCTGACGGCACCAAGCGAGGTCGACTCCGCGAGGTCCGCGGCTCGCGCCCGACCAGTCGACGACTCCGGTGAGGCGCCCGCCCGTCCACAAGGCATTGCCTGCCCAGAAATCCGTGTGCGTGAGGACCTCTTCGTCGCGGTCGAGGTTCGCCCACTCCCGCTGGGCGCGAATTGCGATGGCAGAGTCTCCTGGCGGCGGGGACTGCGGAGTCTGAGGCAGACCGGTACCGTCGAGTTCGTGGACGCGCACCAGTGCCGCGGCCATCTCGCGGGCGATGGTGGTCAGAGGCGTCGCCGGATCCGGTGCTGAGCCCGAGACGCGGGTCGTGACGATGACCGGGTCGTTGGTGTCGGCGCTGTGGGCGATGAGGCGGGGGACGAGATCGCCGAGCGGTCTCAGCCGATCGAGCACTGCGGCCTCTTTGATCGCCGCATCATGGCCGGCGGGGAATGCGCGGACGACGAGCTCCGCGTCTCCGTCGCGGGCTGCTATGGTCAGCGCGTGCTGACCGCCGGCAAGGGTCTCGATGAATCTCAGCTCCCGGCCGATCAGCGCCGAAGCTGTCGTGAGGGCGCGTGCGCGGCGGCTTCGCTCGGCCGTCCTGAGCTGTCTCTTCAGCCCTTCGGCATAGCGCCGGGCCATCAACTCCTGGGCCGCCACGGTCACCGGAGCGCCCAGACGGAGGAGAGGATGTGCTGGGACGGAATCGGCGCTGATGGTCACGCCGAGGCGGCCGTCAGTGCCGATGGATACGAGGAAAGTCTCCTCACCGTTCTCGAGGTGGCCCGGCAGGGTGCGATAGGTGAAACCGGCGCGATCCTTCTCATCGAACACCCGTGTGACGACGCACGAACCCACGGGCACGAGCAAATCGCGACCGCGCAGCCGCCTCGGCGAGGTCGGCCAAACTGGATTGAGTTCCAGGCTGACGATCTGACCTTCGGTCACTCGGCGAGCGGGGTGGACGACGACGCCGGCGAGTTCCTGCAGCGTCCAGGAGAAGATCGCTTCTCGGGCGAGCGGGAACTGGTCGCCCGAGCCGAGGTCGAGATGGAACTCGAGATGATTCATGACTCCATTCTCGTCCAGTTCTCTCGTTCGATGGCCGTAGTCCTTGTCATCTTCGAACGGCTATGCCTACGATGAGAAGCGAACGCTGAACGAACGCTCGCTTCAAGGCGTTTTGCGAGGTCAGCGCCGAACGCTCACGTCACCGCACGAACACTGGAGTTCATCTATGTCAGACAGCACCTCAGCCACTCAGTCGGCAGCCACCTCGGCGGCTCCGAAATCCGGTCGTCGTTTCGAAGGCCAGGTTGCCGTCATCACCGGTGCCAGTCGCGGCATCGGTCTCGGAATCGCTCGGCGGCTCAACGCGGAGGGCGCCACCGTCGTCCTCACCGCGCGCAAGCCCGAAGCGCTGGGCGAGGCGGTCGCGGAGTTCCCCGAAGGCACGGCGCTCGCCATCGCCGGCAAGGCCGACGACCCGGCTCACAGGGCAGAGGTGTTCGATACGGTCGCTGAGAAGTTCGGTCGCCTCGATGTGCTCGTGGCCAACGCCGGAATCAACCCGGTCTACGGCCCGCTCGTCGATATGGAGCTCGACGCTGCGCGGAAGATCTTCGACGTCAACGTCCTCGGCACGCTGGCCTGGGTGCAGGACGCCGTCCACCATGAGGGCCTGAACTTCCGCGAGAACAAGGGCCGCGTCGTCACCCTGTCGTCGGTCGCCGGCCAGATTCCGAGCGAAGGCATCGGCTTCTACGGCATTTCGAAGGCGGCGGTCTCGCATCTGACGAAGACGCTCGCCGTGGAGCTCGGACCCGATATCCGCGTCAACGCCGTCGCTCCGGCAGTAGTCAAAACGAAGTTCGCCACCGCGCTCTACGAAGGCAGGGAAGAGGAGGTCGCCTCCGCGTACCCGGTCAAGCGCCTCGGCACTCCCGAGGACATTGCCGGTGCCGTCGCCTATCTGGCCTCAGAGGACGCCGACTGGATCACCGCTCAGGTGCTCACCGCCGATGGGGGAGTCGTCACCGCCGGCGGCAGCGCTTGAAACTGAGGCTGAGCCCGCGGCTGAACATCGGTTGCCGGTAGCCGGCAGCCCGAATCTAGGTCGCCATCGGACATCTGCACCTGAATCTAGGTCGCCATCGGATACTTCTCTTGACGGAAAGTATCCGATGGCGACCTAAGTTCTTTGCGGCGCCGTTCTGAGGCGCATTGTTGGGTCGATCCACGGTGTTTCAGGCGTGGAAACCACCGTGGATCGACCCAACAATCCAATGTGGGCAGGGTTCGCGGAACGTCTCGCGAGCAGCCTGCCGCTATTTCGCGGGCAACTTGTGGCCGGGCGACCGTTACTTCACCGGGTCGCCAGGCACCACCCTTACTTCACCGGAAGGCCGGCGGCGTGCGCGCAGATCTCGCCGTAGCGTTCGGCCACGCCAGCCGGGTCGAGTTCGCCGCCCGCCCGGTACCACTGCGAGACGCCTGTGCAGATCGTCGTGATCGCACGCGAGGCGTCCCGCGGGAATTCCGTGGTGAAGCTGCCGTCGGCAACGCACTCCTCGACCACCTCGTCGAGGAGTTTCTGCTGTCGGTCACGAGCGGCGATATGAGCATCCCGGTGATGATCTTTCAGCGCTCGGATCTCGCTGAATGCGATGAAGGCGAGTTCGGACTGGTGCGCGTGGAAGAGCAGCAGGCATTCGATGAGTCGGTCGAAGCGTGCGGTCGGCTCCTGCCCGCCGTCGGCGAGTGCCGCGACGCTGCGCTGCCACAGATCCTCCATCGCCAGACGGTCGATCTCGGCGAGGATCGCATGCTTCGAAGCGAAGTGGTGATAGAGGCCGGGCACTGACAGTCCGGCCGCGCCGGCCAGCTGCCGGATGCTCGTGCCGTGGAAGCCGCCCGTGACGAAGCTGTTGAGAGCGGACTGGAGGATCGGCGAGAGCAGCGGGGCGTCGTAGTCCCGCCAGTCGGTCGAAGGTGCATTGCTCACGAGTTGTCCCTGCCTGCTCCGTCTCACTGTCTTCTCATCCCTAATCTACGGCCATTCGTGCCCCGCGGTTTCATTTGACCCCCGAAGTGTCCCTCCATCTCTGAGCTCGATCGCTGAGCTGCCTGAGCGGTCGACAGTCATGCCTGGCCGTCCTTGCGCCCGGCCATCGTGTGACATACGATACAGAACTAACCGAGCGAGCGCTCGGTCGGCCGAAACGGAGATGTTCCGGTCACGATATGACGAAGGGCGACAGTCAGATGACAGCCGACAGCACTTCCACCACCACGCAGCATGTGTGGACGCGGCTCTACCCCGCCGGAGTCGGTGAGACGCCGGAGATCCACGACGCATCCACGGCCCATGCGTGGAATGCCCGCGTCGAGGCGGCCCCAAGTCAGATCGCCGTGACCTACCGTGGCCGCAGGTTCACCACCGCCGACATCGACCGTGAAGCCGAGGCGCTCGCCGCCGGGTTCCTCTCCCGCGGCCTGCAGAAGTCGAACATCGTCGGCGTCTACCTCCAGAACGTCCCGCAGTTCGCCGTGGCGCTGCTCGCGGCCTGGAAGATCGGCGTCGTCCCCCTCGTCCTCAACCCCATGTACCGCGGACGCGAACTGCGCGCGCTCATCGACGATTCGGCCGCCTCGGCGATCATCTGCGACGAAGCAGACCTCGGCCAGGTCCGCGAGACCCTCGCCGGCGGATCCCTGACCTGGGTGCTCACCACCGATGACGACGAATACGACCGCGACCCTGGCGACCTCGTGGTCGACGCCCAGACCACTGCCTCCCGTGAGTCAGGAACCACCCCCGCCGAGGCGACCCCCGCCGAGTCCGGGATCGCCGTCGATTCGTGGGGTCCCTTTCTCGCCTCCCAGCGCACCAACGCGCCCGACCACCGCACCGAACTGCTGCCGGGCCTCGACGACGCCGCCCTGCTCACCTACACATCAGGCACTACCGGACCGGCCAAAGGCGCCGTCGGCACCCACCGCAATGTGCTCGCCGTGGCCCGGTCATACGGAGCGTGGCTGAACCTCGGCGAAGGCGACGTCATGCTCGCCATCGCCCCGCTCTTCCACATCACCGGAGCCGTCGCCTGCGCGGCGACCTCGCTGATCTTCCCGATCACGCTCGACTTCATCGGCCGCGTCAACGCGGACAAGATCGTCACCGCCATCCGTGATGACAAGGTCACCGTGACCATCGGCTCGATCACCGTCTACAACGCCCTGCTCGAACACGAATCGGCCACAGCCGAGGACCTGCAGAGCATCCGGTTCCTCTACTCGGGAGGCGCGCCCGTGCCGCCGGCCACGGTCGAGCGATTCCGGAACCGGTTCGGCCACTACATCCACAACATCTACGGGATGACCGAAACCGCTTCCGCGGTCATCGGAGTCCCGCCGAACACGGAGGCGCCCGTCGACCCGGCCACGGACACCCTGGCCATCGGCGTGCCGTTCCCCGGACTCGAAGCCCGCATCGTCGACATCGCCGACGGAACCGTCGTCACCCATTCCACCGCCGGTGAACTCGAGCTGCGTGGGCCTCAGATCACGCCCGGCTACCTCGGCAAGCCCGAAGCCAACGAGGCGGCCTTCGACGAGGGCTGGTTGCGCACCGGCGACGTCGGCGTTATGGATGATGCCGGGTGGATCTATCTCGTCGATCGGATCAAGGACCAGATCAACGCCTCCGGCTACAAGGTGTGGCCGCGCGAGGTCGAAGACGTCCTCTACGAGCACCCCGCCGTGCTCGAAGCCGCCGTCGTCGGCCAGCCCGACGACTACCGCGGCGAGACCGTCGTCGCCTACGTCTCCCTGCGTGCCGGACAGACCGCCGGCGCCGAGGAACTCATCGCCTTCGCTAAGGAACGCCTCGCAGCGTACAAGTACCCGCGCACCGTCCACGTTATGTCAGACCTGCCGAAGACGCACACCGGAAAGATCCAACGCAGGCTGCTGCGAGACTCCGGCCGCGAGACGACCGCCGAGAACTGACGATCGTGCCGTCACCGAGGCGGCCCTACCGAGGACAGGCACAGTCCCTGACCGGCCCCATAGACAGAGAACCCGCAACATAGGAGAAGCAATGAGCGAATCATCGTTCGGACGCCGTTTCGAGGGCCAGGTCGCCCTCGTCACGGGATCGAGCCGCGGCATCGGCCTCGGCATCGCCCGGAGACTGCAGGCCGAAGGAGCGACCGTCGTCCTCACCGCACGCAAGCCCGAACCGCTGGCCGAGACCGTCGCCGAATTCCCCGAGGACACTGCGATCGGCATCGCGGGCAAGGCCGATGACCCGGCCCACCGAACCGAGGCCTTCGACACTATCGCGAAGAAGTACGGGCGCCTCGACGTCCTCGTCACGAACGTCGGCATCAACCCGGTCTACGGTGACACTGTCGACATCGAGCTCGATGCCGCCCGCAAGATCCTCGAGGTCAACGTCCTCGGCACTCTGGCCTGGATCCAGGGGGCCGTCCATCACGAGGGACTGAAGTTCCGGGAGAACAAGGGTCGGATCCTGTCCATCTCCTCGGTCGCCGGCCAGAATCCGAGCAAGGGCATCGGCCTCTACGGCGTCTCGAAGGCCGCCGTGGCCCACCTCGTGAAGACCCTTGCCGTCGAACTCGGACCCGATATCCGCGTCAACGGAATCGCCCCTGCTGTCGTCAAGACCCGCTTCGCCACCGCGCTCTATGAAGGCAGAGAAGCCGAAGTCACCGCCGCCTATCCGGCCGGCCGGCTCGGCACTCCCGAGGACATCGGTGCAGCTGCGGCCTACCTTACGTCGTCCGACTCCGACTGGATCACCGCCCAGATCCTCACCGCCGACGGCGGACTCATCACAGCAGGAGGCACAGCATGAGCCACATTCCAGCAGACGTCGAAGAGCTGCGCCAGCGCACACGCACCTTCATCCGCGACGTGGTCATGCCCGCCGAGCCCCATCCCGGGGACTACCTCGACGAAGCGGTCCTGACCGACCTCAAGGCCAAAGCCAAGGAGGCCGGAGTCTTCGCTCCACACGTGCCCACCGAGTGGGGTGGCCAGGGCGTGTCGATCGAATTCTGGTCCCCGGTGTTCCAGGAGGCAGGATACTCGCCGATCGGGCCCGCCGTTCTCAACTGCATGGCACCCGATGAGGGCAATATGCACATGCTGGCCCAGATCGGCACGCAGGAGCAGAAGGAGCGGTTCCTCGCCCCGCTGGCCGCCGGCGACGTCCGCTCCTCCTTCGCCATGACCGAACCCCACCCGGGCACCGGTTCCGACCCGTCGGCGCTGGCGACCCGCGCGGTCAAGGACGGCGACGAATGGGTCATCAACGGCGACAAGCGCTTTATCTCCGGGGCTGAACTGAGCAGCTTCTTCATCGTCATGGCCGCCACCGACGCCGAGGACTCCGCCGAGATCGGCGACGGGTCCGGTTCAGCTCAGGCTCGCAAGGGCCAGGCCGCCACGATGTTCCTCGTACCCAAAGACACCCCCGGCGTCAGTGTCGGCCGGTCGATCCACACTGTCGATCGCACCATCGCCGGCGGCCACCCCTACGTCCACTTCGACGACGTTCGCGTCCCCGCCTCGGCGATCCTCGGCGAACCCGGCAAGGGCTTCGCCTACGCCCAGGTGCGCCTGGCACCCGCCCGCCTCACGCACTGCATGCGGTGGCTGGGACTGGCCCGCCGCGCGCTGGACACGGCACTCGACCGTGCCGAACATCGCGAGGCATTCGGCGACGTCCTCGCACGTCAGGGCCTCGCGCAGGAGCTCATCGCGCAGTCGGTCATCGACATCGAAACCTCTGACGCGATGATCACGAAGACCTCCGAAGTGCTCGCCACCGATGCGAAGGAAGCGAACTCCAGATCTTCGATCGCGAAGGTCTACTGCTCCGAAGCCGTCTACCGTGTCATCGATCGGGCCATCCAGCTCACCGGCGGCGACGGCGTCTCCGACCAGTTGCCGCTGATCCAGTACCTCAACGACGTCCGTCCGTTCCGCATCTACGACGGTGCCACCGAGACGCACAAGTTCGCGATCTCCCGCCGCGCGTCATCGAAGCGCCGCAAGGAAGTCGCCGCAGGTGCACCTCGTCTCGACGACGTAGGGGAGGCACGATGACCGAGAAGCTCGTCGACGTCGTTGACACTGCCGCCGAGGCGCGCGCCCTGTCCGCTCCGCCGCTGCTCATCGTCGACGTCCTCACCGACTACCTCGATGCCCAGGGGCTCGGTTCGGGACCTATCCGCTGGGACCGCATCGGCGAAGGCCAGTCGAACGTGACGTTCCGGATCCGTCGCGGTGACCTCGACGTCGTGCTCCGACGCGGACCGCGCCCGCCGATCCCGAAATCGACTCACGACATGGTCCGGGAGGCGAAGATCCAGGAGGTCCTCGGCGCTCAGGGAGTGGCCGTGCCCACGATCCTCCACGTCTGCGAGGACGAATCGGTCCTCGGCGTTCCGTTCTACATCATGGATTTCGTGCCGGGCACCGTCGTCACCGACACCCTGCCCGATTTCCTCGCCGAGGCGGCCGACCGTCGAGCCCTGAGCGAAGCCCTCGTCGACCGCCTCGTCGACCTCCACTCTGTCGACGTCACCGTTCCCGAAGTCGCCGCGCTTGGTCGACCGGACGGATACCTGGAGCGCCAGGTGAAGCTGTTCGCCTCCCTCTGGGAGAAGAACACTCAGCGGTCGCTGCCCCAGGTCAGCCGCCTCGGTGAGTGGTTGGCCGCGAACATTCCGGCCACTCAGCGGCACGCGGTCGTCCATGGCGACTACCGTGCCGGAAACGCAATGATCGCGTCCTCGACACCGGTCGAGGTCGCAGCGATCCTCGACTGGGAGATGTCGACCCTCGGCGATCCGCTCGCCGACCTCGGCTACTTCCTCGTCACCTACACCGACCGCGCGCATCCGCGCACGGTCATGGACCTCACCCCGGTCACGGCGGGGGAAGGGTTCCTCACCCGTTCCGAACTCGCCGATCGTTACCAGCAGAAGACGGGCCTCGATCTGTCCGGGCTGCCCTGGTACGAGGCCTTCGCGCTGTGGAAGGCCGCGATCTTCAGCGAAGCCATCTACACCAGGTGGCTCAACGGAGAGGCACCGTCGGCCGGTGACTTCACCGGCAGCCTCGAAACCGGGGTCCCCGAACTCATCGCAGCCGCCGAAGCCATCGCCGCCACCGTCGTGTGACGGCGAGCGAGATAGGAGTATCTGCACCACCGAGCACTACCACAGATATATACAGCACCACCTCCAATGAAGCAGTGGAAAGGAAGCCATGACCGATACGATCGCAGAGACGAAGGTGCCTCTGCAGGTGAAACGGCGATCCGTCGTCGCGAGCACCATCGGCAATATCCTCGAATGGTACGAGTGGAGCGCCTACGCGGTGTTCACGCCCTTCATCGCCGCCGCGATGTTCAACAGCGAGGACACAGTCTCCTCCGTCCTCGCGACCCTCGGTGTCTTCGCCGTCGGGTTCCTCATGAGACCCCTGGGCGGGATCGTGTTCGGCAAGATCGCCGATGTGAAGGGTCGCAAGTTCGTCCTCATCGTCACGATGCTCATCATGGCAGGCGGTTCGTTCCTCATCGCCGTCCTGCCGACCTACGGCCAGATCGGCGTCTTCGCTTCCCTCATTCTGCTCGTCATCCGGGTTGCCCAGGGCTTCGCTCACGGCGGAGAGTCGGCGACTGCGAACTCCTACATCGCCGAGATCGCCCCGGCCCATAAGCGCGGATTCTGGGGCAGCATCGTCTTCGTCGCGATTTTCGGCGGCTCGGTCGTCGCCTACACCATCGGCGGAGTGATCACGAATGTCTTCTCCGAAGCCGCGGTCAGTGATTGGGCGTGGAGGATTCCGTTCGCTCTCGGTGGTCTGCTGGCGCTCGTCGCACTGTGGATGCGCCGCGGAATGGTTGAAAGCGATGTCTTCGAAGCCGACGAAGCTGAGGAAGTCGTCGCTCCGACTCCGCTGGATCGTGGGCGTGTGGTTCGCGCGATCATCCTCGTCGTGCTCATGACCTCGGGGATCACCGCAGCTCACTACACGTGGACGTCGTACGCGTCGACCTTGGCGATCACCGAGCGTGGCATGGATGCGCAGACCGCCTACTGGGCGACTGTCGGTGCGCAGATCATCGCTCTCGCGTCATTGCCGTTCTGGGGAATCCTCTCTGACCGGATCGGTCGTCGGCCGGTGCTCATCGGCTTCGGTGTCCTCATGGCGATCCTGCAGTATCCGCTCATGGGCATGATCACGGACACCGGCTGGACGCTCTTCGTCGCGTCGACGCTGGCTCTGCTCGTCGTCTCGATGGCCGGTGCGCTGCTGTCTGCAGTCCTGTCCGAGGCATTCCCGACGAAGGTTCGCACGCAGGGAATCGGGTTCGCCTACTCGGTCTCCGTGGCCGTGTTCGGTGGAACGGCGCCGTACCTCAACGGACTGTTCAACTCGCTCGACCTCAGCTGGCTCTCCAGCGGCTGGGTGGTTCTGCTCTGCCTGGCGACGATCGTCGCCGTGGTCAAGCTGCCCGAGACGAAGGGCAAGGACCTCAACGCGATCTGAACATCGCGGCGCGACCGTAGCGCCGCCTCGGCGAATTTAGGTCGCTATCGGATTTCGGCCCCCGAATCCAGGTCGCTATCGGATACTTCTGAGCAAGGAAAGTATCCGATAGCGACCTATTTCTGCATGGGAGTCACAGGGGTGCTGCCGTGGGGAGCTGGTCCTCGCTGCGGTTGGAAGAGTGGTCATAGTGAGGGGGCCAGCCCGGGGTTTGTCGGGGGTGATTTCATTCACTAGAATCGGAGGCGCAGTTCCACGCGGTTCTGCACACAACTTCATACGCCGCTAAGACAAGACGTGGGAGAGCTGCCGGGATTCCGAGCAGCGCCGTAGGTGCAATTCCCTCCCCGGGAAACTCTCAGGCCCAGTACCACCGATTGCAGGCATATCTGAAGGACAGCGAGTCCCGACTGCAGCCGATTCCGCGCCGAAGAGCGCACGAAACGGAGGCAGGGCAGGCCGCAGCTCCGACAGATCGGGGAGGACACTCAGTGATCGCTGCGTCCTCCTATCGGTGGGCGCGACACCGACCCTAGGACGGCAATTGACCAGTTCACTCGCCCATACGACGCAGGCAACAGGGGACACCGCACGCCCCTTCTCCGACCGCCACATCGGCCCCCGCGCCGATGATGCCCAGGCCATGCTCGCCGAACTCGGCTATGACTCCCTGGAAGCCCTCTCGGCCGCTGCCGTCCCCGAATCCATCCAGAACGAAGAGCTCAACCTGCCCGCAGGCCGCTCCGAGTTCGACGTTCTCAACGACCTGCGCGAGCTCGCCGGTCAGAACGTCATGCGCACCCAGCTCATCGGTCAGGGCTACTACGACACGATCACCCCGGCAGTCATCCGCCGCAACCTCGTCGAGAACCCCGCCTGGTACACCGCCTACACGCCGTACCAGCCCGAGATCTCCCAGGGCCGCCTCGAAGCGCTGCTGAACTTCCAGCAGGTCGTCCAGGACCTCACCGGCCTCGACATCGCCAACGCCTCCCTCCTCGATGAGGCCACCGCCGTCGCCGAGGCGGTCCTGCTGATGCGTCGCGCCGTGAAGAAGGGGACAACCGTCGTCCTCGACTCCGAACTCCACCCGCAGACCATCGCCGTCGTCCGTGCCCGCGCCAAGGCCATGGACTTCCGCGTCGCCGTTGCCGACCTCGCCGAAGGCCTCGTCGGCGAAGACATCTTCGGCATCGTCTGCGCCCAGCCCGGCACCACCGGCGCTATCCGCGACTTCACCGAAGCCGTCGACGGCGCGCATGACCGCGGCGCACTCGTGACCTTCGACGCCGACCTGCTCGCCCTCACCCTGCTCAAGGACCCCGCCTCCCAGGGTGCGGACATCGCCGTCGGCTCGGCACAGCGTTTCGGTGTGCCCCTGTTCTTCGGCGGCCCCCACGCCGGCTTCATGGCCGTGAAGTCCGGACTCCAGCGTCAGCTGCCCGGCCGCCTCGTCGGAGTGTCGAAGGACGCCCAGGGCAAGCCCGGCTACCGCCTGGCCCTGCAGACCCGCGAACAGCACATCCGCCGCCAGAAGGCGACGAGCAACATCTGCACCGCGCAGGCGCTGCTCGCCAACGTCGCCTCCATGTACGCCGTCTACCACGGCCCGGTCGGCCTGACCCGCATCGCCTCCCGCATCCACCGCCTGGCCCACGCCTTTGCGAAGGCCGCGGACACCGCCCCTGGTGCCGAGGTGGTCACCTGGGAGTTCTTCGACACCGTGGCACTTCGGGTCGCCGATTCCGAAGCCGCCCGCTACGTCGCCGACCAGGCCGGATTCAACATCCGTGTCATCGACGACTCGACCGTCGGCGTCTCCTTCGGCGAGCCCCACACCGTGGCCGACGCCAACGGCCTGCTCGAAGCCCTCGGCATCTATGCCCGGGTCGACGCGGACGACTTCGAAGCCGCCTCGGCGGGAACCTTCGGAGCCAACGCCGTGCCGGAACCCGCGTTCGACGCGAAGTTCCACCGGGACACCGAATTCCTCACCCACCCCGTCTTCAGCGCCCACGGCTCCGAGACCTCGATGATGCGCTACCTGCGCACCCTGGCCGACCGGGACCTGGCACTGGACCGGACGATGATCCCGCTGGGCTCGTGCACGATGAAGCTCAACGCCGCCGCCGAGATGGAACCCATCACCTGGCCGGAATTCGCCTCCATCCACCCCTTCGCCCCGGTCGAGCAGACCCAGGGCTGGCGGAAGCTCATCACCCGCCTCGAAGACTCGCTCGTCGAGGTCACCGGCTACGACCGCGTGTCGCTGCAGCCCAACGCCGGATCCCAGGGTGAGCTGGCCGGTCTGCTCGCCATCCGCTCCTACCATGTGGCGGGCGGCGATGACGCCCGCACCGTCGTGCTCATCCCGCAGTCGGCACACGGCACGAACGCCGCCTCGGCAGTGCTCGCCGGACTCCAGGTCCAAGTTGTTGCCACCGCCGATGACGGATCCGTGGACATGGACGACCTCGATGCGAAGATCGCCAAGCACGAAGGCAAGATCGCCGGCATCATGATCACCTACCCGTCGACGCACGGTGTGTTCGAACCGCAGGTCCGCGAGGTCTGCGAGAAGGTCCACGCCGCCGGCGGCCAGGTCTATGTCGACGGTGCGAACCTCAACGCCATGGTCGGCCTCGCCAAGCCCGGCGAATTCGGCGGCGACGTCTCCCACCTCAACCTGCACAAGACTTTCTGCATCCCTCACGGAGGCGGCGGTCCGGGCGTCGGACCCGTCGCAGTGCGCGAACACCTCGCGCCCTACCTGCCGGGTGACGCCACCGATCCGCTGCTCGTCGCCGGTGACCCGGAGGCCAAGGAACTGCCGATCTCGGCCTCGATGTTCGGCTCCGCCGGCGTCCTGCCGATCAGCTTCGCCTACCTCGAACTCATGGGCGCCGAGGGACTGCGCGAAGCCTCACGGGCTGCGCTGCTGGGTGCGAACTACCTGGCGAAGAAGCTCGGCGACGTCTACCCGATCCTCTACTCGGGTGAGAACGGACTCGTCGGACACGAGACGATCCTCGACCTCCGCGCCATCACCGCGGCCACGGGAGTCACCGCCGAGGATGTCTGCAAGCGCCTCGTCGACTTCGGCTTCCACGCCCCGACCCTGGCCTTCCCGGTCCCCGGCACCCTCATGGTCGAACCGACCGAGTCCGAGGACAAGGAAGAGCTCGACCGCTTCATCGAGGCCATGCGCACCATCCGTGCCGAGATCGACCAGATCGGCAAGGCGTACTCCTACGAAGAGTCGCCGCTGGCACTCGCTCCGCACCCGGCGACCGTCGTGATGGACGACTGGGATGCCGAATACTCGCGTGAGACCGCCGTGTTCCCGGTTCCGAGCCTGCGCCTGACGAAGTACTTCCCGCCGGTCAGCCGTATCGACGGAGCCTACGGCGACCGCAACCTGGTGTGCTCCTGCCCGCCGCCAGAGGCCTTCGAAGAGTTCGAGGAAGAGGACAACTGATGACTGATCAGAATGCCAACGCCCCCAAAGAGACCCCGCTGCACAGCGTCCACGCTGACCTCGGCGCATCCTTCACCGACTTCGGCGGCTGGGACATGCCGCTGAAGTACGGTTCGGAGCTCGCAGAACACCGTGCCGTGCGTGAGGCCGCAGGCCTGTTCGACCTCTCCCACATGGGTGAGGTGCTCATCAGCGGAGCCGACGCCGCCGCCTTCCTCGACTACGCGCTCGTCGCGAAGTACTCGACGATGAAGATCGGCAAAGCCAAGTACGGTGTCATCGTCAACGAGGCCGGCGGACTCCTCGATGACCTCATCACCTACCGCATCGGCGACGAAGAGTTCCTCATCGTCCCCAATGCCTCGAACACGCCTGCCGTGGTGACGGCGCTGACCGAGCGTCTGCAGCACTTCCTGCAGACCGTGGCACCCGGATCGGATGTGCGCCTGACCGACGAATCCGGCGACACCGCGCTCATCGCCGTACAGGGACCGAACTCCGAAGCCATCATCCTGCGCGCCCTCGACGACTCCGCCGACGGCGAATTCGGACCCCGCACCGGCGCCGGTGACGTGGCAAAGGCCCAGGTCACGGACGAGGCCAACGGGGGAGCCACCTCGGCGGGGGATGAGACGATCACCATCGGTGAGGCAGTGCGCGAGCTGAAGTACTACGCGTGGATGCCGCTGACGATCGCCGGGATCGACCTCATGCTCGCCCGCACCGGATACACCGGCGAGGACGGATTCGAGCTCTACCTGCCGAGCCGCGGTGCCGCCCGCCTGTGGGAGTCGCTCGTGACCGCCGGAGCCGACTACGGGCTCGTGCCCTGCGGTCTGGCCGCGCGCGATTCGCTGCGCCTGGAAGCGGGAATGCCGCTCTACGGCAACGAACTCGACCAGAACACCACCCCGTTCGATGCAGGACTGGGACGGATGATCGGGTTCAAGACGAAGGACGATTTCTTCGCCCGCGAGAAGCTTGCCGAACTCGGTCAGACCGAACCTCCGCGCGTGCTCGTCGGCCTGACCTCGGAAGGACGCCGCGCCGCCCGTTCGGGAGCAGCCGTGTCCGTCGACGGCACCGAAGTCGGCACCGTCACCTCCGGTCAGCCCGCACCGACGCTCGGCCACCCGATCGCGCTGGCCTACATCGACCGGGATCGCGCCGAGGTGGGCACCGCCGTAACCGTCGACATCCGCGGCAAGGCCCACGACTTCACCGTCACCGCCCTGCCGTTCTACAAACGCCGCGCCAACTGAGCCGCACACCCTCGCCGAGGCGGCCCCACCGGACCGTACGGAACCGACCGATCCCTACGGGTGCGGGAGGTCCGCCTCGGCGGAGGTGAGAATCGCTCACCCAGAGTTCACCAAGGTCAGATGCGTGACTCGTACACTGGACTGACCTGCCCAACCACGTCGCAGCCCCGGCCGAACCGCGGGGCGCAGTAAGGAAGACACATGGCACAGCTGCCCCCGCTCCCACAGAACTTCACCTACTCCGCCGAGCACGAATGGGTCGACGGCGCCGCCGATGAACTCGTCGGCAAGACCGTCAAGGTCGGCATCACCGCGGTTGCCGCCGATGCCCTCGGCGAGGTCGTCTACGTCGACCTGCCCGAGGTCGGCGACACCATCACCGCAGGTGAGACCTGTGGTGAGGTCGAATCCACGAAGTCCGTGTCCGACCTCTACACCCCCGTGACCGGTGAAGTCATCACCATCAACGAGGCGGCCGTGGACTCACCCGGACTGCTCAACTCCGACCCCTACGGTGAGGGCTGGCTGTTCGAGGTCGCCGTGACCGAGGTCGGCGAAGTCATGGACGCCGCCGGCTACGCCGAGGCGAACTCCCTCTGAGACTCGTTGTGAGGCTCGCATGAGTCTCACCCGTCCCGGTGTGGACAGCCCTGCGGGGCTGCCTGACGGGACAGCCTTTCGAGGCGGAGCCTCCGGGTGGAGGATGCAAACCCTGAAGCGGGGTCGGTCGAGGTCGGTGCCGACGCATTGTCGGCACCGACTCGCCCTGCACGTGAGTGCACGGCTGCTCGGTCGGCCCCGTCGTCATCTCATCAGAAACGAAGTGATTGCCATGCCATTGAGTGTCTTCGACCTCTTCACAGTCGGCATCGGACCGTCGAGCTCACACACCGTCGGACCGATGCGTGCTGGCGCGAGCTTCATCGACCTCCTCGGCGAAACGCTTGGATCCGTGGCGGATCTGCGGGTCGACGTATTCGGATCCCTGGCCGCGACCGGTGCCGGTCACGGAACCTTCGACGCCATTCTCATCGGCCTCGAAGGCTGCCGCCCCGACCTCATCGAAGCCAACGAACTCACCGCCCGGCGGACGCGGATGTCCGAGACCGGGACGATCATCCTCGGCGACTCGACCGGCAACGGTGTCGAACTCAAGTTCACCGAGGATGACATGGTCAAACGACCCCTGACCGTGCTGCCGCGCCACACGAACGCCATGACCGTGACCGCCTACGACGCCGCGGGGGAGACCCTCGCCGAGGAAACCTACTACTCCGTGGGCGGGGGATTCGTGACCTCGGAGACCGAGTTCCTCGACAAGGAGAAGACCGCGAAGGCGGACGCGGGAGACGGCGATGCCGAGTTCGCGGTCGCGGATTCGGTCGTCGACGCCGAACTCGAGTCCTATGACGAAGAGCTGCCGTATCCCTTCCACTCCGGCGTCGAGCTGCTAGAGCGCTGCCGCGAGAACGACCTGTCGATCGCCGAGATCATGCACGCCAACGAACTATCGATGCGTGAGGAAGACGAGATCCGGCACGGCCTGCTGCACATCTATTCGGTGATGGAGGAATGCGCTTCGGCGTCCCTGGACCGCTCGGGCTATCTGCCCGGTGGTCTGAAGGTCCGCCGCCGCGCGCACGACTGGTACCTCAAACTCAAGGCCGAGGACCCCGACCGGGATCCCGGCTTCTACCTCGAGTGGGTCAACCTCATCGCGATGGCCGTGAATGAGGAGAATGCATCAGGCGGCCGCGTCGTCACGGCACCCACGAACGGGGCGGCGGGCATCATCCCCGCCGTGCTGCACTATGCGCTCAACTACGTTCCTGCTGTGATGGAGGGCGGCGAGTCCGCGAAGCATCGG
Organism: Brevibacterium epidermidis NBRC 14811; assembly: GCF_001570805.1. Lineage (GTDB taxonomy): Bacteria > Actinomycetota > Actinomycetes > Actinomycetales > Brevibacteriaceae > Brevibacterium > Brevibacterium epidermidis. The sequence goes on along the minus strand of NZ_BCSJ01000002.1, from coordinate 30,880 downwards.
GCGATCGTCGACTTCCTGCTCACCGCGGCGGCAATCGGAGTCCTGTACAAGGAACGGGCGTCGATCTCCGGCGCCGAGGTGGGCTGCCAGGGTGAGGTCGGATCCGCCTCGTCGATGGCCGCCGGGGGACTGGCAGCCGTCATGGGCGGGACACCCGAGCAGGTGGAGAACGCCGCCGAGATCGCCATGGAGCACAACCTGGGCCTGACCTGCGATCCGATCTCCGGACTCGTGCAGGTACCGTGCATCGAACGCAATGCGATCGCCGCCGGCAAGGCCATCAACGCCTCCCGCATGGCGCTGTGGGGCGATGGCCAGCACCGGGTCAGCCTCGACGAAGTGATCGAGACGATGCGCCAGACCGGCGCGGACATGTCCTCGAAGTACAAGGAGACGGCGATGGGCGGGCTCGCCGTCAACGTCGTCGAGTGCTGAGGTAGGCCGGGTCGTCGAGTGCTGAGGTCAGTGCGTCTGAGGTTCGGAGCCAGGCAAGCGGCGCTCACCTGAGTCGCGGCCTCTCGAGCCGGCTTCGCGCACTCATCTACTTCCGTACCTCTGCAGCGGCCTGAAGCAGCGGGGAGAAAGAGTTAAGTGTGCGAAGAATGCCGAAAATCGGCCTCTCAGCGACATTCTTCGCACACTTAAATCGTGTCGGCGGTGGCAGGCGCGCAACATCCGGCTGATGACGGCGCTGCGCGGACACCTTCGCGCCTGCGCGAACTACCTCGCAGCCGCCGCGAACCCGCTCACAGAGCCTCAGAACGCACAATCGAGCAACAGGCTTCCTTGCTGTCCCAATTCGACCGAAGTGACATGGAACACGTGGAACCCTTGTTCCAACTACATCCAAATGTAACGAAACGATAACGAACCTCCGGCGCGGTATGAGCGCGAAGGAGCGCCCCGTCACATCCCAACGATGCCATGGGGAAGGCCGGGTCTGTTACATGTCAGTAGGTCGGGACGATCGTTGCGGAAGTGCCCCGAAATCGACGGTTTCGAGGTTGACGCTCAATCTCATCCCGCTAGGTTTGTTGGCGTGATTAACGCACTCGCTGAACCGAAGACGCAAATCGACGTCCGGACTCCCGAGCTGGAGGACGGGCAACATCTATGGCGGCTCGCGAAAGATACAGCCGTGCTCGATCTGAACTCCTCGTACTCGTACCTGCTGTGGTGCCGCGACTTCGCGGACACCTCGGTGATCGCGCGAATCGACGGAGAGCCCGCCGGCTTCATCACCGGGTACACCCGTCCGGAGAATCCGGAGACCCTGATGATCTGGCAGGTCGCCGTCAACGAGAACTTCCGAGGACACGGACTCGCATCGACCATGCTCCACGAGCTGGCCGATCGCACCGGCGCTCTCCGCATGGAGACGACGATCACCGATGACAACGCGGCGTCCAACCGTCTGTTCCAGGCGTTCGCTGAGAAGCGCGGAGCCGGTTTCGACCGTCGCCCGCTGTTCACTCCGGACCTGTACCCGGACGGCCACGACACCGAGTACCTCTACGAGATCGCACCCCTGTAGCGAGCCCCACCCCGGCACCCCGCAGCCCTCTGCTTCAAGGGAGCGAACGCGACGGGTGCCAGGAGGCGGAAGGAAACGCCCGTAATGAGCGGCAGCGGCCACCGCCTCGGCGACTGCACACGATGCAGCCGCACAATCAAGAAGTCGAAAGGACTCCAAAGATGACCGAAACACCTTCTGACAAGCCCGACATCTTCGAAACTCGCGAGTCTGCCGTGCGCAGCTACTGCCGTTCCTGGCCCGCCACCTTCGCCCGTTCACAAGGTGCCAAGCAGTGGGACGAAGACGGCAACGAATACCTCGACTTCTTCTCCGGCGCCGGCGCGCTCAATTACGGCCACAACAACCCGGCCGTGATGGGCCCGCTCATCGAATACCTGCAGTCGGGTGCCGTTCTGCACTCGATGGACATGAAGACCCCGGCCAAGCGTGAGTTCCTGCAGACCTTCCAGGACCTCATCCTCAAGCCGCGCGGACTCGACTATTCCGTCATGTTCCCCGGACCGACGGGAACCAACACCGTCGAGGCGGCGCTCAAGCTCGCTCGCAAGGTGACCGGTCGCCAGCACATGCTCTCGTTCACCAACGCGTTCCACGGTATGACGCTGGGATCGCTGTCGGTGACCGGCAACTCGATGAAGCGAGAAGGCGCAGGCATCCCGCTGACCAACAGCTCGAAGATTCCCTATGACGACTACTTCGACGGCGAGGTTCCGGACTTCCTGTGGCTGGAGAAGGTTCTCGAGGACTCCGGCTCGGGCGTCGACAAGCCCGCCGCCGTCATCGTCGAGACCGTGCAGGGCGAGGGCGGACTCCGTGCCGCTCGCGCCGAATGGCTGCGCGCCCTGTCCGATCTGTGCAAGAAGCACGAGATCCTCCTCATCGTCGATGACGTGCAGGCCGGCTGCGGCCGCACCGGCTCGTTCTTCAGCTTCGAAGAGGCTGGCATCGAGCCCGACATCGTCTGCCTGTCGAAGTCGATCTCCGGTTCGGGTCTGCCGCTGGCACTGACTCTGTTCCGTCCCGAGCTCGACGTCTGGGAGCCCGGCGAGCACAACGGCACCTTCCGCGGAAACAACCCCGCGTTCGTCACCGCGACCGCCGCCATCAAGACCTTCTGGGCCGACAACGAGTTCCAGAATCAGCTTGCCGACACCATCGCCGCTCTGCACCAGCGTCTTGACGGAATCGTCGAGAAAGCCGAAGGTGCATCGATCCGCGGACGTGGTCTGCTGGCCGGCGTCTGCTTCGAAGACCTCGAAGTGGCTGAGAAGGTCGCCGCCTATGCCTTCGAGAACGGTCTCCTGCTCGAGACCTCGGGCGCCGATGACGAAGTCATCAAGATCATGCCGCCGCTGACGATCGACTCGCGCGATCTGCAGGCAGGCCTGGACATCATCGAGGCCGGAGTGCTCAAGTTCGCTCCCGCCGCTGCGAAGGCCGCACTGGCCTGACCCACCTCTGCCGGGCCGGCGTCGCAACTGTGGCGCCGGCCCGAGCTTTGGGCGGATTCGAGCTCACCTGCTCGATCGCCCAACCGGGCCGACGGGAGCCGTTGAAGTGAGACGGAGGCCCGCGGCCCAACCCCTGAACACTTTCACCGACCTTTTGCGAAAGGACCACAAATGTACGTAGTCAACCGCGATGACCTCAACGACACCGACCGCGATGTGAAGTCCGAGACCTGGCGCAGCCGCCGCATGGTGCTCGGCAAGGAACGCGTCGGATTCTCGTTCCACGACACCGTGATCTACGCAGGAACCACCTCCACGTTCCACTACCAGAACCACGTCGAAGCCGTGTACTGCGTGCAGGGCAAGGGAACGCTGACCGACCTGGAGACCGGGAAGGAATACCCGCTCCACGATGGCGTCATGTACCTCCTCGACGGAAACGAGAAGCACACCGTCGTGGCCGAGGAAGAGCTGCGCATGGCCTGCGTGTTCAACCCGCCGGTCACCGGTCGCGAGGTTCACGATGAGAACGGCGTGTACCCCCTCATCCTCGAGGATGAAGCAGCACCCGCGAACTGATTCAGTTCCCCTTTGAACGCTGAGTCGGCGAAAGCCGACTGAGCTTCACTCGCCGAGGCGGCCCGAGCATTGCGCTCGGGCCGCCTTTGCGTGTGGTTGAGTTGTGGGCTTGAGGGGCGCTGTTGAATGGGAGCCGAGCTGACTTCAGTTGTGATAATCTTCGGTCATACAACTTTCAAGTTTCGTGACTTCTCGTTGCCGACTGCACATTCGTTGACTCCGACTCAGGCATCCCCTTCCGTTTCATCTTCAGTTGGAGTCACCATGAAGTTCCTCAAGCGCGCCTTCGTCGCGTCCGTTGCCGCCATTGCTCTTGCGGTTGGCCCAGCTGTCTCCGCCGAGGCTGCGAGCACCAAGTTCGACGTCACCAAATTGTCAGCCAGTAGCATCGTCGTTTCGAACGATGGTTGCAAATACGTTGATGTGTACATGAAACACAAGAAGACCAATAGCAAGTATTGGGATGTTGATGTTGATATCACTCGCAATGGCAGCTGGGTCGATAGTGTTTGGTTTAGCGATAGCGGAAACACAAGCCGGACCCATACCTATATCTGCCCGTGGTACGACGGTCTGGGCAAATATGTGCTGGGACCTTCCAGCGTTTCAGCGGACAGCTGGGACTTTGACGATTCCTATTACCGCACCGACTACACCAAGGGTTCCTTCTACGTTCGAGGCAAGACATACGCTTCGCTGTCCTCGAAACGCAAAGGCAGCACCGTCACTCTGACCTCATCGACGAAGGTCTATCACCCGGAGCACTACGGCAAGATCAAGTACAGCCCGAAGGTGAAGTTCCAGGTTAAGTCCGGCAGCAAATGGAAGACCCTGAAGACGGTCTCCTCGAAGAAGGGCAAGGCCGTCTACAAGGTGAAGTCGAAGAGCAAGCGGTACTACCGCGTCACCTTCAGCCAGGTCAGCTGGGCGACCAGCGCCACCTCGAAGTCGGTCAAGCGCTGACCGTTAGTCGCGACTACACCAGACGGAACGGCCCGAGCAGTGCACTCTGCTCGGGCCGTTCCATCTTTCGCTGACCAGAATCACTCGTAAACGGTCACGTCTGTCCCGTCCATATATCCTCGGGAGCCGTCGAACGGGTCCAGCGCTTCCATGAGGGGGGGGAGCCACAAGGCACCCAGATCGGCAGTCCTCTTCCCTCCGTAACCCTGGGCGCGGCGATTCTCGTTGTACATCAGCTGACCGATCTCGGAATCGGTGACGGTCCAGATGACCACCTGCGGTGGATCATCATTTATGAACGTCACTCGGTGGGTATCGGCCGAGACCGACCATCCGGTCGCCTCGGCGAGGGCGTTCGCCAACTCAGCGCGATCGATACTCATCGGGACCTCCTTAGGGCCAGGGGACTGCTTCTGGGTTCGGGGAATGAATACACATCGGGCGCCCCGAAAGGGAGCGCCCGATGTGGGTTGTCGACTGCTGTTCGACAGCCTCACTCGTTGTCGGAGCGCACCTTCTTTCCGCGATCGTGCCAGAACTTGGCCGTGGTGACCTCGTCGGTGCCGTCCCAGGCGTCGACCTCGGTGTTGATGCGCTTGAACGTCGGCAGATCCCCGCGGCGGAATACCGGTTCGAAGCCGGCCTTGCGCTGCTTCTGGTAGTTCTTCAACAGCGAGAACACCAGCGGTGAGAGCATCAGCAGGGCGAAGAGGTTGATTAGAGCCATGATCGCCATGAAGATATTGGCCGCGGTCCACACCAGGTCAAGGGCCGCGATCGCACCGATGAACACCGAGACCATGACGATGACCTGATACACGCGCAGCGCGACACGGTTCGTCGTCAGGTGCTCGATGTTCGCCTCGCCGTAGTAGTAGTTGCCGAGGATCGACGAGAACGCGAAGAGGAAGATCGCCAAGGTCAGGAAGTGGATCGCCCACTGCCCGAGCTGCCCGCTCAGCGCCGTCTGCGTGAGCTGGATGCCCTCAGCGGAGCTGCCGTACTCCGGATTCGACAGCAGGATGATGAATGCGGTGATCGAGCAGACGAGGATCGTATCGAAGTACACGCCCAGAGCCTGCAAGAAACCCTGCTTGGCCGGGTGCGACGCCGAGGCCGTGGCCGCGGCGTTCGGCACCGAACCGATACCGGCCTCATTGGAGAACAGGCCGCGCTGCACACCGATGAGCATGATCGATCCCAGCGTTCCACCGGCGATCGAATCCATGCTGAACGCGTCGGTGACGATCGTGGCGATCATCGACGGCACGGCACCGATGTTCATCACCACGACGATGATGCCGACGATGAGGTAGAGGCCGGCCATGATCGGCACCAAGTATGCCGAGATGTTCGAGATGCGCTTGGCGCCGCCCGCGAAGATCGCGAAGGCGGCGACGGCGATGATCGCGCCGGCCACGGCAGCGAAGACGCCGTCCGAACTCTCGACTCCGAAGGACGCCCCGACGGCGTCGACGATGGAGTTCGACTGCACCGAGTTGAATACGATGCCGTAGGTGATGGCGACGATGACGGCGAAGACCAGTCCGAGCCACTTCATATTCAGCCCGTGCCTGATGTAGTAGGCAGGACCGCCGCGGAAGTTCGGGCCGTCCTTGAGCTTGTACAGCTGGCCGAGAGCCGATTCGGCGAAGGCCGTGGCGCCGCCTACGATGGCCGTCAGCCACATCCAGAACATCGCACCCGGACCACCGAGCGAGATCGCTAAGGCGACACCGGCGATGTTCGCCGTTCCCACCCGCGAGGCTGCAGAGATCGAGAATGCGCGGAACGGCGAGATGTTCCGGTTGCCCTCGGAATCCCGTCCGCCCGGCTCGGTCAGGGTGCGGAACATCTCGGGCAGCAGGCGGACCTGCACCGCTCCCGTGCGGATAGTGAAATACAGACCTGTGGGGATGAGAACAGCGACGAGGACGTATGACGACACTCCGCTGACACTGTCAAACACACTTTGGAGTAGCTCCATCGAACTGCGCCTCCTTCGGCAATCGTGCTGGAGAGGATCGGAGGTGCAGTGCGCGAGAACTCCGTCCGTGGTTACTCCCAGTCTGCCACCCTTGCTCCCGAGGTTGTGGCAGTGGCCCCTGCCCGAAGTGCGACATTCCCTTTCGGCCGAGTCAGCGTCAGCCCAGGCGACGGCCAGTGCCGACACCGTCAGGATTCATGTTCCGTCCACTCGCGCATCATCCGGAACTTGCTCGGGCCGCCTAATCTGGGCGGCCTAGTACTCATCGTTCGGCCACCGTGCAGCAGTTGGATCCGGAGCCCGAATGCCGCCCGCAGTCTCCGTGGAGGAGTTCTGAAATGCCCATCACCCTCGCCACCCCCACCTCCGATCACTCGCCCCGCGACCTCAGCACCGGCGTCACCGATACCGTGATCGATCCCGCCCGCGTTCGGGTCCCGCCCCTGGTCATCGCACACCGAGGTGCGTCCGCCGACTGGCCGGAGAACACGATCCCCGCGTTCATCGCCGGCATCGACCAGGGCGCAGACATGATCGAGACCGACGTCCACATGAGCGCCGACGGTGAGCTCGTGATCATGCACGACACGACCGTCGATCGTACCACCGACGCCCGCACCCTGTACCCGAATCGTCAAGACCGCAGCATCGCCGGCATGAACGCCGCCCAGATCGCCACGCTCGATGCCGGAAGCTGGAAAGGTGAGGAATTCGCCGGGATCCGTGTGCCCCGTCTCGCCGAGGTGCTCACTCTCGCACACGACACCCGCACCGGTCTGCTGCTCGAGGTCAAGCACCCCGAGATCTATCCCGGAATCGCCGAGGCGATCGTGACCGCCCTGCGCGCCGTGCCGAACTATCTCGACCGGGCTTTGGCCGCCGGCATGCTCGTCGTCCAGTCCGCGAACTGGGCATTCGTCGAAGAGTTCCACGGACTCACCCCGGAGATCCCGGTCGGAGTGCTCGGTCGCCCGTGCCCGGACGAACTCCAGGACTTCGCCGAATGGGTCGACCAGGTCAACCCCGAGTTCTGCGCCGCCGACGAGGAGTTCCTCACGGCCATCCACGAACTCGGAATGACGAGCCTGGTGTGGACGGTCGATGACCTCGGCGAGATCGAACGGGCCATCGACGTCGGCGCCGACGGCATCATCACCAACGCCCCTGACCGCCTCGTCGAGGTCGTCGAAGCTCTCTGATGACCCGGCGCTGCCCCAGCGTTCGAGTTCGAATCACAATGCCCGAACGCGCCGCATCGGTCACTCGTGCTGAGCGCGCGCCACGTCGCTGAGAGCTGACTTCCACGTCGTCGGATCGGTCACGGGGAAGCTGCGGCCGGTGACCTCCTCGGCGAGGATCCGGACGAAGTGATTCTTCGTGCCGGGCTGCAGCGGGGAGACGTCGAGCGAGACGGTGCTGCGCAGGTCGTCGGGAGCGGTGATCTCCTTCGCATCGCCTTTGACGACGACGCTGAATGCGGTCTCCTCATCGACGCCGTCGATCTCGAAGGCGACGCGGGGATGACTGCGCAAGGCGTCGATCTTCGTGCCGTCCCCGGTGCGGATGACAAGAGCGGAATGCTCGACGGTGAAGTTGACCGGGAAGATCTCCGGGGCGTCATCGACGATGACCGCCAGTCGGCCGACTGTGGTCGACCGCAGGTGCTCCCAGCAGTCCTTGGCGTCGAGGGTCCAGGGTGATTCGGTGCTCATGGTCGTCCTCCTTGTCCGACAGCGGTGGTCACCGTGTTCGGTTCCCTTCTCGCTGAGTTCTACATAGTGTAGAAGAAGCGCGGCTGAGGAGGAAGGGGTGTTTGCCCGTCGGATGATGTGGTCTCACCACGTGGGGCGGCTCAGCTGTGGGCGAGCAGTCTGCGGCAGTCGCGGGCCGGCTCAGTCGTGGGCGGGCCGGCGGATCGTGCGGTCGTGGGACTTGTCGCTCTCCTCGTCGCCGGATAGGGCAGACTCTTCGTCGCGGGTCTGGGCGTCGTCAGTCGGAGCGCAGTTGAAAGTGCGGACCGCGAGCACGAGGCTGCCGAGTACGAAGCCGAACATGGAGACAACCCAACCCGGGTATCCCAGGGTGAGGGCCGGTGGATATCCGACGGCGAGCAAGGTCGACTCCAGGCACAGAAGCAGTCCGCAGGCGATGACGACGAACGCCAGAGTGCGAGCAGATCGCGGTGTGGTGCCGGAAGAAGACGACCCGAGGGCCGGCTCATCGGCCGGCAGCGACCGAGACTCGGCGATGATCCGCAGGGCGGCGACGGCGGAGACGAGCCCGACTGCGGCGCCCAGAGCATTGACGGCATCACCGTACTCGAACAGGAACATGGCGTCGACGAACATGGTTCGCAGCAACCAGACGAGGAACACGATTCCGGTCGCAGCGAACAACCCGATGGCGGCGTGACGGGAACGGCGGCGGAGGACTGCAGGGGCGGCTGCCTCGGCGATGGGGACGAGTCGAGCCGTGACCGCGGCCAGGGCAAGGGCCACAACGATCGGGAAGGCCACCGCCACGATGAGATTCAGGATGTCGAGGACCGAGAGGAGCATGGAAGCGTCGGCCAAGCCCTCGGTATCCGTGCCGAACGCGTCGATGGTGAAGATCGACTTCAGCAACGCGATTGCGCAGAGGAACACGGTGACGACGATGAACACGCTGCGGGGAATCGGGCGAAAGTCCCTGCCGACTGTGATCGCAGCTGCGCCGGAGACGGCGATGAGTGCCAGATGCAGGAGGCTCGGTCCCGGTGACGACACAAAGGCATCCTGCGCCATGGTCTCGAGGAGCTCGGCGGCGACCCAAGTGACGAGGAAGACGACGGCGGCAACGGCGGTGATGGCCATCTTGCGGGCGTCAAGGCCGATTCTCGGGTTGTGGGAGTCGGTGTTCGATGCGGTGGTCATGGCCTCATGCTCCCATAAAAACCAGTTCCCTTGTCGGCTGAATGGGGAAGATCTCGCACTGTCTTGAGCGTGATCTCGCACTGTCTTGAGCGTGATCTCGCACGAGACCGCCCGAAATGAGACGCTGGGGTCATGCCGAACGAACTCGCCGACTCGACCAGCCCCTACCTGCGCGCGCACGCGGACAATCCCGTGGACTGGCGGATGTGGACGAAGGAAACCCTCGCCGAGGCGGCCCGCCGTGACGTCCCTCTCCTCATCTCGATCGGCTACTCCACCTGCCATTGGTGTCATGTCATGGCCCACGAATCCTTCGAGGACGAAGCAGTCGCGGCGATGATGAACGACCGGTTCGTGCCCGTGAAGATCGACCGGGAGGAACTGCCGGACATCGACGCCTACTACATGAACGCCCTGCAGGCGATGACCGGTCAGGGCGGATGGCCGATGACGATCTTCGCAACACCTGCCGGCAGTCCCTTCTATGCCGGCACTTACTTCCCGCCCGCGCCGCGGGGTAATCTGCCTGCGTTCACGCAGGTGCTCTCGGCCGTATCGGCGACGTGGACGGACCGCCGCGACGAGGTCAACCAGATGACGGCCCGAATGGACCGTGGCCTGGCCGAGATGGCCGATGCCGTGACCAGTGCGCTCCCCGCCGAGGCGGCCGCGGAGTCGCTGACCCCCGACGAACTCGATTCCGCCGCCGCAGCGCTGCTCGATTCGTACGATCCGGCATGGGGCGGATTCGGCGGCGCCCCGAAGTTTCCGCCGATGATGAACGTCCTCCAGCTCCTTGCGGCGTTCGTGCGCTTGGGCGGGACCGCCTCGGCGGGTGAGGGAGCGGACGACAGTGCTTCGGCGCGCCCGGGAACCGGTGGGACCGCCTCGACGAACGGGGGAGCGGCCGCTGAACATCCGATGGATCGGGTCCGGGCCGAAGGACGGCTCGGCTGGCTCGGCGCCGACGGGCACCTGACCGGCGAACTCGTCCTCGACTGCCTCATCGCGGTGCGTTCGACGCTGGCTCGGATCGCCAGCGGCGGCATGCGCGACCAGGTGCGAGGTGGAATCGCCCGCTACAGCGTCGACCGGCAGTGGTTCGTGCCGCACTTCGAGAAGATGCTCTACGACAACGCCCTCTACCTGCGCGCCGTCGTCGCCTGGGCGAAGGTCGAACGCACCCTGGACCCGGCGTCCAAATGGCTCGCATTGGCCGAACGCGAGATCGCCGACACCGCGAACTTCCTGATCAGCGACCTGTCGACCGACGACGGGTTCATCGCCGCACTCGACGCGGATTCGCTCAACTCGGCGGGAGACTCCGAAGAGGGCGCAGCCTACGTCTTCACCCCCGAGGAATTCGCGGAAGCCGGGCAGGCCGGTCTGTTCGGGCTTGTCGATTCCCCGGCCGGGGGCGAACTATCCGGCCAGGTGGTCGCGGCCGTGCGCATCATCGACTGGCTCGGCATGGAAGACGTGCCCTTCGACGCCGAGCACCCCGCGCCCTGGGACATCGACGCGACTCGGGCCCAGCGGGAGACGCTGGCGGCGATCCGCGCCCGACGTGCGCAGCCGGCCCGCGATGAGAAGATCATCACCGAGTGGAATGCCCTGGCCATCACCGCCCTCGCCGAGGCGGCCCTGTATATCGATGCCGACGTTGAGGACTCGGGTGGTGCGGATGGTTCTGCCATGGAGAACGTAAGTGTGCCGGCGGTTGAGTGGGGGAGGACCGCGGTGCGGTTCTGGGCAGCGATGCACGACCGGTTCGAGCAGGTGGGCGCATCCGAACCAGTGGACGCAGCCGGACCGGCTGGATTCGATGTGCGGCGCAGCTTCACCGACGGTATCGCCGGACCCGGGCGGGGAGGACTTGCCGACTGGGCCCAACTCATCACCGCGGGGATCACGGTCCGGCAGCTGTCGGATGGGGCCACCTCGGTGAGGGTGGACGATCTGGTCGACCTCGGTGCGACGGTGCTCAACCTCTTCACCTTCGAACGGGGCGACGGGGTGCTTGAGGCAGTCGATTCGCTCGGTGACGGGATCATCGACGTGAAGTCGGCGGACCCTGTCGACAACACCGTGCCGTCGGGACGCTCGGCGGCCGCCGAGGCCGTGTTGCTGCTCGCCGAACTCGGCGTCGAGGCTGCGGCTTCTGGCGGTTCGGAATCGGGCGCGGCAAAGCTCGCGGATGGGACCGAGCCATCGGGCGAGGAGGCTGCGCTGGGTACGGGACGGCTGTTGGAGGTCCGGGACCGGCTGCTCGGCGTCTATCGGGCACTTGCCGGTCAAGCTCCGCGCGGGTGCGGCCACGCGCTGTGGCAGGCCGAGCGAGCCCTGTCGCCCGTGCGCGTCGCCACCGCTGACGCTGCGTTGGGGCGGATAGCTGCCAAACATCCGTCGCTCACTCTGCTCACGACCTCGACCGGGGTGCCGGGTCCGGACGGTCGGGAGGTCGAAGTCCCCGCGGGGACGGCGATTGTGTGCCGGGGGACCTCGTGCTCGCTGCCGGTGGGCACGGCCTCGGAGCTGATTGGGCTGTTGGGCGGGTAAACTGCGCACCCCAGCAGTGACGCAGTGCATCCTCGGCGAAAGGTCGAGGAAATGTTCGGGAAAATACCGTATTCCGTCGTCGGCGGAATATCGGAATTCCCCGAACCGCGGCGTTAAGCCGTCGCTTCGTGGATATTCATCGTTCGAGGCTCAGGCCGCGGTAGCGGTTGAGTGCGGCGGCGATCTCCTGCCGGCGCGGCCGGGTCAGGTGGCCCGGATGGTCGCGGTGGCCGGTGATTCCGTCGAGGCCCTCAGCGTCGAGCATGTCCTCGACCTCGGCCAGCGCCTCGGTCAGGGAAATGCGTCCGTCGAAGATCTCCGTGAAGTATTCGAGGGCTTCGGCCACTCCCGATGCCTGCTGAGCGTCGACGAGCTGAGCGATGGCGATGAGGTCGATGAAGTCGCGGCCGAATTGGATCCGGTCGGATCCCTTCGCTCGAGCGGTCTTCGTCTTCGACGCCGGCCGCAGCGCCTTCGCCGTCGGCACACGCGGTGCGGCGGCGAAAGCGGGGGCGGCGGGGGAATCTGAACCGGTGTCCGGGTCGCTGCCGGTTGGAGCCGTTTCGAGGTCGGCTGCGGTGATGCCGACGAGCTCATGCGCTTGGTCCGTGACTTCCTTGGGCACATAGGCGTCGAGCGCGATGATGTGGTCGGCGACCTCGAAGAACGCACTCGACCCGCCGGCGACAAGCACCGTGGACACACCCTGCCTGGTCAGCAGAGGTCGGACGCGATCGACGAACGGGGTGATCGGTTCCCGCTCAGCAGGGATGAGTGCACGCATCCGTTCGTCGCGGATCATGAAGTTCGTCGCCGATGTGTCCTCGTCGATGAGCAGGGTGCGCGCACCCGCCTCGATGGCTTCGACGAGGTTGCCCGCCTGCGAGGTCGACCCGCTGGCGTTCGTCGTGGAGAAGAATCTCGTGTCAGTGCCCGAGGGTAGGTTGTTGATGAACGCCGAGATGTCGTCGCCGGTGACGGCGCGTCCGTCCTCGGCTCGAATGGAGGTGGCAGTCGGGTCGCTGATGACCCATTCGCGCCCGTCGTCGGCGATATGCGGGTAGACGCCGCGTTCGAGCGCGCGCAGAATCGTCGACTTCCCATGATAGCCGCCGCCGACGATGACGGTGACTCCGCGAGGGATGCCCATGCCGGTGACGGTGCGGCCGCTGGAGAGTTCGACCGTGTGCTCGAGTTCGGGAGGGGAGGTGAAGACAACCGCATCCGAGGACTTCATCGGCAGGTCCGAATCCCCGGACGTCCGCGGGAGGATCGCACCGTTGCCGATGAATCCGATGAGTCCTGCCTCGCCGAGGTGGCTGCGCAGTTCCAGCTGATCCCGGTGCAGTTGGACGTGGTCGGCGAGCCCGCGGGCCGATGGGGCGGGAGTGTTCCCTCCTCTGCCTGCTGGGGCGTCTGACCAGCGGTCGAAGAGGAAGAGCCGTTCGGCGAATTCCGGCAGATCACGGGTAAGGATGTCCGCTGCCTGATGGCCGAGGATGCGGCGGCCGCGCGCTGGCAGATTGACGAGCAGTCGTGCGTCGAATCCGGCGTCATCGATGAGGATGTTCGTCCGCTCGAGGACCTCCTGCCCGGGGCGGCCGAGGATGAGTGCGCGCTGTTCGAGCTTCGCAAGCACCTCGTTGCCGGCTCGGAGCAGATAATCGGCGGCGGCGATGCGGTCGGCGCGATCAGTGGTGAGGTTGAGCGGGAACTTCGCATCGGCACGGTCGACGCGGACCCGGACCTTCGACGGGGAAGCGAACGGATCGGCCTGGACCCGGTCGATGAATACGGTGACCGGTCCGAAGGTGTAGCGGCCGCGGATCTGCTTGAGATTGCCGTAGCTGCGACCGTCGAGGTTATGCAGAGTAGAGGCGAGATTCGACTGACGTGAACTCATTTCACTCATGCTACTGGCGGGAGATGAACGTCTACTCAGCGGATGCGGACTCGACGCCGTAGAAATGGGCCGCATTGGACCAGAACACCGCGTCCACTTCGGCGGGGGTGAGCACCTGACGAAGAAGCGTGAAATCGGCATCGGCGAAGGGGCGGTGGGCCCGCGTCGACGGCAGATCCGTGCCCACCATCAGCGCGCTCGGATCGGTGTCGACGATGCGACGGACCGCCTCGGCGGGATCGAGTTCCACACGACCGAAACCGGTGGCCTTGACCTTCACCCCGCCCTCGACGAGGCGCAGCAGGGTGGACAATCCGTCCTCGTGCATGCCCAGGTGATCAATGCTCACCGCCGGCAGTGAAGCGATGCGTGCGGCGAGGTCCTCGTCGATGGTGCGGGCGTCGATATAGAGCTCGGCGTGCCATCCGACAAGGTCATGGACCCGTCGAGCAAAGCTGTCGAGGGCATCGAGAGTGGCCGAGCCACCGCGGGCGATGTTGAATCGCAGCGCCTTGATCCCGGCTGCGTCGAGGCGCTGGATTTGATCATCGGTGGTCTCATCCGGCAGCTGGGTGACGCCGACATAGTTCGATCCGAGTTCGCTCAGGGCATCGATGAGGTATCCCTGGTCGAAGCGTTGGAATGACCCGGACACGACGGCGCCTCCGGCGATCTCGACTCCCACATCGGGGAGGCTCTGGAGTCGCGCGCGATAATCAGTGACCGTGAACGGATCGGGCAGATAACCGTTGTTCTCGATCAGCGGATGGCTCGGATCGATGATGTGCAGGTGCGCGTCGAAGGCACGCTGGAGTTCGCTCATACCGTCAACTTACTGGCTCGGACGTGCCCCTCGTTCAAGGCGTGGCGCGTAAGCCGACTCGTGCACAGTTCGATCGACGCGCCACGCCTTGAACGACGGTCAGTCTGCTTTGAGTCCGACGGACGGATCGGGCAGGTAGACTTCTCCTCCCGATGCGAGGAACTCGCGGCTCTTCTGCTGCATTCCCGCCAGGGCCTGTTGAGCCTCGGCGCTGCCGTAGGTGTCTCGGATGTCCTGGGAGATGCGCATCGAGCAGAACTTCGGACCGCACATCGAGCAGAAGTGCGCGGTCTTCGCCGGTTCGGCCGGCAGGGTCTCATCGTGGAACGCCTCAGCAGTCTCCGGATCGAGGCCGAGGGCGAACTGGTCTCGCCACCGGAACTCGAACCGAGCCTTCGACAGCGCATCGTCGCGGGCCGTCGCACCGGGGTGACCCTTCGCGAGGTCCGCGGCATGCGCGGCGATCTTGTACGTGATCACTCCGGTCTTGACGTCGTCGCGGTCGGGCAGGCCGAGATGCTCCTTCGGTGTGACGTAGCAGAGCATCGCGGTTCCATAGCGAGCGATTTCGGTCGCCCCGATCGCCGAGGTGATGTGGTCGTATCCGGGCGCGATGTCCGTGACCAGCGGACCCAGGGTATAGAACGGTGCCCCGTGGCAGAGCTCCTGCTGGCGTTCGACGTTCTCCCGCACGAGGTGGAGGGGAATGTGCCCGGGTCCTTCGACCATCACCTGGACGTCATGGGCCCACGCGCGTTCGGTGAGTTCGGCGAGAGTGTCGAGCTCGGCGAACTGGGCGGCATCGTTGGCATCGGCGATAGAACCCGGCCGCAGTCCGTCGCCGAGCGAGAAGGCGACATCATAGCGAGCGAAGATCTCACAGAGTTCATCGAAGTGGGTGTAGAGGAAGTTCTCCTCGTGGTGGGCAAGGCACCAGCCGGCCATGATGGACCCGCCGCGCGAGACCATCCCTGTGACCCGGTCGGCCGTGAGAGGAACGTAGCGCAGCAGCACACCGGCGTGCACGGTCATGTAGTCGACACCCTGCTCGCACTGCTCGATGACTGTGTCGCGATAGACCTCCCAGGTCAGCGCGTTCGCATCGCCGTCGACCTTCTCCAGCGCCTGATAGATCGGGACGGTGCCGATGGGGATCGGCGAATTGCGGATGATCCACTCCCGGGTGGTGTGGATGTCATTGCCGGTCGACAGATCCATGAGGGTGTCGGCACCCCACTTCGCGGCCCACCGCAGCTTCTGCACCTCCTCGGCGATGGAGCTGGTGACCGCGGAATTGCCGATGTTCGCGTTGATCTTGACGAGGAACGCTTTGCCGATGATCATCGGCTCGGATTCGGGGTGATTGATGTTGTTCGGAATGATTGCGCGGCCGGCGGCGAGCTCGGCACGGACGAGTTCGACATCGCACTGTTCGCGGAGCGCGACGAACTGCATCTCCGGGGTGATGATGCCCTGCCTTGCGTAGTGCATCTGGGTCACCGTGCGGCCGGACTTGGCCCGACGGGGGACCGGTTTGCGTCCCTTCCACTGCTGCGACGGGGCACCTCGGCGGACGGCGGCACGACCGTCGTCGGCGATGCGGTGGCCGCGGGCGTCGTAGGTCTCAGTGTCGAGGCGGTTCTCGATCCACGGGAATCGCAGAGCGGGCAGTCCCTCTTCCGGGATGCTGCCCGGTCCGACGGTGCGGTAGACGTCGACGGGATCGTTCGCCCGGTCGTTCGAGTCCTCGAGTTCGATGCGGGTCACGGGAACGCGGATGCCGTGTTCCTCGTCATCAACCCATGCCGGCGAATGCGTCGGATACTGCTCGAGGGTGAATTCGTCGTGCAAAGGTGCGGAAGCCGAAGTCGTGGCTGGGGCAGGTGTTTCCGGGGTGAATGCAGTCATCTGCAGTCCTCACTTCCTACGCCGGTATCAACCGGATCAGGTTCTACGGTCTCGGACGATGCAGTCCGATCTCAGCCCTTGCAGAGGGCTCCCGTGGGGTCGTGCAATTCGTATCACGACTGACGCAGTGAGGACAACTGCACTTTCGGCGGAATCGAGTCCCGCCGGAAATGCGGCGCGGCGGTCAGCTGCCCTGGAGGAACGCCTTCGCGGCCGCGCCGAGAGCGACGACGTCAGAGACCGCGACCATTTCGCGTGCCGAGTGCATCGAGTACAGGGCAGGACCGACGTCGACGGTGGTCATTCCCAGACGGGTCGCGGTCAGCGGTCCGATCGTCGACCCGCAGGGCATCGCATTGTTCGAGACGAAATCCTGGTATTCGACTCCGGCGGCCGCGCACGCCTGCGACCACACCGCGGTGCCGACCGCATCCGTGGCGTAGCGCTGCTGAGCATTGAGCTTGAGCAGGGGACCGCCGCCGAGGCGGGGGCGCACATGCGGATCATGACGTTCCGGATAGTTCGGATGGGCAGCATGCCCGGCATCGGAGGAGACACACACCGAGGAGGCCATCGATGCGAGATAATCGCTGCGCGTCGACTGCGGCAGCAATGAGGCGACGATGCGCTCGGTGACATCGGCGAGGAACGGACCACACGCACCCGAACGCGAATTCGACCCGATCTCCTCATGATCGAAGGCCGCCAACAGGGAGATGCCGTCGAGCCTATCGGCATCGAGCTGGGTCAGTGCGGTGACGCCGGCGTGGACGGACAGCAGGTTGTCCAGCCTCGGCGAGGCGAAGAATTCCTCGGCGGCACCGAAGAGGGCCGGCTCCTGAGTGGGAATGGTGTAGACGTCGTGACCGACGACAGTTTCGGCATCGACGCCGGCGGAGGCGGCGAGCAGTTCGATGATGTCCGCCTCGGCGAGATCGGCCAGGCCGATGACAGGAGCGGTATGACGCTGCTTGTCGAGTGCCAGACCTTCATTGACCTGCCGGTCCAGGTGGATCGCGAGCTGCGGGATGCGGGCGATCGGCCCGGTTCGGGCGAGCACGATGCTGCCGTCGGCAAGGCTGAGCCGCCCGGCGAAGGCGAGCTCGCGGTCGAGCCACGAATTCAGCAGCGGCCCGCCGTAGATCTCCACGCCGACCTGACGGGTGCCCTCGACGGTGTACTCGCCGCCGGGTTTGAGCTTGAAAGCGGGGGAATCGGTGTGGGAACCGAACACGCGGAACCGGGGAGCCGCCTCGGTGACGGTGGGATTCATCCAAGCGATGAGCGCGCCGTCGCGGATGACGTAGTGTCCGGTCCCGGGCGTCAGCGCCCAGGGAACGGTCTCGTCGAGACGGGAGAATCCGGCCTCTTCCATGCGTTTCGCAGCGGTGGCCACCGCGTGGTATGAGCTGGGGGATGCGCTGACGAAGTCGCCGAGGTCGGCCGCTGTCGTCGCGGCCGCGTCCGGTCTCGGGAGTGATTCATTCATTTCCCCAGCCTATCGTTTGCGGTAGTTTGGATGACATAAGACAGGTCTCGGGCGCCGGGTTGCCACCGCGTTCGAGAATCAGGCGGGGGCAGCGACCCTGCGACCGCACCAGCGACGGCAAGGAGTGTTCGACGTGAACCAGTTCGTGACGGAGTGGAACACCTGGCGCGACTCACGAAACTCGGCACTGGCGAAACCGTTCGGCTGGCTCAGCGTCGTCGGACTGCACTGGCTCGACGCCGAATCGACCTGGACCGACGCCCCCGGTACTTTCACCGTCGACGACGGGTGGGTGACCGTGTCCCTGAAAACCGGCATCAAAGCCGGACCCGCCGCCGAGACGTTCGATCTGCTCAGCAAGGTCGAAAACGGCGGTGCCTCGGGTGGAGGCGTCGGTGGCGGTGTTGGGACGAATGATTCGGGTGGGACCAACTCCGGACCGACTCGGGCGACCAGCCCGGCAGTGCCCAGCGACACCTCGACCCTGCCGACGGTCACGGACCAGGTGAATGCGGGCGGGTCCGACGCGGGCGTGGCAGGCTCTGGCTCTGCCGGTGGCGATTCTGTTGCGGGAGCCGATGCCGGATCCGGCGGACACGACGCTGTGTCTGCCCGACCTCAGGTCCGTGTCGAGGAGAACGGGTTCAGCGCTAAGCTTCCTGCCGGCGGATCGCTCAACTGGTTCACCGTCGGCAACGTCCTCTACGAACTCATCGACCGCGGCGGCCGCCTCGGTGTGCGTGTGCGCAATTCGAAGTCCCCGCTGCTCGGGAAGTTCTTCGAGGTTCCGGTCTTCGACCCGGACCCGGACTTCGTCTTCCTCGCTCGGTTCACCCGATTCGATCCGTTCCGGACCTACACGATCGAAACCGCCCAGGAGGACCTGCAGCTGCAGACGCAGGCGGCGGGAATCGTCACCTTCGAGACTCAGCACGGCGAAGTCAGCCTGCTCGCCACCGGATGCCCGAAGACCGGACTCCAGCTGGACTTCCACGATTCGACGAATGGGAGCACCACCTCGTCGTGGCGGACCATCGACCTCGGAGTGCCGAACCAGGACGGGTCGCTCGTCATCGATTTCAACCGGGCGGTGAACTACCCGTTCGCGTTCACCTCGTTCGCCACCTGCCCGGCCCCGATCGAGGGAAACGTCGTTCCCTTCGACGTCACCGCAGGGGAGCGGCGTCCTCCGTTCTTCTATTCGGAGGCTGGGATCAACGTGCCGTTCCTCTTCTACGTGTGGTGGGACGAAGAGAGCGCCGAGGTGACTCGCCCCTGGTACTCGCGTTTCGGCCTCGACATCACGATCCTCAACCCCAGCCACGACGATGGGCGGATCTCGCTCGTCGGCTTCGACGGGGTCGCCATGTCTGGCGGAGATCTGTCCCCGCTGGGGCGCAAGGCGCGGTCGCGGCTCATCGATGTCGCCACCGAAGCGCTGACCTCACGGATTCCGGTCATCGGCATCGGCGCGTACTCGGCGTTCGTCATCCAAGCTCAGCGGGAGCTGCGCTCGCAGCAGGGCTATGTCGATGGCATCGAGACCGAATACGAGGCGCCGGCGGATCGTCTGCTCATTGTGATGAACAACGAACTCGACCCGAAGAAGGCCGGTTTCGACATCGTCCACACCGACGCCAGCGGGCTGATCTACGTGGAGATGCCCTTCGACATTCCACTCGAATCCGATCGCACGGAGATCGAGGACCTCCGGGCGGCGATGGAGTCCGGCGCCGCGATCGCAAGCTGGCAGGAATTCGACTACCGCATGGTCGCGCTCATCCGCCACCACCGCTGAACCCGTCTCCCCGCCTCAGCCCCAGCGCCCGTTTCCTCCCCGAACTACCTGACGGCGGCCCAGCTACCTCGCGCAAGGTTGCTGGGCCGCCGTCAGGTAGCAATTACCAGATGGTGACTCGGGATTCGGGGGCGAGGTACATGCCGTCGCCCTCAGCTACGCCATAGGTGTCGTGGAACGCGGTCATATTCTTCACGACCTGATTGCAGCGGAACTCCTCCGGCGAATGCGGGTCGATCGACAGTCGGCGAACACGCTCCTCGGTGCGCATCTTCGACCGCCAGGCCTTCGCCCACGCTTCGAAGAACGCCTTCGCTTGATCAGCCGACGGCGTCACCGGCACGCCCGGGGTGCCTGCGCGTTCGCCGAGTTCGAGTTCGAGAGCCTTCCACCCGATCGACAGACCGCCGAGGTCGCCGATGTTCTCACCGACCGTCAGCGCCCCGTTGACGTGCTGGTTCGGCTCGAGACCGGCAGGAACCAGCTCTTCGTACTGGGCGATGAGGGCGTTCGTGCGCTCCTCGAACAGGGTGCGGTCTGATTCGGTCCACCAGTCGACGAGGTTGCCGTCGCCGTCATAGCGCGAACCCTGATCATCGAAGCCGTGCCCGATCTCGTGACCGATGACCGCGCCGATCGCACCGAAGTTCGCGGCCACATCACCGGCGGCGTCGAAGAACGGCGGCTGGAGGATCGCTGCGGGGAAGACGATCTCGTTCATCACCGGGTGGTAGTAGGCGTTGACCGTCTGCGGGGTCATCAGCCATTCGGTGCGGTCGATGGGTCCGCCGATCCGCTTCACCTGCCGCACATGCTCGGCCTGCGAGCAGCGACGCACATTCCCCACGAGGTCGGAGGCATCGATCGCGGCCGGGTACTCCCGCCACACATCCGGATAGCCGACCTTCGGAGTGAACTTCGAGAGCTTGACCAGCGCCCGCTCCTTCGTCTCCTCGCTCATCCAGTCGAGTTCGCGGATCGACTTGTCATAGGCCTTGATGAGCATGCCCACGAGGTGATCGATCGCGTCCTTGGACGACGGCGGGAACTCAGCGGCGACGTAGAGTTTGCCCACGGCCTCACCGAGGTAGCCCTCGACGAGGCTGACCCCGCGCTTCCAGCGCTCCCGCAGGGCAGGAGTGCCCGAGAGAGTGCGGGAGTGGAAGTCGAAGTTCTCCTCGACGAGCTCATCCGAGAGCAGCGAAGCGGTGTCGGAGACGACGACGAAGCGCAGCCAGGTCTTGATGGTCTCGATGTCGGTCTCCGCCCACACCTTCGCCATGCCCGTGACGAACGAGGGCTGGGAGACCACGAGGTACTTCAGGTCGGCCGCATCGGCGGTGAGGATCCCTAAGTAGGAGTCGAAGTCGAACTCGGGTCCGAGGTCGCGCAGCTCGGAGATCGAATACTTGTTGTACGTCTTCTCCGCGTCACGGCAGGCCACGCGGTCCCAGTGGTGGCGGGCGAGTTCGGTCTCGAACGCCATCACCTTGGCGGCCACCTCGGCGTCGGAGATTCCGGACTTCTCGCCGAGGCCGGCCAGGGCCGCGATCTTCTGCACGTGCGCGAGGAACTTCGCGCGCACCTCAGCGTGGTCGTCGTTGAAGTAGTAGTCCTCGTCGGGCAGGGAGATGCCGGCCTGGACGAGGTAGAGGGCGTAGACGTCGGAGTCCTTCGCGTCGGCGGTGACGTACCCGCCGAGGACTCCGCCGATGCCTTCGGTCTCGAGGCGGGCGAGGGTGGCTGCGAGTTCGGACTTGTCCTCGGCGGCATCGATGGCTGCGAACGTCGAGGTCAGCGGGGCGACGCCGAGGTCGTTGATGCGCTCGACGTCCATGAACGCGGTGAACAGGTCGGCGACCTTCTGCCCTTCGGAGCCGGGTTCCTGCGGGGAGTCGGTCACGGAGGTGATGATGTCGCGGACCTTGGTCTCTGCGGTGTCGAAGAGCTCACGCATGGCTCCGTCGCCGGCACGGTCATCGGGGATCGTGAACGAGTCGATCCACTCGCCGTTGATGTGCTGGTACAGGTCATCCTGAGGCCTGATCGAGGTCTGTGAGGTTTCAGAAGTCATGGCCCCACAGTATCGTGATCAGAGCCCCGCACGCCCTGCCCGAGGAGGAACGAATGAGTCTGGCATCCGTCGTTTTCGTGTGCACCGGCAACATCTGCCGGTCCGTCACCGCTGAACGTGTGCTTGAGCATCATCTGGCCGAAGACGGCGCCGAGGCGGTCGTCGACTCCGCCGGGATCAGCGACGAGGAGGCCGGCAACCCCATCGACCCCCGTCAGGCTCGTGTGCTCGCCGCAGCCGGCTACCGTACGGACGATCATGTCGCCCGGCAGATCACGCCCGAATGGTTGGCGCAGCGCGACCTGGCAGTGGCGATGACCGCCCGCCATTATCGTGCCCTGGAGCGGATGATCTCAGAACTTCCCGCCGAGGCGGCCCCGGAGCTGCGGATGCTGCGCGAGTTCGATCCGCGGGTGGCCGGGGTCGAGGGCGCCGGTGTTCCGGCACCGGATGTCGAGGACCCCTGGTACGGGGAATTCAAGGATTTCGAAGAAACTCTTGAGACAATTGAAGTGTCCGTGCCGGGAATCACGGAACGTCTGCGCGCGCTGGCCGCGAAAACTCAGTGATACTAGTAGGCAGAAGCTTGCTGACACGACCGAAATCGCAGGTACGCCTCGAAGGAGAAACTCTCATGACTCGTCTCATGACACGACAGAACTGGTCCGCTCTCAGGCTGGGCTTCGCCGCCCTGCTGGTGGCCGCGATGAGCGTGTTCGCTTTCGCCCCTGCAGCCAGTGCGCACGATCAGCTGGTGTCGTCGAATCCCGAGGACGGTGCCGAACTCGATCAGCAGCCCAAGTGGCTCGAGATGAACTTCTCCGGCGACATCCAGGAAGTCGGCTCCGAGGTCAAGGTCATCGTCGACGGCAAGGATGTCTCCGCAGGTGAGCTGACCGTTGAGGGCAAGAAGCTCAGCGTTGCTCTCCCTGATGACCTCAAGCCCGGTGATTACGAGGTCACCTGGCGCGTGGTGTCGCAGGACGGCCACCCGATCTCCGGCGACTACGCGTTCACGATCAAGGACGCCGAGGGCGCCGGCGGTGACGTCAAGGAGTCGACCGAAGAGTCGACGAAGGCCGGACTCGGCGGCGGAGTCGTCGACGAACCGGGCAAGGACACCGAGGACCGCGGCGAGATCGGCGAATCCACCGGCAGCGATTCCGGAATGTCGACCCCGATGATCGTGCTGCTGTCCGTCGGCGGCCTGGCCGTCATCGTCATCGTCGTCCTGCTCATGCGTCGCAAGTCCCAGGGCCTGCCCGGAACCAAGGACAACTGAGTAAGAACAGGCACACGGCACTAGTACTGCTTTCACGAGGCCCCGAACGCAACGAGCGTTCGGGGCCTCGGTCATTTCTTTCAGCGGTTCAGCCGTTTCTGCCGGGTGGCGGGGCGTCGGGGCGGTCGATCGCAGGCGTCGGATTGGCGGGCTGGCCGGTCGATCGACGCTGACGCTGACGCCGACGCTGACTCCGTCAGGGAGTGAAGCGCAAGAGTTGATCGTCGTCCGGGTCGGGATCTCCACGGCCGTCGGTGTCGTTCGTCAGCACGAGCAGCGAACCGTCAGGAGCCTCGACCGCATCGCGCAGCCGCCCATGCTCGCCGGTCCACAGCTCCGTTGACGATTTCAGGTCGTTCAGCGGCACCTGGTGCAGACGCTCACCGCGCAGACCTGCGATGAGGATGCTGTCATCGGTGACGGCCAGTCCGCTGGGGCTTGCTTCGTTGGGCGACCACTGCTGCACCGGGTCGATGAAATCGCCATCCCCGCCACCGGCATCACCAGCCCCGCCGCCATCGGCGACGCCTTCGACTTCGGGCCACCCATAATTGCCGCCGGCTTCGATGACGTTGAGCTCATCCCATGTGTCCTGCCCGAATTCCGAGGCATACATCGTGCCCTCGTCGTCCCACCCGATGCCCTGCGGGTTCCGGTGCCCCATGCTGAAGACTAGGGAATCGCCGAACGGATTGTCCTTGGGAACCTCTCCGTCGGGCGTCATCCGCAGAATCTTTCCGGACAGTTCCTCCTCGTCCTGAGCACTGTCGCGATCGCCCGTATCTCCGAGCGTGGCATAGAGCATCTCGTCAGGACCGAACGCCAACCGCCCGCCGTTGTGGAAGTTCGCGGTCGGCAGTCCGTCGAGGATCGTCTCCTCCTCACCCAAGGACAGATCCCCGGCTTCGCCGAGGAGGTCGAACTGCACGATCCGATTCTCCGTACCAGCGGCGAAGAAAGCATAGAGACTGTCATCGTCGACGGCGAGCCCGTGGAGACCGGCCTCACCCGAGGCCGAGGCATCATCGATCCGACCGACCTCACGAACATCCCCACCTGCGGAGACTTCGAGGATGCGACCCGAATCGCGTTCGCTTACCAACATGCTCTGTCCGTGGAAGGCGATCGACCAAGGGGCTTCGAGTCCGGTGGCGACGACCTCGGGAGAGCCCGCACCCGGTGCGGACGACTCCTCGGATCGGGAATCGGATGGCCCGGAATCCGCACTAGCCGACGCGGCTCCTGACTCTGACCCGTCCCGACCGTCGGAATCGGACGAGCCCGAGTCCGAGGAGCAGGCGGAGAGGACCACAGCCAGAGATACCGCGGCACCGGTGAGAAGCCGTCCGGTTCGGTGCTGTGCTGAGGCGCTCATGATCTCTCCTTCATCGGGGAGTCCGCCATCGGGGAACCCGGTCGAACCAGACTATCCGCCGGCCGCCGTCGAACTGAACCTCTTGGTCCCGACTGGGATCGTCTGCACAGGAATAGAACCGTCTGCCCGGACTGTTGCCTCAAGTGACTGAAATTCTTGCGACTGCGTTTTCCGGCCGCACCACGCGCTTACCGAAGGAGACCCCTACCGTGTCCGTTCCGTTGAATATCCTCGATCTCGTCTCCATCAGGGAAGGCTCCACCGCACACGAAGGCATAGCCGAATCGATGACGTCGGCGAAGCTGGCCGACGAGCTGGGATATAAGCGCCTGTGGTTCGCCGAACACCACAACACGATGGGCCTGGCCGCCAGCGCCACGGCCCTGCTGATCTCACAGGCCGCCTCGGTGACGGAGAAGATCCGGGTCGGATCCGGTGGTGTCATGCTGCCCAACCACGCCCCGCTCATGGTCGCCGAACAGTACGGGACGCTCGCGAACATCCACGGGCCGCGCATCGACCTGGGCCTCGGACGCGCACCCGGCACGGACGGGATGACCGCGCAGGCGCTCGCCCGATCCTCGGCCGAACCGCAGGATTTCGCGCAGAACATCTATGACATGCAGGGCTGGTTCTCTGACACCGGGCAGGCGCACACCATGCCGATCAAGTCCGCGGTCTCGGCGGGGATGGAGGTGCCCATCTGGGTGCTCGGCTCGACGATGAACGGCGCTTCGATCGCCGGGCAGCTGGGACTGCCGTTCTCCCTGGCCTCGCACTTTGCGCCCGACCAGATCGACATCGCCATCAAGACCTACCGCGATTCGTTCACCACCGATGCTCCGACCGCGCAGATCGACGAACCCTACGTCATGGCCGGGATCAACGTCATGGTCGCCGACACCGACGCCGAGGCGGCCCGCCAGTTCACGTCGGTCCAGCAGATGTTCAATGACATGCGCACCGGGCGCCGCCGCAATCTGCAGCCCCCGGTCGACCCGGCCGAGATCTACGCGCAGGGCGGGACGAGCCCGATGCTGTCCATCAGCGCCGTCGGTTCGCCGGATACGGCGACCGCGCAGATGGCTGAGTTCGTCGAGCGCACCGGTGCCGATGAGCTCATCACCGTTACCTACGCCTATGACCCCGATGTGCAGCGCGAGTCCCTGCGACTGCTCGCCGACGCCTGGTTCTGAGGTTCGGAGCCGTGTCCGCGTGGCGGCGCGCTGAGCTGGGAACTGCCTACTCCAGCACCCGGACATAGTCGGAGAGGTCGGGTTCGACGTCGGTGAGCGTGCGGGCTGTGGACAGGACCGTCGACTCCATCGCCGAGGCGGCCCTGGTCGCCCGCACGTCCGCGCGCTTAGCGAGGCTGACCGTGCGAGGCAGGCGAGGATCGACCAGCGGCACCGAATCCAACCGGGGCCGGTCGACGAGGACCATCGCCGGGACGATCGCGACCCCGAGACCACGCTCGACGAAGCGCAGAGCCGCATCCATCTCCACCCCCTCGACGACGACTCGTGGTATCAGGCCGGCTGAGTCGAACGCTGCAGAAGTCGCCTCCCTGAGGTCGTAACCGTGATGGAACAGGACCTGGGGACGGTCGGCCACCTCGGCGAGGGTGATCCCATCGGTCATCGCGCGATCCGCGGTGAGCAGATCGGAACCGGCGGCGGCGATGACAACGAGATCCTCGGCGAGGATCCCGCGCAGACTCAGCCGCGGCATCTGCGGGGCGAGTTCGAAGGTGCGGGTGATGAGCGCGAGGTCGAGCTCGCCGCCGGCCAACGATTCGATGAGCTCACGGGACCCCTTCTCCACCAGCTCGAGCTCGACACCGGGGTGGGCGGCGTGGAACCGGCTGATCGTCTCGGCCACGAGGCTCACGCACAGGGTCGGGGTCGCACCCAGCCGAACCCGGCCCTGCTGCAAGCCCGCGAGCTCATCCATGTCACGGCGGATCGCCTCGGCGTCGGCGAGCATGCGCTTCGCCGTCGGCAGCAGCGTCGCCCCGGCATCGGTGAGCGTGATGTGACCGTGCGCGCGGTGGAAGAGCTCGGCTCCGAGCTCCTTCTCCAGCGTCGAGATCTGTCGCGACAGGGAGGGCTGGGCCAAGTGGAGCGTCGCGGCGGCTTTCGTGAAATGGCCGGTGGCGGCCACCTCGGCGAAGCTTCTCAGCTGTTCGAGGTTCATGATCGGTCTCCGTGCAGGTCAGACATATCAATAGCCTATCTCTATTGATATGACTCAAACAATGCATTGGACGTATGGAATGGGCGGTTCCATAGTGGATTCCATGAACACCACACAGGGCGGATCCCGCCGTAAAGAACACTCCATCTCCACCTCGGTGCTGGTCATCGGAACCGGCGGATCGGGTCTGCGGGCCGCGATCGAGGTCGCCGAGGCCGGGGCCGACGTTCTCGCTGTCGGCAAACGGCCGAAGGAGGACGCCCACACCTCGCTGGCAGCCGGCGGCATCAACGCGGCCCTGGCGACGATGGACCCGGACGACACCTGGCAGCAGCACGCGGCCGACACGATCAAGGAATCCTATGACCTCGCCAACCCCCGCACCGTCGAGATCGTCACTCAGGGAGCAGCCGAAGGCATCGCTGACCTGGAGCGATATGGAATGGACTTTCAGAAGGAGGACGACGGTCGGATCTCTCAGCGCTTCTTCGGCGCCCACACCTGGCGTCGCACCGCTTTCGCCGGCGACTACACGGGGCTGGAAATCCAGCGCACCCTCATTCGTCGCGCCGAATCCCTGAACATCCCCATCCTCGACCGCGTCTACATCACGAAGCTGCTCGTCTCAGGCGGTCGCATCTTCGGCGCCTATGGCTTCGACGTCATCGACGGCACCGGGTACAGGATCCACGCCGACGCCGTCATCCTCGCCGCCGGTGGACACAACCGGATCTGGCGACGCACCTCCTCACGCCGGGATGAGAACACCGGCGACTCCTTCCGCCTGGCCGTCGAGGCTGGTGCGCGACTGCGCGATGCCGAACTCGTCCAGTTCCATCCCTCGGGCATCATCGAACCCGAGAACGCCGCCGGCACCCTCGTCTCCGAGGCGGCCCGCGGAGAGGGCGGAATCCTGCGCAACGGTCTGGGGGAGCGGTTCATGGAACGCTACGACCCACAGCGCATGGAGCTCTCGACCCGCGACCGGGTGGCGCTGGCCGCCTATACGGAGATCGCCGAAAGGCGCGGCACCGAGAACGGGGGAGTGTGGCTCGATGTCTCCCACCTGCCTCGCGAGACCATCATGAGCCGGCTGCCCCGGGTGTTCCAGACGCTCATGGAGACGCAGATGCTCGACATCACCGCCTCGCCGATCGAGATAGCTCCGACCGCGCACTACTCGATGGGCGGAGTGTGGGTCGACCCGGTCGACCACAGCACCGACGTCGAGGGCCTATGGGCCATCGGTGAGGCATCGTCCGGTCTGCACGGGGCGAACCGGTTGGGCGGGAACTCGCTCATCGAGCTCCTAGTCTTCGGCCGCATCGTCGGCCGGTCTGCCGTCGCTTACTCCGATGGGCTGGAGGCTCAGGTGCGGTCACATGCCGCGGTTGATGAGGCCCGGGCCGAGATCTCCGATCTGCTGGAGGCTGAGGGCACGGAGAACGTGCGTGCCCTGCAGCGGGAGGTCCGCAACCTCATGACCGAGCACGCCGGAGTCGTTCGCGACGAGGCCGGACTCTTGGCTGGACTGGAGAAGCTTTCCGGCATCGAGGCGCGGATGGGGTCTGTGGGAATTCATCCCGACATCGCCGGTTTCGCCGACCTCTCCCATGCCTTCGACCTGCAGTCGTCGGTGCTTGCGGCCCGGGCGACGCTCGAATGCGCTCTGGAGCGGAGGGAGACCCGCGGCTGCCACAACCGCAGCGACTACCCCGAGATCGACCCGGAGCTCACGGTCAACCTCGTCTGGTCGCCGTCTGCCGGAGTCGTCCGCGAGTCGATCCCAGCGGTCTCGGCAGACGTCGCGGCCCTCATGCACTCCGGCGAAATCAGCCAAGAAGGCAAACTCGTCGAATAATTGCTACCTGACGGCGGCTCAGCAACCTCGCGCGAGGTTGCTGGGCCGCCGTCAGGTATGTCTGAGCCAGGACATGATGCATGCATCAATGTATGCATCTGATATTGTGGGCCCGTGAATGATTTGCTGACACTGCCCTGGCAGCGCATCGACGACTCCGCTCCGATCGCCGTTCGCATGGCCGCGGCGGCCGCCCGAGAGATCATCGAAGGCCGACACGAACCCGGCGACCTCCTCATCGAGTCCGACCTCGCCGCCGCGCACAACGCCAGTCGCACCCCTGCCCGGGAGGCGATGCTCCAGCTCGAGCGCTGGCGCCTCGTCCGCCTCGTCCCCAAGAAGGGCGCGCTCGTGACCACCGTGACGGGCAAGGAGCGCCGCGACCTGCTCGCCGTGCGCTCGATGTTCGAGATCGACGCCGTCGAGACACTGTCCGACAGCGGCGACCTCACCGCTCTGGCCGCCGATCTGCGCACCCTGCTCGGCGAACAGAGGAAGGCCCTTGACGCGGGCGATCCGCTCGGCTTCGCCAGCGCCGACTACGCCTTCCACGCCCGCCTCATCCGCAGCGGCGACAACGCCATCGTCACCGAGATGCTCACCACCATGGGCCCGCGCCTGGCCCGCCTGACCTATCAGGTCGCCATCGAAGCACCGCACACCCTCGACACGCTCCTGACCGAGCACGAAAGGCTCACCGACCGCGCCGAGGCGGGCGACCCCACCGGCTTCGCCCGTCTGGTCCGCGACCACATCGAGAGCTCCCACTTCCCGCAGTCCCGCTGAGGAGGACCATGACCGCTTACCCCTCGACCCCCACGAACGACACCGCCGCCGAGACAGTCCCCACCGGGGACAGGAATACCCGCACCGAGGCGGCCCCCGCCACCGACGTCGAAACGCAGGTTCCGAACCCTGCCCGGTCCCGCCTCGGCGAGGTGGATCCCGATCGTGGGCCGGAACGGCGACGGCGGGCGCGGGCGTGGCTGATGGTGGCCCCGGCGATGTTCCTGCTCGCGTGGGGCGGCAACCACTTCACTCCGCTCGTGCACATGTATGAGGAGGACGGCGGCTACGCCATCTGGCAGGCGAACCTGCTGCTGGGCATGTACGTGGGCGGACTCATTCCGGGACTGTTGGTCGCCTCGGCGCTGTCGGATCGGCATGGACGCAAACCCGTGCTCATCGCCGGGTCACTCGCCGCGATCGCCGGCAGTCTCGGGCTCGGGATCGGTTTCGATCTCTTCTGGCTGCTCTGCCTGGGCAGGGTGTTCGCGGGGGTCGGTGTCGGGGTGGCGATGTCGGTGGGCACGAGCTGGATCAAGGAGCTCTCGGCCCCGCCGTTCGATCACCAGGCCGGAATCACCGCTGGTGCCCGGCGTCCTTCACTGACGCTGACTTTGGGGTTTGCCATGGGCGCGGCGGTCACCGGGTGTCTGGCCCAATGGGGGCCGGTGCCCGAGGTCGTGCCCTACGCCGTGCACGGAGTGCTCAACCTCGCAGCGCTCGTCATCGTGGTCTTCGCGCCCGAATCGCTGCCGCGCGAGAGTCGGGCCCGCGGTCATTGGTGGCACGGTCTGCGCGTTCCGCTCGTCGCGCATCGGACGTTCCTGCGACTGATCGTGCCGGCCGCGCCCTGGGTGTTCGGTGCCGCCGGGGTCGCCTATGCCGTGATGCCGGCGATCGTGCAGGGAGAGCTGGGGGAGTGGACGACGATGTACGCCACGGTGCTCACCGTCGTCACGCTCGGAGCCGGTGCGCTGGTGCAGAACATCGTGCCGTGGATCAACCGACTGACCGGCGGGCGGGCGCTCGTCGTCGGACTCGGGCTGATGACCGTGGGGATGGGGCTCGGGGCGGTGGCCGCACTTCTGGCGGACCCGATCCTCGCGTTCATCGTGGCGATCGTGCTCGGTGTCGCCTACGGAATCTGTGTGGTCTCGGGGCTCATCATCGTCCAGGCCATCGCCTCACCGCAGGAGCTCGCCGGCATCACCGGGGTCTACTATTCGCTGGCATACTCCGGGTTCCTGCTGCCCACGGTGCTCGCCGCCCTGCTGCCCGTGCTGTCGTACACGGTGTCCCTGGCGGCCGTGGCCGTCATCTGCCTAGTCTGCCTCTCAGCAGTCGCCATATCCACCAAACACCCCTAATTGCTACCCGACGGCGGCCCAGCAACCTGG
>NZ_BCSJ01000001.1 GCF_001570805.1 Brevibacterium epidermidis NBRC 14811 | reverse complement strand
GGCCCAGCAACCTGGCGCCAGGTTGCTGGGCCGCCGTCAGGTAGTTCTGAGAGGGGATGCGGAGTGCGAACCCAGACACCTACCATGAGAACAACCGTCGCCTACCGATAGGAATCGACCATATGCCCGGCAAGACAAATCACCAGTCCCCAGCCGTCAACGCGTTCATCGACATCATGGGCCCGCGCCACGTCCTCACCTCCGCGCGAGCGACCGCACCGTACGCCAAGGGCAACCGCTTCGGCGGCGGCAATGTGCTGGCCGTGCTGCGACCGGGCAGCCTTGTCGACATGTGGCGGGCACTGCAGGTCTGCGTCGACAATGACCTCATCGTCATTCCGCAGTCGGCCAACACCGGCCTGACCGGCGGCTCCGGCCCCGGTGCGCAGGACTACGATCGTCCGATCGTCATCATCTCCACCCTGCGGATCAACGAGATCTATCTCATCAACGACGCCCGCGAAGCGATCTGCCTGGCCGGATCCACTCTCTACGAACTCGACGAGGCGCTCGCCCCGTTCCACCGCGAACCGCACTCGGTCATCGGCTCATCCTCGATCGGCGCCTCCGTCATCGGCGGCATCGCCAACAACTCCGGCGGCTCCCAGATCCGCAAGGGTCCGGCGTTCACGAAGCACGCGATCTTCGCCCGCGTCAACGAGGAGGGGCGACTCGAGCTCGTCAACCACCTCGGCGTGGAGCTCGGCGACGACCCCGCCCACATCCTCGACAAACTCCAGCGCGGAGACTGGGACCCTGCCGGGGTCACGCCCGCCCCGGAGGACACGACGGAGACCGAGTATGGGGAACAGGTCCGCAGGATCGTCGACTCCCCGGCCCGGTTCAACGCGAACTCCGACTACCTGTACGAGGCGTCCGGTTCGGCCGGGAAGCTCATGGTCTTCGCCGTGCGCACCCGCACCTTCCCGAAGGAAGAAGGAGCGACCACGTTCTACGTCGGCACGAATTCTCCGGCCGAGCTCGAAGAGCTGCGACGGGCGAT
This sequence comes from Brevibacterium epidermidis NBRC 14811, assembly GCF_001570805.1. Taxonomy (GTDB): domain Bacteria; phylum Actinomycetota; class Actinomycetes; order Actinomycetales; family Brevibacteriaceae; genus Brevibacterium; species Brevibacterium epidermidis. Next base: position 192,682 of record NZ_BCSJ01000001.1, on the reverse strand, counting down.
CCTCACTTCGGACATGCCGCTGCCGATCTCGGGCGAATACATGGGCCGACCCTCGTTCGACCTCGCCGAGAAGTACGGCAAGGACACATTCGTCTCGATCAAGCACGCCGGCAGCCGCGAGCAGATCAGGCTGTTCGCGCTGAAGAACTGGGCCAACGGCGTGTTCGCAAAGCTGCCGTTCTTCGGCGAGACCGTCGCCGACACGATCGCGCAGAACGCGTTCGGTCTGCTCCCGCAGCAGCTGCCTAAGCGGATGCTCGAGTACCGCGACCGCTTCGAGCATCATCTGCTCCTCGTCGTCAGTGCCGAGGAGAAGAACCGGATGGGTGCGTTCCTTGACGACTTCTTCGCCGAGGCGGCCCACCAAGGTGACTATTTCGTGTGCAGCGCCGATGAAGCTCAGTCCGCGATGCTGCATCGTTTCGGTGCCGCGAGTGCTGCGACCCGGTACTTCAACCTCAACCGTGAGGACTCCTCGGACATGATCACCTTCGACGTGGCGCTGCGCCGCGACGATGAGGACTGGCTCGAGGTGCTGCCCGACGAGATCGCCGACCAGCTGCACATCAGCTCCTACTACGGGCACTTCTTCTGCCACGTCCTCCACCAGGACCACGTGGCGAAGAAGGGCGTCGACCCGGTGGCGCTGAAGAAGCAGATGACCGAGCTGCTCGAGGCCCGGGGTGCGGCCGTGCCTGCCGAGCACAACTACGGCAGGCTCTACCCCGTGCCGCCGAAGATGGAAGCGCACTTCAAAGAACTCGACCCTCACAACGTCTTCAACGCCGGAGTCGGCGAGACATCCGCGAAGAAGGACTGGGCCTGAGCCTGGAACCTCCGGGTGGGGCATCGCAGCACAGCGGAGCGTCGATCACTCATCCCGCAGTCCGCAGCGACCCGGGCCGTACGCAACACCCCACACCGTTAGCAGCATTTCACCCCTCTGCAACGGGGTGAAATGCTGCTAACGGTGATGGATGCGCGACTCACGGTGAGCTGACGCGCTGCCGGTGAGTGATCTCGTCGGTTTCAGGCTGGTACCCGCAGCCGACCTGGCGACCTCTGACGCGGCGAAATCAGTCCTCGTCTTCGATCTCAGCGGCGGCGGCCGCCTCGGCGCGGGCCTGCTTGATCTTGCGCACCCGGGAGATCGTCATGAGGGTCAGCGCGACGATGAAGCCGAACGCTGCGCCGATCACGATGGAGTAGGTGCTGGAGGGAGCACCTGGCATCGTTTGATTGCCCATTCCGACATCGATGAGCGGGTAGCCGTTGCTCAGTTGAAAGACGATTGCACCGACCCAGGCGATGGCGAACAGGGCGCCGACGATATTGCCGACGATCAGCCGCCTCGGCGAGACACGAGCCATCGCCATGGAGAAGTCCACATTCTCACGTTGGCAGTATGCAGAGATGACGATGCTGGTCACCATGGAGCCGAAAACGATGAGTACACTCCACATTCCCGCGCCGAAGACGGCAAAGATGAGTGCAAGCGCGAAGAACACGTAGGTGGAGACGACGGCCCCCAAGGTATATGCCCTCAGAATGACGTCGCGCTCACGTTCGTCGCCCATCGAGGGATCATTGAAACCGGCGATCCTGTCGGCGAGTTCGTTGGTGTGCTTCTTCTTGTCGCTCGTGCTGTTCATTGGGTTTCCTCCTTCAGTGAGAAGATCTCTTCGACTGTCGTGTTCAAGGCCCGGGCGATGCGCAGCGCCAGATACACGCTGGGGGCGTAGTCGCCGCGCTCGGTCGCGATGATCGTCTGCCGCGACACCCCGGTGAGCTGAGCTAACTGTGCCTGCGTCAGCCCGGCAGCCTTGCGAACCTGCTTGAGGTCCGAGGTCTGAACTTCCATACCGTTCCTTGATGTCAACTTCTCTTTACATCTAAAAGTAAAGCATGTTTGACATGCATATGTCAATGATCGTTTACATCGCCGAGGCGGCCCGCAGTCCCGTGGTCCTGCGGGCAATCGATCGGGCCACCGCAGACGGGCTCGGTGAGCGAATCGTTGTGGCCTGCGCGGCAAGGCCGCGGAAACGCCCCGCGAACACAAAAACACCCCGCCGCAACGGGGTGTTTTCGCATTAAGAGTGAGGGACGCGCAACTAGTGGTGCGAAGAAAAGCTAGCGCGGGGGTGTGCCACTAACGGTGACAGATGCTTGCCGAGGCGACCGCACCGCCCGCAACTCCGCGTAGGCCCTTAAGCCTCCACAACCTTCTCGCGCCGACGGTCCTTCTCCAGCCGCGCTTCGTGACTCGACCTGGAAGGGTTCAAAAGCTTGAGCAGCGACAGCGCGATGATCGCCCCCAGCACGGCGCAGCCAGCGGGCAGGAGCATCGCGGTCTTCGCATCGAAGGCGTCGATGATGTTGCCGGCGACGGCCGATCCGAACGCGACGCCGAAGCCCAGCGAGGTGCCCAGCCAGGCGAACGCCTCGGTGAGGCGGCGTGGGGGAGCGAGCCGCTCGATGACGGAGTTCGCGCCGATGAGGCTCGGTGCGATCGCCGATCCGACGACGATGAGAATGATGCCGTAGGTGACCATCGAATTGGCCAGCAGCATCATGCAGGCGCCCACGGCCAGGGCGGACACGGCCACGCCGAAGCGGTGATGAACGGCGGTCTGCCAGTTCCGAGCCCCGTACAGCGCGCCGGAGACCAGTGATCCCAGAGCCAGGCACGACAGCAGCACACCGGCGGTCGACTTCACACCGAGTTCGTCAGCGAAGGCGACGGCGATGACGTCGATGGCACCGAAGTTCACGCCGAGGAAGATGTTGACGATGATGATCGCGAAGATGCCCGGGTTCGAGAACACATGCCCCTTCGCCTCGGTGGTCCGTTCCACCGGAGGGGGCTCGGTCGACTTCTGGATGTAGAGCAGCAGCGATCCCACGCCGACGGTGATCATGGAGAGGATGATTCCCGCAGGCGGCCACACGGCTGTCGCGAGCACCGTGGCCAGCACCGGCCCGGAGACGAACATCAGCTCATCGGCGACCGATTCCCATGAGAACGCGGTCTGCAGCTTCTTCGGGGTGTCGACGATATGGGACCAGCGCGAACGCACGAGCGAACCGACGGAGCCGACGGTGGCGCCGCCGATGCCGGCGAAGGCGAAGACGAATCCCGTCCACCATTCCTGATACACGGAGACGATGAGCAGGGCCAACGCGATGAGGTGGGTGATGACGATGGGCACCATGACCTTCGCCTGGCCGAGGCGGTCGACGAGGCGGGCGATCCCGGGGCCGGCAAGCGCCTGGACGATCATGTACACGGCGGAGACGATGCCCGCCATGCCGTATGACCCGGTCACGCCCTGGATGAAGAGGACGATGCCCAGTCCCAGCACTGCGATGGGCATCCGGGCGACGAGACCGGCCAAGGAGAACTTGAGAGCACCGGGAAGCGACAGAATTTCCCGATAGTTATTGAACACCAGAGAAGTCTACCGAGCGCCGCCCCAGCCGACCACGCCGAGGCCGCGTTATTACTGGTGAGTCCCCTCACCTCGACGTCGGAAGTCATCGGTGGGTTACGAACCGATATCGGTTCCGATCCACCCGCGCGAAACCGAGCATCACCGCCTCTGACAAGGCAGAACACCTCGCCGAGGCGGCCCTGCCCTCCCGTCCGCCACCGCGGTTAGGTGCGGGGTGCGCCGCGCGGCTGAGAAATGGGTCACCTTGGGCGCTATACAATGAGCGGGATTGCCCCATACCCCCGGCGCCCGGCGCCGACCGCTCAAACCCCGGAGTGCCGATGACGGACAACACCACTTTCGACGATCTCTTCGACCACCAGAGCGAGGAACAGCAGCGCCCGCGCAAGAAGAAGCGCGTGTGGCGCAAGGTCCTCGTCGTGCTGCTCATCATCGTCATCCTCGGCGTGCTCGGCATCGGGCTCTACGTCTGGAGCGTCGGCCGGTCGTTCGACAAGAACGCGAACCAGCTCAGCGATGAGCAGGTCTTCGGTGAGTCCGGCGGCGGCAAGGAAGGCGACGGCACGAACATCCTGCTGCTCGGCTCGGATGAGCCGATGAGCGATGTCGATGTCAACGATTCGCGTGGACTGCGTTCGGACACGATCATGGTCATGCACCTGCCCGAGGACGGCGGCAACGTCCAGATCATGTCGATCCCGCGTGACACCTACGTCGACATCGAGGGCCACGGCAAGTCGAAGATCAACGCGGCGCTGTCCTTCGGTGGTCTGCCGCTGGCTGTGTCGACGGTGTCGGACTTCATCGGCACCGACGTCGATCACGTGGCGATCATCGACTTCGAGGGATTCAAGGCTCTGACCGACAGCCTCGGCGGGGTGACCGTGAACTCCGAGCAGGCGTTCGAGAAGAACGGCTACACCTTCACTCAGGGCGAGAACGTCCTCAACGGTGACGAAGCGCTGACCTTCGTGCGTGAGCGCAAGCAGTTCAAGGACGGCGACTTCCAGCGTGCGCGCAATCAGCAGGCGTTCATCCGCGGTCTGACGAACGAGATGATCTCGGCCGACACCCTGTCGAACCCGAAGAAGATCCAGGACATGGTCAAGAACTTCGCGCCTTATATGTACGTCGACTCGGGCCTGGACGCGAAGTATATCTCCTCGACCGCGTTCAATATGCGCGACGTCCGCCCGGGCGACATCGAGTTCTTCACCGCCCCCGTCGCCGGCGTCGGCACCGCTCCGAACGGTGCGTCGATCGTCAACGTCGACGAAGACGAGCTGAAGAAGGTCCGCGACGCGTTCAAGAACGACACCGTGGCCGACTACGTGCAGAACGCCCCGGAGGCCCACCTCTAAAACCTCGCCGAGGCCGCTCACCTTAGCCGCAGACGCCGAGGCCCAGCGTCGCTGAGTCACACGCCGAGCCCCGCTCCAGGATCGTTCTGGAGCGGGGCTCGATGGATCGGCGTTCAGTTGGCTGGAGCTTCAGTCCTCAAACTGAACCTTGTTCACGGCGTTGGGAGTGCCCCACTCGTCGTCGGGGTCGACCACGGCTTCGGTGGGCATGCCGAGCGACATCTTCTCGCCGGTGACGGAGTTCTCGTAGTCGACGTAAGTCGTGCCGGCGGCACCTTCTCCGCCGACGCGGTCCCAGTGGGTGACTTCGTCGTCGCTGTGTGCCTGCAGCTCTTCGGCGACCTTGGTCGAAGCGAATGCCTCAACCCGGTCCGTATCGCCCTGACCCCAGGCTCGGACGAGCTCGTCGGCGTATTTGACCGGTTCGGTCGGGTAGTACACGGACTGCGTGTCGGCACCGGAGTCTGCAGACTGGCTGGATGAGTCGGCCGCGGAAGCGTCGGCGGCCACGGCCGGGCCGGAGGCGAGTCCGAGTCCGGCGAGTCCTGCGACGGTGGAGATTCCCAGGGCTGCTGCACGGTTGCGAACGGAGTACTTCATTGTGTCGATCCTTTTCTGTTCATCGGCCGCTTCTGCTGGTGGACGTGTGAGTTTCGCAGGGCGGTATGTCGATTGACGGTGAACAGTCTTGCGATCGAATCTAGAGGGCGCGACAACGGAGCCTGACAGCCGACTCAAGGTCTGTCACAGCGGGAAAACAGGAATATTGCAGTAGTGCGACGGTCGCTGTTACACATAAGCTGACCACTGTTTGGTGGCAACATGTCTTACGGGTGAACGTCGTGGTCATGGCTTCATGCGGACGCAGTGGTCTAAGTCGCCCGCGGGGTTTGCGCAATTGCGGCCGTATCGTCGGCTCGGTTGGGGGCCTCTGCAATTGCGACAATCCTGCGCAGGCAGCGATACATGATCGTGATCCGTACTCGCCCTTACAAGAGTGAACAAAAGTATCCGCGGCTGCAAAGTGTGAGCGCAGCGATGAAGTTCGCTGCATCCACACTTCGAAGCCGCGGAAGTGAGTTATTCGTACAGTGGCTGGTGCTTAGTCCAGCACGCCGTCGACGAGAGTCCGCGCATCATGCTGGACCTGGCGCAGGTGGTCCTCATCGCGCAGGGATTCCGCGTAGATCTTGTAGACGTCTTCCGTGCCGGATGGCCGCACGGCGAACCATGCATTGTCAGTGGTGACCTTGAGTCCGCCGATGGGTGCATTGTTTCCCGACGCCGAGGTGAGCACCTCCTTCACGGGTTCACCGCCGACGGTCTTCGCGCTCACCTGGGAGGCATCCAGGGACCCCAACCGCTCCTTCTGTGCCCGCGTCGCCGGAGCATCCTGACGCGCGTAGAAGCTGGAGCCGTGATTCGCAGCCAGCCCTGCGTAGCGCTGCGAGGGAGTCTGCCCGGTCTTCGCAGTCATCTCGGCGGCAAGAAGGGCGAGGATGATACCGTCCTTGTCCGTCGACCACACCTTGCCGTCGCTGCGCAGGAACGATGCGCCGGCCGATTCCTCGCCGCCGAAGGCCAACGTCGAATCGAGCAGGCCGGGAACGAACCATTTGAAGCCGACGGGCACCTCGAAGAGGGTGCGGTTGTGCGCGGCGACGATGCGGTCGACGATCGACGAGGTGACCAGAGTCTTGCCGATCGCGGCGCCCTTCGGCCAATTGGTACGGGAGTCGAGCAGGTAGTCGATGGCCGCTGCCAGATAGTGATTGGGATTCATCAGGCCGGCATCGGGAGTGACGATGCCGTGACGATCGGCGTCGGCGTCGTTGCCGGTGGCGATGTCGAAGTCGTTGCGTGAGGCGATGAGGCCGGCCATGGCATAGGGGGAGGAGCAGTCCATGCGGATGTTCTCGTCCCAATCCAGGGTCATGAACGACCAGGTGGGGTCGACGTCCGGGTGGACGACGTCGAGGTTGAGGTCGTAGTCCTCGGCGATCGCCGCCCAGTAGTCGACGCTGGCGCCGCCGAGCGGATCGGCGCCGATCTTCAGCCCGGAGCTGCGAATGACATCGAGGTCGATGACAGACTCGAGGTCGTCGACATAGTTCGAGACGTAGTCGAAGTTCTCGGTGTTCTCCAGATGGAATGCCCGCTGGAATGGGGTGCGCGGGATCTTCTCCCACCCCTCGGCCAGGTACCGGTTGGCGCGTTCGGCGATCCAGGTCGTCGTCTCGGTTCCGGCGGGTCCGCCGTGCGGCGGGTTGTACTTGATGCCACCATCGGCGGGCGGATTGTGGCTGGGAGTGACGATGATGCCGTCGGCCTGCGCATCCTCGCGCGACTTCCCGGCATTGAAGCCGAGGATCGCGTGGGAGACTGCGGGGGTCGGGGTGAAGCCGTCGCGCTCGTCGATGAGCGCCGGAACCTCAGCTGCGGCGAGCACCTCGAGGACGGTGAGGAACGCGGGCTCACTCAGTGCGTGAGTGTCACGGCCGAGGAAGATCGGCCCACGGATGCCTTTGTCTCGGCGGAAGTCGACGATCGCCGCGGTGATGGCCGCGATGTGCGCCTCGTTGAAAGAGCGGTTGAAGCTCGAACCGCGGTGGCCGGAGGTCCCGAAGCTCACTGCTTGCGAAGGCACCGAAGGGTCGGGAACCAAGTCGTGATAGGAATCGAGAAGGGCAGGGACGTCAACGAGATCCTTGTCCTGGGCCAACTGGCCGGCGCGTGTTGTCATTCTTCTACCTAACCAAATGACAGCGGTTGCGCACAGTTGTGTCCACGGAGTTCTTGCATCGTGGACTTCGGCGTCTCCACGGAGCGAGAACTAGCGGCCTCGCTCAACGGTGGCCGTGGCCGTCTCAGTCCGGCGGCTCCACGGAGTCGTCTTCCTCTTCCTTCGTGTCTCCACCGCTGATATCTCGGTCTTTGTCGGGGGAGGAGGACCCTTCGGCTTTGGCCTGGGCGTCTTCGGGATCCCGATCGATCGGAACATCGTGTTCGGCGGCGATGCGCTCGAGCCTCTCTTCGGGAGTTTGGGAACTGCCTTCGGCATCGGTATCTGCGCCGACTCCGACGGCAGTGCTCTCGATGTTCTGCTCGTCTTCGGTCTGGTCTTCGGTTGAGTTCTCCGGGAGGTTCTTCTTCTCGTCACTCATGACTTCGGCTCCTTTCGGAGTTGAACACGCTCTCGCCTTTCGGCGGAGGACCGGGGATCACAAGAGGTATGGAAGTGATCCGTGGTCTCGACGGTAGACCCATCGTGGAAACGGGGCAAGGGGACTCGGTCTTGCGGCTCCTCCGGTCGACCTCGCGACGATGAGAGCGACTCTAGCGGACGGTGGGATCAATCCGCTGACTGCTGGCTGGCCGACTGCAGGTGCCTTTCTGCTCACTTCACCCAGGGCTCTTCGCCGGTCTCGGAGACGATCGGCTTACCATTGTCGATGTTCCAAGAGCCCATGCCTCCGACGACATCAAAGGCGTCGAAGCCATTCTGATTGAGCCAGGCCACGGCTCGGTTCGAGCGTCCGCCGGTGCGGCAGATGACGTACATATCGTCATCGAGAGGAAGATCGTCCAGGCGGGTGGGCAGCTCGCCCAGCGGTACGTGGATCGCGCCTTCGATATGGCCGGCCTCCCATTCGTCATCCTCGCGGACGTCGATGATGGCGGCCCCCTCGGGGATGTCGTTGACGGTGACGGTCGTTTCTTCATCCATGTCTTCAGTGTAGGCACGCAAACCGGGTGTTCGCACCTGCCCGGAGATTGCGAATCTGCGCATGTCCGTCATCGTGTGCGCGCCGCTCTTTAGGGCTGTGCACGCAACCAGTCCGCACTTCGAACGGCTCCGGATTTCAGTCATCTCAGTCCAGTTCCAAGGGGGCTGTTGCCGACCGGAGAGCCGTGTGAGAATGACCGTGTAGTCGTTGACGCGCCAGCCGACCACGGCCCGCCAGAACGAGCCACGGCCCGCGCCAGCGACTGCAGTGCCAGGAACCGTCTGCGAAGGGAAATGGTCATGAACAACAGAGACAAGAGTGACGAGTCGCCGGCCGAGGAGAAGGCCCGTGACGTCGCAGCAAAACTGGACGAGACCGCAGAACCGCTGGCCGGGACTTCGGACATGGAATCTCACGCCGAAGTCGGATACACCGAGCAGAACGTTGAGGAACGCGCCCAAAGGGCCGCGGACGAAGAAGGTGTGACACTGCATCGCAATCCCGACGGCTCGCACACGGCGATCGACGAATCGAAGACCGCCGAAGCGACTCCGAGCTCAGGAACCGAGAACTCCGGAGCCACTGACGCCTCCCTCGCCCCGGGCATGGGCGCCTCGGTCGGCACCACGTCCGAGCCCGGTGACATCTACAGCGCGCCAGGGATGGGCAACGCGGTCGGCAGCACGACGGAAGGCGGCGTCGCGAGCACGGAAACAGCAGTCTTCGCCACCGACGACACGGAAGCCGGCCAGGTATCCGCCGCGGGTGATGGGCAGAAGCCCGCTGGAGACGCGGCGACAGAGGAGCTCGGCCAGGCCGACGTCGTCAAGATCCTGCGCGGCGGTGATTCTGTCATGCTCGCGACCGCGCTCGCCGACGGCAAGATCCTCGCTCACCCTATGGCACCCCAGGAGGTCACCGAGGATGCCGACGTCTGGTTCTTCCTCGCCCTCGACGGCGACCAAGCGAAGGCGCTGCAGACGAACCCCGAAGTCAATATCAGCATCGCTGAGGCGGGCAACTGGCTGTCGGTGGCCGGGCGCGTGGAGTTCGTCGACGACGAGGCCAAGGTCGATGAACTGTGGTCGGATTCCGCCACGGCGTGGTTCGATGACCGCCGCGACCCGAACCTCGGACTCATCAAGGTCGTCACACACTCCGCACAGCACTGGGGGCTGCCCGGCGGCAAGGCATCGGGCCTGTTCCGCATGGTCAAGTCCAAGATCACCGGAGACCGCCCGTCCGGCGGCACACAGACCACGGAACTCTGAGCCGTGAGAGGCCAGGGGGCTCGGCACGACTGCTCTGCTGCCCGTGCCGGGCGCCCCACCTCACCGCGAGCCGCCTCGGCGAGGCATAGCATGGAGACATGAGCAAGCGGATCGTCATCATCGGTGCGGGACTGGCCGGCACGACTACGGCGCGGGAGCTGAACGCGCGCGGTCAGGCCGTCACAGTCATCGACCCCCAGGCCGGCGAAACGTGTGAACGGCCGCCGCTGTCGAAGCATCTTTTCGACGGATCCCGCCATCACCTGCCCTACCACCTCGAATCGACCGAGCACATCACCTTCGTTCGTGACCGGGCAGAAGAGATCACCCTCGCCGAGGCGGCCCTGGAGTCCCGCTACACCGCCGAGACCCAGCGGCACCCCCATCCGCTGGAGAACCATCACGCCACCGCGGGCGCCATCCAGCTGGCGTCGGGGGAGTCTATCGACTTCACCCACTGCATCCTCGCCACCGGGATGGAAGCCATCCGCCCCGAAGTCCCCGCCTACCCGGACGCACTGCCGGTCTATGACCTCGCCGACGCGGAATGGATTCTCGAACGCGTGAACAATGCGAACCGACCCCTCAACGTCGGGGTGCTGGGCTCGGGTTACCTCGGAATGGAGGTGGCTTCCTCGGCGGTGGCTGCCGGACACCACGCTACGGTCTACCTGCGCGGGGACGAACCCCTGCGCAAGCAGCTCTCCGCGCCCGTGCGGCAGGCCCTGTTCGACAAACACAAGGCCGCCGGAGTCGAATTCGTCACCCACACCTCCGGCCCGGACGACATCCCGGCCGATGTTCACGACCTGTTCATCACCAGCGTCGGGGCCCGCCCTCGGCTGATCCCGGTCGACGGCCACCGCCCCGCTCATGCATGGGATGTGGATGAGAGTTTGGCAACATCCCATCCGGGTGTCTTCGCCGCCGGCGACTGTGCCATCGTCACCGCCGGACCCTATGCGCTCGACCATCCATGGGCCTGTGAACCGGTGGCCGAAAGTCACGGAAAGTTCCTCGCCGAGCTCCTCGGCGAGGGGGCGGGAGAGCCGTCGAACAAAGGCGAGAACGACTCCGAATCCGCGTCAGGCAGTGGGCCGGAAGGGGGTCCGAAAGTCTGGTCGGACGTCCCCTGGCACTGGAGCTTCCAAGGCCCGGAGAAGGTGTTCACGGCGGGTCTGACGAGCCCTGACGCTGACGACACGCTCATCCGACACGACCCCAGCGGGTCGAAGTTCCAGGTCTTCCACTTCGATGGGCCTGACCTGGAGTCGAGGCTCGTCGGTGTCGAGACGTTCAACTGGCCGCCGATGCAGGCGGCAGCTCGACGGGTACTCGGCGGTAGCAATATTCCGACGCGGGCCCAAATCGCCGACCCCGACTTCGACTTCAAGGCTCACAGCCGACTGTGAGTCTGCGCTAGTCTCATCCCGTAGACTCTTTCTGTTCTATCCCCAGTCGCCGACGAGAGAATTTTCTGTTCATGGATATGGCCAGGCTTGCTGCCGAGCACGGACTCGAGAGAGTGGGTGGACGGCCGTCTCTGCCCCAGTACGTCAAACAGCTTCTCAACCGAAGCGACTTCACGTACACGCTTGCGAAGTACCGGATGCAGTCCGAGAACGAGCGCAACCGCCTCGGCATGGCCTGGGTGCTGCTGCGCCCATCATTCTCGGCTCTGATCTACGGCACGGTCTTCGGCGTCATCATGCAGGGAGCGACTGCTCGACCGCCGGACTTCGCGCCATTCGTCGTCATCGGCGTCTTCATCCTCGAATTCTTCAACACCTCGATGAACGGCGGCGCGAAGTCGATCATCTCGAATGCCTCACTCGTCCAATCCTTACCGTTCCCGCGCATTGTTCTGCCCATCGCCAAGGTGTTCCAGAACCTGCTCGACTTCATCCCCACGCTCCTTTTCATGGCGCTCATCGTCATCCTCTTCGGTGCGCGACCTGATTGGGATTGGTTCCTCTTCATCCCGCTGGTGTTCCTGTTCTGGGTCTTCAACCAAGGCGTGGCATTCATCTTCGCCCGTGCAACGGTCCACTTCCGAGACCTGTCGCAGGTCACCCCGTTCATCTCCCGAATGATCTTCTACACCTCGGGTGTCTTCTTCGACCTCAAGGTCATGGTCGACAAGATCAACCCGTCGCTGCAGCCGTTCGCCGATTGGCAGCCGATCAACAACGTGCTGTCCATCGCTCGCGGCATCCTCATGAAGGACGGAGTCGTTCCCTACGACTACTTCTGGCACCTGGCCATCTGGGCATTCGGCATCTTCATCATCGGCTTCGTGTTCTTCTGGCAGGCCGAGGAAAGGTTTGGTCGTGATGAGTGACGAGAATTCGTTCGACACCGGCAACCTCCCCGAGGTGACAAGGAACAACCCACCCGTAGTCGTCTGCGACAACGTCCACGTCCGCTACAAGACCCTGGCCACGGGCAAGAAGCTCAAGCTCGGCAGTAAGAACGTGATGGGGCGGAAGCGGGAGCTGCGAGAGGTTCACGCCCTCAAGGGCATCAGCTTCGTCGCTCACAAGAACGAATCGATCGGCATCATCGGCAGCAACGGCTCCGGCAAGTCCACGCTCATGCGGTCGATCACCGGGCTGACCCCGACCTCCGAGGGTGCGATCTATGCGACGTCACGGCCGAACCTCCTCGGTGTCGGTGCTGCGCTGATTCCGGACCTCTCAGGTGCGCGCAACATCGTTCTCGGTTCTCTGGCGTTGGGACTCACCCGCGATGAGATCGACGCGAAGTTCGATGACATCGTCGAGTTCACCGGGCTCGGGGACTTCATCGATCTGCCGATGCGCACTTACTCCTCGGGTATGTCGCAGCGACTGAAGTTCGCGATCGCGACCTCGGTGCAGCACGAGATCCTCATCGTCGATGAGGCGCTCAACGTCGGTGACAAGAAGTTCCGTGACCGTTCCGAAGGCCGTATTCGCGAAATCCGTGAGAACGCCGGTACCGTCTTCCTCGTCTCGCACTCGATGCGTACGATTCGGGACACGTGCAACCGTGCGCTGTGGATCGAGAAGGGCGAACTGCTCGCCGACGGTCCGGCGCTCGAAGTCATTCGCAAATACCAGGCATACACCAAGGCCGAGAAAGCGAAAGCAGTTGAGGAAGAGCCGGGCTGAGTCCTTCTGCTGACTTCGAATCGCTGACTTCGAATCCGGCCCCGTTCTCTGTTGAGGACGGGGCCGCTTCTTTACCGCAACTCTGTCAGACCGAGGTGTTCACCCCGCCTCGTTGAGATGCCCTTTGAGGTACTCGCCGGTGACGCTGTCTGAGCTGCCCGCCACCTGTTGCGGGGTTCCCGTCGCGACGATCTTCCCGCCGTCCTGACCTCCGCCGGGGCCGAGGTCGATGATCCAGTCCGCGTTCGCGATCATGTCGAGGTCATGCTCGATGACGAGCACCGTCCCACCTTGGTCGAGCAGCTGCTGGAAGACGCGCACGAGCACACGCACATCCTCGGGGTGCAGGCCCACCGTCGGTTCGTCGAAGACGAAGAGCGTGTGCTGCTGTGACTTCCCGAGTTCGGTGGCGAGCTTGAGCCGTTGCGCCTCACCGCCGGAGAGCGCCGGGGTCGCCTCGTGGAGAGTGAGGTACCCGAGCCCCACATCCTGCAGCGCCTTCAACCGGGCATGGACCTTGCGCATCTCGGCGAGGTGGGGGAGCGCCTCGGCGACCGTCATCGCCAACAGATCCGGCAACGACAGCGGCTGACCATCGGCATCCGAGGCACGGCGGTACTCGTCCGCGTCGGGACTGTACCGACGGCCTTCGCAGTTCGGGCAGGGGATGTCGACGTCGGGGAGGAACTGCACGTCGAGGGTGATCTCGCCGGTACCTTCGCATTTCGGGCAGCGCAGCGAACCCGTGTTGTAGGAGAAGTCCCCGGCAGTCAGCCCGGCATCCTTCGCGGAATCGAGTCGAGCATAGGCGCGGCGAAGGTCATCGAGCACCCCGGAATAGGTCGCCACGGTGGAGCGGACGTTGATGCCGATCGGGGTGGCGTCGACGACATTGACCCGCTCGATCCCGCCGGCATCGAGTTCACGCACGTGAGACGGCATCGCACGTTCGTCCGCGGCAGCCTCGGCTTTGAGCGCGGGGACGAGACTGTCGAGGACAAGCGTGCTCTTGCCCGATCCGGACACTCCGGTGACGACGGTGAGCCGCTTGCGTGGGATCTCGGTCTCCAGCGTATGAACGGTGTGGATCGGTGAGGTGAGCAGCCGGATCCGACCGTGGTCGTCGATCTCGGCTTCGGGTGCGGGAGTGCGTACGAGGGCGTCGGCGCGGCCGGTGAGGTAGGGGCCGATGCGGGAGTCCGGGTGTGCGTCGAGTTCGGCGACGCTGCCTTTGGCCACGACCGAGCCGCCGTCCTTGCCGGAGCCGGGGCCGATTTCGATGAGGTGGTCGGCTTCGCGGAGGACGAGTGGATCGTGGTCGACCATGACCACGGAGTTTCCCTCCTCGAGGAGGTCGGCGATCACACCCTGCAGACCTTTGATGTTCGAGGGGTGGAGGCCGATCGAGGGTTCGTCGAGGACGTAGAGGACGCCGGTGGTCTCGTTGCGCACGGCACGGGAGAGTTGGACTCGTTGGCGTTCGCCGGTCGACAGAGAGGAACCGGCCCGGTCGAGTCCGAGGTATCCGAGACCCAGGTCGAGCAGCCGGCGAGCCATGCCGAGAAGTGCGTCCACCAGCGACCGGGCCATCGGCTGCATGGGCGTGGGGAGAGTTTCGGGAACGTTCGCGGCCCAGTCGACGAGTTCGTCGAGGGTCATGGCGGTCGCCTCGGCGAGGTCGAGTTCGCCAAGGCGCGGTGCTCGAGCAGCGGGGGAGAGACGCGTGCCTTCGCAGTCGGGGCAGACCTGCTCGGAGAGGAACCTGCTGACCCTGGCGAAGCGCTTCTCAGTGTCTGCGCGTTTGAGTTCTTCGGTCACCGTCAGGCGGGCGTTGCGGAAGGTGAAGTCGAGGTCGTGGAGCCCCTTCTTCGAGGTGACCGTGATGTGCTTCTTCTCTTCGGGGCCGGCGAAGACGATCTCGCGCTCCCAGTCTTCGAGGTCGCGCCAGGGCACATCGGTGCGGACGCCGAATTCGCGGGCGATCTGCGGTTGGACGTTGAAGCCGAACATCTGCCAGGGGATGACTGTGCCGTTGTCGATCGACAGGTCGGGGTCGCGGATGAGGGAGGCATCGTCGACTTCTCTGATGGTGCCGATGCCCTCGCAGCGGGGGCATGCTCCACCGGAATTGAAGGCGAGCTCCTCGGCGCCGGGTGCGTGGACGGTCTCACCGCATTCGGGGCAGTCGAACGGCTCCTCGGCAGCGACGTTGAGAGTCGGTTTCTGCCGGTGCCCGTTCGGGCAGAGGTGGGAAGCCAAACGGGAGAACATCAGGCGGACGACGTTGAGCAGCTCGGTCGAGGTGCCGAAGGTCGAGCGCACGCCGGGGACTCCGGGGCGTTGCCGCAAAGCGAGGGCGGCGGGGATGTGGCGGACGGTGTCGACATCGGCACGGGCGGCTTGGGCCATGCGACGGCGAGTGTAGGTCGACAGGGCTTCGATATAGCGGCGCGAGCCTTCGGCGTAGAGCACGCCCATGGCCAGGGAGGACTTGCCCGACCCGGAGACACCGGCGATGGCGACGAGGGTATTCAGCGGTACGTCGACGTCGATACCCTGCAGGTTGTGCACGCGTGCACCGCGCACTTCGACCGCTGTGGCAGGGACAGTATTGCGGGCTTCGGTCGACATATCGTGATCGTAACAACCGGCACTGACATGCCCGACGCCTGCTGAGACAGTCTTTGCGACCGAAAATGACCGAACTACAATCGTCTCGCTGACGACAACAGGGGCATACTAGTCAGATCAGAAACACCGAACAGTACGACAGCAGGCAACACCCGCCCCGGATGACGAGCAACGGTGCCTGCATCCTGAAGCCAACGAACCACCACCGGCTGCGCCGACCGCGGCACCCGGGCACCTACAAGAAAAGGCACACGATGACTGAGACACCCGTCGAGTCCCGCGAAGAGAAGTCGCGGGCACGCAAGGCCGTAGTCGCGGCCGGACTGGGCAACGCCCTCGAGTGGTACGACATCATCCTCTTCGGATTCATGGCCACCTCGATCACCGCGGTCTTCTACCCGGGCGAGGGCCTGTCCGCGCAGCTGATGACCTGGGCGACCTTCGCCATCACCTTCGTCGTGCGACCGTTGGGCGCCATCATCATCGGCCGTTACGCCGACAAGCACGGCCGCAAGTCGGCCCTGTCGCTGACGATCGGCCTGATGACCCTCGGCGTGTTCATCATCGTCGTCCTGCCCGGCGAAGCGACCATCGGCATCTGGGCCTCGATCGGCCTCATCATCGCCCGCATCATCCAGGGCATCTCCGCCGGCGGCGAATTCGGATCCGCCACCGCCTTCCTCACTGAGAACACCAAGCGAGGCAAGGCCTACTACGCCTCCTTCCAGACCGCGACCCAGGGCATCTCGATGTTCCTTGCCGCCGGAGTCTCGTGGATCTTCAGCTCCGCACTGAGCGAAGAGGCCCTGCACTCCTGGGGCTGGCGCGTGGCCTTCGCGCTCGGCCTGCTCATCGGCCCCGTCGGCTGGTACATCCGCTCGAAGATGGACGATACGCCCGAGTTCGAAGCCGCCGAGAAGACCGACAACCCGCTGCGCGTCCTCCTCGGTGAGCACTTCGGTCGTCTCTTCTCCGCGTTCCTCATCATCGCGATGGCCACGATCTCGGTCTACCTCATCACCTTCCTGCCGCAGTTCGCTGTCGGCAACCTCGGACTCGAACCGTGGGCAGCGTTCCCCGGTGCCGTCGTCGCCGGTCTCATCACCCTCATCGGTGCTCCGTTCGCCGGCCGCCTGGCCGACCGAGTGGGCCCGACGACCGTGATGATTCCGACGACCATCGTGGGCATTATCGTCGCCTGGCCGATGTTCATCCTCCTGACCGCGAACCCTTCGATCGGCGTCCTCACCCTGTGCGAGGCGATCGTCGGCCTGTTCATGGTCTTCTACTTCGGCCCGATGCCGGCGCTGCTGTCCGAACTGTTCCCCGTCAAGGTGCGCAGCTCCGGCATGACCATCGCCTACAGCTTCGGTGTCGCGATCTTCGGCGGTTTCGCCCCGCTTATCCTCACCGCCCTGCTCGGCGCAACGGGACTGCTGACCGTGCCCGGCTTCTACTACGCGGGACTGTCGCTGCTCTCCCTCATCGGCGTGATCATGGCCCGGAAGCTCTACAGCCAGCGTTGACTTTCGCCATCACCTCACGCGGATCAACGCGAAACTCGAAAAGCACGTCACTAGCGACGTGCTTTTCGAGTTACGCGTTGATTGAGAAGGGTAGGCGGCGGTGATCAGCTGCCGATGGTCGCTTCGGCCTCAGCTTCCGCGGCTTCCTCAGCCTTCCGCGCCTTCGTGGCCGCCCGCTCGACGCGGACGACGTGGGCGATGAGGGCAAACCAGACGAGAGCCAAGCCGGCGAGCGTCAGCCACACCGTCGACGCGTCGAGTCCGAAGGTGAGCAGGATGGTGCGGATGTTCGTGAGAATGATGATTCCGCCCGCGGCGACTGCAAGCACCTTCGCCGGCAGCAGCTTCACCAGCCACGCAGCGAACGGCGCGGCGATGACGCCGCCGATGAGCAGCGCCGCCACGATCTGCCACTCGATGCCCTGCGAGCCGAGTGCGATGAGGAACCCGAGCGAACCGCCGACGGCGACGACGAACTCACTCGTGTCGATCGACCCGATGACCTTCCGGGGCTCCAAACGTCCTGATGAGAGCAGCGTCGTCGTCCCGACCGGACCCCAGCCGCCACCGCCGATGGCATCGAGCGCTCCACCGACGAACCCGACCGGCACGAGCATCCCCGCGCTCGGCCGCGACTTGAACTCCGGACGCTTCCCGCCCAATGCGAGGAACCGCCAGATCACGTAGACCCCGAGCGCGAGCAGGATTCCCGAGATCCACGGGGTCGCGGCCTCCCCATCGAGGCTGGCGAGGAACGTCGACCCGAGGACCGCGCCGATGAAGCCGGGACCGGCGAGGATGCCCACCGTCCGCCAGTCGACATTGCCGAACCGGTGATGGGAGATCCCTGACACCAGGCTTGTGCCCAGTTCAGAGAAGTGCACCGCCGCCGAGGCGGCCGCCGGTGCCGTACCCGCCGCGAGCAGCAGCGTGGTTGAGGTGACCCCATAGGCCATCCCCAGCGATCCATCGATGAGCTGAGCGATGAGGCCGACGATCCCGAGGACGATGAGCTGACGCATGTGCTTGCCTTTCGTGGATGACGCGAAGGTGGTGATGACGCAGAAGACGTCGAAGATGCGGGCGGTGTCAGGAACGCAAAGACGCTTTGACTAGACACACTAGCGAAACTGTTGAGCAGAATGGCGAATCATCCGCAATCCTACGAACCCGGTCGCTGTATGTCGAAAGATGACGCCACATGGCGGTATTTCCCTGATGACGAGCCTGTATGCGGCGTTGACACTGATCGGTTACGCTGTGCGAATGCAATCAAGAGTAACGAGAGATGCTCACCCGGGCCGTGCAGTCGTTGAGCAATTGCTTTGCGCGATGACCGTGACGCCCCCGGTTCCTGCGCGGGGTCGGGCGCCGCAGCCAGTGAGATTCCGGGCGCAGGGGCCTGCCCAGGAGTGGGCGCTGTGACGGGGCTGCCGTCGGTGGGGCTGATCTCCCACGGGACCTCATCGCCGACCGGCCAAGTCCTCATCGAGGTGCTCGCCGCAGAGATCGCCACAGACCTGCGCATTCGCGGGATTGCCGACGAGGTCATGCTCGGCCATGTGGACGTCCAGCAACCCGACGTCGACGAGGTGATCAACCGCCTGCCCGCCGACCGTCCGGTGATCCTCGTGCCGCTTCTGCTCTCGCCGGGGTATCACGTCCATGTCGACCTCGCCGAGGCGGTCAACCGAGCCATCGAGTCCGGCCGTGACGTTCGGCGGACGCCGACGCTTGGGCCGGATGCGAGGCTTGCGGAGATCCTTGCCGATCGCCTTCCGGCTTTGAGCGGCAACGACGAGGTCATCCTCGCCGCTGCCGGATCGAGCGACGAGCGGGCGAACGAGTCATGTCGTGAGATGGGAAGGCTGTTGGCCGCAGAGCTCGAGCGTCCAGTCGAGGTCGGCTTCCTCGCCGGTGGGGGAGTGCCGTTGAAGGAGCTCGTCGAAAAGAGCCGTAGCCGCGGAACCCGCCCCGTGCTTGCGAACTATCTGCTGGCGCCGGGCTTCTTCGATGACCTCGCGCGCAAACTCGTCGACGGCGGCAGTGACTCGTCCGGTGTCCTTTCTCCGCCGCTGCTCACCAACGGAAACAGCGGCGCCGCGGTGCCGCCCCGGCTCGTCGATATCGTCCGCGACCGAGTCCGCGCATGCACCCAGCCCCGCGGTCATGCCGGCACCCAACCCCACGCCTCTGCCCCGGACATGCTCAACGCCTGACCGCACCCACAGCAGACCGGCAGACCGTGACGCCATATGTCGCTCCGTGACACAAACCATTCGGTAATTTGTTGAGCAATTCGGCATTCATGTAGCGTAATTCATCACTGGTTCCCCTCAGCGTTTGGAGACAGCAATGTCCACTCAGGTGGAAGAGAACAAGGAAACGGCAGGTAAGCGGACCGCTAAGCGGCCCGCCCGGCCGAAGAAGTCCAATGGGCAGTGGAAGATCGACGGCCATGAACCGTTGAACAAAAACGAGATCGACAAGGCCGAAGACAACGGCCTCAACGTTCGCGCCCGGATCGAAACCATCTATGCCAAGCAGGGATTCTCTTCGATCGCCTCCGACGACCTGCACGGCCGCTTCCGCTGGTGGGGCCTGTACACCCAGCGCAAACCCGGAATCGACGGCGGCCGCACAGCGAAACTCGAACCGCACGAGCTCGAAGACGAATACTTCATGCTCCGCATCCGCATCGACGGCGGCAAGCTCACCACCGAGCAGCTGCGGGTCATCGCGGACATCTCCAACGAGTTCGCCCGCGGCACCGCGGACCTCACCGACCGCCAGAACATCCAACTCCACTGGGTCGAGATCGAGTCCATGCCCGAGATCTGGCGCCGCCTCGAAGCCGTCGGACTCCAGACCACCGAAGCCTGCGGCGACGTCCCCCGCGTCATCCTCGGCTCACCCGTGGCCGGCATCGCCGCCGACGAACTCATCGACCCGACCCCGGCGATCGAAGAGATCTCCCGCCGCTACATCGGCGACCAGTCACTGTCGAACCTGCCGCGAAAATACAAGACCGCGATCACCGGCCACCCCAGCCAGGACGTCGTCCACGAGATCAACGACTGCTCCTTCGTCGCCGTCGAACACCCCGAACACGGCGTCGGCTACGACCTGTGGGTCGGCGGCGCCCTGTCCGTCGTCCCCCGCTTCGCCGAACGCCTCGGCACCTGGGTCGCCCCCGACCAGGTCGTCGACACCTGGCTCGGCGTCACCCAGATCTTCCGCGACTACGGCTACCGCCGCCTGCGCAACAAAGCCCGACTGAAGTTCCTGCTCGCCGACTGGGGCCCGGAGAAGTTCCGCGAGGTCCTCGAAACCGAATACCTCGGCTACAAGCTCGCCGACGGCCCGGCACCGGCCAAACCGATCACCGCAGGCGACCACGTCGGCGTGCACAAACAGGCCGACGGCCGCTACTACATCGGCGTCACCCTCATCGCCGGCCGCGCCTCGGGCACCCTGCTCGGCCAGCTCGTCGACCTCGCCGAGAAGTACGGATCCACCCGCCTGCGCACCACCCCGCACCAGAAGGTCCTGCTGCTCGACATCGACGAAGCCGATGTCGATGACGTCGTCGCCGGCCTCGATGCCCTCGGCCTGTCCAGCCGCAAGGACCTCTTCCGCCGCTCGACCATCGCCTGCACCGGCATCGAATTCTGCAAACTCGCCATCGTCGAGACCAAGCAGACCGCCGCCGACGCCGTCGAGAAACTGGAAGCACGGCTGGCCGACATCGAGGAGCTGCCGCACCCGATCAGCTTCCACCTCAACGGCTGCCCGAACTCCTGCGCCCGCATTCAGACCGCCGACATCGGACTCAAAGGCCAGATCGTCACCACCGACGAAGGCGAACAGGTCCCCGGATTCCAGGTCCACGTCGGCGGAGGCCTGGCCTCGAAAGACCGCGACGAAGCCGGCCTCGGCCGTACCGTCCGCGGACTCAAGGTCACCGCCGAGAACCTCACCGAATACGTCGAAACCCTCGTCCGCCGCTTCCTCGCCGGACGCGGGGAGACCGAAACATTCTCCGAATGGGCCAACCGCGTCGACGAAGAGGAGCTGAAATGAGCACCACGAACCCGACCCCGACCGCATCCCCCAACCCGGCAGCAACAACTCAGACACCGACGCGGCCCCGCCCCGAACCGCGTCCCGTCGAAGAGCTCAAGGCCCTCGCCGAGGCGGGTGCCCGGGAACTCGCCGGTGACCCGGAGAACGGTGTTCCCGAGGCCAACCCCGCCGACGTCATCCGCTGGGTGTCCCGGCACTTCGACACTGCGGCCTGCGCCGTGGCCTGCTCGATGGCCGACGCCGCCCTGCCGCACTACGTCGCCCAGTACCAGCCCGGCGTCGACGTCCTCTTCCTCGACACCGGCTACCACTTCCGCGAGACCTACGACACCCGCAACGAGGTGGCCCGCCGTGTCGACGTCCACATCGTCGACGTCCTCCCGGAGCAGACCGTGGAAGAGCAGGACGCCGAATTCGGCAAGGACCTCTTCGCCCGCGACCCTGGCCTGTGCTGCGCCCGCCGCAAGGTCGCACCGTTGAAGAAGTCGCTGAACGGCTACGAGCTCTGGTTCACCGGAGTTCGCCGTGACGAGGCTCCGACCCGGACGAACACGCCGCTGATCACCTTCGATGAGAAGAACGGCCTGGTCAAGGTCAACCCCCTGGCCGCGTGGTCGTTCGATGACCTCCTCGACTACTCGCGCGCCTTCGACGTCCCGGTCAACCCGCTGCTGTCGCAGGGGTACCCGTCGATCGGCTGCCAGCCCTGCACTCGCCCCGTCGCCGAAGGGGAAGACCCCCGCGCCGGCCGTTGGGCCGGATCGACCAAAACAGAATGCGGACTCCACACATGAGCATCGACACCCAGTACAACCACGACACCCACACCACCACCGAGACGGCACACACCCACAACCCGGGCGCAAGCCTGTCCACCCTCGACGTCCTCGAATCCGAAGCGATCCACATCATCCGTGAGGTCGCCGCCGAATTCGAACGCCCCGTGCTGCTCTTCTCCGGCGGCAAGGACTCCGTGACCGTCCTCCACCTCGCCGCGAAGGCGTTCTGGCCGGCGAAGATCCCGTTCGGACTCCTCCACGTCGACACCGGACACAACTTCGACGAGATCATCCGCTTCCGCGACGAGACCGCAGAGAAGTACGGCCTCGACCTCACGGTGGCGAAGGTCCAGGACTACATCGACGACGGTCGCCTGCGCGAACGCCCAGACGGCACCCGGAACACCCTGCAGACCCAGCCGCTGCTCGATGCCATCACCGGCGGGAAGTTCGACGCCGTCTTCGGCGGCGCCCGCCGCGACGAGGACAAGGCCCGCGCGAAGGAGCGGATTCTGTCCCTGCGCGACGAATTCGTCGGTTGGAACCCCAGCAGCCAGCGGCCTGAACTGTGGAACCTCTTCAATGGCCGCCACCTGCCCGGCGAACACGTCCGCGTGTTCCCGATCTCGAACTTCACCGAACTCGACGTGTGGAGCTACATCGCCCGCGAAGGCATCGAACTGCCCGAGCTCTACTTCGCCCACGATCGCGAAGTCTTCCAGCGCGACGGCATGTGGTGGGCCACGGGCGAATTCTCCACCCCACGCGACGGCGAGACCGTCACGACAAAGAAGGTCCGCTACCGCACCGTCGGAGATATGAGCTGCACCGGGGCCGTCGAATCGAGCGCCGATGACCTCGAGTCCATCCTCGCCGAGGTGGCCGCCACCACCGTGACCGAGCGCGGAGCCACTCGCGCCGACGACCGGATCTCGGCCGCGGCGATGGAAGACCGCAAGAAGGACGGGTACTTCTGATGACGACGACAACCACCACCGAAACAACCACCACCGAGGCGACCACCTCGTTGGACACGACGACGAAGACGCTGCTGCGCTTCGCCACCGCCGGATCCGTCGACGACGGCAAATCGACACTCGTCGGCCGACTCCTCCACGATGCGAAGGCGATCCTCGCCGACCAGCTCGCCGCCGTGACCGCGACGAGTCGGGAGCGCGGATTCCTTGGCGGAGAGTTCGACTTCGCTCTGCTCACCGACGGTCTGCGGGCCGAACGCGAACAGGGCATCACCATCGACGTCGCCTACCGGTACTTCGCCACCGACCGTCGCTCGTTCATCCTCGCCGACTGCCCCGGACACGTGCAGTACACGCGCAACATGGTCACAGGCGCCTCGACCGCCGATGCCGTCGTCGTTCTCATCGACGCCCGCACCGGTGCCACCGAACAGACCCGCCGGCACCTCACCGTCGTCTCCCGACTGGGCATCCGCCACGTCATCATCGCCGTCAACAAGATCGACCTCGTCGACTTCGACCAGGCGAGGATCGAGACGGTCGAGAACGACATCAAGACCCTCGCCGCCGAGATCGGACTCGAGACCCCGCACCTCATCCCGATCTCTGCACTGGCCGGGGACAATATCGCCGCCGCCTCGGACAACACCCCCTGGTATTCCGGCCCGGCGCTGCTCGAGCTGCTCGAGACTCTGCCGAGTGCGGACGAAGACACCGCCGACCTCGAGGCCTTCCGCCTCGACGTGCAGACCGTGCTCCGTCCGCAAGGCGGCCTGGCACCGGGTCTCGACCCCGAGGAATTCCGGGACTACCGGGCCGTGGCCGGACAGATCACGGCCGGGCGGGTCAGCCTCGGCGATGAAATCGAGATCCACCCCGCCGGGCTCCGCACGACCGTGACCGGCATCGATACCGCCACCGGTCCCCTCGAGGCCGCGAGTGCGCCGTTGTCGGTGGCGCTGAGGCTGGCCGATGATGTCGATACCGCTCGCGGCAGCGTCATCGCCGCGGCCGGCACCCTGCCCACCCCGCGCCGCGAACTGCGCGCCGAGGTCTTCCCGTTCACGGCCGAGGGCCTGCGCACGGGGGATCGGGTGCTCATCAAGACGGGGACGACGACCGTGAAAGGCATCGTCACCATCGAGGCCAAACGCAACCTCGAGACCTCCGGGCTGGAGGCCGCCGAGGTGCTCGCCGGCAACGACATCGGCCTGGCCCGGGTGAAGCTGTCCGCCGAGCTGCCGGTCCCGGACTTCCGCGACCACGGCACGGCCGGAGCCTTCGTCGTCATCGACCCGCAGACAGGGAACACCCTCGCCGCGGGAATCCACACCCCCGAGGCGGCCCCCAGCCCCGAATCCACCGAGGACCAGCCATGACACTCTTCCTCCCACAGCAGCCGGGCACGGTGCTGCTCGTCGGTGCCGGCCCAGGTGACCTGGGACTGCTCACCGTCACCGGTCTGCGCGCATTGGAGCGGGCCGATGTCATCGTGGCCGACCGCCTCGGCGCCAGGTCCGTCATCGATCAGCTCGAGACCGAACGTGGTGCACCTCTGGATGCGCAGATCATCGACGTCGGGAAGCAGCCGGGGCACCATCCGGTGCCGCAGAGCGGGATCAACGACATCCTCATCACGCAGGCGAAGCTCGGTCACCGAGTGGTCCGTCTCAAGGGCGGGGACCCGTTCGTCCTCGGACGTGGGGGAGAGGAAGTCATCGCCTGCCGGGCCGCCGGAGTCGATGTCCGCGTCGTTCCCGGGGTGACCAGCGCGAACTCCGTTCCCGCGGTCGCCGGAATCCCGCTCACCCACCGAGGCGTCGCCACTTCGTACACGGTCGTGACCGGTCACGACCAGCTGTCCGAGATCGGCGGGGGACGCGATCACACCGTCGTCGTGCTCATGGGAGTGGGCACGCTCATCAACTCGGCGATGGTGCTCGCCCGCTCCGGGCGCGGTGACGACTGCCCGGTCGCGATCGTCGAAGACGGATTCGGTGAGAACCAGCGGGTGACCATCGGAACCCTGGGCGACATCGCCTTCCGCGCGGCTCGCCGAGGCGTCCGGTCACCGGCCGTGATCGTCGCCGGTGATGTCGTGACCCTGAGCCCCTACGCCGATGGTGCGTTCACCCAGGCGACCGAGCCTGCCGCAGCGCACGCATCCGAACTCGTGAGGAACCCATGACCTACATCATCGCCCAACCGTGCGTGGACCTGAAGGACCGAGCCTGCATCGAGGAATGTCCGGTCGACTGCATCTACGAAGGCACCCGCTCCCTTTACATCCACCCCGACGAATGCGTCGACTGCGGGGCGTGCGAACCCGTGTGCCCCGTCGAGGCGATCTTCTACGAAGACGATGTGCCCGATGAGTGGGAGGCCTACTACGCGGCGAACGTCGAATTCTTCGACGACATCGGATCCCCGGGCGGAGCAGCCGCCCACGGGGTCGTCAAGAAGGACCATCCTTTCATCGCTGCACTGCCGCCGCAGAACACCGACGACTGACCAGTAGCGAGTCCTCGCCCCACCACACCGAGCGACTTCACGCTCCACGACGACTGATCAAGGAAACTCATGCCCACCATCCCATTCAGAGTGGCCATCATCGGTGCCGGCCCCGCCGGCATCTACGCCGCCGACCTGCTGACCAAGGCCGAACATGACCTGGAACTGAGCATCGACCTGTTCGAACGCCTGCCCTCTCCCTTCGGGCTCGTCCGCTACGGAGTCGCCCCCGATCATCCGCGGATCAAGGGCATCATCAATGCGCTCATCAAGGTCCTCGACCGTGGTGACATCCGCCTGTTCGGCAACGTCGAATACGGAGCCGACATCAACCTCGGCGAGCTCACCGACCGCTACGATGCGGTGATCTTCTCCACCGGCTGCTTCGTCGACGCACCGCTGTCGCTGCCCGGGATCGACCTGCCTGGTTCCTACGGTGCCGCCGACTTCGTCAACTGGTACGACGCTCATCCCGATGTCGCCCAGACCTGGCCGCTCGATGCGGAGAAGGTCGCCGTGCTCGGCAACGGCAATGTCGCCCTCGACGTGGCTCGGGTGCTCGCGAAGCAGGCCGATGACCTGCACACCACGGAGATCCCGGACCACGTGTACGAGGGCCTGAAGTCCTCGAAGGTCACCGACGTCCACGTGTTCGGCCGGCGTGGTCCCGCGCAGGCAAAGTTCACTCCGCTGGAGCTGCGTGAGCTCGGACAGGTCAAAGACGTCGACGTCATCGTCTACCCCGAGGACTTCGAGTTCGACGAGGCCTCGGAGGAGGCGATCCGGTCGAACAACCAGACCAAGCAGGTGACGAAGACGCTCACCGACTTCACCCTGCGGGAGCCGACGGGAGCGAAGCGGCGTCTGCACCTGCACTTCCTCCACGCGCCGGTGGCCATCCTCGGCGAGGATCGGGTAACCGGGCTGCGCACGGAACGTCAGGAACTCGACGGTTCGGCCGGCGTCGTTGGCACGGGGCAGTTCCACGACTGGGACATCGATGCTGTGTACCGTGCCGTCGGCTATGCGGGAACGCAGCTGCCGCAGCTGCCGTTCGACGAGGTCAAGAAGGTCATCACGAATCACGAAGGTCGCGTCGTCGACGCCGATGATCAGGGCCAGGCCGCCGAGGCGGACGTCATCCCCGGCGTATACACGACCGGATGGATCAAGCGCGGCCCCGTCGGGCTCATCGGTCACACGAAGGGTGATGCGCTCGAGACGATCGGGCATATTCTCGACGACCAGGCCGCCGGTGCGCTCACCGAACCCCTCTACCCGGAGGAGTCTTCGATCGTCGAGCTGCTCGAGTCGAAGGGCGTCGACTTCACCGATTGGGAGGGCTATCACCGGCTCGAGGCCGCGGAGAAGGCCCTCGGTGAGGCCGAGGGACGTGAGCGCGTGAAGATCGCGACCCGTGAAGCCATGCTCGCCGAGGCGCGCGCCCACCTGACCGCGGACGCGAACGCCGGGAGCTGAGGCCCCGGCTGGTTCAGACGAGGCCAGCGCCGAGGACTGGGAGGGGCGTCCGTTCTGGTTCGGCGGCCGCGTCGTTCAACGACGAGTCAGGTTATCGATGCGAGGCAGTATCGAAAACCTGATTCGTCGTTGAACGAGTTCTACAGCCCGCCCGCTGCTTTGCAGAAAGAGCGAGCGGAGCAGATCTTCAGCAGTCCCCAGCACCATTCTCGAAGCCAAATGGGGCCGGATCCTCATCCTCGCCTGACCGGGAATAACGGTGGGACTACTGTGCCGCCGTCTCGGTCGGCACGACCATGACCGGTCCCTGCGCGCGATTGAGCAGCTCGCGGCTGACCGAGCCGAGCAGTGTGCTTTTCATCGTGCCACGACCGCGAGTACCGACCACCGTCAGCTGTGCAGCACGGGTCTTCGCTTCGAGAAGATCGCCCGGGGCGCCGAGTTCGACGTCGGCAGTGATCTCGAGGCACGAATGACGTTGACGCAGCCAGGCGATCTCCTTCTCCGCCGATGCCCGCAGATTGCTCTGACGGCGCTCAGTGATGGTCTCGAACTCCTCGAGTTCCGGGTACCAATATTTCCACTCCCTCAGCAGCGGCATCGCTGTCAGGACCTGCAGTGGAGCCGCGAAGAGCTCCGCCTGCCGTGCTGCGAGGAGCAGCACAATGCGACTGCGTTCGGACAGGTCGATTCCAGCGACCACCGGTCCGGTGTCTCGAGCGTTGGCGAAGAGTTCCGGGCCCTGCCCGGCTTCCGGCTGATAGTCCTTCGGGACGACCACAGTGGGGCACTGCGACCGGGCAGGAAGCGCCGCGGCGACCGAACCGAGGAGCTGGCCGATGAAGCCGCCGCGACCGTGGGAGCCGACTACGACCGTCTGCGCACGCCCACTGAGTTCGGTGAGAACTCCGGTCGGGCTGCCTTCTGCCGACGAGAACGTGACCTTTCCCGGGTAGTCGCGCAGATACTTTCGGGCATCATCGAGGACCGTTTCGGCACGATCCCGTTCGGCACGATCCCGTTCGGCGCGGGGTTCAGGCGTGACCAGAATTGCCGGCTCACCGGTGTACATCATCGGAGGAAGCCGATAGACGGCCACGACCGTGAGAGCCGTGTTGCTGCTCAGCGCATTGACTGCGGCGAAATGCAACGCGAGCCTGGCATGAGCCGAGCCGTCGACGCCGACCAGGACACCGAGGTCGCGGCCGGAGGAAGCGAAAGGAACTCGATCGTTCATGACCAGAACTTAAGGCTGTGATCGGGGAGGAACGATCATCACCGGGCCCTGAGCCCTGTTGAGCACACCGCGAGAGACGGAACCGAGCAGCGCGCTTCGCACCGCACCGCGACCTCTGCTGCCGACCACGGTCAGCTGCGCTGTCGTGGTCCGGTCAGTGATGGCGTCGATCGCCTGGCCGCTTTTGACATCGATGGAGATCTCCAGATTCGGGTGATCTTCGAAAAGCCACGAGTGGTCGGCTCTGATCGTCTTCTCGAGATCGCTCCTGCGCCTCAGGCTCGATTCGTTCTGGAGCTGAACGTCGGGATACCAGTACAGCCATTCCTCCGCCAGCGGCATGATCATGAGGATGCTGAGAGGGGCGGACGTCTTCTCTGCCACCTGCGCCGCCTGCGTGAGGACCTCGGCGCTCTGCGCCGAACCATCAATCGCGGCGACGATCGGACCGCCCGGCTTCTGCTCGGCGAATTTCTCGTTCTTCGCGTCTGCTTCCGTGGAGGCGGTTCCGGGGAACACGATCGTGGGGCAGTGGGCGTGAGCAGGAAGCGCGGCGGCGACTGAACCGAGAAGCTGCCCGATGAAGCCACCACGTCCGCGAGCCCCGACAACGACCAGTTGGGCTTGCTTGGAGAGGTCGGCGAGGGTGCCGGTGGGGTTGCCCTCGGCAACGGCGAGGATGAGGTCGCCTGTGTAGTCGTCAAGATACTTCTCGGCCACATCGAGGGTGGCTTCAGCGTTCTTGCGTCGTGCGCGATCCTCCGGCTCTGAGGGCAGAGAGGCCATATTGGGGTAGATCGGGACCGGGACCGCATAGGCGGTGACGACGGTCAGAGTCGTTTTCCGGCGAAGTGCTTCGCTCGCGCCGAACTGCAGAGCCGATCTGGCGTGGTCAGAGCCGTCGAATCCGACCAGAACTCCAAGATCGCGGGTGCGCATATCGGCGGCTGTTACGTCCTCGTACATCATGAACCTCCTGCCGGGGTTGCTCAGATCCCGAGCGACGGCGATAACCCCGGAGCGAAAGCACCGTCGTCCGGCTCCAGCATACCAAGTATTTCTACATTATGTAGAAAAGACGGCATCGACCGCCTTATTGCGCGGTCGCGTTCGGGACGATCAGCACGGGCGACTTCGCCTGGTTGAGCACACTCCGGCTGACCGACCCCAGAAGCAGGCTGGCAACCCCTCCTCGACCGCGGGTGCCCAGTACGACGAGTGCTGCTGTGCGTGTTGCTTCAATCAGTGTGGCCGCTGCCGAGCCCTCTGCCAGCTCGAGGCGTACTGCCAGTCCTTCGTGATGCTCCTTGACGGCGCTCACCAACTCTTCGAGATGGTGTGCGTATGCACGATCAGTCGGAGCAGAGTCCTCGGCACCAGCCCCACGCGAGGCTCCCGCATCAGCGGGGACGGCTGATACGAAAGCGAGCCGACGGCCGCTCAATTCTGCAGCACGTGCCGCAACCTCTGCGACCGGAAGAGCAGACGAACCCATGTCGACTCCAGCGACGACTTCGTCTTCGAAACTCAACCAATTGTGCTGGCCCTCCGAGGCGGATCCACCAAGGTTCTCCCGTGCTGGCACATCGTCGCCGAGGTCTGAGTCCTGGAATGGCACCACCAGTACGGGGCAATGCGAACGCGCAACGAATGCACCCGACACTGTGCCCAGCAGTCGGCTCGCCAGCCGGTTGCGGCCGCGTTTGCCGACGACTGCCAAACGCGAGTAGCGGCTGGCTTCGGCGAGGACTTCTCCCGCGTCCCCCTCGATGGCTTGGACAGATGCCTCGACGCCTGCGCTCCGTGCCTGCGCGGCAAATTCTTCGAGCAGTTCCTGCGTCGAATTCCCGATGCTGCGGTGGTGATCGTCGGAGATCGTCGGGGCGTGCCGGCGTGGGATCACCGGGACACTGTAGGCACCGACGGCCCGGATCGAACAGTTGTGCTCCTGTGCGACAGTGACGGCAGCCGTGAACGCTTGGCGGCTGTTGTCCGATCCGTCCACTCCGATCAAAATATCCGCCGGTGGGAGGGTGAAGAGAGCAGTCATAGCCTCACCGTACGCGAAATGCCCGGTTCCGGAGAGAGCCGCCTCGCCGAGGCAGCTCCCCGGCCAGCCCGGCACTCAGCCCAGGTCTGCCCTCGACTCGGTTGCGCCAGGACTCAGTCGCCGGTGCCCCCACCATTCGCGAACCGCGCAAAGTACGTCAGCGCCTCAAACGAATCCACAGCATCGGGATTCGCCACCTTCTCCAACGCATGCCCCTGAATGAGCCGCTTCACCGGGACCTCGAGCTTCTTACCTGTCTTAGTGTGCGGAATGGCCGGGACGGCGATGATGTCATCGGGCACATGCCGCGGCGACGCCTTGGAACGCAGCTCCCCAGCGATCCGGTCCCGCAAAGCAGAATCAAGCGAAACCCCCTCTGCCAACACCACGAACAGCGGCATCCAGTACCCGCCGTCGGGCTGCTCGGCACCGATGACCAGGGATTCGGCCACCTCGGGGATGCCGTCGACGACGTCGTAGATGTCGGCGCTGCCCAGGCGCACGCCCTGCCGATTGAGGGTGGCGTCCGAGCGGCCGGAGATGATGACGCTGCCGTGGTCGGTGATGGTGATCCAGTCGCCGTGGCGCCAGACTCCGGGGAACATCGAGAAGTACGTGTCGCGGTAGCGCTCACCGTCGGGATCGTTCCAGAACTTCACCGGCATCGACGGCATCGGGGCGGTGATGACCATTTCCCCGACCTCGCCAACCAAAGGCTGGCCGGAGTCGTCCCAGGACTCCAACGCCACACCGAGCACCGGCCGCGAGAGTTCCCCGGCCCAGATCGGACAGTTCGGCGCGGATCCGGCGAAGCCGCTGACGACGTCCGTGCCGCCGCTCGTCGAGGCCAGCTGCACGCGCTCGCCGACGGCATCGCGCACCCATGGGAAGCAGTGGGCGGGCACCGGGGCTCCGGTGGCACCGATCGTCCGCAGCGCGGTCAGGTCGAACTCCTTACCGGGTTCGATCCCGGCCTTCATCCCGGCCAGGAAGATCCCGGGACTGACCCCGAGCACATTGGCCTTCGTCTCCGCGGCGATCTCCCACAGCCGGCCCGGCCCCGGATAGAGGGGGCTGCCGTCGAAGCACACCGTGGTCGCACCGCCCACCAGCGCCGAGGCGACGAGGTTCCACATCATCCAGTTCGTATTCGTGTACCAGAAGAACCGGTCACCGGGGCGAATGTCGAGGTGGAGACCCAGCAGACGCAGATGATCGATGACGACCCCGCCGTGGCTGTGCACGATCCCCTTGGGAATCCCCGTCGTGCCCGAGGAATACAGCACCCACAGCGGGGTATCGAAATCGACGCGCGCGAACTCGGGTTCGACATCCCCGGAAGCGACATCGTCCCAGGCGGTGAGGTTCGTGATCTGCCCGTGTTCATCGATGAATTCCTCGCCGAGGTTGCCCACCCCGACCACGGCCCGCAGGCTCGGCATCCGGTTGGCCAGATCCGCGACCTGGTCGCGGCGGTCGAAAGCCTGCCCGTTCCACAGGTATCCGTCGGCGGCGAAGAGCACCTTCGGTTCGAGCTGGCCGAGTTTCGTCCCGGCACCTTCGGCCGCGTAGTCCTGGGCGCAGGCGGACCAGATGGCGCCAATCGAGGCGGAGGCGAGGAAGGCGATGAGAGTGTGATGGGTATTCGGCAGGTATCCGACGACACGGTCGCCTTGTTCGACTCCTTGCTCACACAGCCAGGCGGCGACGGATCCAACTTGGCGACGCAGCTCGCGCCAGGTGGTTTCGGTGCGTTCGCCGGATTCTTTGATGGTGATGATGGCCGGTTCGTCAGCGAGGGTGTCATCAAGGCCGGCCCGCAGTGCGTGTTCGGCGTAGTTGAGCCGGGTCCCGGGGAACCAGGTGGCCCCGGGCATGGACCGATCGGTGAGAACTTCGGTAAAGGGCTCGTCGGCAATGACGTCGAAGAAGTCCCAGACCGCGCCCCAGAACCCGTCGAGATCGGTCACCGACCACTTCCACAGATCGTCATACGAGGCCAGGCTTTGGCCGGTGCGCTGATTCGCGAAGTCGATGAAGTCAGCGATCTGCGGTCGCGGGGTCTGGTTCGGGTCGGGAAGCCAGATCGGTTCAGCGGTCAATTCTTCTCCTCAGCACTTCGGTGGGCGGTAGCTATAGCGGTCTCCACCAGCCGAAACGAGACACACTCGTTCTGCAGTGGAGACGTTGAGTCCACCTTACGCTCGAGCGCCCAGCTGGATGGACGCAATCGGCTTTCTCCCGGAGTTCCTGCCGTGCGCAACGGCATCCGGCCCGAGCCATTGTTTTTCGTAACTTTCGTAACTAAGCTGGTGGTAAGGAATTGGGGGTTAGGAGTGATCATGGTCGAATCGGATGCTGTCACGGTGCCAACAGGCGACAGTGCCGATGACGGCAAGCTGGCGGCTGTCCTTGATTTCATTGCACACAAGCAACGACGTGAGGACGGGTCTTCGGGCCGCTACTACTTGTCCGGAGCTGATGGGACTGACCGGGTGGAGCTGACAGAGGAGCTGTTCGACGTGCTGAAGCGTGCTGCAGAAGGGCTTCGCAAAGGGCAATCAGTCAGCCTTCTCCGCCGCGATAAGGAGATCACTACCCAGCAGGCGGCTGATCTGCTTGGGCTCAGTCGTCCTACTATCGTCAAACTCATCGATGCAGGCGAGCTCGAAGCCAATGTTCCTGGTTCGGTTCGACGGAAACTGCGGTTGGCTGATGTTGTGGCATACCGGGACCAGCTTCATATCGAGCGATCGGATTTCATCGCTGAGAGCTCCTATGAATACCAAAACGTCGACGAAGGAGAGAGCGCGGAAGCCCTGTCCGAGATTCGACAGGAACGCAGGAATCATCTGAGCTGAGAGGCCGCCCGCGTGTACAAAGCCGTCTTGGACACCTGCGTACTCGTCCCCGGTATGCAGAGGGACTTCCTCCTGCAACTTGCGGCAGAAAATGCTTATACGCCCCATTGGAGCTCCGGTGTCCTCAACGAGCTGATCGATGTGCTCAACCGAATCGACGAGAAGAAGAATCGTTCTATGAGTGGCGAAAGGCATGCGGCCCTCTTGCACCGGATGAGTGTGGCGTTCCCTGGAGCTGAGATCCTAGCACCGCGTGATCGGGAATACGGATACGGGCTGCGGGACCCTGATGACGAACATGTCTTACACGCAGCACTGATGAGCGGAGCGGATGCGATAGTCACCGACGACCAGCGAGCTGGTTTGCTCGACTCGGACATCGTTCGTGAGGCTTCAATTGAGATTCTCACCGGAGACGAGTTCATGACAAACACGGCCTATGCACATCGTGACCAAGCGTTGATGGCAGTACTCACTCTGTTCCGCCGGAGACGAAACCCTCCTGTGGAGAGTCCTGCCGCGTTCCTCGCTCATCTCTGCCGTTCTGCGGAATTGGCAGAGCTGTATGACCTTCTGATTGACGATCTGACCGAGTAGCCGCAGGACTCGTTTTGGAACCGTGCCGCAGAATACAACTGCGTCGCTGAGTATTCTCAGCGGCGCAGTCGATAGGTAAGTGGGTTCGGTCTCAGGTCTCAGCCCCAGACGCCCCGCGTATCGTGGACGATCTTCTGCGTGAGCAGGGTCCGGTCGATGCGGGTGAATTCGTTGTGGTCAACGAGCAGCAGCACGATATCGGCAGCGCGAATGGCTT
Organism: Brevibacterium epidermidis NBRC 14811; assembly: GCF_001570805.1. Classification (GTDB taxonomy): domain Bacteria; phylum Actinomycetota; class Actinomycetes; order Actinomycetales; family Brevibacteriaceae; genus Brevibacterium; species Brevibacterium epidermidis. The sequence continues at coordinate 158,764 of NZ_BCSJ01000001.1, read as the reverse complement.
CGTTCACCTCAGTGAGCGTGACGTTCTCGCACTCTTCGAGTTCCGAAGGCAGGTTGTCGATGTTCGGCTCGACCGCCATGATGTTCGCGTTGGGGAGCGCATCGGCGAGCTGTCCAACGATCTGCCGGGCCGGGCTCTCGCGCAGGTCGTCGATGTTCGGCTTGAACGCCAGACCAAGTGCCGCGATCTGCACATCCTGGATCCGACGTGCCTGAGGGAGGAGCTTGTCGAGCACGTAGCCTGGCTTCGAATCGTTGACCTCACGCGCTGTGCGGATCAGTGAAGACTGCTCGGGCGCGGTGGAGACGATGAACCACGGGTCGACGGCGATGCAGTGGCCGCCCACTCCGGGGCCAGGCTGCAGGATGTTGACGCGAGGGTGGTGGTTGGCGAGCTTGATGAGCTCCCACACGTTGATGTCGAGCCCGTCAGAGATCACCGACAGTTCGTTCGCGAAGGCGATATTCACGTCGCGGTAGGCGTTCTCGGTCAGCTTCGCCATCTCCGCGGTACGAGCATCGGTCATGAGGAACTCGCCCTCGCAGAACAGCTCATAGAGATCGCGGGCACGTTCGCCGGCATTGCCGTTGAGGGTGCCGACGATGCGATCGTTGGTCCGCAGCTCGATCATGATCCGGCCGGGCAGCACGCGCTCAGGGCAGTGCGCGAAGTAGACGGTCTGTGCGCTGCCGGGTTTGAGCGTGAGATCCGGGCGTTCCTTGATGATCGTCTCGGCCAGGAACTCCGTTGCTCCGGGAGGCGAGGTCGATTCGAGGATGATGAGCTCATTGCCCTCTAGCAGGGGTGCAATCTGCTTACCCGCAGTCTCGATGTAGGACAGGTCCGGTTCGTGCCCGTCCTTGAAAGGAGTCGGTACCGCGACGATGTAATTGTCCGCGTGCGGAGTCTCGGTCGTGGCTCGCAGGTAACCCTGAGAGACGACACCGGCCACCGTTGTCGCCATATCCGGCTCGACGAAGGGGACTTTGCCGGCGTTGATCGTGGCCACGGCATCGGCGTTGATGTCGACGCCGACGACCTCTGCGCCCGAACTGGCCAGAACAGCTGCGGTCGGAAGACCGATATAACCGAGGCCGACGACAGCGACGGAAGGGCGTTGAGAGGTGGCGGTGGGCGGCATGTGTGCGATGCTCCAAACTCGAGATGAACGACTACTGATGTTACCCGAGAGCTTCTCGAGACAACCTGACCACAATGACTCATGAAATGACCGCTGACGTGACTTCATCATCAACTTTGAGTGAATGCGCTGTGAAGGTCTTCTGATTCGGTCAGCGAAGGTGGGTTCGTCATGATGAGATGAATGGAGTCGGTATGTCCAAGTTCTGCAGAACTGCATACCATTACCCACATCGGCATTGAAGCGAGAACCCTGCCTCGCCGAGGCGGCCCCCGTGGTTCTCCCGACCAGGAGTTCGTGCGTGACCCCCACTGTCCTCACCGTTTTCGGCACCAGGCCGGAAGCCATCAAGGTGGCCCCTCTCATCCGGGCGATCGAATCGAGCGCGACCCTGCACTCCCGCACCGTCGTCACCGCCCAGCATCGTGAGATGCTCGACCAGGTCAACGATCTGTTCGGAATCGTCCCGGACGTGGACCTGAATATCATGTCGCAGGGGCAGACACTCAACGGGATCGCCTCCCGTGTCATCGGCGAACTCGACTCCGTGCTGGAAAATGAGGCTCCCGACGCCGTGCTCGTCCAAGGCGATACGACCACCGTCATGGGCGCCTCCATCGCTGCCTTCAACCGCGGCATCCCGGTCATCCACCTTGAAGCCGGCCTGCGCTCCGGCAATCTGCTCAGCCCCTTCCCCGAGGAAGCCAACCGGAAGCTGACCAGTCAGATCTCCGCACTTCACCTGGCCCCGACCGCAAGGTCCCGCGACAACCTGCTGGCCGAGAGCGTCAATCCGGCCGACGTCGTCGTCACGGGAAACACCGTCATCGACGCCCTCCACATCGCCGTCGACATGAACGTGGCCCCCGCTGACCCGGTCGTCGCCGACTATGTCGCCTCCGAACGCCCGAAACTTCTCGTGACGACCCACCGTCGGGAGAACCTCGGCTCGTCCATGGAGAACATCGGCGACGCGCTGGCCGAGTTGGCCGCTGCCCGACCCGAACTGCTCATCCTGCTCCCGGCCCACCGCAACCCGCTCGTACGCGAGGCCGTTCTTCCTCGAGTCGAGAAGTTCGACAACGTGCTCGTCACCGAACCGCTGTCCTACGGCGAGTTCACCACGGTCATGGCCGCCTCAGACGTCGTCCTCACCGACTCCGGCGGAATCCAGGAAGAAGCCCCCAGCCTCGGCAAGCCCGTCCTCGTCATGCGTGAGAACACCGAACGCCCCGAGGCGGTCACCGCCGGTTCGGTCAAACTCGTCGGCACCGACACCACTGTGATCGTCACCGAAGTCTCCCGACTCTTCGATGACGCGGTCGCCTACGAAGCCATGGCCAAGGCCGTCAACCCCTACGGTGATGGACGAGCCGCCGCCCGCTCGGTTGCAGCCATCGAATCGTTGCTCGGCGTCGGCGACCGCATCGCGGAATTCGCACCAGGCGTCGCCTTCGCCGATTGACGGCGACGATCGTGGCAGTTCAAACGCGCACCGTGCTGGTGACCCGCATGGGAGTGGGCATCTTCGACCCCGTCTGGTGGCGAACCCGCCTCGGACTTTTCAGCAGCATCACCGCCGCCAGCGTGGCCGCGATGGGCGACCGAGATCTGGTGTGGGCCATCCTGCTCGACTCGGACCTGCCGCCGGACATCCTCGGCGATGTCCACGACGTCATCGACGCCCACGGACTCACCGATACGGTTCGCTTCCACTTCGTCCCGGACCACTCCCGCCTCGGGGACACTGTGCGCGCGGCGCTCAAGGCGGAGACGCACCCGAAGTGTCCCCTCCATGCCCAGCTGCTCGATGACGACGATGCGATATCGGCCCGATTGCACGATGCCCACCTCGAGGCCTTCGAACCGGATGTTGCCGGGGCGCAGGTAGCCACGACCGCGAAAGGCGTCGGCATCGACGCACCGCGCGGCAACCGAGGCGAGCTGATCTACCCCAGTCACGTCCCGAACTCGACCTTCTTCGGCTCAGCGGCCGACGTCGGCGACCTCATGCTCTCCTCCCACCGGAAATGGCTGACCACCGCGGTTCAGCGCGGGGGACTGGCCCACCGAGTTGAGACCGACACCGATGACTGGCTCTACCTCTACCATCGGCAGGGCGACGGGGACTACGACTCGCGGATCGCCCAATTCGGCGACTCCATGTGCCCGCTCGCCCAAGCGGATCTCGACCCGTTCGGCATCGACCTCGAAGCGTTCCGAGCCAGCGTCGTCGAACACGAAGCAATCCCGGAGACGATGGGGCTGACGTGGCGTCGCACCCAGCCGCAGCAGTACGCTCTGCTCGATCTGCACCGTCGGACGCGCAAGCTCAAGCAGAAGTGCATCCGCATCAACTCCGACATCTTCGGACAGAGCGAACCATTCTTCTACCTGCGTTCGCCCCTGCCCGGCAAAGCCCGGAAAGCCGGCGCCACCGAATTCATCGGAGTCGGCACACCCGGAAGCCGCATCGAACTCTGGTTGAAGGGCAAAAACGACTTCAAACACATGGGATCGGCAGAATGCGCCGACGACGGCAGCTGGTCTATCCGCCAGAACTTCCGAGCGTCGAAATGGTCGGTCGAACTGCGTCAGTTCTCCGGAGACACCGCAGCCAATACGCTCCCGTTCCGTCTCACCATCACCTGAGGGTTCTCAGCTGCCGACGACATCCTTGAGGATCTTGCCCAACAGGGCACGCTTCGGCGGAACATGACCTTCACCGGCATCGACGAGGTGGGACTCCACCTGGTGACCGTCCGGCAGCGCATCGAAGAACGGCGCATAGTGGTGTTCCATATGATCACTGTCGCCGGAGTTCTGCACATAGAGCACCAAATTGCTCACGGGACGACGGTAGAGGTCGATGACATCGGTGCACACAGGGAGCTCGTCGACAGACAGCCCGCCCCACGCATAGTTGAGGTACCGGTTGACGATGACCGGCACATAGTTGCGGATCGTCGTCTGCGGGTTGACCGGAACAGCGATCGACCCGGGAAAGTGCGTGGAGTAGTAGAGGGAGGCGAAGCCGCCTCCGGATGCGCCGAAGAAGACGAGCCGACGCTCCGGACCGTCGAATCTGGAGATGATCTCAGTCAATGCGTCCTGCAGCTTCGGCTGCCGACTGCTGCCGGCGTACCAGCCGAGCTTGATTCGGGAATCGACGTAGAGCGACGGGTCGCTGATGAACAGGCGATTCGCTGCGACATCTTCGGAGAACGTGGCCCCGGAGAACACCGGGTACCGACGCACCGCCTTCGTGATCGCGGCATGGAAGAAGACGACGGTGGTGTCGAACCCGCGATCGTCATAACGCAGATCGATGGGGACGTCATCGAGCATGATCGTGTACGTCGTCGAGGCGCCCGGCTGGGGCCCAGTGAACGCCGCCACCGATTCGACGTGGTGATGCCCCTCCTCGGGGATGGTGCGCTCGATCATCTCTTCAGCTCCTCGGGTCGTTCTCAGCGCGACTCTGCGCCGGGTGCATTGTCATCTAAGCGGCTGTCGGCGTCACGCAGATCGTGCACTGCCTGCAGCACTTGGGACAGTGATTCGTTCTGCGCGCGTTCGAGCCCTGCCCGATAGAGCAGCGCCAACGCCTCGATCCTCAGTGCAGACGTATCGAACGTCGTCGTCTCCTGCGAGGCGATCGCCTCGGCGAACCAGCGACGGACCAGGGTTCTGTTCGCCCGGATCCGGTTGTGGATCTCGTCGATGGAGCCGCGGACCGTGGACAGCGCCGCGTCGACTTCGTCGCGCACTGCCGAAATGCTGCGGTCATCCAGACGCACGGCGCAGTCGGGAAATTTGAGCAGCTCGAACAGCCCGGGCATCTTGTGTCCGTGCGTCTCCGAAAACACGCCCACGGTCGGCACCGCCTGAGACGAGGCGAGGATGACCGAATGGAAGCGTGACGTCACCAAAGCACCAAGGCGGCCGAGCTCGTCGACGAACGACCGGAACCCAGTCGGATCGATGAGTTCGACCCTGTCCGAACCGGCGACCTCGGTGAGATGATCGGCGACCGCCGTGGAGATCTCCCGGTCGGCTCGGGTCTGGACGATGACCTTCACCTTTCCTCCATCGGCCAGATGGGCTTCGGCCACCGAGGAGAAGAGTTGGAACGCCTGAGAGCTGCGGAACTGCGAGTCTCGGAGTTTGTTCTGCACGAATGCCGAACGGCGTGACCCCGGCCGGATTCCCATGTCCTCGGGCCGCAAGACGATGCCGAGGGCATCCTCGTCGCGGTTCTCTTCCTCTTGAGCCCGAAGTCCCGGCACGAAGAAGCCGGGATCCAGGAGAACCGGAAGCTCCTGACCGAGGTCGGGCGACTCGAGTCTCCGGGACTCGAGATCACGGTAAGCTGCTGCGTCGACGCCCTGGTGGAGGAACTCCTCGAGCGCGGTCCCGAACGATGTGCGGAACGGGCCGACGGTCGACGGCAGCAGGAGGACTGGTTTCTTCAGCGACTGCGCGGCCAGTGCGGGGAGGATCCTCCACACGAGGTCGATGAGGTTCTCTCCGGTCGCCGACTCGAAGAGATGCTCGCCGGCGTTGAGGACGACGAGGTCGACATCGGCCATACCGACATCTTCGGCGAACCGGTGCGGATGAGCGACATAGTCGATGAGCAGTTCGACCTCGTCACGGCCACCGCGTGCACGGCCGTCAGAGGGAACGATCAGCTGCTTCATGCCCTTGAGGGTGAAGCCCGCCTGCCTGCGGAACTGGTCCGAAGGAGCGAGGAGAACGGCCATCGAGCCTTCGATGTCGACCTCGGCCCGGCGCATCAGTTCGAGGGCACCGGCATTGATGGCCAGATCACCCCAGTTCGAGGCGACATGCCCGTAGAACAGCATCGTCCGTGTCATGACGTCAGCCTAGCGAGCGCCGATCCCATGACCGCACCGACCGCCGACCAGCTGCGCTCCGATTCCGTCCATGCGGCCGCGGCCTCCACCCGTGACAGCGTCGCGGAAGGATCCTCGATGACTGCGCTGATCGCCTCGGCGAGAGTCTCGACGTCACCGCTGGGCACAACGAGACCGCGCTCGCCGTATCCGGCGATCTCCGCGAGAGCCGGGACATCGGAGACGATGACGGACTTCTTCGCCGCCATCGCCTCGAAAGGTTTGAGCGGAGAGACCGCGCGGGTCGCCGGGGTGAGCAGGCGCGGATAGGCGCAGACATCGATGACCGAATAGAGCTCGGCGACCTCGTCATGAGGGACGCGCCCGGTGAAGGCGATAGTCGATTCGTCGAGGCCGAGATCGGCTGCCAGCGACCGGATCCGGGACGACTCTGCGCCGTCTCCGACGAGCAGCGCGCGCACCGGGACTCCGCGGCTGCGGACCAGAGCGATGGCTCGAACGAGGATGTCGAGACCCTCGTAGCCGACGAACGTGCCGATGTATCCGATGACCGGGTCGTGGGCGCTCCAACCGAATCGCGAGAGCACCTGCGGGTTCTTCTCTGCAGACGCGAACTCAGCCGTATCGACGGCATTGGGCATGATGCCGATCGGGCGTCGAGTGTGCACTCTGTCGCTGATGATGTCGCGCATCGCCTCGGTGATGGTGAGGACTTCGTCGCAATGCTCCAACACTGCGTTCTCCAGCACCACGGTGCGTGCACGACGGCCCTCCATCCGGGCGGTGTTCGCGGCCTCGTAGACGAGTTCCCACATGCCCGAGACCTCGTAGACGACGGGAAGACCGAAGCGCTTAGCCGCGATGAGGCCAGGCAGGGCCGAGACGTAGGTCGAACGCAGATGGACGGCCGACGGTCGTTCCCTGCGGATCACCTCGGCGAAATGGTCGATGGCCTCGCGCATGTACGCGAACTCGCCGTCGGCGCGGGCGGAATCGCTGCCCAGGCGCAGGTAGCGGATCCCGTCGTGAACCACCTCGGCGGTGGCCCCCGGTTCCAACGAGTTCGCTGCCTCGGGAAAGCCCGGGCGGGTGAGAGCGATGACCTCGAAGCCGCCTGCGGCGATGGTCTTGAGGACGCTGTGTGCGCGAACCGCGTAGCCGCCGCTCTGGTCCGGTGCGCTCGCGTGAAGGATGGTGAGGACCCTGCCGGGCACGGGCTCGAACGGCACCGAGGTGTTCTCGGACACGGATTCAAGCTCGCGCAGCATCGCCGAGGCGGCTGCGGACTCGCTGATGAGAGGCCGGTCCGCGGCGGATGCGGTCGCGGACTCGGCAGTGTCGGCGACCTCGTCGAAGCGTCCCGTTCCGAAGAGAGCACGGATGCGTCGCGCGCGGTAGACCTTCCCGCGGTCGGAGGGCGGCACGGTATCGACGAGAGCCATGGCCTCAGCAAAGAAGCCGGCGGCCAGAAGGTGTCCGGTCAGAATATTGCGAACCGGAGCGTTCTGCCGTCGCGTTCCCCGGAACCGCAGCAGCCGGGCGAACGCTCTGGTCGCAGAGGACAGGGGCAGCAGTCGGGATGATTCGATCCGAAGAGAGTCGACGACCGTGCGTACGTGTTTGGCCAGCACAGGTGACTCGACGATGGTCGTCAGCCCGAGGGCGGCTCCCAGCGCTTGGATATCGACATCCGTCGGTAGGACGAGGTCCGAGCTCGGTCCGGCGTCGAGCAGTTCGGAGCCGCGGATCGAGATGATCGTCTGCTGTCCTGATCGGTTCGGTGTGAGCAGAACGGCTCGAGCTCGGTCGAGGAGGGGCCGACCCACCGAGTCAGAGGTCGACAGTGCTGCCGCGACAGACTCGGCGACGAGGATCGGTACGACGGGCAGGATCGCGAGGGTCTCCAGCACCGGTGTCAGCGCTTGGCGTGCGAACTCAGTCGAGGCAATGCGGATGCAGACGACATCGTGCTGAATGCCGACGGGGGTGTCATCGAGGGCGCAGACAAGTTCGGCGAGCCAGTCTGTATCCGCACCGAGAGAGCGGGTGACGGAACGCAGCTCGTGCTCAGCCGCCGGCTCCGCATCCGACCCTGTTGACTCGAGCGTGGTCGTTCCGTCAGCTGAGATGGTCAGGTCGAAGGATCGGCGGGCGCCCTCACCGAAGTCGCTGTTCGGAGCATCCTGCATGAGGGACCCCAGCCGTCTCCTCTGCCATGGCTTCGCCCCAGTTGCGATCGCCTGATCAGCCAGCAGACGTGCCAGCTGGGCACGGCCGTTGCTGGCCAACAGGTCAGCGACGAACCGCGATCGCAGCGATGAACCTTCGGCCACCGCAGTGTGGAAGAGAATCCGGCAGACCGTTGCCGAAGACGTCAGACCGTTGAGTACTGAGCTGATCTTCCGCGCGGCCGTCTCCAGGTCATCGGAATGCTCGGACAGCAGTCGAGCGGCAGCTGCGATGCCGTCGACAATCGGATTCTCAGCGGGGACGCGGTCGGTTCGGCTGCTCTCACTCAAGGATTCGACGGCAGGAACGGACTCCAACACAGGTTCAGGTGCTGGTTCACGGGTGTCGACTTCGATCCGTTCACTCATCCGCGGCCTCGCTGACGATAGCGTTGACGGCCGCGGCGGTGGCGGCTTTGGACAGTGGATTGTGACCGCCGCGGACGTCGGAATACAGCGATACATCAAAACAGGATCGTTCACCGGACTGAGCGGGCAGAGCGTCGACAAGCGCGGGCAGCTGCGCGAGGGCATCGTTCTCGCTGGCGGCATTGAGCAGGCAGCGAGTTCGGGGGATATGCCCGAACTCGGCGAAGGCGTGAGCGGTCGACGTCCTGTCCGGGAAGTTCTCCGCCGTCTCTTCTGGAGTCGCACCCTCATAGATCTGGCGGGCGATCGTTGTGACGTACACCGGGATGTACTTCGTCCAGTCGATCTGCGGGTTGTTCACCAAGGCACGGCTGCCCTCGTCGCGGGCGGCTGTTTGGAGAGCCTGGAAGCCTCCCGCGCTGGTCCCGAAATACAGGCGAGCAGCCGACGGAACCTCGAGACACTCCGCGACGAATCGCGCCGTCTGGGCCATCGCGGGCAGCGCAAAGCGGCCGGGAGCACCTTGCCCCCACCCGATGCTGATCTGATTGTCCGTGCGCAGCGTCGGATCGGAGATGAAGAGGACATCGGCGTCGAAGTCGTCGACCCAGGTCCGCCGTTGGAAGATCTCCTGCGGATCCTTCCCCGGTGTCCTCCGGACTGCTCCGTTGAAGGCGATGACGAGACGGCCGGTCGGCTCGACCCTTGACCACAGGAGCGCGGGAACCGTCACCGTTCCGGCGTGGAAATCGAAGCGTTGGAAGAGACCGGGGCGTCGTTCGATGCGGTCTCCGGGCAGCAATGTGCCCAGTCGCTCGAATGGGGGCTCTTCGCTGAGTGCGGCATCAGACATGTGTGACGGCATGGAGTTCGGCGAGCTCGGCGTCCTTCCACGACGTCTTGCCGTAGAACCGCGTGAGTCGACGGATGAGGCTCTTGCACTCATCGATATCCTCTTCGGCGGCGAACGCGAGCTTCTGGACGAACCATCCTTTGACGAAGGGTTCGAGCCGTTTGGCGTTGTAGTCCTCGAGCAGACCGACCTCGCGCAGCCACGCAGACCTGTCCTCTTCCAGGGGCAGGTACTTCTCGTAGAAGCGCGGGCCGATGGCATTGACCGTCGAGTTCGTCACCGCCGCATAGTAGGTGTGGATCGGTGTCGACGTCAGCCCGATCCGGCGGGCGTGGAAGAGCATCTGCTGGAAGAAGTAGGAATCCTGTCCCACGGCGCCGATCGGCTGATAGATGCCGAGGCTCTTCAGCCACTGCGTGTCTGCCACGAGCGCCTGGATGCTCATCGGCTGGAACTTCACTCGAGAGAGCGCATTGTCTTCGAGCACGCCGTCGTCGCCGACGACCGGTCGCAGGATGCCCGCGTTCTTGATCATGATCCGGTTGTGCTTGAACCGCATCATATTGCCGATGGCGAAGTCGTATCCGTGCTCTTCGACCATCTCGAGCAGCAGCGCATAACCGTCGTTCGTCTGCTCGTTGTCCGGATCAAGGTAGGTCACGTACGGGGTGCGGGTGAGTTCGAGCCCCTTGTTGCGTGGACGTGAGGCGCTGCCCGAACCACCGGCCGGGAACCGGTGGACTCGAACGTTCGGGTAGGCACGGTCAAGTTCGTCGAGGATCGCAGGCGTTTCGATGTCGGTGGACCCATCGTCGACGAGGAGGATTTCGCAGCGATCGAAGATCGACGACCGGCGGAGGGATTCGAAGCACTTGAACTTCAGGTGCGGACCGTTGTTGTACACGGGAACGACCACACTGATCTCGGGCTCGGCCGCGAAGTCGATCGTCTCGACCCGCTCGAGGACGAGGTCCGAGGCGATCGTCAGCGTTGTTCGCTCAGGCCCGACACCGTCACTGAGGCGGCTTCCGGCCGGGCGCCACGTGGCGGTGATGTGCTGGTCGGAGTCGACCGGATCGACGAATTCGTAGAGAGACTCGGTCGTATCGATCGGCAGAATCCGGACCTCGTCGACGTCGGTGAAGCGGAATGCATTCACCGCGTCCTGCACGAGGTGAGGACCGAAATCGGAATGCCCGGTCAGGTCGATGATGACGTCGCCGTCAGCGCCGGCGACCCGGTCGGAGTCGTGTGGAAGAACCTCCACCGGACCCGCATACGACTGGGCCAGGCGGAAGGTGTCGAAATCCGATTCCGTCAGTCCGGTGACGTAGACCGTGTGATCGGGAGAACCGGAGTCCAGACCCATCTCCTCGGCGATCGTGTCGATACGGTCGAACGCGGTGTTGGCAGTGAAAGCGGCGCGGATTCCCGCCACTTGAGCTTCTCGGATGCTGTGCTGTGTCAGCGCCCGGTACGTCTGCTCCATGTCGAGAGCGGAGTCAGGCATGCACACCTGCGGATAGAGGGAGTTCACGCCCGCGTTGTAGTTCGAGACGATGAACGTTCCCATCGCCTGCAGCTCGATGATCCGGTTGGCATACATCGACTGGGAGTTCACAACGGAGTTGAGATTGATGCCCACGGGCAGGAGGCGCTGCAGATCGAGCAGTGTCTCGTGATCGATCGGCCGGTGCAGATGCGGCAGATACCGTTCAGGAAAGAGATAGCGGTCGGCCTTCGCGAACTTCTCCGTGTCGAGCTCGAGGTTGCGGTCAACGATCGTGAGATCGGCTCCGGCGGACAGCAGTCCGTCGAAGATCCGCGGAGCGGATGACTTCCTCTCCGGGTACTTGTGCTCGAACCAGGATCCGGCGAAGACGAACTCGCGGCCGGAGTGGCGCATGCTTCCGAGCGGATGGTGGTGGACGAAGTTCACTGCGAAGGGCAGCACAGTCACCGGCACTCGATTGTGGAGGTACTCGCGGTATCGGGGAACGCATTCGACGGCGCTGGTGAACACGTGGTCGGCGAACTTCGCCAGGGGTGCGAACTGTTCGTAGTTCGGCGGATCCTCCTTCGAGTAGAAGGCGATCGGAATCTCTTTCTCACGTGCGAAGGGCACGACCTGCGACTCGAGGACCTGGCGTGCCGGCGAGCCGGACAGGGCGACGTTGAACCATTCGTCGTCGAGGCCGCGCCAGGCTGAGGTGATGAGCAGCAGGTCGATGTCCGCCATGTCCTGCTCATAGGTTACGGGACTGATCGGCACCACATGAGCCGCATCCTTGAGCGAGTCGAAGAGGAACCGGTCGGCGATTATTCCGATGCGCAGCTTCCGTCGAGGATCCCAATGCTGGCCTGAAGTCCTCGGCAGCTGCTGAGCCTTGTCGATGAGGGCTGAGATCTTGCTTTCGACCGGGGCTGCGAAGGAACGGTGGCGATCGAGGTATTCCTCACGCGACTCGGCCAGATCGATGTAGGGGTGCCGTCCGAGCAGACCGTCGATGAAGTAGTCCGACTGCGTGTGCACACCGAGCGACTTCTGGCGAGTGCGGGTTGCTTTCAGTTCTTTGATGCGGGCGTCAAGAGAGGCCTGCCGCTTCTTGATATCGGCTTCCTTCATCGCTGACCGCCCTTCGTCTGCCGGGAGGTCCCGCCCTGAGGACGGCGCAGGCGCCAGTACGCGCGCTGGACCTGCATGGCCTTGGAGCCCAGCAGCCGTTCGAGGCGTTCGTTGACCGAGGCGAGTTTCGCATCCCGCTTCGCGACTTCGTTCTTCAGCCGCGCAATTTCGTTCTCGCGCTTGTTGATTCCGCCGAGCAGCTTCGACTCGCGGTCGTAGGCGCTGATGAGTTCCTTGGCGAGTTCGGCATTGAGGGACGAAGTCTCATCAATGACACGAGAGACGTTCTCGCGGACGGAGGCGATGTCCTCGGCTCCAGTCGTGGTGGTCTTCAAATGGGCTCCAGTTGTCCAACGTCCGCAATGGAACTTCTGGCCACCGGAAGGCATGGCGTTCCACTGCGAAATCTTCACAGCATGACCGCCACGCTACTGACCGGAGCAGACCGAAACCGCCCATTTCACCAACAGTTCACCTGGGGCATACGAAGAATTCCGCGGGCCGGTTGGTGCGGGTCATGGGGGCTTTCGAGCGAGCGTTGAAGAGTGGATCCTCAGAAGCAGTAGTGGTCCGGAGCGTATCCGAATGCGTGGACGTCTCCGTTGGCCAGCAGGTGACTGTCGTCGACGCTCCACGTGTGGGCATGGTCGCCGCGGACCTGGACGAAGTTGAACCTGTCTGCCGAGTAGATCCGGGCTCCGGAGCCGACGAGTCTCTGCTGGAGCTCCGTGTCTTCGCCGAGGGTGCGCTCCGCAAACGGGTTGTCCAGAAGTGTTGACCGATGGGTCATCAGAGTCGGTCCCATGACGAGATCGGTGAACCGATGCTCGCGTTCGGGGAAGCGGCAGATGACGATGTCGCGGCCCCGAATGTGCAGGTAGTGTGCCTGCTTGCCGACGAGATCGGCATTCGAATAGCGCAGGGCTGCAAGTTGGTCGCCCAGATAGTGCGCTCCGTACACATCATCGTCGTCCATCTTCGCGATGACTTCGCCGGAAGCCGCCTGAACTCCGCGATTGAGGCAGACTCCTAACGGCTGCGCAGCGTCGACCTCGACGATCTGCAGATGGTCGATCCCTGCTTCTGCGGCGCGTGCTCGCAGATCGGCAGGTGCCGCGAACCCGTGGGTCACCAACACGAGTTCCCTATCCGTGTGCAGCTGTTCGGCATGGGTCCGCAGAACCTCGCCGAGGTGGTCCGGCCGATTCGTCGATACCACCGCTGAGACGGACGTGGGGAATGGCTGCGCATAGTCGAGTCCGAGCGAATCCATCACCGTCATCGCTCGGTGCGTGTAGGTGTGCTCGGCCCAGATGCGTCGTTGGGCAAGATGGACGGTGCGGTCTCTCAGCTCAGGACTGCGCACATAGGCACGCAGAGTCCATTCCGCTTCCTCCTGAGTTTCGGGCTGAGGGACCTCGGTGGTGGGGAAGAACTCACGAGTCGCCGCACTGGGGGTGGTGACGACGGGGGTGCCGGCGGCACTGATCTCGAAGATCCTGCGTGCGCACATGCTCGGGGAATCGGTGACGGAGTTGACGTTGAGGAAGACCTTGAAATGTTTGTAGGCGGTGAGCAGATTGCGGTACGGGAGTGACCCGACTACGCGCCCGGCCAAGGTGCCCGGGAACTGATAGCGCTCATCGTTGCCGAGGAAACGGGAGAAGATCTCGAGTCCGTACTGCATCCTCGGCGATACGGAGTCAGCGGCTCCGAGCAGCAGGTCCATCTGCTCTCTGCGCTCGGGGTATTTGTGGGCGAAGTACATGCCCGCAAAGGCGATGTCTCTGGCTGCGGCGTTCCGTGCAGGTCGAGAGGGATTGTGGATCGCCGGCTGTGCGGCGAAGGGCAGGGGGGCGACTCTGTCATGGCCCAGTCGGGAGCGATATTCGGGGATCAGCCTGACATCACTGGTGAAGACGACGTCACACATCCGCGCCAACGGCAGGAAATCCTCGAAGTGCGGAGGATCTTCTTTGTTCCAGAATACCGTCGGAATGCCTCGACGACGGCACTCGCCGAGCAGTTCGGTGATCTCTGTACTCGGACCCGACGGACTTGTCAGCTTGAACTTCCATTGACCGTCGTTGCCGCTCCAGGCAGACTCGACGAAGACGAAGTCGAGTCCGTCGAGCTCGGTCGACCACTGTGTCGGGTACAGCGGTCGGATCGACCACTCATAGCCGAAGCTCTCGGTCGAGAACTCGTCGAGGATCACTCCGACCGACAGCTGATCGAAGACCGGAGTGCGATGAACCATCGGCAGGGGAGGGAACAGGTCCCCGAGGACCTCCGCCGACAGGCTTCCCGTTGCGACCTCGGCGGAGGCTTCTGCAGTTCCTTGGACCAGCGAGCGACGGCGACGCCACTTCGCGACTTGGCTGATCCCGCCGTTGCGCAGATGCCATAGGGCGGTCCTCAGTGTGCGAAGCGGTGTTCGGGGCACGAATCGGATCCTCTCAGAAGTGGGCAGGTATCGGGCAGCGAAGCGCGGCAGCTCAATTGCAATCATCCTTGTGGCAGAACTGGTTTGGAGATGAATATCTCGGGCTACTTCACCTGTATATTGCAACCAATTCTTAATGCGCGCGGTGTTCGTTCCGACCGGAACCTGTTAGGTCCAATAGTACAATCGGGAAGTCGAAAGAGGCTCGGTTCGTCTCAACGAGACGGAGGTCACGGAAGTGTGATTTCCCGAGCCTGGCCAGTGCACATCGGGAGAAATGAGGACAGTGGGAAGCAGCTCAGGACCCATTCCCTCACGGACCCCAATGAGGCGGCACGGCAGAGCCATGGCGCTGTCACTCATCGATGGTCTCGTCTTCGCGTTCCTCGTCGTAGCGATGACACTTGTGAGATACGACTTCCAGACGTCACTCGTCAACGTTCCGGGAATGCTCGTCTGTTCGGCGATCGGTCTGATCGTCTTCCTCATCGGCGGGCCACTGGCGATCTACCGCGGTCGCTATCGACGCGGCTCGACCGACCAGTTCGCGGCAATCGTGGGAACGGTTGCCGTGGGTGTCGGCGTCATGTGGGTGGTCGAATTCGCCTTCGCCAGTCAACTGCTCATCCCGACCAGCGTCCCGATCACAGCGGGAGCGCTCATGGTCGTGATCAAGAGCCTCGAGAACTGGATTCGCCGCAACTTGAGGCAGCGCAGTCTCACCACGTCCGGTGCGTCCCGGCCCACAATCGTAGTCGGCGCAGGGAACCAGGGCATGCTCGCCCTCGACATGATCGCTCAGGACACGCACAACGAATTCGTCGCTGTCGGCATCCTCGATGATGACCCTGCCAAGCGGCATCTGCGCTACAACGGAATCCGGGTGCTCGGACCGATCGCCGACATCGCCGATCATGTCGATCGCACCGGTGCCGGGGCTGTGATCATTGCGATCTCCGACCTGCCTCCAGAAGAGCTCTCCCGCATCGCTTCGAATCTTGAATCCCGACCGGTCGAGATCAAGATCATGCCGAAGCTCTCGGACTCCGCTTTGGCACGTCCTGAGCCGGACGCCCATGACGTCGCCGACCTGCGTCACCGAAGCTTCCGCGATGTCAGCCTCGAAGACCTCATCGGACGCAAACCGATCTCGACGAATATCGACGACATCGCCTCGGCGATCACCGGTAAGGTTGTCCTCGTCACCGGGGCGGGCGGTTCCATCGGCTCACAGCTGTGCCGTCAGGTCGCCCGGTTCGACCCGGCCCGACTCATCATGACCGACCGCGACGAATCCGGCCTGCACGCCACTGAGCTCGGTCTTGAGGGATCGGCCCTTCTGACCAGTGATGACCTCGTCCTCGGAGACCTGCGAGATCCGGCATTCATCGATGCCCTCGTCGCCGAGGCGAAGCCGGACATCATCTTCCACGCTGCGGCTCTCAAACACCTGACTTTCCTTGAGCGCTTCCCGGAACAGGCGGTGCGCACGAACGTCGGAGCCAGCCTCGACCTGCTCAACGCTGCAGTGGCTCACGACGTCGATTCATTCGTCCACATCTCCACTGACAAAGCCGCCGGCGCAACCTCGGTGCTGGGGCGGACGAAGTTCTCCATCGAGCGGGCGATCGCCTCCGTGGCCGCGGCAACCGGACGGCGTTATATGTCGGTGCGCTTCGGCAATGTGCTCGGTTCCCGGGGCTCCGTTCTCGAGACCTTTGTCACTCAGGTGGCGGCCGGCGACCCCGTCACGGTCACCGATCCCGAGGTCACTCGGTACTTCATGACTGCCGATGAGGCCTGTGAGCTCGTTCTGCAGGCAGCGGCGATCGGCGGCCCCGGAGAGACCTTGGTCCTCGACATGGGCGAACCGATCCGCATCGCTGACCTCGCCAAGCGCGTGATCGCACTGTCGGGCCGCAGCGATGCGCAGATCGTGTACACCGGTTTGCGCCCGGGGGAGAAGCTCACTGAAGCGCTTCTGTCGCCGGGGGAGGTCGACAGTCGGCCCAATCATCCGCTGATCACTCAGGTGCCGATCGCTCCGATCGATCTGGAGAAGCTCGGTTCCCTGGTGGCCGAATCGCGTGACCCGCAGGTATTCACTCACCGATCGGTCCTCGAGGAACGCTTGACGAGCCTCCTCGACTCCGAGTCAGTCCCGGTCACCGATGACGCGACGGCGGCCATCGAACCGGCATCGACGTCATCAAAAGCCTCCGAGCCGGGAGCAGATCCTCATGACACCGGAGTCGGCCTCTGATGGCTCTGCAGTCGCTGGTGATCCTGGTTGTGGCCGCGGTGGTCACGGCTCTCAGCGCCCTCATCGCCTTCCCCTTGCTGCGGCGAGCCGGCGTCGTCGATGTCCCCTCTCATCGCTCGTCGCATACACTGTCGACTGTCCGCGGCGGGGGAATCGCCATCGGCTGCGGCATCACCGTGGCAACGATTCTCGCCATGGTCTGGAGCGTCAGCGAAGACGGGGTCTTCGGCCTCGGCGGCGTCCTCCTGCCGATCGGCTTCCTGGTGCTGACCTGGTGCTATTCGGCCATCGGGATGAGCGACGACCTCGACTCCCTGCGTCCTGCCGGGCGACTGATCGGACAGGTCATCCTGGCTCTGCTGTTCAGCGCGATCATCGCGATGTTCTCCACTCAGGGAATCGCCCACGTCATCGCCTTCGCTGTCATCGGCGTGACCACGGTCAACGCCGTGAACTTCGTCGACGGACTCAACGGGTATGTCACCGAGTGGACCATCGTCACCGCCGGATGGTTCGCCTTCGTCGGCTCCTGGGTGGGTGAGAACGATATCGCTCTGCTCGCTCTGGCGCTGGCCGGTGCTGCTGTCGGTTTTCTCCCGTTCAACCTCGGTCGGGCCAAGGCGTTCCTCGGTGACACGGGCAGCTACGGAATCGGAGCGGCCGTCTTCGCTCTTGCGGTATGGCTGTTCGTTCAAGGCGTCCCGATCGTCGTCATCATCGCGCCGATGATCTTCGTCTTCTTCGACGTCGGTCTCACTTTGGTCCTGCGCCTGTTTCGGGGAGAGAATATCCTCTTGCCTCATCGTGAACACATCTACCAGCGGATCCAACAGGCGGGCTGGCCGCACAGCTCCGTTTCGCTCTTCCACGCCGCATTGTGTGTCCTCGCCTGCATTATGGCCGTGCCGACCCTCATCAGCGGAAATACGGCGACGACGTACCCGGCCCATGTGTTCTGGGTCGGATTGCTCGCCCTTTATGCGCTGCTGCCGCTGTGGCTGCGGCGACGGGCGCTGAAGGAGGCGACGACCGCATGAGAATCGTTCTGCTCAGCCACTATTACTATCCCGAGGTCGGTGCACCGCAGCGGCGGTGGCGGATCCTCGTCGACCACCTGCGCGCTGCCGGACACGATGTCATCACGGTGGCACCGCATCCCCATTACCCGTATTCCGACCGCAACGGGTTCTTCGGATCGAAGGTCGGGCGGGGCCGTCGTCGAGTCGACGTGCGCCTCGGCGGCACCTGGGACACCGGCGTCGACGGTGAGCGGATCCTTCGCGTGCCCTATCTGCACAGCGGATCGTCGATGGCTCGTCAGCTGCTCGATCAGACGGTATCGGCGACGGGTGCGATGTCGGCGGTCATTGACCGGCTGCGGGGCAGAATGCGTCCCGACGTCATCGTCTCCACTACCCCGGCACTGCCGTTTCTGCTGGCGGGCGATACTCTGTCGCGTCTGCTGCGAGTGCCGCATGTCGCTGAAGTGCGCGATGCGTGGCCGGACCTCATTTCGGAGATGAACCTGGTGACGGGGGCCCTGGGGAAGCACCTGCCCGGGATGCTGACGCATCGCCTCGAACATCGGCTTCTGCCGGACCTGCTCACTCGTGCTCAACGGCGTGCGGCGGTCGTCGTCGTCACCACGGAGGGTTTCAAACGTCGCTTGGAGCAGCGTGGGGTGACCGCAGAGGTCGTCCGCAGCGGAGTCTCACCGGCGGAGTTGGAAGGCGCATCCGGGCTGACTGCGACAGGAGCGATCCCCCTCATCCGTCCCGCAGAGGAGACGGGTGCCGCTGGCGACGAAGTCCTCGGCAGAACTGCTGCCGACCGCAATGGACTCAACCTGCTGTATGTGGGCACTGTCGGACGTTCCCAGGACCTCAGCACTTCGATTCGTGCACTGGCCCGCACCGAGGGTGTGCGACTGCGCATCGTCGGCGGCGGCGTCGACACTGTCGAACTCAAGGCCGTCGCTGCCGCAAATGGGGTGCCGGTGGAGTTCCATCCCCAGATCGCAGGTGCCGAACTCGCGGCCCATTGGGAGTGGGCAGACGCCGGGCTGGTCAGCCTCAGCTCCCTCGACTCCTACGAATGCACAGTGCCGTCGAAGCTCTACTCCCTGATGGCCCGTCGAATTCCAGTCGTCGGTGTCGTCGCCGGTGAGGCCGCCGACATCATCACGGTCACCGCGGCAGGAGAAGTTGCGGTCCCCGGAGACACCGAGTCAGTGGCAGCGGCAATGACGCGGATGCGATCGCGAATAGAAGCCGGTGAGGAATTCGGAATGAATCCGCCCGCGGGCCTGAATCCGCGCGATTGGGTGATTCGACATGCTTCGGCAGTCGCTATGGGGCGCACTTACGAACGCGTCCTCGAGCAGGTGGTGTCGTGAACCTGCGCTTCCTCGCCCGACAGCTGACGAACGTTGCCCTGACTACGGCCGGGCACATCAACGATGACCGCGTGTTCTTCGGTATGCAGCTGGCGCGTCGCCTGCCGGGACCCGCCTCGCGTTTCGTTGGACATGCACTCGGACGTCTGCCGGGTGACGCCAGCAGGGCGGCTTCTGCGTGGCTGCTCGGAGAAGAGACGGCGGCGAAGTCATTGGTCGCGGGCTCTCCTGCGCCGTCACGCCTACTCGGCGAGATCGCACTCAATCTGGGACTCCTCGACGAAGCCGAGTCGATCGCGGCTGCTGTTCCCGGTGCCCGTGCACTGAGCTCGCGTATCGAGTGGACCAAGGGGCACATCGACGAAGCCATCGCAGTTCTGCCTGACGGCGCACGTCGGACACGACTGCTCGATGAGCGACAGTGTCTGCAGCCTCAACGGTGGCCGGAGGTTTCGAGTCACATCACAGCTCGTCGGGCTCGCGGCAATGCGGAACGTGATCGAGGTCAGCATTCGACGGCTCTGCATGTGCTGACGAACTCCTTGCCGCATACTCGCTCCGGTTATGCGTACCGGTCACATGCCATCCTCACTACTCTGCGGGAAGCAGGCCATGGGGCGGCTGCGATCACGCGTCCGTCGTATCCCGTGACCATCGGACGGCTGAGTCGGGGACCGGTCGAGGTTGTCGACGGTGTCGAGTACATCCGTGACGTGCCGCTGAGACCGCGTCCCACACCATCCGAGCGGCTGAGCGAGCAGGCGAATCATATCGCCGCTGAAGCACATCGACGTGGAGCACAGATCCTTCACACGACAACGCACTACGTCAACGGCTTGGCTGTCGGGGCAGCCGCGAAAGCAGTGGGCCTGCCATGGGTCTACGAAGTCCGCGGAGTCTTGGAAGAGACATGGGCAGCGGCAGGAAGCAGTCCGGAAGAGCGTTCTGCGCGACGGGACAGTCAACGCTTCGCACTCATGCGGGCCAAGGAAATTGAAGTGGCGTCGGCAGCCGACGCAGTCATCACTCTGGGCGAGACGATGCGTGAGCACCTGATCGCCGGGGGAGTGCCGGCAGAAACCATCACTCTCATTCCGAATTCGGTCTCCGAAGCAGTTGTCGACACCGATGTCACCCGCACTCCGGCCGCGGTGAGAAGGAGCCTCGGCCTGCCCGAAGACGGGGTCTGGGTCGGCGCGGCAGCGTCGATCGTCGGATACGAAGGACTCGACGACCTCGTCGATGCCGTCATCCTCGCCCGGAGCCAGGGCACGGACCTGCGTCTCCTCATCGCCGGCGATGGTGTCGCCCTGCCGGTACTGCGGGAACGCGCCGCGGTTCTGGGGGAGAACGCAGTCTTCACCGGCCGAGTCTCCCAAGCCCAGGCAATTGAATACCAACTCGCGCTCGATGTGATCGTCGTGCCGCGTAAAGATGAACCAGTCTGTCGTCTGGTCACTCCGATCAAACCGATCGAAGCGATGGGTCTTGCAAGGCCCGTCGTCATCTCCGATCTGCCGGCACTGCGTGAATTGGTTCCAGACAGCGCAGGCTTGGCGACACCGCCGGAGAACCCGCAGAAGCTCGCGGAACTGCTGTCCGAACTCGCCGCCGATGACACTGCGCGGGCAAGATTCGGAGACAATGGACGAGCACACGTTCTTGCAACTCGCAGGTGGAAGGAAATCGGACGACGATATGGGCAGGTCTATTCTCAACTCGTGGGGAGTGATGTGCGATGAGTGAGACGAAGAACCCCCTCGGGCTGAGCTCGATCCCGTCCGTGTCGAGCGAAGGCCTCGTGCCAGTCGGACGACGGACGAGCCTGAGCAGCTACCTCGCCGCGCTGTGGAACCGCCGCCACTTCATCATCGCCGAGTCCCGAGCCAAGATGTCGAGCTCGACGAGGAAGAACATACTCGGCTACGGGTGGCTGTTCCTCAATCCACTGCTTTCGGTGCTCGCATTCTGGTTCATCTTCGGTTACATCCTGGGGACCTCGCGAGGTATTCACAACTTCCTCGGGTTCCTTGTCGTCGGCGTCTTCTTCTTCGGTTACACAGGTAAGTGCATGACCGGCGGAACTGGAGCGATCCGTTCCGGTGCGTCCATGATCAAGGGCTTCCAATTCCCACGTGCAGCGCTACCGATCTCCACCGTGGTCCGCAATTTCCTTGACTTCATGCCGACCCTGCTGGTCATGGTGATCGTTCTCGCTATCGCCCCGCCGCTGGAAGAGATCACGTGGAGAATCGTTCTGGTGATCCCTGTTGTGATCCTGCAGACGATCTTCAATGTCGGTCTCGCCTGCTTCCTTGCGCGTCTCGGTCACAAGATCCCAGACCTCACAAACTTCATGTCGATTGTCAGCCGATTCTGGCTCTACGGATCGGGAGTGTTCTTCTCCATCGAAGACCGACTGGACAATCACCCGGCCCTCTTGGCAGCTATGCAGTACAACCCGATGCATGCCTACCTGACGCTGGTGCGCAACTCGCTGCTCTACGGAGTGGATACGGATCCGAAGATGTGGATCGTCGGCACAGTCTGGGCGTTCGGCCTTCTCATCGTCGGATTCCTGTTCTTCTGGAGAGGGGAGGAGAACTATGGCCGACTCTGAGGTCCAGGAACCCAATATCATCGCGGAGAACGTCCAAGTCCGGTACACCGTCAACACTAACGATCCGGGCAGTAGGGCAACTGGTGTCCGACACCTGACGAACAAGATCGTCGGACGGCAAGGTCAGACCACTGTGCGAGCGCTGCGTGGGGTCAACTTCGTCGCCCGCGAAGGAGAGATGGTGGGAATCGTCGGAGCCAACGGCTCCGGAAAATCCACATTCCTGCGCAATGTCGCCGGCGTCGAGCAGCCGGACCGCGGCCGAATCCTCGTCCGTTATCAGCCGCTTCTGCTCGGTGTCAGCGCTGCGCTGCAACCAGCGCTGTCCGGCAGCGAGAACGTGCGCCTCGGATGTTTGGCAATGGGACTGTCTCCCGAAGAGGCGGCCGAAGCCTTCGACTATGTCGTTGAGCTTTCGGCCTTGGGTGCGGCGATCCACCGGCCGATGGGAACCTATTCGTCGGGCATGGGCGCCAGGCTGAGATTTGCCATCGCATTGGCTGCACGCCCGAAGATTCTGCTCATCGACGAAGCCCTGTCGACAGGTGACGCGACCTTCGCAGAGCGCAGCGAACGTGCGATGGACGAACTTCTTGCCGAAGCAGGAACGGTTCTGCTCGTCAACCATGCCGCAAAAGTGATTCAGGAGCTGTGTACCCGCGCAGTCTGGATGCACCGAGGCGAGATCCTCATGAACGGTCCCGCCGAGGCTGTTGCAGAGAAATACCGCTGGTGGGCATGGAATGTGGCTAAGGGCAAGGAAGACATCGCGGACAAGCTCCTGGCCGATGTTGTGAGCAACGCGGTCAAAGAGGAGATCAACATCCTCGAGCCCGAACTCATCAAGAATCCCATCCCGCGGCACGCAGCGCGCCCGTCCAAGAAGAAGGCCGCTCCTGCACGTCATGTGAAGCGACAGGACACGCTCGAAGAAGTCGAAGAGACTCCGACTCCGATGCTGGCTGCTGCCGAAGAGCAAATCTGGCCGAAATCCTTCGACGCTGAGATGCCGAAGGCCAAGTTCCCAGCGTTGCCGAAACCTGCCTCTCAGGCAGTGAGCGCCCCTCGGATTACCGATGCGCCTCCGCTGCGCCTGAATCCCAGTAAGAAACGGGTCGTTCTGCGAGCAGCTAACCCGAGCGACCGTGCGTCGTCGGTTGCCGCCGCGGACGACTTCACCGGCCGCAGGCTTGCCTCTCGAGCACGCCAGATCGCGGATGAACGCTATGAGGAGCGGCAGCGCTTGCGGCAGGAAGATGATTCTCATGTCGTCCACCAGGATTCGAACCGATGAAGATCGCAATATTCGGCTCCTGCGTGAGCCGTGATACAGCAGAATTCATGCCCGAAGCCGAGGTCGTCGCCTACGTGGCCAGACATTCGGTGACGAGCCTGAAATCTCCGCATGGGACTGCTGGAATCGATCTCAGCGATCTGAACTCGGCGTTCCAAAAGCGCATGGTCTCCAGCGACCTCAAGGGGAGTGGCCTCGAACGAATTGCCAAGAACGCTGAGGACCTCGACGTCGTTCTTCTCGACTTGGTCGATGAACGACGGGGATTCTGGAAGTTCCCCGACGGCACGACCATGACAAACTCGATCGAGGTGGAATCCTGCGGTGCTGCTCGCGCAGCGCGCCGCAGCGGTGCACGGCTCGTTGAGTTCGGCACTGACGAGCACTTCGACCAGTGGAAGTCAGGCTTCATCACCCTCATCGAGGGTCTCAAGGATGCCGAGCTCTGGGAAAAAACTGTCCTCCTCGACATCGAATGGGCGGGGGCTCTCGACGGCGCACAGCATCCACAGAACGACGGTTTCGCAAAAGCAGGGCGGCAATGGCGGCGGCTTCAGCGAGGAACCCGCGAGTTGGGCAGGGAACTGTCACGAGGTCGTGGATTGGGTGAAGCGTGGCAGAGCCTGCGCAACATCAAACCGACCGAGGCAGAGGAGTATGCTGACCGAGCTCTTTCAGCCAATAGCGACTACATCCGGTATCGTAAAGAGGCACGATCGCTGGCAGCGTCGTCAGTGGTGAGAGAAAGCCGCGAGGTCCGAATCGATCGAGACCATAAGTGGGGACCTCAACCGTTCCACTTCCGACATGCTGACTATGAGTCGATCGTCGAAAGCATCCGGCAGCAGGTGAAGAAGAACGGTGGTGAGGCCATGTGAGCGGACAGCAGTGGCGTAAAGCACTGTGGCATCTGCGGCATGGCGGGGTCGAAGGATTCAAAGAGTTCCGGCGTAAGCGCGAATCGGAACACAATTCGACCAGACCATCGACCGTTGGGCCACCCATTGAAGATGGCACGGACACTCCGACGCTGACCGTGATCGTTCCCGCATTCAATGCGAGTGACTTCATCGACCGATGCTTGAAGAGCATCCTCAGCCAGAGCGGTGTGTCTTTGGAAGTCATCGTCGTCGACGACGGTTCGACCGATGACACCGTTGCAAAGGCAGAAAAGCATTCTCACGGTGCTCAGCCGGTAACGGTCCTAACTGGACCTAACGAAGGCCCAGCACGTGCACGCAATCGCGGAATCGACGCTGCTCGTGGGAAGTACATCACCTTTGCCGACGCAGACGACGAGGTGCTGCCGGGCGCGTATGCGACGCTCGTTGACTCGCTTGAACGGACCGGTTCTGACATTGCCACTGGGGCGTATGTTCGTATAGGCTCAGCCGGCCGGTCCAGGCCGAAGCTGACCGCGCGAGTACATGCTCGCCAGCGGTTGGCAGTGCGGTTGGACGATATGCCGGAGCTGCTGGAGGAACCTGTCCTGTGGAACAAGGTGTATCGGCACGATTTCTGGAACCGTCATGTAGGCGAGATGTGGGGGTTCTCCAACTACGAAGACCAAGAACCCGTCTATAGAGCACTGGTCGGTGCTGCGGCGATCGACGTGCTCACGAACGACGTGTATGCGTGGAGATTGGCCGATGGTCGAGACACTCGTTCCAAACGCAAGGCCGAGCTGAGTGACCTGCAGTCGAAGCTCGAAGTCATTGAGGCGCTCAGAGCGACCCTTCACCATTCATCCGGTCACGTTATCGAGCAAGCATATGCGGTCTGGATGGGCACAGACCTTGCTATGCACGCCGAGTACCTCGACACGGCAAACAAACGGTTCCGCAAGACCCTCTGTGAAGCGGCCAAGACTCTTCGAAAGACGATGCCGAAAGGCGCTTGGAAGCTCATGCCGGCGCAGGAACGTCTCTACATGTGGGTAGTGGCGTCCGGAGACTTGGACGATATCGAAGAAGTCCTCGGAACCAGGATGGAAGAGACTCGAGCCGTGCCGCTCGAACTGGTCGACGGTACGTGGGTGGTCGCGCCGACGTATCTGTCTCGGCTGAAGACCGATGTTCCGCAGCGGTTGCTTAAAGCGCAGCCTGTCGACTTCAAACCCGTCGTCATCGTGCGAAATGCGCGTTGGATCGGTGAACAGCAGATCGAGCTCCAGGGGTGCGCCTACATTCCCGGGGTCGATCCGGGACGGGCCACATTCCGTATGCAGGGAATCATGGATGGGGCGACTGTTCTGGACTGTGCTGTAGAGACTCGTAACGACAATCGAGTGGACTTGGACGTCGGTGATCCTTGGCGGACGTACGAAGCCGGGGGATTCACGGTCGGCGTTGATGTTTCTGGTATGGGAGACATATCGCCCAGAGGTATCGACCTGGTCGGCTCCTTCGAATTGGGCGAGATGCATCTACGCACGCCCGCTGAGTCGACAGCGGTAGTAGGAATGATTGCCCCTAGCCCGATTCGCGATTCGGGACGCCTGACAGTTGTCGCTGATGACAGAAGCGAGCTGTCGATTCGTCCAGTCGCCATGCCGACTGATCCAGTCGTAGTGAAGAACCTCGACTTCCGCGGGCGGGATGTGACGGTGACTCTCGACCGTTCTGCGAATGTACGTGGTCTGTCGCTGCACACCGCCGGAATCAAGGTTGAGCTGGAAGCAAACGGCCCTTCCATCTTTTCGACCACACTGCCTGAACTTCCCGAGCGGTTCCGAACCCATGGCGAACGGCAGTGGAAGCTCTTAGCTAAGACCACCGAAGGAAATGACGTCGATGTGTACCACGCATTCGTCGACTATCTTCTGCCCGGCACTTCGTGTGTGCGTCTCGCGGCGAATTCTGCCGGAAAGGTGAGACTGGCGCAGCGGTTCCGGCGAGTGACTGTAACGGGTGCGACAAACGACCGGGATCGACTACTGATCATTGGTCGGATTGATCCGCCAGAGAGGCTCAAAGTCGTACTCAAATCATCGGAGCAGACGATTGAGCCTAATGAGTCTGCGCTGCATGCTGATGGCAGCTTTACCGCGGTGTATGACCTGACGACTACCGGTGCCGAAGGAGGCAAAGTCGCAGCGCTTGCAGGCGGCTATCACCTGAAGTATGGCGAAACACCGAACCGAACCGACAGTTGGGCTAGGGCAGCCGGCAAACTGGCGATCCGACCTGTGGACTGCTTCACCGAGTGGAACACGCTCCGGATCGAAGGACGCGACTCGGGCGCCGTCTCTGTTACGGCTTCACCTCCTTGGTCTGCTCAGGAGCGGACCAAGTACGGGCGCTTCAGACTCCACGAAACAAAATGGGGCCCTTTAAAAGACGGCATCGTATTCGAGTCTTACAACGGCAAATCCGCAAACGATAATCCAAGGGCCTTGTTTGAAATGATCCGGCAGAAGCGAAACGACGTTCCGCTCTACTGGTCAGTACGCGATCGCGGAGTCGACGTTCCAGAAGGCGGAATTCCGCTCGTGGTCGGTACTGCTCGATGGCACCGGGCGCTAGCGACCAGCAGAGTGTGGATCAATAACAACAACTTCCCTTACTATGTAAGAAAATCGCCTGATCAGTTCTACCTACAGACGTGGCATGGCACACCGATCAAGCGGCTCCTGTGGGACGTTCAGCGTCGAAAAACGAACCTGACTTATCGGAGACTGATGAGAACTGAAGTACCCCAGTGGGACCTTCTGATCGCTCAGTCAGAAGCAGCCGCTCAGCACCTTAGAACTGGCTTAGGGTACAAAGGGCCCATCAAGATAATGGAGTACCCAAGGAATGTAAGGCTTTTGAAGCCGCTCCTGAATAAAAGCAAACTCACAGTGATCCACGGGATTGATAACGAAAAGTCAACCGTATTGTTCGCACCCACTTGGCGAAACGACGACAGAACTGGAACCGCGCCTCTTGGTTGTCGATTAAGCCCTGATGTTATAAAGGAAATCTTTGACGGTAACGTTCTATTCAAATCGCATCACATGGTTTCCGGGAACCGCGGCCGCACAATGGGAGCGGTGAATGTGACTGATGCGCAACACGTTGAAGAATTGATGGCAATATCCGATTTCCTTATCACTGACTACTCCTCGATTGTATATGATTACAAGTTGACGGGGCGGCCAATTATTAGATACGTACCCGATGGGGCTCAATACCAGTTGGAACGTGGTACCTACCCAAGAACAAGTGAGTCTGAAGAAATAGTAGTAGACGACTTTGAAGACCTGAAAACGGTGCTAGGACTACTGTCGACTAACAAAACCCAGCCAGCTAATGATTGCGCTGCCATCTATGCAGAGTTAATTCAAGATATGAACGAAGTATTCCGGATAATTAACACGAAAACAGAAAATCGAGGTCGCTAATGAAGTACAGAGATCTGATCTCAAAGACTTGGCAGTCGGTCGTGCCTGAAGAAACTCGGAGGAAATTCTATCACTGGAGGCATAATAGACTCGCCGATTCCAAGGCGGAGGAAACAGGCTCAGTTACCCGACGGGACTTCTCCGAGCCTACCTTGATAAATAGAGGACTTGTGTCCATCGTCATTCCTGTATACAAGGTTGAGGAGTACTTGGACGAATGTGTTAACTCGGTTCTCTCACAAAGCTACAAGAACGTTGAAGTGATCCTCGTGGACGACGGATCCCCGGACCGATGTGGGGAAATGTGTGACCAGTTTGCGAAACACCATGACAATGTAGTCGTGTTGCATCAACCTAATGGTGGCTTGTCGAATGCAAGAAATAATGGTCTGAAAGCCGCAACCGGGGAATATGTGATGTTCATGGATTCGGATGACATCATAACCCCAAATGCGGTCAATGAACTATTGTCGCCATTAGTTGAAATGAATGCTGATATAGCGACCGGTAACGTGGAGAGAATGAAGGGGTCAAGGCGCTGGCAGTCTTGGAACCAGACCTATTCGCACGCGAAGATTGAAACGTGGGATGGGAACACTGCTGCTCCAGTTGCTACCACAGTAACTTTGAAAGATGCCCCGGAGCTCATATTCGACGCTACTGCGTGGAACAAGCTTTTCCGGACGGAATTTCTTCGTAGAATTCAATTGCAGTTTCCTGAAGGGAAATTCTACGAGGACATGCTTCCAATGGCGGAAGCGTTCCTCGCTGCAAACCGGATTGTTAAAGTAGCCAGCACTGTATATCTATATCGCGAGCGTGAAGACAATACTTCTATTACGCAAAAGCGTGGACAAGTAAAGAACTTGGCCGACAAGATGGAAATGGTATGGCACATTGAGGATCGATTGGTGTCGAATAACTCACCAAGGGCGCTATTCGACACTCTATATTTCAAAGCTCTGGAAGGCGATCTTGCCGTCTATTCGCCGCATGTGGGCGAGGACGAAGAATTCGATCAGATCTATTTGAGCGAACTGGCAAAGTGTTGGGAAAAGAGCTCCGCGAAGATAAAGTTGGCGTTGGCTCTCGACCGGCGAGCGCTGTATATCAACCAGCTGTTTTCTAAGGACTATCGTAACGCAGAAAATGAATCTGCCTGGTTCTCTACTCATTTTCATGATCTTCCACTTGTTTACAGGGCCGGCCGTGTACAGGCAGATGCTGACTTTGCTCCAGAACATATGGCGATCCTGGGAGAACATAATCTGCTTGATATGAGCCGATACGTTGAGCTGAAACAAGTAGTTACAGATGCATACGTACGCGATGGTGAAGCAGTTGTTGAAGGATTTGCGTTTCTTGATCACCTTCCTGGTGAACTAGATCACGGGGTGACAGTTTCCTTGGTTGATAGTAGCGGAGCCATGCATGCGCTGAGCACTCAACGTTGCAAGGACGAGAGAGCGAATGGCTATTGGCGCTCGGGCAACGCTGATCGATCCGGTTCCGCATTCATTGCGAAAATAGCCATCTCTGATCTGCAAAGTTCATCTATTGATCTTAACGGTCAAATGGCAGTTTTAATTGCGGTCGAAGCTGGGTCATACACCCGGTCCGAGTACGCGACTGGGTACTGGCGTGGGGGAAGTATCCGCCTTGGGGAAATCGCTGAGGCAGAAGGAGGACGGCGCTTTTGGATGCCCTGGCAGCCCTGGGGTTCACCTCTCAAACTGGAGTCGGAAGTGCCGGCTGTACGTGCGACCTCCTTTGATCGCTCCGAATCGGTGGTCCGTGTCAAGTTGGAGTTTGACCGAACGTACACGGGGGTCCAAGTCGATGCTGTCCGAGTGTGGGACGGCTTGCGAGTGTCGCTAAGCAAATCTGACGAAGTATCGCCCATGGGGGCATGGTTCGCTGGGGACTTGGAAGGCGTGGAACGCCGAAGTGACTCGGGCGGCAATCTGAACGCTTGGAAGTTCGAAGTGCGGGCTGACGGACTTTCAGATACCGTCGAAGCCGTTGGTTCGACCGCTTGGAGCACGGGCACGCAGCGGACTAGAACTTGGAGTACGCGCTGTTCGAGTGAATCAGTGGCTCTGCTCCACGACGGGTACACGACGCTATCGGTTGATGAAATCACGCCTTTGGACGATGGATTCCTCCTCCACGGCACCGGTTGGTTCGAAGACCATCCTGGGTTCACCGCAGAAATGTGGAGTGACCGCGGTGCTTTGCAACCGGTGACAAGCGTACGGGTTATTGACGCGACCCGTTTCGAGATTGAAATTAAGTGCCTGAATATGGGTGAGCGCTCCCAGCCTCTGACTTGGGAGCCTGGAGAGTACCGATTTAGACTGTTTGATCGCGGTCGCCGCGGTAGTCAATACAAGATCAGGTCCGGGCGAGACGTTGTGTATAACTTTCCGCTTACTACTCTTCATGATCGTTTTAGATCGAGATGGCATTTAATCTCAGATACTTGGGAACTTGCTCTTGGAATCGATGCGCCCCAACTGGATACAGAACGAGGCAGATACAACGTCTCACGTATGAACAATTACTGGGCAGGCAAGGAAGACCTAGAAGCTCCGCCGATCAACGCTGCTGTGTTCTCTGTAAACATGGGTGCAGGTTCAGCCGACTCCCAGTTGGAAATTCTAAAGGAACTGCGAGAGCGGTTACCTGAATGGGAGTTCTACTGGGCGGTCACGGACTATTCAGTACCCGTTCCTAATGGTGCACGAGCCCTAGTGCGGCAGACCGAGCAGTGGTTCGAGGTACTTTCAAGAGCTCGCCTGGTAGTCAACAATTACGGTGGTATTGCAGGCTACGGAGACCGTGAGTATCAGCGATATCTGCAAACCTGGCACGGTACTCCCTTGAAGCATATTGGAGACTCAGAATTTCGCGGGGACGCGAGAGCATATGCGCGTAAAAGGATGATTGCTAAGAAAGAAGCCATGGAGTGGGATTGGGTCGTATCCCCCAGCCGTGTGGTGACTGAGATCATCCGGAGGGATCTGTACTTTGACGGCCCAATTCTGGAGAAGGGATATCCTCGGAATGATTCGTTGGCGAAAGCAACAAATATTACGCAATACGATTGTAAAGTGCGAATCGGCATCGAGGATGAAGCCAAAGTTCTATTGTACGCCCCAACATTTCGAGATGTATCAGCCCAGGGATTCTCGAGCCCATTGGTTGAATATCTAGAGCTGGAGCGTTTAGCCAATGAACTGGGTGATGATTGGACGATTCTACTCCGTGGACATTCGTTCAATGCTCGATCCTCTGACAAGAACAGGTCCAGTTCTCGGGTGATTGATGTAACCAAATACCCCGACGTCAATGATTTGATGATCGCTTGCGACGTAATGGTCACCGATTACTCCTCGATCATGTTCGATTACTTGGTTACTGAAAAACCTATAGTCTATTTTGCGCCAGATATCGAGGAGTACGTGGCGAATCGAGGAATGTACTTTGAATATCGTGAAGTTCTTGCTGGTGAGGTGGCGACGTCTCAGGACGAGTTGCTAAGGCATATCACCTCTTTAGCGAACATCAGCAATGTTCAGCCCTCAGCTGCGTACATGCAGCAGAAGGCCCGCTTTGTTCCGCACGACGACGGCGGTGCAGCGTCGCGCGTGGTAGATGCGGTGCTCAGAGAAATGCCACTCATGCAATCTCCACCGCCCCGAAAATCTAGTTCGAGAAGCTAGACAGGGTATCCTCCGCGTTCGTGTTCCTCTGGCCTGGTTGTCTGTGTGAATCAAACACGCGTCTCTCAAACTGAGTTGGCGTGTGGCAACGCTCCTCGGCGCGACGTGTGTCATGGTGTATTGTGCAACCTCAGCACCTTCGGCCATCGGTGCACTGGTCGCTCAGGCTGGTGCAGCCTGATTCGGTATCAGTGTCTTAAGTGATTCATAGTGTGGTGGGCGGCGCCATGAGATCGTGCTGATCTCGTTGAAAGTCGGCATATGTAAATTGCCATGGTTTCTAGAATAAGGAAAAGATAGTATCTGGACCGGCGCATTCCTGCGCTGAAAAACAATTAAGAAATAGCGCTTTGTTCATACTACGATGTTGTCAAGGGCAATTGACCGCCTGAGCAGTCGCAGGAAGTTTTGTGAGAAAATTGGCGATCTGGCGGCCACATTCGCATCGATTCTGTTCGTTCGTTGCATGATTGTTGTCCCTTGCTAGGGAAAATTCGAGACTGTTTCGGAAAGTAGGAAATATGGCAGGGTCAGATTCTCCAATCTATATGTTGGTGGGTGGCGCGGGCGTCCCCAACTTTGGCGACGAACTAATTATGTGGAAGTGGTTAGATTGGCTACGTTCTAACAGCCATATTCCGGATCACAAGATCGTGCTTGAGATAAATCATCGTAAAGTCGGCAAAAGCCTCGGATACGGAGACTTTTATAACACCTTTGTGAGCGGGGATGTAGCCTCTGCGAGGGCGGGTAATAGATCACAAAACTTTTCGCAGATGTTTGATCGGGGCTACGACTTCTTCTCCTCGCACGGGGGCTATTCTGGCGCCCGCCGGCTAACTGATCGTTTGTCTCGTGCCTCGGTCTTCCATCTTCACGGTGGTGGCTATTTAAATGACTACTGGCCGTTCCATGCCTTCTCTCTGGGGCTAGCCTGTGCAGCAAAGAATAAGTTCGGGTGCAAAGCTATTGCAACGGGTCTTGGTCTCGGTCCGTTCTCCTCCGGTGAGAGTAGATCGCGGATTCGTACTGCCACTGAAATATTTGACTACTTTGAGGTTCGAGACCAGGTCTCGAAGCACCTAGCGGGGGAACGTGCGGTTCTTGGGCTTGATGATGTGTTTCTGAGCTCGGTGCAACATAAAACTGTTTCAGGACGGGCTTTGCATTTGTCGTTGATCGGCAAGTCCGATGATGATCTTCTGAAGGCGTCCGTATCAAAAGAATTGATTGACAGTTTTGACAAAGTCTACTTTTGGGTATGCAGCCCTCAAGATGCGGAGAACTATGCTGCACTCGGAAGCAGGTACCGCGAGATCATTCCACTGACAATGGTTGATCTTTTGGGTAAAATCCCGGTTGGTGTGTCTAACTATATGTTGACTGAACGTTTCCATCCACACTTGATTGGTGCGCGCCTGGGTTTCGGCGGCGCATATGTTAGTCGTAGCGGATATTACGACGCTAAGCACGGTTCGGTTATTGAATTGGGCTCAAAGTTCGAGCCGGTCTCTTTGGGGGACGATGTAGCAGAGCGATTTGATCAGTCAACTCCATCGCGACTCATGGCGGCGAAAGACCCATCGGAAGTTGCATCGAAGAACATTCCTTTGGTGGACCTGCTGTGCGACGTATAAAGATTAGCCATCAGGCCGAAAAGGAAGGGGTTAGGACAGTATTCCGCCCGTTGAATGCAACCCTCCGAGTTGGACCTAAGACTCCTTCTTGACTGCGCAGCCGCCAGCTCGATTCATCTTGATCATGGCTTTGGACCGACGAACTCTTGCTAGAGCTCGGGCCCCAAGACGCAGGTCCTGAGTTGTGGCGAGATGCACCCGAGGTCCGAAGCTCCCCGCCGAAGTATGACGAAGCATCACGCTGTCGCGCCACACCCGAGGACAACGCTTGGCACAAATGCGTTCCGGGCGAACCACGCGCGAGCGCCTCGCCGAGAAGACTCGAAGTCCATCGGTCAATAGGGGCCAATATCCAATGTGTATTCTGTAGGAACTAACTTGCATACGATGATGCTTGCTATCCGCCCGTTCTGACAGCTCTAGCTATTGACGTGCTAAAGGCGAATCCTCGGGGACAGGACCGCCAGAGAAGTGCTCCGCATAGCTAGACGATAGGTGCCCGATGTCTAGGGCTTGAATACCAGATTCAGATAGGCGCTTTGAAAGCACAGTAGCAGCGGGTCCCAGAGCAATAAGAACGATGTCAGGATCAGATTTTCTAATTTCGGTTTCGAGCCGATCGAGATCGGAGTAAGCATTCGTTGGTTTAGACTCTATTCTCTGAATGCTCTTGACTCCGTCGAACAGCTCAGATATCGCTGAAAACCTGGAGCCAGCCCCGTATACCAACGTTACATCTCTATCGTTCCAAATTCTTCGCCACGCTTGTACCCCGTCTTGACCGTGAAGTTCAAAACAGAATCGTCTAGATACGTCGGCATTCCCAAAAGTCGTGCCTCTCGGTATTAGCGGCTCAATTCTCGGCCAAACCCTCGGCCATACCCGTTCCCAGTGAAGCGATTGCGATCGGTCGGGTAGGCCGACCAGGAGGTTCGATGAGGGGACGGACAGGACCTCGGCCAGGTCGTCTTGTAGCGATGGAGAATTTCTTTGAAATCGCAGGTGCCGCTCGTAATCTGAGATCAGTAGAAACTCTCCGTCGCCGAATCTTGCGAAGCTCATTCGATCTCTTCGTATTGTATCGAGTGTATCCAAATAACTTAACTGTTTCGAGAATATTAACTCTTGTAGCTCCTTTCTCAAATTGACCAGCGACATCTGAGAAATCATCGAGACTCGAGTGCGCATTCCTCCGATATGCTCGGCAAGTCGGACAAGTTCTTTATTGGTCTCATCGTGTTTGCGCTCAAGCCGGGTGAGCTGTTCGATAAGAGTTTGTAGCAGCGTATTGGTTGTGTTTAAGCTGTTAATGACTTGATCCTGATCCATGTTCAATTCAATAGTCCTTTATGTGGTGCCATTTGAAGTTGGTTTAGCGGTGCGAACGCGTCGTTCGGCCGGCGTGGGTGTTGCGGTGAAATGGAGGTATGTAGTTGACAATTGAGGTCGTTGCCGTCGCGATGGCATCTTGTCGCTGACTTTTCGAGCCGGCAAGTTGAGGGCCGTCACTCCGGTTCGCTTTAGAAGGTCAGGCGTTATTATTCGCAATCTAGAATCTGTCCGAAGGCATGTTCAAACTTTGGTCGGTGCTATCGCATCGGCTCTGCTGTACATGTAGGCGTAGAGCTGAGGGTGTAGCTTCTTGCAATCATCGCGATACGCGTTGTAACTACTCTTTCAGGGTAAAGACTTTTCGGAGACATTCGACAATACTACCAATCCCGCGGCACCTGGTTCTTTGGCTTAGCGACCCGTTGCGTTGTTTGCGGAGGCGTTCAGTCTTCCCCCTATCCGGAAACCGCCAGTTGGCTCTCACTGCGGTGTTCGTTTTGGGGACCAACCGTCTGCCTGAGGTCGTCCTCGTGGGCAACAAACACAAGGCTCTGGCATATCCGCGCAGCTTGGATGTTGCGTGTAAGAGCGTCGTCCTCATCAGGCATCCGTGTAGTGATCGGGTGCGCTAAGGGGCGAGGGATACGTTAACGCTGAAATTAACGCCGCAATCTTCCATGACTGTCTTGTCCGCGATGGTCACCAGAGTTTGGCAGTCCTGGCCGAATTCTAGCGTGGGTGGGGCAAGGAGCGCCGTTGGCTTCGGTGTCAGCGGGAGAGCTCATGCTTGTTGCCGCCAGCTGGTTAGGATCTAGAGTGCAAAAGAGCAATTCGTTTATTAACTAGTGACATTATTGCAATACAAAAAGCGCTTACCATGCGATGTGGAGAAGAAGCATCGGAGGTGGCTTAAATTTCTTTTGCATACTAAATTGCGTTCTTATGCTCTAATGGTCTTAAGAAGATTAGATGCCGCTGTACTGCAATGCCCTGTAATGAAGTCCATTTAGTAAACCTTCATCCTTCAAGTGCTGCTGGAAGGCTTTGAATCAAAGCCTCTTGAGTCTTCTCAACTCCCATACCCATTGCGCTCTGATAGTCGGCGAACTTGTGGTCTCCGCCTGCGATCCGCGGGTGGCTAAGCCGCATCGTTGGGATTCCGTATGACTGGGCCACAATAATGCCATGTAAAGATGAACTAGCGACCGTGGCGCAGGAGGCTATGTCGTGAATTACTTCGGCTACTGGTCTGGTTACGTCGATTACTTTGTCGGCCCAGTTGAACGGGCGTTTATCTACATAGTGCGGGACGACGCCGACCTGATACCGGGTTCGAGGCTTGGGCCAAAGTTAGGAAGCGAGTATGCCCGGGTCGCCCATTATTGTGCATCTAGGATCTAGTCCTATTTGTTCGGCGGTTAGTCGTCCTCGCACCGCAGCATAGTTGAAATCACGAGTTCGAACTGTCTCGTTCTCGCTGATCATCCCGGATCCCCACACGACCAGCCCATCTCTGCCATACTTGAGAGCAGACTGTAAAACCGAACCAGCTGTGATGATGTCCGCATCTTGGAGCCTCGCACGTTTGACGTGATAGCCAAGGCGCAGGAGGATCTCGGGCCCCATTTCGTCCCCAAAGTTCAATTGTTCAGATTTGGTGGAGCGCCAAGACCAAACAGCAAGTTCGCTCGTCATTTTTAGAATCCTCCCGAGGCCGTTGTTGAACGTTGAGCCGGTTAGTGCCGGGGTCCGGATTCAAGCGTGCTTACCCATGACTCACGGCCTGGTCGTCGGCAAACTGCCGCTAGACACCACTGCGCTGTAGCAATTCCTTTCGTCGATAGCACCATCATATGTTGAACATTTGGTTCTGTGAATTTCCTAGTGTCTATTGGAGTTTTCGCCGTCGTTGTGGCTCTGTGCATGGTATTTCGTCGTAGTGGACCGAACTTGTGGTCCCGACACATCGCGATCACGAAGTCGAATCTATAGTTAGTTGACCCGACTCGGGTCCGTTGCCCGCTTCTTCGCATCTGTCACGCTCACCGAATCCGGCGCTGTTCCAAGCGCTCGGATTCCTGCTGTGGGTCAACGGGAATTGGTGGCTATGGGACACAATGTGTTGGAAGAAGGTCGGCAACTCGATGATGGGCTTGTTGTCAATCCGTCAGACTAGCTCGCCTCTACGGTAGTCATTGTGATGTCGTCCGTCTCTGGCCCCTGGAGCCGATGGGCGTTCTTGCCGAGCTCGATTGCGGTAAGCTCGGGCAACCGACGAGTCCACGGCATTTCCTCAGAGTCAAAATATTAAGTGTTGAACCTGAGGCGAAAGGGGCTTGTGCCTCTCCTTATGCGCTGCCTTTGCTCTAACTTTTGAGTTCAGGGGAAGTCCGTTTCCCGGATCCTCCTGACCGATGGCAATTTCAATGCGTTCTCTACCGTTGGTTCATTGGCTGCGCATGGCAGAGTCATCGAGTTGATGGGGCGGTGAATGCTTGTTTGGCCGCTTGTGGCAGGGTGACGGCGGAATTCTTGGCTACGTAGCCAATTTGGGCAAGCACGTTGTGAAGGCTCAAGTCGCGGTTGAAGAGCCAACCAGAGAGGAATTCTGGGTAAACATTAAAGATTTGCCCTCGGAATCCTGAAATTTTAAAAGCGACTATCTTTCAACAAAATTAGAATCTCACTATGCCATCAGTATCCGATTTGTACCCGCGAGGGTTCGTTGCTTACCACCGGTCGCTGGAGACTTCTGGGTGGGAAGGCCCCCCGGAACGGTTTCAGCACCTGAACTTTGGTGAAGTTTCCATATGGTTCGACAGTGAGCGTACGCCGGCAGTCACAAGGTCGGAATCGGCTGCGGTGCTGGTTCTCGGTACAGCGGCATTCGTCCCTCCTGCCGCTCGGGATGCTGAGTCAACTGCTGATCTTCAGGTAGTCGCCGGAGCGCTCCACGCGGCACTGGCTAAGAGTCAGGCGCATTTCCTCGACGCCCTGGACTACATGGGCGGACGGTTCGCAATCATCGTTGAAGTCGACGGTGTATACCGTGTCTTCCATGATGCGCACGGCACGCGCACGATCTACTACGACGTGGATCGTCCGGCGTTCTCTTCCCATGCGCATCTGCTCGCTTCGCTTATCGGTGGGGAGTCTCGCGGTTCTGAAGCACTGAATGCAGCACGATCATGGGCGGCTTTGCCTCTGTCGTTTGCTTGGGATGAAACACCGTATCCGACGATTCGTGCCCTGCTTCCGAACCATGTGCTCGAGCTCGAGTCGAGACGCACCTATCGCTACTTTCCTCGCGAGCGCAATCGTTTCACCGGTTTGAGTTTTGACGAGCGCGCGTCGGAGATCAACCGGCTGTGGCTGGGACAGATGGGCGCCTTCGCCCAGAACACGGACCGGTTCTTCGTCTCATTGTCCGGAGGACTCGACTCCAGAGTGGTTCTCGCCGCGCTGCGTGAGCATAAAGACAGAGTCGACGCATTCACCTACTTCACGAACAACGGAACCGGCAACTGGGCGCAGGCCATGCAGATGGATCGAGACCTCTCCCGGCAAGTACTGGCGCTTGCCGACGTCCACCACGTGCCGATCGTGCATGGAGAAGGCGCAAGGTTCACCGAAGAAGACAAGGCCATTGCTGACAAGAACTCTCTTGTCGAACACGGTCGATGGCTCGTTGCCCGCTATGTCGAGAGTTTCGGCAGCAGCACGGGGCTGCACTTCAGGGGCAACACTCAAGAGACGATCCGTTCTTACTACGGATCAACCAAGCAGAGGGATCCGATCGACCTGGTCAAAGGTCTCATGTCCTCACGCCTGAAGAGCGTCAACCTCGGTGAAGAAGAGATCAAGGACTATCAGGCGAAGCTCGATGCGACACTGTCGCAGTTCGGCTACCCGGATGCGCTGCACGACTTTGTGGCCTCGGACATGTTCTATTGGGAGATCCGGATGGGGCGATGGCTGGCCGAGATCTACAACGAAACCGACCCGGCTTTCGACTCGATCTCGCCAATGAACATGCGAGCCATCGTCGAACTCGGGCTCGCCGGACCTGAGGACGAGCGACGGTCCGGGATCATGTTCACCGAGCTCATTGACCGCAACTGGCCCGAACTCAATTTTCCAGGAATCAACAATAGGAACAATCTCTACAAGCAAAGCATTGCTCTCCGAGAGTCGCTCACCGATGCAAAGTCACAAGCAGCCGCGGCTCCACCCTGGATTGGACGAGCCGGCGACAAGCATGAGCATCCGTTGTCGACCGGGCCGCTGTCGATGGAATCCAACAACCAGTCAGTCGACTGCCCGCGGGGCGAAATCAAGATTCCAGCCGAAGAGCTCGGAGTCGGAGCATTCGCCAGACGAGAAATGACATGGTCGGACGAGAGCTCGAGCGTTCTCACCTTCAGCCTGCGCAGCAACTACGTCAATTCAAGAGGCACTGACTATATGCGCTTTGAGGTCGAGGTGAATGGGGACACTCTTGTCGCCCACAAGATCGGATTCGACTCTGACACCAGCTACTGGGCCGTGTACGGGCTTCGGCCAGGCGACCGAGTCAGTCTGGGAGTCCGTTCACTGCGCACGGTGACTACCGAGTCATGGTCCAGAGCCTCTCGCTGCTTCATCACTGTATTGGATTCTGCAACTGAATATTGGGAGCGACGAGGATCCCTGGACCTTGGTTATGCGACGACCAGTGCGGCGGCGCTGCCAGGGGAGTCTCTGCGCGGATAGATCGAAGTACTCTCTTAATATCCCAACGAGACGAGGTAGCGGAAGAAGTCAGCGATGTCGTTGCTAGTCAATGCGTTTTTGACCGCCGGCACCGCCTCGGGGTCGAAATCGATGATGACTGTGCCGTCATCCTCTCGACGTGAGTTCGTGGGAACGGTGACCACTGCGATGTCGTCCGTCTGCAGTGTGCGGAGGCGGTTGGCGATCTTGACGAGCTCACTCGTGGTCAGCTCTGCATTGTGCTGAATCCCTGAAGCGAAATGACCGAGCACGGCCGCGCCCTTGTTCGGTTCCTTGACCAACCCGCCTGACTTGAGCCCCTGAACGAGCGCGCGCACGACCGCACGCTGATTGCGGGTTCGCGTCTGGCCGGCATCGTCGACCGGATCCGCCGCGGTGAAAATCGCCGATGTTGCTCCATCGAGGTTGTTCGTCCCCTCGGCGAAGTCGGTTCCGCCGGCACTGAACGCAGTGCGGCTGTAGACTTGCAGACCGCCGAGTTCGTCAATGACTTGACCAAGCGCGTCTGACTCCAACTGTGCGATGTGATCGATGCGGACGCCGAGGAACTCCTCGGCCATGGCGACAACGACCGGCCATCCGCCCTCGTCGGCGATGGTGCCGAACGCCTGGCCCGCCTCGATCTGCGTCGATGGGTTGAACACGAGCACGGCTGCGAAGTCGCCAGCGGCAGGAATGTGGATGACAGCGAAAGTGTCACCTTGGCTCGATGACTGCGGGGCCGCCTCGGCGAGGTTTCCGGGATTCGTGATCCGAAGCATCAAGGTGCGGGAATCGTCCGCTACCGGGCGGATTTCGGCGGGCGGGAAAGCCGCCTCGTCGGGAATGGTCTTCGATGCGTCATCGAACTCGGCACGGGCGGCGTTGAGGTCCTTGAGAGAACCGATGGCAGAGACCATCTTCGTCAGCTTGGCCATGGCAGTCCCACTTTCTCTGTCCGGTCACACGGTAATGGTCCCAATAATAGCCGCGGGTGGGATCGGTACGCGTACCGATCCCACCCGCGGGATACGCAGAGCGGGAGGAGCTTTCAGCGCTCTCCACCGTGCCAACTGCAGGTTCCTTGGCCGGACGAATTGGAAACGGTGCCATCGTTGCACAGAGTCGATCCGCCCGAGTTCCCTTCAAGCTCGTTATACGGACCTGAGTATGGATAGTCGGGGTCAGAACTGCCGTACGCCGGTGCTTCGTTCTCGAACGGGTCTGAAGTGTCAGGCTCCGGCGGTGTATCAAACTCAAATCGAGTTATGAACAACTGGTTGTCGTAGTAGTCCGAGAAATCCGCAGCTGACAGGTTATTGGGGCCGATGGCATTCACTGTTTCCAAGAAGGTCAATGAGATCAGCTGAGCTTCTGAACCGTACCGTTCGAAGCTTTCGCCGAGATCATCGACGCCGCACCAGTATGAACCGACCACCATAAAGACGAATGACTCGAGCAGAAGGCCGGATCGCGGATCGTCGGCGAGGTTTTCGGCCGAGGCCGGACCATAGACGCGAGTACTGCCAGCTTCGGAATAAGAGTCGCATTCCTTCTTTGCGAGTGACAGCCAATCATCAGGCTCGACGTCGATTCCGTAGCGATAGGCGAGCACTTCACCGTAGTAGATGAGCTGCTCGTCCTCCGCCGAGTAGGGGGTCAGATCTTCAGACACTACTTCGGGTGCTGGTTCGTCGACAGCTGCGGGGTTGACCTCTTCAATGGGTTCTGAGGAAGACCCGGTCGAGTCAACGGACTGCTGCTGATCCTCGACACCCGCGCAACCCGAAAGAGCTGCGAAGACAAAGAACACGACAATGGCCGCAAAGGCACGTCTCGTACTCACTTGCCACAGCCAAGACTTCAACAGAGATGAGCGATGATTCACGGGACCCCGATTCGACTCTGACCGAAGCAGACGACTTATCGTAACCGGTTGCTCGTGAGTGTGAATGCCTGTAGCAGAGGGCGAAGAGCAACGGTTATCAAGTCGTTGGAATGCGAGTGACTCCGTTGCCGGTTGTGCGCTCATTCAGCACATAAAAAGACTCGACCGAGCAGCTATGAGCAGCTCGGTCGAGTTCTTTTGGACTCAGCGGAGGCCGAAGAGCTTTCCTATGCCGCTTCCGGACGGCTGAGCATCCGGCTGCTTGGCCTCCGGGGCCTTCTCTGCCGGCTTGTCAGCGGGCTTGACCGGCGGCGGGGGAGGGAACTCGGTGTCGGCGGGCTCTGCGGTCGGGGCTGCCTCCGGGGTCTTCGGCGCGGGAGAGGCAGTCTCGTCGTCCTCGTCCTCATCGGCGGTTTCGGACGAATCGGCGGGGGCCGCCTCGGCGACGTTCTTGATCAGGGAGAGCTCGAACTCGAGCGTGATCTTGTCGCTGACGAGTACGCCACCGGAATCGAGCTTCGTATTCCAGGTCACGCCCCAGTCCTTACGGTCGATGCGGCGCGAGCCCTCGAGGCCGGCGCGCAGGTTGCCGAAGGGATCGGTCTCGACGCCGATGAGCTCGAGCGGGATGGACACGGTCTTCGTCATGTCACGGATCGTCAGCTCACCGGTGACGATGTACGAGCCTTCGTCGACCTCATCGATGGCCGAGGAGACGAAACGGATCTCCGGATAAGTCTCCACGTCGAAGAAGTCCGCCGAACGCAGGTGCTCGTCGCGACTCTCGGTGCGGGTGTCGACGCTGGCGGTCTGGATGATGACTTCGGCCTTTGAATCGGCGAGGTCGTCGGCGATGTCGGCGGAACCGGACGCATCATTGAACGCTCCGCGCACACGCGACACCATGGCGTGGCGTGTGGAGAATCCCAGTCGAGAATGTGAGGGATCGATGTCCCAATGACCTGTGATCCCAGGAGTTTCTGTCATGGGGGATAGCTCCTTCGGTTCCTCCGCGCTCCTGTAGGGGAGGCTGTCGTAGTCGGTGTGCTTGTTCGCAGATCGGGTGATCGTTAAATCAACAATCGCCTACGTAGTCTTACACGGGCAGTTGGGTATGTGCCACCTCGGCTCGCGTTGTTGCGGTGGTGGCGGCGTCCTGCGGTGGGTCGCATCACCGGTCGACGTTGCCGGCGAGGACCCCGACCAAGGTCAGCGCCATGGCGATGGCCAACGCGATCGCCGAGGCGATGAAGGCGGCGGCGATGTGCTCGCTCAGAGCCGCTGCGACGATGGCAGGGCCGACGATCTGCCCGATGCTGTACCAGGACGTCAGCTTCGCCGAGGCGTTCGCGACGCCCATCTGCGTGCCGACGCCGATCGTCATCATGACCACTCCGATGAAGGTGAAGCCGAAGAGGGCGGCGGCGATGATGAGGACGATCGGCGTGGAGCCGAAAACCGCGAGCAGCCCGCCGAAGACCTGCAGGCAGTAGCAGAGAGTCAGAGCCTTGACTGTGCCGATGCGCGCGGCGACCGCTGACCACGTCAGGGGAGACACCGCTGTCGCGATCCCGGCGATGAGCCACGTCGAGGCGGCTGCGGTCGCTCCGAAGACGGGACCGGCGAGCACGACGAGGTAGGTGCCGATGATGATGTAACCGCCCCCTTGGAAGAAGTAGCCGGTGGAGAGGATGGCCATGGCTCGGCGGCGATTGGCCTCGAACGGGGTCGAAGCGTCGGCGGGGGAGTGGTCGGTGGTGGTCTCGGTCGGTTCGGCCGCCTCGGCGGGGGTGGTGTGCGGTGGGATTCGGGCCGGGATCGGCCATTTCCAGGCGATGATGGAGAAGAGCGCGGACACGGCCGCGCAGATGAGCCACAGCTGGCGCCAATCGGCGAAGCTGCCGGCGACCAACACGATGGCTCCGGAGACGAGGATGCCGAAGCCGACTCCGCCGTAGGAGATGCCGCCGTCGCGCGGTTTGCGGGAGTTCGCGGGAATGCGCTGGGTCACGCACACGAAGATGAGTCCCGAGGC
This sequence comes from Brevibacterium epidermidis NBRC 14811, assembly GCF_001570805.1. Classification (GTDB taxonomy): domain Bacteria; phylum Actinomycetota; class Actinomycetes; order Actinomycetales; family Brevibacteriaceae; genus Brevibacterium; species Brevibacterium epidermidis. The sequence continues at coordinate 115,896 of NZ_BCSJ01000001.1, read as the reverse complement.
GATTCCGGCGATGGTGCGGATGCCGCCCTGCCAGATGAGGTTCGGGGTCAGCGCGACCGCGGCGAGGCCCACGGTGGAGACGATGAGGCTGAGGCGGTAGACGAAGCGGTTGGGTTCGACCCAGCCCTGGGCGATGACGAGGGTGCCGATGAAGTAGCCGACGTAGTTCAGCGTCGCGATCCACGCGCCGGGCGCCGAGCTCCAGTGGAGGGCTGCGACCATGAGCGGCAGTGCCGGGGTGTAGAAGAACCGGCCCATGCCCATCGCCACCGAGAGGCCGAGCGCCCCGCGAATGGGGGTGAGGGAGGGTCTGGCAATGCTGTCGGGCATGGCGGGTCCTCTTCTCGGGTGGGCTCAGGTGGCGTGATCTCCAGCACTACGATGTCATGGCGGTCGGGAGGGTGCCTCGGCGGGTGGGGATTCGGACGGGATGGCTGTCGTGGTGGGGCGGGTGTTTTGGACGGGAGGCGTCTCGAAAGGGACTGTGGAAGTTGTTGATTCCGCGGGGACAGGGCAGAGTTATTGGAGTGAACCTCAGAAGGAGTATCCAGGGTGGCGTGGTGGCGCTCGCCCTCGTTCTGTCGGGGTGTTCGTGGTTTGATTCGGACGATTCGTCGTCCTCGAGCCAGCCCCCGGAGCCGAGTCCGACCCCGACTGAATTCGAGCAGTCGTTTGCGGGCGCGGTCTCCGGAGACGATGCGGTTGTCACTGCGACTGCTGAGCGGACCGGCGCCGGAATCACAGCAGACAATGTCGGAATCTCGTTCGAAGCCACCGACCTTGCCGATCCTCGGCTCGATCCGGCGCAGTCCAACCTCGACGAGCAGTTGAAGTCCCTCGGATCGCCGGCGCTGCGGTTCGGCGGCAATGCTCTCGACCGGAGGACGTTCTGGACGTCCAAGGGCGAGAAGCCGAAGCACGGTGAGAAGGTGACCGTCACTCCTGATGACCTCAAGCGACTGAAGAAGCTCGTCGACGTCACCGGTTCGTCGGTCACCATCGGCATTCCTCTGGGGACCTATGATCCGAAACGCGGAGCGGACATGGCAGCGCATGCGGTCGACATCCTCGGCGATTCTCTTGTGGGGCTTGCGATCGGCAACGAACCGAACGGGTACACCGTCGAGGATGTGCCCAGCGGGGCCGTGCGCGGCAAGGGCTGGAACAAGGACAAGTACGTCAAGCAGCTTGAGGCGTATGCGAAAGCCATCCATGCGAAGCGGCAGGAGGCGCCGATCATCGGTCCCGACGTCTACGACGGGGCGTGGATGGATGCCTTCGCCGGATCGGGCGTCAAGCACAAGACCGCGATCTCGCAGCATTGGTACCAGCTCTACGAATGCGATTCGGCTCAGGTTCCGGGGCGGGGGCCGCAGGCGGCGAACCTCATCGATCCCTTGGCGAAGAAGGCGGCGAAGAAGAATCTCGGCATCGGGAAATCGAAGGCTGATGCGGCGGGTCTGCCGCTGTGGCTCGAAGAGACCGGGCCGACGAGCTGCCCGGGGACGAATGACACGTCGCTGACGAACGCCTCGGCATTGTGGGCCGCCGATTACACGATGTATGCGGCGACGCTCGGGGTCGAGCGGATGGCCATGCACTCGATGCTCGGGGCGTGCAATGGGGGAGCGCCGATGTCGCTCATCTGCGATCCGGCCGATCACGGGGACCGGTCGAACGCGTTTCAGGTGAGGCCGAATATGTTGGGGCTGCGGTTGCTGGTGCCGAGCCTCGGCGGGGAATTTACGAAGACTTCGGTGTCTGGCGGCGGGAACATGAGCGCCTACACCGTGGTCAAGAACGACGGTCGCACCTTGGTAACCACGGTGATCAACGCGAACGATGCGGCATCGGTCGGCGGAAACCCCGTGACGGTGTCGATGCCTTCAGGATTCACTGTGGCGTCGGCGTCGCAGGTGTACGGAGAGTCGAACGACGTGAAGAACGCGACTCAGGTGGTGCCTGCGAATCCGCTGCCGGCTGATGTGCAGTTCACTGGGGTTGGGGCGCCGGGGCCGTCAGGAGATTTCAGCCCGTCGGCTGGTTCCAGCTCGCCGCAGGCCACGGGCGGTGTGGGAGACGATGGAAAACTGCGTATGGACCTGGCTGGGAGCTCGGTGACGGTCTTTGTGATGCGCAAGGGGTGAGGTGGGCCGATCGGACCGCTTTTCTCCGCGCACGCCCCATAGTCGGCCGTGCTGAAGACTCCTTCACATGGGCGTGGCTGAGGGAAACGCCGTCAGCTCCGGTGCGGGGTTTCCGAGGATGCTGCGGGCGACGGCATCGCCCAGCAGCGGCCCGAGCGTCAGCCCGCCCGCGCCGTAGCCCGTCATCGTCCATAAGCCTGATCTGTCCGGCACTTCTCCGGCGATCGGCAGGTTGTCGTCACCCATAGGGCGAATGCCCACTCGGGTCTCGATGACTGTGGCATCGGCCAGTCCGGGCGCCAAATCCAGCGCGTCCCGGAGGACCTGCATCTGTCCCGCTGCGGTGACGCGGGGATCGTAGCCGCTCCCGGTCTCGCGGGTTGCGCCGACCGCGATCCTGCCTCCATCGAACGGGGTCATGTAGTTGGGTGTGAAGGGGTGGACCGTTGGCCATTGTGAGGTGTTCACTCCACGAAGGTTGAGATGGGTGATCTGTCCACGCTGCGGGCTCACTGCGCAGCTCACACCGAGGGGAAGCAGCAGTTCTGGAGTTCTCGCCCCTGCTGCCACGACGACAGAGTCAACGTCGATCGGACCGCGCATCGTCTGCACTCGCCATCCGGTGTCGCCGAGGGGATTGATCGCGATCACTGCGTCCTCGCAGTGCTCGGCCCCTAGAAGGACTGCGGCACTCAACGTCGCATTCCGGAGAACGCGGCCGTCGACCCGTCCGCCGCCGGAGACGTACAAACCCGTCAGTTCGGTGGACAGGGCGGGAAACAGTTCGTTGACCTGTGTGCTGTCTACGCGCTCCAGCGTTCCTGCGACGGAACCGGACTCAGCAATGCGCTGGGCTACCCGGTCTTCGACGGCGTCGAGTTCTGTATCGTCTCGCGAGACCATCAGGGCGCCGGAGCGCCTGTATCCCAGTTCGGGAATCCCTAGGTCATGGAGCCTTGCGAGGAACTCCGGGTAGTAGTTGCCTCCAGCTGAGTACGCTTCATAGAAGGCACCGCTCGACGAAGATACCCAGGGAGCGATGATCCCGGCGCTGGCAGCTGTCGCCTGACCTGATGCGGCATCGTCGATCAGGGTGACCGTCGCGCCCCGGCGCGCCAGACCGTAAGCGGTGGTGACACCAGCGATTCCTGCCCCGACGACGGCGATCTTCATCGTATTCATTGTTGGCGATACTCCTTTCGGTCCGGGCCCTGGAGCCAGCTTACGATCCCGACTACACCCTCAGATTGTGCTCATCGGGTGTCGCTTTCGACTCGACCGTCAGTTCGACGCTGCCACTGGCGGACCCAGGCACGGCCGTAGTCATTGCCGTTGGGCACGCGCATGAGCGTATGCACATGGAAACGCTGGGGGACGTCGTAGTCGAGAAACACTCCGCAGTGGTGGTCGAGTTCGATAAGGATCACCGGCGACTGGAACCGGTAGTAGAACACATCTCCCGGCTCGGTCCCACCGATCCAACTGAAATACGACTCGTTCAGATGTTCCCTGACTTCGCGCACCTTCGCGCGACGCGGCCCCTCGGGCAGGATGTTGAGGAAGGTCGCGACGAGGTCGACGACCGCTTCCTGTGCCCGAGCATCCAGCGTGGCCACCTGTACCCCCTCGTAGGGGATGACCCGGTTGTCTTGGAACGCCCCGGCCAGATGGCGCTCATCGCCGGGATGGATTCGCCCTTCGGGCATCGCAGGATCGACGATCTCGTCGTAGATGACCGCCTCGGCGCGCTGATTCTCGCTCATGCACGCGATGAGGTCGGTGCCGGCGTCGACGCGATCGTCGAAGGATCGCAGGCCCGCGTGCGGCCCCGCGTCGATTTCGTTTGGCTCAGCGCCGTGAAACACCGGGGCTATCGTCATCCGTCCCTCGACGACGAGGCAGTTGACGGCGCAATGATGTCCATAGAGCTGCCATCCCCAGGGGGCCCTGACATCGGGAGTGCCGTAGACGGCGAAGTTGTATGAGAACTCCCCGAGGACGTTCTCCAGACCCACGACCTCGCCGAGGAATCCGTTGATGAGCATCATCGAGTGGGTGAGTTCGAAGCCCTCCTTGCTCAAACTCGCCCGGACGAGGTCCAACGCGGTGCCCTGTAGTCTCTGCCGGACTAGCGCACTCGCAGCGCCGCGGGCTTGATCGTCACATCGATCCGGTTAGTTTCACCGACTTCGTCACCGTCAACTTCGACGATGCGCGGCTGCTCAAGCTCAATCGTCAATGAAGAAATCCGCTGATGTATCGCGCTCTCACTGCTCTGCGCAGACTCGTCCTTCGCCATCATCTTCCGCAGACCGTTATCCCACACCATGTTCTTCATCGTGTCGAGCCAACCGGCGACACCCTCTGCCTTGAGGATAAGGACATCCAGTTCACCATCGGTGGGATCGGCATCGGGAAGGAGAGTGATACCACCCTGCAACGTGCCGCAATTGCCGACGATGAGCGTATGCGCCGACTCGTGCCCGATCGGTTCACCTCCGCGTGACAGGTTGATCTCCATGACATCGCTGGCAGAGACGGCACGCCCAAGCGACTCAACATAGGCCAGCCATCCTGCCTTGTCCTTAAGGTCATCGTTGGTCTCTGTGATCATGTGGGCATCTATTCCGAACCCGGCCATGACGACGAAAGGCTCACGATTCATGCCCTGGGGAAGGGTGACCTCCACCCAGCCCATGTCGATTTCGCGTGCTGTGCCGTTGAAGGCGCGATCCATTGCCTCGCCCAAGCTGTTGAGCGGAACGTCGAGATTGCGGGCTAGGAGGTTCCCGGTCCCCAGCGGAACGATGCCGAGCTCGGCAGAGGAGCCGATCTCCGCGAGGTGACCAGCGATCGCACGGACTGTCCCGTCCCCTCCTGCCGCGATGATCACTTCAGCACCGGCATCGAGCGCGGCCTGCGTCGCTGATTTGCCGGGATCGTCTTCCTCAGTTTCGTGCCACGTGATATCGACGCCAGTTTGTGTCGGGAGCGCGGCCTCAAGGTCTGCCTTCTCGGTCTTGGACGGATTCCACACAATGCCGACATGATTGGCATTCATTTCGGGACCTCTCTTAGACGATGCTGCGGGTGGTGTTGCTTGGGCATCGGCTTCAGCCGTCGGCCTGTTCACAGGCTAGCGCAGTCGTGACCACGTCAGGCAGGCAGCCCGCTCTGATCCAGCCCAACCTCCAGCTACTTCCAAGGATGGAGGGCGCCATGATCACCTCCAGCGACCCGACCGGCCGTCTCGTCCGCCCGGCTCGGGGCGGACGGACTTCGATCACAGACGCTCACCAGGCTGACGGCTCTGCGACGGGATGCTCATCAACTGGCATTGCCGACGCACAGGCATTGGAGCCGAGAGCCTTTTCGGTATATAACACTGACATCAATCACGACACCGTTGGACCGAAGCTAGGTGATGAGAAGTTGCGTTGGGAACAGACAGCGATAGAGACCGCGAAACAGGTTCATCCCGATCCCGAGTTTGATGTCCTGGGACACTCCTATTCGCTTTCGGCGTTGCGCGAGCACAAACGGGAAGCATTCGTCGATGGTGCACGATGGCAACGAAGCAGACTCGGAAGCGATGAGAGCGTCGAACGCGTCCGGGCGTACCTCCGCGACACTGTCGGCATAGACGTCGACGAAAATACTCCCCGCGAACTGGTCAAGGCGTTGCTTAAGGAGTCCTGAGGCGGTCAAGCGACACAGGCCGCTGGCCGGCCGAGGATCGATAGCGGGATGATATCGCTTTGCCAATCAGTGCTCGAGCATGCCTGGGCCAGACAATCAACAGTTTCTCCAAGAAGCTAACCAACACGGTCTCCTCATCTCTCATCTCAACCGAACATGGTCTGGCCCCGGGGATGCCCCGGGGCCAGAAGGGGAAGCCGTGGACGGGCCCGCATCATTTCATCGTCATTGTGACGTCACTGCCGCGCATCTTGCGTCGAGCACACTGGTAGAAAGACTTGCGGACGCGACCACACGGCTGCATAGCTCAACCTGGGTGCGGAAACGTCTCACCTCCTTTCAACGATGAAGTCAGCGCCTTTGAGCCGGGGAGGAGAACGCTGACAAGCGAGGATTCGGTGGGCGATAACCTGGGCTGCTGAGAGGCCGGGCGACCGGAACAGCTGCCACGATTCGGAGTGCCTGACGACCCGGCACCTGCAGTGACTCACGGCCTGCGGTCCATCACCTGTGTGGTGACTTGTGTCGAGGTCCCGCAGTTCGCGGTCGCTGAAAACGATCGCCCAGAACGCAGCATCGATACCCAGCTGGACGTCTGGTGCACACGTCTGCATGGCAACACACCACCAGTTGTGGTCAGGCGCTGATGGCTGCCGGTTCAGCAGAGCCTGAGTTGATAGCGATCTTGCGGGGTTTCGCTGATTCCGCGACCGGGATGCTGAGTGTGAGCACACCGGCGTCGTAGTTCGCCGTGATGTTGCTGGTGTCGAGGTTGTCGCCGAGGACGAGCTGACGGCTGAAGGTCCCGCGGGGCCGCTCTGCCGCGACCGAAGACTCCCCGTGGTCGGGGGCGGGCCGTTCAGCTTTGACGGTGACGACGTTGTTCTCCACGTCGAGGTCGATGTTGTCAGGATCAATTCCTGGCAGGTCGAGTTCGACGCGGAAAGTATCGCCGTCGCGCCAGGCGTCCATGGGCATCATCACCGGTCGGGCCGTTGTGCCGGTGGCTCCGAAGATTTCTCTGCTCAGGCGTTCGACTTCTCGGAATGGGTCAGTGCGCATCATGATCATTGGTGAAACCTCCTTTGCTAGATGGCGGATTCGTGCAGATGATATGATCTACATCATCTGATGGACATATTATGTAGTCGATCCGAATGCGAATGTCAATACTCAGTTAGGAAGAATTTTGGGAGATGAGGAGATGACGAGTGCGGCGTCTGGTGGGCGCTTGTTCTCGATTTCGCATGTTGCGGAGTTGACCGGTGTTGGTGTGCGGTCGTTGCGGCAATACGAGGCTCGTGGGCTGGTGACTCCTGCTCGGAGTGAAGGTGGGACGCGACGGTTCAGTCGCGCGGATATTGCTCGTCTGCGGCGTGTGCGCGAACTGGTTGACGTTGGCGCGAATCTCGCTAGCATCGGAATCATTCTCGATCTCCAGGATGAGAACACCTCGCTTCGGTACGAATTGAGGAGGATGCAATGATGGCAGACAGTGTCCGCCCCGGCGTTGAAGTGCCCGGGCCGGATTGGAACGAACAGCTCGTCGACGCCGCAACGCATATCGACGACGGTTACGAAGGGGCTGAGCCTCGCTGGGGAGCAATCCGCGAGGCGGATGTGGGCGATGTTGCCGATCAATCCATCGTTGTAGAGGTTGATGATGAAGACGGGTGAGAAGCCGCGCTGATCTGATGGCGGCATTTCGGGCTATAGGGGGAAGTTGCTGTGATTCTTCCATCGGCCTTGCCGGCGTTCGAATGCGAACCGTTCCGCCCGCAACCGCCTGCCGACGATGATGCCCGCCTGTCTCAGCGTGCCTCGGTGCTCGGGGTGAACATGCGCGCGATCTCGCGTTTGAGGATCTTGCCGCTGGGTCCTTTGGGAAGTTCGTCGAGGAACTCGATGATCCGCGGGATCTTATAGGCGGCGAGATTCTCCCGACAGAACCGCTCGACCTCATCTGCGCCGAGGTCGGAACCTGGAGTGCGGGCGATGACAGCGGTCACCTGCTGACCATACTTCTCATCCGGAGTGCCCACGACGCTGACCTGATCGACCTCTGGGATCTCATAGATGACCTCCTCGACCTCGCGCGGGTAGACGTTGTATCCGCCATGGATGATGAGGTCCTTGATGCGGTCGACGATGAAGAGATACCCGTCCTCATCCACCCGGCCGAGGTCGCCCGTGCGGAACCAGCCCTCGGCATCGAGGACCTCGGCGGTGGCTTCGGGTTTCTTCCAGTAGCCGGCCATGACTGCGGGCCCACGCAGCAGCACCTCACCCACCTCGCCGGCAGGCAGCTCTTCGCCGCTGGCGGGGTCGACGGTCTTGACCTCGAATCCGGGCACCGCCGGGCCGACGCTCGTGGGCTTCCGCGTCCCGTGCAGCGGATTGAATGTGCCCAGTCCGGACGTCTCCGTGAGCCCGTAGCCCTCCGCCAGCGGCGCCGTGAAGCGATCTTCGACCCGACGGACCACCTCGGCGGCGATCGAGGCGCCACCCGAGCTGATGATGCGCAGGTCCGGTGCTTCGCCCTCGGGCGCCTTCGCCAGCACCGACATCCACATCGTCGGTACGCCGGAGACGATGGTCGTCTCATCCTCGGCGAGCGAATCGATGAAGATCTGCGGATCCCAGCGGGGGAAAAGGGTCACCGGCGCACCGGCACTCATCGCCGGCAGGGTGACGGCCGCCAGACCGAACACGTGGAAGAGCGGCAGGCCGGTCGCGGACCGGTCGGCGGGCGTGGCTTCGATCATCTCCCGGACGATATCGGTCGCCGAGATGAAATTTCCCAAGGTCAGCATCGTCCCCTTCGGCTTGCCCGTCGTGCCCGACGTGTAGAGGAGTGCGGCGACGTCGTCCCACGCGAAATCGGCACGATCGACGGTGACATCGGACTCAGCACCCACCTCGGCGCGGGGGCCCTCATCGCCGACGACGGGCAGGGTGCGGAACTCGACGTCATGCTGTGCGGCCGCAGCCTTCCCCGCCTCGGCCGAGGCTGGATGAGCCACGAGTACGCGGGCTTCGGAATCGGTGAGGATGTAGTCGAGCTCCCTGACCGTCGAGAGCGGATTGACGGCGACGACCACCAGCCCGGCAGCGTGCGCACCGAAGAACTCGATGAGGAACTCCGGACAGCTGGGCGCAATGAGCACGATCCGATCGCCGGGGCGGACATCCGCAGTGAGGTAGCGGTCACGGGCGGCACCGATTTCGCCGAGGAGGCGCACCTTCGACAGCGTCACCCGATCTGGTCCCGGCGGCGTGGCCGCTGCGACAGACTCCGGGTCCTTCTCCGCCCAAGGGGTGAGCAGATCGATGATCGATGTGCGCGACTTCGCGGCCATGAAACTCCTTCGGATCACGACGAGGACGGGCCCGCGTGGGGCTCGACAGCACCACGCGGATGCTGAAATACTTGAAACTGAGTACAGGTTCAACTATAGGTCGGCCGCGTTTCGGACACAACGGGGTGCGCCGGAGAGGAAGAGGACTATGGAGATCGAGGGACGCACTGCCGTCGTCACCGGGGCCGCATCAGGAATCGGGGCGGCACTGGCCAGGGCCCTGCATGAGCGTGGGGCCCGGGTGCTGCTTGCCGACCTCGCCGAGGCGGTCACGGACACCGCGGCACAACTGGGCCAGCCGCACTGGACCGGGGACGTCTCCACGGCGGCCGGGGTGGACGATCTGCTGGCCGCTGCGGGCCGCGAACTCGGCGACATCGATCTCTACTTCGCCAATGCCGGGATTGCCGGAGCCCCCGGAATCGGCGGCGAACACGACTGGGACCGCATCCTCGACGTCAACCTGCGGGCTCACATCCGCGCCGCCGAACGGCTCGTACCCCGGTGGCAGACCCGCGGGGAAGGATATTTCGTGGCCACCGCCTCGGCGGCGGGACTGCTCACGCAGATCGGCCAGGCCGGGTACTCGGTGACCAAGCACGCCGCGCTCGCCTTCGCCGAATGGCTGTCGGTGACCTACGGCGACGAGGGAGTGGGCGTATCCGTGCTCGCCCCGATGGGGGTGAACACCAAGATCCTATGGGGAGAAGACCCCAGTTCCTTGACCGCAGAGGAACTCGCCGCCCAACGTGCCGTATCCGAGGCCGGCACCGTTCTCGAGCCGGCGGACGTCGCCAAGGCCGTCATGGCCGCCGTCGAAGCCGAGACCTTCCTCATCCTGCCCCACCCCGAAGTCCTCGACATGTACCGGATGAAAGGCTCCGACTACGACCGGTGGATCCGCGGGATGCGCCGCTACCAGGCAAAGCTGCGTGGCAGCGGCGCTGCGAGCTGAGCCGACTACGCGGACTGGGCCGACTATGCCGGCTGGACCTCGACGGCCTCCGCGCGAAGATGCTCACCTGGTACGGCCGTCGGAGACTGCCTGACGGACTTCGGGCTCGTCTCCTTCAGTGCCAGCGTTGACACGACGGTGATCAGGGCCATCGCACACACGAACAGCGTGATCCCCAGCGTTGATCCGTCCATCTTCGCGATCAGCCACGTCATGACGATGGGCGTCGAGCCCGACACGACGATCGCGCTGAGCTGATAGGCCAGAGAGACCGCGGAGAAGCGGATCTGCGGGGCGAACAATTCGCCGAAGTACGCGGCGATCGGGGCGTAGATGAGTGACTGGAACACGCTGGCCACGCTGATCGAGACCGCGAAGAGGACGATGTCCGTCGTATTGATCAGGGCGAAATAGGGGAACGCCCACGCCAGCAGGCCGACGCCACCGATGATGATGACCGGACGGCGACCGATCAGGTCGGCGAGCCTGCCGCCGATGAGGATGGTGGCGATGCCGAACACGCAGGAGAGCATGGCGGCGATGAGCATCTGCCCGTAGTCCATACCCAGGTAGCTTGTGCCGTAGGACAGGGCTCCGGCGATCGTGATGTAGAAGACGCAGTTCGTTCCCGACAGTGTGCCCGCGGCCAGCAGTATCGTCTTCCAGTGCGATCTGATGGCCTGCCACAGCGGTGCCTGCACGACCTTCGGCTTGGCTGCAGACACCTCGTTCTCGAGCTGTCTGAACTCGGGGGAGTCCTCGACTCTGAGCTGGATGTACATGACGATCGGCACCAGCAGCGCCGTGGCCCAGAACGGGATCCGCCAGCCCCACGATACGAAGGCCGCCTCATCGACCGCGGACGAGACGATGACGAAGGCCAGATTGCCGAGCAGGGCTCCAGTGGGAACGCCGACCTGCATGAACGAGCCCGAGAATGCTCGGTGCTTGGGCCCGGCGGACTCGCTGAGCAGCAGCGCCAGCCCGCCCCTCGAACTGGTGGGGGAGGTCGGTGAATGTGTAGAGGCCGGTGGCTGCGACGATGTTGAGCTCGGTCTGCTCGGCCACCCTCTGGACCCGGGGGATGTAGCGACCGAGACCCACGACCGTCGGGTCGAAGATCGTATCGATCCCCGCGGCTTTGAGGTCATTGAGCTTGGCGACGGCATCGGCGATCTTCTCCTCGTCGTCCCAGGCCGTGTCATAGTTCTGCCGCATCTCCTCGCTGAGGACGAAGATGTGCTCGTGGACGAGGGTTCGGCCGAGTTCGCTGCTGTCGATGGTGCCGGTGACGGTCTGGACTTCTGCCATGGGTGCCGCTCCTTTGCGTAGACGTCCCTGCCGTGAGGCTTGTTTCTGTTCCGCCTTGAAGTGACCCAGCACACACTGCTAGTCTCAGACTAATGAATCTGAACTCAATTTCAAATACGATGATGATTCGGGTTTCACGGACCGCGCGTGAACCGTCGCACCCACCGAAAGGCAGACAATGACGACTCCCATCAGGCCCACGACCATCGCCGACCTTGAATCGCTCGTCGGTGAGGAACTCGGTCCGACCAGCTGGCACACGCTGATCCAGGACGACATCAACTCATTCGCCGACCTGACGAACGACCACCAGTGGATCCACGTCGATGAGGAACGTGCTGCCGCTGGTCCCTTCGGCGGCACGATCGGTCATGGACTGTTCACCCTGTCGCTGGGGCCGGGGTTCATGGAGGAGCTCATGGCGTTCGACGGATTCGCGCACAGTCTCAACTACGGCTACGGCAAGGTGCGATTCCCGCAGCCTCGACCAGTGGGTTCAAAGGTGCGCATGCGGGCGACGGTCTCAGCCGTCGATGCGCGCGGCACCGGGTCCGCACAGGTGACCACCACTCAGATCTTCGAAGCCGAGGGGATCGAGAAGCCGATCTGCGTCGCCGAATCGATCGGCTACTTCACCGAACACGACGCAGACATCTGAGCCACTGACATCCGGCTCTTCTATGCCGGACAGACCGTACAGTCATACCGAATAAGGGAGTTTCCATGGACATGTCGACACTGTTTTCGCTGAAAGGGCGCAGTGCGCTGATCACCGGCGGCTCGCGCGGAATCGGCCGGATGATCGCCGAGGGATTCGTGCAGTCGGGCGTGCGCGTCTACATCACCGCCCGCAAGGCCGAGGCCTGTGACGCGACCGCCGCCGAACTGTCCGAACAGGGGACCTGCGTGTCCCTGCCCGGAGACATTTCGACGAAAGAGGGACTCGCCTCGGTGGTGGCCCGGCTCCGTGAGCACGAGACGAGTCTGGACATCCTCGTCAACAACGCCGGTGCCGCCTGGGGTGCGCCGTTCGACGAGTTCCCGGAGGACGGGTGGGACAAGGTCATGGACCTCAACCTCAAGGCGATGTTCTTCCTCACACAGGCACTCGCGCCCGACCTGCGGGCCGCCGCGGCCTCGGGGAGCCACCTCGCCAAGGTCATCAACGTCGCCTCCATCGACGGCATCCGACCCAATCCGCTTGAGACCTACAGCTACCACGCGTCCAAGGCCGGGGTGATCCACCTGACCAAACGCTTGGCCTCCCGGCTGGCCCCGGACGGAGTGATCGTCAGCGGCATCGCTCCCGGGGCCTTCGGCACGAAGATGAACAAGAACGCTCGCGACCACGGCGACGAGGTGAAGACGAAGATCCCGGCAGGACGAATCGGCACCAGTGAGGACATGGCCGGAGTCGCGGCCTACCTCGCCTCCCGCGCCGGCGACTACGTCGTGGGAGAGACGATCGCCGTCGACGGCGGTGTCGTCGCCTCGTCTCGTCTCTGAGCGCCCCGCCGCTCAGACACGCTCCCGCTCATCCGCACGGAGCCCATCACGTTGATGGGCGAGCACATTCCATACGTGCGCGAACTCGTCACAAACGTTCGCGAACCCCGACGAAAGGACACCCGACCATCATGAGAGCAATGCAGCTGAGCGCCACCAACGGCCCCGGCTCCCTCGAACTGCGCGACATCGAGACCCCCTCGCCGGGACCCGGCGAGGTCCTCATCGACGTCGCCTATGCCGGCGTGACCTTCCCCGAGCTTCTGCAATCCCGCGGTCAATACCAGATGCGACCGGAGCTGCCCTACACCGTGGGCTCGGAAGTCTCCGGCTTCGTGCGTGAGCTGGGCGAAGGCGTCACCGGGCTCAGCGTCGGCGACCGTGTCGTCGGGGTGGCGAACATAGGTGCCTACGCGGAGTCCATCCTCGTCCCGGCCGCCAGCGTCCTCCCGCTTCCGGACGCTGTCTCGCTGAGCGCCGGAGCAGGAATGCCGATGAACCTGTTGACCGCGGACTTCGCTCTGCGCGTGCGCGGCAGACTCGAACCGGGCCAGACGGTCCTCATCCACGGTGCTGCAGGCGGACTCGGCAGCGCTCTCGTCCAGGTCGCCGGCGCCTTTGGGGCAGAGGTCGTGGCCGTGGTCTCGACCGAGGAGAAGGCTGAGACAGTCCGCAGCCTCGGCGCTTCGCATGTGGTCTTCGCCGACGGGTTCAAGGACGCGGTCAAGGACCTGTTCCCCGACGGAGTCGACCTCGTCGCCGACCCGGTCGGCGGTGAGCGGTTCACGGATTCGCTGCGCACATTGAAGACCTTCGGCACACTCCTGGTCCTCGGATTCACCGCAGGATCCATTCCCGAGGTCAAGGTCAATCGTCTGCTGCTGGGCAACATCTCCGTGGCCGGAGTGGGCTGGGGCGCGGCCCTGGCCGGACGCCCCGATATGGTCGTCACCCAGTGGGAGACGCTGTGGCCACATCTGAGTTCAGGAGCACTCGATCCGGCCATCCACACCGTGCTCCCACTGGAGAGGGCACCGGAGGCTCTCGAACTCATCGACTCCCGATCTGTGCGCGGCAAGGTCGTCCTCGAAGTCAGGGGAGAGGCCGGCAGAGCCGATACGAACGACCACCAGGGCTGAAACCACACATACGCCAGGAATCATCCGAGAAAGCAGGAACAATGGACTTCGCACCAGATGAGAAGACTCGTGACTATCAGGCCAGACTCAACGCCTTCATGGACGACTTCGTCTACCCGGCTGAGCCGGTCTACCACCGGCAGCGGGCCGAGGCCGGGGACCCGAACTTCCACCCGCCCGTCCTCGAAGACCTCAAACGTGAGGCCCGGTCCCAGGGACTGTGGAACCTGTTCCTGCCGTACGACGAATGGGGTGCAGGACTGACGAACCTCCAGTACGCCCACCTCGCCGAGATCACGGGACGCAGCGCAGAGATCGCCCCCGAGGCCATCAACTGCAACGCCCCCGATACCGGGAACATGGAAGTGCTTGCGCTCTTCGGAACCGACGAACACAAGGAGAAGTGGCTCAAGCCGCTGCTGGACGGTGAGATCGCCTCGGCGTTCTGCATGACGGAACCGGCGGTGGCGAGCTCCGATGCGACGAACATCGAGATGAGCATCGTTTCCGACGGGGACGACTACGTGCTCAACGGGCGGAAATGGTTCGCCTCGAACGCTCTGCACGCCAACTGTCGGGTCTTCATCGTCATGGGCAAGACCGACCCGAACGCGGAGACCCACCGGCAGCAGTCGATGCTCGTCGTGCCCAAGGACACTCCCGGCATCACCGTGGTCCGGGGACTTCCGGTGTTCGGCTACCTCGACCGGGAAGGTCACGCCGAGGTGGTGTTCGAGGATGTGCGAGTGCCGAAGACCGCGCTGCTGTCCGGTGAGGGCGATGGCTTCGCCATCAGCCAGGCACGGCTGGGACCGGGCCGCATCCACCACTGCATGCGGTCGATCGGGATGGCCGAACGGGCCCTCGACCTGCTCATCGACCGTGCTCAGGAGCGGGTGACCTTCGGTCAGCCGCTGGCGGAGCGGGCGAACATCCAGGACTGGATCGCCGAGGCACGCGTCGAGATCGAAGCCACCCGTCTCCTCGTGCTCAAGGCTGCGTGGATGATGGACACAGTGGGCAACAAGGAAGCGGCCACGGAGATCGCGGCCATCAAGGTCAAGGCCCCGAACATGGCGCTTAAGATCATCGACCGGGCGATCCAGGTCCACGGTGGCGGCGGAGTCACCGACGATTTTCCGTTGGCCAGCTTCTACGCCCATCAGCGCACCCTGCGTTTGGCCGATGGCCCCGACGAAGTCCACAAACGTTCGATCGCGCGGCGTGAACTGCGGCGCAGGAAGAACGCACGGGAGTCTCGATGAGCGTCGAACTCGATCTGCCGAGCCTGGCCGGCTGGATGCGGGACGCGGGCGAACCGGTGACCGGTTCGCTCCGCGGTGCCCGTGTGGGTCAGGGGCAGTCGAATCTCACCTACCGTATCGACGACGAGGCGGGCCGGTCCTGGATCGCCCGTCGGCCCCCGCTGGGACATCTCCTCGCCTCGGCCCATGACGTGGCCCGCGAGTTTCGGATCATCTCCGCACTGCAGTCGACCGGAGTGCCGGTGCCTGCCACCGTCGGAGTCTGTGAGGATCCCGCGGTCGCCGATGTCCCCGTCGTCATCATGGAACATGTCGAGGGAGCCGTCATCGACGATGAGGAGGCCGCGCGCAAGCTCGCCCCCGAAGTACGCAGACGTCTCGGTCTCGAACTGGCTCGGACCCTGGCGAAGATCCACGCCGTCGACATCGACGCTGTCGGCTTGGGCGACCTGGCGTCTCGGAAACCCTACGCGCCGAGGCAGCTGAAGAGGTGGAGCCGCCAACTCGAGGAGAGCCGGACCCAGGACCGCCCCGATCTCGACGCTCTCACCTCGGTGCTGACCGAGCACCTGCCCGAGCCCGATGAGATCACCCTGGTCCATGGTGACTTCCACATCCGCAATGTCATCATCGACAGTGCCACCGGTGACATCCGAGCGGTTCTCGATTGGGAACTGGCGACTCTGGGTGACCCGCTGGCCGATGTGGGCAGCTCCTTGGCGTACTGGACTCAGGCCGGCGAGGTGCCTGTTGGCGCCCCGACCGCAGTGGACGGATACCCGACCCGCGCCGAGATCGCTGCCGAATACCTGGCTGTCTCGGGTCGCAGCAGGCGAACGCTCGGCTTCTGGCACACGCTGGGGCTGTGGAAGATCGCGATCATCGCCGAAGGCGTCCGTCGTCGCGTCGCGGATAACCCCGCGAACGCCGCTGCCCACGGCGTACCCGCGGCCGGCGACGTTCAGGCGATCATCGATCGGGGATGGGCTGTTGCGCGGGAGAGCGGGCTGACATCATGAGGCACACTCACCGAGTTCGCGCCGAAGAAATGGATTGTAGGATTGGCTGTCATGTCGACGAACGAAGGCTCAGCTGAGGATCTCCCCACGCTCGTGGATACCGCGCTCCTGCGCGATCCCCCGACGACCACGAGGGGAACCCGCACTCGGGCGGCTCTGGTCGCCGCCGCCCGAGTCGTGTTCGAACGTGATGGCTTCATCGATTCTCGGCTGACCGACATCACCAAAGAGGCCAAGTGCTCCACGGGCACGTTCTACACCTATTTCGACAGCAAGGAGCAGGCTTTCGCTGCTGTGCTCAATGACGCTCAGGAGGACATGCTCCACCCGGGCCCGCCGCACAGCAGCGACGAAGTGCGTACCGTCATCGAGCAGCTGCGAGCCGGACACCGTGCCTACATCGAGTCGTATAAGCGCAACGCGAAGCTGATGCTCCTGCTCGAACAGGTTGCCGCGATCGACGCGAACTTCCGTCGCCTGCGCCTCGACCGGGCGCGGGCCTTCTCCAGACGCAACTGCCGGTGGATCCGAAAGCTCCAGGACGAAGGGTACGTCGACCCGAGCCTCGACCCTCTCATGTCCGCCCGGGCGCTGTCAGCGATGGTCGGACGGATGGCGTACTTCAAATATGCGGTCGAGGAACCGGACTGGGGCAGCGACGAAATGCTCGTGGAGACCGCGACCAAACTATGGGTCAACGCGTTGGGCATTCCCACCGACGGTTCTCGTCGCAGTCCCCAGTCACCCGGCGCTCAGCAATGAACGCTGAACAGGGCGGATAATCGAGGGACCTTGATCAGCGAGGAGGCCGATCCATGACAACTGCGACGTCTCAGCCCCACAGTGGTGCCCCGTTCGACAACGCCTCGGTGGCCGCGCGCTTGGCAGAGCTGACGGAGACCGCCGACGCCGAGGCGCTGACGGTGTCCACCGACCAAGGGGAGTTCGCCGCTTTCCGGGCGACGCCGACGCACCCGGATCCCGACCTCGGCGAGGCGATCCTTCTGCACGGGTGGCCGGAATACGCTTCCTGCTGGGAGAGGACTGCTGGCCTGCTCCTCGCACAGGGGATGAGGGTGTTCGCCTATGACCAACGAGGATATTCGCCGGGAGTGCGCCCGGAATCGGTGGGGGAGTACGCAATTGCGCACCTGGTCGCCGACCTTGACGAAGTCTCCCGCGCGGCGGGGCTCGAACGATTCCACCTCGTCGGTCATGATTGGGGCGGACTGGTCGCTTGGCCTTTTGCCGCGAACCACCCGCAGCGTCTGCACACCTGTACCGTCGTGTCGACTCCACATCCCAGAGCACTGGGCAAACAGCTGAAGACGGACGACGACCAGTACGAACGCATGGGCTATATGCGGTCGATCCAAGACCACCCGGAAGGAGTGGCCCGAACGTTGCTGCGCGATGACGGGAAGAGACTGGTCGATCTCTACGGCGGAGCCGTCCCCGACGACCTCGCAGCCTCCTATGTTGCTCGATTCAGTGAGCCAGGGGCTTTTCTGTCCGTGCTCAAGTACTACCAAGCGATGGACGGCAGCGATCGGACGCCGAGCACTCCCATCACGGTGCCCACGAGCTTCATCTGGGGCAGCGAGGATATTGCCTTTTCCCGCGCAACCGCAGAGCTCAGCGCTCGCTACGTCGAAGGGCCCTTTCGCTTTGTCTCTCTCGAAGGTGCGTCTCACTGGCTCCCCGAATCACACCCGAACGACATCGCTTCCGCGGTAGTCAGCCAGGCACGGGAGCATGCGGCGGATCAGTAGCGTGCGGTTCGGCTGCTTACCGTATTGGCCAGTGCAACCGGGCCTGAACTTGCACTGCCAATGCTCCTACGGAGTCATGCTCAAGGGTGCGGGAGAACGACGGCGCTGACGGGAAGGCAGTCTCAGCCCGATTGAACAGAACTAAGGACTCATCCCCTACAACCGTCGATGGGACCAGCAGCCCGTCGATCTTATCCCCCAGCTGCTCAAAGATTGACGCAGCCCACGACCGGCAGGTGCTTTTCGGGGCCTGCGGAAGAGACGCCGAAGCACCTTGTTGCACAGCCCAGTCTCCAGTGCCGGACCCGCCCAGCAGATTCAACAGCTGAAGTGGACGCGACGGCCGCCAACTGGTCAACGCCCGATCCGATGTCAAAGTGATCATCCTCTTGGCCTGAAACACCTCGGCAAAACAGGTGACATAGTCCGGCGACACGTACGTCACACCAACATCTGAACGGGCACTGAGCGGACCCCGCTGTGGGTCCCACCGCATTGAACGGATCGGACCATTCCAACGCAGCTCATTCCACGCCGACGGGTGCCGCCCGTCTAGGGTGTGGATGCGCCATAGCGGCTTATCCCACTCGTAAATGGAGTCTGGCGGCAATGTAAGTGGATCGCGCGGTGCCTTCGGGTTCTTCGGATGAACCGAGCTCACTCGTAGCTCAGTTCTTCAACCAGATCAGCTACTGCCTGGGTATCGCCGCCGGCATTCAACCACTGCACGGGCGATCGCTCACCCAGCTCTTCGTGCGGCTCAGTCATGAACTGCTGGACTTCCAGCGGGTGCGTGTACTGCGGAAACAGCGGGATGATCTCACTCAGCCCCGGAGTTTTCTTGCCATCCACGAACTGCCACGCCGGGTATAGCGTGTCGCGGCCCGCGGCGGTCGGCAGGGCATACAGCTCGCCACTTCCCTTGTAACGACGAATAGCAGGCGCGTGCTTGCCAAGAAGTTCAGCCACTTGCTTCGTCGTGAGGGAAGACTCCACAGCCTCTTCCTCAGCAAGCGCTCGATCCTCCGCGATCCGCAGACGTGCCGCCGCAAGTCCCTCCGAAGACAGATCTTTCTCAGTGAGGTCTGTGTTCTCGAGCAGGTAGTCGCGCTCACCGGCGGTCAGGGCCTCTGACCCGGGGGCTGCCACTTGCTTCAAGACGTCCAGGAATGCGGCAACGCTCATGGGATTGCCCTGGCGGTCTAAGGCTGACCGCAGACGAGGTAAACGATCAAACTCGGCAGTGCTCATGTACACAATGTTACGCCATAACGAAGTGTAATTCCAGAGTTCGATTGCTGCCAAACACGCATGGTCTGGACTACGCAGGCTAGGCAGGCACTACAGCCAGGTGGGCGGCCTCATCCGGTGTCAGTCCGTGGTTAGCGAGCACGTACCTGAGGGCACGATGATCTGCCAGCACGTCCAGGATCCAGACGAGTTGGTTCACGGTTTGCCGTACACGGCCGCCTCGGCGAGGGGAGACGAAACACCACGGGTGCCGGCATCCTCACGATGAGGACGACGGCACCCGTGGTGTTTGTGGCGTGGGAGCAACCGGAGGTCAGCTCACGACGCCGGCCTTTGCCTGGTTGTCGGCGGCCACGGTGGTCTGCGGTTCGGGCAGGACCGCCTCAGCCTCGGGGGCATTTGTCGATGCACCGTGGACGTCGGGCTCGAGCGAGAGCTCGTCGAACGGGTTCTGACCGGACAGGGTGGCGCGGGCCTGGTCCATGTCGATCTCGCCGGTCCACTTGCCGATGAGCAGAGTGGCCACGGCGTTGCCGGTGAAGTTCGTCAGGGCACGGCACTCGGACATGAACTTGTCGATGCCGACGATGACGCCCATGCCGTCGAGCAGCTCGGGGCGGTGCGACTGCAGACCGGCGGCTAGGGTGGCCAGGCCCGCACCGGTGACTCCAGCGGCGCCCTTGGACGCGATGATCATGAACACGAGCAGCGAGATCTGCTCGGGGATCGACATCGGCATGCCCATGGCCGAGGACACGAACAGCGACGCCATGGTCAGGTAGATGGCGGTGCCGTCGAGGTTGAACGAGTAGCCGGTGGGCACGGTGATGCCGACGACCGGCTTCGACACACCGGCGTGCTCCATCTTCGCGATGAGGCGCGGCAGGGCCGACTCGGACGACGAGGTGGAGAAGATGAGCAGGAACTCACGGGCCAGGTACTTCAGCAGCAGGAAGATGTTCAGACCGGTGACGATCTTGAGCAGACCGCCGAGGACGATGACGATGAACAGCGCGCAGGTGAGGTAGAAGGCGCCCATGAGGGTCGCCATCGCTCCGATCGCGGCCCAGCCGGTCTTGCCGACGACCGCAGCGATCGCACCGAAGGCGCCGATGGGAGCGGCCCACATGATCATCATCATGAGTTTGAAGACGACGGCCTGGATGTGCTTGATGCCGTTGAGGACCGGCTCGCCGGCCTTGCCCATCGACTGCAGGGCGAATCCGACGAGGAGTGCGAGCACGAGGGTCGGCAGAACCGGGATGTCACCGGGGATGAGGCTCATGAGGAAGGCGACCATTCCGCCTTCTTCGCCACCGGCGGCCTCTTCATACGGCTGGAGGTGGAGTCCGTCGCCGGGGTGGATGAAGTTGCCGACGACGAGGCCGATGACCAGGGCGAAGGTCGCCATGATCAGGAAGTAGATGAGCGCGAGCCCGCCGACCTTGCCGACGGTGGCCGCCTTCGCCACGGAGCCGACGCCGAGGACGATGGTGCAGAAGATGACCGGGGCGATGATCATCTTGATGAGCGCGACGAATGCCTTGCCCAGGGGTTCGAGTGCGATTCCCGCCTCCGGGGCGACGAGCCCGATGGCGGCACCGGCGAACACGGCCACGATGACCATGATGTAGAGCCAGTGAGTGCGATCCTTCTTCCGCTGCGGGGCGCCCTGAGCGGTGGCCGCTGCGGTGGCGCTGCCCGCGTTCGCGGAACCGCCTTGCTGCTGTGGCGACATTGCCATATTTCCTCCAAATGATGTCTGCGACCTCACCCGTCGATGGGCGGGGATCGCACGCGACGACTGGCCGCGGTGGTGATGTACCCGACAACTGTGCCAGTCGGTGTGACGGGTGTCTCGGTTGCGTTCATAGTGTTCACAGACACAGTTGACGGCTAATGTGGAGGCGTAAGGACACACCAATGGACACACCTGAAGAAGGAGCACATTCGTGAAGATCAGCACCGCACTTCTGCGCGCAGTCCCCGGCGCTTTCATCCTCAACTCCGGTATCAATAAGCTCGGCCTCGACGAGGAATCCGCCGCCGGCCTCCAGCAGATGGCCGCCAACGGTGTGCCCATGGTCGAGAACATGACCCCCGCCCAGTTCGGGAAGTTCCTGTCCTACGGCGAGATCGCCGTCGGCTCCGCCCTGCTGCTGCCGTTCGTGCCTACCCGCATCGCCGGTGCCGCGCTGACGACCTTCGCCGCCGGCCTCGTCGCGAACTACTTCTCCATCGATTCGATGACCAAGGACGACGGCATCCGTCCGTCCGAGGACGGCACCGCCGTCGCCAAGGACACCTGGCTGGCCGCCATCGGCCTGGCCCTCCTCATCTCCGGCGGCAGCGCGAAGAAGAAGCGCGACAAGAAGAAGTGAACTCCGTCCCGGCCCCACCACGGCGGGGCCGGGAACGCTTCCGGGCTCGCCGAGGCGGCACCCTGGCGAGGCGCCTCTTCCTCGTCCAGCTCGTCCTCATCGTCCTCGTCTGCACCGCCCTGTCGGTGACGAGCTACGTGACGACGCTGAACAACATCCGCGACGCAACCGGTGAGCGGGTCCTCTCCATCGCGGAGACCCTCGCCCACGATCCGTATGTCACCGAGGCTGTGACCGGGGACGATCCCTCCGCCCGGCTGCAGCCCTATGCGCTGACCGTCATCGATTTCGCCGAGGTGGATTTCGTGACGATCATGGACCGCGACGGCACGCGCTACACCCACCCCGACCCCGATCAGCTGGGCAAGAAGTACATCGGCAGCACCGCGAAAGCCCGCGCCGGACAGACCGAGACCGAGGAATACGTGGGCACGCTCGGACCGTCGGTGCGCGCGATCGTGCCGATCAAGGACGCCGACGGCGAGGTCACCGCCATGGTCGCCGTGGGCGTGACCCTCGAAACGCTGTCCGTGGCGCAGGCGGCTTCCCTGCCGCAGATCATCCTCGTCGGCCTCGCCGCTCTCGCTCTCGGCGGACTCGGTTCCTGGCTGCTCGCCCGCTACCTGCGCCGAGTCACCCTCGGCTACGGTCCCGAGGAGCTGCGCCGACTGTTCGCGTTCTACGATTCGGCCCTGCATTCCCTGCGCGAAGGCCTCATCCTCGCCGACGATTCCGGACGGCTCGTGCTCTACAACGATGAGGCCGCGTCCCTGCTCGGCCTGCCCACGGTGGAGGAATCGACGCCGATCTCACTCGCCGAGGTGGCCCTGCCCGAGTCCGTCCGTGACCTTCTTTCGACCGGTCGGGTCGCCGTCGACGAAATCCACTTCACCGCGGATCGTGTCCTCGTCATCAGTCAGAAACAGGCTCGACAGCCGCGCGGCGGGCGCGATGAAGGCGGAACGGTCGCAACCCTGCGCGATCGCACCGACATCCAGGAGCTCACCGGCGAGCTGGCGACGATGACGACGCTGTCCGAGGCCTTGCGTGCCCAGACTCATGAACATGCCAACCGTTTGCACACGGTCTCCACGCTCATCGAACTCGGACGGGTGCAGGAGGCACTCGACTTCGCGGTCAAGGATGAGCAGGAGTCGCAGCGGCTGACGGATTCCTTCGTCGCCTCCCTCGACGAACCATTTATCACCGCGCTCATGATCGGCAAGGCCGCTCAGGCCAATGAGCGCGGCATCGAACTCACCGTCACCGCCATCGGCGAACTCCCGCCCGAACGACTCGACGCCCGCGACCTCGTCACCGTCGCAGGGAACCTTCTCGACAATGCCTTCGACGCGGTCGCGGACGCGGAGGAGAAACACGTATGGGCGGACTTCGTCGCCGCCGACGGGGAGCTCATCATCACCATCGCCGACTCCGGCGCCGGGGTCGCGGGCGAGGACATCGACGCGCTCTTCCACCTCGGCACCTCGGCGAAACCCGAGGCCGGGGGAGTGGGACGACACGGATTCGGACTTGTCTTGGTCCGGCAGGCTGTGAGCCGCCTCGGCGGGCATATCGATGTCGATTCCGATGGTGGGGCGATCTTCACGGTCACGCTCCCGCTGGGGGACACGGCTGCTGTGGGCGACTACGATTCTGCGCAGGACCCCACCACGGATGAGGCGGATCTGAGTCAGCACGAGGGCCTGAGTCAGCAACGGGCGGAAGGAGACCCACGTGAGCGATGATGCCGCGCTGCGGGTACTGATCGTCGAAGACGATCCGATGACGGCGCAGGCGCATGCGGACTTCGTGGCCAGAGTGCCCGGGTTCGAGGTCGTCGGGACCTGTCTGGGCGGGCATGAGGCGATCGAACGCTTCGATGAACTCGCTGCGGTCGGTGCCCCCGTCGATATCGTCCTGCTCGATATGAACCTCACGGATTCGCATGGTCTCGAGGTCGCCGGGCGCCTGAATTCGCGCGGTCAGGACGTCGACATCATCGCGATCACCGCGGTGCGGCACCTGCAGGTGATCCGGTCGGCGATCTCGTCGGGCATCACCCAGTACCTCATCAAACCCTTCACCTTCGCGGCGTTCCGGGAGAAGTTGGAGAACCAGCGTGAGTTCCGGCGCGGGCTCACCGGCTCGGGGTCCTTGGCGACTCAGGCCTCGGTGGACAACGCGCTCTCCGCCCTGCGGTCGGTATCGTCGACGACCCTGCCGAAGGGGCTGATCGCCGAGACCTTGGACGCCGTGACCGTTTTCGTCCGCGATTCCGCAGTCCCGGTCTCCGCCACCGAGGTGGCACAGAGTCTCGACCTGTCCCGCGTCACCGTCCGCCGGTACTTGGAGCACCTCGTCTCGACGAAGCAGGCGATCAAGCAGCCTCGACATGGGACTCCGGGGAGGCCTGAGTACGAGTATCGGTGGGTATGAGGGGCCGTGTCAGTCGGGCTGAGGTGGCGCCCCGACGTCGTGCGCAGCCTGCACTATGTCTTCTAGGGGCGTGCGTCGGTAGCGGCTAAGCTGCTGACTGAGAGCACACGGAGTGGTGTCCGGGACGCTGAAGAACCGGTTGTCCGCGCTCTACCGCAAGCTCGGCGTGCGCAGTCGCGCCGAAGCCGTGGCGCATGTCCAGCGGCAACGGTAGGGCCAGGTCGCCGCGGCGAAAGAGTCCTACCCGTGCGCCGCCTCAGCCGGGGGAGAGGAATTCGGAGAGACGGTTCAATGTGTTCACCTCGAGCGAGTAGTACGACCAGACGCCGCGCTTCTCCCGACGGAGGACCCCGGCGTCGACGAGGATCTTCAAGTGGTGGGAGACGGTCGGCTGTCCGAGTCCGACGGGTTCGGTGAGATCGCAGACGCACGCTTCCTGCTGTTCGTGCCCGGCGATGAGGGAGACCAGACGCAACCGGGTCGGGTCGGCCACTGACTTGAGAATGCGCGCGAAGTCCTGAGCGTCATCGAGGCTCAACGGCGAGACGGTCAGCGACGGGCAGCAGACGTCCGCCTCGGTCGGAGAGAGTGCGGGTTGTGTGGTCACTCTTCCATTATGCGCATACATTGACATTTGTCGATGCCTTGTGGTCCTATCGTATCGAAGAACTTCAATGCGTCGGCACAAGAGTGCGGCGCAGAACCGACCAGGACCTCAAGGAAGACCATGCACTCCACGGCTGCTGCCCACACCGATTCGCCGGTGGCGGCGAAGATGTCGACGCTGGATCGACTCCTGCCGCTGTGGATCATCGGCGCCATGGCGTTGGGTCTGCTGTTGGGCAGGCTCGTGCCCGGCCTGGCAGAGGCCTTGGACTCGGTCAAGGTCGCCGACGTATCCCTGCCGATCGCCATCGGCTTGCTGGTGATGATGTTCCCGGTGCTCGCGAAGGTCCGGTACAACGAGACCGGACGCGTGCTCGCCGACAAGAAGCTCATGATCACCTCCTTGGTCATCAACTGGTTGGCAGCCCCCGCGTTCATGTTCGCCTTGGCGTGGCTGTTCCTTCCCGACCTGCCCGAATACCGCACCGGACTCATCATCGTCGGCCTGGCCAGGTGCATCGCCATGGTCCTCATCTGGAACGACCTGGCCTGCGGGGACCGTGAAGCCGCTGTCGTGCTCGTCGCGATCAACTCGGTGTTCCAGGTGCTCGCCTTCGGCCTCCTCGGCTGGTTCTACCTGCAGTGGCTGCCGGATCTTCTGGGCCTGCCGACGACCAGCAGCGAATTCTCCTTCTGGGCGATCACCCTCAGCGTTCTCGTCTTCCTCGGTATCCCGCTGCTCGCCGGCTTCCTCACCCGCACTGTGGGGGAGAAGACGAAAGGACGCGAGTGGTACGAAGACCGGTTCCTCCCCAAGATCGGGCCGTGGGCACTGTACGGACTGCTCTTCACCATCGTCCTGCTCTTCGCCTTCCAGGGCGACGAGATCACCTCTCATCCGGGCAATGTCGCCCGCATCGCCCTGCCCCTGCTCGTGTACTTCGTCGTCGTCTTCGCGTTCGGGATGATCATCGGCAAGGCGCTGAGGCTGGGCTACGAGAAGACGACGACCCTGGCATTCACTGCGGCCGGCAACAACTTCGAACTCGCCATCGCGGTGGCGATCGGGACGTACGGCGTCGCCTCCGGACAAGCACTGGCCGGAGTCGTCGGTCCGCTCATCGAAGTGCCCATCCTCGTCGCTCTCGTTTACGTCGCGCTGTGGGCACGACCACGATTCTTCCCATCCGCCTCCGACCAAGGAGTGAACCGAGTATGAGTCCGACACCGATCGACAAGCCGAGCGTCCTCTTCGTCTGCGTGCACAACGCAGGCAGGTCCCAGATGGCCGCCGGGTTCCTCCGCGAGCTGGGCGGGGAGCAGATCGAAGCCCGGTCCGCGGGCAGTGCACCGGCCGAGACGCTCAATCCGATTGCTGTCGATGCGATGGGAGAGCTCGACATCGACATCACCCGAAACAGTCCCACGCTGCTCGACGCCGACACAGTGCGCACCTCCGACGTCGTGATCACCATGGGCTGCGGCGACACCTGCCCGATCTTTCCCGGCAAACGGTACGAAGACTGGGATCTGGATGATCCCGCAGGGCAGAACCTCGAGTCGGTGCGGGCGATTCGTGATGACATCCGGTCTCGCGTGGAGGCGCTGATCGCCGACCTCGTCCCCGACACCGAGGCGCAGCCCGGCACATCGACCACGGAATCACCTCAACCCACCGAGGATGCCCTCCATGACTGACAAACCGCTCGCCGATCTGCCAGTCGTCGTGATCGGATCAGGACCGGTCGGCCTCGCGGCCGCCGCTCACCTGGTCACCCGCGGAATCCGCCCGCTCGTTCTCGAGGCGGGACCCACCCCGGCCGCGGCAGTCGCCGAATGGGGCCATATCGGTCTGTTCTCTCCGTGGAAGTACAACATCGACGAGGCGGCGCGAGGTCTACTGGCGGCCACCGGCTGGCAGGAGCCCGTCGGAGACCACCTGCCCACGGGTGCCGAGCTCATTCGCGACTACCTCAAACCCCTTGCGGAAACTGCTGAGCTCCGTGACGCCATCCTCACCAACACCCGGGTTGTGGCAGTGAGCCGTGTCGGCAAGGACCGCACCGGAACATCGCAGCGTGGATCGACCCCGTTCCTCGTCCGCACTCAGAACTCCGATGGAACTACGGCGGACTTCCAGGTCAGGGCGGTCATCGACGCTTCGGGGACATGGGAGAGCCCGAACCCGATCGGGCAGTCCGGGCTCGCAGCGCCCGGCGAAGTCGAGGCCCGTCGCAGCGGGTTCGTCACCTCGCCTCTGCCCGACGTCGTCGGTCGTGATCGCGAGAAGTTCGACGGGCGGAAGACGCTCGTCGTCGGAGGAGGGCATTCGGCGGCGAACACGCTCTTGGCTCTGGCCGAACTGCGAGAGGAATCCCCGGACACGCGAATCGGCTGGGTGCTCAGGCGCGCAGACCCGGCATCCGTCTACGGCGGAGAGGACAAGGACGGTCTGCCCGCACGCGGTGCGCTCGGGGCGCGGCTTCGCCACCTCGTCGAGACGGGTGTCATTGATGTACATGCGTCGACGACGATCACAGGTTTCAGCACCGGCGGTGATGACGCAATCGCCGCCGAAACCGACGGCGAACCGGTGACACTCCACGCCGACCGGGTCGTGCCGGCCACCGGCTTCCGCCCTGATCTCGGATTCCTACGTGAGATCCGACTCGACCTCGACCCAATCGTCGAGGCTCCGCAGCAGTTGGGGCCGCTCATCGATCCCGAATATCACAGCTGCGGAACGGTCCCGCCGCATGGTGCCCGGGCGCTGGGGCATCCCGAGCCGAATTTTTACATCGTGGGCATGAAGTCTTACGGGCGAGCTCCGACGTTCCTCATGTACACCGGTTACGAGCAGGTCCGCTCCGTCGTCGCAGCAATTGCAGGGGACCACGAAGCAGCGGACCGAGTCGAGCTCGTCCTGCCGGAGACCGGCGTGTGTTCGACCGACGCCGGATCTTCGTGTGACGCGCCGACCGGCAAGCCTGGTTCTGTCGACTTGCCCACGGCAGGCGCACCGGACGCAGGCGGATGCTGCGGACCTGCGGAACCGGTTGTGGTCGGGATCCCCACCGGGGTCGAACACGGCCGTTCAGAAGAGGCCGCGGCCGACTGAATCGCCGGTTCGGGTCCCTATCGCCTCAGCGGTAGGTGGCGTTCTTCGGATCCTGGTGACCGTGGTCGTTGAACGAGATGAGGCTGGTGCCGCCTCGGCCGGTGATGATCTTCGTGATGCCGGTGTTGATGGTCACCCGGTTGAATGCCATCCACTGGTCGAAACCGCCGCCGATCAGGCGGGCGGCGGTCCACGCGATGGCGCCGGCGCTCGAGACAACGATTGTCGACTGCCCCGACCCCATGGCGGCGACGGCATCATCCAGGGCGCGTTCGACGCGTGAAGTGAACTGCTTGTAGGTCTCCGTATAGTCCTCGTCGTGTTCGCCCGAGGCCCAGCGGGCGGCACCGCGTTCGAGTTCGCCCTGGAAGATCTTCGAATCGTGCTTGGCACGAGGATCGACATCGTCGAGCACACCGGTGAGCTCCCACGCGGCGTACTCGTTCCACCCGGAGTCGACATGGGCATCCATGCTCAGGCCCATGCCCTCGAGGAGGCCTTCGGCCGTCTGGCGCTGCCGCAGCATCTCACCATGGACGATCCTGTCCGGCTCGATGCCCTGTGCGCCGAGGAAGCGTCCGGTGATGCGGCTCTGCTCCTTGCCGAGATCAGACAGCCGATCATAGTCATCGGTGCCGAACGAAGCCTGTCCGTGCCGGACCAGATAGAGCACACTCATGTTTTCCTCTTCTTCTAGCTATCGTCGGAAACTTGACCGATCTTCGGTCGTTCCTGAGTGATCGTTCAATAGCCTGAGTCTACGCCCCATTGAACTGAATAAGGCGTCCATCCGAATGGATCGCAATCAGCCCTCGGGAGCAGCCGTGGCAGAAGAGGGGTAACCGCGATTGACTCGGTGTGTCCCACTGATGTCAGGCGGTTTCTGGACACTCTGGTGCTGCTGAGCGGTACAAAGGTGTCAGAACGGCGGGGGATCGACCTCGAGGTCGTGGTCCCAATTGATCCGGTCGGGTACGTAGCGGGAATCCCAGGGATCGGTGGCTCCTGAGCTGTCCTGGGAGTACCTCGGTGCAACATCGGCGAGTGCCTCGGCGATGGCGGCCCGCTCCCGAGCGACGACGTCGGCGTCTCGGGCCGCGGCGGCCTTCTTCTCGCGCAGTTTCTCTTTCCGAAGGCGTGCGCGCTCCGTATTGATCTTGGCCATCTGAGCGCGGTAGCCCGCATACCAGTTTCCGGTCAGCTGTTTTCTGGCCGCGGGGTTGTTTCCTGCGGGAAGGCAAGGTTGGTGGGCAGACTTCTCCCAATTGAGGCAGCGTTCCAGCCGCAGCCTCCGGGTCTCGGCCTGCTGCCTCTCGAACGCCTCCGACAGGCGCCGCTGTCGAGCTTCGCGCTCCCCTCGGCAGCGTTTCTCTTCGTCGCGCTGGCGGATCGTCGACTCACCGGGCATGAGCTCGAGCACCGCCGGTGCGGCGGGAACCATAGACCAGGGCAGTTTCCACCGCTTGAGACCCAGTCGTCCCAGGGCATCGAATTCGAGCGCTTGCGCAACGTTGATCGGCTGCCCGGGCGCGGACACAGTGGTCGAGATCCCGTGTTTGAACTCGTAGTCGAGCTCACCGGATTTGGGCATAGTGACCCGAAGGCGGCCGGCGGTCTTCAACGAATGATGCTTCTTGCACAGCGGATGCAGGTTTCCGAACCGAGTGAGACCGCCCTTGAGCGGATCCAGTTGGAAGAACGGAACGACATGGTCGATCTCTGACTTCTCAGCCCGACGCGAGCAGCCGGGAACGGTGCACACCGTCCACTGCTCGATCAAGGTCTTCCGAAGATCTCTGGGGACCTGGTAAGTCGTCGCCTTAGCGTCGAGGGGAGTGCCGGTAGCGGGATCGGTGAGGATCCGCTGGATGCTCTTCGAACGGCCCGCGATGTTGCGGGCCACCTCGGCGGGTACCGGGGAACCGTCGGCAAAGGTGCCGGGCAGATCCGAGTCTCCGGTGAGCGTGAGAAACGGAACGGTCACCACGGTGGCGGCCTGATGCGACAGCCACTGGCTGCTGGTGGGCATGCGCAGCTTGACGAAATACTCAACGGGTCCGGCAGTATCCTCATCCTCGCCGTCGCAGCGGAATGCGGACCCGGTGGACTCATCGGAACCGACAGAAGCAGCAGGTCCAGCCGACCCGACTTGCGAGGAATTGCTGTCAGTTGACTCCGTGCTGTCAGCGGATCCCGAAGCGACGTCCTTGGCGAAACCAGCGACGGCGTCATCGCAGTCCATGTCCGGAATGAGTTCGCCGTCGGCATCGAGCAGCGACGTTTCTTTGGCAGTTTGGATTCCCGTGATCGGGTCGACCGAGATGACCTTGACCTTGAGTTCTGGCACGGGTCGGGTGAAGAGGTCGTATTCGAGCTGCGAGATAGACCGGTCATCGCTGATCTCAACCCCCACGGGCAGATTGAACGCCGACTTGTTCTTGCCGTGCACGGCAAGCGCGATGCCTTGAATGCGGTTGT
Source organism: Brevibacterium epidermidis NBRC 14811 (assembly GCF_001570805.1). Lineage (GTDB taxonomy): Bacteria > Actinomycetota > Actinomycetes > Actinomycetales > Brevibacteriaceae > Brevibacterium > Brevibacterium epidermidis. The sequence goes on along the minus strand of NZ_BCSJ01000001.1, from coordinate 85,451 downwards.
AGCAGGCGAAGATCTCAGCCGAAGGGCCGCTGACGGTCAGGCAAGCCGAGCCGTCCTTGAAACCCTCGACGCCGACGCGACGACGTTTGGTGGCGAGCTCGGTGTTGTCGACCCGTGGAACGAGCAGGGCGATCATCTTCGCCAGGTCCCGGCGCAAGGTCTCGCAGGTGATGTCGGCGCGTCTGGCAGCCAGGAAGATATCGAGTTTCGGGAGGTAGTCAAACGCGACATCGGCACATTGGCGGGAGACCACGTCGACATGAGCCTGGGTGAACTCGCCTGCGCGAACTCGATCGGCAAAGCGGGGGAGACCATAGAAGATCGTCATTGCGCCGGTCAGCTGACGGTAGGTGCGAGCAGTGTTGGTTCCCAAAATCGTCGAGATCTCGACGAGATCCTCAGCGTCGACATAGTCATAGACCCACTTCGAAAAGCAGACGCCGTCATCGAGCTCGGGGAATTCGGGCAGTTCCTTCGAATCGGACTCGGCCGCCTTTTTCAACTGCCGGCGGGCGAAGTCGGCGTCATAGGGCACTACTGATGTGGAGGTGGGCGACGATGCGTCATTGGCGCAGGTCTCGGGCGCCGACTCAGATGGTTCAGCCGACTCCTCGCTGTCGCGTCCGGCGCTCTGTTCGGACTCTCTGGCGCGACGGTCGAAGGATTCTGCGATCGTTTCGCAGCGGAAGGGTTCGGAGCCCTCGGGAACGGGGAAATCGAAGCCGATGAAAACCTGCTCGAGGACGACTGAAGAGACTGACTCGAGAAGCGAGAAATGGGCGCGGTCGGACGCGACGGCGTTCTCGGCGAAACGAGACATGCTCGATTCGAAGCGGATGGCGAATCGGGGCGACGGCTGTGTCACGCCCGGTTCTTCGGTCTGATCGGGGGTCGAACGGTTGGTGGTGCCCTTCATTGCTCTTTCACCTGCCTCGGACTTCGTTGTCGGGGAAGTGGTGCTGATTTGAAAAGCTGTTAACTCTATAGTAGATGATCAGAATGACATATACAATAGAAACACAATAGAAGATTCGAATATATTTCGAGTTCTCATGTTAGGTTCTTCGGTTATCTGATCATCATTGCACTCGGCACTGACATAAGAGCGATAGGCAATGTCTGAGCAGGTCAGACGCGGTATCGGTGTGAATGAGCCTTCTCGAGGCAGGTCTGTCTCAGTTGGCGGGGCAGGCGGTGCGGCGAGAGCAGGTGGAGCGGGAGGCGGAGGCGCCACCGCTGTGAAGAAGATGCCTGCAGCGCTATCGCCGTGATCGGAGACCTGGACCATCCCGGCCTGTCGAGAGCGGCCCAGCAGCACCACCCCACAGCACCACCCTACGGTGCACCTCAAGGTGCACCCTACGGTGGTCCAAAGGTCTGGAGAACATGCCACCTGAAGGTGGGGCCACCTCGGCGAGGGTTGGATTTTCGGGTGAAACGGATCACAGCTTCGGTTATGATGTTCGAGTTGCCGGATGCGACCCATGAGGTCGGTACTCGCCACATGCGAGCCGTATTCGCACTGCGCGAAACCGCGTCGCCCTTCACCTAGGGCACGTCGCGGGTCGCGTCGACGTCACCGCACCATCCTTCACTGGTGACCAGTTCTTCGCCCAGACCATCGCCTGCGCTCACGGTCGACCGTGTCCGCGCCGGCCGACGGCCAGACGATCACTGCCGGCTGCGCCGATGATCCGATAACCGAACAGAATGCTCACCGAACACGGTGAACACCGATCATTGAGTTCACGGAACTCAAGAGGCCCCAAGGACCTACGAGTCCCCGAAGACTCACGAGTCCCCGGACCTCTCGAGTCCCAGAACTCACGAGCACCTCACGCTCACGGACCGCCGCCGCATCAACCATGAGGATCAACCATGACGACCACCGCTCACAACTCCGCCGCTTCCGACCAGGGCTCCAAGGGCCCGATCACCGACGCCGAGATCTTCGAGGCACACGAAGGCGGCAAGCTCTCCGCCGAGCTCACCTCACCGCTCCAGACCCAACGCGACCTCTCGATCGCGTACACGCCGGGCGTGGCCAAGGTGTGCACCGCGATCAAGGACGAACCGCAGCTGGCGCGCACGCACACGTGGACCGGTCGACTCGTCGCGGTCATCTCCGACGGATCGGCCGTGCTCGGCCTCGGTGACATCGGCCCGGCCGCCTCGTTGCCGGTGATGGAGGGCAAGTGTGCCCTGTTCAAGTCGTTCTCGGGACTCAACGCGATCCCGATCGTGCTCGACACCAATGACACCGACGAGATCGTTGAGACCATCATCCGCATGGCACCGACCTTCGGAGCGATCAACCTCGAGGACATCTCGGCTCCGCGCTGCTTCGAGATCGAGGACCGGGTGAAGGAAGCCCTCGACATTCCCGTCATGCACGATGATCAGCACGGCACCGCCGTCGTCGTCCTCGCTGCTCTGACGAACGCTCTGCGCGTGGTGAAGAAGTCCTTCGAGTCCGTCCGTGTGGTCGTCTCCGGCGCCGGTGCCGCCGGTGTGGCCGTGGTGAAGATCCTCGCCGACGCGGGTGTGAAGGACATCGTCGTCCTCGATTCCAAGGGAGTCGTCGAGTCCGGCCGCTCCGACCTGTCCGAGACCAAGCAGTTCCTCGCCGAGTCGACGAATCCGCGCGGAATCTCCGGCGGGATCGGCGAAGCCCTCGACGGTGCCGATGCCTTCATCGGCGTCTCCGGCGGCACCATCGACGAGGCGCATCTGGAGAACATGGCCGACGATGCGATCATCTTCGCCCTGTCGAACCCCAACCCCGAGGTGGCCCCCGACGTCGCTGCCAAGTACGCCACCGTTGTGGCCACTGGGCGCAGCGACTTCCCGAACCAGATCAACAACGTCCTCGCGTTCCCCGGAATCTTCCGCGGCGCGCTCGACGCAGATGCCAATGAGATCACCGACGATATGAAGCTCGTCGCCGCTCGTGCGATCGCCGATCTCGTCGGCGATGACCTCGAGCCCGGCTACATCGTGCCCGGTGCGCTCGATTCCCGTGTCGCTCCGGCCGTCGCCGAGGCGGTCGAGAAGTCCGCGCTGGAAGCCATGGCCAAGCGCTGAGCTGAGAGCGTCGAGCTGATAGTCGCATGCGTCCGCTGGTCTCCGCTGACGTCAGCTGAGGTTTGGGTGGGGCAGGGCCTGCGGGCCGGCTGCTGAATCCGAACGGTACTGAGGGGCGGGTGAAGAGAGATCTTCACCCGCCCCTCAGTTGTTGTTGCGGCCGGAGGTCGTGGCCCGCGCCGGCGCGCCGGCGTCGGTCGGCCGTCGGAGGGCTGCCGACCGACACCGGCGGCCGCGTTGCCGCTCAGTCGTCGGTGACGGTGATGGTGACGTCGATGTTTCCGCGGGTGGCGTTGGAGTACGGGCACACCTTGTGGGCCTTGTCGGCCAGCGCCTGGGCCTCGGCCTTGTCGAGGTGCGGGAGTGTGACCTCGAGTTCGACGGCGAGCTGGAACCCGCCCTCATTGTCCTTGCCGATGCTCACGCGTGAGCCGACCGTGGAATCGTCGACGTTCGCCTTGGCTTGACCGGCCACGAGGCGCAGCGCTGAGTGATAGCAGGCCGCGTAGCCGACGGCGAAGAGCTGTTCGGGATTCGTGCCGTTGCCGCTGCCGCCCATCTCGGTCGGAGTCGCGAGATCGACATCGACCTTTCCGTCGCTCGTGCGTCCGTGGCCGTCGCGGCCTTCGCCTGTGGCCAGTGCTTCTGCGGTGTAGAGAGCTTTCATGATCTTTCCTTCCGTTGGTGGTGCGTTGAGGATTCAGGGTGCGGGTACCGAGCCGAGGCCGGCTGTGGGCCCGGCAGTCGTGGCGGCGCTGCTGGCTGCTCCAGGCTCGCTGCGGAGATTGCTTGCCAGCGTGCGCAGGGTCTCCACCAGTTTCGGCACTGCGCCGGGGTCGAGATGTGTGCGCTCGCCGATGCGGGCCGGTACGCATTCGGCGCGCTCTTTGGCTGCCACGCCCTCAGGCGTCGGGCGGATGAACACGCTGCGGGAGTCCTCGGCGGAACGGTGCCGAGAGACGAAGCCGATCGATTCGAGTCGTGAGAGCAGAGGAGAGAGCGTGCCCGAGTCGAGCTGCAGGCGATCGCCGAGGTGCTTGACCGTGACAGCCCCGGCCTCGGAGTCCTCTTCCCACAGCACGAGCATGACCAGATACTGCGGATAGGTGATGCCTAGCTCGGCCAGCAGATCCTTGTATGACGCGGTCATTGCACGCGATGCCGAATAGAGGGCGAAGCAGAGCTGCCTGTCGAGGTCGAGCGTGTTCATAGAAGAAATGGTTGCACACAATTCAATTGTGCACAACCAATCATGGCGATGAGGGTGGATGGAGATCGAGGTGAACGGTGGATGGAGATCGAGGTGAACAGAGCCGAGGGGCGGACGTAGTTCACACTTCGCCCGCCCCTCGGCTCTGCGGCACTTCGGGTGTTCACCGCCGGCGTTCGGTCAGCTGCGGTGCCGCTTCGGCTGCCAGGTTCCGCTCTCGATCACTGCGGCGGCTGCTGGCCGTTCTTCCACTGCTGAGCAGCCTCCCGCGCGGACTGGGCTGCGGAACGGACGGACTGGCCGAGCGTCTGACCCGAGCCGCCCGACCTGCCGTCATGACCTGAACCGCCGTCATTCCCCGACCGCCCGGAGTCGCCCGAGCTCGGCGGGTTCGACGGCTGCGGCGGAACGCCGGCCTGCTCCGAGCGGTGACTCGAGGTGTACCGGCTCTCGGGTGCTGTGAAGGTCGCTCCGTCCTCGACGGCGTTGGCGGCGAACAGGGCGTTGCGGATCTCCTGGCCCATCTCGCCCAGGCCGCCCGGGTTCGAGGGCATGAACAGCACATTCGACCGACCCTCCTGAGCAACGTTCTGCATCGTGTCGAAGTATTGGGTCATCATCAGCAGCTGCTCGGCCGTCTTGTCGATGCCCACCTCCTGCAGCTTCGCGTACTGCTCGGCGATGCCGGTCGCGATCGCCTTGCGCTGAGCCGCGACGCCCTCACCATGGAGGCGCATCGCCTCGGATTCCGCCTGGGCCTGAGTCACGCGCTTGATCTTGTCCGCCTCTGCCAGCGACTGCGCGGCGACGCGATCACGCTGCGCGGCGTTGATCGAGTTCATCGAATCGCGCACCTTCGGGTCAGGGGTGATGTCCGTGACCAGGGTGCTCACGATCTTGAAGCCGTAGCGCTTCATCGACTCCGACAGCCGGCGCTCGACGTTCTCTGCGATATCGTCCTTCGACTCGAACGCCGTGTCCAGGGTCAGACCGGACAGTGCCGAGCGCACGGTGTCGAAGACATAGGAGCGGATCTGCTCCTCGGAATTCGCCAAGCGATAGTATGCGTCGGCGACGTTGTCCTCTTCGACGACGTACTGGACGGCGACGGGAACCGTGACGAAGACATTGTCCTTCGTCTTCGACTCGATGTTGACCTCGAGCTGCTGGACGCGCAGCGAGATCGGCCGGCTCGTCGTCTCGATGAACGGCACCTTCGTGTTCAGGCCCGGCTTCGCCACCTTCTTGAACTTGCCGAACCGTTCGACGATGACGTTCTCCTGCGTCTTCACCGTGAAGAACATGCTGGTGCGCAGCTTGCCGAACAGCAGAACGGCGATGACGAGGATGACGATGATTATGGCGAACGTGGCCACCAATCCAGTCATGGGTGCTCCAATGCGTCGTAGTTTCCGGCCGCCGAGCGACCGCCTGTGACTACCACCCTAGTGGCCGGAGGGACTTCCGCACACGTCAAGGCCGATTGACGGTACTGAGTGGCTCGAGCTGCCGCGGCCGCTCATGCATCTCGACAGCGAACAACGACCCACCACACATCTGATGTCAGACGTATACTGGAGGCTCAGCGTGGAGACTCAGTGCGGAACGACCAGAGGAAGGTGATCATGGCGGAGGCGACAGCGACCGGCCGGAAGATGACGACGTCAGACAGAATCAAGGATCTCATCCTCTCCGATGGTCTGCGACCGGGGGATCTGCTGCCGACCGAAGGTGAACTGTGCAGCCGCCTCGGCGTCTCGCGTTCGAACGTCCGGGAAGCCATCCGCAAGCTCTCGACTCTCGACATCGTCGACGTCCGCCACGGTCACGGCACCTATGTCGGCGAGATGACGCTTGACGCCCTCGTTGAAGCCCTCGTGTTCCGCGGTGTGCTCAGCCCCGGTGACGACCTCGACGCGCTGCGTGATGTCGTCGAAGTGCGCAAGGCCCTCGACCACGGAATGTCCGAGCAGATCGTCGCCGCTCTCAAGGGCACGGAGAATTCCGAACTCTATGCCCTGGTCGAGGAGATGACCGCGCTCGCCGCCGCCGGCAGGACCTTCCCGCAGCAGGACCGCGCCTTCCACACCGGCCTGCTCGCGAAACTCGGAAACTCGCTCGTCGGCCAACTCGTCGCCGCGTTCTGGGACGTGCACACGGCCGTGCTGCCCAAGCTCAATGTGGCCGTGGCCTCCGACCTGGAGCAGACCGCGCAGGCCCATGGGCTCATGCTCGAAGCGGCGGAATCCGGCGATGCCGAGGCCTTCCGCGCCGCGATCACCGCCCACTACGAGCCGATCATGCGGGCCCTCGAGCAGAAATGATTGACTGAAGGACAACGCCCACGCCGCCGATAGGGGCAACGCCGAGTGCAGACTGCCGAACGCAGACTGCACAACGCAGACCAGAGAGCGCAGAATGCCGAAGGAGACCACATGGAAGTCGTCATCGCCGACGAATACACGCTGGCGGAACTCGCCGCCGACGCGATCGAGCGCCTGCTGCGCACCGAATCCGCGCCGGTCCTCGGGCTGGCCACCGGATCGAGCCCGCTGCGCATCTACGATGAGCTGACCACTCGCCACAAGAACGAGGGGCTCTCGTTCGCCCACGCGCAGGCGTTCATGCTCGACGAATACGTCGGCATGGCCGCCGACCATCCGCAGCGCTATCGCAACGTCATCGACACCGAGATCGCCACCCGCGTCGACTTCGCCGAGGGAGCCGTCCACGGACCCGACGGATCGGCCGATGACCTGGCGGCCGCCTCGGCGGACTATGAGCGGACGATCGCCGAGGCGGGCGGAATCGACCTGCAGATCCTCGGGATCGGCACCGACGGCCATATCGCGTTCAATGAACCAGGATCATCCCTGGCCTCGCGGACGCGGGTGAAGTCCCTGACACACCAGACGCGGCTGGACAACGCCCGGTTCTTCGACGGCGACGTCGAGCAGGTGCCGAAGCTGTGCCTCACCCAGGGGATGGGCACGATCATGGAAGCCAAACATCTCGTGCTCGTCGCGACCGGCGGCAACAAGGCCGAGGCCGTGCATCAGATGGTCGAAGGGCCGATCTCGGCGATGTGGCCGGCGACCGTGCTGCAGATGCATCCGCACGTCACCGTGCTGCTCGATGATGCGTCGGCCTCCCGGCTGCAGCTCGGCGACTACTACCGTCACGCGTATGACAACAAGCCCGAATGGCAGACTCTCTGAGCGTCTTCGGCCCGGCTCGGGCAGCCGGCCCGGGCGGGCACAGGCGGCCGGCTGGGGCGGGCACAGCCTCGGCTATGCGGATTCCTAACCTTCGACCGCCTCGGTGAACCATGAGGTGATCGTCGCGGGATGGGTGATCGCGGTGCCCACGACCACGGCGTCCGCACCGGCTGAGCGCGCCGCGGCGGCATGGGCGGGGGTGTGGATCCGGCCCTCGGCGACGAGCATCGCGGGCAGGCCGGCGGCCCGGATCGCGCCGATGAGTTCGAGGTCGGGGCCGTCGGTCTTCTCCCGTTCGCCCGAATAGCCGGCCAAGGTCGTGCCGACGATATCGGCACCGGCCTCGACCGCGGCCTCAGCATCGTCCAGGCTGCCGCAATCGGCCATGACCAGGGCATTCGTCTGTTCGTGGAGGCGAGTGACCGTCTCGGCCAGGCTGAGTGCGTCGGGCCGTTCCCGCCGTGTCCCGTCGAGGGCGACGATGTGGGATCCGGCCAGCGCCACGGCATAGGCATGCTGGAAGGTCGGCGTGATGACGACCCCGTCCCTGCCGTCCTTCCACAGCCCGATGATGGGGACGTCGACCGCCGAGCGTGTGGACTGGATATCTCCGAGCCCCTGCACCCGCACGGCGGCCGCGCCTCCGATGACCGCCGAGGCCGCCACCTGCGCCATCGTATTCGGATCGCGCATCGGCTCGCCCGGATACGCCTGCGCGGAGACGATGAGCCGTCCCCGCAGCGCCTCGAGGATCTCGGTCTTCGACAGCATCAGTGAGTCTCCTTCTTCTGGCCGTTCGGTGCGTTCGTCGGTGCGGTGGTGGGGGCGGAGGGGCAGCGTCTCAGTGCGTTTCGCCAGGCTCGTCATTCCAGAGGCCGGCGGCGCCGATGAGCGCGGCGTCCTGCCCCAATTCTGCCTTCACCAGAGGGGTTCCGGAGGCGGCAGGGATGAGTTCAGCGGCGAAGGTCGCGCGGAGGGGGCTCCACCAGGACGTGTCCATCTCGGCGAGCCCGCCGCCGATGACGACGAGGTCGGGGGAGAGGACGTTGACGATCCCGCCGAGTGCCGATCCGAGGGCACGTGCCCCCGCGTCGAAGGCGCGGAGCGCCAAGGCATCCCCCGCCGAGGCGGCTGCCGCCAGTTCTCGGGTGTTCCAGGGCGCTGTCGCCGGGTTCGACGACGGTGGCGTCGCATGAGCGGGGGTCGATGTGGGGGAGCCGGGTTCGACGAATTCAGAGGCCAAGCGCCGGTAGGTGTCGAGGATCGCCGGGCCTGAGGCGATGGCCTCGACATGGCCGGTGCCGCCGCACGGGCAGGCCAGTCCGGCCGCGGCGGCCGAAGGCACATGACCGATATGACCGGCCGCGGAATTTCTGCCGGTCAGCAGGCGCCCATCGGTGATGAATCCGCCGCCGATGCCCGTGCCCGCCGCGACGAGCAGCGAACTCCGAGCGTCGCGCGACGCCCCGGCGACCGCCTCGCCGAGGGCGTGAGCATGTACGTCATTGACCGCGCGCACGGGAAGGCCGGTGCGAGCGGTGAGCTCGGCGGTCAGCTCGGTGCCGGCCCACCCGGCGAGCGAATCCGTCGCGGACACGACGACGCCCGTCGCCGGGTCGATGACCCCGGCGGACCCGACGCCGATCCGCCACGCGAAGTCGCAACCCGACCCGGCCCCGCCGGGACCGGCGATCCCGCCACCGTATTCGATGCCACGCGAAGCTGACTCAGCGCCACCTGAACCGGACTCGTCGCCACCCGAACCCGACGTTTCCGCGATGACGGCGGCGACCACCTCGGCGATGGTGTCGAGAACCGCTCGAGCACCTGTGGTCGCGGGCGTCGGGACGCTGCGCACATGCGCAAGACGTCCGTCGATGACGGAACCGGCACGGATCTTCGTGCCTCCGACATCGACGGCGACAGTGGCGGGCGGGGTCACAGCAGCCCTGCGGCGGCGACGATCTCGCGGACGCGCTCGGTCTCGGCGGCGTCGAGGGCCTCCATCGGCTCCGCCATCCGGTTCGAGCCGATGACACCCATGAGCTGCAGTGCGGTCTTGAACCCTCCGAGGCCCGCCGCTCCAGCGGAGACGCGGCCCGGGGCGGCGGCTCCGGTGATGTCGAACAGGCGCGCCACCCGATCCTGCTCGGCGGCCGCGGCCTGCCAGTCGCCGGCCTTCGCGGCATCATATATGCGCACGTAGCCGGCGGGGTCGACGTTGCCGAGTCCGGGGACGATGCCCGCCGCTCCGCCGAGCATCGCACCGTCGGTGACCACCTCGTGGCCGGTGAACACGGCGAAGCCCGGCAGGTGCTTCGTCGCGAGCAGCAGACGGCGGAAGCCGACGTCGTCACCGGAGGAGTCCTTGACCCCGGCGATGACACCCTCCTCGGCGAGGCGGACGAGGACGTCGAGCGGCATCTTCATATGCGTGCGTACGGGCACGTCATAGGCGAAGAGGGGCACGCTGATATGGGCGGCGATCGCACGGAGGTGGCGCTCCACCTCGGCGGGATCGGACAGGGCATAGAACGGCGTGGTCACGACGGCGGCGTCACCGCCGATGGTCAGCAGGCGGTCGGCCTCTTCGAGAACCCGGGTCGTCGTCTGCTCACTGATGCCCACGAGCACGGGGACCCGACCGGCTGCCGCCTCGATCGCGGTCTCGAGGACGAGGTCACGTTCGGCGTTCGTCAGGTACGGGACTTCGCCGGAGGACCCGAGCACGAAGATTCCGTGCACCCCGCCGGCCACGAGGTGGTCGACGAGGGCGGCCAACCCGGCGCGGTCGATCTCGCCGTCCGCGGTGCGCGGGGTCAGCAGCGGGGGGATGATGCCGTGGAAATCAGTCATGGTCGTGTCCTTACTTGTCGTACTTGTTGTTGCTCGCCGAGGCGGCCCCGGTCTCGGTCGGATCCGATCCGACCGTCGGGGCTGAGTCGGCGGAGACCGCGGGGGCAGCGGCCGCGGATGCGGCGACCGTCCGGGCAGGATCGGTGGGGACTCGGCGAGTGTAGGCCGAGCGCTTTCCGTAGATCGTCAGCGGCAGCACATCGTGGTCGCTGCGGCCGCGCTGCATCGCTCCGGTGATCAGAGAGATGAGGTAGCCGAAAACCATGGCGCCGATGAATGCGACGGTCGAGACTGCGAAGGGTGTCAGGCCGGCCTTCTCCTGGACGACCCAGGCCAGTGCGGCACCGAGCAGGAGGCCTGCGAGCACTCCCGAAGTGTTCGCCCGCTTGGTGAAGATGCCGAGGGCGAAGACGCCTGCCAGCGGGACTCCGAAGAGTCCGGTGATTGCGAGGAACAGGTCCCAGGTCTGGGCCTGATCGGCCGCCGAGAGGTAGAGCGCGACGCCCACGGACAGAGCGCCGACGATGACGATGACGGCGCGGGAGAAGCCGACCCCGGTGCGGGGCTGACCGTCCTTGGGCGGGAAGAACCGGTCGCGGATGTCGACGGTCACGCACGCCGAGATCGAGTTGAGGCTCGAGGAGATCGTCGACTGCGCAGCGGCGAAGATCGCGGCGATGAGCAGACCCGAGACGCCTGCCGGCAGAGCGGTGACCGCGAAGTAGGGCACAAGCGCCGAGGTGTTGAAGCCTTCCGGCAGCGCCTCCGAGTGCTGGTAGAAGCTGTAGAGGACGGTGCCGATTCCGTAGAACAGGGGGATCGTCAGCAGAGCGAGGAAGCCGTTGACGATGAGCGACCGTGCCGTCGACTTCGGCGAATCCGTCGTCTGGTAGCGCTGGACGACGTCCTGGCTCGCGGTGTACTGGTGCAGGTTGTTGAAGACCGAGCCGAGGAAGACGATCGGAATGGCTGCTGCCGCTCCGCCGAACTTCCAGTTGTCGGCGGAGATGAACTTGTCATCGGCCGCGGCGTCGGAGACCACGGTGGCCAGGCCGCCGTCGAGGGCCATGATGCCGAAGACGAGGATGACCGCGGCACCGACGAGGAGGATGATGCCCTGGACGACATCGGACCAGATGACGCCCTCGATGCCGCCGAGGAAGGTGTAGACGACTGAGAGCACGCCGACGGCTCCGGCGACGAGCGCGGGGTTGATGTCGGTGACCGAGCTGATGGCCAGGGTCGGCAGATAGATGACGATGGCGACGCGGCCGATGTGGAAGAGGACGAAGAGCACCGAGCCGAGCACGCGGATGCTTGGGCCGAAGCGCTCTTCGAGGTACTCATACGCCGTGGTGACGTCGAGTTTGCGGAAGAACGGGATGTAGAAGATCACGAGCAGCGGGACGATCGCGAAGATCGCGATATTGCCGGCCGCATAGGACCAGTCGGTGAGGAATGCCTGCTCGGGCGTGGACATATAGGTGATCGCCGACAGCGTCGTCGCGTAGATGGAGAAGCCTGCCGCCCAAGCCGGAATCCGCCCGCTGGCCTTGAAGAACTCCTCTGTTCCTCCGCTGGCTCGTCTGGTGAACCAGACTCCGATGCCCAGGGTGGCCAAGAGGTAGATGATGATCACGGCCCAGTTGAGGCCGCCGAGTCCCGGAGCGTCCATGCTCCCTCCTCACGTGGATGAACGTAGGGGACCGGCGCAGGCGTGATTGCGAGCGGAAGTCCCATCTGACATAGAGGACCGACACGTAAGACGTATGATGTCCTATGTTGTGAATGTACGGGAACGTGCGACAGGGCACAACCCGATGCAGGGGCGGATCACTGTCCGCGCAGGTGAGGGGCGTGGGCGCGAATGCTCGCCGAGGCGGCCCCGGGCTGAGCGAGGGCCCCGATGGTCAGCGTTGGGCGGTGGAGACCTCGATGGTCAGCTCCGGGCGGACTGCCGGGCGCTCGTTTTCGGGGAATGCGTCGACGATCTGATCGATGAGCGGCTGCATGAACAGTTTGCCGAGCTGGCGGACCATGACGGTGACGACCTGTTCGACCCGATCTCGATCGGTTGAAGCGAGCCCGGTCGCGCGCATCGAGTCGACGCTCTTCTTCGAAGCCGTGCTCAGGCGTGTGATCAGCGTGCGGTTCTCTGGTGGTTCGAGGATCTCGCGGCGCAGATAGGCGAGGACCGCAGGGTGATCGTTCAGCATCTGCGCGACCGCGGCATCACGTGCGGCGGCGCCGGCGACCGATCCCGCCGTCTGTGCGTCGGCGGAGTCGATGGCTGCCTCGAAGAGCTCGACGATCCAGCTCTCAATCGCCTCCCGCAGACCGGCCTTCGAGCCGAAGTAATGGGAGATCAGCCCGATGGCCACTCCGGCTTCGGAGGCGATGGCGCGCAGGGGAGTGCCGGCGAAGCCGTGGGAGGCGAACTGCTCGAGTGCGGCATTGCGGATTCGGGCGCGACTCGTGAGGTCCTGTTCCCCGAATCCGAGGTGATCTCCCGTTGCACCTGTGCGGGCCGCCTCGGCGCCGCGTGATTCCGTCACGGTCCTCATCTCTTTCGTTGTGGTGTTGCGCAGTCAATTCTTACACGATGACTATTGAACACCTTTTCAATGTATTGTACATTCATTCAAAAGCGCAGTTCTCAGGCATATGAGGAGACAGAATGCACGACCGGGAGCCGCTCGACGGCGTCACCGTCATCACACTGGCCGTCAACCTGCCGGGACCGTTGGCCGCCGCCCGGCTGAAGTCGATGGGCGCCCGCGTGATCAAGGTCGAGCCGCCCCAGGGCGATCCATTGGACGCAGCGGCCAGAGAGTACTACGAGGAACTGTCCGCCGGGCAGGAGATCGTGACCATCGACCTCAAGGATCCGGCCGGCCGCGAACGCCTCGAGAGCCTCGCCGCCGAGGCCGATATCGTCCTCACCGCCATGCGGCCGCGCGCGGCAGCCGCGCTCGGCCTGCCCGAACTCGTCGAACGCCACGGCCTGGTCCACGTCGAGATCGTCGGCTTCGCCGGTGACCGCGCCGATGTGCCCGGACACGACCTCACCTATCAGGCCGCCCACTCCACCCTCGTCCCCGGAACCATGCCCACCGTTCCGATCGCCGATGTCCTCGGTTCGGAGAACGCAGTCGTGGCCGCCCTGGCCGGTCTGCGCCAGAGAGACCAACGCACTGGCGGAACAGGAAGCGGAACGGGCGGCGGAATCGTCAGACTCGTCGTCCTCGACGAGGCGGCGGCCTGGGCGGCAGGGCCGGCACGGCACGGATTGAGCTCTCCGGGCAGCCGCCTCGGCGGGGGTTCTCCGTTCTATCGCACCTATGCCACCGCCGACGGGCACGTTGCGGTCGCGTGCATCGAACCGCACTTCGCGCGTGCCCTGGCCACGCAGCTCGGGTCCGAGCATGAGGAGCTCGAACGGGCCTTCGCCGCGCAGCCGACGGCGCATTGGACCGAATTCGCCGCAGAACACGATCTGCCGATCGAAGCGATCGCGCACCAATGACCCCCACCGGACGAGCGACCACGCACCGCGCAGCGACCCCACCGGCACCAGTGACCCCACCAGACAGGAGACGAGAGCATGATTCTTGACGGATACCGCGGCGGATGGGAAACCTCGGAGACGGACGATCTGCGCGATCTGGCACGCGGATTCTTCGCCATGGAGATCGTGCCGAACCAGGCCCGATTCGCTGAAGCGAAACAGGTCGACCGCGAACTGTGGAACCGCGCCGGCGAGGCCGGGCTGCTCTGCATCTCCATCCCGGAAGAATACGGGGGAGGCGGCGGCACCTTCGCCCACGAAGCCGTCATCCTCCAGGAGCAGGGCTTCATCGGCGACGCCGCATGGGCCAACAGCGTGCACTCGACGATCATCTCCCACTACATCAACGCCTTCGGCACCGAGGAGCAGAAGCGCAGATGGCTGCCGGGCATGGCCTCCGGCGAGCTCGTCGCCGCCATCGCGATGACCGAACCGGGCACTGGCTCTGACCTGCAGAACGTGCAGACGAAGGCGCTCCGCGACGGTGACGAGTACGTCATCAACGGAGCGAAGACCTTCATCTCCAACGGCACCCACGCCGATCTCGTGGTCATCGTCGCCCGCACCGGAGGCGCTCCGGGCGCGAAGGGGCTCTCGCTCATCGTCGCCGAGGTGGCCGACCTGCCCGGATTCTCACGCGGTCGCGTACTCGACAAGATCGGCCAGCACGGTCAGGACACCCGCGAACTGTTCTTCGAGGACATGCGGGTCCCTATCGAGAACCTCCTCGGCGGCGAAGAGGGCCGCGGATTCGTCCAACTCATGCAGCAGCTGCCGCAGGAGCGCCTGTCCATCGCCGTCGGCGCCGCCGCCACCACCGAGGCAGCGGTGCGCGAGGCCATCGCCTATGCGAAGGAACGTGAGGCGTTCGGTCAGCCGATCCTCGGTTTCCAGAACACGAAGTTCGTGCTCGCCGAATGCGCGACCGAAGCCTTCGCCGCACGCAGCTTCGTCGACCATCTCATCGCCTCCCACATCGCCGGCACGCTGACGACCGAGCAGGCCTCGGCCGGTAAGTACTGGGCCGCGGACGTTCAGAACTCGGTCATCGACCGGTGTCTGCAGATCTTCGGCGGGTACGGCTACATGCTCGAATACCCGATCGCCCGGATGTACGCCGATGCGCGGGTGCAGAAGATCTACGGCGGAACGAACGAGATCATGAAGGAGCTCATCGCCCGCGGGCTGTGAAGCCGGGCTCCGGCGCCGACGAGGCGTCTGGTGCCGACGGGGCGTCCGGCGCGTGCCGGGCTCCACCTGTACGCCCCCTCAAGGCCGCGTGCGCGCGGATGTGGGAAGATTGAGGGCGTGTCGAAAGTACTTGAGATCCTGACCCCGGACGGGCTGCCGCCGCTGCCCGAGAAGCCCGGCGTCTCCTACGTCATGCCGGTGCTCAACGAAGCCGAGCACATCCGCCAGGCGATCACCACGATCCTCGCCCAGGAGTACGACGGGGACAAGGAAATCGTCCTCGCTCTCGGTCCCTCGACCGACGATACGAACGCCATCATCGAATCGATGGCAGCCCGCGATTCGCGGATCCAGACGGTCGACAATCCGCAGGCCGCGACTCCGATCGGGCTCAACCTCGCGATCGCCGCGACCCGGCACCCGGTGATCATCCGCGTCGACGCGCACTCCGGTCTCGGCGCCGACTACACCAGACAGGCCATCGACACTCTGCGTGAGACGAAGGCCGCGAACTGCGGCGGACTCATGCTCGCCCGCGGCAAGACCTCCTTCCAGAAAGCCGTGGCGCGGGCATACATGTCCCCGGTCGGCCTCGGCGGTCCCGCCTACCACTCCGGCGACGCGGCACAGGAAGCCGAATCGGCCTACCTCGGCGTCTACCGCCGCGAGGTCTTCGACATCCTCGACGGCTTCGACGAAGGCATCAAACGCGGTCAGGACTGGGAGCTCAACCTGCGCATCCGCACCGCCGGCGGCCGCATCTGGTTCAACCCGGACATGGAAGTCACCTACTGGCCGCGCGGCACCTGGTCGAAGATCGCCCAGCAGTTCTGGGCCACCGGAATCTGGCGGGCCGAACTCATCCGCCGCTACGGGGCGCAGAACTCCATCCGCTACTTCGCCCCGCCGCTGCTCGTGCTCGGCATGGGTGCGGCAGTCATCGAGACCCTGCTCCAGCTCACGGGCGCGACGAAGACGTGGCCGAAGTTCCTCCGCCGCTTCACCTCGCTGATCCACGTGCCCAGCTTCGGCTACATCGCCGGAATCCTCGCGACCGCCTCGGCGGCGAAGGACTGCGGCCGACGTGAACGATTCTGGTTCGGCCTCATCCTGCCGACCATGCATCTGTGCTGGGGCGCAGGCTTCCTCAAAGGCCTGGTCACCGGGGCCGGAACGACGAAGGACAGCAGCCGATGAGCAAGAAGAAGCCGAACCAGGCCCACAAGGACCGCTACGGCCGCGGCACCAATGATCCGCTGCCGAGCGTTGATCCCGAATCCCGCGAGCGGATTCCCGTGCCCGACCGTCCCGAGCCGAAGAAATTCAATGCACCCCTGTGGGCCGGCACCATCGTCGTCCTCCTCGTCGCGGGTGTGTTCGCGATGAACATCTTCGGCTCCGACGACCAGCTGACCGTCGATTCGCTCAACCCACCGGCCGTGGGCGCCCTCGACGGAGGATCCGCGGTGTACCCGGCGAACTCGAAGCTCGCCTTCACCGAGAACGTGAAGTTCGGCTACCTGCCCGCGCCCACACTCACCGCGCTGGGCGACGGCACGATCGTGGCCGCGAACCCGGAGACCGCGGCCGAGGACATGGGCCTGAAGAAGTCCCTCGACGAGCTCGACTCCGCGGAATTCCTCGACCAGACCATCAAACCGGCCCGCAAGGACACGAGTCCCGGCGATCCCATCACCTGGGACGATCTGGTCGACGAGTTCGGCGGGGACACAGTGTTCCTGCCCGCCATCGATTCCCCTGAGGTGGCCGAACCGGCACTGAAGACCATCACCGAGGCGGGGCTTGAGGACTCGACGATCGTGCGCACCGACGACGCCGAGGTGGCCCGTGCTGCCGCCGATGCCGGAGTCGGCGCCTTGTTCACCGGGGATTTGACGGCAACAAGGAACGAGTCGCTGTCCAGCGACGGGTACACGGCCCTGGCCGTCGAGGCCGATGTCGCCGAGAAGTGGACCGGAGTCGACCTGGCCGTCTGGGCCACCGATGTCAAAGACAAGAAGCAGCTCGAGAAGCTCTCCGACGCCGGGGTCACCGGAGCACTGAGTGAGAACCCGTACAAGATCCTGCCGTCCGAAGTGAAGACCGACTAAGAAGGAGACGCAATGACTCAGCCCATCGGCAACCCATCGCACATCGGCAACCTGGATGCCAGCCAGCTCGGCCCGCAGCCGACCTACCTGCCCGAAGATCACCCGGACGTCGAGGCCCGCACGCGCATCGACGCGGGTGAAGAGCCCATCGACGTCGCCGCAGCACTGCCGGCTTCGTCCCTGGCGTGGGCCGAGCTCGCCGATGAGGCGCACAAGGAAGGCCGCCTCGTCGACGCCTATGCCTACGCCCGCGTCGGCTACCACCGCGGACTCGACGCCCTGCGCGCCGCCGGCTGGCGCGGCGCCGGACCGATCCCGTACTCGCACGAAGTCAACCGCGGATTCCTCCGCGCCCTCTACGCGCTCGGCCGCGCCGCCGGAGCGATCGGCGAAGGCGAAGAAGCCGCCCGCATCGAAGAGTTCCTCAACTCCTCCGACCCGAGCGCCGTCGAGGCCATCGGCCGCGGGGAGTGAGAGACTCCTGACCATCTGAGCGAAAGAACGGTGCACCCCGACATGCGGGGTGCACCGTTCTTTTATGGAATGCCGCCGAATAGCGCGGCGTGCTCAGTCGGGACTGATTACTGGATCGTGAAACCGCCGTCGATGGGCACTGCGGCACCCTGCATGAACTTGGCTTCGTCGGAGGCGAGGAAGGTCGCCAGCTCGGCCACTTCGTCGGCCTCCCCGAAGCGCTTGACCGGGATGGCATCGGCGGGAATGTCCTTGAGCGAGTCCGCAATGAGCGGGGTGGAGATCGTACCTGGGCAGATCGCGTTGATCTTGATTCCGTCCTTGCCGTAGGAGGCGGCCAGGTGCTTTGTGTAGCCGATGATGGCGTGCTTGGATGAAGTGTAGGCGGCTCCGCCCTTTCCGGCGACGAGGCCGGCGACCGAGGCGATGTTGACCATCGCACCGTTGCCGCGTTCGATCATCCCTGGCAGCACCAGGTTGGTCAGGTTGAACACCGATTTGACGTTGATGTTGAAGATGAAGTCCCACTGATTCTCCGTGGTCTCCAAACTGGTCGCGTACTTGTCGAAGATTCCGGCGTTGTTGACCAGTACATCGATCTGTCCGTGCTCGGCGATGGTGGTCTCGACGAGGTTTCGAAGGTCCTGTTCGTTGGTGACATCGGTCTTCACTGCCAGCGCTTTCCCGCCAGCCGAGCGAATGGCTTCCGCCGCTTCTTCTGCCGCTTCCTGATTGAGGTCGGCGATGACGACGTTCGCGCCTTCCTTGGCAAAGGCTTCAGCCTCAGCGCGGCCCATTCCGGAGGCACCTCCGGTGATGATTGCTGTCTTGTTGTCCAGCCTCATGATGTTCCTCTGAGTGTACTGTCTCGTGATTGTGTATTGATGTGCGGTCAGCACCCGCTTCCGTAGGCGGGGGCAGGCCGTAGTCTTCGGATGCGATTCCGCGCAGGGCGGTCGCGACCAGCGTTGCGACAGATGCTGCCGTCAACGTGGCGGTGAGATTCGGCAGGAGCAGGCGGTGATAGCAGGCACCCCAGATCATGTCGACGACCGTCGGGAGGTCGACGTCGGATCGCAGCTGTCCGCGGTCGACCGCTGCGGCGAGCATGCCCAGAGCTTCCTGGCGCCGAGGGCCGAAGTAGTGGCTGTCGAATGCCGCGGCCAATTCGACATCGCTCTGGGCGCTGCCGATGAGCTGGGTGAAAGCGCGACGGTGACTCTCGTCACCGAGGAAGCCGATCCATGCGCTCAGCACAGTAATGAGGTCGTCAGTGATGTTGCCGGTGTCGCGAAAGGCAAGCTGGTCTTGAGAACGGTAGAGGTAAGCGTCCAGGGCTAACGCGCCCTTGGACGGCCAATATCTGTTGAGGGTGACCCGACTGACCCCGGACACCCGGGCGACCTTCTCCATCGTGAATCCCGGCAGGCCCTCCGCGATGAGGAGGTCGCCGGCGGCGGCCAATGCCTCGGAGCGGACGACTGAGGCGGACCGTCTGCCTCGGCCGGGTCGGTGCCCTGTGGCAGGCGCAGAATCGGGTGAGTTCTCGTTCACTGGCTGCTCTCCCTCCTCCGAGTCATGGTGCCGTCGAAACTATTATATGTACAGAATGTACATTACCATTCTGCTGTGATCGCTGAACGTGCGGGGGGTTTCTCGATTGACGAGCGAACGCTTGTTTGTAAAAGTGGTTACCGGAGGAAATGGACACTCGATTCCCGTCCCGCACCGACCAAGTCGGCGCGGCCAGCAGAAAGCGAACCCGATGATCAAAGTGGTAGCAGTGGTCAAGGCCAAGGACGGCATGGCCCGCGAAGAATTCCTCAGTGCTTGGCACGACGAGCACCCTGCGTACGTGCGCAGACTCCCGGGCATCCGCCGCTACACGCAGAGCCCGGCCCTCGACCACCATAAGCAGTGGCCCTACAGCGGAATGGCCGAACTCTGGTTCGAGTCGGTGGCAGACGTCAAGACTGCCTTCGACGATGCTGCAGCAGCCGAGCTGTTCGCCCACGAGGAGGAATTCCTCGGCTCCGTCGAGTGGTTCCTGGCCGACGAGCACGAAATCACACTCTGAGCTTTCGTCGCACACCGAGTCCCGGGAAGGACACGCATGTTCAAACGCATCACCTACCTCGAGAAGCACAGCGAACTCAGTCTCGACCAGTTCTTCGCCCATTGGGCGACGACCCATGCAGACATCGCCCGCGAACTGCCGGGCGTGACCTGCTATCTGCAGAACCACGTGCACAGTCATAGCCCGACCGCCGAGGCGGGAGAGTCGTTCCGAATCGACGGCATCGTCGAGCTGTGGTTCGATTCCCCCGAGGTAGTCGGCGCTTCTCATGACTCTGCTGTCGCGGAGCGGCTCATCGACGATGAGCTGAGGTTTCTGTCCGGTCTCACCGGCGGACCGGTGGAGGGCGGAGAGCCACATGAGCACCGGCCGTTCAAGGTGTGGGTTCTGGGTCTGGGGAGCCTGCAGTCGGATCTCAGCGAAGCAGCAGCGTGGCTGGATTCGACGGCCGAGGGCATGCCGGGCGAGATCGGCCGTGAGTGCAATCGACTTGCGGAGAATCCTCAGCTGCTGCTCCGGGATTCCCTGCGGCATGAGCCTCGGATTCCCGATGTGGCTCTGGCATTGGGCTTTGCCACCGCGGAGGAGGCGGAGTTCGCGGCACAGTCACTGGTCTCGACGTATGACGGCAGGTCGAACGCCTCAGTGGAGAACATCCATGTCTACCTGGCTTCCGAAGTTGCGATCCTGTGAGTAGTCGGACCGATTCTGTGAGCGGTCAGAGTTCTGCGGCGCTCAGCTCCGGGTAGTCCGTATAGCCTTCAGCTGTCCCGCCGTACAGTCCCCGCTTGCGCACATCTCCAAACGGCGCTCCGAGAGCGAACCGTCGAGGCAGGTCGGGGTTGGCGATGAAGAGTCGACCGAATCCGACGAGATCGGCTGTGCCGTTTTCGATGACTGCGTCCGCGGTCTCAGGAGTGTGCCCGCCCGTGACGATCACCGGACCGTCGAACAGCGCAGCGAGATCCGCGGTCGGAATGGCCTCGGCGCTCACCTCAGCGGATGAGGATCCGGCAATGCCGGGTTCGACCAGATGCAGATACGCCAAGCCGAACTCATTGAGACGATTGATCACAGTGCCGAAAAGTCTGCGTTTGTCCGAGTCGATCGCATCCATCCACGTCGACGATGGAGAGAGCCGCACGCCCACACGGTGCGGCGGCACATGGTCGAAGACCGCCGACAGGACCTCGCGGAGGAACCGCATCCGGTTCTCGATGCTGCCGCCGTAGGAATCGGTGCGCCGATTGATGCCGTCGTCGAGGAACTGCTCGATGAGGTAGCCGTTCGCACCGTGCAGCTCCACCCCGTCGAAACCGGCGATCATCGCATTTCGGGCCGCGGCACCGAAAGCGGTCGCGGCCTCCTGGATGTCGGCCTCGCTCATCTCGCGGGGAGTTTCGTAGGCGACAGGGCCATCGGGACTCCTGTACTTGAACCCGGTGATCGGGACGGGCGACGGCGCTTTCGGGGGCAGACCATCGGGCTGAACCGTGGAATGCGACTGGCGTCCGACGTGCCACAGCTGGCAGTACATTGCGTTGCCGTCGTGCTTCGCCGCAGCGACCACGGGCTTCCACGCCTCGACCTGGGCTGCGTTGTACAGTCCTGGCACTCGTGGGTACGCCGTGGCCTGGGGCAGCACAACAGTGCCCTCTGCAATGATCAGCCCGGCACCGGAGCGCTGTCTGTAGTAGTCGGCCATGAGATCGGTGGCGAGGCCCTCATCGGTGGCCCGGCTTCTGGTCAGCGGCGGCAGCACCATTCGGTTCGCCAGCTTCTGGCCGCCCAAGGTGAACGGTTCGAAGAGTCGATTCGCTGTGCTCATACCTGCTCCTTCTGCCGAGCGACTATTCGACGACGACCGAGTTCTCGATACGACCGATCCCATCGACCTCGACGCTCACCGTATCGCCGTGGCGCAGGATGACCTGGGGGTCGCGCTTGCTGCCGATGCCGGCCGGTGTTCCGGTGAGGATGACGTCGCCGGGTTCGAGCCTTGTGAATTCCGAGATTGTGGCGATGAGAGTGGGAACGGAGAACATCATCATTGACAGGGTCGCCTCCTGCAGGGTCTCCCCGTTGACGACGGTTCTGATACCCGCAGACTTCAGATCGACCTCATCGGGAGTGACGATGTGAGGCCCCAACGGAGTTGAATCATCCCAGGCTTTGCCCTGCAGCCATTGGTGCGACTTGTACTGGTAGTCGCGCATGCTCACGTCGTTGGCGACGCTGAAGCCCAGCACATGGTCAAAGGCCTCGGCCTCGGTGATGTGCCGACCAGCTCGACCGATGATGACGGCCATCTCACCCTCGTAGTCGGGGAGTTCGGCTATCTTGGGCACGATGATGTCATCGGCGGGTCCGATGAGGTTGCTCGCGTATTTCGGGAAAAGCACCGGATAGTCCGGCATCTCACGCTTCGTCTCAGCCACATGCGAGGCGTAGTTGAGGCCGACGCACACTACCTTCTGAGCCTGTGGTGAGGCGGGCAGAAGCGTGACTGCGGCTGATCGCACTGCGGCGTCCTCGTCCCGGACTGCTTCGGTGAGAACCTCGGTGGGGGTGTCGGGCCCCAGCATCCCCATCCCTACCAGCGGGACGAGGGACTCTCCCCGCACCTCGGCGATTCTGGGGTGCTGATTCGCGTCGAGGAAATGGGCGTATCGGGTCATTGCTGACTCCTTCAGTTGTCGTGGAGCGCTTCCTTTGAGCGTTCGGGCAGGAAAGCAGATGCGATCATCGAAATGAGGACGAGACCGACGCCGATGGCGGTCAGCGCCGTGGTGCCGTTCTCCGAGTGCTGGAAGATCCAAGCGGCGATGAACGGGATGGGTGCACCGAAGATGAGACCGGCGAACGTCATTCCCAGGGCGGAACCCGTGTAGCGCATTCTGGTCGGAAGTGCCTCGGCGAAGAACGGCGCCTGGACGGCGGCAGTCATCTGGATTCCGCACAGAGCCAAGGCGATGACAGCCACGGAGAGCGGATAATTCATCGAGTTCATGATCGGGAACATCGATGCCGCGGCAATGCCCTGCATGAGCAGGCCGATGAAGAAGACCTTCTTGCGTCCGAGGACATCGCTGAGGCGACCGCCGAAGATTGCCGCCGGGATGGAGATGACATTGGCGATGACGAGCAGACTGAAGGTGATCGAATTGTCATAGCCGAGCACGCTGGTCAGGTAGTTCACGGCATAGGTCACGCAGATCCAGAACAGTCCCGCCGAAGCAGCCCACGAGCAGATCAGTTTGATGACGGTGCCGGGGCGCTTGACGATGACTTTGAGAGCTTTCTCCTGGGGCTCTTCCTGAGCCGCCTTCGCCTGTGCCTGCTTCTGGCTCTCGCGGAAAGCCGGTGTCTCCTCGATGCTGCGGCGGATCCAGACGCCGACGAGCAGCAGGAGGACGCCCATGAGGAACGGGATGCGCCAACCCCAGCTCTGGAATGCCTCTTCGGAGAGGAACAGAGCAAGGCCGGTCAGCGTCAGTGAGGCGCAGGTCTGGGCGATGGGAGATCCGACGGCGAGGATGCCGCCGTACATTCCGCGTTTGTCCGCCGGCGCATGCTCGGTGACGAGGACCTGGACTCCGGAGGCCTCACCGCCGAGGGCGAACCCCTGGAGGAAGCGCAGGATGACGAGCAGTGTCGGTGCCCAGATACCGATGAGATCGGCGGTGGGCAGGAGTCCGATCAGCACCGAGGCGGAACCCATCATGACGAGGGTGAACATGAGGACGTTGCGACGTCCGATCTTGTCGCCGAGTGCGCCGAAGAACACGCCGCCGAGCGGCCTGGCTGCCATGCCGGCGCCGAAAGTCGCGAATGAGGCGAGAATGGCGGTGTCGGCTCCGACATTGGCGAAGAACAGCGCCGGGAACAGGGTCGCGGACAGAGTTCCGTAGACGGCGAAGTCGAACCATTCGAGCGCCGTGCCGAAGGTGCCGCTGACGACCGCAGTGCGGGCCGTCTTCGGGTCGAAGGTCGGAGCCTCCTCAGCGGGCGAATTTCCCTCAGCTGCCGGTCCTGCCGGTGTGATCATGGAGGAGTCGTTGCTTGTCATCATTGACTGCTTTCCTCAGGGCCGGGACCTGTGTCGCCGGCCTGCCTGTGTGTTGAGACGTTCGTGGTGATGTGGTGCAGTTTTTTCAGAACTTTCGGTGGTGCGCATGGTGTGGGGTGGTTGCGGTTGGAATCGCCGCTTGCGGCTCAATCGGATTCGGTTGGACGGCACTTCATCAACGCTGTGCGTCGAACGGTGCAGACGAGCTCATCATTCTGGTTGAATCCGCGATGTTCGATGCCGACGATGCCGGTGCCGGGACGAGATTTGGATTCCCGCATGTCGAGGGCTTCAGTCTCCACCCGCAGCGTGTCACCGAAGAAGACGGGCTTGGGGAACGTCACTTCGCGGAAGCCGAGGTTGCCGAGAGTGGTGCCCAGCGTGGTCTCCTGAACTGGGATGCCGGTGACCAAGCCGAGAGTGAAGATCGAGTTGACGATCTGGCGTCCGAACATCGAGTCGCCGGCGAACTCGGCGTCGAGGTGCAGCGGCTGGACGTTCATCGTCAGTGTGGTGATGAGCAGATTGTCCGTCTCGGTCACTGTGCGCGTGACCTCGTGGCGGATGACGTCGCCGATGACGAAGTCTTCGTAGTACATTCCTGACATGGTGATGGCTCCTCAGTCGTCGGTTCCGGCCAGCGTCAGCAGCTGGCGCGCGTGGTTGGCATGGGCCAGATCGATATGCTCGCCGGCATAGGTCACTGCTCCGAGTCCTCGTTCGGTGCCGGACTCAAACGCGGCAACGAGTCCGCGATAGTATTCGGCCTCCTCGTCGCTGAGCCCATAGACATCGTTGACGATGTCGATGTGCTTGGGGTGGATGAGCACTTGCCCGGTGAATCCGAGATCGTTGTTGGTGTCGGCGAATCGTGCCAAGCCCTCGAGGTTGTCGATCTCCTGCCACAGACCGAGCATGATGACGCGCAGACCGGCAGTGCGGGCTGCGACGACGACCTTGCTGCGCAGGTACAGAGTCTCTGTGCCCTCAGCGGACCAGTTGAATCCGATTTCGCGGGAGATGTCGGCGTTCTTCGCTGCCGCGGCCATGACACCGACCACGCGTGGTGCTGCCAGGATCTCGTCGACCCGATTGATCGAAGCCGCGGTCTCGAGTGACGGGACGAAGCCGATGCTGCCTCGGTCGATGCCGGCACTGACCTCCGCAGCGGTGACGACCGCATCGAAGCGCACGACATCATCCCGGCCGAAGAGTTTGGGCAGGAGGAAAGCCGTCAGTGCTGAGTTCGTCGCTGCTTCCGCATCTCGACCGAAATGATCGGTGTCGAGGGCATTCGGGCGCACCAGGATCTGCGGACCGGAGTCCGTGGCAGTTCTGAGGACATCGGCTACGGTGTCCCGTGCAAGCTGCTTCTCGGTTTCGGGAACCGCATCTTCGAGATCGAGGATGAGGGCATCGGCCTTCGACGCCAATGCCTTGTCGATCATCGAGCGGCGATGGCCGGGTACGAAGAGGACGGAACGCACGGGCTTCATCAGGCGGCACCACCTTCCGACATGGTTGCCAAATGAGTTCCGGCAGACAGCGACTGCCCGAGAGTGACGAGAACATCGTCGACTGTCCCGGTGATGGGTGACGCGACCGGATTCTCCATCTTCATCGCCTCGAGGACGAACAGCGGTTCACCGGTCGTGACTGCAGCGCCGGGTTCCACATTGACCTTGATGATGGTGCCCTGCATGGGAGCCTTGACGGTGCCGTCGAAAGTCGGACCCGAACGACGCTTGCGGGCACCATTGGATTTCCGGCGACGATCGGCGCTTTCGCCCTCGGCCGGTGCTTCGGCGGCGGGGCGTCCGACACTTAACGCCGGGTCGTCTGAGAACTGGGGGATGACGTAGAAGCGGCCATTGACTTCGACCTCATTGCGGGCGAGACCCTCGTCCTCGTCGGTGGAGAATTCGAAGGAGTTCTCCAGCCACAGCGTTGTGTGGGCGACGCTGCGGAAGTCGTCGGTGTCGATGATCTGGCGAGCTGCCGGAACGGTTGTTGCGATACCCTCGATCTGCAATTCGTCGAGGGCGGCGAGGAGTCCGTTGATCGCGGTCTTTCTGTCTTCGCCCCAGACGATGAGTTTTCCGATGAGGCTGTCGTAGAAAGGCAGTACCTCGTCGCCGCTGTCATATCCCGTGTCGAAACGCACAGACTCGGAGGTAGGCGCACTGAGGGCAGTGATGACCCCGGGAGAGGGGACGAACAGTCCTCCCGCGACGTCTTCGGCGTTGATGCGAGCCTCGATGGCAGTGCCAACCGGCTGCGGGTCGGTGATATTGCTGCCCAGGTGCTCGCCGGAGGCGATGCGCAGCTGTTCGGCGACCAGGTCGACGTTGTTGACGAGTTCGGTCACCGGGTGCTCGACCTGGATGCGTGTGTTCATCTCGAGGAAGTAGAAGTTCTCGCCCTCGACGAGGAACTCGACGGTTCCCAGGCCCTGGTAGCCGACTTCGCCGGCCAACCGAGCCGCTGCGGCACCCATGTCTTCGCGCATCTTCTCGGAGAGCCCGGGAGCCGGAGATTCCTCGATGAGCTTTTGGTGGCGTCGCTGGACAGAGCAGTCGCGGTCGCCGAGTGCCGATACGAGTCCATGCGAATCGGCCACCACCTGGACCTCGACGTGGCGCGCACTGACGAGGTAGCGCTCAACGAAGACCTCTCCATTGCCGAAGGCTGCTGTGGCCTCTCGGACGGCAGCGTCGAAGGACTCGCCGGCCTCCTCGGGACCGTTGATGCGGCGCATTCCACGTCCACCGCCGCCTGCAGAGGCTTTGACGAGGATCGGGTAGCCATGCTTTTCGCCGAACTCGAGCACCGCCTCCGCGGAATCGACTGCCCCGTCGGAACCGGGAGCCATCGGAACCTTCGCCCGTATGGCCACTTCACGCGAGGCGACCTTGTCACCCATCGTGGAGATCGCAGCAGGCGAGGGTCCGATGAAAACCAAGCCTGCATCGGCGACAGCCTGTGCGAACCCGGCATTCTCCGACAGGAAGCCGTAACCGGGGTGGATGGCCTCGGCGCCGGAATTCAGGGCGGCATCGACGATGGCCTGCGGATTGAGGTAGTTCTCGCTGGCGGGTCCATCCCCGAGGTCGATTGCCTCGTCGGCACGCCGGACGTGGAGAGAGGCGGCATCTGCGCTCGAATGCACTGCGACAGTGGACACGTTGAGGCGGGCGCACGTGTCGATGATACGTACGGCGATCTCACCCCGGTTGGCGATGAGGATCTTTGAGAACATGGGTGATCTGCCCTTCAGCGAATTGCGGTTGTGGTTGTCGATCGGACCGTCGCCGACCGTGTGTGGTGAGATGCGACCAACGAGGTCGGTCAGACCCACCCGAGCTGGTCCTTGAGTTGGGATTTCACGAGTTTGCCCGCCGGTGAACGTGGGAGTTCGTCGGCGGTGATGAAGACCATGGTCTTGGGCACCTTGTAACCGGCGAGATGCTCGCGCATGAATGTCCGGAGTTCGGCCTCAGTGGCTTCGAGGTCCGATCGCAGGACGACTGCTGCTCGAACCTCCTCGTCCCATTCGGGATCGGGAACTCCCACGACTGCGGCTTCGAGAACTGAGGGATGGAGATAGAGAACCTGCTCCACCTCGGCGGCGTAGACGTTCTCGCCGCCCGACTTGATCATCTCTTTGAGACGGTCGCGGAAGAAGAAGTATCCGTGTTCGTCGACGACCGCAAGATCGCCGGTGCGCAGCCACCCGTCTCGCAGGGCGTCGGCAGTCTGTTCGGCGCGGCCGTAGTATTCGAGCATCAGGGACGGACTGCGGACACAGATCTCACCCAGTTCGCCGACAGCGACCTTGTTGCCATCGAGGTCCTGGAGCTCCACGTCGACCATGAGATATGGCTGCCCGATGGACCCGTCGACCTCTGGATCGAGCATGTCTTCGGCCAGCAGGCGGGTCACCATCGGGCCCGCCTCGGTGAGTCCGTACCGGAAATAAAGGTCGACGTCCGGCAGCATTTCGGCAAAGAGCTGTTTGTCCGGCATGCGCAGCAGACCGGCGCCGGTGTGCACGGCTTTGAGATTCTCGCGAAGAATCGGGCTGTCGAAGGCCCTCAGGTCGAGCATCTTGCGGACCATGTTGGGAATCAGGAACGTGTTGGTGACGCGTTCGCGCTCGACGGTCTCGACGAACGACTCCACGTCGAATTTCGGCGCGAGAACGCTGGTCGCGCCCGCAATGAAATGAGTGGCGAGCCAGCACAGGAGACCGGCGGTGTGGAACAGGGGAGTGACGATCAGCCCGCGCTCATCCTGTCGTGTGCCAACCCGGCAGTCGATCATCTCGTTGAAGGCGTTGGCCACTGCTGCACGGTGGGAGAGGACGACGCCCTTGGGCGTACCCGTCGATCCTCCCGTGTAGAGGATGCACAGCGGAGAATCGAGAGTGGTCTCCGAGGCGAGTGGGCCATTTCCGGTGCGAAGTGCGTTGATCTCGCTCTCACGGATGACGTGAGGGAGCGTCTCCTGCGTTTCGGAGAGTTTCGCGAGCGCACGGTCGACGAGTTCGTCGAACTGAGCCTCGACGATGATGAAGTCCGCAGCCGTCTCGGCAATCCCCTGGGCGCACTCAACTGCCGACCAGCGCCAGTTGTAGGCAACGTAGACTCCGCCGGCAGCTGCCACAGAGAAGAACATCTCGGCGTTGAACACCGTGTTGGACCCCATGACGCCGATGTTCGTCGCTGGTCTCACACCTTTTTCCTGCAGACCGCGAGCCAGGCCCCAGGCGCGTTCGGCAAGCTGCGAGAAAGTCACGCGCCCATCGATGCCGACCAGGGCCTCTTTCGCCGGATGCTTCCGAGCATTGAGCTCGATCCAGGTGTTGATTGTGTGCAAGTCATTCCTCCCGCTGCTCTGCAGATCATCCTGCAGATAAACGAACAAGCGTTCGTCCGTAACAATATTCGGTTCGAGGCTCAGGCGCAAGGGGTGCGCAGCGATTCATCTGAAAAGATGGCGCCCCTGCACGGATGCAGGGGCGCCAGGGGAGGTGGGGAGGGTGCGGTATCAGCCGGCGAGGGACGTGCGAGCCCTCCGTCTGCTGTCGACTCGTGCGTCGGCCTCGGAGACGGAGAGCCCTCGCAGGGCGATCTTCGAGTAGATATCGACGATCTCGTCGAGGGGGAGTCGTCCGTCGGGTCGATACCAGGTGGCGACGTCGGTGCCGAGGGCGATGATCGCGTAGGCCTGAAGGCGGGAGTCGAGGATGGTGGCGACTCCTGCCTGTCCGGCCTCTTCGATGATGTCTTGGATTCGGCGCACGTATTCGCTGCGTTTGGCGGTGATCTCATTCCTGGCCTCCTGGCTCAGAAAGCGGAGGTTGTTGTTGCCGATGAAGACTTTTCGGGCTTCGGTGGCGTGGAACCGGAGGTGGCTGTCGACGACGCTCAGCAGTCTGTCTATCGCCTCGGTCTCGCCGTCCAGGGCATCCTCCGTATCGGCGATGATGTCGTCCATGAAGCTCCCCATCACCTGCTGCAGGAGGTCTTCCTTGCTTGAGATGTGGTTGTAGAGGCTGCTGACCTTGACTCCGGCGGCGGAGGCGACTTCCCGCAGGGTTGTTGCCGAGAATCCCTTCTCGAAGAAGAAGTCGGTCGCCTTCTCTCTCACTGCTGTGGCTGTCTGCTCACCCTTCGTTGCCATTGCTGTCGCCTCTCGTTCTCTGTTCGCCCTCTGTTGAGTGTTCGGCTGCGCGGAGGGCATTGACTCTATGCGCCTATTCTTGCAGACTCAAAAACTAACGCTTGTTCGTGAACTTATTCTCGGCCATGCGTCGTCCGGCCGCACTGCGACGGAATGGTGCTCAGGGAGAGGTTCATGCGCCCGTGTCCTCGAGCCGGATGTGTTCATTCATTTCGAAACCTGCCGAAAGGTATTCCACATGACTCACCATGAAACTCCTGTCCCGTCCGCCCCAGTCGTTCCTGGCGAAGGGAGATCTCGCCGGGTGCTCATCACCGGAGCGGGTGGTGGAATGAGTGCCGGAATCAACGAGATTCTTGCCCGGGCCGGCCACACGATCATCTGCACCGACGTCAATCTGGCCGCAGCAGAAGCGGCGAGCAAGAAGATCAAGGGCCTTGGCGGCCAGAGCGCGGCCTACCCGGTCGACGTGACGAGTGAGGTCTCTGTGGTGGGACTCGTGGCCGCAGTCGAGCGAGATTTCGGCGGGATCGACGTGCTCGTCAATGCGGCGGGATTGCTTGACCGCAAGTACCTGGTTGACCATGACGAATCGTCATTCGACAAAGTCATCGGCGTCAATCTCAACGGGCCCTTCCGGATGATCCGTCACTTCGGGCCCGGTATGGCCGAGCAGGGGTGGGGGAGAGTCATCAACATCTCGTCGATCGCCGGTACGACGGGCTACCCGTACCCCAGCTATGCGGCCTCGAAAGCGGGGCTGTCAAACCTGACGCGCTCGCTGCTGCTGGACTTCTGGGGCACCGGGGTGACGGTGAACAACGTCTGCCCAGGTGTGGTTGACACTGCAATGGTCATTCAGGCAGTCAGGGATCAGGTCAAAGAGAAGGTGCCGACGGAAAACATCGTCGATCCGAAGGAGATCGGTTCGTTCATCGAATTCCTGCTCGGCGAAGCGGCGAAGAACATCAATGGCGCGGATCTGATGATCGACGGGGGAGCAACGCAGGTCTTCAGACTCT
Source organism: Brevibacterium epidermidis NBRC 14811 (assembly GCF_001570805.1). GTDB lineage: Bacteria > Actinomycetota > Actinomycetes > Actinomycetales > Brevibacteriaceae > Brevibacterium > Brevibacterium epidermidis. The sequence goes on along the minus strand of NZ_BCSJ01000001.1, from coordinate 54,886 downwards.
TCGATGACAGACCTGAGTCCTTCCGCTGAGGGTTTCAGTGGTCCTCGAGGCTGCGGGAGTCTCCGAGTGGAGTAAGGGCCGGGCCGTCGTGATGACGGCCCGGCCGTTCGGTTTTGTTCCTTTTGAGGTCAGGCGGGTGTCACGGCCTGACGGCGTTCGATGGGAGCCATCTTGCGTTTGCTGTAGAGGCCGAGCCTGCGGGTCAGGTCCGAGCGGAGCTCATTGGCCGGAACGACCGCCTCGACGGCGTTGGCGTTGGCGATCTTGAAGACGTCGATCTTCTCCGCGTATTCGGCCTGTTTCTCCGCGATGTACGCCTTGCGCTCCTCAGGATCTTCGATGGCGTGGATCTGGTTGTAGTAGACGCCGTTGACCGCGGCATCGGGGCCCATGAGTGCGGGCCGGGCCGTCGGGAGGGCGATGACGGCATCGGGATTCATCGGTGCTCCCGACATCGCCAGGTAGCCACCGCCGTAGGCCTTGCGGACGAGGACGGTGATGCGGGGGACTCGGCATTCCGACACCGCGAAGATCATTTTGGCCCCATGTCGGATGATGCCTTGACGTTCAACCTCCGAGCCGATCATGTAGCCGGCGATGTCGACGAGGAAGATGATGGGGATTCCATAGGCATTGCAGATCCAGATGAACCGCGCGGCCTTGTCGGAGGAATCGGGGAAGATGGACCCGCCCATGTGCGTCGGTTGGTTCCCGACCAGACCGACGGGGCGCCCGTTAATGCGGGCGAAGCCGGTGAGCATTTCGGGGGCGAAGAGCTCCTTGTACGGGAACCACGTGCCCTCGTCGACGAGGGACTCGACGAGTTCTTCCATGTCGAAGACCTCGGCCTCGCGGAGGGGGACGATGTCCTCGATGGTGCGACCTTCGCGGGGTGGGACTGCCTCGGTGATGGGAGGGGTTGTGCTCCAGTTCGGAGGGAGGAACGAGAGCCAGACCCGGATCGCGGCGATCGCTTCGCTGTCATCGTCGACGAGGACGTCGCCGAGGCCCGAGACAGTCGAGTGCATCTCCGCTCCGCCCATCTCCTCGAGCGTGACCTGCTCGCCGGTGACCATTTCTGCCAGTCGAGGCGAACCCAGGTAGGCGGTCGCATTGCCTCTCACCATGATGGTGAGGTCGCAGAGCGCGGGTACGTAGGCCGAACCTGCAGGAGAGGGGCCGAACAGTGCGCAGACCTGTGGCACCCGTCCGGAGATCTGAACCTGGTTGTAGAAGATGTTTCCCCAGGCGTTGCGCCCGGCGAATGACTCGAACTGTTCGTCGATGCGTGCGCCGGCGGAATCGAAGAGGTAGACGATGGGGATGCCGGAATCCTCGGCCTTCTTCTGTGCCATGGTGATCTTCTCGAAGGTGCGATTGCCCCAAGTTCCGGCCTTGACGCTGTAGTCATTGGCGATGACGCAGACCTCGCGCCCGTCGACCTTGCCGAAGGCAATGACGACGGCATCGCCGGGCAGGCCGTCCTCGAAGCGAGCCAGGAGCCCGTCCTCGATGTAGTCTTCATCGTCGAAGAGCTCGGCAAGGCGCTCGCGGACGAGCAGCTTTCCTGACTTCCTGATCTTCTCCCGATTTTTCTCGGAGCCACCGAGCTTGGCTGTGGTGATGCTGTCCTTGAGTCGATCGTGCACGGTGGGCTCCACCGTGGTGGTGACCTGTGTCATTGCTGTCTCCTTCGCTGCGACGTTTGGTTCGCTGCCGATTTCAGGTGCGGAACTTTTCACAAAACAGTATACGAACAAGCGTTCGCTAGTCTATAGTTGTCGGGAGACGAGAAGAAATCGATCAACATCCCGGGGCCTCGTCCTCGCGGTGAGGTACGGAGGAAAGTCGTGGACACAGTCGAGATCGGACAGGTGAAGGGTCGCCCGGATCATTTCTGGGAAGACCTGCAAGAGGGAGACGTCGTCATCAGCCCCGGGCTGACGATCACAGATGCGCACCTCGTCCAATGGGCCGGGCTGACCGGAGATTGGGTCTCGCTTCATCTCAACTCCGAATATGCGGCAGCCACACCGTTCGGTCAGAGGATAGGCCATGGGCCACTGACGCTGTCTGTGGCACTGGGGCTGCTCACTCAGACCGGATACTTCACCCATGTCGAAGCGTGGCTCGGCCTCGACGAGGTCCGTGCAATGAACCCGGTCTTCATCGACGACACTGTCCACGCCGAGGCGACTGTCGTCGAGGCGCGGACGACGAGTAAGCCGGGCAGGGGTCTGTGGTCTCTGGCCTACGAGGTGAAGAAGCAGGATGGGTCGACGGTGATGACATTCCGCAGCTCGTTCCTCATCTCCCGCCGAGACGGCGGAGGAGAATGAGTCCGACGATGACGATGATTGACAGTTTCACAGAGCCGGTTGATCTCGGTGCCGACGGCGCGGTGCCTTTCTCGACCCGAGGTGACAGCCCGGCGATCACAGACCTGCGCACGCGAGTTCGCCGAACCCTTCACGCGGTGACCAGCCCGCAGCGGCTGAACCGGCATGATGAAGACGAGACCTACGACTTCGAGCTGTACGAGGCGCTCGCCGCCGAAGGACTGGTCGGACTCGAGGCTGACGTCGACGGTCGGGGGCCGAGCCACACCAGCCAGGTCACGGTGCTCGAAGAGCTCGGTGCCGGTGCCACTTCGATCGGTGTGAGCATGGTCGTCCAATACATGGGTGTCGAACTCCTCCATCGGTACGGAACGGGGGATCAGAAGGCCGAATGGCTCGGTCCTCTCCTCTCGGGTTCCGCACGAATGTCCTTCGGGCTGAGCGAACCCGCCGGGGGCACCGATGTGGCCCGCCAGATGGCGACATGGGCGCGCAGGGCCCCCGATGGCACTTGGCTGATCAATGGCGCGAAGAAATGGATCGGCGGAGCGTCGACGGCCACATTCATCATCCTCCTCGCCCGCACCTCGGCGGTGGAGAAGTCCGGCATCGACGGAATCTCGATGTTCATCATTCCGCGCGATACCCCCGGGATCACGACGACGCCGATCGACACGATGGGCATCCGCGGCCTCGAGCAGGCCGACGTCATCCTCGAGGATGTGGCAGTGCCGGCGGAGAACGTCCTCGGCGACGTCGGATCCGGATTCAGAAATGTCCTCGCCACACTCAACGGCGAACGACTCAACGGGGCCGCCGTGGCATTGGGTATAGCTCGCGGGGCTCTGTCCTGTGCCGTCGACTATGCGAATGGTCGCCATGCATTCGACAAGCCGATCGGGTCGTTCCAGGGACTTCAGCACCCCCTCGTCGACGCGCTCACGCGCACCGAGTCGGCTCGTCATCTCCTCTACAACGGGGCGGAGATGTCCGACCAGGGATCTGGTGAAGCGGTGGAGAACCTCTCCGGTCTTGCCAAACTCTCAGCCTCGGAAGCCGCGACGACCGCCACCGATATCGGAATGCGGGTGATGGGCGGGTGGGGCTTCCACCGTCACCTACCCATGCAGCGATATTTCCGAGACGCGCGCCTCTACACCTTTGCGCCGCTGACAGACGAGATGATTCGCAATCAGCTCGCACAACGACATCTCGGACTCCCTCGCTCCACCTGAGCGGAACGACCCGCCGAGGCAGAGGAGAACTCCGAGTAGGGGACCGACCGACAGGATCTTGATCCGCTTCGACAACAGAACGAGAAAGAAAGGGAACACCATGACCACCAACAGCAGCGATGGCTTCGACATCAATCGCAATGTCGACCTCTTCTCCGTGCAGAGAGCGAATGACCTGCACGAGGCTCCGGGACAGACGGCGAATGCCCGCCGCGTCTCGGGCGTATCACGCGAGAACTCGAAAGCATCGAACCTCTGGTTCGGCAAGGTCCACACCGGCCCTGGTGAGATCTCAGCCGCTCACCATCACGGTGAGGCCGAGACCGGTGGGTACATCTTCAAGGGCCGCGGGTTCATCCGCTACGGCGAGCGCTACGAGCAGATCGTCTATATGGAGGAGGGGGACTTCGTCTTCGTGCCGCCGTATATGCCCCACATCGAAGGCAATGCGAGCAAGACCGAAGAGCTGATCTGGATGACCACTCGCACTCCGGACAACATCGTCGTGAATCTCGAGGACCAGGACATCGCCGATATCGAAATCGACTATCGGTCGTGACCATTCGAATCTGCGAACAGAGTATCCTGCCATATTCGACGCGAATGAGCAGGTGAGCTGCACCGTCCGTCATTCTGGGGCTGCGAGCAATCGCTCGCAGCCCCAGTCGCGTCTGAGAACGAGGGGCTGTTCCTCGGGTCTGCGGACCGGTCAGTGGCACAGATCGGCCTCGACGACGCCCATGCCCGCCGCACCGTCGGCGGATACATCGGCCTCCGCGGTGCGTGAGCAAACGCACCACGGAGGCCGATTGTGCTTGTCGGCAGGGCGGCGTAGAACTATATGAATGGGTAATGTTTCCGAGACGGTCATGACGGCAGAGCAGCGCAAGATCCTGGCGGTGATGCTCGTCCCGATGTTCATGTCGCTGCTGAGCGTCTCGATCGTCAATGTCATCCTCCCCGACATGCAGCGCTCGATCGGCGCCTCGAATTCGGCGATCCAGTGGGTGCTCTCGGGGTATACGCTCGCGTTCGGCGTGCTGCTCGTGGCCGCCGGCCGAGCCGGTGACCTCTTCGGCCGTGGTCGGCTCTTCGTCATCGGCGTCAGTGTCTTCGCCCTCGGTTCCCTCATCTCGGGACTGTCCCCGGACCCGCTCGTGCTCAACATCGCCCGTGTCGTCATGGGGCTGGGCTCCGGTCTGCTCAGCCCCCAGGGCGTGGGGATGCTCCAGCAGTACTTCCACGGCAAGGTCCGCGGTCGCGCCTTCGGGATGTTCGGCACGATCGTCGGCGTCTCCGTGGGCATCGGGCCCGTCCTCGGTGGCGGGCTCATCGCCGTGCTCGGCGAGGAATGGGGATGGCGTTCGGCGTTCCTCATCAACGTGCCGATCGCCCTGGCCGCGATCATCCTCGGCCGGTTCTGGCTGCCGCAGAGCGCGTGGGTCGGTGCCGGCGCCGAGCCAGGTCCGCACGGCCGGCGTCGCGCCGACTTCGACCCGGTCGGGCTCGTTCTGCTCGCCGTGGGCACGTTGCTGGTCATGCTGCCCTTCCTCGAGCGCAGCGCAGGTGCCTGGATCTATGCCCTCGTCCCGGTCGGTGCCGCCGTCGTCTGGCTGTGGGTGCGGTGGGAGAACCGGTACTCCCGCCGAGGCGGATCACCGATGGTCGACATGCAGCTGTTCAGGACACGCAGCTTCGCCTACGGGGCATCGCTGACGTCGATGTATTTCGTCGGCATGCCCGGCATCTGGGTCATCGTCGCGCTCTACCTGCAGAACGGTCTCGGATTCCCCGCCCTCCATGCGGGCCTCGTCGGTCTGCCCTCGGCGCTGCTCTCGGCGATCGCAGCACAGGCGGCCGGCCGTGTCGTGCTCACCTTCGGCCGGAAGATGGTCGTCCTCGGGGTCGCAATCGGTCTGACCGGGGTCGTCGCCTCGGCGCTCCTCGTGTTGGCCCATGAGTCCTGGGGAGTCAGCATCTGGTGGCTGCTGCTGACCCTCGGGGTCACCGGTCTCGGGCAGGGCATGGCGATCAGCCCGAATCAGACGCTCACCCTGGCCGAGGTTCCCGTCGACTACGCGGGAAGCTCCGGCGGTGTGATGCAGACCGGGCAGCGAGTGGGCACGGCCATCGGCATCGCGATCGTCACCGCCGTGTTCTTCGTCGTCCAGCCGATCGCCGGATACGGCGCGGCCATCGTCGCGGGCTTCGGGTTCATCGCGCTCGTCATCGTCTTCGCCGGAATCATCGGACTGGTCGATCTTGCTCGCGGTCGGGCCAAGGCCCGGGAGGAAGGGCAGCCGGTCAGGAGCTGAGCCCCGGTCCGACGACATCGTCGACTTCCGCATCGAGGTGCTCAATCAGAACGACAGGGTCGTCCAGGCTGGCACGCTCACGATGCTGGTGTCGGTGCGGCCGGGCTGAGGACGGTTTCGAATCGATACGGCCATGCCATGAGGCTGGCGGCCGTGCCGAATGCGAGTTAAGTGTGCGCAGATTGCACGTCTACCCACCAGTAGCGGGCAATTTGAGCACACTTAATTTTCGATCGTGGGTGAGGGACGCGGCTCACGCGGGGGAGAGGGGCCTGTTCGCGCGTCTGGGCGGAGGCGACTCGGTCAGGTCAGTTTCGGGAATCGGGGGCGGTCGCCTCGGCGCGTTCGATGTCCTGGGCGGCGAACACGGCGTCGAGGAGGCCGGGGAAGCGGGCGTCGAGGTCATCCTTGCGCAGGGTGTTCATGATCTTCGTGCCCTCATACTCCTGGCGGATCACTCCCGCTTCGCGCAGAGTGCGGAAGTGATAGGTCGCCGTGGACTTCGACACCGGCAGCTCGAAGGTCGCACACGCGTGATCGCCGAAAGCGTCGTTGAGTTTACAGGCGACGGTGCGGCGAACCGGGTCGGCGAGAGCCGCCAGCACGGTGTCGAGTCTCATCTCGTCCCGGCCGGGGTGGTCGAGTGTGCGCATCAGGAGCCTCCCGTCTCGCCATCGTCTCGGTCTGCGGCTGGGTCGGCTGTCTTAGCAGTCAACGGTCGCAGATGATGTCGTGTCCGCCTATTGTACGAAACATTTGGTAGTACGAAATTTTTCGTAGTACAGTCCGAACCCGAAGTACGAAGAATCTCATACTTCCGAACGACCATTCTCGACGAGATCACGAGGTGCTATGTCTCATCTGCTGTTCGAACCGCTCACCCTGCGCGGACTCACGTTCCGCAACCGCATCTGGGTTCCGCCCATGTGCCAGTACTCCGTCGAAACCCTCGACGGAGTTCCCGCACCGTGGCACACCGTCCACTACGGTGCGATGGCCCGCGGGGGAGCGGGCGCCGTCATCGTCGAAGCCACCGGAGTCACTCCCGAGGCGCGGATCTCGGCCAAGGACCTGGGACTGTGGAACGACGAGCAGCGCGACGCGTTCGTCCCGGTCGTCGACTTCCTCCACTCGCAGGGCACTGCCGCCGGCATCCAGCTCGCCCACGCAGGCCGCAAGGCCTCGACCTATCCCGAATGGGGGACCGACGGCGACGGCAGCGTGCCCGTCGACGAAGGCGGTTGGCAGACCGTGGCTCCGTCCGCACTGGCCTTCGACGGACTCGCCGAACCGCGTGCCCTGACCGAGGCGGAGATCGCCGAGGTGGTCGAAGCCTTCCGATCCTCGGCGCGCCGGGCGATCGAGGCCGGGTTCGACTTCGTCGAGATCCACGCCGCGCACGGGTACCTCGTCCACGAGTTCCTGTCGCCGCTGAGCAACACCCGCACCGACTCCTACGGCGGAACCCTGGAGAACCGGGCTCGTCTGCTGCTCGAGATCGTCGACGCCACCCGCGCCGAGGTGGGCGAGGACGTTCCCGTGTTCGTGCGCCTGTCGGCCACGGATTGGACCGAGGGCGGACTGAGCCTCGAGGACACCGTCGAGGTCGCCGGATGGCTCAAGGAGCACGGAGTCGACCTCATCGACGTCTCCTCCGGCGGCAATGTGATGGCGAAGATCCCCGTCGGCCCCGGTTACCAGACGAACCTGGCCGCCGGCGTGCGTCAGGGATCGGGACTGCCGACCGCGGCCGTCGGCCTCATCAACGAACCGTTCCAGGGTGAGCACATTCTGGCCACCGGACAGGCCGATGCGATCCTCGTGGGCCGTGAGTACCTGCGCGATCCGAACTTCGCGCTGCGCGCTGCCGACGCCCTGCGCTTTGACATCGACTACCGTCCGGCTCAGTACCACCGCGCCTACAACTGAACCGGCGTTGCGGAGCTGAGGCGCTGTCGGCCCGGGGCCCGCGTGCTCGCGGACCGGGGCCCATTCGCTGTCGGGCCAGTTTAAGGTGAATAGCTCACGTTTGAACATGGGCTCTTCGCTTTCAACTGGGCCGTTCTGCGTCTGTGCGACCAGCGCCTCGCTGAGGGTGGACGTGTCGATATGCGGCTGAGTTCGAAACGGCCGATCGTGGCTCAGAACAGTCCGCCGGCCCACAGCCCGAGTCCGGAGGCGGCAGTGGCGAAGATCAATGTGCCGATTCCGCTGAGCAGGCTCGAGCCCCACTTGCGTTCCTCGATGAGCTTCACGGTCTCGAAGCTCGCCGTGGAAAACGTCGTATACCCGCCGAGGAACCCGGTGCCGAGCACCAGATGCCAGTCCTCCGGCAGCAGGTTCGCTCCGGCCAGCCCGGTGAGCAGCCCGAGGACGAATGAACCCGAGACGTTGATGAGCAGAGTGGACCACGGTGTCGACCGAGGGCTCCACACCTTGAAGGCGCCGTCGAAGAGCATGCGCGCCACGGCCCCGAGGCCCCCGGCGATCGCGATGCCGATGAAGAGCATCGGGGTCATCGGTCATCACCGCCTTCGTGCGATGAGGGCTCGGGGGACGAGATTGGTTCGTCGAGGGATTCAGGTGTTTCGGGGGACGCCGTCGATGCGGGTGATGACGGCCCCGCTGAAGCGTTCCGTCGGCGGGCCGATGCCAGCGCGATGCCAGCCCAGGTGGCCAGTCCGCCGATGACGATGGTGACCAGACCGTAGAGAAGCCCCGCACCTACCCGACCTTCGCCGAGGAGGCTCGCCGCGTCCGCGGCCAGTGCACTGTATGTGGTGAACCCGCCCATGAATCCGGTGCCGATGAGGATGCGCATCTTCTGACGCATCCCGACGTCCGGTCCCATCCGAGACAGCGCGGACAGGAGGAGTCCCAGGCAGAAGGCGCCGAGGATGTTGATCCCGAAGATCGCCACTGGGATGCCGTCGACATCGGACACGGCGAGGCTGATTGCCTCACGTGCCGCGGTACCGAGGCTGCCGCCGATGAGAGTGAGGCCCAAATAGGGCAGGCGCAGGTGGAGGGGGCGGGCTTCGGACATTTCGTCATTCTGTCATATGCCGAAGCCGCCCCCTCCGCCGTCTGTCACCCTTCGCGGATCGTCATCCTGCTCAGTTTGTCGCCGTCGATGACGAAGGCGAACGATGACCGACCGTTGGCGTGGGTGGAGCGCCAATCGCCGATGATGGTGACGTCGTTTCCGTCGACGGTGACATCCTCGGGCGTGAGGACGCCGGTTGCACCGATGAATTCCTTATCGCTCCAGGCCTTGATGGCCTCCCGGCCCTGGAACTCGCGTCCCCAGTCGTCGACAGTGCCATCGGGGGTGAATGCGTCCAGGAAGCCCTGGTTGTCGTGAGCGTTGACGGTGTCGATGAAGCCGGCGACGGGTTCGGGAATCTGCAGGTCTGACATATGTGCTCCTGTGCTGTTGAGATATGTGCTGTCGGGATGTGGTTGTCGGTTGGGCAATGAGTGTGACTGAGGTGTCGAATCCGCCTCAGCGGGTGGTGTAACCGCCGTTGGCGAAGATCGTCTGCCCGGTGATCCAGCCGCCTTCCGTTGCGAGGAAGCGCACGATCGGCGCGATGTCCTCGATTTGGGTCAGACGGTTGCCCATGCCCTGCGATTTGTGGAACTCCACCCGTTCCGGGGTCTCCTGGCCATAGAAGAACGGTGTGTCCATGGGGCCGGGCGCGATGGCGGTGACGGAGATCCCGCGGTCGGCATATTCCTTCGCCGCGGCTCGGGTGAAATGCTCGACCGGACTCTTGCCGCCGGCGTATGTGGAATAGCCGTCGGTGAACGCCGCGAGCAGAGCGGTGACGATGGTGACGATCTTGCCGTTGTCGGCCAGATGCCTGCCTGCCTCCTTGATGAAGAAGTAGGCGGCCTTCGCGTTGATGTCGAACATCGCGTCGTACTCGTCCTCGGTGGTCTCCGTAATGGGTTTGCGCAGAACCTTGCCCGTCGTATTCACCGCGATATCGATGGACCCCAGTGCCGAGACGGCATCGTCGAAGAGTTTCTCGACGGTGGCGGGCTCGGTGAGATCTCCGGTGAGCAGAACGCCCTTCGATCCGCTGGCCTCGACGGCCGCGAGAGTCTCTTCGGCCTCCGGCCGCGTTGATTCCGAGTTGTAGTGGATGGCGACATCAGCTCCGGCTGCGGCGGTCTGTCGAGCGATGAGTCCGCCGAGGTTCTTCCCGCCTCCTGCGATGAGGATGGTCTTGCCTTGCAGAGTCTGTTCGGTCATGGTTTCAATCTCCGTATCGTTGTTACATCACACTATATCGACGGTACACTATAATATAGCGATATGACAGAAGTTGAGGAAACGGATACACGGACCCGCCTGCTCGAGGCGGCCGCCGACCTCATTGCCGCCGCGCCCGGAGAGGACTTCTCTCTGCGCGCGGTCTGCGACGCGGCGGGGGTCAAGATGCCCACTCTGTATCACTTCTTCGGCAATAAGCAGGGCCTGATCGAGGCCGTCGTCGAGCGTGGCTTCGACATGTATCTGTCAGCGAAGTCCTCCACCGAATCCAGTGGCGACCCGATCCAGGATCTGCGTCTGGGGTGGGACGCCCACGTCGCCTTCGGTCTGGAGAATCCGGGTTTCTACACCCTCATGTACGGCAAGGTCAGGCCCGGCTATTCACCCGAGGCGCAGTCGAAGCCGAGCGAGATTCTGCGCGGTCTGACGCTCAAAGCCGAGCAGGAGGGGCGACTCGTCGTCGGCCACGAACAGGCCGCCGCTCATGTGCTCGCCACGAATATCGGCGTCACCCTGCGGCTGATCATTCAGGGCAGGAATGATCCCGAACTCTCAGCCGGCGTGCGCGAAGGCGTACTCGCCGCCATCACCGGAACTGGACAGGGCGAACCGGGAGACGGTCGGCTGGGCCATGCCGTCATCGAACGCGCTGCGGCGAACCCGGACATTCTCGGCGCGACGGAGACTCAGCTCCTCATCCAATGGATCGGCCGCCTCGGCGAGCTCTGACATCGAGCACCGAGACGGCTCCCACTGCGGGAGTGCCCGACGTCGTGGTCGGGTGAGGTCAGAGCCGCCTCGGCGAGGGTGTCGTCGTGGTGCTCAGCGTTCCGCGCGGTACCGATCGACGGCCCGGCGGAGACGTTCGAGACCGTCGTCGATGCGATCGGGAGCCGCCGAGGCGAAGCACAGCCGCAGCGCATTCGAGAAGTTCCCGGCCGGCGAGAACGCGGGGCCGGGGATGTAGGCCACGCCCTCCTCGAGCGCGGTGGTCATGAGATCTTCGGTGTTGATGGATTCGTCCTCGAAGGTCACCCACAGGAAGAATCCGCCGTCGGGATCGGTAGCTCGGATCTCGCCGGGGAAGAGCCTCTCAAGGCCTTCTGACATGGCGATCTTCCGCGCGCGGTACGCCTTGCGCAGGACCTCGACGTGTGATTCGGCACCGCCTTCGGCCAGCCAGCGGGCGATGAGGTGCTGGTTGGGAACGGGGGCGCAGGAGTCCATCGTCTGTTTTGCATTGACGGCGAGCTCGCGGACTTCCGGGTCGACGTCGATCCACCCGACCCGCAGACCTGGGGCGACGAATTTCGAGAACGTGCGCACCCCGAAGATGAGGGGATCGTTCGGGCTGAGGTCGCTCAGCGCCGGCAGGGACTGACCTTCGAAGCGGAGCATTCCGTACGGGTTGTCCTCGATGATGACCGACCGGTGACGGTGGGCGAACTCGAGCAGGCGTTCGCGACGCGGCAGCGACATCGTCACTCCGGCCGGGTTCTGGAAGGTCGGGACGGTGTAGACGACCTTCGGTGCGCGCCCGGTGCGCTTCGTGTGCTCCTCGAGGACATCGATCTGCATACCTTCTTCGTCGACGGGGATCTCGAGGATCTCCGCCTCATAGCTCATGGCCGTGGCCGAACCGTTCGTGTAGGTCGGCGACTCACAGGCGACGAGGTCACCCGGGGTGACGAAGAGCTTGAACCCGAGGTCAAGTCCCTGCATGCCACCGGAGGTGATGAGGAGACGGTCCCGGTTGCCCTGCTGTTCGGGCGGGATCTGATCGGTCGAAGTGAGGTACTCGTGGAGAGCGTCGATGAGGACCGGCTCGCCCTTCGTCTCCCCGTACGTGAAGTTCTCCGGGGAGAAGACTTGCGCGGCGATGCGGGCGAAGTCCGCGGCCGGCAGCATGTCCGGGGCCGGTGCCCCCATACCGAACTTGACGATGTCGTGGTCGTATTGGGCCAGCACAGTGGTGGAGGCGTCGATGACCGATCCGACGAGTTGGTCGCGGCGGCGTGCGTAGGGCAGAGCGGGGGACTGTGACTGGTCCGCGGGCTGATTCTGCGAAGCACTCGTGACCGGATGCATTGATGTGGTGGACATGAGCGACCTCCTCTGAGCGGTGATGCCCTGAAGTCGACGGCTCCGGCGACAATGCCAAGGCTCCTGCCCGAACAACGGGTTACGTGGGTCACTTCAGCATAGGTCCGCGGGACCTGCCGAACAAGGATGCTGATCGCCCGCGATTGCGGGCGAGTCGGCGATCGGGTCTGTCCTCCCTCGCCGAGGCGGCTCTACAGTGGGGACATGATAGGCGCAGGTGCCGACGGCGGCAGTCCGACCCCCAGACCATCTGATGTGCGCGAGTCCGACCTCGGCGTGCAGTTCACGGCATTCATCGACGAACACCGACAGCATCTGCTCGGCAGCCTCGACGACCTGAGCGAGGAGGAGGCGAGGCGGTCCCTCGTGCCGAGCCGAACCCGCCTGCTGTCTCTGCTCAAGCATGCGGTGTTCGTCGAAACCGTCTGGTTCGGTGAGGCAGTCACCGGCCGAAGCAGGACCGACTACGGGCTGCCGCAGGATTCGAAGGACTCCTTCCTTCTCGACTCCTCGGACACGATCGCCAGCGTCTCGGCCGACTTCCGGGCTGCCGTGGAGCGGTCGCATTCCGCGATCGAGGGGATGGGCCTCGACACCGTGCTCACCGGTCATCGGGCTGGGCCGATGCCGCTGCGATGGGTGCTCCTCCATGTCCTGCGGGAGCTCGCCCAACACTGCGGGCACGCGGATATCCTCCGCGAGCAGATCCTCGCCGAGCGGGAGAGACGCGGCTGAGCTCTGCGCGTTAGGGGGAAGGCTGCCTCGGTGGTTCGGGGCGGTGCCCGACGGGGCACCACCTCGGCGATATGATGCGCCCGATGGCGGCTGCGTCAGTGTGACCCAGTAGACTTAGCGAGTAATGACATCCCCTTTTCACTTCGAGGTGAAGCACTCTCATGCCAGCAATCGTTGTCGTCGGCGCTCAGTGGGGCGACGAAGGTAAAGGTAAGACCACCGACATCCTCGGCACCAGCGTCGACTACGTGGTCAAGCCCAATGGTGGGAACAACGCCGGCCACACGGTTGTCGTCGGAGGAGAGAAGTACGAACTCAAGCTTCTGCCCGCCGGTATCCTCTCACCCAACGTCACCCCGGTCATCGGCAACGGCGTCGTCGTCAACCTCGAGGCGCTCTTCGAGGAGATCGATGCGCTCGAGTCCCGCGGCGCCGACACCTCGAAGCTGCGGATCTCGGCGAACGCCCACCTCGTGGCGCCGTACCACCAGACGCTGGACAAGGTGACGGAGCGGTTCCTCGGCAAGCGCGCCATCGGCACCACCGGCCGCGGCATCGGCCCGGCGTACATGGACAAGATCGGGCGCCTGGGCATCCGCGTCCAGGACGTCTTCGACGAATCCATCCTGCGGCAGAAGATCGAAGGGTCCCTGCGGCAGAAGAACGAACTGCTCGTCAAGGTCTACAACCGGCGGGCGGTGTCGGTCGAAGAGATCGTCGAATACTTCGAACCCTTCATCGAACGGCTGCGCCCCTACGTCGCCGAGACCGAGCTCATGCTCAACGAGGCGCTCGACCGCGGTGAGGTCGTCGTCATGGAGGGTGGCCAGGCGACCATGCTCGACGTCGACCACGGCACCTACCCGTTCGTCACCTCGTCGAACCCGACCGCCGGCGGATCCTGTGTGGGCACGGGCATCGGCCCGACCCGGATCAACCGCGTCGTCGGCATCGTCAAGGCCTACACCACACGCGTGGGAGCCGGCCCGTTCCCCACCGAACTCTTCGACGAGATGGGCGAATACCTGCAGAAGGCCGGCGGAGAATTCGGAGTCAACACCGGACGTCCGCGCCGCTGCGGCTGGTACGACGCGGTCATCGCCCGCTACGCCGCACGCACCAACGGCTTCACCGACTATGTGCTCACGAAGCTCGATGTGCTCACCGGCATCGACCGGATCCCCGTCTGCGTCGCCTACGACGTCGACGGAGTGCGCCAGGACGAGATGCCGGTGTCCCAGACCGAGTTCCACCACGCGAAGCCGATCTTCGAGTACTTCGACGGCTGGAGCGAGGACATCACGAAGGCCCGCACCTTCGACGACCTTCCCGAGAATGCGCAGAAGTACGTGCTCGCACTCGAGGAGCTCTCGGGCTGCCGGATGTCGGTCATCGGCGTCGGCCCTGATCGCGAACAGTCGATCGTGCGCCACGACCTGCTGGACTGAGCAGGCTCCCAGGGAGCCTCCGGACCTCGTCACATGCCGAAGGGCGGAATCGACATTGTGTCGGTTCCGCCCTTCGGCATCTGCCCGCTGGGTGGGAACACCGGGCAGAGCACTCAGGCTGCTTGTCTCATTCTCGCAAGATTCGTTGAGGTTTGAGGGCTCCGACGGGTAACGTGCCGGTCATGCTCCACTTCGGATTCCCAATGGCGAGAAGATCCCCAACAAGACGAACTCTTCTGCGCGTCGTCGCAGTGTCTGCGGGACTATCGCTCGTCGCGTCCACGACAGCCTGTATGCCGGACGTCCACAGAAATGATGGCTTCCCTCCGCCCCGGGTCACCGCGATCGCTGCAGGTTCCCCAGGCGGCGGCCTCGATCTGACGACACGCATCACGAACGACGGCTTCGAAGCCGCAGGAATCGACACCTTCATGTCGATCGAGAACATGGGAGGCGGCGGAGGCAATCCGGCTCGTGCCGCCGTCCTCCAACGGGAGAATGACGGAACGTCGGTCGTGTTCGAGTCCAACCGGATCTTCCTCTCGAACATCACGGGAACGACAGACATGTCTCTGAACGACTTCACGCCACTGGCTCAGCTGACGACCGACTATGAAGTGTGGATCGTGAAATCCGGATCGAAGTACGACTCCGCACAGAAGGTCCTCGATGCGATCAAGGAGGACGTAGGCTCGGTCAACTTCGGAATCGGGACCGTACCCAGCGACGATCAGCTCAACGTCCTTCGCCCCGCCAGCGAATACGGAGTCGACGACCTGTCCAAGCTCAATCTCGTCGCGTTCTCGGACGGTGGCGACCTCAACAACGAACTGTTGGGCGGACGTATCGATGTGGCATCGACGGGGATGTCGGAAGCGATGGAACTCGTCGACAGTGGAGATGTCGAAATCATCGCAGTCTCTGCTCCGGAACCGGTCGATTCAGCACCAGGAGTTCCGACGTGGCACGACCTCGGAATGGACATCACGATCAACCACTGGAGAGGAGTCTTCGGCCCGAAGGACATGCCTCAAGACGCAGTCGACTGGTGGCGAGAGTCACTGAAGAGGGCCGTGGAGACCGACGAATTCGCCAAGCAGTCAGAGGCCTTGGGGATCAACCCCGAGTACGTCGCCGGGGAGGAATGGCTCGACACGGTGATTCGACCCGAGCAGGAAGAATCGACCGAAGTGCTGCAGAAAGTGGGGCTGGTGAAATGAGCGCGAATCCAGATCCGACCGCGACTCGACCGGTCGACGAACGACACCAAGAACCTGGAAGTCGGACCACCTCGGCGATGGTATCGAGCATTGTGCTTGGCTTCCTCGCGATCTTCTACCTCATCAATGCCTTCCTCCTGCCCAATGCCGCGGGGGAAGACGGAATCGGTCCGAAAACGTTCCCTCTGGTCGTTGGAGTAGTTCTGTTCTGCACAACCACCCTCGGGATCATCGCGATTCTGCGCGGAAGCGTCGACGTCAGGCCGGTCGGAGGACAGGAGATTCTGCGTGTCGCATGGTGCATCGTCCTCTTCGGTCTGTATGCGGCCTCGATCTTCCTCATCGGATTCGTCGAAGCTTCAGTCATCTTCTCGATGCTGGTCTCGATGACGGTGTTCGGAGTTCGTCTCAGTGCGCCACAAGCCGTTGGACTCTTCGTCATCAACCTTGTGATCGCGATGGTTCTGTTCCTCGTGTTCGATGTCTGGCTCAACGTGCTGCTGCCTGTCGGCTGGTTGGAGTACTGGGTATTCGGAGGTCTGCAGCTGTGAGCACAATCAACGATCTCCTCTCCGCTCTGGGCGGTATCGCCGCATCACCGACTCTGCTGTTTGTCATTCTGGGCGGCGTCGTCCTCGGAACCATCGCCGGTCTGCTGCCCGGCATCGGTCCGTCGACCGCTATTGCGCTGCTCCTACCGGTGGCGATCACAGTTCCGGCCGAGATCTCTCTCCCACTCATGGTGTCTCTGTATCTCGGCGCGGAATACGGCGGCAGGATCTCGGCGATCCTGCTGAACATCCCAGGCGATCCCGGCGCCATCATGACCACACTCGACGGTCACCCGATGGCGCTGAAAGGCAAGGCGGCCACCGCCCTGTCGATCTCCGCCATCGCATCATTCGTCGGCAGTGTGCTCGCATTCCTGGGACTCGCCTTCATCGCGGGACCGATGTCGGAACTCGGCCTGGCGTTCGGCCCAGGCGCCTATTTCGCCGTCGTCGTCATGGCACTCGTACTCAGCGCCACCCTCGTCGGTTCGGCCCCGATGCTGGGACTGACAGCGGTTGCCATCGGAGTGGCCGTGTCGACTGTCGGCATCGAGCTCCAATCCGGACTTCCGCGCTTCACCTTCGGCAGCTTCACCCTGTTGGAGGGAATCGACTCGATCGTCGCTATCATCGGCGTCTTCGGCGTCGGTGAGATTCTGGCCAGCACCACAATGGGCAGAGACTCCCAGGTGATGTCGAAACTGTCGGGACGTTTCCTTCCGACTAAGTCCGACCTCAAGCAGGGAACACTTCCCAGCCTGCGAGGATCGGTCATCGGGTTCGTCGCCGGCGTGCTTCCCGGCGCAGGAACGACGATCGCTGCCTTCTTCTCCTACGGGCTTGAAAAGCGACTCGCCCCTGCATCCGCAGGCATGGGCAAGGGCGCCGTCCGCGGATTGGTGGCCCCGGAGTCCGCGAACAATGCTGCGGTGTCGGGTTCGATGGTGCCTCTGCTGACCTTGGGCATTCCAGGTTCGGGAACGACCGCGGTTCTGCTTGCCTACCTGATGATGTACGGCCTCAATCCCGGTCCCGGTTTCTTCGACGCGAACCCGGAACTGGGATGGACGATCATCGGGGCGCTGCTCTTCAGCGCGGTCCTCGGAGTCGTCATCAATATCGGTGCGTCTCCGCTGCTGGCGAAGATCCTGTCGATTCCGATGCCGTTCATGGCTCCGGTCATTCTCATCCTCGCGCTCATCTCCTGCTACAGCATCCACAATTCGGTGACCGATGTGTACATCGCACTGGCCTTCGGCGTGCTCGGTTATGTGATGCGCCTGGTCGGCATGGCACCGGCTCTTTTGGTCATCGGACTCGTCCTGGGAGAGATGCTCGAGCGGAACCTGCAACAGGCTCTGGGGCTGACCGGCGGAGACTTCTGGGCAGTTGTCACTGACCCCCTGGCCATGGTGTTCCTCATCGTCGCGATGTTGGCGCTTGTGTCGGTGCTGCCTTGGAAACGGATGCTCCGGAAGAAGAACGCTGGGGCCCACGTTGATGCCTGAGGTGCTCAACCCAGGTGGTTCTAGTCCCTCAGCCTGCGGATGGACTCGATCGCTCCGTCGTAGGCAGCGGCGATGTCGACGAGGTCGATCCGGTCCGGCAGGTCCCCAGGAGGCTGATGGCTGAGAAGGAATTCCACGGTCGCGCGGACAGAGGCTTCGTCATTGCCCAAGACTCCGTCGGAGACCTCTTCGGCATCGTCGAACATCAGAACGATCTCGTCGGTTCCCGTCGTTGAGCGGATGCTGGCCAGGAACTCCCCCGTGTCCTGCATCTCCACGTCGATCTCTTCAGCCATTCCGACCTCCCACTGCTCGGTGCACGCGGTTCGGTGCATGCGACGACGCGGCTCATTCACCTGCGTCGGCTCTCTGATTTCAGCATAGACCCGACGACCACCGTCTTGGACAGCCGGTCAGAAGCTGGCATCGTTGCAGGCAACATGACTACGGAGGAGGATGCGTCCAATGGCTCAGAGCCGTCTGCAGGAAGCCGCCTATCAGGGCCCCGCGCTCGAGGTCGACAGTGACTTCTACTCACAGATCGGTGAGGACACCGACTCCCGGGAAATCATCGACGAGTTCACCATCCCCATCCGCTCCGGACAGGCGTGGGACATCCCTGCCGGCCACGTCTGCCGCATCTCCACCGTCGACGGCCCGCAGGTCGGCGACCTCAATCTGTGGAATCGCCACGATCCCAGAGAACGGTTCTGGGCCGCACGGACCCGACAGCTCCAGGCGGCACACGTGTCCACTTTCGATCGCCTGTGGTCGACCCTGCCGTTTCTGCGGCCGATGGCCACCATCGTCGGCGACACACTGTCCGACTACGGCATCGACCCGGAAGGCGGCCGCGTGCACGACACCTTGGGCACCCGATGCGACCCTTATGTGTCGCAGATACTGAGCGGCGTCGACTTCGACTACCACTGCCATTCGAACCTCGTCCGCGCCATCCTGCCGTACGGTCTCACCGAATTCGACGTCCACGATGTGCTCAACGTCTTCCAGTGCACGGGGTTGAACAGCAACGACGAATACTTCATGAAGACCTGCCCGGCACGCCCGGGCGATTACTTCGAGTTCTTCGCCGAACAAGACCTGCTCGCGGCCCTGTCCACCTGCCCCGGCGGGGATCTGTCCGCACCGATGTTCGGTGACGGCTCGTCCGATCCGGTGGAGAACTGCCACCCACTGCAGGTCACGGTCTATCGGCTCCCCGAGGACCTCCTCGGCGAGTGGGAGCAGCCGACGTCGCCGAACTATCGCGGAGCCCACGGACTCCGACCCCAACCGTGGGCGTGAATTCGCGCCCGCAATGGAAGCACCGGCAATGACACCGTCATCGCTTGCAGCCCGGTATGCCGACCGGCTCGGACTCGACAGCTCGGAGGACGGACTGCGCCGTCGGGCGCTCGGGACGATCGACGACATCGTCGACCTCATCGACGAGCTGCTGACCGCCCACGTCCGGTCGATCTGCTTCGAGAACCTCGACGTCATCGCCGCACGCGCGGCAGGAGAATCGCGGGGCATTCCCACCGACCTCGACTCACTGACGGCGAAGCTCTTGGACGCCGGCCGCGGCGGCTACTGCCACGAACACGCGACACTCATCCGCGCCGTGCTCCGAGAGCTCGGGCTGAGCGCGCACCCGATTCTCGCCCGCGTTCACCTCGGCGACGGGAGGTCCGCGCCCGGACCGCTGACCCACCAGGCGACGATCGTCGAGATCAAGGGTCGGCGTTTCCTCGTCGACCCGGGGTTCGGCGGTGGGACGCCGCAGTCTGCACTCGCACTCGAGGCGGAGTCGAAACCGCGGACGACAGAGCACGGAGAGCACAGGATCGTCCCGGCCGACACCGTGCTGGCACCGGCGATGCGAGCGGAAGCCGACTGGGCGCTGCAGTCGCGGACCAGTGCTGACCAGGAGTTTCGCACCGTCTATGCCTTCGCGGATGTCCCACGTGAACAATCCGACCTCGAGGTGTCGAACTGGTTCACCGCGACGAAACCCGGCACGCGCTTCACCGGCGCACCGGTGGTGGCCAGGACGCTCGACAGCGGCGGAAAAGTGTCGCTCGAAGGTGGCGAGCTGCGCAGCCTCCGCCCCGGTGACGAGCCCGAACGCATTGAGCGGACGGTGACCGATGCCGCCGACTTCGTCGCCGTTCTCCGTGGAGAATTCGGGCTCGATCTCGACCGGACTTTCACCGACCCGATCTGGGGCGTGGTCGAACGATCGTGACGGGCCGGGCCGATCACGCCTACCCGCCCGCACTCGCGGGTCTACACTGGCGCCATGTCCGCGTCGCGCACTGACGACCTGATCGGCCGGCCTCACCCGAGTCTGCGGCCGTTCGTGGGTGACTACGTCGGCTACGACATCTCCGGCGTCCCCGCGGGGACGCACCTCGGACTGCCATCGGGAACTCTGACTTTCATCGTCTCGATCGACGAACCACTGTGCCAGGTCGATGCCCTCACCGGCAGCCGTGAGCATTTCGACGTGCTGCTCGCCGGCCTTCACCTGCGCTCGACGCTCATCGCCCACCCCGGTGCGATGTCGGGAATCCAGATCAATTTCAGCCCGTCGGCTCCACGGGCGTTCTTCGGAATCCCCGCCGCAGAATTCGCCCACCACAGCGTCGACCTTGCGTCGATCTCCCGGCCGCTGGCCGCGGAACTGCACGAGCGGGTCAACCTGGAGACCGAATGGTCCGCCCGCTTCGCCGCCATCGACGACGTGCTCATGCGCACGATCGATGACGCGAATCGTCCGCGCACCGAGGTGGCCGCCGCCTGGCATCGGATCGCCGACAGCCATGGCGGTCTGCCCGTCTCCCTCGTCGCCGATCACGTCGGATGGAGCAGGCGCCATCTGGGCAGCCAGTTCCGATCCGAATACGGGATCGGACCCAAGGACGCCGCCCGCATCGTCCGCTTCGATCGGGCGCGGAGGCTCATCCCGGAAGGCCGGGGCAGTTTGGCAGAGATCGCTGTGAGCTGCGGCTATGCCGACCAAGCGCACCTCAACCGGGACTTTCAGGATTTCGTCGGTCTCAGCCCCAGCCGGTGGCTGGCCGCCGATGACGTGGCCCGGACCCGGACTGAGGGGACAGATTCAGTGGGGGCCGCCTCGGCGAGGGGATGACCTGTTCCCATTTGTCCAAGACGTATAGGTGGGTGCGCGTCGATGATGGAATTCCAACTGCGACGACCTCAGGAGTGACCATGTCCGAGAACCATGCCAACGTCTGGCCCACCTTCCGCTATCGCGATGCCAAAGCCGCGATCGCATTTCTCCAGGAGGCGCTCGGCTTCGACGTCGTCGCCGAGTACACGAACGCCGACGATCCGAACCGCGTCGATCACGCCGAACTTGCCTGGTCCGAGGGCGGGGGAGTGATGCTCGGGTCCGTCCGCGATGACGGCGGGGTCATGACGAAGACCGGAGTCGCCTCGGGGTCGGTGTACCTGGCTTCCGGAAACGTCCGTGAGCTCCACGCGCGTGCGCTCGCCGCCGGCGCCACCGAAGTCACGGGACTGACGGAACAGGACTACGGATCACTCGACTTCGCCATCCAGGATCCCGAAGGGGTGCTGTGGTCGGTCGGGAGCTACCGCGGGGCCGTCGTGTCCTAGGCGAGTGAAATGGCACCGTACGGTCACCTCCGTGACCACAATATTCCCCGCCGGTGGTGGCAAAAAGGGGGTTTTGAGAGCAGTTGCGAGATGAGACGCTGCCGTTATTCGTCGCAGAAGCCAGCGGTCGTAGTTGCGGTGCTTCAGTCGCAATGCTGTTGCGGCGTCCTGTTTTCGAAACGGGTCAAGGGCGGCAGCCGCATGAGCCCAAATTGTGAGATTCTAGGCACCAGTCTCTAGCGAGGGTGCAAATCGGTGGGCTTGGCAGTCGTTGAACTCACTCGAGAGCTACGAGAGGTCTTTGGCGCATAAATATTTCTGCAGGTAACTTGAATACCGTGGAGTAAGTCGCACTATTCGATTATCATCGTCAAATTGATATGAGCAATTTTTCAGATTTCACGATTCTCCCGTCTGTTAGCGTAGTGAGCATGGCTTTCTTGGACAGGAATGGTGTGCAGGGGGCTCAAGCTGAGCATCGCACGGCTGAGCTGCTGATCGGCGCTGGGTGCGCGGTCAATTCGCTTACACAAATGGACTATGGGCTAGACCTGCATCTAATGTTGCCCAAATGGCCGCCTGGTGCTCAACTTGATCATTGGGAAGTTGGTGGACGTACTGCGCATGTTCAGGTTAAATCGAGTCGGTCTAGCGCGGATCCCTCTGTGAAACTCGAAGACGTTGAGTCGTGGCTGGCACAAACGCGTTCAGGTAGCCCGACCTTTGTGTTCGTTGTTGACTTCGATGAAGCAGGAGATCTGAAAGTCTGGGTACAGGATCCGCGTTCTATTCGGCTGTGCATGGAGCGGGCGCTTTCCAGAAGCGAAGGAAGAGTGGAAGCGCGTACAAGGCGTTCAGATGGCGAGAATAAGATGGACGACAGCGATCAGTCTGAAACGGATTCGTCGGTTGAAAACTATTCAGACAGACTGAAAAATGTGTCTCTAACGAAATCTACTGGATTCCCGCTAGATATAAAAAATTTGCCGTGGATGTTAGAGGCGTGGGGGAGATATCCTCAAATTCTTCTGGATGCAAATTATCCGCCGCCTGTATTGTGGAAATATCTGGGAGATTTATCCGAGGGCGACAAAAAAGATTTAATCAGAGAAGCTGGATGTTTTGTTTCCGAATTGGTTACCTCGTGGCTATATGAATATGGATACGATCCAAATGATACATTCGAAGATAATGATCCTATCGCTCGATTTATATTTGCTGGATTTGCCTCGTATTTCGGCCTCGGGCTTCAAGAGTTGAGTCCCGAAGAGGAGTTGGATATTGGTGCGTATGCGGAGGTCATAGCGTTCGCCATACCTGAATCTTATGAATATGCGAATATCACTGCGCCAGGAAATCCTGGGTTAGCTCCAATGTATGAACTCCAGGTCAATTGGGCTTATGAATCAGAGCAGGCGCGCAAGGATAGGGTGAAGCGGGGAGCTCCAGAAAAGGCCCAATACATGCAGCGGTCTTGGTTGCGTTCAGGGTATCGCGCTTTTGCGTGCCTTCCAGGTCGAAGGGTGGACCCGGCGGAGGCGGTAGGCACCGTAGCATATTTCTTCGCACGGCTTTCAGGTCTTACTTCGTCCTGTTTGGATGACGCTTCATTCGGCGATCTAGTTAAGAGCAATATCGTTGACCGTGTATACACTGGTCATGCAAGTGGGCCAATCTATGCATCGGTATATTATGACGAGAATGCGTAGAAGATTGCTCTTTTTGAATAAAGGCGGTAAATGGGGTAGGTAGATTGTCCGAGCGAATAGTAAATGAACGGCCCGGAGTGTTATTCCCAGAGCCTGCTATTGACTAAGTGTCTCAAGTTGTCAAATTGATTGTGAATATCGTCGAAATGTTTTGTCAGACGACTTATTTGGAGCTTCTCATTCCACCCGCGCGTCGACGCCCTCGGCCCACCGGTACGGTCGGGTGGCGAGCAGCGCCCCAACCGAGCGGCGCAGACGCGAGACCTCAGCGCGGACGGTGACCACATGGTCGCCGTCCCCGTAGAGGCGCTGGCTGAGATCGGCGGCACTGATCCCTGCAACACCCGCCGAGGTGACCGCCGCCAGAATCTGCGCCCTCCGCGGCGTGAGCGGAACGACGAGGGGGTCGGTACTGGAATGGATGTCGAGCACGGGTGGGTCCTGTCTCATCCGCAGAGTCACCGAGGCTCGACGGTCGCCGGTGGGCCGCAGCAGCCACCCGCCGGTGATCTTCTCCGGCAGGCACAGACCGGCACCGGGAATGAGGATCGAGCGGTCGGCAGCGGGGGCCTCGATGCGGTCGCGGCTGCGCACTCCCTGCTGGTAGGCCACCCATCCGGCATCGTCGACGACGAGTGCCGGGCCGGACGTGCCGGCGAGCATCGCCGACATCCGATCGCGCAAGGTGTTCAGTGCTTCCTGCTGCGCGATCATCAGTCTGGCCTCGGCCAGACGCACCGCCGTTGTCACCAAGGACTGCACGGCCGGGTGGAGGGTCATCGCCGGGCCGCTGATGTCGACGACTCCCAACAGGGTCCCGTCATGCGGGTCGTGCACGGGGACGGCACTGCAGTACCAGGGATGCTGAGACGCTTCGAAGTGCTCGGCGGAGAAGAGCTGGACGGGTGCCTCCTCGGTCAGCGCCGTGCCGATGGCATTCGTGCCGACCTTGGCTTCGGACCAATGAGCTCCATCGACGAATCCGAGCTCATCGGCTTGGCGCCTCGCGGACGCCGCACCATCACGCCACAGAATGACGCCATCGGCATCGGTGACGACGAGGATGAACGGAGCCGCATCCGGAGCCCGCAGCAGCACCGACCGCATCTCCTCGACGACCAAGCGCAGCCGCGAATTCCTTCTCCGAGTCTCCAACTCAGTCTCATCGGCGACGATCCGCGCATTCGCGCCATCCGGGTCCAGCCCCAAGCGCAGCATTCGATCCCACGAGCGCCTGACCAGCGCGCGCGGTTGCACCGGGGGAGACGCCCCGGTGATCACAGCATCGTGAATGCGTGTCAGATCCCTGGCGAGATGCGCCAGATCCGGCTGAAGCATGCCTTGAGTATAAGACGGGAACGCGCCCCTGACCATGGGGTCGAAGCGTCTGTGAGAATCCCGCCTATGTGCGAGCCATGCAATCCGATGCAACTCTTCCGAGCCGTGAGCGTCCGTCCTAGTTTGGAGTCACTGAACTCAACGAGGAGGAAAGATGACAACGACGCTCGACCGTCCCCAGCTGACTGCCGATGACATCGCAATGAGGTGGCTGCAGGACTTTGAATCGGCCCTGAGCCGCCGGGATATTCCGGCCGCCGCCGGACTGTTCGCCACGGACAGCTATTGGAGAGACCTTGTGTCCTTCACTTGGAATCTCAAGACGGTGGAGAATCCCGATGGGGTCACCGACCTGCTCACCCATAACCTCGACCGCGTCTCGCCGGAGGAGTTCGAACTCAGCGAGCCGGCGGCAACTGCCGACGGAGTGACCGAAGCATGGTTCACCTTCACCACCTCGGTGGGGCGTGGCAAGGGACTCGTCCGCCTCATCGACGAAGACGGCACTAAGGCCTGGACCATGCTCACCTCGCTGCAGGAGATCGCCGGTCATGAGGAGCCGCGCGGCACTCGCCGGGTCAAAGGCGCCGAACATGGAGTCGATCCCAACCGGAAGAGCTGGTCGGAAAAGCTCGCCGAGGAGGACGACGCCTGGGGCAAGACCGCCGATCCCTACATCCTCGTCGTCGGCGGCGGGCAGGGTGGGATCGCCCTCGGCGCTCGTCTCCGCCAACTCGGGGTGCCGTCCCTGGTCATCGACCGGTGGGAGCGGCCGGGCGATCAGTGGCGGTCGCGGTACAAGTCGCTGTGTCTGCACGATCCGGTCTGGTACGACCATCTGCCGTATCTGAAGTTCCCCGACAATTGGCCGGTGTTCGCGCCGAAGGACAAGATCGCGGACTGGCTGGAGTTCTACACGAAGGTGATGGAGATTCCGTACTGGTCATCGACCACAGCCGCCTCGGCGAAATATGACGAAGCAGCCGGCCGGTGGACGGTCGAGGTCGACCGGAACGGGGAGAAGATCACTCTGCACCCGACCCATCTGGTGATGGCCACGGGCATGTCGGGCAAGCCGAACATCCCCACCTTCCCCGGCTCGGACATCTTCAAGGGCGAGCAGCAGCACTCCTCGCAGCACCCGGGCCCCGACGCCTACGCTGGCAAGAAGGTCGTCGTCATCGGCAGCAACAACTCGGCGTTCGACATCTGCGGCGCCCTGTATGAGAACGGCGCCGACGTCACGATGGTGCAGCGCTCGAGCACGCACATCGTCAAGAGCGACTCGCTCGTGGAGATCGCGATGGGCGACCTGTACTCCGAACGCGCGCTGGCCAATGGTGTGACGACGGAGAAGGCGGATCTCATCTTCGCGTCACTGCCGTACCGGATCATGCACGAGTTCCAGATCCCGCTCTACGACCAGATCAAGGAAGCGGACAAGGACTTCTACCAGCGGATGGAGGATGCCGGGTTCGACCTCGACTTCGGTGACGATGAGTCCGGGCTGTTCCTCAAGTACCTGCGTCGAGGGTCGGGGTATTACATCGACGTCGGATCCGCCGAGCTCGTCGCCGACGGCAAAGTGAAGCTGGCCAAGGGGCAGGTCGACCACCTCACCGAGGATGCCGTCGTCCTCTCCGATGGGACCGAGCTGCCGGCTGACCTCGTCGTCTACGCCACCGGCTATGGTTCGATGAATGGGTGGGTCGCGGACCTCGTCGATCAGGAGACCGCGGACAAGGTCGGCAAGTGCTGGGGCTTGGGGTCGGAGACGACGAAGGACCCGGGTCCGTGGGAGGGTGAGCAGCGCAATATGTGGAAGCCCACCCAGCAGGAGAACCTGTGGTTCATGGGCGGCAATCTGCATCAGGCCCGCCACTACTCGCTGTACCTGGCGCTCCAGCTCAAGGCTCGCCACGAGGGAATCGACACCCCGGTGTACGGACTGCAGGAGGTTCATCACCTGAGCTGAGGTTGAGAAGTCTGAGAAGTTCTCAGGTTTCGGGGTGGCCCGCGCTTGGTTGTTGCTTTCATCGCGGGAAGCTCTAAGACTTTCGGACGATCCGTGCTGACTCAGACCTCGGTACTCAGCACGGATCGTCCGGAACTCACAGTCCCAAGCGGAGTCGGTCGTAGGCAATCGTCATCTTCGATAGCGGCTGTGATGTCCCGGGCGAGGTTCGAGTCCCAAGTGATCACGAATCTGTGCCTCTAACAAGATGTAGTTGGTGTTGCTCGTCACGTGGAGGACCGTCCATCCCTCAGCCCGAAGTGCTTCGTCGCGTCTGAGATCGCTTTCTCTCTGGCGTTTCGACTCGAAATGGTGACCGCCTTCGTACTCCAGAGCGAGCCGCGTGTCAGGATAGCCGAGGTCAGGTTCGACTATGCGCCCAAGGATGCGGCTGAGGGTCTGAGGGTGAACGACGGGTTCAGGGAGACCGACCTCGACGGCCCACAGCCGCAGGTCTGTCTCCGGCGGCGAATCGACATTTGGGCGGGCAAGACCGACCGCCTCGGAGAGGTGTTCTCGTCCCCGGATAAAAGGACGTGTGCGAACGCAGTCACGCAGTTCGTCGAGACCGATCTGCGGTGGTCCGTGCCAGTTGCCAACGGCCGCGTCGCAGAGTTTCACGAGGTCGCGTTGCAGCAGGTCGCCTGCGATGCCGATGACGACCTCTGCAGGAGCGAGAACGGGCAACTCGAACCATTGTGTGACGGTCATATTCGTCATTCGGCGCAGTGTGATTCCAGGGAGTCTGATCCGGGAATTGGGATTTGTGACTGAGACATGGAGCTGCGACGTCATCCAGTTGGACGGAAGAGGCCAGCCATAGAGCCGCGCGGCAAGGGCGTGGCCAGCAGCAATGTCTGGGTAGTGAAGGAGTGCGGCTCGGAGCCTCTGCGCATCAAACAGCCAGCTGGTATCAGCCCATGCAGGTACCGGACGACGGTCGAACCGTTCGCGGTCCATCCGTACGCCTGGGAGCACCTGCTTATAGCGCTTCGAATGATAGAGGCTGTGCCTTGTGATGCCTCGTTCGATGTAGTCCCGGGTTCGGAAGACCTCAGGAAAATCGTGCATCACCCAGCGGGTGTCAGCGGACATAGGTGCCAGCCTCGTCCGCTGGCCACGGAAAGGGAATGGCGAGAAACCGGCGTGTGGATAAAGAATCGCTATCCACAGTCACCTACGTGCGAGTGCAACTGCGGCGGCGCGCCGACTTCCGGACGATCTGTGCGGGAGATTGACGCAAGATCCCGCACGAGATGTCCGGAACTCCATGTTCGAAGGCAGTCGCAGGTGCCTTAGAGGCCCAAACGAGTGAGCACACGCTTCACGTGGTCGAGGGCCTCATCCTGTGACAGCCCGAAGTTCTGGTTGAAGTACATTCCGTCGCCGATGAGCTGAATCGTCATCGCCAGATCAGCATCGCCGAGGTGGTTGTTGAGAGCGTCGAACCACGCTTCGCGTGTGCGACGCAGAGCCGCCTTGGCGTCCTCGTTCTCGAGTGCAAGGCAGCCGGCGGCGATGAGGCTGCGATCCAGGGGAGTGCCGACCTCGGCTGAGGTCTCGAGGTAGTAGTAATGGAGGCGCGCGCCGGCAGCGTTCATCTCCTCGACGTCTTCGGCGACCAGCTGGTCGAGGCGTTCCAGGCTGCCCTTGATGAGCTCGGCCTTCGACCCGAAATGATAGAGCAGACCGCCTTTGGAGACTCCGGCCTTCGCCGCTACTGCGTCCAGAGTCGCTCCGGCGGTGCCGTGTTCGTCGAGGAGCGTATCGAAAGCGTCGAGGAGCTTCTCCTTGGTTGCGGTCGGATTGCGTGCCATAGCCACGAGCCTAGTCCATGGCTGTACTTACGAGACGGACGTGTGCCTGGTGTTCTGCCTGCTGGGCATGCATGAGACCGCTCGGATTCCTCGCGCGGCCGGGCCTGTATCTGCGCAGTACCTGAGCATCTCGGTTGCAGCACGCCAACCGATTTTCAACTGTACCGTCCAGACGGTACAGTTGATGGCATGACGACGACACTGACTCCACAGCTGCGTGCCGGTCGGCGCGAATGGGCCGGTCTCGCGGTGCTCATGATCCCCGTGCTGCTGATCTCGATCGACAACACGGTCCTCGGCTTCGCGATCCCGGCAATCAGCACCGGCCTGCATCCGACGGGCACGCAGCTGCTGTGGATCGTCGACATCTACGCGCTCATGCTCGCCGGTCTGCTGGTGGCCATGGGCAGCCTCGGTGATCGGGTCGGACGTCGCAAGCTGCTCATCATCGGGTCCGTCGGCTTTGGTGCGGCCTCGCTGCTCGCGGCGTTCTCCACCTCCGCCGAGATGCTCATCCTCGCCCGCGCACTGCTCGGCATCTTCGGCGCTACCCTCATGCCATCGACACTGTCGCTCATCCGCAACATCTTCAACCATGACAAGGACCGTCGCATCGCGATCGCCACCTGGGCCGCGATGTTCTCCGGTGGTGCCGCACTCGGGCCCATCGTCGGCGGCTTCCTGCTCGAGCACTTCCATTGGAGCTCGGTCTTCTTCATCAACCTGCCGCTCATCGCGCTCTTCATTCCCGCTGCTGCAGTTCTGCTGCCCGAATCGCGTGATCCGAACCCGGGCCGCTTCGACACGTTCTCCATCATCCTGTCGATGCTCGCCCTGGCCCCGCTCGTCTTTGCCATCAAACACAGCATGGCGTCTGGCGCCGACTTCCTCTTCTGGCTCAGCCTGTCCGTGGCTATCGTCGCCGGAGCCAGCTTCGTCCTCCGCCAGCTCGCCACTCCGAACCCGATGCTCGACGTCCGTCTGTTCGCGAACTTCGTATTCACCTCGGCGGTGGTGTCGAACCTGTTGAGCATCATGGGACTGGCAGGGTTCCTCTACTTCGGCACCCAGCTGCTCCAGCTCGTGCTCGGACTCTCACCGATCGACGCCGCCCTTGTGCTCATCCCGGGGCTCATTACCTCGGTTGCGGCCGGCTATCTGGCAGTGCCGCTCATCGCCCGCTTCGAACCGCGCGTCGTCGTGCCCTGCGCGCTCGCGCTCAACGCGGTCGGCATGGGCATCATCGCCTTCACCTCCGAACACTCCGTGATGGGAATGCTGCTGGCCTTCCTCATCCTCGGCGTCGGACTCGGCACCGCCGAGGTCATCACGAACGACCTCATCCTCGCCGCAGTCCCCGCGCACAAGGCCGGAGCTGCCTCGGCGATATCGGAAACCGCGTACGAATTCGGGTCCGTCATGGGAACGACCGTGCTCGGTGGACTCTCGACCTTCATGTACGGATCCGCGCTGCAGTCCGCGATCGGGGACAAAGCGGACAGAGCTCAGTTCGATACGCTCGGCTCCGCGCTCGAATACGCGTCCGGGCTGAGTGGTGCAGCCGGTGAACGAATCACCGAGGCGGCCGTGTCTGCCTTCGACTTCGGCGTGCAGTGGGCCGCCGGTGCGGCCGTCGTCCTCGTCCTCGTGGCCGCCGTGCTCACGAGCTTTGGCCTCAAGGGGGCCGGGCGACTCCTGCCGGGAGCTGCCGCCGGTGCTGACTCCGACCGCTGACCGGACTGGTTAGCGGGCCCTCGGGCGGCGGGTGGCTGGCCCGACAACCCTCGATCAAGCAGAAGCGCGGATATCGGGACGTAAACGTCCCGATATCCGCGCTTGGCCTTGAACGACGGTTAGTTGGCTGGCGAACCGCGCTTGGGCTTGAACGACAGCCAGGTGCCGCCCTTCGGCTTGAACGACGGCCAGGTGCCGCCGCTGGGTCAGAGGCTGATCGACTCTGTGGAGTTCGATGCTCCTGACGTCGCCTGCCTCTGGCGCTTTCGGGCCAGCACTCGGCCGATGCCGGTGTAGACGAGAGCAGCGATGAGCACGACGTAGATGACGATCGTGATCGGCGACGACACCAGAGTCGACGCATCACCGCCGGCGGCCAGCAGAGCATCGCGCAGGTTCGACTCGGCCAAGGGCCCGAGCACCATGCCGATCATCAGCGGCGCCAACGGCACACCGTAGCGCTTGAGCACGAAGCTCAGCACACCGATGCCCAAGAGGATGAGCAGCTCGAACGTCGAGGCGGAAGTCGCATAGATGCCCAGTCCGCAGAAGACGGCGATGCCGCCGTAGAGGTACGGGTCCGGGATCTTCAGCAGCTTCGCCCACAGCGGAGCGAACGGCAGGTTGATGATGAGCAGGACGATCATCGCGACGAAGAAGCTCGCAAGCAGACCCCAGACCAGCTCGGGGGAGCGGTCGAAGAGCAGCGGCCCGGGCTGGATGCCGTACTGACGGAAGGCAGCCAACATGATCGCCGCCGTCGCCGAGATCGGCAGACCCAGTGCCAGCAGGGCGCCCATGGCGATGCCCGTCGTCGCCGATCCGGCCGCCTCGGGGGCGGCAAGACCACGGATCGCACCCTTGCCGAACTGCGGATCCTTCCGGCGGGAATCGAGCTTGCGCTCCAAACCGTAGGCCATGAACGTCGGAACATCGGCACCGCCGACGGGGATGACGCCGAAGGGCAGACCGATCGCGGTTCCGCGCAGCCATGCCGGCAGCGCCTCGCCGACCTCCTTGCGCGAGAGGAACGGACGACCCGAGGAGTTGATCGTGTTGTCCTTGGTCTGACGGCGGATGCGAGAGGCGATGAAGAACACCTCGCCGAGGGCGAGCACACCCACGGTCACCGTGACCAGGGAGACGCCGTCGAAGAGCTCGGGGACGCCGAGCGTGAACCGCTCCGTGCCCGAGACCGAGTCGATGCCGATGACGGTGATGCCGATGCCCAGCACCAGAGCAGTGAGCCCCTTGAGCACCGAATCGGCGACCACCGAGGAGGTGGCGACGAAGGCGAAGAGCGCGAGGGCGAAGAACTCGGCCGGGCCGAAGCTCGTCGACAGGTCGGCCAGAGCCGGTGCGACGAAGACGACGAGGAAGCAGGAGATGAACCCGCCGATGAACGCGCCGATCGCGGCCGTAGCCAGAGCCTGTGGGGCGCGCCCTGACTTGGCCATCTTGTGGCCTTCGAACGTCGAGGCGATCGCAGAGGCCTGGCCCGGTGTGTTCATGAGGATGGCCATCGTCGAGTCGCCGAAGAGCCCACCGAAGTAGACGCCGGCGAACATGATGAACGCACCCGTGGGATCCAGAGCGAAGGTCATCGGAAGCAGCAGTGCCACGGCCATCGACGACCCGAGGCCCGGCAGCACACCGACGGCGGTGCCGAGGAAGCAGCCGACGAGGACCCACAGCAGGTTCATCGGCGTCAGAGCGTGTGTGAACCCTTCGAAGAGGGACATGAGGGCGTCCATATCAGAAGCCACCTCCCAGAATTCCCGAAGGAAGATTGAGCCCCAGCAGCACCGCGAAGGCGATGTAGACCAGGGACGAGAACGTCAGTGCCAGAGTGAGGTCGAACAGCGGCTTCTTCGAGCCCATCGACCGGGCCACGCACCAGAACAGCAGGGCTGCGGCGATGATCCATCCGGCGAATTCGAGGAGGAACGCGAACGCCGCGAACCCGCCGGCGCCCCAGGCCAGGGACACGAAGTCACTGTGCGTGCGATGCTTCGCATCTGCTTTGCGCGCCGCGGCCAGAGCTGCTCGATCCTTCTCCGGCTCGTCTTCTTCGTGAGGAGAGAGTCGAGAGGCCGAGACCGCCGACGTGACCGGAGTCGAGAACGCCTTGTCCTCCTCGGCCGCGGCCGGCAGCTCATCGTCGACATCGACGGGTTCGGGATTGCGGATATAGGCGATGACCAGCATAATCGTCAGCGCGTAGCCGACGAGCATGATGATCGTCGGGAAGAACTGCGGGCCAGGTTTGTCCGCATCCGCAGGCACCTCCATGGTGAGGATGCCGATGAGCAGATAGGTCGAGAACGCCCCCATGATGAGGGGGACGATGAGCCCTGACCGTCCCTGCCACCAGGTGCCCGCGCCGAGGTGGCCCGTCCGCTCCGTCTTCGCCGTCGTCTGTGCGCTCACAGTCCCAACTCCTTCAGCAGCTTCTCCACTCGGGAGCTGTCCTCCTTGATGAACTCCGCGAATTCCTCGCCGGTCTGCCACACGTCGGTCCACTTGTTCCGATCGAGGGCGTCCTTCCACGCCGCACTGTCACGGGTCTTCTGCAGGATCTCGAGGAGCTGAGCGGAGTCGTCGCCGGTGATATCCGGTGCTCCGAGCCAGCCGCGCCAGTTCGTCAGCGTGACCTCGTAGCCCTGTTCGGACATGGTCGGCACGTCGTCGAAGCCCTCGATGCGTTTGGGTGCAGCCACGCCGATGGCTTTGACGCGTCCGGCCTCGATCTGGTCGGAGACCTCGTTGAAGCCGCAGGAGGCGAAATCGGTGGTGCCCGAAAGCAGAGTCTGGATGGCTTCACCGCCGCCGGACTTCGGAATGTAGGTGATGTCCGAGGCGGAGATCCCGCCGAGCAGCGCCAGCTGAGCGATGGTCAGATGGTCGACCGAGCCGGCCGAACCGCCCGTCCACACGAATCCCTTCGGATCCTTCTTCCACGCGCCGATGACATCGTCGATCGTGTTGTGCGGAGAATCGGCGGCGGCGATGAGTACGTCATAGTCCTCGGCCACTCGGGCGAGCAGAGTCGTGTTGTCGAAGCCGACCGGTGACTTGTTCAGGGCGATTCCGCCGACCATGGCGGTGCCGGTGGCCAGGATCGTGTCCGCCTGACCGTGCATGGTCGAGAATTTGCCGAGCCCGATGGTGCCGCCGGCACCCGGGATGTTGACGACCTGGGCGTTGTTCGCGAGCCGCTCGACGCGCATGGCCTGCTGGGTCTCGCGAGCGAACCCGTCCCAGCCGCCGCCGGCGCCGGCCGGAGCGATGAGGGTGAGATTCGATGACAGGTCACCCTTCGCCGAGGCGGCCTTGACCGAGTAGGTCGTCGCCGTTCCGATCGCCGCCAAGGCGATCGCCCCGTAGGCGATGCGACCGAAGGTTCGTCGCGAAGGATGAGAGGATTCCGACACGGAATCCTCGGGAGGTGGCGCCTTTGGCACGGACTTCTCCTTTGAAGGCAGGTGTGATGTGAGACTCACCTTAGAGGTTGCTGAGTGTCAACGGCGTGCTTGTGCTCACTCTGCGCTTTCTGCTCATTGCGCGCGTTGAGTGCATTCTGCTCACCTGGTGGTGTCGAGGGGTGAGGCAGTGACGAGGTGCGGGTGTTCGTGGGACGGCGGATAGGCTGGCGTCATGAGCGAAAATTCCGGCAACGACTCCGCAACCTCGACGACCGCGACTCCGACATCGGCGCCGGTGGCGAAGAAGGTCCCATTCGAGCGCACTCATCACGGCCACACTTTCATCGACGACTACGAGTGGATGCGTGAGAAGGAATCGCCCGAGGTCATCGCCCACCTCGAAGCGGAGAACGCCTGGACCAGCGCGCAGACCGCTCACCTCGAAGGCCTCCAGAACTCGATCTTCACCGAGATCAAGACGCGCATCAAAGAGACTGATATGTCCGTGCCCAACCGGCGCGGGAGCTACTGGTACTTCTCCCGCACGAAAGCAGGACTCGACTACGGAATCAGCGTCCGGATCCCCGTCTCGGACCCCGACGACTGGACCCCGCCGGAGGTCGGCGAAGAGCCTCTGCCCGGAGAGGAAGTCGTCTTCGACTCGAACATCGCCGCCGAAGGTCAGGAGTTCTTCTCCCTCGGCTCCTTCTCACTCTCCGACGACGGCAGCCGACTCCTCTACGGCGTCGACACCACCGGCGACGAACGCTACACCCTCCACGTCCGCGACCTCATCACGGGAGACGACCTCGCCGACACGATCGACGGCACCTTCGCCGGAGCCTCGCTCGACCCGAGCGGACGCTACGTCTTCTACACCACCGTTGACGACGCTTGGCGACCGGAGAAAGTGTGGCGCCACGTCGTCGGCACCGACAGCAGCGACGATGTGTGCATCTTCCACGAACCCGATGAGCGCTTCTTCGTCGGATCGGGCTTCTCGCGCTCGGGCCGGATGATGTTCGTCGTCACCGGATCGAAGACGACCACCGGATACTGGAGCATCAGCGCCGACGATCTCGAAGCCGAACCGCAGGAGATCTGGCCCCGGGTCGACGGAGTCGAATACAACGTCGAGCACGCCGTCATCGGCGGTGAAGACCGATTCTTCATCACCCACAATCGCAACCGCGCCGACTTCGACCTCGTCGACGTTCCCGTCGCCGACCCGACCGCACCCGGCCGCGACGTCATCGTC
The DNA here is from genome assembly GCF_001570805.1 of Brevibacterium epidermidis NBRC 14811. Taxonomy (GTDB): domain Bacteria; phylum Actinomycetota; class Actinomycetes; order Actinomycetales; family Brevibacteriaceae; genus Brevibacterium; species Brevibacterium epidermidis. The sequence continues at coordinate 20,210 of NZ_BCSJ01000001.1, read as the reverse complement.
ACCGAATCCGGTGCAGGCACTGACGGCGAGCTGAGCATCAACGATCTGCGCATCGAAGACGTCGACGCCTTCGCCGACTTCATCGTGCTCAGCTACCGTCGCGGCGGCTTCGCACGCGTCGGCATCATTCGCTTGGGGGACTCCTCCTCTCCGTTCGCTCCGCTGCAGGAGCTGCCCTTCGGTCGGGAGACCGGGTCACTCTATGTGGGCAACAACCCCGAGTTCGAGCAGGCGAGCATCCGACTGCATTTCACCTCCATGTCCACACCCGCCGTGATCTATTCCCACAGGGTCGCAGACGGCACTGACACGGTTCTCAAGCGTCAGCCAGTTCTCGGATCGGTCGATCTGGACGACTACACCGAAACCCTCCTATGGGCGAAGGCCGCAGACGGCACCGATATCCCGGTCTCGGTCGTATTCCGCAAGGATCTTCACCGATTCGACGGCGGCACTGCCTCGGCGACGGCGGGGACAGGCGACGGTGCGGACGAGATGAACGGCGGGGCCGCCTCGGCGAAAGTCGAGCCGGCACCGCTGCTCCTCTACGGGTACGGCTCCTACGAAGCGAGCATGGACCCGTACTTCTCGGTCTCGCGGCTGTCGCTGCTCGACCGGGGCGTCGTCTTCGCCATCGCCCACGTGCGCGGCGGCGGAGAAATGGGCCGACACTGGTACGACCAGGGCAAGACCACGGCGAAGAAGAACACGTTCACCGACTTCATCGACGTCGCCCGCCACCTCATCGACACCGGATGGACGAGCCCGGACCGGCTCGTGGCCAGCGGCGGATCGGCCGGCGGACTGCTCATGGGCGCGATTGCGAATATGGCGCCTGAGCTCTTCGCCGGAATCAGCGCCGAAGTGCCCTTCGTCGACGCGCTGACTTCGATCCTCATGCCCGAGCTGCCGCTGACCGTCATCGAATGGGAGGAGTGGGGCGACCCGCTCCATGATCCGGAGGTCTACGAGTACATGCGCTCGTACTCTCCCTACGAAAACGTCACCGAGGCGGCTTACCCGCAGATCTTGGCCGTGACCTCGCTCAACGACACCCGAGTCCTCTACGTCGAACCCGCGAAATGGGTCGCCCGACTCCGCGAGGTCGGTGCGAACGCCCTGCTCAAGACCGAAATGGTCGCCGGGCACGGGGGAGCCTCCGGGCGGTATGACGCCTGGAAGGAGATCGCCTTCGAGTACGCATGGATCCTCGATGTGCTGGGACGATCGGATATCGAAATCGAGGCCTGAGGGGACGTCTGTCGCCGCAGATAACGATACTGGGACGATTGTCTCCAAAACCCGGATTCGGCACCCGGTGTCAGTGCCGGGCCATACAGTGGATATCATCACATTCGACGTGATGCGCGTCATGATCTCAGAACGGTCTGGGTGAAGGCGGCGCATCATTCATCTGCATTGCCGTCATTTCCTTGCGCGCGAGGGAAAACGGTGCCGAATGCAGAATTCGTGACGGATCCGCACCGGCGGACCGAAATTCCGAAAGGGAGAAGAATGCGTCTCAGGAAAGTAGCCACAGCGATGGTGGCAGTCGGTTCGATTCTTGCGGTTTCGGCCTGCGGCGGCGGTGAGAGCGGAGGCGGCGAAGGCGATTCGTTCTCCATCGGCGTCTCGCAGCTCGTGCAGCACCCGGCGCTCGACGCCGCCACCGAAGGCTTCAAGAAGTCCTTCGAGGACGCCGGCGTCGACGTCGAATGGGATGTGCAGAACGCCCAGGGCGAACAGGCCAATGCGACCTCGATCGCCCAGCAGTTCGCCAGCGACGACCTCGACCTGGTTCTGGCTGTCGCTACCCCGGCCGCCCAGGCCGCAGCTCAGGCGATCTCCGACAAGCCCGTGCTCTTCACCGCCGTCACCGACGCCGAAGAAGCCGGACTCGTCGACTCCAACGACAAGCCCGGCGGCAACGTCACCGGCACCTCCGACCTCAACCCGGTCGAAGAGCAGCTGAAGCTGGTCAAGGACGTCAAGCCCGATGCGAAGACCGTCGGCATCGTCTACAGCTCCGGTGAGGTCAACTCGCAGGTGCAGGTCGATCTCGCGAAGAAGGCCGCAAAGGGCCTCGACGTGAAGATCAAGGAAGCGACGATCGCGAACTCGGGCGAACTCGCTCAGGCAGTGGACTCGCTCGGCAAGGTCGACGCCTACTACGTGCCCACCGACAACAACGTGGTCTCGGCAGTGTCGACGATGGTCCAGGCGGCAGAGAAGAACAAGGCTCTGCTCGTCGGGTCGGAAGCCGGCCAAGTCGAATCCGGTGCGGCGATCACCCGCGGCATCGACTACACGAAGCTCGGTGAACAGACCGGTGAAATGGCTCTGAAGATCCTCCAGGACGGAAAGAAGCCCGCCGAGATGCCCGTCGAGACCAGCTCTAACCTCGAACTCGTCGTCAACCCGAAGGCTGCCAAGGCCCAGGGCGTCGAGATTCCGAAGAAGCTCGTCGATGAAGCCGACAAGGTCATCGAGTAACCGACACCAGTCACACCCTGTGACCCGGTGCGTGGAGTCCTGACTTCTCCGACCGCACCGACGTCACCGGCCCCGAGGCCGCCGGCGCTCCCGCCGACGACCTCGGGGCCACCACGAACCACACACCAGAAATGAACGGAAACCCATGTTCGGAGCATTGGAGCTCGGGCTCATCTACGGCGCGATGGCGCTCGGGGTCTATCTGACCTTCAAGGTCCTCAACTTCCCCGACCTCACCGTCGACGGAAGCTTCACCACGGGCGGCGCCACCGCAGCCTCCCTCATCATCGCCGGGGTCAACCCCTTCCTGGCCACTCTCGCCGCAATCGGCGCGGGACTCATCGCCGGCTACATCACCGGCCTGCTCCATACGAAGGGCGGCATCGACGGACTGCTCGCTGGAATCCTCACGATGATCGGCTTGTGGTCGATCAACCTCCGGATCATGGGGAAGGCGAACCTGCCGCTCCTGCGAGAGGACACAGTGTTCACCCCGCTGCGCGAGAACATGCTCATGGGCGGCTGGGCATCGATTGCGATCCTGCTCGTGTTCGCCCTCATCCTCAAATTCGCCATCGACTGGTTCCTCACTACTGATCTCGGTCTGGCCATCCAGGCGACCGGCAACAACAAAGAGATGATCCGCAGCCTCGGCGTGAACACAGACAACTCGACGATGCTCACCCTGGCGCTGTCGAACGGATTCGTCGCCCTCTGCGGCGCACTCATCGCCCAATACCAGGGATTCTCCGATATCAGCATGGGCATCGGCCTCATTCTCGTCGGACTCGCCTCGGTCATCCTCGGCCAGGCCGTCTTCGGCAGCCGCAACATCTTCATGGCCAGCCTCGGCGCACTGCTCGGATCGGTCTTCTACCGACTCATCATCTTCCTCGCTCTGCGCGCCGGCCTCGATACGAACGATATGAAGCTGACGACCGCACTGCTCGTCGTCATCGCACTTCTGCTGCCCAGATGGGGCTTCCTCAAGCGGATCCCCTCACTGCGCGGACGCGGAAACCGCGCGGCCGCCTCGGTGCCGGCGGGAACGACCGATATGAAGGACCCGGCCGAAGTCGCCGATATCCCCGCCGGGGCCACCGGCGCCCGAGCCGGGAAGGAGATCTGAGACCCATGCTCAAGATCGACAACATCTCGAAGACCTTCTTCCCGGGCACCGTCAACGAACGCAAGGCGCTGCAAGGGCTCTCGCTCGAACTCGACGAATCCGACTTCGTCACCGTCATCGGTTCCAACGGCGCCGGAAAGTCGACGCTGCTCAACACCATCTCCGGACGTCTGCCCATCGACACGGGTTCGATCACCATCGACGGCGCCGAGGTATCGAAGATGCCCGAGTACAAACGGGCGAAATACCTGGGGCGAGTCTTCCAGGACCCGATGGCCGGCACCGCTCCGGACCTCACGATCGAACAGAACCTCTCGCTTGCGCTCAAGCGCGGAAAGCCGCGTGGGCTGGGGCGGGGGACCACCTCGGAGCGGCGCGAACACTTCAAGGACGAGCTGGCCACTCTCGAACTCGGCCTGGAGAACCGGCTGAAGACGAAGGTCGGGCTGCTCTCCGGTGGTCAGAGGCAGGCGCTGAGCCTGCTCATGGCCGGATTCACCCAGCCGCGGATCCTGCTGCTCGACGAGCACACTGCCGCTCTTGACCCGCAGCGTGCCGCCCTGGTGTCGGCCCTGACGAAGAAGATCGTCGAAGCCGACGGGCTGACCACACTTATGGTCACGCACAATATGGAGCAGGCGATCGCGCTGGGCAACCGGCTGATCATGATGCACGAAGGACGGATCATCTACCAGGCTTCGGCCGAGGAGAAGAAGGACCTGACCGTCGAGACCCTGCTCGGTGAATTCTCGAAACTCAAGGGAGCGACTCTGGGCGACCGGGCGCTGCTCAACTGAGCTGAGAATTCGCGCGCGGCCAGATCGACGGCCTGCAGGCGAGAACGAGGGGCGGTTCGCACCGACAAGGTGCGGGCCGCCCTCTTGTTTTGCTTTGGCTACTTTACCAACCGGTTGGTAAAGTAGCGGTATGGCAAGTGATGGACGGATGCGGATTCTCGAAGCGGCGAAGGCTCTGGCTGAGTCGCATGATTCGGTGCAGGGTGTGACCATCTCACTCGAGTCGGTCGCGCAGAAGGCTGGGCTGACGAAGCCGGGTCTGATGTATCACTTCCCGTCGAAGGAAGCGCTCATGCTCGGGCTCGTCGACCACGCCGCCGAAGAATGGGCGCAGCGACTGTGCAAGCACACCGGGCAATCGAGTCAGGACCTGACGAGCTTCGACCGGCACCGTGCCTACGTCACCGTGGCCACCACCGCTGAGGTCTCCCGCGCCGACTACTGGATCTTCTCCGATGCGCTCTATCACCCGAAGCTGTCGCGGGCCTGGAGTGAACACCTCGGCCCGTGGTTCGACACCACCGGACTCGACCCACGCGCGGTGTCTCTGCTGACCGCGGCCCGGTTCTGTGCCGACGGTGCGTGGATGTCCGAAGCCACCGGAGTGTTTCCCTCCGATGACCTCACGGCCGTGTGCCGACACGCCCTCTCGCTCATCGACGCCGCTGAGCAGATGTCCGACGGTGCTGCTGAAGAAACGTCTACCGATACTGAGACGGAGGTGACCGAATGAACTTGAAACGACTGTTGCTGCTCGTCGCAGCCATCCTCGCCGAGGTGGCCGCCACCCTGATGCTGCGCGCATCGGTCTCCGACCCTGTCTGGATCCCCGGGGTCGTCGTCCTCTACGCCACAGCCTTCTTCATCCTCGGCCTCACCCAGAGACTGGGCATGCCGCTCGGCGCCGTCTATGCCACGTGGTCGGCCAGCGGGGTCGCCCTCGTCGCCGTGCTCGGCATCGTGTTCTTCGGGGAACTCCTGAGCATCGGCGCCATCATCGGCATCGCCCTCATCATCATCGGCGTCATCCTCGTCGAATCCGGCACCCCCGAAGAATCCGAGACCGTCGGAGCGGAGGTGACCGAATGAGTTGGCTGTGGCTGGCACTGTCGATCCTCAGCGAAGTCGCCGGCACGCTGTGCCTGCGTGCGAGCGCCGGACTGCAGCGCAAGATCTGGTTCATCCCCGTGGCGATCAGCTACACCGCGGCCTTCTTCTTCCTCGGCCGCACCCTCGCCGAGGGGATGCCGCTCGGCGTCGCCTATGGTCTGTGGGCGGCCTGCGGAGTCGCCCTGGTCTGCTTGCTCTCCCGCGTGATCTGGAAGGATCCGCTGACGCGGAAGGCGCTGCTGGGCATCGGCTTCATCACCGTCGGAGTCATCCTCGTCGAAATCGGCTGACGCGGCCGTACCGGGTTGCACATGCCATACCCGGTTGCCCCGACCACGTCTGGCTGACTCGGCCATAAGCGGCCGACCAGGCCAGCGGTTCTCCTGCTTGTTGCTGAGAATTTATTGTGAAGCCTCAAGGAAGCTGTTATCGTCCGAAGATATGACCCCTCTCGGATTCAACGACCTCCGCCGCTGCGGATGGTCGACCCCGAATCGAGAGCGCCCGAGCTGTGGCTTCGCCAATGATTCCTGGGAACCCATGGCCATCGGCTGGTGGGGCGGCGAGCCTTAGTCACTGATCGCCGATCCGCAGACCTCCTGCCTGATCGACGACCGCCGGCCGGTCGCATCTACTGAATTCCGACTTGTACCCGATGTGCGTTCATGCCATCGGGCCATGATGCGTTTGACTCCGTGCACGGCACCGATCGATTTCGGCGGTTTCCGCAACAATCGAAAGAGTGTGAACCGACACATGACAGATGACTCCACCCGAACCGACGGACAGGATCCGGGCCCGGATCAGCAGTCCGATTCCACCACCGAGGCGGCTCGCCGTGCACCACGCGAGCGAATCATGGCCGATGCCCGCCGAGTGAGGGACGACGCCAAACGCGTCGGCCGCGAGACCGGGCGCAACCTCGGCCAGTTCGACTACCGCCGCCCGCGGGGTCCCGTGAAGGCCGATCTCGAAGATACGCACGGCCACTACCCGCACGACACCCACCCGATCCTCGTGCCCGGAATCGCCATCGACGAACAGCGGCGCAAGTACTCGCTGGACAAGATCATCTTCGCGATCGCCGGCGGCCTCACCGTCGCCTTCGTCATCTGGGGCATCACGAGCCCATCCAGCGTTGCCACCGTCGCTCAGACGGCCTACGACTGGGCCACGCTCAACGTCGGTTGGCTGTTCAACCTCGTCGCGATCATCATCCTCGTCTCCCTGCTCATCCTCGCGTTCTCCTCGTACGGCAAGATCCCCTTGGGCAAGGACGGGGAGAAAGCGGAGTTCAGCACCTTCTCCTGGGTCGCCATGCTCTTCGCCGCGGGCATCGGCATCGGCGTCCTCTTCTTCGGACCGTCCGAGCCCCTGACCTACTTCATCTCACCGCCTCCGCTGACGAATGATCCGGAGACCACCGAGGCGCTCCACGGTGCGATGGCCCAGACCTACTTCCACTGGGGCTTCCACGCCTGGGCGATGTACGCGCTCGTCGGCGGGGCCATCGCCTACGCCGCCTACCGTCGCGGCCGTTCGCTGCTGCTGTCCTCGATCTTCCAGACTCTGTTCGGCAAGCGCCAGACCGAGGGCTTCGCCGGCAAGCTCGTCGACATCTTCGCGATCGTCGCCACTCTCTTCGGCACGGCCGCGGCCCTCGGCATCGCAGCAATGCAGATCGGCACGGGCGTCAGCATCGTCGCAGATGCGGGACCGATGACGAACAATGCGCTGGTCATCATCATCCTCGTCCTCACCCTCGGCTTCATCATCTCCGCGGTCTCCGGCGTCTCGAAGGGAATCCGCTACCTGTCGTCGATCAACATCGTGCTGACCGTCGGCATCGTCGCGCTCGTGCTGTTCCTCGGGCCCACGCTCTACCTGCTCAACCTGCTGCCCTCGGCGCTCATGGAATACCTCGGCTCGATGTTCGACATGATGGGCCGGTCCCTGTCCTGGGGCGCCGAGACTCAGGAATTCCAGTCCCTGTGGACCGTCTACTACTGGGCCTGGTGGATCTCCTGGTCGCCGTTCGTCGGCACCTTCATCGCCCGCATTTCCCGCGGTCGCTCGATCCGCCAGTTCATCCTCGGCACCATCTTCATCCCCTCGACGCTGCTCTTCGTCGCCTACGGAATCATGGGCGGAACCTCCATCTGGATGTACCGGTCCGGAGCATCGGGCTTCACCGACAGCATGGAAGCCCCCGAGGTGTTCTTCACCCTCATCGACAACCTTCCGTATGTCGAATGGCTGCCCTTCGTCGTCATCATCGTCCTGTCGATCTTCTTCATCACCTCCGCGGATTCCGCCTCGGTGGTCATGGGCATGCTCACCAGCCGTGGTGATCAGGAACCGAAGAAGTGGGTCGTCGTGTTCTGGGGCCTGGTGATGTCGGGCATCGCCGTGGTGATGCTCCTCCTCGGCGACGCCAGCGCGCTCGAAGGACTCCAACAGCTCGTCATCGTCACCGCGGTGCCGTTCGCCTTCGTCATGCTCTTCATCATCGTCGCCTGGTTCAAGGAGCTGCGCACGGATCCGCGCGCCCTGCGTCGCCAGTACGCGCTCAACGCGGTGGACAACGCCGTGGTCGCCGGTGCCGATGCCTATGGTGACGACTTTGCCCTCCAGGTCGTGCCCACCGAACCCGGTGACGGCGCGAACGGCGGAATCGATTCCGAACACGAGGACTACACCGACTGGTACCAGCGCACCGACGAGAACGGCGAACCCGTCGGCTTCGACTACGAAACCGGCGAATGGGCCGACGGTTGGACACCGGACGACGATTCCGCGAACTCAGAGGAATCCTCGTCGACTGAGGAATCCACCGACACCGAGGCGACCGCCGCCTCCACGACCGACGCGGACTCCGGGACCGCCTCGGCGACCGAATCAGACCCGGACCCAGCGAACGATTCCGAAGCCGCAGTCGGCTCCGACCGCAGAGAGGACCCCTCATGATCGCCCCGAACATCGTCGTCATCCAAGCCGATCAGATGGCTGCCCAGGCCCTGGGCGCCTATGGCGATGCGGCCGCGCTGACACCGAACATGGATGCCCTGGCTGCCGACGGAGCCGTCTTCGACCGCGCGTACTGCAATACCCCGCTGTGCTCGCCGTCGCGGGCATCGATGATGACCGGACGTATGCCCTCGGAGATCGACTGCCTGGACAACGGCGATGACTTCGCGGCCTCCGTGCCGACCTTCGCCCACCGACTGCGCAAGCTCGGCTACCACACCGCGCTGATCGGGCGGATGCACTTCATCGGCCCTGATCAGCACCACGGTTTCGAAGAGCGCCTGACCACCGACGTGTACCCGGCCGACCTCGACATGGTGCCCGACTGGAACCGTCCCCTGGAGCAGAAGCTGCAGTGGTACCACGAGGCCGACCCCGTGTTCACCGCCGGTGCGGCGACCGCGAACGTCCAGCAGGACTTCGACGACGAGGTGATCTTCAAGACCCTGCGTCACCTCAACGACCGCAAGCGCGCGAACCAGGCCGCCGGGAGCGATCAGCCGTTCCTCATGGTCACCTCGTTCATCCACCCCCACGACCCGTACGAGCCGCCGAAGGTCAACTGGGACCGATTCGCCGAGGTGGCCATCCCGGACCCAGCCCATCCCGAGGTTCCCGATCAGGCCGTGGATCCGCACAGCCATCGCCTGCGCACTATGTGCGGCTTCGACGAACGCGAGCCGGGCATCGAGGACGTGCGTCGGGCTCGCCGCGCCTACTATGCGGCGGTCAACTACATCGATGATCACGTTGGGGCGATCCGGCGCAAGCTCGAAGAACTCGACCTGGCGGACAACACTGTCATCATCGTCACGAGCGACCACGGCGACATGCTGGGGGAGAAGGGGCTGTGGTTCAAGATGTCGCCCTACGAGCAGTCCTCCCGCGTCCCGCTCATCATCAACGGACCCGCCGAGGTGATCGCTCCGGGTCGGTACGCGAACCCGGTCAGCCTCGTCGACCTGGCGCCGACCCTGCTCGACATCGCCCAGGGCACGGCCGAGAACTCCGGCTCTTCGAAGGACTCGGCAGACGCGGAGGCGGGGGCCGCCTCGGCGATCGATGAAGGACTGACCGGAACCTCGATGCTCGAGTCCGCGCGTCGGGAAGCCGCCGGCGAAATCGGGCCTGCGGACCGCGACGTCGTCATCGAATACTTCGCCGAGGGCACCTACCGTCCGCAGGTCACGCTGGTCCGCGGCGACCTCAAGCTCACGATCTGCCCGGGCGATCCGGTGCTGCTCTTCGACCTGGCCGCGGACCCCGATGAGCTGGTCAACCGTGCCGAGGATCCGGCCTATGCCCAGCCGCTGCAGGAGATGCGCGAGCAGCTCGAGTCCCGTTACGATCTCGAGCACCTCGAGGAGCATGTGCTCGGTTCGCAGCGCAGCCGCCAGCTCGTCGCCGATGCGCTCAAGGTCGGTCGTGTCCGCCACTGGGACTTCGACCCGGAGCCGGAGCACGGCTACGTGCGCGGAGACTTCTGGTCGGCGTTCCGCTTCGGCAAGATCCCTGCCGCCGACTGACTCGTCGGCTTCTGCAGCGGATCGCGCTGCACTCGCTGGTTCAAAGTGTGGGCGTCCTGATTTCGATCAGGGCGCTCACACTTCTAACCCGCGGATGCGGAATGCGGACTCCGCCGGGCGGCCCCGGCAGGTCGGCTGGGAGGGTGAGCCGCCTCGGCGAGAACAATTCATGTGGACTTAGGTGAGTTGCGGGTCACATTCTCAGAAACCGGTGGCATCATTCGAGGTAGGAGGGATGCCATGACCATCTTTGAGTCGACATCTGAAGTTCCGCTCGGCGCGGAGACCACATTCGATTGGCATGCTCGGCCGGGAGCGCTGACCCGGCTCTCGCCTCACTGGGCGCAGGAGATCGTCGAAGAGAGCTATCCTCCGATCGCCCCGGGCTCGGTGGCGCAGGTGAAGACGAGCGTGCCCGGCACCTACGGTCTCGTGCGACGACCATTCAGCTCGGTGCATTCGGAGGGGCCGTCGCGTTTCTCCTTCGTCGATGAGCTGAAGAAGGGTCCGCTGAGCCAGTGGAAGCACACGCACGAGTTCACCTCGGTCGCCGGCGGGACGAAGATCGATGACCATATCGAATTCTCCATGGCTCCGCAGGGCTTCGACGTCATCGACTGGGGGCTCACTCACTACCTTGAGGCCACCTTCGACGCCCGCCGCAAGCGGATGCTCATGGACATCGACTTCCTCGAATCCACGAACGCGCCCCTGCTGACGCGGAAGAAGGGCAAGCACATCCTCATCGCCGGCGGCAGCGGAATGATCGGGCGCCAGGTCGCTGCCCTGTTCTCCACTGCCGGTCATTTCGTGCGGCTCCTCGTCCGCGAAACTCCGAAATTCCCCTACGAGGTGCACTGGAATCCGGATCTGGGAATCCTCAACCCACGGGATCTCGCCTGGGCGGATGCGGTGGTCCACCTCGGCGGACGACCAATCGCCACTCGGTTCACCAAGCACGCGAAGGATGAGATCTGGTCGTCGCGCATCGTTTCGACGAGGCTGCTCGTCGAAACGATGCGCGGTCTGCCCGAGGCGAAACGTCCGTCCGTCTTCGTCTGCGCCTCCGCGGTCGGCTATTACGGGGCGAAAGCAGACGAACCCGTCGACGAATCCGGACCGGCCGGTGAGGGATTCCTCGCCGAGGTATGCCAGAAATGGGAGGAGACTGCGGCCGGTGTCGAGGATGCCGGGATCAGACGAGTGTCGATTCGAACCGGAGTCGTCCTGAGCACCTTGGGTGGTCTGCTCAAACTGCAGGCGCCGCTGTTCCTCGCCGGCGCCGGCGGTCGCTTGGGCAGCGGGAAGCAGGCCTTGGCGTGGATCTCCCTGGACGATGTTGCACGGTCGTATGTGCACGCCGTCCTCTATGACTACGTGCGTGGGCCGGTCAATGCCGTTGCCCCGGAGCTCGTCACGCAGGCGGAATTCGCCGAGGCTCTCGCCGGTCACCTGCGCAGGCCCGCGTGGATCCCGACGCCCGGTTTCATCACGGAGATCATGCTCGGACGTGACGGGGCGAAGGAGCTCGCGTTGGCGGATCAGAGAGTGGTGCCGGAGAAGCTGCAGGAAACCGGATACCAGTTCGCCCACCCGACTTTGAGCGACTGCTTCGATGAGGAGCTCGGCGGCGGGGCGTGATACAGAAGTCCCCTCCGTTCGGCGTTAGAGCCGAGCGGAGGGGACAGGCGCTTCTGCTGTTGCTATCTGTTTCTGCAGCGCTGAGTCAGAAGCGCTTCGAAGCGATCTCCGCGCCTTCGGTCAGGGACTGCAGCTTCGCGACGGCGATGTCCGGGTGGACGCGTCCACCCAGACCGCAGTCGGTGGAGGCGACGACGTTCTCAGGTCCGACGAGCTTGGCGAATCGGCCGATGCGTTCGGCGACGAGTTCGGGATGCTCGACGACGTTCGTCGAGTGGGAGACGATTCCGGGGATGATGTACTTGCCCTCGGGCAGCTTCTTCTCTTCCCAGATCCGCCATTCGTGTTCGTGGCGGACGTTCGCGGCTTCGAAGGTGATGCCGGCGGCATTGATCGAGAGCACCTGGTCGACGATCTCGATGAACGGGAGGTCGGTGACGTGCGGTCCGTGCCAGGAGCCCCAACAGGTGTGCACGCGCACTTGAGCCGGGTCGATTCCGCGCAGCGCATGGTTGAGCGCATCGACGCGGACCTGGATGAACGAGCGGTAGTCATCGAAAGACGGTTCCGGGTTGATCTGGTCGAAGTTCTCCGCGAGGGAAGGATCGTCGATCTGGACGGTCAGCCCCGCCTCGGTGATGGCGAGGTATTCCTCACGCAGCACATCGGCCCATGCCCAGATGAACTCCTCTTCGGTGGCGTAGTGCTCGTTGGCGATGCGGGAGGCCGAACCGGGCGACAGTGCGTTGATGTAGCCTGCGCGCTCGTCGTAGCCCGCGGCAGCCAGACCGGCCTTGAGGTTCGCGATATCGCGGTTGACCTGGTCGTGGCCGATGTAGCTGATCGGGCCTGTGGCCTTCGGGAACTGGGGCTGGGTTCCGGTGTCGGTTCCGGCCTTCGGATCCGTGTAGACGTTCGGGAAGAGGTTGCGATCGCGGCGGTCGGGCATGCTCGTGAGCACGATATTGCCCGGGGTCGAACGGTTCGCCGGGATCTCCCAGAGGTCGATATCGTGGAGCTCGAGCCCGCCGGTGCGGGCGAATGAATAGTGCCACCAGGCGCCGTAGTCGAAGTCGGCGGCCATGGCGTGACCGTATTCGCCGTCGTTGGGCAGCGAGATGCCGAGGTTCTTCTGGCGCTTGACGAGGTCGGTGACGCTGGCGGCGAGGAGCTCGTCGAATTCCTGCTCCTGATCCTGCGACACGGACTCGCCGGCCAGGCGGGCGGTGTTCTGCGCCTGCTTGACCTTGTTGGCCTCGATGAGTTCGGGGGTGCGGGGTAAGGATCCCGCGTGGGATGTGCGAATCGTCGCCATGTCTGACTCCTCTTCCTTGATGGTCGTGTTGTTCGTCTGCGTTTCTGATGCGGTGGCCGTGGAACTGCCGAAGCCGCATCGTTCTTCTTCAGGCAATCACATTCGCAGTGGCGCATGTGTGGCTGTTGTCATCTTGGGTCACGTGGGCGCGAGTGATCTGCGTACGTGGGCGGCAATGTCAGATGCCGTTGTACGAGTGTCAGCTTTGCAACGTCATAGTCAGCCGCTGTCCGCCGAGAGTTCCTAGAGTGAAGACCTGAGTTCGACATGGCCCCAGGGTCCCGACGTGAACCAGTCGCGTCCGCACCCACAGAAGACGAGCCAGCTGCGCAGTCCTGGCACCTCCATTTCGGCCGCAGCCCACACCGAAATGTTCTCCCGGCTCATGCTCTGGTTCGCTAGGTGTCTGATCTGTCTCGCAGTCGCGCTCTACATTGTGCCGCCTCTGAACTCAGCGGTGTTGGCGGCACTGTTCCCGTTGCTTGGAATGATGAGTGGTCAGCTCATTACGGGGCTGCGTTCACTGCTCATCGTCTGGTGCGTCCCACTGGTCGTCGTTCCGATTCTGTCGCCGCCCTTCGCTTCGGCGGGGTCGCAGCTGCCGATGTCCTTCCTGCCGGACTTCATCCGCGTGCCAGCAGGACTGACTCTGTTCTTCGGCGTCACTTATCTTGCGTGGAACATTGTGCGCAATCGACGGTGGTGGATTCTGCTGCTCTCGTTTGTCTGGTCCGCTATCGTCGCTGTGGTCCAGCAGCTGATGTTCTTCGCGATGGTGTCATTCGGCGCGCCGCCCCTGCTGATGACGGCGGTGGTGGTGGCATTGTCCCTGTTGCTCGCGGTGGGCGGATTCGGCATCTTCCACCTGCTCGGGCGGATCAGAGGGGCAACAGTCTCCGCCTCCACCGCTCGATCAGATTCTGCTGGTGCCCGACCTCATCTTCAGTCGCGTGCCCGTGAGAGTTCTGCCTACATGGACCGTGTGTATGGGCCGTAGGGTGGAATCATGAGCTATGGATATCCTCCGGCACCATCGCAGCCTCCGACACCAGTAGACACGCAGGCCACAGCGGACGCGTCGGTCATCTCGAGTACGGCAGGATCACAGCATCCCGGATGGCTCGCACGGTCATTGTTCTGGGCGGCTCTCGTCGTCGGGGGACTCCCGGCGATTGTGCTGGCGCCCTTGCTCTCGGCCGGGCAGCAGAACTCACTCGTCCTCTACAGTGTCGGAACGATCGTGGGCGGCTGCCTGCGGCTGATCCTCGGCGCGATTGCGATCCTGCTGGTGAAGAATACGACGTGGGTGCGGAGGATAGTCGGCGCAGCGATCTTCGTGCTCGGCTGCCTTGCTCTGCTGGTCCTCAGCCCATTGATGTCAATGGTTGTGAGCATGAGCGAAGCCGGACCGGCAGATTCGATGCTGGCCATGGCGATCGTCCAAGGTGCCGTGAGTTCGGTCTACCTGTCCGCGCTGTTCTGCGGGTGGAACATCGCCCGCAACCGTCGATGGTGGATCCTCGTCATCGCTGTCGCTATCGCAGTGGTGCTGAATATCTTCAACACGGTCGTCAACCAGATGCTGGCAGCTCACTTGGCTGGGGGAGTCGCGGTCACGGTCGTCTTCCAAGCCATCTGGCTGGTCGTCGTCTTCGGTGTTCTCGGGCTCTGTCACTTGCTTGGTCGTGTGCGATCGGGAACGGTCCCAGTGACCAGCCAACCTAATTCGATTCCGCAGCAGGGGTACGCGCCACAATCCCATCCGCACACGGAACAGATGGCCCAGACCTACCAGAACCAGTGGCAACCTGGCCCCGAGCTCTGGTCCAACACCCGGCACTAGTTTCGAACAAGAGACACGACAAACCCGCGTAATTGAGCGAGGAACCTGATGCTGTTCTACATCGTCGCCGGTGAAGTACTGTTCTGGTTCGTTCTGCTCGCCGGAGTCTGCGCGAGATACCTTCTGCGCTGGAGAACTGTTTCGACGGTTCTCCTAGCAGCCACTCCGCTCATCGACATCGTCATCGTCGTCCTGACCTACATCGATCTGAACCGGGGAGCGACGTCGGACTTCAGCAATGGAATGGCCGCGTTCTACGTCGGCTTCTCCATAGTGTTCGGACCGGAGGCCATTGCCCGGGTCGACCGCCGATTCGCCCGTCGTCACTCGGACCTCAGCGAGGCCGAGCTGTCTGCAGTTCCGACCCGCACCAGTCTGGCGTACTGGCTGCGCTGCCTGAACGCATCTGCGATCACCATTGTTCTGCTGGCCATCGGAATCGCGATCGCGGGCCTGGCGGATTCCTTCTGGCTGATCTATTGGGTGATCGTCGCGGTCTTCACCGCTCTCGCCTGGGGCATCGTTGGACCCCTTCGTGACCGCCGGCGTCGCAGCAATCGCGACGATGCGACACCTGACGACTCACCCTCGTGACCGTCGCACCCGGCGAAGCTGGCCGGATATCGGAAGACAACGAAATGACCCCTCGGCCTCGAACAGACCGCTTGATGCTGGTCATGTCGAGGCCGAGGGGTCGTCTCAGCGTCAGGCTTTTACGGTCGTCGCTCAGACCGCGGTTTCGGTCACTGCCGCAACGTTTCCGCCGAACTGGTTGGGCAGGGTGCCCTCGTAGGTCTCACGCAGCTCGTCGAGGCCGATCGAGAAGTGATCGACGATGTCGAGGCTCGGATCCGGATCGCCGGAATCGGTCATGCCGATGCGCACGAACGGGAACCGGCGGGCCGTGCACATGTCCTTGAAGCGGACCTCTTCCGACCGCGGCACGGCCACGATCGCGCGAGCCGTCGATTCGGAGAACAGCGCGGTGAACACGTCGACGCCGTCACGCTCGCACACCTCGTCGAGCCAGATGCGCGCACCCGTGCCATAGCGCAGGCAGGACTCGACGAGCGCCTGCGACAGACCGCCTTCTGACAGGTCGTGCGCGGCATCGATCATGCCGTCACGCGAGCAGTTGATGAGGATCTCGCCGATCTCCTTCTCCGCTGCCGGCTTGTACTGCGGAGGAACCCCGCCGAGGTGGTCGGCCGTGACGTCGGCCCACGCCGAACCGTCGAGCTCCGCCTCGGTGGTGCCGAGCAGGTAGATGGTCTGGCCCGGCTCCTGCCAGCCACTCGGGGTGGCGCGGGTGACGTCATCGAAGACGCCGAGCACACCGACGACCGGAGTCGGGTGGATGGCCACTCCGCCGGTCTGGTTGTACAGGGACACGTTGCCGCCGGTGACGGGGATGCCCAGGTCCTGGCAGGCTTCGGCGAGTCCTTCGACGGCCTGTGCGAACTGCCACATGATCGCCGGATCCTCGGGCGAACCGAAGTTCAGACAGTCGGTGACCGCACGCGGAATGGCTCCGGAGGTCGTGACATTGCGGTAGGCCTCGGCCAGTGCGAGCTGGGCTCCGCGGGCCGGGTCGAGGAACGTGTAGCGACCGTTGGCATCGGTGGCGATGGCCACGCCCAGTCCGGACTCCTCGTCGACGCGGATGACTCCGGCATCGTCGGGGAACGCCTGTGCGGTGTTGCCCTGAACGTACTTGTCGTACTGGGAGGTGATCCACGACTTCGAAGCCAGGTTCGGGGAACCGGCGAGCTGCAGCACCGTCGAACGCAGTTCGTCATCGGAGGCCGGCTTTGCCAGGCCCGCTGCTTCGACGGTGTTCGCGGCCACCTCGGCGGTCCACGAGGGCTCGTTCATCGGGCGGTTGTAGACGGGGCCATCGTGGGCGACGGAGCGCGGGGGCACGTCGACGATGACATCGCCGCGCCATTCGATGATGAGGCGGCCGGTGTCGGTGACCTCGCCGAGCACGGAGGTCTCGACCTCCCACTTGCCGACGATGGCGAGGAACTCCTCGAGCCGATCGGGACGGACGACGGCCATCATGCGCTCCTGCGACTCCGACATGAGGATCTCCTCAGGGGTCAGCGTCTCGTCACGCAGCAGCACATCGTCGAGGGCGATGTGCATTCCGCCGTCGCCGTTGGACGCCAGCTCCGAGGTGGCGCAGGAGATTCCGGCCGCGCCGAGGTCCTGGATGCCTTCGACGACACCGGCGTGGAAGAGCTCGAGGCAGCATTCGATGAGCACCTTCTCGGCGAAGGGGTCACCGACCTGCACGGCAGGACGCTTCGACGGCTTCGTATCGTCGAAGGACTCCGAGGCGAGGATCGAGGCTCCGCCGATGCCGTCGCCACCGGTACGCGCACCGAAGAGGACGACCTTGTTGCCCTTGCCGGAAGCATTGGCCAGTCGGATGTCCTCATGGCGCATGACTCCGACGGCCAGGGCGTTGACCAGGGGGTTGCCCTGGTAGCTGGGATCGAAGACCGTTTCGCCGCCGATGTTGGGAAGGCCCAGTGAGTTGCCGTAGTTGCTGATGCCGGCGACGACTCCGTGGAGGACACGGGCGGTGTCCTGGTGGTCGATAGCGCCGAAACGCAGCTGATCCATCACGGCAACCGGGCGGGCGCCCATGGAGATGATGTCGCGGACGATTCCGCCGACGCCCGTGGCCGCACCCTGGTGGGGTTCGACGAAGCTGGGGCTGTTGTGGCTTTCGACCTTGAACGTCACGGCCCAGCCGTCACCGATGTCGACGACACCGGCGTTCTCGCCGATGCCGACGAGCAGGTGCTTCTTCATGTCCTCGGTGACCTTGTCACCGAACTTCGAGAGGTGGACCTTCGACGACTTGTACGAGCAGTGCTCGGACCACATGACCGAGTACATCGCCAATTCCGCCGAGGTAGGGCGACGTCCGAGGATCTCCTTGATCTGCTCGTATTCGTCGGCTTTGAGACCGAGATCGGCGAAGGGCTGATCGACGTCGGGGTTCGCCGCAGCGAACTCGACCGTCTCCTTGACCTGCTTCGCATTGTCCTGCGTGGGATCGACCTGCGTGGAATCCGCAGAACTGAGGTTTGACGACATGTCCTCTAAGGGGCCCTTTCATACGACACGGCACTCTCGCCCAATCTTAGCCGTGACCCCACCGCGCGGGCGAAGTGCGTCCACGGCCGGCCCACGGGTACCCGGGCACGGGTCGAGGCGGCTCGGCTGGGAACGGGCACGGCCGCGGTCGACCGCCTCGGCGAGGGGATCTGTGGGGAGCACCGGATGACCACAATTAGAATGGGGGTCATGGCAACTCCCAAGATCGTCCTGTTCTATGTCTTCACTCCGCTGCCCGACCCCGAAGCGGTCAAGCTGTGGCAGCATACCCTGGCCGAGAGCCTCGGGCTCAAGGGGCGGATCATCGTGTCGAAGGACGGCATCAACGCCACGGTCGGCGGGGACATCTTCGAAGTGAAGCAGTACGTTCGGGCGACGAAGTCCTATGCGCCGTTCAAAGGTGCGGACATCAAGTGGTCGAACGGCGAAGGGGACGACTTCCCCCGTCTGAGTGTGAAGGTGCGCGATGAACTCGTCACCTTCGGCACTCCGGACGAGATCAAAGTGACGGAAGACGGAGTCATGGGCGGCGGCCAGCACCTCAAGCCAGGAGCACTGCACAAACTCCTCGACGAACGGGGCGAAGAGGTTGTCTTCTTCGACGGTCGCAACGCGATGGAAGCGCAGATCGGGAAGTTCCGGGACGCGATCGTCCCCGATACGGACACCACTCGTGACTTCATCGCCGAGATCGAATCCGGCAAATACGACGACCTCAAGGACAAACCTGTCGTCACCTACTGCACCGGTGGCATCCGCTGCGAAGTCCTGTCCGTGCTCATGAAGAACCGCGGGTTCGAGGAGGTCTACCAGCTGGACGGCGGCATCGTCCGCTACGGCGAGACCTTCGGCAATTCCGGCTACTGGGACGGCTCTCTCTACGTGTTCGACAAGCGCATGCACGTCGAATTCGGCGACAATGTCGAATCGATCGGGCACTGCGTGTCCTGCGAAAAGAAGACCCCGGAATTCGTCAACTGTGCGAACCTCGACTGCCGCAAGCAGTACCTGCGGTGCACCGAATGCACGGAGAAGGGTCTGCAGCCCTATTGCGTCGACTGCGTCGAGCAGGGAATCCCCGCCGAGGCGGCCGCCGGCTGAGGCGTGTGAACTTACGGTGTCGAGTTCAGCGCAGCAGCTGTTTCGTCGCCGCCTCGATGTCGGTCCACTTGAAGTCGAACCCGGCCGCTTCGAGCCGTGAGGGCAGTACCCACCGACTCTTGAGTACGAGTTCCGATTCCTGGCGCAGGACGATCATCCCGGTCTCGAGCAGCCATCTGGGTGCAGGAACCCCGATGGGCATCCGTACGGCCTTGCGCAGCGCCTTCATGAGCGAGTGATTGTCCGAGACCTGTGGGTTAGAGGCGTTGATCGGGCCGCTGAGCTCTTCATGCTCGTCGATGAACCGGATTGCGCGGAGCACGTCTTCGATATGAACCCAGCTGAATCGCTGCCGGCCGTGAGTCGGCGGGTGTCCCCGCCAGATCGTCGGCCCTGACGCTTCCGGTCCGATCCCGCGATACCGGCGGTGTGGGAACCAGCGGCCTTCATGCTGTGCGCCGCCGGCTCCGAACCTGGCGGCTGTGGCCAGCATGTTCAACGCTGCTCCGTCGCCGAGCACGATCGCCATCCGCAGCGCAACACGTCTGGTCGCGGGCAGTGACCCGGAGAAGAACTCCTTCTCCCAAGCTTTGGCGATGTCGACCGAGAACCCCTCACCGATGTCACCGTCGTCCTCGGTCTGTGGTCGGTCCATCGCATGACGGTAGATCGTGGCCGTGCTCGAGTTGATCCACAGGCGCGGCGGCGCCGAGGCGGCCCCCACCGCAGCATTGAGAGTGCGGGTCGTGTCGACGCGGGAGTCCCAGATGACCTGTCGGTTCGCATCCGTGTACCGGCAGCCGACACTGCGGCCGGCGAGGTTGATGAGCAGGTCGGCTCCGTCGATGAGTTCGGCGATCAGGTCAGGGCGATCCCAGGTGGCATCGGCGGATGCGGGGGAGCGGCCGATCGTTCGCGTCGTGTATCCCCAAGTGCTCAGTGCATTGAGCAGCTCTCCGCCGATGAATCCCGATGCTCCGGCAACGACTGCGACCGGTTTCGGGGTACTCGTCGGCGATGTGTCAGTGGGTTCGAAGCTCATAAAAGGACGCTAACACCGAGCATTGATGGGCCCGTTGACGCGGTGGGGAAGTCA